>JBCDGU010000008.1:0-210223 GCA_038750875.1 Pseudomonadota bacterium | reverse complement strand
GGCCGCAACCATTTCCATCGCACTGGTGATCTTCTGAGTACTTTTGATACTCGAGATCTTGGTGCGAATTTCCTTACCGACTGCCATCGATGACTCTCCGGGCTACTCTTCTATGCGCTCAGGGCTGCTGTGCTGCGCTGGCTCAAGGCTGTTTTGCTTCGCTTGCTCAAGGCTGTTTGCTCCGCTCGCTCAAGGCTGCTCTTGGCGCTTAGTAAGTCTGCGTAGACTTAAACTTATCGATGAGCTCTGCGAAGCTGGCTGCGACGTCATCGCCGTAGTTTCCGCTTTCTGCAGTGCTGCTCATGAGATCGCCGTACTCGGCGTGCGCAAAGGACAGCAGAGCTGCTTCAAAGTCACCAATCTTCTCGACGGCGACGTCCTGAAGATGGCCTTCGTTCGCGGCAAACAGCATCAGACCCATTTCCGCGATGCTCTGCGGTGAGTACTGCTTCTGCTTCATCAGTTCCGTGACACGCTCACCGTGATCAAGCTGTGCTTTCGTAGCGTCGTCCAGGTCAGAAGCAAACTGAGAGAACGCTGCCAGTTCGCGGTACTGAGCCAGTGCGGTACGAATACCACCGGACAGCTTCTTCATGATCTTGGTCTGGGCTGCACCACCGACCCGCGATACGGAGATACCTGCGTTCATAGCAGGGCGAACACCCGCGTTGAACATGTCCGTCTCGAGGAAGATCTGACCGTCGGTAATAGAAATTACGTTGGTCGGTACGAATGCGGATACGTCACCAGCCTGGGTTTCAATCACGGGCAGAGCCGTCAGTGAACCGGTTTGGCCTTTAACCGCACCGTCGGTGAACTTCTCTACGTAGTCCGCGTTTACGCGAGCAGCACGCTCGAGGAGACGCGAGTGGAGGTAGAAAACGTCACCGGGATACGCTTCACGACCCGGGGGACGACGCAGCAGCAGGGAAATCTGGCGATAGGCCACGGCCTGCTTGGATAGGTCATCGTAAATGATCAGAGCGTCTTCGCCGCGGTCGCGGTAATACTCACCCATGGTGCAGCCGGCAAACGGTGCCAGGAACTGCATGGCCGCAGGGTCCGCAGCGTTAGCCGCTACAACAATCGTGTGATCCATAGCGCCGTGCTCTTCGAGCTTGCGAACTACGGAAGCTACGGATGATGCCTTCTGGCCAACGGCAACATAGATACACTTAATGCCGGTGCCCTTCTGGTTGATGATGGCATCAATGGCGATAGCCGTCTTACCCACCTGGCGGTCACCAATGATCAGCTCACGCTGGCCACGACCAATCGGGACCATTGCGTCGATAGCCTTCAGACCAATCTGCACAGGCTGATCAACGGACTGACGGGCGATAACGCCGGGAGCAACTTTCTCAAGTGCATCGGTTTCGGCCGCATTCACGGGGCCCTTACCGTCGATGGGATTACCGAGAGCGTCGACAACGCGTCCCTGAAGCTCCGGACCAACCGGGACTTCCAGGATACGACCGGTGCAGCGGCAGGACTGGCCTTCGGCCAGGCTCTTGTAGTCACCCAGGACTACCGCACCTACAGAGTCGCGCTCCAGGTTCAGCGCCATACCGTAGACGCCGCCATCGAACTCAATCATTTCACCGTACATCACGTCCGTCAGGCCGTGGATACGAATAATGCCGTCGGTTACGGATACGATCGTACCGACGTTGCGTGCTTCGCTGCTGACGTCCAGCTGATCGATTCGCTGACGAATCAGATCGCTGATTTCGGACGGGTTCAGTTGCTGCATCATCTGTTCCTCAAAAACTAGTTCGACAGGGTCTCGGCGAGCTTGTTAAGCCGCCCGCGGACACTGCCATCAATTACCAGGTCGCCAGCACGAATCAGGACCCCACCCAGCAGACCGCTGTCGGTTTCCGTCGTGACAACAACCTCACGCTCCAGACGCTTGCTCAGTGCATCCGCGATACGATCGCGAACCTCCGGCGCTACCTCGAACGCAGAAATCATTTCCACATCTACAGACTGCTCGCGCGCTGCCTTGAGCTGCGCAAACTGCTGCAGGATATGTGGCGCCAGACCAAGGCGACGGTTTTCGGCAAGCACATGTACAAAGCGCACACGGCTCTCACCAAGCTCATCACCAAGAAGGCCGGCCAGTGCTTCGCCCTGGGCCTGCGCGGTCAGCGCAGGATTGGCAAGCAGACTTTCTACGGCATCGTCTTCAACGACGGCGGCGAGAACCGTGAGCTCTGCCATCCATGCGTCGAGCGCATGCTCCGCATCTGCGTATTCAAAGGCCGCCTTAGCGTAAGGGCGGGCTAACGTGCTTAGCTCTGCCATCAGTGCGACCTACAGTTCAGCGGCAAGCTTGTCGACGATGTCGGCGTGGGCGTCTGCATCGATGGATGCACCCAGTACCTTCTCTGCGCCGGCAAGAGAAAGAGCAGCAACCTGTCCGCGGAGTTGTTCCCGCGCACGGTTGGTTTCCTGCTCGATTTCAGCCTGGGCAGCTGCCTTCACGCGGTCGGCTTCAGCGACCGCAGCATCTTTGGCTTCGTCAACAATCTGTGTAGCGCGACGGTTAGCAGATTCGATGATGCCTGCTGCTTCCGTCTTGGCTTCTTTAAGCCGCTCTACCGCTTTTTCCTGGGCCAGCTCGAGATCGTGGCTGGCACGATCAGCCGCAGCCAGACCATCCGCAATCTTTTGCTCACGCTCTGCCATGGCAGCCAGAATCGGCGGCCATACATACTTCATGCAGAACACGACAAAGGCGACGAACGCCAGCATTTGCCCGATCAGCGTAAGATTAATATTCACTACCTGCTCCTTGCGTTACTACGCGCGTAAGCTTTCTCAAAAACTTCGGCGAGATCGTCTCGCACCTGCTACGAGTTAGCTCGTTCCGAGACCTTCAAAGGAAGGTCTTAGGCGCCAGCGCTCGGTGCAACAACGAAGATCAGGTACATCGCAATACCAACACCGATAATGGGGATAGCGTCCACCAGGCCGGCGCCGAGGAAGAAGGTCGTTTGCAGCTTGGGCGCCAGCTCAGGCTGACGTGCAGAGCCTTCGATGAGCTTGCCGCCCAGCATGCCTACGCCGATAGCAGCACCAAGGCCGCCGAGGCCCATCATGATTGCAGCTGCAACAAAGATCAGTTCCATGGTTCTCTCCTAAGAGTCTAAGTCTAAAAATTCAGGTCCAGAATCGTCTGGGTTCAGAAGTTAAAGTAATCGTTAATTAGTGGTCTTCATGGGCCATGCTGAGATACACGATCGTCAGCACCATGAAGATGAAAGCCTGCAGGGTGATGACCAGGATGTGGAAAATCGCCCAGCCAATCTGCATGAGGCCAGCGGGTACCAGCCACACAATCCCGGCGCTGAAGAGCGCCGCGATCAGAATGAAGATCATCTCGCCTGCGTACATGTTGCCGAAGAGACGCAGTCCGAGAGAGAAGGGCTTGGCCAGAAAACCAACCACTTCCATAAAGAGGTTCACGGGGATGAACACCGGATGGTTGAAGGGGTTCATGGTCAGCTCTTTCACAAAGCCGAAGCCTTTCACCGTGATGGAGTAGTAGAGCATCAGGATGAAGACCCCCAGAGCCATACCCATGGTGATGTTGGGGTCTGTCGACGGCACGATCTTTTGATATTCAACGCCGAGGAGCATCAGGGTGTGAGGGATAAGATCCACAGGGATCAAGTCCATGAGGTTCATCAGGAACACCCAAACGAAGATCGTAAGCGCCAGGGGAGCAACCAGTGGGTTGCGGCCGTGGAACGTGTCTTTAACCGTGTTATCGACAAAGCCAACGATCATTTCCACTGCGTTGACCATGCCGCTGGGCACGCCGGAGCTGGCTTTCTTGGCAATGGAACGGAAAAGCCAGCAGAAAATGATGCCAAGGCCAATGGACCAGATCATGGAGTCAACGTGGATGGCGTTGAAGCCCATGGCAGCTGCTTCGTCGCCGCCGTGCGCCATCGTCCACACACCGCCGTCGAGGACCGTGGATCCGTCGTAGCGGAGGTAGCCGCCGGGCAGCTTGCCGTAAGTGAGATTCGTCAGGTGGTGGACGATATATTCGGAAATCGTCTGTGATTCGCCTGCCATGTACTCGTATCTCTGTAAGATTCTTTACTCACCGATGAGCGTAACCGCCATCGACCTTCAAGGTTTCGCCAGGAAACCGCCTTGCAGATTTGTGCTCAGCAGCTCTCTTGCGTGGCGACGCTTTTCGTAAAAAGCCGGCTTGTACCAGTCCTTTCACAGCCGGCCCCGTCTCCTGCGCATTCAGCCGCTTACAGCTGATACAGCAAAAAGGCCCAGCTTAATTTCGCAATAAGGCGAAAGCGCTCACCATCTGCACCACCCACAGCATGCCGAAACCGACAAATACTGCACCCGGATGCGCGGGTTTAATCAGAGCAAACACCAGTGCGAATCCGCCTGCACTGAGAAGAAACTTGCCCCCCTCAGCGGCTAATCCCGCTCGTGCTGCAACGGCTGCACTCCCTCGTGACGCCATGCTCATGCGCAACGCGAAGTAGGCGTGCGGTATCAGTGCGCACGCGGCTCCGCAGAGCAAAGACCACATGAACGAGGCACCAAACGCTAAAAATGCGATTGGTGCGCCGATCATCACGGCAGTCATTTGGCTCAGGGTGCTCCGCAGGTAGTGCGGTCTGGGGGGCGTCTTGTGCGCGACCTGAGCAGTCTCTTCCCCCACCCTGTGTTGTGCCACTCGGAGTACATCCTGAAATTGGCGGCGCGCATTATAGGGGTAACGTCGCTACCGTTCAACCAGCGTCAATCGCGGCCGGACGATAAAAAGGCTTTAGAAACAGGGGCTTAGCTAGTAGTTGCGTGGCCTGGGAAAATTGTTTCCATTGTCACGTTTTGACCCGTATTTCGCGGCTTTGGAAACCATACCGATCGCAAACACCATATGTGGTGATCGGCGCAGAGCGATAAGCCAGATATGGTGTTTTTGGCGCTTATCTAGCGCAGATGGGAGAGGATTCCATCGAGTTCGTCGAGGCTCGTGTACTTCACAACCAGTTTGCCCTTGCCATTACCACCGTGCTGGATGCTAACCGCTGCACCCAACTTATCGGTTAGCTCGGTCTCCAGACGTCGAATATCCGGGTCAACTGCGTCCGCTTGAGCAACTTGGGGCTTCTGCAGATTTCTAACCAGGGCCTCGGTCTGCCGCACCGACAGCGCTTTGGCCACGATCTGACGCGCGATCTGCCTCTGTTGATCTGCTTCCAGCGTCACCAAGCACCGCGCGTGACCCATTTCGAGGGCGCGCGTTTCCATGAGCTGTTTAACCTCAGGCGCCAGGGAGTTGAGGCGAAGCAGGTTCGCCACTGCTGAGCGGGACTTGCCGACAGCATCGGCCACCTGCTGCTGTGTCATCTCGAATTCGGTCTGTAACCGATCGAGGGCCACCGCCTCTTCCACGGGATTCAGGTCTTCGCGCTGAATGTTCTCGATAAGCGCCATGGCGATGGCTGCAGAATCGGGAACATCACGAACCAGCGCAGGAATGCGCTCGAGTCCCGCCTGCTGGGCTGCACGCCAGCGACGCTCACCGGCAATAATTTCAAAACGGTCACCGGAGATAGGTCTGACAACAATGGGCTGCATCACACCCTGAGCCTTGATGCTGTCGGCCAGCTCCTCAAGGGCCTCCGCATTGAACTCCCGGCGTGGCTGATACTGGCCGCGCTGCACGAGATCTAGGTGCAAATCCCGAAGCAGGCCTTTCTCGTCACTATCGGTCTGGGCCGCGGAGGCCTCGGGCAAACGGGCCCCGCTGGAAAGCAGAGCGTCAAGCCCTTTGCCGAGACTGCGTCGTTTGGCAGCCATCAAGAACCTCCGTGGGTGGTGCTATCGCGTTCTTCCCGGCGAATGATCTCACCGGCCAGGGCCATATAGGCACGTGAACCCCGGGAATACTTGTCGTAGTGCATGGCAGGCACACCGTGGCTGGGTGCTTCGGCTAATCGAACGTTGCGCGGTATCACCGTGCGATACACCTTGTCACCAAAGTGTTCGTGAAGCTGCGCTGACACGGCGTTGGTGAGGCTATTCCGTGGGTCGTACATGGTGCGAAGGATACCTTCGACCTCGAGGCCGATATTCACGCTGGAGCGCACCTGATCGATGGTGTCGAGAAGTGCCGACAACCCTTCAAGGGCGAAGTACTCGCATTGCATAGCAATGATGACGCCATCCGAGGCAACGAGCCCATTGAGGGTCAGCAGGTTCAGCGAAGGAGGGCAGTCAATAAGGATGAAATCGTAATCCGCCTGGACACGGCCAAGAGCTCCGCGCAGCCGCCGCTCCCGACCCTCAAGACTCATGAGCTCAACTTCCGCGGCCGTCACATCACTGTTTGCAGGAATCACCATGTAGCCGCTCTCGGCTGCTGGCACGGCAACTTCGGTGATAGGTGTTTCGGAAACGAGAAGGTCATAAGCGCTGCGGGCAATTTCATACTTGTCGACGCCACTGCCCATGGTGGCATTGCCCTGGGGATCGAGATCGACAAGAAGCACGCGCTTTTGCATCGCCGCTAAAGAAGCGGCGAGGTTTACGCAGGTCGTGGTCTTACCGACCCCACCTTTCTGATTTGCGATGGCGATGATGCGCGCCACAGATTTTCCCCGTTTATCGCTGTCGTTGTGTCAGCTATGTCTTTGCGATGTTCTAGAGCCGGCTCGAGGGATGCGGCGTCGGCTACTGCAGCACGACAAGGCAGCGATCTTCCTCAAGACCGTGAACCACCAGAGTCTCTACCTCGATGCTGGAAATTCGGTGCGCATTCTTCTGACGCACGGCATCGATCTCCTCCTGCGGATACTGCCCCTTCATGGCGAGATAGCGTCCACCGTCAGCCAGAAGCTGGTGACAGCCATCGATCATATCATTGAGCGAGGCAAAGGCTCGCGACAGCACGCGATCATAGCCGTTCTCGCTGCGAGCATTTTCTACCCGCGCGTGCTCGACAACGACGTTCGCAAGATCCAGCTCCATTTTGGCCTGCACCATGAAACGCGTTTTCTTACCGTTGCTATCGAGCAAGGTGATATTGAGATCAGGGCGTGCAATGGCCAGCACCATACCCGGAAGTCCCGCGCCAGTACCGACATCGATCAGTTGGGCGGAACTACCATCAGGCAAATCGAGGTGCGGCAGTACGCTGAGTGAATCCAGCAAATGGCGAACCACCATAGCTTCGGGATCGCGAATGGCAGTCAGGTTGTAATGGCGGTTCCAGCGCTCGAGAAGCGCCCGATAGTCCAGCAACTGAACGGCTTGTGTATCGGTAAGCGTGACACCCAGCGTTTCGGCACCCCGCGTAAGCAATTCTTCCAGGGCCATTAACCCGCCTGTTGATCGAGAGCGACACTACCGTCTTCGGTCTGGGCAGCCGGTTCAAGAGTCTGCGCATTCTGTTGACGTTTCAGGTGGACCAGAAGCAGAGAGATTGCCGCGGGTGTAACTCCAGGAATACGTGATGCGCGACCCAGGGTTTCCGGCATCTGAGACTCTAGCTTGTCACGCACTTCGTTGGAGAGTCCGGAAACAGACCCATAATCGAACTCCGCTGGCAGGCGAAGAGATTCATAACGCTGAACACGCGCAATTTCGTCGGCCTGACGATCGATGTAACCGGCGTACTTGGCCTGAATACTGACCTGCTCCGCGGCCTGCTCGTTCTGGAGCGCCGCATCGTCAAGCATCGCGATATCAGAGTAGGTGAGCTCCGGACGCTTCAGGAGCTCTGCGTAGTTGTACTCGCGCGAAAGGGGTTTGCCGAGCTTTGACTCCAGGCTCTGTGCAGCAGGCGTTCCAGGATGCACAAAGGTTCGCTTTAGCCGCGCCTGTTCAACTTTGATGGCTTCCTGCTTTTCGCAGAAAACGCGCCAGCGTTCATCATCCACGAGACCAAGCTTGCGGCCTGCCTCCGTGAGGCGCAGATCGGCGTTGTCCTCGCGCAGCAGCAGGCGATGTTCCGCGCGCGATGTGAACATGCGATACGGCTCTTTGGTGCCCAGGGTGATGAGGTCGTCGACCAACACACCGGTATAGGCTTCATCCCGGCGCGGACACCAGGCTTCTTCATCGCGCGATGCGAGGGCTGCGTTGAGACCTGCGAGCAGTCCCTGGGCACCCGCCTCTTCGTAACCCGTGGTGCCGTTGATCTGGCCTGCGAAATACAGGCCACCAATAACGCGGGTTTCAAGAGACGACCTGAGATCCCGGGGATCAAAGAAGTCGTACTCGATGGCGTAACCGGGACGCGTGATATGCGCGTTCTCAAATCCTGGGATGCTACGCACCATCCGCACCTGGATATCAAAAGGCAGGCTGGTGGAAATACCATTGGGGTAAAGCTCGTTTGTTGTCAGACCTTCGGGCTCGACAAAAACCTGATGGGAGGTCTTGTCGGCAAAGCGCTGGATCTTGTCTTCAACGCTGGGGCAGTAACGGGGTCCCTGACCTTCGATGACGCCGGTATACATGGGCGATCGATCGAGACCTTCTCGAATGATGTCATGGGTGCCGCTGTGCGTATGGGCAATCCAGCAGCACCGCTGCTCAGGATGCTCTTCCCGTCGGCCCAGAAAAGACATCACCGGTCGGGGCTCATCGCCCCATTGAGGTTCCAGGGAATCAAGATCAACGGAACGTGCATCGATGCGAGGCGGCGTTCCGGTCTTTAGTCGATCAACCCGCAGAGGTAATTCACGTAAACGGCTGGCAAGGGTGTTGGAGGGTGGATCACCCGCGCGCCCGCCCTGGGTTTGTGTCAGCCCTACATGCAACCGTCCACCCAGGAAAGTGCCGGTAGTCAGCACAACTCGCGGAGCCATAAAGCGTACACCGGTTTGGGTGATCACACCGCGGATCTGGTCCTGCTCAATAATCAGATCATCCACCGCCTGCTGGAAAATCGAGAGATTCTCCTGAGTTTCGATGATGCGGCGGATCGCGTTTCGGTAAAGCACTCGATCGGCTTGAGCTCGGGTGGCGCGAACAGCCGGCCCCTTGCGGCTGTTGAGAACCCGGAACTGGATCCCCGCCTGATCAGTGGCGCGAGCCATGGCGCCGCCCAGGGCATCAATCTCTCGGACTAGATGACTCTTGCCGATGCCGCCGATGGCCGGATTACAGGACATCTGTCCCAACGTATCGACGGAGTGAGTCAGGAGTAACGTGGACACGCCCATGCGCGCGGCCGCCAGGGCCGCTTCCGTGCCCGCGTGGCCACCACCGATAACGATCACGTCGTAGCTGGTCGCGTACTCCATGGTTGTGTTCCGAGCTTGTCCTTCCGTTCGCATGACCAGTCGGCAAAACAGAACTGCCAAACGGTCAATTATTGTACTGGGCGCGCGATTATAGGTACTGCGTTTTTCTGAGCAAGGATCTATTACTTACTAAGTATAAAAGTACCTTTATATAGGTATGTATTTAGTTGTAGTTATTGTTAGGGGCACTGTTTTCCGTGGATTAGCCAGAAAAAGTTATTCAGAACAGTAAGTTAGCGCAAGCACAGGTCTGTGAAGAGGCCCTTTGTTTGCTCTGTTTCTAGCGGTGACGGATTCTGGATAGATTTCGATCTGATCGGGTAGAGCGAATAACCCCCAATTCACACTTTACCTGTCCTGAAGATACTCACGCGTTGTTCCCCACTGGTCGTTGCTGGACTCAAATAGATCGTCGCTCTCTTGTCCTCAATGAACAAGATGTGAGAAGAGCGTGTGTGTAGTTCGGTAGTTCCTGTGGATGAAACTATGGCCGTGGACAGCTTGTGAAGTTCCTGCGGGAAACCTCTTACTCGGCGCTTACTTTCTTTTTAATTTCCCCTCACTTCCCGATGCAGAAGCTGCTGAAAATTTCGCCCAGCAGGGCATCGCTGGTGAACTGACCGGTGATGCTACCCAGCTCGTCCTGTGCATTGCGAAGATCCTCAGCGACCAGTTCTGCAGCACCGTGGTGCTCAAGTTGAGCGCGACCGCGGGAAACGTGGTCTGAACAGGATTCCAGTGCGGTGATGTGTCGCTCCCTGGCCGAGTAATCATTACCACTGTCGGGCGACAGGCCTGCACTGTCCAGCAGATGCTGCCGCAACAGCTCGAGCCCATCTCCCGTGAGGGCACTGAGATAGATCACGGTGGTACCGTCGATCTCTGATAGGGCGATGGGCAGGCCTGAGATGTCCGCTTTGTTAAACACAACGGTGATGGGCGTCTCTGCAGGGAGCTCTGAAGAGAAGCGAGCAATCACTGCGGACACCGTTGTCTCGGCGGATTCCGCGGCACTGTCTCCGGCATTGTGCATAGCACTATCCACGGCACTATCTACGACTAGGAGAATGCGGTCGGCCTCTCCCATAGCTTCCCGCGCTCGACGAATCCCTTCCTGTTCGACTTCGTCAGAAGCTTCTCGCAACCCCGCCGTATCTATGATGTGAAGGGGTAAACCCTCGATGGCGATCTGTTCACGAAGCAGGTCGCGAGTAGTTCCCGGGATATTGGTGACGATTGCCCGTTGCTCCTCGGCGAGCTGATTGAGGAGGCTGGATTTGCCAGCGTTGGGAGAACCGGCAATAACAATGCGCAAGCCATCGACGAGCGAGCGTCCCCGCCGTGCGACCGCGAGGACATCCGCAAGACGTTGTTCAATGGTGGCAAGCCGCTCGAGAACATCGCTGTCCGCTATGAAGTCGATCTCCTCCTCCGGGAAATCGATCGCGGCCTCGACAAAGACCCGAAGGGCGATGAGCTCCTGAAGAAGCGCATCCACCTCCTGGGAAAAAGCGCCGCTGAGCGTTCGCTTGGCGCTGCGTGCAGCAGCTTCGGACCCACTGTTTATCAGATCTGAAATTGCTTCGGCCTGAAGCAGATCGATCTTGCCGTTCAGAAAAGCCCGTTGACTGAATTCACCGGGCTCGGCCCGTCGGGCACCCGCATTAGTGCAGGCACGCAGTACAAGCTGCAGAAGCACCGGACCACCATGGCATTGCAGTTCGGCAACGTCTTCGCCGGTGAAGGAATGAGGACCGGGAAAGCAGAGGCATAAACCTTCGTCCAGTGCTTGACCGTTTTCATCGCTGATCGTGACGAGGGCGGCTTTCCGTGGCGCAGGTTTTTTGCCCGTCAGGGTTTTAACGATCTCGAAAGCTTTTACACCGGACAGGCGAATGACCCCGATCCCCGCCGCACCGGCTCCGGTGGCTATGGCGGCGATCGTGTCGCGATCGAGAACAAGATCATCCATGGCGCAGCGCCTCGGAACGACTATGGTCTAAGCGCCCGCCTTCTCGATCTGGCGGGTGATGACGTACTGCTGGGCCATAGACAACAGGTTGTTGACGACCCAGTAAAGGACCAGACCTGCGGGGAACCACAGGAAGAAGAAGGTAAACACAATGGGGAGCCACTGCATGATCTTCGCCTGCATGGGATCTGGCGGCGGCGGGTTCAGTTTCTGCATAAACCACATGCTTGCTCCCATCATGAGGGGGAGCACGAAGTACGGATCCATCACCGAGAGATCATCGATCCACAGCATAAACGGTGCGTGGCGAAGCTCTACGCTTTCCATGAGCACCCAGTACAAGGCGATAAACACCGGCATCTGCACCAGGATGGGTAAGCAGCCGCCCATGGGGTTGATCTTTTCCTTGCGGTACAGATCCATCATCGCTTGAGATTGTTTCTGTTTGTCATCCGCATGTTGTTCGCGGATGTCCTGCAGCTTTGGCTGTACCCGGCGCATGTTCGCCATAGACCGGTAGCTGGTGGCCGAGAGCTTGAAGAAAGCTGCCTTGATAAGCACCGTCAACAGAATGATCGCAGCGCCCCAATTTCCGACGAAGGACTGGATCTTGGTGAGCAACCAGAATAGCGGCGTGCCGATCCACCACAGCCAGCCGTAATCCACACTCAACTCGAGGTATGGCGAAATTTTCTGCAGGCTGTACTGATCTTTAGGGCCTGCATAGAAGCGTGCGCCAATGCTGCGCTGACTGCCGGGATCTACGGAGAACGAAGGGCTGGTAAATCCGGCAATGTTGAAGCCTGCATTGGTTACGCGGGTGGTGTAGTTGTGCGCGCGGTCTGGTGAAGGAATCCAGGCGCTCAGGAAGTAGTGTTGGATCATGGCAATCCAACCGCCGTCGAGCTGGGCTTTGAAAGGCTCTTCCCGCATGTCTTCAAAGCTGAACTTCAGGAAACGATCATCGGTTGTAGTCGTTGCGGCACCAAGGAAGGGTTGCATGCCCATGCTGGAGTTAGAGCTTTGCGGTGCAGCCGTGCTGTCACGTTTGATCTGTCCGAACAGATTCGCAGTCCAGCGTTCCTGACCGTTGTTCTCGACTTCAAAGTCGACATTGATGACGTAGCTATCGCGGGTAAAGCGAAAAACTTTCGAGACCGTGACGTTCCCGTTGCCCGCCCAGGTCAGCTCTACCTTCAGCTCGTCGGCGCTGCCCATGTCGTAACGGGTTTGTACGGCGGTGTACTCAGCACGGCCTTTCGCATCAATGCCGTTGGGTCCGATTAAGCCACTTTGAGCGACATAAACGCGCTGGGCATTATTCTCCAGCAGCACAAAAGGCACATCGGGTTGATCGAGAGCCTCGAGGAACTTGGGTAAAGCGACTTCAACGATATCGCCGCCATTCAAGTCGATGGCGATCTGCAGCGTATCGGTATACACCTGAATGATATTGCCGTTCGCAGCGACGGCGGGTGATACATCGGCACCGAGATCAGTAACAACGGGAACATCTTCTGCCGCCGTAACCGCGACGGGTATCTCAGCATCGTTCGTCGCCGGCGCCGCCGCTTGGGCCGTGAGTAGCTCAGCGCCTCCATTTTCTGCAGCAGTTAACCGCTGCGACGCCTCCACGGGAGCTTCCTTTGCAGCTTTAAAGTTCACCCACTCCGTGAGCAACATAAAGGAGAGCAGCATGATCGCGCCGATCAACAGCGTGCGTTGGATATCCATCGAAGACTAGTCCTGATGTGGATGGGCAGGTGGTACGGGGTCGACACCACCCGCGTGCCAGGGATGGCAGCGAAGTATACGACGTGCTGCCAGGTATGAGCCGCGGATAGAGCCATGAGTTTCAATGGCGTCGTAAGCGTATTGAGAACACGTTGGTTGGAAACGACACTGCTGTCCTATCCATGGGCTCAATACGAGCTGGTAAAGCCTGATGATTCCCTGAAGAAGGGTCTTCATGGTTGGCTCGCTTTCGCGTGAAGTCGGCTGAACTGCTGGTCTAGCGCAAGGCGAAGATCAACGCGCTCAGCGTCTTTTGCGGAGGGCCGGGTCAAAACGACGATATCCAGGGGCGGCGAAGAATCTGGCATCGAGCGAAACCGTTCTCTGGCAAGGCGCTTGATGAGGTTTCGTTTGACCGCAGTGGGGACGTGTTTCTTAGCCACTGCCAGCCCAAGTCGGTGATTAGGCCCCTCGTTGGCTTTTGCCAACAGTAGGACCTCTTTTTGCCCGGTCTTGAAATCGGGGTTGTTGAAAACCGACCGATAATCCGCGGCGGTGAGAAGACGCTGCGAAGATTTAAACGACAGCGCCACCAGTTGCTACCCCTAAGGGATGCGTTCGTTGTAGGCGACTAACCGACGCAGCTTTTACGCGGCCAGGCGCTTACGACCTTTTGCGCGGCGGCGTGCAATGACGGCGCGGCCGTTCTTCGTGGCCATGCGGGAGCGGAAGCCGTGAGTACGCTTGCGCTTCAGAACGCTGGGCTGAAATGTTCTTTTCATGTCTCTACTCGCAATTTGTAGGTTAGAGCCCCTCATCCCTGCCGGATTTAGAACCGCCAACCTTGTCAGCAATTTTCGTTGTCTGTTCTTGCTACCTTCTGAGCTCAGCACCCACCGATGGCGCGCTGCTCTCCGTTCTGAGCACATTTGCTCCCACCTTTATATATTGGCTGCTGCGCATATAAAGGAAGGTAGATTCGCCGAATGGCCTCAACCAAACCCGGCGTCAAAATTGGGCCGCGCATTGTAGTGAATCAACTCTGGGGATTCAATGGATTCAGAGCGGTAATTGAGTACGACCACCGCTGGCAAAAATTTGGGCGCGACTCTTCGTTTCAAGCGCTTTGCGCGCTCTTCAAATCGCCACTTTTTGCACAGGCAGCGGAACACAGCAATGACGCGGTTTTAACCGATTCACGAACACTTTCCCCAAAACTTATACACAGATTACACACAAAAGATTGGTGAAAGCGAAAATAAAAATTATTTTCCTTGCAAAACCAGATAACAAGGTAAGCCTTTGAAAAATATAAATAAAAAAATAAAAACTATTTTTTGGTGATTGTGGATAAGCTTCGAAACTAGCGCTAAGATGCATTCATCGACGGCGCAACACCCTAGGATATCAACAATCTCATCCACGGCCGGCCAAATGCCAGCCGGAGAGGTTTTTTGTCCCTAAAAACCGTGTTCTTGGGAGGACCTTGGCCTTCTGAGTGGTCTACTGAGGTTGCACCTGAACGACGAAGTGGTGAACCACATGCCTGATAGGTATTTGGTTTTTTTCTGCCTCCGCGAGTGGGGGTCCTACAGGAAAAGTTTGATCCACGGAGTGTTTGGAGCAGTAACAGGGGCCTTTACTGGGACGGGGCCGGTAATGGCTGAAACTGCAATGAGTGCGGTTTCTGCGGGTGTGGCAAGTCGATTAGGGCTAGTAGTCAGGTCAGGGGAAGACAGACGACTTCGTGTTAGGCGTCTGCAGGGGATTTGACGCTGGTGATCGATAAAAACATGAAGAAGTGATCACCGTAGGTTGCTCGTTGGGTAAAGATGATGGGATGCGACAGGCGACCGTGCTTGGCGTCACTGCCCCTCGTCCCCAGCGCAGGAGTCGCGGAGTGATCAGAGAGAGTGAAATTTGTCAGAAGCGGTTTGGTCTCTTTGTAAGTCTCGATTGCAGGATAAGTTGCCTGCACAGCAGTTCAATACATGGATAAGGCCTCTACAGGCCACAATTACTGAAGAAAGCCTGCAGTTGGTGGCACCGAATCGTTTCATCTGCGATTTCGTCACTGATAAGTACGGCGAGATGATTTCAGCATTGCTCGCTGAGGTGAGTTCTGCCGACGAACCTGCGAAGAGCCTAAGCATCGGTGCTGGCACCGCAGGCGCATCGCCTTCACCAGTTTCTATTGCGCCTTCGCCTCCGGTGGCTAGAGGTCCTGAGCTCACTGTGGTCGGCGGTACGGCAACGGAAGACGCCGCCGTTGATTCCTCGGATGAGGAAAACAATGCCGGGCAAAAACGCGCGGACTCGCTGGTCGAAACAACGTTGCATTATGGCCAGGCCGCCAAGTCGGAAGTTCACGAGGCTCTCCAGCATCAGCACAACTTGGTGAGCAACTACACCTTCTCTAACTTCGTAGAGGGTAAATCGAACCAGCTCGCGCTGGCCGCCGCCAATCAGGTTGCTGAAAATCCCGGCGGTGCATACAACCCGCTCTTTCTTTACGGCGGGGTTGGCCTGGGTAAGACCCACCTTATGCATGCAGTGGGTAACGCGCTGAAGCAGCATAAGCCAGACGCGCGCATTGTCTATTTGCATTCAGAGCGTTTTGTCGCAGATATGGTGAAGGCGTTGCAACTCAACGCCATTGCCGACTTCAAACGCTACTATCGATCCGTCGATGCCCTGCTCATCGATGACATTCAGTTCTTCGCGAAAAAGGATCGATCTCAGGAAGAGTTCTTCCATACTTTCAATGCCCTTCTTGAAGGGGGCCAGCAGATGATCCTGACTTGCGATCGATACCCCAAGGAAATTGAAGGGCTGGAGGAGCGCCTTAAGTCACGCTTTGGATGGGGTCTAACCGTCGCCGTCGAGCCACCGGATCTGGAAACCCGGGTAGCTATTTTGATGAACAAAGCGACTCAAGCGCGTCTAAACCTGCCGCCGGACGCCGCTTTTTTCATCGCTCAACGTATCCGCTCAAACGTTCGCGAACTTGAAGGCGCGCTGAAGAGAGTGATAGCTAGCGCTAACTTCACTCGTCGCGAGATTGATGTGGACTTGGTGAAGGAAAGCCTCAAAGACCTCCTCGCCCTGCAAGACAAACAGGTCAGCCTGGACAACATCCAGAGGACTGTTGCCGAGTACTACAAGATCAAAGTCGCAGACCTCAACTCCCGTCGCAGGAATCGTTCGGTAGCGCGCCCCCGCCAGGTTGCCATGGCGCTCGCCAAAGAGCTCACCAATTACAGCCTGCCGGAAATCGGCGACAGCTTTGGTGGTCGCGATCACACGACGGTGCTGCACGCCTGCCGCAAGATCAAGGAGCTCAGAGAAACGAGCTCCGATATCCATGAGGACTACAAAAACTTGCTTCGCCTGCTGACGACCTGAATAGGCGTTTTTCTGAAGCTTCCCCACTGCGTAACGAAGCTTTTGGCATCCAACGGTTGGGTTTGGCGTCGCAACCGCCGGTAAACTCAAAAGCCCGCACTGGGTTTACAGCGGCGCCACAGTGCGTAGTTTGGGCCAGAAAAGCAAAAACGGTTAAAAAAAGAACAGCTTAGGGGTCCATCTGGGCATTCATGAACCCTCGCGATGCGCTAAACTACGGCAGTTTTTCTCGTCGTACGGCCCTGGTTTAAGGATTTTCGATGAAGTTCAAGGTCTCCCGCGACGCGCTCCTCAAGCCACTTAACCTGGTGGCTGGTGTAGTCGAGCGCCGTCAGACTCTCCCGGTCCTTTCAAACGTCTTGCTTAACCTCGATGGCAAACGTCTTTCGATTACCGGAACAGATCTGGAAGTGGAGCTGGTCGGCAGAGTGTCCCTCGAAGAAGCGGGCGATCCCGGCGAAATCACCGTCCCTGCCAGAAAGCTTGCGGACATTTGTAAAAGCCTGCCTGATGGCTCAGACCTGGAGTTCGCAGTCAGTGATGGCCGCGCCACACTTCGGAGTGGCCGGAGCCGCTTCACGCTGGCCACCCTGCCAGCTCGGGAATTCCCAAGCATTGAAGACAGCATTGGTACGCACCAATTCGCATTGAAGCAGGCTGAGCTGCGCCGCCTTATTGAGCGTACCGGTTTTGCCATGGCGCAACAGGATGTTCGCTATTACCTCAATGGCATGTATTTCGAGCTCCGCGCTGGTCGTTTGCGTTCCGTTGCCACCGATGGCCATCGCCTCGCGATTTGTACCTTCCCTGGAACACTGAAGGACCTCGCAGACACGCAGGTGATTCTGCCTCGCAAGGGCGTGCTCGAATTAGCGCGGTTGATGCAGGATGACGAAGGCGAGGTCACGGTGATTCTGGGAACGAATCACCTTCGTGCAACAACGCCAGACTTTACCTTCACGTCGAAGCTTGTAGACGGCAAATTCCCCGATTACGAACGTGTGCTACCCCGCTCTGCCGATAAGATTCTTCAGGCATCACGCCTCGAACTTCGCCAAGCGTTTACTCGCACAGCGATTCTCTCAAACGAAAAATACCGTGGTGTTCGCCTGAAGTTGGAACCCGGCTCGCTAGAAATTGTTGCCAACAACCCTGAGCAGGAGGAAGCGGAAGAAAACCTGCCCGTTGCTTATGACGGAGAAGGCCTGGAGATTGGCTTTAATGTTGGCTACTTACTTGATGTGTTAGGTGTGCTGAGCGGTGAAGAAATCCGCTTTTCACTCGCAGACCCCAACAGCAGCGCTCTGCTTGAAGAAGCCGATGGCGGTGATTCGCTGTACGTCGTGATGCCCATGCGCCTCTAGGGCGCCTTTGCGAGACGACTCTGCTCGCTACCCTCAACATCCACCACCTTCGCAATATCGGTGCGGCACAGGTTGCTCCGCTGCGACGCCACAATGTGATCTGTGGTCCCAATGGGTCCGGTAAGACTAGTGTGCTAGAGGCCGCCCATATTCTGGGCACCGCGCGCTCCTTCCGGTCCGGCCACGCTAAATCGATTATCACTCATGGCGAGACGCGGCTGGTGGTATACGGCGAGAAAGCGATAGCTGATGCTGGTCAGCGCTCTATCGGCGTGCAGCGTGAGCTCCATGGGGACATCACCCTAAAGGTGGCGGGCGAACCGACACGCTCCGTGGCGCAGCTTGCCGATGAGCTTCCGTTGCTAGTTCTCAATGGGGATAGCTTTGATTTGCTGACCGGCGAACCGGCCAACAGACGCCGCCTCCTCGACTGGGGAGTGTTTCACGTGGAACATGATCAGCGCGAGCACAGGACCCGGTTCCAAAGGGCTCTGACACAGCGAAATCAGTTGCTTCGCCGTGATAGAATTGACCCCGAAGAATTAGAGGTTTGGACGCGAGATTTAGCCCGTCAAGGAACGGCGGTAGCGGAGGCCCGACAGCGCTTTTTTGATGCGCTGATAGAGACTCTCGAGCCGATTACCGCGGCCCTCGCACCAGACATAGGCGCCATACAACTGTCTTACCGGTGTGGTTGGGACTCCAGCCTTAGCTATCTGGAGGCGCTGCAGCGCGGCATGACCTCAGATAGCGAGCAGGGGTTCACGCATTCCGGCCCCCAGCGCGCCGATATCAGAGTAACAGTTGATGGCTATAGCGCGGCTGAAACGTTGTCGCGAGGCCAGCAGAAGCTGTTAGTCGCTGCTATGAAGCTGGCACAGGGCCAGATTCTGGCCCAGCGCCAGGGCGATGTGCTGTATTTGATCGACGATCTGCCGTCAGAGTTAGATCAGGAGCGTTGCGAGCGAATTTGTCAAATGCTCGCCTCCATGGGCGCTCAGACACTCATAACGAGCGTCGAGGCTGAGTCAGTGCCAACCGATTGGCTGGGCGGTATGGACGAGGTACAAGTGTTTCACGTGGAACAAGGCCAAATCAGCTTGGCCGCGTAACAGCATTAAACGCCGATAGATTGTGGCGCTCACACTAAAAATGGTGGTCTGGGCCTTGCTGACGCAGAGCCTCCTTTTGGGCTGGGGAGAAGTCGAAGTCGAAGCCGAAGTCAGAGTACAGCTAGAACCAGAAAGCGGCACTAACCAACAGACGAATATCGCGCCCGAACATTGCGACTACAGATGGCAGGGAACAATCGAAACAGTACGATTGGAGACAGCGGCAGTGGAACGCGCAGAGCACAGGCCACAAGACAAGAAACACAGCATAAGTATCGGCATGAAAGCCTGCGCATGAAGCTGCATAGCGAACTGCCACAAAGCACCATAGACAACGCTAGATAGAACGCCACATAGAAAGCCGAATAAACCGCGGCAAAAACGGAAGTTGGAGTATTTGAATGAGCGAAGCACCTGATTCCTATGATGGATCGAATATCAAGGTTCTTAAGGGCCTTGATGCTGTGCGAAAGCGCCCGGGTATGTACATCGGCGATACGGACGACGGTACAGGCCTCCACCACATGGTTTTTGAGGTGGTCGATAACTCCATCGACGAAGCGCTGGCGGGCCACTGTAAGCGCATTCTGATCACGATCCATGCGGACGAATCCGTGTCTGTCGAGGATGACGGCCGCGGTATTCCTACAGATATGCATGAGGAAGGCGCATCAGCCGCAGAAATCATTCTCACGGTGCTTCACGCCGGCGGAAAATTCGATGACAACACCTACAAAGTGTCTGGCGGTTTGCATGGCGTGGGCGTTTCCGTTGTTAACGCTCTATCAGAGGATTTGTGGCTTACGATCTGGCGCGGCGAACAGCGTCACGAGCAGCGTTACGCCCATGGTGTTCCCCAGGCGCCCCTCGAAGTCACGGGCGACGCCGATCGCACTGGCACCCTTATCCGCTTCAAGCCTTCAGCGGACACCTTCACCAACATCGAGTTTGATTACGAAGTTCTCGCGAAACGCCTTCGCGAGCTGGCGTTTCTGAATTCTGGTGTCGAAATTGTTCTGCGTGATGAGCGCACAGAGCGTGAAGAGATCTATCACTACGAAGGAGGTCTCCATGCCTTTGTTGCCTACCTCAACCGCAATAAGAACTCGATTCACAAAGCATTTCACTTCCACAGTGAGTCTGAGGATGGCACGGGTGTTGAAGTAGCGCTGCAGTGGAATGACTCCTACCAGGAAAACATTTTCTGCTACACCAACAACATTCCTCAGCGCGACGGTGGCACGCACCTCGCGGGCTTCCGCTCCGCGCTGACCCGCTCGCTGAATGGTTACATCGAACGCGAGGGTTTGGCGAAGAAGGCCAAGGTGAGCACGACGGGTGATGATGCACGTGAGGGATTGACCGCTATCATCTCCGTGAAAGTGCCGGATCCCAAATTCTCATCGCAAACCAAGGATAAACTCGTTTCCTCGGAGGTTAAGACCGCCGTAGAGCAAGCTATGAATACGCAATTTGGCGACTATCTTCTGGAAAACCCCCAGGAAGCTCGCTCAGTTGTCACGAAAATGCTCGAAGCTGCGCGAGCACGTGAAGCGGCTCGTAAAGCGCGTGAGATTACCCGGCGCAAAGGCGCCCTGGATATCGCGGGCTTGCCCGGCAAGCTAGCAGACTGCCAGGAAAAAGACGCTTCCCTTTCGGAACTCTATCTTGTGGAGGGCGACTCTGCAGGCGGTTCGGCGAAGCAGGGACGTAATCGCCGCTTCCAGGCAATCCTCCCCCTAAAGGGCAAGATCCTCAATGTGGAGAAAGCTCGCTTCGATAAGATGCTGGGATCTGCCGAGGTGGGAACGCTGGTCACGGCTTTGGGTTGTGGTATCGGCAAGGAAGAGTTTGATCCTGACAAGCTGCGTTATCACCGCATCATCATCATGACCGATGCTGACGTGGACGGTTCCCATATCCGCACCCTGCTCCTGACCTTCTTCTTTCGTCAGATGCGTGAGCTCATTGATCGCGGCCATGTATATATTGCTCAGCCTCCGCTCTACAAAATTGCGAAGGGTAAACAGCATCAGTACCTGAAAGATGATGCTGCACTCTCCGAATATCTGACCACTGCTGCGTTGGATAACGCAGCCCTCTATGTAAACCCCGACGCGCCCGCGATCTCGGGCGAGGGCCTGGCGGACCTGGTTTCGAAGCTGCAAAAAGTGGAGGGCATCATCGCCCGTCGCTCTCGCCTGTACCCGCAGGAACTGCTGTGGGAGCTGGCGTTTGCACCGCGGCTTACCGATGAAGGCCTTGCTGACGAAGCGCTCGTCACGGAGTATTGCGCAACAGTAAGTGAGCGCCTACAAACTCTGAAGAATAAGGGTGTCAGCTATAGCGTTGAAGCGAGAGCCGACGAAGAAGGTCACTGGTATCCGCTGGTTCGGATGATGGCGCACGGTGTTGAGCGCCCCGTGCAGCTCAAGCCAGAGTTCTTCCGCTCCAACGATTACAGCGATATGGCAGGCCTTGGCGAGACACTCAATGATCTTATCGAGGAGGGTGGTTACTTCCAGCGCGGCGAGAAGACGCTCGAAAGTCGGTCCTTCATCGAAGGCTGGGAGTGGCTGATGACCGAGGCGCGCAAGGGCTACAACATTCAGCGCTATAAAGGTTTGGGGGAGATGAATCCGGAGCAGCTATGGGAAACCACCATGGATCCGGAAACCCGTCGCATGCTTCAGGTTAACGTCGATGACGCCATGCGTGCTGATGAGATTTTCACCACCCTGATGGGCGATCAGGTGGAGCCGCGACGGGAGTTCATCGAAGACAATGCGCTGTCCGTCGCCAATCTCGATGTTTAGCGGTTTATCGGCTTTTTTTCAGGGCGTGAGATGCAAAAACGAGTGAACGAGGGTTACGGGAAGGGCCATTAGGTGGCAGGCGATTGAAAGGTGAGGGAAAGAAGATTAAAAGGCGAGCAAATTGCGGCTGAGCATATTCAGTTCGCCCCATCGCCCCATCGCCCCATCGCCCCATCGGCCTTTGGCGCAAGCTCCCTTAGGGGCTCCCACCTAACATCGAAGCGATGCTAAATCCGTGGCCGTGGTGCTACTAGTTAGAGCACCGCTACAGCGACAAGCAGCAGAACGCCCATCATCACCGTGAGCCATGGGAATTGCTCGGCGTTGTCCATTTCCGCCAATTCCGAGGCGACCACCGGCGCCGGCGCGCAATCTGAAGGACCTTGCTGCATCACCTTGGTGATTTCACGACCGAGCTTGCCCCGCATGGCAAGGTCAGGGTGACCCCCGTGATTGTGGATTGCTCGAACGTGCTCAGCCACGCCACCCGATTGCACAAAGGCTTCTCTGTCCAGGCTGATTTCGCGGGGTACGCCCGTTTGGGAAAGCAAGTCCCAGCTCTCTTCAGCGCTATTGCCCAGGCTGACGGCCGCAGCGATCTTGATGATCTGACGATCTGTTAGGTCCATGACTCAACAATGGTTGAACGTGATAACTAAATTTATCTACAAATTTATGAAGTATCTTATTAAAAATGTAGAAATGTGAGCGATTTCACCTTTGATGGGCAGAAGCCAGCAAGACGCAGTACGCGTTGATCGGAAATCGCCGTTAGTAACACGAAAACAGCAGGGTTTTGGTACCGAGAGGGGAGTAGAGGCGAAGAGTAGCTGTAATGATTAGCGGTAATGAGTACCGAGCAATCAGGCCTTTTTGTCACTGTCTACGGCAGATAGCCGTGGTAGGCCATCGTCGTGAAGTTTGGTCAGCCGGTCGTGTTCGATATTGGGGTGCTGCTCGGGCGCCGCCGGTAACTCACCCTTGGCGTTAGCCGAGATGCTCTTGAAGCGATCGACTTTGCCGTAAAGGCCCTGCTTGCCCACTAGCGCCGTGACGGTCTTGTTGTACTTATCAGTTGTGGTAGCGAGAGTTTTACCCATGTCTTCCAGGCGCTGGCCCACCAGACAGACCTTATTGTAGATATCACCTGCCATTTCACTGATTTCCCGGGCCTCTTCATTGCTGCGGAACGTAATCCACAGACTGGCCACGGTGCGCAGCATGGGCAGCAGCGTGGTGTGCGACACCATGATCACGTTTTTGAGGTATCCCTCGTTGAACAGATCCCGGTTGTACTTTAGTGCTTCTATGTAGGCAGCCTCGATGGGCATAAACATGAAGACCAACTCTGGGCTGTTCATGCCGCCGAGCGCGCTGTAATCCTTACCGGCCAGGTCGTCCATATGCCGCCGAAGGGCCCGAGTATGGGCTTTAAGCGCCTCATCCCGCTCTTCTTCGGTTTCTGCCGCGACGGCTCGATCGTAATCCACTAGAGATACTTTGCTATCGATGATCAGATGTTTGCCGTCCGGCAGCTTGATCACAAAGTCGGGGATACGGAGCTTTCCTTCGCCATCACGAAAAGAAGCCTGGGCTTCGTAGTGTGTGTCTCGCTCCAGGCCGGCTAGCTGCAGTGTGCGTTCGAGCTGGACTTCTCCCCAGTTGCCGGTGGTCTTCTTGTCACCTTTGAGGGCTTTGGTGAGATTCTCGGCTTGATCACTCATCTTCATGCCGACGCCCATGAGATTGCGCAGCTCTCCCGCAAGACTTTCATTGCCGCGAATGGACTGTTCATGGACTTCGTTGATGCGTGATTGGAAGCGGTGGATCTGTTCTCCAAAGGGTTTCAGCAGCGACTCCATGCTTTGCTGCTGCTGTGACGTAAGCTGCTTGCCGCGTTCCTCAAAAATCCGGTTCGCGAGATTTTCGAATTCAATGCGCAGCTGCTCGCGGCTCTTCTCAAGGAGAGCCAGCTGTTCCGTATGCTTCTCGCGATCTGCACTTTGGCGAGCGGTAAGTGCTGCATTTTGAGTGGCCAGCTGATCGCGCTCAGCTTGCAGTACCGATACACGGTCGTTGAGCGCGTCGATCTGCTGAGAAAGGAGATCCCGCTCGCTCAGCAGGCCGGCCATTTCCACCTGCAATTCCTGGAGCTGCTCGGCGGTGGTAACACTGTTGCCGCGATGTTCGTTAACTTCAGCTCCGCGCCACAGCCAGGCGAGTACTGCACCCAGCAGGAGGCCGCCGAGGGCAAAGAGTTCGTTGCTGTAAGCGAGAGCTGTGTCCACGAAGAAACCGCTGCGGTGGTTTTGCAAAGTGTACCGCAGACCGGGCACTCATCCCGGTCATCAAATGTTGCTGCGTCGTTTTAGGCGACAGGCGACAGGCGACGCAGGCGCGGCCGACGTCCCCTTGGGTCAAGCTGCGAGCTGCGAGATGTCCGCGATGGCGACAAATTGCTGGCGCAGACCGGACAGAAGCGCCAGTCGATTACCGCGCAGCTCTGGGTCTTCGGCGTTCACCATGACACCGTCGAAAAACGCATCTACCGGACCGCGAAGTGCGGCAAGACGGGTCAGTGCGGCGGCGTACTCGCCAGCGGCGAGATCATCCGCATTTGCAGAGGCGACATCCTGTATTGCAGCGTGCAGTTCTTTTTCTTGAGCTTCCTGGAGTAAGTTGGCGCTCACATCAGCTGCCACGGCTCCTTCATCAGCTTTTGCCAGGATGTTACTAACGCGCTTATTTGCGGCCGCCAGGGCATCAGCCTCTTCGCGCTCGCTGAATTGCTTAACCGCCGCGAGACGACGTGCGAAGTCGGAAGGTGCGGTGCAACCGGTACTGCGGACAGCCCGGAAACTTTCAACAGGGTAGCCCTCTCCTTCGTACAGCGCGGGCAGGCGGTCGAGCATGTACTCGATAACCGTGTCGTCGGTACCGGCAGCGACCACACCGTCTTCAAACCCACCTAAAGCCAGGGCGATGATCGCGCGCAGATCGAGTTCCAGGTTGTTGTCGATGATCAGGCGCAACACGGCGATGGACGCGCGGCGCAGACCAAAGGGATCTTTGGATCCCGTCGGCGTTTGTCCAATGCCGAAGATACCAACCAGCGTATCGAGTCGATCCGCCAGAGCGACCGCCGTCGCTACCGATGACGCAGGAAGTTCGCTGCCCGATTGCAGGGGCCAGTAATGCTGCTCGATGGCATCGGCGACCAGTGAGCCCTCACCATCCGCGCGGGCGTAGTAGGCACCGGCGATACCTTGCATGTCCGAAAACTCGAGAACCATCTCGGAAACGAGATCGGCTTTGCACAAACCGCCTGCGCGCTCTGCCAGACCGAGATCCGCATCAGTGAGGGCGGCCAGCTTTCCAGCCAGCTTGCTCACTCGACGTGATTTGTCGCCGATGCTGCCCAGCTTCTGTTGGAAGACCACCGCATCCAACCGAGTTAGACGAGACGCCAATGTGTGCTGACGATCCTGCTCGAAGAAGAATGCCGCGTCAGCCAGTCGCGGACGAATCACCTTCTCGTTGCCGGCGATGACCTGCGCTGGATCGCGGCTCTCAATATTGCTGACGGTAATGAAGTTGGGCTTCAGGTTTCCGTCAGCATCAACCACGGGAAAGTATTTCTGATGACTTTGCATGGAAGAGATCAGTGCCTCTGCGGGAACCTCCAGGAATGACTCATCAAAACCGCCGGCAAGGGCACTCGGCCACTCCACTAGGCTGGCGACTTCGTCGAGAAGGTCTTCATCGATGATTGCCTGCGCGCCAAGCGCCTCTGCCTGAGCCACTACCTGCTCTTTGATCAGTGCACAGCGCTCTTCAAAGTCCGCAATAACCTTCGAGGCCTTGAGTGACTCCAGATACGCTTCCGCATTTGTAAAGGTCACCGCCTCTGGCGCGTGGAATCGGTGTCCGCGGCTCTCGTTGCCCGTGGTGATCCCATGGACATCGCCAAAGCCATGCTCGCTGCCGTGCATGAGCACCAGCCAGTGAATAGGTCGGGCGAACTCAAGGCGTCCGGTTCCCCAGCGCATGCGTTTGGGCACGGGCAGTTCATCGATGGCGCTCTTGAGTAGTTCAGCGAGTATTTCGCTAGTGCGCGCACCGGGTACGACACGTCGAATACCGAGGCGGACGCCTTTCGGAGTATCGATTTCTTCCAGGGCATCTGGCTCAACTCCCTGCTTGGCGGCGAAGCCCTGCGCTGCTCGGGTCCAGTTGCCATCGTCATCTTTGGCCTGAGCAACGGGCGGGCCGAGTGCTTCCTGGTTCTCGTCCGGACCCTGCTCAGGGACGTCCTTCACCAGAACAGCCAAGCGGCGTGGTGCGGCATACCAGTGCACATCGCCATGGTCGAGTTTGAGTGCGGCTAATTTGGCGGTGGTCAGATCCTTGAGTGCAAGACCCAGCTGCTTCAGGCAGCTGGACGGCAGTTCCTCACACCCAATCTCGATGAGAACGCTATCGCTCATGCCGCGGTCTCCTGCAACTGAGCCAGCGCAGTGGCTCGCAGGTCTTCATCGGCCATGGGGAAGCCGAGGGCGGCTCGAGCATCGAAGTACGCCTGCGCGCAGCTTCGGGCAATGGTGCGCACACGTAGAATGAAGCGCTGGCGCTCCGTCACCGAAATCGCGTGCCGCGCATCGAGCAGGTTAAAGGTGTGAGATGCTTTCATGACCATCTCATAAGCGGGAAGGGGCAGCGCCAGCTCCACTAGGCGCAGGGCCTCCTTTTCACACTGATCAAACTGCGCGAACAAGTATTCCGTGTCCGCTTCTTCAAAGTTATATCGGGATTGCTCCACTTCGTTCTGGTGGAACACATCACCGTAAGTCACCGGGCCCTGCGGACCGCTGGCCCACACAAGGTCATACACACTGTCGACGCCCTGGATATACATGGCGATGCGCTCAAGCCCGTAAGTGATCTCACCGGTAACGGGGAAACACTCGATGCCACCGGCCTGCTGGAAATAAGTGAACTGGGTGACTTCCATGCCGTTCAGCCACACTTCCCATCCGAGGCCCCAGGCACCCAGCGTGGGCGATTCCCAGTTATCCTCGACAAAGCGGATGTCGTGAATCAGCGGATCAATACCCAGCGCGTCCAATGACTGGAGGTAAAGTTCCTGGAAGTTCGCTGGATTGGGCTTCATCACCACCTGAAACTGGTAGTAATGCTGTAGGCGGTTGGGATTTTCGCCGTAACGACCGTCCGTAGGCCGTCGGCTTGGCTGCACATAAGCGGCATTCCAGTTCTCGGGACCCAGTGAACGCAGGAAAGTGGCCGGGTGAAAGGTTCCTGCACCTACTTCCATATCCAGCGGTTGAAGAATCACGCAGCCCTGCTCGCCCCAGAACTTCTGCAACCGCAGTATCAGGTCCTGAAAGGTGATTGCCGTTTGCCCGGCAGTTAGCGTTGACTCGCTCACGGTCGTTCCTGTGGGTGTAAAAAAAGGCGCGTAGTATACAGCCAGTGCGCACGGCAAAATATGCGTCAATCTCCGCAGTTTGGCCCAGAAACGGTATCCTTACGCCGTGATCCCGCACCTTATCGCTTTCCTCCTCAAGTGCTCGTCCCTGCTACCGCTGTCCGTGAGTCGCTCGCTCGGTCGTGGCCTGGGTCGCGTGGGCTGGTGGGTCGGTGGCAGTGCCCGACGGGTCACCGAGCGCAACATCGGGCTCGCTTTCCCAGAACTCTCCACCGAGGAACAGAGTGCTCTGGCGCGCAGGTCTCTTGAGTCAACGGGCGAACTGGCGGCGGAGATGGGTTTTGTCTGGAACCGGCCGTGGGAGGCGGTGCGCGACAGCATTACGGAATTTGTCGGTGTCGATGAACTCCGTGAAGCCATAGCCGGGGGTAACGGGGTCATTGTTTTCGGCCCGCACCTGGGTAACTGGGAGGTTGGTGGCCTTTACCTGGCAGAGATCGGTGATGCCCTCGCCTTGTACGAGCCGCCGCATATGCAGGCTCTCGACACCATGATTCGCGGAGCGCGCGAACGTTCGGGAACCACGCTCGCGGCGACCGATGGGCGAGGTCTGGCGACGCTGGTTCGCACGTTGCGCCGCGGCGGAATCACCGGCGTATTGCCCGATCAGGTGCCACCCGTAGAGGAATCGGGCGAGAACTCCATCTTTATGAACGTGCCCTGTTTTACACAAACACTGGGGACCAAGCTTCTCCATCGCTCCGGCGCCCGCGCTTTCTTTGGTTTCGCCCAGCGCATTCCCGGTGGTTTTCGTCTGCAGTTTTATGCGGCTCCCGACGAGCTCTACAGTGAAAACATGGCGACTTCCCTGAAAGCGCTGAACGATGGCGTGGAGCGCTGTCTTCGCCTGTGCCCCGAGCAATATCAGTGGGAGTACAAACGCTTTCGAACACGCCCGCGTGGCCCTGTCGATTACTATGCGCCCCATTGGCGCCCAGAAAACAAGGACTAATTCACCCTCA
Organism: Pseudomonadota bacterium; assembly: GCA_038750875.1. Classification (GTDB taxonomy): domain Bacteria; phylum Pseudomonadota; class Gammaproteobacteria; order Pseudomonadales; family Halieaceae; genus Congregibacter. Next base: position 182,050 of record JBCDGU010000008.1, on the reverse strand, counting down.
TGATTTTTGGAAAGCTGATTGCCGGATTCCTTGGACTTATCGTCGCTGGTATCCCCGGAGTGATTTTCGGGCTCATCCTCGGTCATCTCTTCGACCGAGGCCTGGCCAGCGCCATGGGTTTTGGTAGCGCCAATCTCCCGGAGCTGCAGCGCTCTTTTTTCCGCACCATCTTTTTACTCATGGGCCATGTGGCCAAATCCGATGGCCGTATCTCAGAGGAGGAGGTTGCCCACACCGAGCAGGTGTTTAAACAGCTGGGGCTCGGTGACGAGCAGCGTCAGGAAGCAATCCTCTTGTTCAAAGACGGCGCGGAAGACGGGTTTTCCGCAGAAGACACCGTGAGCACATTCTTAAGAGCTGGCGGTGCTCACCCTGCGCTCAAGCAGACGCTGCTCATGTTCCTCGTTGCCCTCGCACTGGCTGACGGACGTCTTCACGACGGTGAGCAGGCCGCCCTGAAACAGATCGGTGGATTCCTCGGCTACGCGCCCCAGGCAATCGACGAGCTCCTTCGCATGGCGACGGCCCAGGGTAGCTTCCATCAGTCCGCCGGTGGTGGCCCGACCACAGGAACTCTCGATGACGCTTATGCGGCACTGGGTGTCACCGCCGAAGCTTCAGACTCCGAGGTTAAGAAAGCCTATCGCAAGCTTATGAGCCAGAATCATCCGGACAAACTCAGTGCCCGTGGCGTTCCCGAAGACATGCTGAAGCTGGCGACAGAGAAGTCGCAGGAAATCCAGGCGGCCTACGAACTCATCCGTAAATCCAGAGGCACGGGGCGCGCGGGATAGCCGGCGCAGAGGAGTAACACGAACCCCCCGACCTGCGCCGAAAGCTCAGGGACCCTACTGCCGCCAGAACATCGGCGTAAACAGGACGATGAGCGTGAAGACTTCAAGGCGGCCCAGCAACATCGCGAAACAGAGTATCCACTTGGCGACGTCGCCCACGGCGCCGTAGTTTGCCGCCACATCCCCAAGACCGGGACCGAGGTTATTCAGCGATGCGGCGACCGCAGAGAAAGCGGTGATGAAATCCAGGCCGGTTGCCATCAGCGCAAGCATGATCACGATAAAGGCAAAGGTGTAGACGGCAAAAAAGCTCCATACGGCGCTGACCACAGTGGCCTCAACGCGACGGTTGCCCACTTTGAGGGGGATCACCGCGTGGGGATGCACCAGCTGCTTGAGCTCACGAATGCCCTGCTTGTAGATCAGCATCAAACGCATCGCCTTAATGCCGCCCCCCGTTGATCCCACACAGCCGCCCATAAAGGAAAACATAATCAGCATCATGGGCAGGAAGCCCGGCCACAGGGAGAAGTCCTGGGTCGCAAAACCCGTGGTTGTGGTGATGGATACCGCCTGGAAAAGGCCATGTACAAAGCCGTCAGCCGTAGGCAGGGTCTTGGAGAAGACCAGGTACAGGCACGTGATGGAGACACACACAGCCATCGCGCCCGCGAAGAACTTTGTTTCGGAGTCGTTCACATAGCCTTCGACGCTGCGGCGGCGAAAGGCGGTGTAGTGCAGTCCAATATTCAGCGCAGACAGCAGCATGAACACGGTGCTGACGAGATAGATAGCGTTGCTATCGAAGTAGCCCATGCTCGCGTCATGGGTGCTAAAACCACCGATGGCCACCGTGGAGAATGCATGGCAAACCGCATCAAAACTTCCCATGCCCGCAAGGGAGTAAGCGATCGCACAGGCTACGGTAAGGGCCAGATAAACGCTAAATAGCGCTTTGGCGGTTTCTGTAATGCGTGGGGTTAGTTTGCTGTCCTTGGACGGTCCTGGCGTTTCTGCCCGGTAGAGCTGCATGCCCCCGATACCGAGCATCGGCAACACCGCAATGGCCACGACGATGATCCCGATGCCGCCCAGCCACTGCAGCATTTGTCGATAGACGAGGATAGACGCTGGCAACGCGTCGAGGCCGGTGAGTACCGTCGCTCCCGTTGTGGTGAGACCGGAGATAGATTCAAAGATCGCATCGGTGGGGCTGATGCCCAGATTCTCGGTGAAGATAAATGGCAGCGATCCGAAAAGGCCAAGGACGGTCCAGAATAGAGCGGTGACCAGAAAGCCATCGCGAATTTGCAGATCCCGCCGGATGCTGCGCACGGGCAGCCAGAGCACCAGACCTGAGATCAGGGTAATGCCAAAGGCGCTGAGAAACGCACTCACCGTGTAATCGTCGGTCAACACGGCCACGAGAAGCGGTGGCAGCATCGTGCCGCTGAACAGGGTGAGCAGCAGACCGAGAATGCGAAGACTGACGGTGAGATGCACGGCGGCTAGGAAAAGAAACCGAAACCGACGGTAAACAGTTTCTCCACCGCGCCGATCTTGCGTCGATCCACCAGGAACAGAATGACGTGGTCATCGGTTTCAATCATCACATCGTGATGGGCGATCAGTACCTGATCATCCCGAACTACGGCGCCGATGGTCACGCCTTCGGGCAGCTGAACCTCTTCCAAGCGCCGCCCCACGACCTTGGACGAGTAGGCGTCTCCGCGGGCGACAACTTCGATGGCTTCCGCCGCTCCCCGGCGCAGCGAGTGGACCGCGCTGATATCGCCCTTGCGGACGTGGGTGAGCAGGCTGCCGATGGTGATTTCCTGGGGAGAGATTGCGATATCGATTTCGTCACCGACCAACTCTGCATAGGCGGGGTTGGTGATGAGGGTAATCACCTTGTTGGCGCCCATGCGTTTGGCAAGCATGGACATCATGATGTTGGATTCGTCGTTATTGGTAAGGGCGCAGAACACATCGGTGTTCTCGATGTTCTCTTCGGCCAACAGCTGTGGTTCCGCGGCACTGCCGCCAATCACCAGCGAATGCTTCAGCTCCTCTGACAGGAAGCGGCAGCGGCGGGGATCGTACTCGATTACTTTGACGCTGAACTCGCGCTCCAGTTTTTTCGCAAGGCGCGCACCAATGTTTCCACCGCCGGCGATCATTACCCGCTTGTAGGGTTTGTCGACGCGCCGCATCTCCGCCATCACCTGGCGAATGTGCTTGCTGGCGGCGATGAAGAAGACCTCGTCGTCCGCCTCCACCACCGTGTCGCCCTCGGGAATGATGGCGCGGTCGCGGCGGAAAATTGCGGCAACCCGCGTATCGACCTTGGGCATGTGCTCGCGGATCGTGCTTAGCTGCTTACCCACGATGGGGCCGCCATGCACGGCACGCACGGCGACGAGCTGTGCTCGTCCATCGGCGAAGTCCATGACCTGCAGGGAACCCGGGTTGGTGATGAGCTGGCGGATGGCATTGGTCACCAGTTGCTCAGGACCAATAATCACATCTACGGGGATGTGATCCGGGGAAAAAAGCTTCTTCTGAAAGCTCAGGTAATCCTGGGATCGGACTCGGGAGATTTTTTGCGGCGTGCGAAACAGCGTATGTGCGACCTGGCAGGCCATCATATTGATTTCATCGCTATTGGTGACCGCGATGAGCATCTCCGCATCGTCGGCGCCGGCATTGAGGAGTGTCTGGGGGTGCGACGCACCGCCGTTCACCGTGCCGATATCCAAACGGTCTTTCAGCGTTCGCAGACGCTCCGCGTCTGTGTCGACGATGGTGATGTCGTTTCTCTCGTTTGCAAGGTGCTCAGCGAGAGTTCCACCGACCTGACCGGCGCCCAGAATGATGATCTTCATGCCGCCTCTATGTCACCGCTGCGGTGGCTGCACATTAATGCATAAGCCGGATTTGCGACAGGGGTTTAGGTGGCAATACTGCCGCCATTCTCCGTACGTTTTTCAATCATGGCGAAGAACAATCCGTCGCTTCCGCTGAGCGTTGGAAGCACTTGAAGGCCCGGGTCGCAGTTGGTCGCGCCTTCAATCATCAGGGATCGATGGTGGGCATTTTCGGTTTCCCTGACAAAAGCGCGCACTACATCGCTGTTTTCAGCCGGAAGGATCGAGCAGGTGACGTAGAGAAGCCTGCCGCCTTCGCGCAATCGGGGCCAAAGTCCCCGGAGAATTGCCCGCTGCTGTTCTGCAAATCCCGGGATATCGGTGGGTCGTCGAAGTACTTTTATATCCGGGTGGCGGCGGATCACACCCGTCGCGCTGCAGGGAACATCGACGAGCATGGCGTCAAAGTCTTCGCCCAACGATTCCGGTGACTCGCTGCCATCCGCCGCCACAAGAGTGGCTTTGGCACCTAAACGCTCGAGGTTCTCAGCAACGCGAACGAGACGTTCCTCGCTGATATCCATGGCGGTGATTGATGTCTCCGGGCAGAGCTCCCAGAGGTGTCCGGTTTTACCGCCGGGGGCTGCACAGGCATCAAGGATGCGTTCACCCGGATTGGGTGACAACAGCACCGCGGCCAGCTGCGCGGCTTCATCCTGTACGCTGCAGAGTCCGTCACCGAAGCCTGGTAAATCGAAAACATCGACGGGTATTTCCAGAGTGATCGCGTCTTCACTGAGTGAGCCCGCTGTCCAGGCAAAGCCTGCGCCATCCAGCAGCGCACCGTAGGCATCTCGGCTTCCGCATTGCTGATTCACTCGAAGTGTCATGGGCGGGTGTTCATTGCTTGCCACAGCGATGGTCTCCCGATGTTCTGGCCAGTGTCTGCTCAGTTCATCCCACAGCCAGGCGGGTTGGGCATGAGCGGCATTGATAGGGAGATCGGCAAGCAATGCCTCGGCCTCCCGTTGAAAGCGCCGAAGCAGCGCATTCAGTAGCCCGGCCGTTTGCCGTTTTCGCAGCACGGTCGCGGCGTCGACGGTCGCGCTGACGGCAGCGTGGGGCGGCACGCGCATCTCGCTGAGTTGATACAGGCCGGCTAGCGCTAAGGCCCGCACATCCGCATCCTTTTTTCGCATGGGCTTGGCGAGCAACTGCTCAAGAATGGCGTCGAGCCTGGGGTAGAGACGAAGGGTGCCGGTACTGATTTCCCGGAGCAGCCCTCGGTCGCGCTCATCGACGCGCCGCACTTCTTTTTCGTAGGCCGATTCCAGCGTCGAGCCCGCGAGTACAGCGGCAATCACGCGGGCCGCGGAGGCCCGCACTCCTGCACCGGCCTTCATGGGGATGGGTCGATACCCAGACGAGCGCCGGTCGAGAATCGGTCCGCCTTGCCGCGCAGCATCTCCGCTGCACTCAATGCCTTGCCGCCGGGTAGCTGTAGCGTATCGAGAACCAGTGCGCCTTCCCCGCAGCGTATGGCAATCGTCTTGCCCTCGGAGGGCAGGATCGTCCCCGGTGCAACTGCGTTGGAGCTGGGCGCAGGATGGGCTTGCCAGATTTTCAGACGTTCACCCCCTAGTGTCGTGAAGCAACCCGGCGACGGATTGAATGCCCGGATCTTGCGTGCAAGCACCGTGGCGTCTGTATTCCAGTCGATGACGGCTTCTTCTTTCGTTAGTTTTGCTGCATGGCTCGCGAGCTCGTCGTCCTGGGCGACCGCACCCTCAAGAAACGACGGCAGATCGCTTAGGACTTCGCCCAGTAATCGGGGACCAGACTCGGCGAGTAATCCATAGAGATCGCCACTGGTCGCAAGCGGCGGAATCTCGCAGATACCTTTGGCGAGCATCGGGCCCGTATCTAAACCCGCATCCATTTGCATGATGGTCACGCCTGAGACCGGGTCTCCCGCTTCGACAGCCCGTTGAATCGGCGCCGCCCCACGCCATCTGGGCAAAAGTGATCCGTGCACATTGAGGCAGCCGTAGCGCGGGAGATCGAGTACCTTTTGGGGAAGAATGAGTCCGTAAGCGACAACCACCAGAACGTCGAGATCAAGCGCCGCCACGGCGGCTGCGGCTTCGTCGTCACGGAGCGTCTGTGGCTGCATCACGGGCAGCCCGGCTTCGAGCGCCAGTGCTTTTACGGGGCTGGGTGTCGCTTTTTTGCCCCGACCAGAACGGCGATCGGGCTGCGTTAACACCGCCACGATTTCGAGTTTGAGGCTCAGCAGATGCTCGAGGTGCGCTGCGGCAAAGTCCGGGGTGCCGGCAAAGGCAATTCTCAGGGTGCTCATTGTTTACTTTGGGGAGATGCCCGGCGCGAACACGCTCAGGCGCGCATCCGGTGGGATTTTTCCATTTTGCGGCGGATTCGCTGGCGCTTGAGTGGTGAGATGTAGTCGACGAACAGCTTGCCATCGAGATGGTCAATTTCGTGCTGCAAGCAAATAGCAGCAAGCCCTTCGAGCTCTTCGGTGAAGCTCTCGCCGTTTCGGTCAAGGGCTGTCACGCGAATCTGGCGCGGGCGATTCACTTCCTCGTAAAAGCCCGGTACGGAGAGGCAGCCTTCGTCATAGCTTCCCAACTCAGGATCCAGAACCTCAACGGACGGGTTGATGAAGACCATGGGCTGGTCGCGCTCCTCCGACACATCCATCACAAGGAGGCGCTTGTGCACGTTCACCTGTGTCGCCGCCAGGCCAATACCTGACGCCTCGTACATAGTCTCCAGCATATCTTCGATGAGCACGCGGGTGCCCTCGCCGACGGTCTCCACAAGGGTGGCCACCGTTCGGAGACGTGGATCGGGAAATTCGAGAATGTCGAGGACTGCCATGAAAAAAGCTTCTGCCGTAGACTGCGGTAGTATAACGTGGACCGAAATGCGCGAATACAGTGCATGGGCCCGTGACCAGGGAGATGAGCCATGAGAGATCCTCGTAGCCTCAGGCAGACGAGCGTTGCCACTAGCCCCAGCGATGGTGGTGGTTACCCACTGAACGCTCGCCGAGACTATGACCACGCCAATCGCCGAGACTATCGACTGTCCGTGTTAGGACACCGGCAGAGCAATTATGGGCGTCCGCGCGCTGCTGCTCAGCGTGTTGTTGCTCGCGAACCCAGCCGCGAGGCTGGAAATGGCTGGATTCTCGCCGTCGCCTTTGCGGTTCTCCTAGTTGCTTCTTTTATCGGTGGCCAATCAGCCCTCGCCCAATCTATCCGCGATGGTGCTCCAGAGGCCTATATCGTCAAGAAAGGCGATACGCTGTGGGGTATCGCGGACATGTTCCTCGAAGAGCCCTGGCTGTGGCCTGAGGTCTGGGACGTCAATCCTCAGATCGACAACCCGCACCTGATTTTCCCCGGTGACACGATTTACCTGAGCTACGTGGATGGGCGCCCCGTGCTGACCCTGGCCCGTGGCCGCGACATCAAACTGACGCCCAACATGCGAGTCACGCCGCTGGATCTGGCGATTCCCGTAATACCGCTGGATCAGATTGGCGCGTTCCTGTTGGCGCACCGGATTCTGGGTGTCGATCAGTTCGAGAGCTCAGCCTACGTGGTAGCGGGTGGTCAGGACCACCTCATTACCGCCAACGGTGACACCATATTCGGTCGGGGTTATTTCCCCGAGGATGAGCGTGCCTACGGTATCTACCGAGCCGGTGATGTCTACCGCGACCCCCTCACGCTGGAGATTTTGGGTTATCAAGCCCAGGACATTGGCAATGCCCAGGCCAAGAGCAGTTTGTCGGACCCTGTGGTGGAACTTGAAATCACCCGCGTGACAGAAGAAGTGCGCATCACCGACCGCCTCCTTCCCCTGGAGGAGCGTATCCTTGATGCAACCTTCCAACCGCGTGCACCGAGCGACCCTGTAGAAGATGCCTTCATGATCGCTGTCGATGGCGGCGTGAGCCAGATTGGTACCACGGACATCGTGGTGATCAACAAGGGAGCCCGCGAAGGCATGGAAGTCGGTAACGTGCTGGCTATCTACCAGACGGGTGCGGTGGTTTTTGATGAGGTTGCGCGCAACAACGTGCAGCTCCCCGATGAGCGCGCTGGTCTGGCCATGATCTTCGAGGTAGCCGAGAAGGCCAGCTATGCCCTTGTCCTCAAAGCCAACCGTCCGCTGAAAGTGATGGATAAAGTCAAAAACCCCTGACTTAAACTAGCCGCATCATGACCGATGCGGCACATCACGATTACCTGATTCTCCAGAGCTGGACTGGCCCTCGCACCCAGGGGCTGGGTGAGCTCTTGCGCGATCACGGATCCGTTTCAGCTGTTCTCGGGCTCGACGAAACGGAATTTGCGCCTCTTCCTAAAGCCACGCAGGCAACATTGGCTTCGGCCAAGAGTCACTGGCCACGGCCCGGCCCTCACGCTTTGGACCGGCGTGAGATGCGAGATTCGCAGGAGTCAGGGAATCAATTTATCCCGATCACGGATAGACGCTATCCGCAGCGATTGCTCGAAATTCCTGATCCACCCCCGTGGCTCTTCGCGCGCGGTGAACTTGCAAGCCTGGAAAAACCAATGGTCTCGATCGTGGGAAGTCGCAGGGCCAGCCTCCATGGCGAGAGTCTCGCGCAAAGTCTTGGTGCGTGGCTGGCAAGCGCTGGATATGCGGTCGTGTCCGGCTTGGCGTTAGGCATCGATGGCGCGGCTCATCGCGGAGCCTTGAAGGAAGGCACAACAATCGCGGTCCTCGCCAACGGCTTGGATCATGTGTATCCGCCGCGCCACCGAAAGCTAGCCACCGAGGTCTGCAAGCGTGGATGCCTGCTTTCGGAGTACCCGGCAGGCACGCCGCCCAGCAAGCACGCCTTCCCTCGGCGGAATCGCATCATCAGCGGGCTCAGTGAGGGAACCATCATTGTGGAAGCGGGGTTACCCAGCGGAACCCTGCACACGGCGCATTCCGCCCTTGAACAGGGGCGGGATATCTTTGTGTTGCCGTGGTCGCTGCGCCATGCAAACGGAGCCGGTTGCTTGCGTTTGCTTCGAGACGGAGCGACGCCCATTACCAACTTGGACGATTTGAAGCAGTTTTTTCCGCCATTAACAGACTCCCCGTCGCATAGCACGGAAGGCCAGACTTTGCGTGAGGACATACCACTCCTCAAACGGCTCGGAGATGGCATGCATACGGTCGAGGAACTGCAGGCAGCATTGGGAATGCCGCTGCCGGAACTGCTGACCTCCCTTGCCGAGCTGGAGATCGCAGGCATGGTGGTTCAGCAGGACGGCCGCTACGGCACAGGAGCTTAGGATAAGACCTCGCGACACGACCTGAAGACAGGACCTTGCGACAGGACCTTGCGACAGGACCTAGAGACAGGTCCTCACGCCAGGACCTTAGTCCTCTTGTACGCCTAGCGACAGTTGCTACACTCCGCGCCCCATGACGCATACCGACAGCATGCTTTGTTCCCAGACCCGGTTACGCCGCGCGGTACACGTGCTGGCATCCGGCGGTGTTGTGGCTTGCCCGACGGAAGCCGTATGGGGTCTGAGCTGCGATCCGTTTGATGACGAAGCCGTAATGGAAATTCTGGCGCTCAAGGTTCGCCCCGCCGACAAGGGTCTTATCCTGGCCGCAGGCAATGAAAAGCAGCTGGCGTTTTTGCTTGATGGGTTGCCTGGTGACATTCGCAAAAAGCTGTCTCTGTCGTGGCCCGGGCCAAACACCTGGTTGGTGCCCCACCACAACCGGGTGCCGGCGCTGGTGCACGGTCGCTTTGATTCCGTCGCAGTACGCGTCAGTGGCCATCCGTTGATGCGCAAGCTCTGCGAAGAGTTTGGCGGCCCGCTTGTTTCCACGTCAGCAAATCTGGCGGGCAAAACAGCGCCGCGCACAAGGCTTGCGGTTCAGCTCGCCTTCGGCGACGCTCTGGACGACATTCTGCCCGGGCGCGTGGGTGACAGCACTCAGCCCTCGACGATTCGCGATGCGTTTACCGATACGGTTATTCGCCCGTGAGCTGCCCGTGAATCCATGGGCGTCGGAGTAACCATAAGAAAGGTACACCTATGAGTGAGCTGACCGACTCTGTGAAAGCCTATCTGCTGGATTTACAGGATCGCATTTGTGAGGGGCTCGCCGAGGAAGACGGCGGAGCAGCCTTCACAATCGAAGAATGGGACCGGGACGAAGGTGGTGGCGGCCGCAGTCGCGTTCTTGCCGATGGCGAAGTCATCGAAAAAGGTGGTGTGAACTTCTCTCACGTCATGGGGGAAGGCTTACCCCCTTCTGCCACCGCCGCCCGTCCGGAACTTGCCGGTCGCAGTTATCAGGCCATGGGTGTGTCGCTGGTGATTCATCCGCGCAACCCGTACGCACCTACCTCCCATGCCAACGTCCGCTTATTCATCGCTGAGAAGGAGGGTGAAGAACCTGTCTGGTGGTTTGGTGGTGGCTACGACCTGACGCCCTACTACGGTTTTGATGAGGACTGCGTGCACTGGCATCAAACTGCCGCTGGTGCCTGCGCCCCATTTGGTGACGATGTGTACCCGCGCTTCAAAACCTGGTGTGACGAGTACTTTTATCTGAAGCACCGCGATGAACCACGGGGTGTTGGCGGCCTCTTCTACGATGATCTCAACAGCTGGGACTTCGACACCTGTTTCGCAATGATGCGGTCCGTAGGCGATTCCTTCCTGGACGCCTATCGGCCCATTCTCGAGCGCCGGAAGGAAACGCCCTACGGGGAGCGTGAGCGGCAGTTCCAGCTGTATCGCCGTGGACGCTATGTCGAGTTCAATCTGGTCTTTGACCGTGGCACGCTGTTTGGCCTGCAGTCCAATGGCCGCACCGAAGCCATTCTTATGTCGCTCCCGCCCCTGGTTCGATGGGAGTACGATTACCGCCCGGAGCCCGGTTCGGAGGAAGCGCGGCTAACCGATTACTTCCTGACAGGCCGGGATTGGCTGCAGGAAGCCCCACGAGAAAGCGAGCGATGAGCAGCAAACGTTTCGCCGTATTTGGCAACCCTATTAAGCAAAGCCGATCGCCATTAATTCACTCGGCGTTCGGACAGCAGTGCAGCATCAAACTGGAGTACCGCGCCGTGCGCATCAAACTCGATGATTTTGATCGAGCTGCTACGGCGTTCTTTCATGGCGGCGGTTCCGGGCTCAACGTGACCGTGCCTTTCAAGGAACAGGCAGCGGCCCTGGCTGACCGGCTGATGCCCCGCGCTCAGCGAGCCTTGGCCGCCAACACGCTGTTTCGCGATGAAAGCGGAACGCTTTGCGCTGACAACACCGATGGCGTGGGCCTGGTACGCGACATGGTGGCCAACCTTTGCTGGCAGGTGCAGGGTGCCCGCGTATTGATATTGGGTGCCGGTGGTGCCGTGCGCGGAGTCCTGGAGCCTTTGCTGCGGGAGCAACCCGCCTCCATTCATATTGCCAATCGCACCGTCTCCCGAGCCGAAGCCCTCGTCGATGAGTTCAGCGAGTTGGGCACACTCACCGCAGGCAGCCTCGACGCCCTCGGCGGCAATCAATTTGATCTGATCGTGAACGCCATCAGTGCGGGACTATCGGGTGAGATGACGCCCATTCCTGCGCAGATCGTGTCGGAGCGCTGCTGTTGCTACGACATGCTCTATGGCGCAGAGCCAACGCCCTTCATGAAGTGGGCAGCTCACAACACGGCGTGGGCGGTCAGCGATGGACTCGGTATGCTGGTGGAGCAGGCGGCAGAGTCTTTTTACGTCTGGCACCGAGCAAGGCCCGAGACCCAGCCCGTGATTCAGCAGTTGCGTGGTGTTCTCGAGGCGGCGGCGTAACACTACCCAAGGCGGTTGTCCTGCTCCCAATCGATGGGAGACCCGCTGACTAGCGCCGTTGCACATCAACACCAAGACCCTTGTTCAGCATCGCAGTACTCGGTGTACGTAAGTAAAACGGTGATCGTAGCCTCGCCTGCGCGAATGGGTCTGGGCGTTTGATGGCCGGCATTTGGCTCAAGTTAAAGAGATAGCGGTGATTTGGGCTCGTCGGCCTGGCGAGAGTTGCTTTACCACAGGGGTTCGATCTCAGCGGCCGGAGCCACCAGCGTGGTGACCAATCCAATGGTTATCAACGCGAAGAACGCAGCCGCGAATGGGGTCTTTTTCGCCCGACCCGTCAGCAACATGATGATGAACGCGCCGCCATTGGAGGCGATTCCCATGGCGATTACACCCATAGGGTATGCGCCCTGAAGCACCTGCAGATAGCCACCGAAGTAACCCACCAGTAGCGCTAGTACTGCCATTCCGTACAGCCGGTACAAGCCGAGGTCGGATGCTTCGAAGCCGGAAAGCGCATCTATTTTTGACTTAGGCAGCACCAGCAGCGGTGCCGCCACGGGAAAGAAGGTGCCGACAATCTTGATCCAGAGCAGTATGGATAGTGGAGCCATGGTTAGCCCTCAAAAGCGAATAATGTTCGCATTGTAATATGAATGATATTCGTGTCTAGTCCACTTTATGGAAGAGACATCAGCTCCCCTGTGGATTGAACCCACCCAGCAACGCAGCCGAGAAAAGGTCGGGCGCATGCTGGATGCCGCTTTGGCTATGGCTTCAGAGCAGGGCTCTCTAGATCTGAAAATGACGGAGGTTGCTCGTAGTGCGGATGTCGCCGTCGGCACGCTATATCAGTTCTTTCCATCGAGGACGGGCCTGATCGCAGCGCTCTTCGCACGTGAGATGGCGCCGATAGATGCCTCTATCGATCAGCTTTTCGATGGCCGCCGCGCAGAAGGCACTCTTGTGAAGCGAATCGAAACGTTGATGATCGAACAGGTAGAGCTGGTGCGGAGCCGGCCAGGACTGTCGGTGATCTGGGCCGGCGCATCCGTTGATCCCGTGATCGAGACCGCTGACCTGGAGAATACGCGGAAGAATGCTGCGCGACTCGCTGGGAACATGGATACACTCTTATCGGGCCGCGCAGATTCGGACGCGGTGGCGGCCACGGCCCTGCTGATCTGTCACTTGTGGGGAAGCGTGATTCGCCTGTGCGTGCTTTGCGCAGAAGAAGAAACCGCAATACTCATATCGCAGTATGCCGCGCTTATCGCAGCAAGAGCAGCGGAATTTACGGACGAGCGTTAGGCGTTATCCGCTGCAGCATCGAGCTCAGTGATGTGCTCGTCTTTGAGCTTCACGTAATTGGATGCGCTATAGCTGAAGTACGCCATTTCAGATTCCGAGAGCGACCGGCGTTGTTTGGCCGGCGCGCCGGCATAGAGAAAGCCGCTTTCGAGCGTCTTACCCGGTGGTACCAGCGCGCCAGCGGCGATGATCACATCGTCTTCGACCACTGCGCCATCCATAACGATCGCACCCATGCCGACGAGAATCCGGTTTCCCACGGTGCAGCCATGGAGCGTTGCGTTGTGACCAATGGTGACCTCGGAGCCGATGGTGAGTGGCCAACCACCAGGGTTATAGTCGCTGGCATGAGTAATGTGCAGTACGCAGCCGTCCTGTACGCTGGTGCGCGCACCGACGCGAATGTGATGCATGTCGCCGCGGATGATGGCGCCGGGCCAGACGGAAACGTCGTCACCCAAGCGCACATCGCCAAGAACAACGGCGCTGGGATCAATGAGCACTCGCTCACCTAGAGTGGGCCGAACGCCCTTGAAGCTGCGTAAACTGGTTACTGTGTAGTGCCGGTGCAAAGCTGCCCCTCTCACAAAGCGGGCACCGATTGTGGCCGCAACACCGCTGCAGGTCCAAGAAAAAGATGTTTTTGGGTTTGCCAGATTTTGGTCTAACAGGAATTGCGACGTACTGATCGATGAATAGCTTCAACCCCAAACGCCGTTTTATTGCTGGTGCTGTGTGCCCCAGGTGCGGAGCGATGGACAAGATCGTCGTCAATCTTGAGACGGACACCCGCGAGTGCGTGGCCTGTGGATTCAGTGAAGAACGCCCAGCCGCACCCACACCCGAAGAACTCAAAACACGCGTGAATCGGGCCTCGGCGCGGAGGGTAGAAACCCCCGCCCAGGTGGTTACCCTGATGGACCCGATAGCCAGCTCTGACGACGACTGAAACTTCGGAAGTAGAGGCCCATGCCAGCGCTGCGGCTGACGTGAAAGGCGACGAAGGCGAACCATAGGCCGCTGTTGTTCCAGTCCTGTGTCAGGTACCACAGCGGCAAATAAACCCCAAAGGTACTGAACACCATGTTCATCAGCATCGCGCGTGTCTTTCCCGCGCCAATAAAAATACCGTCGAACAGATAACTGCCGGCGGCGGCCAACGGCATTAAGGCCAGCCAGAGAGTTTGACTCAGCATTTCACTCAGCACCTTGGGTAGGCTGGTAAGCAGGGGAAAGAGCACCGGTGGGGACAAAACCAGGAACGCGCTGATCAGAAGCGCGGTCACCAAAGTCCACGCCGCGCAGCGACGATACACGGCAGAAAAGCGCTCCAGATTCCGCCCGCCCAGCGCTTCGCCGCTAAGGCCCTCCGCCGCGTAAGCGAAGCCGTCTAGCGCATAGGCGGAGAACATGAGCAACTGAATAAGAATGGCATTCGCTGACAGGACGTTGGCCCCGAAGTTTTCACCCATGGCGGTAAAGAACGCGAAAGCAAAGAGGAGTGTCAGCGTGCGAAGAAACAGATGCAGGTTGCTCTGCAGCATGGAGACGTAATCGCTCAGCTTTCCGAAGGCGCGCCAAAGACGGGGCTTCAGCTGGCCTCGCACCTGCAAAAACACGGCCGTACCGGCGACCAATATCCCCACATACTCGGCGATAACCGTGGCTAAAGCTGCGCCTTCACTCGCCATCTCTAAGCCAACAATGAACCACGCATCGAGCGCGATGTTTAGAAGGTTGGTGATGACCACGATGCGCAAGGGCCACCGCGTATCCTGATGCCCGATGAACCAACCCACCGCGCAGTAGGTAAGCAGCACCGCGGGTGCGCTCGCCAGGCGAAGGCGCGTGTAGTGTTCAGCTATGAGCCCGATCTGCTCCTCGGGGCCCATGATGAGCAAGCCAGCCGACACCAAAGCCTGCCGAAACAGCAATAGCAGCGCCGCGATCGCCACAGCAAGCACTACGGCACGGCCCAATGCCAGCAGTGCCTCGTCAGCATCCTTCGCGCCAACGGCTCGGGCCACCTCGCCGGTGGTGCCCATGCGCAGGAAGCCAAAGCCCCAGTAAAGAAATGACAGCACTGCACCTCCGATGGCCACCGCCGCCAGATGTGTCGCGCTGTCCAGATGCCCGAGGAGCGCCGCATCGACCAGCCCGAGGAGGGGTATGGAGATGTTCGCGAGGATTGCGGGCCAGGCGATGGCCCATATCTTGGCATTTAGAGCTTGATCAATCACTAGATGTAGCGTTGTTAACCGGTCGCGCCTCAGAGCATTAACGCTCTTTATTAAAGTGTTTGCTTAACAGTGCTCTGGTAGGTTTATGGAGTTGCTTTCGCTATAATTCGCCCGCCTCAGGGGGATGTGGCTTTTCGCTGCAAGAGACGGTTGTGCCCAGGCCCGTAGATCTGGTCATTGCACAACCCTTCGGGTCTTCTTACAAGACCCTGTCAACGGCGGTCGGTGCGCTTGCGGAATCTACGCGCACACCGCTGCTTGAAAACGAGCCAATTGCACCCGTCCCACCCGGAGAGCCGCTCTCGCTTCAGACAAATTTTGGCGAGCATGCGCGGCACCCGCAGGCACCAGAATTAAAGAGATTGACGGAGACCCGGCAATGCAGGGAGCAATCAACAAGGCACTGAAAGGCACACTCGCCGTGTTCCTGACAGTTATGGGCACCGTGGCAACCACGGCGCAGGCCGCCCTCGGTGACATCACTATGGACGATGTCAATATGACGCAGAGCGTCACCGATGTCGGCCAATCAATATACGGACTGCACATGCTGATCTTCTGGATCTGCGTTGTGATCGGTGTCCTGGTGTTTGGAGTGATGTTCTACTCCATCTACTACCACCGCAAGTCTCGTGGCGTTGTGCCCGCGCAATTCCATGAGAGCACTAAAGTGGAGCTTGCCTGGACCATCGTACCGTTCGTCATCCTCATTGGTATGGCGTTTCCCGCGACCTCCACACTGCTGGACATCTACGACTTCGAAGACGCCGAGATGGATATCCTGATCACGGGTTATCAGTGGAAGTGGAAGTACGAGTATCTAAACGAAGACGGCGAGAACGTTGCTTTCTTCAGCAATCTCGCCACCGATCAGGCAGAGATCTATAACGTCGCTGAGAAGGACGAGAATTACCTCCTCGAAGTTGACGAGCCGGTCGTGATTCCCGTCAACACCAAAGTCCGCTTCCTCGTAACCGCTAAC
Source organism: Pseudomonadota bacterium (assembly GCA_038750875.1). Taxonomy (GTDB): domain Bacteria; phylum Pseudomonadota; class Gammaproteobacteria; order Pseudomonadales; family Halieaceae; genus Congregibacter. The sequence continues at coordinate 165,980 of JBCDGU010000008.1, read as the reverse complement.
GACGTGATCCACGCGTGGTGGGTGCCTGAGCTGGCGGTGAAGAAAGACGCGATCCCTGGCTTCATCAACGAGACCTGGACCCTCGCGACGGAAGAAGGCATTTATCGCGGCCAGTGCGCTGAGCTGTGCGGCAAAGACCACGGCTTTATGCCCATCGTTGTGAAAGTGGTGAGCCAGGAAGAGTATGCCGAGTGGATTGAAGGCAAGCAGGAAGAAGCCGCCCAGATCAAAGAGCTCATGGCGCAGACCTTCTCTCTGGATGACCTTATGGCGCGCGGCAAGGACGTTTACCAGAGAAACTGTCTGGCCTGCCACGGCGCCAACGGTGAAGGTGGTGTCGGTACCGCAATCGCCGGTTCGGCCATCGTGCAGGGCGAAGTTGGCGGCCACCTTGAAGTCGGCGTGAACGGTGTTGCGGGCTCTGCTATGCAGGCTTTCGGCGGCATCCTGAATGATGTCGACCTCGCGGCGGTCATCACTTATCAGCGCAACGCATTCGGAAACAACATGGGCGATCTCGTGCAGCCCATCGACATATTCAACTACAAGAAGGGTTGAGGAGACTGACAATGGCACACGGACCCGCAAAAGGTATCGGCCGCTGGCTGTTTACCACCAATCACAAGGACATCGGCACGATGTACCTGTGGTTCTCCTTCGCGATGTTTATCATGGGTGGAGCCTTCGCGATGATCATTCGCGCCGAGCTGTTCCAGCCCGGTATGCAGTTGGTTGAACCCGCGTTCTTCAATCAGATGACGACCCTTCACGGTCTGGTGATGGTGTTTGGCGCCATCATGCCATCCTTTGTGGGACTGGCGAACTGGCTGATCCCCATGATGATCGGCGCGCCAGATATGGCCCTGCCTCGCATGAACAACTGGAGCTTCTGGATTCTGCCACCGGCATTCCTGATGCTCGCATCAACCTTGTTTATGGAAGGTGGTGCGCCGGCCTTTGGCTGGACCTTCTACGCTCCGCTATCGACCACCTACGCGGCGCCCTCGGTTACGTTCTTCATCTTCGCGATCCACATTCTGGGTCTGTCATCCATCATGGGCTCCATCAACATCATCGCGACGGTGATGAATATGCGTGCGCCAGGCATGACGTACATGAAGATGCCACTGTTCGTATGGACTTGGCTGATCACGGCATTCCTGCTTGTGGCGGTGATGCCTGTACTGGCCGGCGCGGTGACCATGATGCTCATGGATGTCCACTTCGGCACCAGTTTCTTCTCGGCGGCCGGCGGCGGTGACCCCGTCCTGTTCCAGCACATCTTCTGGTTCTTCGGTCATCCTGAGGTGTACATCATTATCCTGCCGGCATTCGGTGTGGTTTCTCAGATCATCCCGGCCTTCAGCCGCAAGCCGCTGTTCGGCTACGACTCCATGGTGTACGCCACGGCGGCCATCGCGTTCCTGTCCTTCGTCGTGTGGGCACACCACATGTACACGGTGGGCATGCCCGTCGCGGGCGAGCTGTTCTTCATGTACGCAACGATGCTTATCGCCGTGCCCACGGGTGTGAAGGTCTTCAACTGGATTACCACCATGTGGCGTGGTGCCATGACCTTCGAGACGCCCATGCTGTTCTGCATCGGCTTTATCGTGCTCTTCACCCTGGGTGGATTCACCGGTCTGATGCTGTCCATTGCGCCGGCAGACTTCCAATATCATGACAGCTACTTCGTTGTTGCCCACTTCCACTACGTGATGGTGGCGGGTGCCGTGTTCTCCATGACGGCGGCGGTCTACTTCTGGCTGCCTAAGTGGTGCGGCAAGATGTACAACGAAACCATGGGTAAGACGCACTTCTGGGTGTCTTTCATTGGCTTCAACGTCACCTTCTTCCCGCAGCACTTCGTGGGTCTGGCCGGCATGCCCCGTCGGATTCCCGACTACTCGCTGCAGTTCGCTGACTTCAACATGATGTCGTCCATCGGTGCCTTCATCTATGGCGCATCGCAGATCCTGTTCCTCTACAACGTGATCGCGACCATCGTGGCTGGAAAGCCAGTGAGTGACGAGAAGGTTTGGGACGGTGCCGAAGGTCTAGAGTGGACGGTTGCTACGCCCGCGCCTTACCACACCTTTGAAACTCCGCCCCCGCTTTCAGAAGTTGAAGCGCACGGGCACGGCTAAGGACGAGGTGCGGTAACTTCATTACCGCAACCGCCCTTGGCAACGATGCTGAATCAATGCTGCTGAACCGATGCTAAAAGTAAGCGCCAATCCCGCCATCGACACGGTCATCAAGCTGGTGACCGTAGCGGTGGCGATGTTTGCGTTTGTGTTCGTGGTGATGGTGCCGCTGTACAACGTTTTGTGCGATGCCCTGGGCATCAATGGCAAGACTGCGGGCCAGGCTTACACCGCCGTTCAGGCCGGTGTGGATGAAAGCCGCGAAATCACCATTCAGTTCGTGGCCACCAACAACGATGGCATGCCCTGGGAGTTTCGCCCCGAGCAAACCATCATGCGGGTAAACCCCGGCGCATCGAACGAGACTGTTTTTCTCGCTCGCAACCCGATGCCCGATGCCATGGTCGCCCAGGCGATACCGAGTGTTTCACCGTCGCGAGCGGCAGAGTATTTTCACAAGACAGAGTGTTTCTGCTTTAACCAGCAGCCCCTTGATGGACGTAGCAACGCAGAGATGCCCCTGCAGTTCATCATCGATCGGGAGCTGCCGGCAGATATCCGCACGATCACCTTGTCGTATACACTTTTCGACGTAACGGAGATGGCTCAGGGGGCCATAGCCTCAATCGACTGATTGGGAGCTGTTGCGACGAGCGCCGTCGGTCAGGGGGGCTGGCGGTTTAATGGGAGATAGAACCAATGAGTAGTACCCAAACTTCAGGCGAATACGAAAAGTATTACGTACCGGAGAGTAGCCCGATGGCGGTCCTGGCCACCATTGGTCTGGTGATGAGCGTCTTCGGCGCCGCCAGCTTTATGAACGAGCTGAGCTTCGGTGATCCCGCAGATGCATCGCCGAACATCCTTTACTGTGGCCTCGCTTTCTTTGCAGCGACGCTGTTTGTTTGGTTCCGCACCGCGATTCGCGAAAACATCGCGGGCATGAATAGCGCGCAGCTCAAGCACGCTTACGTGCTGGGCATGGGCTGGTTCATCTTCTCCGAAGTCATGTTCTTCTTCGCGTTTTTCGGCGCCCTTTTCTATGTGCGCAACCTTGCCGGCCCCTGGCTGGCTGGTGAGGGTGACGGTGGCCGCATGAACTTCCTTCTTTGGGAAGGATTCCAGTACAGCTGGCCCATGATGCAAACGCCGCAGGAAGCGGTCGGCGGAGCGGCGGAGCAGGTCATTGCCAATAACGGCAGCTTTACAAGCGCCCACACCAGTATGTCGTTTGCCGACGCGCACCACTGGTATGCATGGCTGCCCCTGTGGAACACGCTCATTCTGCTGTCGTCTTCGGTAACGGTGCACATCGCGCACATGGGACTTCTTGATGACAACCGCAAGAAATTCAACCTGTGGCTGGGAATCACCGTTGCTATGGGAGTCGTCTTCCTGTGTCTGCAGGTGCTTGAGTATTACGAAGCCTATGCCCAGTTCGGTCTGACGCTGAACTCCGGCATTTACGGCTCGACCTTCTTTATGCTGACGGGTTTCCACGGTTTCCACGTCTTTATGGGCATGACGATGCTGGCGATCCAGTGGATTCGCTCTGTTCGTGCGAACCACTTCACGTCTGATGACCACTTCGGATTCGAGGGCTCCAGCTGGTACTGGCACTTCGTAGACGTGGTCTGGGTGTTCCTGTTCCTCTTCGTTTACATCCTGTAACGATCAGGTTGGCGCCCGCGCGGCGCATAGGAATGAACACCGGCGCCTACCTTGTGTAGGCGTCTTTGTTTTAGGGGCGGAATGGGGTTTTAGGGGCGGAAAGCGGTTTTAGGAGCGGAAAGCGGTGTTAGGTGCCAAAAGCGGTTTTTGGGCCCAACGGGTTTAGCAGGGGCCAAGGGCTCCCCTCCCGTGGATCTGGGGTTGTGAACGTCTCTGGGTATGCGGGCGAGGATTTAGGGAGTTCGGTGCGTCGGCAACGAGAAGTGTGCTTAGTGCTGACTGCACGTGGCGACCGCCCTTTCACGATCGATCCGCAACCCAACCGGTCGGGTAAACCCCCTTACTGGGCTTCCTCGGCTGCTTTGGCACTGTTCGCATTCGGTCCTGCGTCCCAGGGGTTGCGGTGACCAATCTGACCGGTCGCTACACCGTAAACGATAAGGCCCATGAGGCCGATGGCGAGGCCCAGGCGTACACCCAGGGAATTGAATAGACGGCGTTTGTCTTTGGCGCCCTGATCCATCATCAGGAAGTAAGCGCCGCTACCGAGGGTAACGACAAGGGCCACCATAAAGAGAATGATCAGGACTTTGAGCACGATGGACCTATGGGTTCACAACATCCGACAGTATAGCGAAGCTGCTTCAGCACCGGAGTGCACGCGCTAATGGCTATGGGGAAGCTTACGTGGGATATGGAGTGGCGGATGAGCCTGCTCACGGCCCTTCTTTTTCCTACGTTGCTGTGGCTCGGATTCTGGCAGCTGGATCGAGCTCAGGAGAAGACATTCATCGCTGCTCAGAACGCGGCACAGGCCGAGGCGGCACCGATCAGTCTCGGCGAGGCCAAGACACTGACGGACGACGAGCTGGCTTTCCGACGTATTGAACTCGTCGGCGTTTTTGACCCCGACGTCGTCATCCTGTCAGACAACCAGATTCGCGATGGCCGTTACGGCCACGATGTGTATGGTCTTTTTCGAGACGTTTCGGGCGGGGTCTCGCTCCTCAATCGTGGCTGGATCGCCGGCGACCCATCGCGCAGAAGTCTGCCCGCGGTAGAGACCCCCGTCGACGAGTTTGTGTTGGTCGCTACGGTGTACGTGCCCCCAGGTGAGCCCTATCTCCTCGCCGAGGAATCCTTCAACGATCTGACTTTCCCGCGCCTGGTACAGAGCGTTCAGTCAGACAAGCTGTACGCAGCTCTGGCAATGGTGGCGCAGCAGCCGCTGTTCGCCTATGAATTACGCCTCGAACCCAGCGCTGGCGCAGGTTTCCGACGAGATTGGCCAGTGATAAACGTCTCGCCGGAAAAACATCAGGGCTACGCCCTCCAATGGTTTACCATGGCGGCCGCTCTCCTGCTGTTCTTCATCATCCGCAGCAGTAACGTGATGGATCTGGTTCGGCGTTCACCGACATCCTCCAGCGACACCCAGGATCGGGAGATCTAGCTCAGTGGATCAAGCAGAGAATTCTCAAACATCCGTAGTACCTGAGGCTGAAGCCAACGGCGGCCGCATGACGCTGCTGCTGATCGCGGGCACACCGGTGATCGTGCTGCTGGCGTCCAGTTGGCTCTGGTTTTATGTGGCCAGTGGAAGGCTGGACATCGTGGGTGCCCTGGGCACCTCCAACGCCGGCGAGTTGGTGCAGCCACCCCGCCAGGCCGCCGATGCCGGCTGGATCAGCGCTGACGGTGCAGCCTTTGCGCCAGCAACCCCACCGCGCTGGAGCCTGGTTATTCCGCAGCAGACCCTGACCTGTGGCGAGGCCTGCGAGAGTCGCCTGTATGAGGTGCGACAGATACACCAGTCATTGGGTAAAGAGCTCGGCCGTGTTCAACGGCTCCTGGTCATCAACGGTGATCCCGCGGGTATGACCCTGAACATCGCGATGCTAAGCGACGATCGACCTATGCCCGATGATTTCGCGAAGTACCTGGCGACGGAACAGCGCGGCATGCAGGTGTACGGTGCCGGAGACAATGAGTTCGGTGCCATGTTCCCCGATCTTCAGGAACACCCGGCGAGCTGGTATCTCATGGATCCCTCGGGTTGGGTGATGATGCGCTACGACCCGACGGTGAACTACAAAGACGTGATCTCCGATCTCAAGTTCCTCATCAAGAATTCCAATGGCTGATTCCGCTGCAACGACAACGTCTGCGTCCATGGCACGGCCGATCTGGAAGGACTATCAGGAGCTGACCAAGCCCGGGGTTGTGGCACTCATGATCCTCACGTCGGTCATTGGCATGTGCATGTCAGTGCCCGGATGGGTTCCCCTGGATGCCCTGATACTCGGTAATCTGGGGATCGCGCTGTGCGCCGGTGCCGCCGCGGCAGTCAACCACGTCATCGACCAGCGCATCGATCAGAAGATGGCCCGCACCCGTAATCGCCCGCTGGCCAAGGGCCGCGTCAGCAATCGCAATGCCATTCTCTTTGCCACTGTGATCGGCGCGCTGGGCATGGGGATTTTGCTGGTGTGGGTGAACGCCATCACCGCGTGGCTAACGCTGGCATCGCTGATTGGCTACGCCTTTGTCTACACACTCTTTCTCAAGCGTGCAACGCCGCAGAATATCGTCATCGGTGGACTGGCCGGCGCGGCGCCCCCGTTGTTGGGCTGGACGGCAGTGACCGGCGAAGTCCACGGCCACGCGTTGTTGTTGGTGCTAATCATCTTCGCCTGGACGCCGCCGCACTTCTGGGCACTGGCGATTCATCGTCGCGAAGAGTACGCGCTGGTAGATATTCCCATGCTGCCCGTCACGCACGGCGTTCGTTTCACCCAGCTTCATATCTTCCTGTACACCATCATCATGTTCCTCATCACGCTGCTGCCCTTTGTCACGCGCATGAGTAACTGGCTGTATCTGGCAGGCGCCGTGATTCTAGGTCTGCGCTTTCTCTACTGGTCTGTCGAGATTCTTCGGGAGAAGAATCCCCGCGCACCCATCATGACCTTCAAGTTCTCCATTACCTATTTGATGCTGTTGTTCGTGGTTATGCTCGTCGATCACTACCTCCTTCCTATACAGGCCTACCCACTGTGAACGGCGAAGCCCAGCAGAAGCGAGGGATTTACCTCACGGTCGCCGCCGTCCTGATTTTTATGATCGTTGTGGTCGCAGGCTTTGTGCACCGCATTGGCCAGCCGCGGCTTATGTCTACCAGCGAGCTGCAGGCGAACGGTCTTTACCTCATGGACCCGCCCCGCGACTTCGGCGAATTTGGCCTTATTGATCATCGCGGTGATGCCTTTACGCCGGATGTGCTCGAGGGGCACTGGACGCTCATGTTCTTTGGCTTTACCTACTGCCCCGACGTCTGCCCCACCACCATGGCCTTCCTGAACCAGTTTGTTGGTGAGCTCGAGGGCACCGAGGCCGCGGAAACGGAGGTGGTGATGATCAGCGTCGACCCTGCCCGCGATACGGTGGAGCAGCTGGCCAACTACGTTCCCTTTTTTAACGAAGACTTCACCGGGGTGACCGGTGAGTTCCTGGACATCGCGCGCTTGGCGACGGGGCTGAACACGCCGTTTCGCAAAGTCCCCGGGGGCGGCGAAGATTATCAGGTTGATCACAGTGCCAACGTGGTGCTGATCAACCCACGGGGCCACTATCACGGGTTCTTTAAAGCACCTCTCGATCTGGCCAAGATGAAAGTGACGTATCGCGCAGCGCGTTACCTCTGGGAGCGCTAGGGGAACCCACTATGAGCAGCGAAACCCCTCTCGTATTGGTCGATGGATCGTCCTACCTCTACCGTGCCTATCACGCGCTGCCACCGCTGACGAATTCCAAAGGAGCTGCAACGGGCGCGGTAAAAGGCGTCATCAATATGCTGCGGCGCCTGCAAAAGGACTATCCCGAAAGCACTATCGCCGTCGTCTTCGACGCAAAGGGCAAGACCTTTCGCGATGAGATCTTCGCCGAGTACAAAGCCAACCGGCCGCCCATGCCTGACGACCTGCGAGAGCAGGTCCAGCCCATCCACGACATCGTGAGGGCAATGGGATTGCCTCTGCTCTGTGAGCCAGGCGTTGAGGCGGATGATGTGATCGGAACCTTAGCTCGTCAGGCCGGTGACAAGGGCCTTTCGGTCATCGTCTCCACGGGCGACAAAGACATGGCGCAACTTGTGAACGAGCACGTGACTCTCGTGAATACCATGACCGATACGGTGATGGACCCGGAAGGCGTCGTGAAGAAGTTCGGTATTCCGCCGGAGCTGATCATCGATTTGCTGGCGCTCATGGGCGACAAGGTCGATAACATTCCTGGGGTTCCCGGTGTGGGCGAGAAAACGGCGCTGGGCCTGCTCCAGGGCCTCGGCGGCATCGATGATATCTACGCCTCCCTAGACCAGGTAGAAACCCTGAGTTTCCGCGGCGCCAAAACCATGGCGGCGAAGCTCGAGAAGGAGAAGGACAACGCCTACCTGTCCTACAAGCTGGCGACCATCGCCACAGATCTCAAACTCGAAGAAGACGCCAAGGATTTGGCCAATAGTGCAACCGACAGCGCCGCCCTTCTCGAGCTGTTCAAGGAGATGGAGTTCAAGGGTTGGATCGATGAAATTGAACGGGGCGAAGCCCCGGGTGATGGCGATGGCGCTACGTCGCCGCCGGCACCAGAGACTGCGTCCTTCGACTATCAGACCGTGCTCGATCAGCCCGCCCTCGATGCCTGGATCGAAAAGCTAGAGTCCGCAGACCTCTTTGCCTTCGATACGGAAACCACCAGCCTGGATTATATGAAGGCGCAGGTGGTGGGTGTGTCCTTCGCTGTCACCAGCGGCGAAGCCGCTTACGTGCCGCTGGCCCACGACTACCCTGGTGCGCCGGCCCAGCTGGATCGCGATCATGTGCTCGCGTTACTAAAACCGATTCTTGAAGATCCATCGCACAAGAAGGTGGGGCAGAACCTCAAGTACGATGCGAGTGTGCTGGAGCGCCACGACATCACCCTTCGCGGTATCGCCTTCGACACAATGCTCGAGTCCTACGTGCTCGAATCAACGGGCACACGCCACGATATGGACAGCCTTGCGCTGAAGTACCTGGGCCGCAGTACCACCCACTTCGAGGACGTCGCGGGCAAAGGTGCCAAACAGATTACCTTCGACAAGGTGGGCATCGACGAAGCCTCGGCTTACGCGGCGGAAGATGCGGAGGTCACGCTGGCTCTCCACGAAACACTTTGGCCCAAACTAGAGGCGGAGCCTGCGCTGCGCACTGTGTTTGAGGGCATCGAGTTGCCCCTGGTTCCCGTGCTGTCGCGCATGGAGCGCACGGGCGCCCTCCTCGACGAAGACCGTCTTTGGGAACAGAGCCGCGAACTGGGCCAGCGACTGCAGGCGCTCGAGGAAGAGGCGCACAACCTTGCGGGTCAGGTCTTTAATCTGGGCTCTCCAAAACAGCTGGGTGAGATCCTCTTCGAAAAACTCGAACTGCCGATCCTCAAGAAAACACCCAAGGGCGCACCGTCTACAGCCGAAGAAGTACTGCAGGAGTTGGCGCTCGATTACCCGCTGCCAAAACTGCTGCTGGAGCATCGCAGTCTGTCCAAGCTCAAGGGCACTTACACGGACAAGCTGCCGGGCATGATCAATCCGGAGACGGGCCGCATTCACACGTCCTACCACCAGGCGGTGACGGCGACGGGTCGGCTGTCGTCGTCCGACCCGAATCTTCAGAATATTCCCATTCGCACGGAAGAAGGTCGGCGCATTCGTCAGGCATTCATTGCACCTGAGGGCTACGCGGTTGTTGCGGCCGACTATTCACAGATCGAGCTGCGCATCATGGCGCATCTATCCGAGGATCCTGGGTTGCTAGCGGCCTTCCGGGAAAATCTGGATGTGCACAGCGCCACCGCGTCGGAAGTTTTCGGTGTTGCCCTGGATAGCGTCTCGACCGAGCAGCGTCGCAAAGCAAAGGCCATCAACTTCGGCCTTATCTACGGCATGTCAGCCTTCGGCTTGGCGAGACAGCTTCACCTGGACCGTGGCGAAGCTCAGCGTTACATCGATGTCTACTTCGAGCGGTATCCGGGAGTGCGTGACTACATGGATCGCACGCGGGCCCTCGCCCACGAGCAGGGCTATGTAGAAACCCTGTTCGGCCGACGCCTGTATCTGCCGGAGATCAACGTGCGCAACAAGATGCGCCAGCAGGCGGCTGAGCGCACCGCGATCAACGCCCCCATGCAGGGCACGGCTGCCGATATCATCAAGCGCGCCATGCTGTCCGTTGATGAGTGGCTTAGCGGCGGTAATGCCGACGCGCGCATGATCATGCAGGTGCACGATGAGCTAGTGCTGGAAGTAGCCGAGGATTCTCTCGACGAAGTCTGCAACGAACTCTGTGATCGGATGTCGAACGCTGCAGAACTTGCCGTTCCGCTCCTCGTGGAAGCCGGCCGCGGTAGCAATTGGGATGAAGCCCACTAAGTTTTTTCTTCTTTGCAAAAGAGTGGTGGAACTTTTTCGAAGCCGAGCCGTCTATATCTAGTGACAGTGATGTGAGCATCATAGTCATTGAGAGATACGGTAAGCATGGTTCCGTAACTTTCTACCCCTGAGAGACCCTGACTGCCCGGTTTGCCTTCTCCTCGTTTGGCGACCGGGCTTTTTTTTGCCTGTTTTTCGACTTTTGGGTAGGGCGAATAGCCAAGTCGACGCCAAGAACATGATCACGGGGGCGGGCGACAAACGAAACATCGGGTAACGCTAGAAGCTGACGTTCACGGTTGAGATCAATGCGCTCTTTTAAGGTGGTAATTTATTAAAGGGTGGCAGCGTATTAAAGGTCAGCTAAATAGAGGCTAAAAGGGCACTAAAAGTCACTAAATCCCTAAAAAGAGTTAATAGAATGATGCTACTCAAGCAATCTCTCCGTCCATCGTGGCTACTCATTGCGATGGGTCTGATAGCCATGCCCACCCAGGCGGGCCTCGCAACAGTCGACAAAGTTTCAATTAAGAACGGAAACACCGCAGAAGCGACGTATTTCTACGAGCAAAACTGGCGCGTGTTTCGAGAAGAGGCCCTGGCCAAGGGGTATATCAGCGGTTTTCGTCTTCTTGAAAGCGCTGACGAACAGGGTCAGCCGACTCTGCTATTGATTACCGAGTACGCCGACGAGGCGCAATACGAGGGGCGAGAGGCTGGTTTCGCGGCCGTTATGCCTGCCAACGGTACGCCAAAACTCCTTAACTCATTGATGCCTAGAGACTTTCGAGCGGTAGAGAGTCTGGGAACCTTTGTGTTTGACTAGTTAGTTCCCTAAAAGAATCGATTGCCGCTGAACCGCCTATTGGAGATCGTTTGACCGCTAACCGCTAACCGCTAACCGCTAACCGCTAACCGCCGGCCCCGGTTAGGGGAGATTCGGCGGCGCGGTCTTGGCGGCGGTCAATCAGTCAGATTCCAACGCATCCTCATCGTAAACACTCTCGTCCGTCAGCCAGCGATCAAGAACCTCGATCAGCTCTTCGTGCCCCTGATGCTTGAGTGCCGAGAACAGCTGGCAGCTCACCAGATCGCCCAAGTGGGCGACTTTGCCTCGCACCTGCATTAATTGCTGCTTGGCAGGCCCTTTAGAGAGTTTGTCGGCCTTGGTTAATAAAAGATGCATGGGCATGTCCGCTTGGGCCGCCCAGCCAATCATTTGCTGATCGTAGCTTTGCAGGGGATGCCGGCAGTCCATGAGCAGTATCAGTCCGCGCAGGCTCTGACGTTCCCTAAGATAGGCCTCCAGCTGTCGATTCCAGGCATCTTTGATCTTTTGCGGGACTTTTGCGTATCCATAACCAGGAAGATCGACAATGCGCTGCTCTTCGCCCACGGTGAAGAAGTTGATGAGCTGGGTTCGTCCTGGCGTGCGAGAGGTGCGTGCGAGCTTTTTGTTTCCCGTAAGGCTGTTGATCGCGCTGCTCTTACCGGCATTGGATCGACCGGCAAAGGCGACCTCCCAGCCGCTGTCTTCAGGGCACTGGGAGACCTTCGCCGCGCTGGTGAAAAAGCTCGCCCTCCGATAGCGTGGTTTGGAGGGCACAGGGACATTGTCAGCTTCGGGGGAAAAATTGGTCGGTGTACTCATGTCGAGTATAATACCGCGCCCTCTTTGAGGGGATAACGCTGAATTGGTCGCTGTCTAAGCTTTTGCGACTATCCGCGTTTTTGATCACTGGGAGGTGAACATCGTGAAAAAACTCGCACTTGCAGCTGTGATTGCAGTGTCTGCTGTGGCTGTACAGGCGCAGCCCAGCATGGAGAAGTACAACAAGAGCTGTGTTGTCTGTCATGCGCAGGGTGTCGCAGGTGCTCCGGCAACGGGTGACGCCGCAGCCTGGGAGCCCCGCCTTGAGAAAGGTATGAATGCGCTCGTGGCCTCCGTAAAGAATGGCTTGAACGCGATGCCCCCTATGGGCATGTGCTTCGACTGCTCTGACGATGAGTACGTAGAACTCGTCAAGTTCATGGCCGCCCCCGCTGACTAAGCACGCATCATCAACATTCATTAATCGTTAACACGCGTCACGAACTGGACAAGGAAAGGACCTGGCTGTCATGAGAAAACTGCTGTCGATAAGCGCATTGGTTTTAGGCATCGCAGGTGCCCAAGCCGCGGATGTGCTGAAGGGCGACCCTGCTGCGGGTGAGCAGAAAGCGGTCACCTGTGGTGCCTGCCACGGAGCTGATGGCAATAGCATGGTCCCTTCCTTTCCCAAGCTGGCTGGCCTGGGCGAAAAGTACCTGCTCCAGCAAATGCAGCACATTCGTGATGGCCTGCGTCCCGTTGCGCAGATGGTTGGCCAGGTCGACAACATGTCCGACCAGGACCTCGCTGATTTGGCAGCGTTTTACAGCGCCAAGCCTCGCGGCGTAGAGAAAGCTGATCCGGCGCTCATCGAACTGGGTGCAAAGGTCTATCGTGCGGGTGTGGCCGAGCGGAACGTCGCGGCTTGTATTGCCTGCCACGGCGCGCGCGGCACGGGCAACGCGCCGGCTGGCTTCCCGGCCATTGGCGGTCAGCACTCTGACTACATCTCTGCGCAGCTAAAAGAGTATCGCAAAGGCTATGAAGACCCGACGGGTCGCGTGACCGACGGCGACACCAAGATCATGCGCAGCAACGCCTTTGGTTTGTCTGACATGGAAATCGAAGCCGTCGCGTCTTACATCTCAGGTCTTCAGCAGTAAGAAACCGACAGGCAGCGCCCGCATGGCGCCGCTCTGAAAAGCCCGCTTTGCGGGCTTTTTTGTGCCCGGCCTCTGGTCAGTTCTCAAACATAAGGGTCCTCTCCCCGCAACTTGCGCCCAGTCAGCCCGGCGGCTCAGACTGGCTCGCATGGACACTTCATTCACGAGATTCCTGAAAGAAATTCGCGGCGCGATGCCGGTCTGCGAAAACTCGCCTCCTCGTGTAGCGACCAACGATTCGCCGCACGGCCTGCCGTCGGTCTTTAATGTCACGGAGTTTGCCTGCGCCACTATGGGTGCTGCATTGGGTGAACTTGCGGCGCTTTCTGGATCGACAGAGACGGTGGAACTCAGTCGCGTGCTTGCATCCCGTTGGTTCGGAATGACCTTACATCCTGATGGCTGGGAGCTACCCCCCACCTGGGATGCCATCGCTGGTGATTATCGGGCCGAAGACCGCTGGATTCGTTTGCATACCAACGCACCCCATCATCGTGACGCGGCATTGAGCGTGCTGCGCTGCTCCGCAGATCGAGATGTTGTCACCGAAACAGTCCGGCAGTGGGATGCGGTGGAGCTGGAATCGGCCATTGTGGCCGCAGGAGGCTGCGCCGCGGCGATGCTGAGCCCAGAGGAATGGAGCAAACATCCCAATGGTCTGCAGGTAAGTAAAGACCCACTTATCGAATGGTCTCAGCGCTCAGAGCTTTCCTCGGAGCGGGAGCCTACGACACAACCCGTCGATGCAGAACGGCCGCTCAAAGGCCTTAAAGTTCTCGATTGCACCCGTGTCCTCGCCGGCCCCGTGTGTACTCGTCTACTGGCCGGCTACGGCGCACAGGTGCTTCGCATCGACCCGCCGGATTGGGATGAAGGGGTCGTAGTGCCCGAAGTGACCTTAGGCAAGCGCTTGGCGACCCTTGATCTTAGAGACGCAAAGCAAAAGGAACGGTTCGCATCGCTCCTTAAAGAAGCAGATGTTTTTGTTCATGGGTATCGGCCAGGTGCCCTGGAGGGACTCGACTTAGGAGCAGAAGTGCGGCGAGACCTGAACCCCAGACTCATCGACGTATCACTCTGCGCTTACGGCTTGTCAGGCCCATGGCGTGATAGACGGGGTTTCGATAGTTTGGTGCAGATGAGCAGCGGCATCGCTCATGCGGGCATGACGGTGACGGGCGCAGAAAAACCCACGCCTTTACCTGTGCAGGCGCTCGATCACGGCACCGGTTATCTTATGGCTGCATCAGTGATTCGTGCCCTGCGCCTGAAGCGCGAGTCGGGAGTGGTGTTTCGAGCGAGGCTCTCTCTCGCAAGAACTGCTGCACTGCTGACCAGCACTGGGCCCCATCCCGTCCGACAATCGATGCCAGAAGAAGCGTCCGACGAGCGCGCTACTCACGCGGAGCAAACGAGCTGGGGGTCGGCTTACAGAACGCGCTTTCCCGTAATTTCCGGTATGGCACAACCCGACTGGCCTTTACCAGCGCGGCGCTATCACTCGGATCCTCCTATCTTTGCGTAGGCAGATCCGCTCCGACGCACGGGCTGTGTCCGCAAGAACTTTTCGCTAGTATGCGTGTCCCACAACAAGACCCCAATGAATTGGAGTAACACCATGATTAAGCGCCTTGGCGCCGCGGTTTTTGCGGCAATGGCCCTGCAACTGGTAGCTCTGTCTGCCATCGCTGAAGAGTGGGTTGCTGGCGAACACTACGACGTGATCTCACCGGCGATTCGCGGCACGCAGAGTGAGAAAATCGAAGTCACCGAGTTCTTCTGGTACGGCTGCGGTCACTGCTACAACTTTGAACCCCAGGTGGTGCAGTGGAAAAAGACCTTGGCTGACGATGTGGTTGTAAAAGGCTCGCCCGCCATGTGGAACGCCCTCATGGAAGTACACGCAAAGGCCTTCTATGCCGCCGACGTGCTCGGCGTGCTCGATAAAGTACACATGCCGCTCTTCCAGGCCATCAACGTTGATCGCAAGCGACTCTCTGACGAAAGCGAGCTCGCCGATCTGTTTGCCGCCAATGGCGTCAGCCGCGAAGACTTCAGCAAAGCATTCAACAGCTTCGGTGTCGGCAGCCAGGTGCGCCAGGCGAATGCCCGCGCTCGCGCTGCAAAGATCACCGGCACTCCCGAGATGATGGTGGCTGGTAAGTACCGCATCACCACCCGCAAGGCGGGCGGTCAGGCGAACATGCTCAAGATCGCGGATTTCTTGATTGCGCAGGAGCGTGCGGCGGGAGGCAGTGACAGCGCCTCCAGCGACTGATCGAATGATATGCGCGTGAAGGAGCGCTGAAGGGGTTGTGTGACTCGGCAGCCTCGATAGAGATCAAGATTAAAGGCCCGGCTGGATACAGCTGGGCTTTTTTGTGGGTGAACGTTCTTTGTGTAGGCAATGTTATCTGCCGATCATCGAAAAACGGACTCGCTATGCTGGTTTGCTAAACAAGCACTCTCCCAATAAGCTGATTTTATGGAAGAAAAAACGCCCTCGAAAACGTTGGTTAACAAGTTAGCGAGCAAAGTGTTAGGTGACCAAGGTCACCAACATAGCTGTTATGTGGCAAAAGGAGGTAGGCGTTGACGATTAGCGAATTAGCGAGTTTTGCTGAGATCATTAGTGGATGTGCAGTCCTGATATCTCTTGCATTTGCGATATACGAAATTCGGCGTAACACCAGGACCGTAAGAGCGACGTCTGCGTGGAGTGCTGATGTCTCAATGGCGGAACTTAACGAAGGCATAGCCCATAACCCGCAATTGGCCGCGCTTGTAACACGAGTTTCAGACCCAAATACTAAGCCAGAAGACTTCTCTCCAGAGGAGTTCGGTCAACTTTTTGTTCTCTTCCGTGCAACCATGCAGAAGTATCAAGCGCAGTGGTTTTTGTGGACGGAGGGCCATCTTTCTGACGAGGTGTGGGAAAACAGGAGGCGTTGGGCAAAAGCATTTGTTTCGCTTCCGGTTCCGGGTCGAATGTGGGAGCGGGAAACCGAGCAACATCAATACACTGATCAGTTTGTGGAATCCGTAAACTCTATAGAGGCCAGCGGTGACTTGCATCTTAGACGTTGAGTGCCACATAACAAGCACAGGCATCAGGGACGTCCAACCTGCCGCTCCGCGTCAGGCCAGCCGCCCCTGCTGTGGGCGTTACGTGGCCTCGAATTGACTCCGTGCGTCCATTCGCTTGTGAAGTATTCTGACTATCTCGATTTCAACTTCGCTAACGGCACGGTAAAAAATCAGATGACTCCCATTTGCGAATTTCCGATATCCGAGCTTTACAGCGTCGCAACGGGGTCCGACTTCTGGGCTTTCGGCAAGCAGTTCAAACGCCTCGTCAAATTGTTTCGCATACCTAAGACGTTGGTCACGACCCCAGCGTTTCTGGGTAAACGCTGCAATCGATTTGAGATCCGCCCGAGCAGCATTGGTCAGCGTGTATGAACTCACTAACTAAGCTCATCATCCAGTTCTTGCATCAAAGCCTCATAGCTGTAGTCCGCTGTACCACTTCTTTCACCTTCATCGAGCAAGCGCCGCAGTGTGGCAACCTTGTTTTCGGTGTCTTCAAACTGGCGCAACGCGGCACGCACAACTTCACTTGCAGACGCGTAGCGACCATCTGCTACTTGCTGGGCAATAAAACCTTCGAAGTGCTCACCCAAGGTTATGCTTGTGTTTTTCGCCATATGGAATGCCTCGCAATACCAATAAACACCAAATATTGGTGCCGACCACGTAACAAGTCAAGGCAGCAAGGGCGCTTCGCGCCGGGGCGTGCTACCGCACGCCCCAGCTTGAAGCGTTATGTGGCTACCCAAACCGTAAGGGGTTGTCCAGTGATCGACCTTTTGAAGAGCACTTTGGCAATATTCTTTGTGGCGGCTTTAGTTGCCTGCAATAGCCTTTCTGACGAGTCTCTTAAAGGCTATGAAGGGCCCTCGCTTCCACTCGAAGAGGTGTCCACGATCCAACTGCAGATGGGGTTTTCGAGCTGGTTAAGTGTCAACGGACACAACATCACCAACGAAGAGTACGGTGAAATTCAACTCTTGCCAGGTAGATACAACCTTGCTTGGAGTAAAAAATTTGCGGTAAGCGCCTTACTCGTTAGTTCCGGTTCAGATACCCGTGACTGGAGTACCGTTCTAGATCTTCAGCCAGGGGAGAAGTACATAATTTACTGCGACAGAACTACGGGTCATGGATATAGAACTTACTCGTGGATTGAGGATAGCTCTGGTCGCGTGATATGGGGAGAGAAACTTTTTGCTCAGGCGGACGAGTACGACAAAGCTGCTGCCGCCTACAATGCTGGAGAGTATGATGGGGTTTTCCAGGTGTTTATGCGGTTTGCCGAGCAAGGCGAGTTAAATGCCCAAGCCGATTTAGGCACGCTCTATATGCACGGACATGGCGTGGCTCAGGATCAAGAAAAGGCCGTCTACTGGTGGGAGAAAGCGGCTGCTCAAGGCAACAATCGGGCTCAGGGGTACTTGGGTGACTTGTACTTCGAAGAACAGTCTGAATACCACAATTATGAGAAAGCGCTTAAATTCTACGCCATGTCTGCGAGGCAGAATGATGCTGTTTCCCAGGCGCGGCTTGCCTACATGTACGCGGAAGGCTTGGGAGTGCCTGTAGACTTCGAAATGGCGGAAAAGTGGTGGGAAAGTGCTGCCGCATTGGGAAACGAAAACGCAGCCCAAAACCTAGTCCGCGCCAAGCAGCTTGGGTTAATTGATTGATGTCGCCACATAACAAGGCCAGGCAAGCCGCTTCGCTGGACGTCAAACCTGCGGTTTGCCGCCCATGCTGGCGGTGTTATGTGGCTTTCGAGCGACAATGAAAACTGAGGAGGAATCGTGAGCGAAGTCGTCGCGACCGAAGAGTTTGATCTTTCAGCCGAGGCACTCTGGGGGCTTCTGGGTGATTTCGGAGACATGAATAAGTGGGCGGGAACGAGTGCCGGAAAGTGCTACGCAGAAGGTACCGGTATCGGCGCTCTGCGAAAAATTGAGCTACCCGACGGACGAGAAATCGTTGATCGGCTCGAAGAAGAATCCGAGTTTAGCTACACCTATTCAATCGTAAGTTCTCCGCTTCCATTCTCATATTACCGAGCAACTATGTCAGTGTCGCCACTCGACGGAGGCCGCAGTCGTCTAACTTGGCGAGGTGTTTTTGAGGCCAAGGGCCTATCTGAGCAAGAAGCCACAGCCTTTACAGAGAACATGTACGCGCAGGGCATTGCATTAATGAGGTCGACAATTGGCGAACAAAAGAGCGCCACGTAACAAGGCCAGTCAAGCCGCTCCGCTGGGCGTCAAACCTGCGGTTTGCCGCCCATGCTGGCGGCGTTAGGGGGCCTTTATCCACAATTGCGCTATGATTAATAAAGGTATAATTTCTATACCATGGCCAATTTTGAGTTCGACCCCCGGAAAAGCGCTTCGAATTTCGACAAGCACGGCATCGATTTTATCGATGCCCAAGAGCATTGGTCTGATCCAGACCTAATTGAAGTTGTCGCTAGGGTCGACGACGAGCCCAGATATCTTGTCGTTGGGATGATCGACTCAAAACATTGGTCTGCTGTCATTACATATAGGGATGATTCGATAAGAATCATTTCTGTCAGACGTTCTCGGGAAGAGGAGGTTACGATTTATGAAAGCTAAGAGCTTTGAAAAGAAATTTGATGACGGGAAAGACGTGACCGCAGATCTCAACCTTGAGACGGTTAGGCGCCCTAATCAAGAGCAGCGACGGGTCAATGTCGATTTCCCCACGTGGATGATCGAGTCTCTTGATCGTGAAGCCGGGCGCCTTGGCGTGACACGACAATCCATCATAAAAGTCTGGTTGGCGGAACGTTTGGAGCAACGGCTCCCTAACAAGTCAAGCAAAGAAGACGCCGTTACCGGCGCTTCTTCTTGAGGCGTCAACGTTCTAGGCAGGATCCCGACTTTGCTTCACATCCTCAGCGAGCCAAACTTTGATCAGCGATTGATACGGCATATCTCGTTTATTCGCTTCGATCTTGATGCTGTCCAGCAGCATCTCAGGGAGCCGTAAAGAAATGGTTTTCGTAGATGGTTTGAGATTGGGCATAGATACACGCTCCGCTCGTCCCCAATCTACAAATTCATTAGAGTCATTCGCCTCCCAGAATTCGCGCTCCTGGGCTTCGTTCTTGAACTTAGGCAGTTCTTTAATCTTCTTGCTCATACCTCAATTTCTCCTTCCGGTGCATCCGTCTCGCCGAAATCACTCGGATCAATGTGCCAGCTCCACGCAAGGTAAAGGTCACGTGCAATCGGTTTCCATCGTCGGTTTTACCAAGCGCGTGAAATCTAGGTTCCTTTTGGCTGTGTCTCGGGTCTGGCAACAGCAGCAACGGTTCATTGAAAAACAGTTGCTCTGCCTCAGATTTGGTCACTCTATGTTTGTCCAGGCTTTTACGGTCATTGCCGTCGTCCCAGTCAAAACCTTGCAGCAATTCCCAATCGATCATTGCTGTATATTATCATCATATACAAAAGGGGTGGCGCTTGTTAACAAATCAAGGCTGCGAGGGCGCTTCGCGTCGGGACAGCCTACCGGCCGCCCCAACTCGCGGCGTTAGCTGACATGCGCATCCGTCCCGCTAGCAGAGAGGACGCCGTCGCGATAAGCGAGCTCCTGGTCGCGCTCTCGAAGGCCCACATCGCCATGGCGTTTGGCGAAGAGGGAAAGCGCAACCTGATCGGTTCAATGACGCCCGATTCGATCGAGGGGTACATGGAGGAAGGCTTTCGCTTTCACGTTGCCGTCGAAGGTCCACGAGTGGTCGGGGTCGTCGGCACCAGAGACGAGAGCCACCTATTCCATCTGTTCGTTCATGACGACTTTCAGGGACAGGGCCTTGCAACCCAGCTCTGGCACGTTGGCAGAGACGCGTGCATCGATTCGGGAAAGAACCCTGGACACTTCACGGTGAACTCATCACTGAACGCTCAGCAGGTCTATCGCCATTTCGGGTTCGAGCCGCTGGGGGGTATACGAGAAGGAGGCGGTGTTCGAGATGTTCCCATGCGCCTCGAGTTGCACAGCTAACAAGCGGCTCGTCCGCCGCTCAGGCTATGCGTTAAGTGTCTAGGTGGATTCAGAATGATAGCTAAAGAATCAGCGAATCAAATGGCAGAGGCGATCATTGATGCCGCAGCTATGCCCATGAGACGCAAGCAGCGGGAGAGGCTTGAGCGACGCTACATTTCGGCCTTTGGTGAAGCATATGTAAGCAGGTGCTTAGCAAATCCGAGCGCTAGTGAATTAGCAATTCGAAAAACCCGTGGGCAGTGGCAATTGGCTTTGCTGCTTGGTTGTAGCCTGATGGCTTTTATTGTCTCTATGCACTTCGACCAGGCTTCGTTTGGAATCATCGCTATTGTTTATGGCGGCGTCTTTTTCCTGAAGCTCAGCGTATTTTATGCTCGCAGGCATTTCGATGCCGTCGACACCTAACAAGTGTTGGCTGTAAGCTCCCTTCGGTCGCCGGACGTCCAAACCGCTTCGCGCTTTGGCCGCCCGCTGCTTAACGCATTAGGCATGTCATCGTGAGGCAAGAGACTCTGATAGCAGATTGGTTACGACTAGATCCAGTGAGGATGGATGCTTTGCGCTTAGCGGCTTCGTTGAATCTCAATGATTGGTGCCTTGCAGCTGGATTCGTGCGAAACCTCGTCTGGGACAAAGTACACTCATACACTGTCTCGACTCCTCTTAATGACATCGACCTGATCTACTTCGATCCGGTTCGAGATTCTAGTGACTCCGATAAAGCAATTGAGTCTGAGTTACGCGCTATTTCAAATCTGCCCTGGTCTGTAAAAAACCAGGCTCGTATGCATGTTCGAAACGACGATGCTCCCTACCTATCGACAGAGCATGCAATGAAGCATTGGGTGGAACTCGAAACGGCGATAGGGGCTCGGATTTCATCGTCAGGTGATTTGGAGTTGGTGGCCCCTTTTGGAGTGGCGAGCCTGTTCGACAGTACAGTGACCATAAATCCGGGCAGGCGAAAACCCGCCGATTTCACGCATCGGATAAAGAGTAAGCATTGGCTTGAGTTGTGGCCTAGCCTGGAGGTTATTGATGCCTAACAAGGCCAGGCAGTTCGCTCCTTCCGGTCGCCGGGCTCCCTACCGGGCGCTTCGCACCCGTCTGGTCGCCCGCTGCTGGCAGCGTTATGCGTCAACGAAAGTGGTGTAGGGTCACTGCGCGGTTTTCCGCCCCAGCTTGAAGCGTTAACTGCAAGTTCTGATCAGGCTCTTGCATATAACTACAATGTAGTTATATTGATTTCGTGAGTTTGCTGACTTTTGAGTGGGATGAGAAGAAAAGTGCTTCCAACCTTAAGAAGCACGGTGTTTCCTTTGAGGAGGCGAAATCGGTTTTTACCGACGTGTTTGCTCGGTTAATTCCCGATCCGGATCACTCCGGTGAAGATGATCGTTTCATCCTGCTTGGTACAAGCATCGATTCTCGGTTGCTAATCGTGTGCCACTGCATTAGATCAGAAGAATCAATCCGCATCATTTCAGCCAGAAAAGCTGATCGAGACGAACGTCGAATATATGAGGGTAATCGCCATGCGTAACAGTTACGACTTTTCCGAATCTATCCCAAACCCTTATGCCCAGAAATTAAAGAAACAGATCACAATTCGTTTGGATGAGGACACAATCGAATACTTCAAAGACATGGCCGATGCTAAAGGTATTCCCTACCAGTCACTCATTAATCTGTACCTCCGAGACTGCGCTCAAGCTAATCGCAAGCTTGAACTGCAATGGAAATAGATCGTGCAGTTAACAAGTGCAAGCTGGCGGGTGGCCTCTGGCCGCCGCAGCCATAAGCGTTAGGCGGCGATAGGTGTCTTTGATATGGGGTACGAGAGCCTAGACGATTTACTGGGTATTGCAGAAATAGCGACGGTCTTTATTGGCTTCGCCGTCCTTATCTCAGTCTTATCTCCCAAAACAACGAATCAGCACATCGTGCTAGGCATAGTTATTGGGGCGTCAATGGTTTTAGTGGCCTGCCTAATACCTATACTGCTTCGGACCTTATCAGTAGATACGCTACAAGTTCTTAGATACTCGAGCGTGTTGTTTGCCATTGCCAATCTGTCCGCAACTATCGCTATGTTCAGACTTATCCCGGACTTTGCCGACGCTCAGAAAGAAAGGCCAGCTTATTCAGTTTGGGCCCTTAAAGCGGTCATGTACATACTACTAACACTGTGCGCTCTGGGGTATTGGGATGGCTACACGACGATGTTCTATTTTGGCGCAGTTATCGCTCTTTTGTTCCAGATTATCGGTATGTTCATAAGCTTAACTATCAATTTAAGCCGGGAGCCGTAGAGGAATGACGCCTAAAAAGGCAAGGTTGTCGCTTCGCTGGGACGTCAAAACTGCTGCGCGGTTTCGCCGCCCCAACTCGCGGCGTTAGTGTTCTTGTCCGAGGTAGCGATATGCCAGAACGCCCTGAAAAGCAAAAGCCTGAACGTTCTTCCTCATCGGGTGCTGCGATCGGTATCGGTGTAGGTATCGGAATGGCGCTCGGGGTGCCGTTTGGCTTGGCAATAGAGAATGTTGGTGTCGGCGTGGGCGTTGGGACGGGTATAGGTGTTGCTCTTGGCATCGCTATCGGCACGGCTGGAGGTAAGTCTTAGCGTGTCTCTTCTAATTCGCCCACGTAATAACTCAAGGCTGCAAGGGTGCTTCGCGCCGGGACGTTCGTTGCGCGGCCGCCCCAGCTTGAAGCGTTATGTTTCTTCGCAAAATTTAGAGAGATGAGATGATTGATCAAGACCAAAATTCCACGTCGGCCATCGAAAGCGACGCGTCTTGTTGCAGTGATTCGACGTGTTGCGGGCCGGCTACTCCGGTGCAGCATGTGCGTGCGGCCCCTAAGATTGGCCGCAACGATCCTTGCCCCTGCGATAGCGGGCGAAAGTACAAGAAGTGTTGTGGTCGTTAGGTTGTCGCTGATGCCCACCGCCGCGCCAGATAACAAGTTAGGGCAGTGCGCTCCCTACAGTCGTCGGACATCCAAACCGCTATGCGTTTTGGCCTCCCGCAGCCTAACGCGTTGCGTGGATCTAAGGAGAAGCGGATTACGATGATAAAGATGGTTTTTTGCGTAAAGAAACGATCGGATATTTCCAGTAAGGATTTTCATGACTACTGGTTGAATCAGCACGGGCCCTTGGTTAAATCTAAGGCAGATGATCTCAATATTTTGAGATATGTTCAGAGTCATACAGTCAATCCAGAGCTTGGAGATGCTATTTCTTCGGGGAGAGGGATGAAGCAAGAAGGCTTTGAAGGGATTGCTGAGCTCTGGTGGGAAAACCTGGAGTCTTTGATGAGCGCGACGGGCTCTGATGTTGGAAAAGTAGCCGGGCAGTTACTTGCTGAAGATGAAGCGAAGTTCATAGATATGGAGGCATCGACTCTATTTTTCACCGAGGAATATGAGGTGATTCCAATTGGTTAAGTATTCTCACGTAGCAAGGCTAGCCACTTAAGCGTGCTTTGCCCGCTGGCCGTAAAACCTTAGTTTTGTCGCCCGTACTGGCGGCATTAGGTGCCCCACAAGTTATGGAGTCCGAGACCCTCATCAAAGCCCAGGAGCTTTGGGCTTACATGTCATCGTTCGACGAAAAACGACAATCTGACGCCGTAGTCGTTTGCTGTTCATATGATCTGCGCGTCTGCGACCATGCTTGCGATCTTATTAAATCAGGGTTGTCCGATATACTGCTCCTGAGTGGAAACACAGGAAATTGGACGAAACATATCTGGACTAAGCCAGAGGCATTGGTTTTTGAAGAGCGCGCAAAACTGAATGGCCTATCAGAGTCTCAGATCGTTTTGGAATGCAGCGCGACTAACTTTGGCGAAAACATTCGCTACGCACGCGAGCTGCTGCCATCAGTAAATACAGTCACGTTTGTGTCGAAGCCAAGCGCCCTACTCAGAGTGATGCTGACCGCCGCTGCACAGTGGCCAGAAGTCACTTCTTACGTCACATGCCCAAAAATCTCGTTCCCTGAAGAAGTGTCGAATGTAGTAGGTGTCTTGGGCGTTATCGATGAAATGGTCGGCGATATTCAGCGAGTTCAAGACTACCCGGCCCTTGGTTTTCAGGTAGCTCACGAGCTTCCATCCGAAGTTTTGGTTGCATGGGAGTATTTGATTGGCCAAGGATTCACTAATCACCTCACACCCAACGAGCACATAGAGCAGGCACGCGCTAAGCGTGCGCCCCTGCTGTGAGCAATAGGTCGCCTGAATGCTAATCAACGCTCTGGTGTTATTCCTTGGCGCGCTAGTTGGTGTACTGCTGGGTTGCAATCTAGCGGGCTACGATATTTCGAATGCCCGCAAGTTCGGCGCTCCACTGGTGTTCGCAGTGCTTGCCGCCTTACCAATCACGCTACCTGTTTTTCTAGACCTCATCATTCCGTTAGTCGCCTTCTATATGCTCCTGATGGACGATTCTCTAGAGCGCTCGAAGGTCAACAGAGTCTTCGGCACTTCGATGATCTTTGTTATTGGGGCCATCCTATTTGTTTATTCTTCAGGATTTTCACAGGGTGTGTAGCGATACAGCCAACGAACAAGCCAAGGCAAACCGTTTCAAAGAAAATCGAACCTGCGGTTCGCGGCCCGTACTGCGGCGTTAGGCGCCTACTCCTTTTAAAGTTGGAGATCTCGCATGAAAATACTAGGCAAACTATTAATCACAATCTCAATTCTCGCCTATACGGTGATCCCTCCTATCGTCGATCTTAGTACGGAGACTCACGTACTCCACGATGGATGGCTGCCTCATGCCCGCATGCATACGGTCTGGCTGCTGGGCGTCACGTCCGGAATTGGTCTTCTGGCCTTATATCTGCTTTGGTCGCATGGACCAGATCACAAAGGCCAGGTAAACCTCTCGGTTTTCTTAAGCGCCATCGTATTTTCGGCGTTTTATCTAAGCGCACTCACGATGCCTTTATATGGCGGAGCCCTGACCGACATGGAGGGCGGCGTTGGGCAAGGCCCATTCGGAATAGATGGAAATATGTTTACCTTTACAGTGGCGACGGCCCTTCTGTTGGTGGGTTGGATTTTAAGTAGTCGCGGTACTAAACAACAAGGCTAGGAACGCTACCCCTCGGGACGTTAAACCTTAGGTTTGCCGCCCATGCCGGCGGCGTTGTTGGGCGTTTAGATGAGTCGAGCGAGTAAGCAGTTGATCGAGCTTGTTAAACAGCTCGTGCATCGGATAGACCCATGCGGACTAGTTGCCGAGGGTCCGCCTAAAGACGAGTTCGACTCAGACCTACTCGTTATTGCAGGTCGAGTTAGCCGTAGCTCTTATCCCCAGGAGATGGTGCAGGCTTTTGCAGGCGCGTTTAACGCCGTGGTTCAGAAGATATTCCCGAGGGGGCACCTTCCTTATTGTTACATTTGAAAGAGCACAACTTGATTCAATGAGAGCGCATGTGACAAGTCGTGGCTGCAGCGGCGTCCCTGGTTAAAGCGTTTCTATTAAAGCCCACAAATCGAAAAGGAAGTTGAATGAAAAATGCACTAATACTGCTTTTTGCCCTTCTCGCACTGCAGGGATGTACCTGGTTCTCTAAAGTGAAACAAACGGGGACTGATCATTGCTCTGGGTGGAGTGATCAAGTCCGAGCGTTAGCCGATGAAGCCTGGTTGTACGCTCAACTTTCTCAGAATGTTTATGCGGATGATGACGATTTTGTACTTCTAGAAACAGTCCAGTTAATTGAGGAGTTTGATCGAAAGGACATTGATTTTTATGGCGCTCTCTATACAGACACCTCCACGGGATCTTACGCGTTTATCTTTCGAGGCACGGACTCTTTTGAGGATTTTAGAACCGGTAACAACCCTTTTGAGCAAACCCAAAACGACGTCGCTTTAGAAATCGTAGAATCGAAAGTCAAAGAGTATTCATTGGATTCATTTGTCGTCGCCGGACATTCCCTTGGTGGAGGTATAGCGACTCATGTATCGCTAAACGTTCAGGGAGCTAACTTATACACCTTCAATGGTAGCCCCGTGTTTAGAGAATCAAACGTCCGAGTTATAAATCAGAGAAATAGTATCGTCGAGAAAGGAGAAATTCTGAAAATAGTCAGACTGCTGGCGAGAGAACCTGATCAGACTTATACATCAATTGAATGTACGTCAGGTAACGCAATCGAAGAGCACTCAATGAAAAAGCTTGCTACGTGCCTCACTAGAATCTCTGCCGTAAATGACAATGATCGGGCACTCTCGTCACTAGAACTCAACAGCATCGATAAAAAGTGGTGCAAAGGCAATTAACAAGTCAATGCATTCGAAAGAAATAGTACTGTGTCGGTGTTTGAGGCTTTCGCTGAAGGACAGAGGCCACGATTTAAGCTAGACAGTGTTATCCCCTGCGGGCGCTCACTTAAGGAACATCGTTCGATCTTCACCGTGTGCGATGATGATTGGCAAAAGTGCCTGCATGGTTGCAGTGATAGGTCAGCCAGCCAAAATGCCGTGTAGCAAGACCAGACCACTCACTTCGCCGCTCGCCAAACGCGCAATCAATCGCTCTTCGTGGCGACGTTAGGCAAGTTAGCTCATGGAACTGTTTAAGGTTGTTGAATTGGGAACGTGCTTTTTTGCCATTGCAGCCAAGCCCAGCTCGGAATCAGTGCTATCAGATTTGACGATGCTCAAGGACGCTGGGGTTGATGTTGTATTCTCGCTCATCGAACCTGAAGAGGCTGCTTGGCTGGATTTGAGCTCCGAAGATCAGGCGGCAACGTTAGTCGGTCTTCAGTACGAGAACTACCCAATGCCAGACCGCAAACCCCCTAGCGACCTTGATCAATTTCTCGCTTTAACCAGACATGTATTGGTCAATCTGGAGTCAGGCAGTTCTACCGTTGTTCATTGCGTCGGCGGTATCGGTAGGTCGGGTTTAGTTGCGTTGGCTGTGTTGTTGAATCGTGGCTACGAGGTTGGCGCGGCAATAGATTTGGTATCGGAGATTAGAGGGCGAAAGGCACCCGATACACACTCACAAATTGATTGGTTTCAACAAAATGCTGCGCTGCTTACATTCGCTGACTAGCAAGTTGCATTTCGTGCTCCTCTGGAATGCTGCAAGCGCCGCGCCGTTTCTCCTTTAAACATCACGTGGTAGCCGATGCTAAAACCCGAACAACGAACTATATTCACTATCGTCACTACTGCTGCGCTCGCAGCTCAAGTTTGGATTGCTCTATTAGCAGTGCTGACGGCTATATACACGGCGCGAGGAAGGGTTAATGTGCCCACCCTTCAAGGGCCCTGATAGCCCCGAGCTTTAAGAGTGATTGCTTAGCGCTTAGAGAATCATATCCATGCCTTCACAACTGGACAGCCTTACGGACTTCTTTTTCCATCTCGACGAGCTGAAGGCTGTGGATCGCCGAACTTACATCCGTGGGGGTGAGCGTCGTGAGAACTCTGCCGAGCATTCATGGCATTTGGCGATGGCATGCTGGTGTTATGCAGAATCCCTTGAAGAAGACTTCGATGTCGATCGCCTGATTAGACTGGCGCTTGTGCATGATCTCGGTGAGATTGGTGCCGGAGATACCTTTCTCTACGGCGTCGGCAGGGAGACAGCGCATATTGCTGAGCGTGAGAGCGTGGTGCGCACCAACGCGTTCCCTGGCAACGCCATTGCTGACTTAGTGCAGTTATGGGAAGAGCAGGAAAACGGTGCGAGCAAAGAGGCTCGTTTGCTAAAAGTGATGGACCGCTTGCTCCCGTTTCTGCACAACATCACTAGCGAAGGTCGTGCGTGGAAGGACAACGATATCTGCAAGAGCCAAGTCTTAAAGATGCATGGCTTTATAGCAGATGAAAGCCCCGAGATTTGGTCATGGCTGACTTCAAAGGTCGAGCTAGCGGTAGAAAAAGGTTGGTTGGGTGCATCCTGACAAGCGATGCAGCGCCGACTGAGGCGTGGCGTTTTGTTTGCCGTAGATATGGGGTTTTGAGGTGACCGCATGACTCAGTCCCCAACGCTGGAACAGTCTCTTATTTGGGCGGGATTCTTGCTCTTGTTTTTCTTGCTAGCCAAGGCCTGGATTGCGTGGGATGAACGCAAATGCCAGTTGCAATGTAGGGAACTAAACGAGGGTTACTCGTATACAGCCCCGATGTCGCGCACGCGGTATCGAGGCTTAGGTGATAGCGGCAGACCTCGGAGCTGCGAATGTGTTTGATTCGCTCGCTTCGCGCGGCTTCGCAACTTAGAGAACAAGCATCGGTGTTTTCGTTATGGAACTAACATCTAAGGAAATCGCCTTGGTTTTTTGCCGCCCCCGAAGACCCCATCCAGGGTCACTGCATCTGAAGATGCAGCAACCAAAAACACACGCTACATGCCGTTCGTATACGTTTCGAGACTAGCCTTGCCACTCGCGCGAATACTTTGGAAGGCCTTCGCGTACTCATTCAACAGTTCAAGGCAGTAGTGCAGACGTGCGTGGAGGTAGTCGTGGCTCTCGGCATCATTCTCGGCGCTGTCTTCATTAAAAACCTTGCCCGCGTTGCGAACGATCAGGTGCTCGGGCAGGTAAGCAATGCGGCTGTTCTTATAGCTGCTCATGCGCAGCTCAGCGATGGGGTAGGCGCCTCCGCCGGCACCGCCAGAAACGCTAATGATTAGCGCTGGCTTGTGGCTCAGCTCGCCCGTACCCGGGAATAGCAAAAAGAAATTCTTTAAGCCTGCCGGTGCCATGCCGTGCCACTCGGGGCTGACTACGATAAACCCGTCGCAGCTGTTCAGCTCATCGCGCAGTTGGCCGATGGCGTCTTGCCATTTTGGATCACCGGTCCACAGGCCCTCGTCCCAGAAAGGCAGCGGATTGCCAGCCAGAGAGAACACGTAGGTTTCGTCCGCGAGGCCATCTTTCTCGAGCATGGCTGCGGCGTAGCGGCCCACTTTTTCACTTTGAGAGTCCTTGCGGTGGCTTCCCGTTATGACGCCGATCTTCATCCAAAGAGCTCCTTTCTTCGTTTGCTGGACTGGGTGGTTGGATCCGGGGCGAGGCGCCACTAACTCGATGCTCTCGAGAAATGCCTCTTCGCGGCGGCGCTATGGTAACCCAGGAGGGCCACTTCGCTTCCGTCTACGATTTTGGGATATGAGCGAGAGAACGTTACATTAAGCCTGTTGTAGGAGAGAGACATGCGCTGGATCGTACTTACCCTTGGCGTGCTTTTGGTGGTTGGTGGGCTTTATCTCAGGTGGCAATCACCAGAGAACGTGCCCCTTAGCGTCGTGGCCGACTCACAGACACTGCGTCAAACGACCTCCGGGCCGGTGGTGGGTGGTATTGCTCCTGCGGGCTCAACCGCCTGGCTTGGCATCCCTTACGCCGCATCGACGGCCAATGAGGGTCGCTGGCGCGCGCCCCGCTCACCGCGCCGCTGGATGACACCTCGCGAAACCACCCGCTTTGGCGCTGCGTGTCCGCAGTTTGCGTCGGCGCTCTCCTCATCCAATGCAGAGCCAGGCACACTCGTGGGCAGCGAGGATTGTCTATTCCTCAACGTCTTTGCACCGGCCGGCATCCAGGCCGGCGCCGAGCTTCCCGTGATGTTCTTTATCCATGGTGGTGGCAACACCATCGGCTCTGCTATCCCCTATGACGGATCGGCTTTCGTGCAGGAGCAGGGCGTGGTCATGGTGACTATTCATTACCGGCTTGGGGTTCTGGGCTGGTTCAGTCACCCAGCCGTGCGTGAAGCGGCCATCGATCCACTGGACGCTTCCGGTAACTTTGCATTGCTGGATATGGTCGCCGCCCTGAAGTGGGTGCAGAACAACATCACGGAATTCGGCGGTGATCCCGAGCGCGTGACGGTGTTTGGGGAGTCTGCGGGCGGCCGCAACATCTACGGCCTGCTCGGATCGCCGTTGACGAAGGGTCTTTTGCACGGGGCCATTATTCAGAGCGGCTTCCCAGGCACCTACCTGCAGAGCACCGCCGAGAATCGGGTCGATGCTTCACCGCCAGGCCATCCCAACTCCTCGGGCGAGCTGATGCTCAAATGGCTACAGGGTGCCGGTCAGACACAGGCCGATGCCGAGACATCCATCGCCCAGCTTCCGGGCACGGAGATGATGGAATACCTGCGCAGTCAGAGTATGGACCTCATCATGGAACCGCTGCAGACGCCTCGGGGCATGTATTCCGCCCCGGCGTTGTTCCGCGACGGAACCGTTATCCCTGATCAACCACTCCCCGAGTTATTCGCTGAGGGCGGCGATTGGAATCGTGTCCCGATTCTGGCAGGCACCAACCGCGACGAGATGAAATTGTTCATGGCGCTCTCCGATCGCCACGTCACGCGGCGTTTCGGCGTGCTGCCCGCACCCACGGATCCCGAGCGCTACAACCTGCTCAGTCGCTATCACAGTGATTCCTGGAAAGCGGCGGGAGTCGACTTGCCTCTTGGAGCGATCAACGGGGCGGATCCCGAACTTCCCCTGTATGCCTACCGCTTCGATTGGGATGATCAGCGCAGCAATATGTTGGTGGATCTTCCAGAGCTCATTGGCGCCGCTCATGCCATGGAGCTCGATTTTCTTTTCGGGCCCCTCATTGCCCGCGTGGTCCCAGGAGTTTTCCACTCGGGTAACGAAGAAACCCGCGAAGTCCTAGCGCAAACCATGCGCGATTACTGGGCGGGCTTTGCTTACAGCGGCGCTCCCGGCAGTGGTCGCAGCGCGTCGCAGCCCGCATGGCCCCGTTGGACCGCCAATGATCCGCGCGTCATGTTGTTGGATGAAGTCGGTGATGGTGGTGTTCGGCCGCAGACTGTCAGCGTCACGGTAGAGTCCATGAAAGAGGCGATTGCCAGCGAGAACGCGTTGCCCGAGCGCCTTCGCTGTGCCGTGTACGTTGACACCTACCTAGGAAACAGCGGCCTGCCAGAGCTCTTTGATGCGCGCGAGTACCAGGAGATGGGTTGCGGGCAGTTTCCCGCGACGTCCCTCATCGGCTTGTCTCGGTAACGTTCACTCGGCGGCGGTGTGATCGAGGGGTAGTGCAGTTCGCTGCACGACGCGGCGCAGTACAAAGCTCGACTGCACACCGGTCACGCCGGGAATCCGCGTGAGCTTTCCCAGCAGAAACTGCTCATAGAAGGCCATATCTGGCACGACGGCCTGAATCAGGTAGTCGGCGTTCTGCCCGGTCACCACGCTGCACTCCACCACTTCGGGAAAGTCCGTCACTGCTTCCTCAAAGGCTTCGAAGCGCTCCGGCGTGTGGCGATCCATGGTGATGGTGATGAAGGAAGTGAGCGTCAGCCCCAGCTTTTGCTGATCCAGCAACGTCACATGGCTTCGGATGAGACCGCTTTCCTCCAACTGTTTAACGCGGCGAGCACAGGGTGTCGGTGAAAGCCCAACGGCTTCGGCCAGATCCAGGTTGCTGATACGCGCGTCTTCCTGAAGGCGCGCGAGGATGCGGCGATCCAGGCGATCGAGTTGAGGCGTGGCCATGGGGTCCTCCCAGAGACGGCTATTTGATAGTGAAATAATACAATAAATCGCTAATTAATAGTGATATTCACCATTAAACACGTTTGATAAGGGCGTTTTTGCACGCTTTCACTACACCGAACCACCTATACTCTCTGGCCTGGTGCACACGCTGCCCGGCCTCCTGACGCTTACCGGTGTCTCGAGTCGGCCATACCCACAAGGTCCGCCTGCCCGGCAGTGCGCCCAGCCCTCAACTTTCTCCCTTCACGAGAGGGACGAGCAATAGGAAGGAGGCGCACCGCAGTCGCTGGTAGCATAGCGGCCCGTTATTTACTGAAAGCCACACGCCGGACCGTGTCATGAGCCAATTTGATCACCGCCGCTATAAGCCTTTTACCCCGGTGCCCATGACGGCGCGGCGCTGGCCCGACCGCCAGATTCGCAAAGCGCCTCAGTGGTGCAGCGTGGATCTGCGCGACGGGAATCAGGCGCTCATCGAGCCCATGAACATCACGCAGAAATCCCGTATGTGGGATTTGCTGGTGAAGCTCGGTTTCAAGGAAATCGAGGTTGGGTTTCCATCGGCGTCCGGACACGACTTCGCGTTCGTGCGCGAGTTGATTGAGAACAATCGCATCCCCGATGACGTAACGATCCAGGTCCTCACACAGGCGCGCCCTGAGTTGATCGCTCGCACCTACGAATCCCTCAAAGGCGTTCCGCGCGCTATCGTTCACGTCTATAACTCGACCTCTACCGTGCAGCGCGAGCAAGTCTTTGAGCTGGATCGAGAGGGCATCAAAGACATCGCCCGCAACGGCGCGAAGCTCGTGCTGGAGCACGCTCAGTCAGCACCAGAAACCGAGTGGACCTTTCAGTACTCGCCCGAAAGCTTCACCGGTACCGAGCTCGATTTTGCTGTCGAAGTTTGCGATGCGGTCACTGAGGTGTGGCAGCCCACGCCGGATAAGAAAGTCATTATCAATCTTCCCGCGACGGTGGAGATGAGTACTCCCAATGTGTATGCAGACCAGATCGAGTGGTTCTGCGATCACGTGGCCCGTCGCGACAGCATCATTCTTTCCCTGCACACCCATAACGATCGGGGCTGCGCCATCGCTGCCGCGGAGCTGGCCGTGATGGCCGGTGCGGATCGTGTGGAAGGAACCCTCATGGGTAACGGTGAGCGCACGGGCAACATGGACATCGTCACCATGGCCATGAACCTCTATAGCCAGGGCGTCGATCCGGAGCTGAATCTAGCGGGCATGGACGAGATCATTGAAACGGTGAAGGCGTGCACGCAGTTGCCCGTGCACCCGCGACATCCCTATGCCGGGGAGCTCGTGTTCACGGCGTTTTCTGGCAGCCACCAGGATGCCATCAAGAAGTGCCTCGCCAAGCGCGATGACGAAAACCAGCCCTGGGCCGTGGCGTACCTCCCCATCGACCCCTCGGATATTGGGCGTTCCTATCAGGAGGTCATCCGCATCAATAGCCAGTCCGGCAAGGGTGGCGTGGCCTATGTGATGCACGCCGATCACGGGTATGACATGCCCCGTTGGCTGCAAATCGACTTCAGCACCATGGTGCAGGCCTATGCCGAAGACACGGAAGGCGAAGTTGGATCCCAGGAAATCTACTCCCTGTTCGAGCAGACCTACTTGCCCGAGTCACCGCGTTGGCAGCTTTCGGACTACCAACTCAGTCGCGCCGAAGGCGTCGACAATCTGCAGCTCACGTTGGATGAGCATGGCAGTACGCAGCAGATTTCCGGCACCGGCAACGGTGTGGTCGCGGCCTTCGTCAATGCCCTTGAGCGTTTTGTCGGTAAGCAGATCGTGTTGGTGGAGTACTCGGAGCACGCGCTCTCCCAAAGCGCAGACGCCGAGGCGGTGTGTTACATCCAGCTCAATATCGATGGGCAGCGCAGCTGTGGTGTGGGCCGAAGCTACGACATCGTGCAGGCATCCCTGCGCGCGATCCTTGGTGCCCTGAGTCGCTCCCCGGCGTTGGCGGCGCCCAGCGCCGCAGCGTGAGGCTGTCAGCGGACAGAAAATTCTCCAGCGCTTAAACGCCGTTTACCAGAAACTGTCAGCGCTGATCGTGATCGGGTCCCGCCGATAGCCAAATTCGCCCGAGCCGCTCCAGCTGGCGCCATCGGGAAAGCGCACTTCAACGCCCTCCAGCTGCGACGCATCAAAGAGCTTCATGTTGACGCCCACCTGATCGGCGTCGGGGTTGTCCTTGAGGAATGCTTCGCTCAACGTGAAGTGCGTGGTGGTGCCACAGGCCGCGCAGGCATGGAGCGTAACCGCCGCCACGGCCTTGTCCTTACGCTCTACGGCCAGCGTTTCGCCGGCGGCAGTTACCTGCGAGCGACTGAAATAGCCCCAGCCTGCGCCGGATCGGCGACACAGACTGCAGTTGCAGTCATTGATGAATCCCGGCGCCTGTTCAATGGTCACGGTGGCAGCGCCGCAGATACACGATCCGGTCATACTGGTGACTCCCCACGTTTACGAATTTTGATCATACGCCGAAGTTTCTGGCTGTGATTTAACGGGTCTTTGGGATACCCGCTCGTGAATCTTTCTCGCCGCTCGCACCTGCCGCCGCCCCAACTCCCACTTCACAAAAAGATGCCAGCGATAGCGAAGGCGCTCAGGAACCAGAAGCTTCCAAAGCGCCGTTAGCATTTGCGTAACGCCGAGTCGATTCAAGCTTCTCGACAGTAGCCTGCCCAGCCAATCGAGGAGGGGCTGGGGGATGATGAGCAGCGCGAACACCGCGAAGGAGCTGCCCGCGGTGGCGGCAAGCACCGCGAGAGCAACACCCGTGCGAACCCACAATGGCAGAGCGAGGTAGGCCTCAAAGAGGCCGCTGAGCGCCGAGAATAAGGCGACCCGTATGCGTGTGAGTATTCGGCGCCACGGTTTGTGGGATTTGACGAAGAGGTGCGTCGAGATCTTCATCAGGTAGCTGCGAAGCTGAATGAAGAAGCTGTTTTTGGCCAGCAGCAGCCCGAGTTTGGGTGTCAGCTTCTTGAGCACCACTTTGCTCCAGGCCAGCAGCCCAAAGAAGATGGGAACAATGAACTGGTGGGTGTTGGCGACCAGCAGTACCACTGCCAGTACGAAAGACGCACCCAGTAGCTGAAGCTTGAGACTCGACGGCTGCTGGTCCATGCACTAGCTCGGCGTGGATATCGCTGGTGCGGTGGTGGGCACGGGCTCTATTCCGGAAGGGGAACGCGAGGCTCTTTCGATCGATGAAACCACGGGCAACAGGAACACGCCCTCTGGATCTCTGCTCGCGTGCATTAGTAGAAGCGGGTCTTAGGCCAGCGCGGCGCGCAGCCCGGCAGCGGCCTCAGAATCTACATACTCGCGGATCTCTGAAATCTTGCCATTTGTAACCTCGCCCACCACGCAAAGTGTGATGTCCAGTGAACTCCCATTGGGCAGGGTCCCGCGAATGGCATGTTCTTCCACAAAGCCCGTTTCCGTAGCCGATCGAAGGGGCTCCGCGTAATGGAAGCCATCAACGACAGACAGCACGGCGCTCGAAAACGCGATGAGCGCGTCCAAACCCATCGCGGGCCCTCCGTTTTGCTGCGCTTTAAGTTCCTGGGAGCACAGTTCACGAATGCGGTTTTCATTGCCTGATTCAAAGGCCTGAAACAGGGCCGCGCAGATCTCGGTATTTGTCATGGCTTTTTTCTCACCCTCGCTGAGGGAAATACTCTACCGCCTCAACGCAGCGTTTGCCTGCGCTTACCTCCCTTACCGAATACTCAGTATGGATGCCGCTGGAAGTAGTCCTTGGCAGCCTCCATCACCTTTGGCGCGAGGAGAAGAGTGCTGATCATGGTGGGAATGGCCATCAGACCGTAGCAACCTGAAATGAGATTAAAGACCACGTCGATGCTCACCGTTGAGCCGAAGATGACGGCCCCCACGAAGAACCACCTGAAGTGGTGCTGCCACTCAGCCCCGACCAGGAAGCCGAAGCATTTAGCCCCGTAATACCACCCGGTGAACATGGTAGTGGTGCTGAGGATTAACGCGATAAAGGCGAGAGGAATCAGGCCAAAGCGTCCCATCTCCTGCTCAAAAGCGTTTGCCGTGAGCGTGATACCCGAGAGTTCCCCCGGCGTCTGCCAGGCTCCGGTCAGAAGAATGACGACGGCCGTGCAGGTGCACACGATGAGCGTGTCGATGACAGGGCCAAGCATGGCGACCAAGCCCTCGCGAATGGGTTCATTGGTTTTTGCAGCGCCGTGGGCCATGACCTCTGTGCCGACCCCCGCCTCATTGGAGAACGCACCTCGGCTGATCCCGATAAGCATCACGCCGATAAACCCGCCCGCAGCTGCCTGAGGCGAAAAGGCCTCGGAGACAATGCTCGCAAAAACCGCCGGCACCGCTCCGATGTTCGAGATGATCACGTAAAAGGTCATCACAAGGTAAACAGTCACCATGGTAGGTAAGGCCGCGACTGCGACTGCCGCGACGCGCGGAAGTCCACCGAAGATTACGCCGGCAACCAAGGTCGCGATGGCGATCCCGACGGCCAGATTGGTCCACGCCGGCGCATTACCCGAGAACACCGTTTCACTCACCAACGCCGTGAGTTGATTGGCCTGGAAGATCGGCAGTGTTCCGATGAGGCCAGCGAGGGAAAACATCACTGCCAGGGGGAAGTACCTTTTGGGCAGGGCTTCACGAATAACGTATTGGGGCCCACCCTGCAGACGCCCCAAGGTGTCCTCGCCTCGGTACATGATGCCCAGGGAGCAGGTAAAGAATTTGGTGGCGATGCCGACGATGGCCGAGATCCACATCCAGAATACGGCCCCCGGCCCACCGGCCACGATAGCCAGGGCAACGCCTGCGATGTTTCCCAGACCCATCGTGCCCGAGAGCGCCGCTGCCAGCGCCTGAGCGTGGGAAAGCTCGCCCGATTCATGGGGTGTATCGTGCCGGCCCAGCATGATACCGATGGCATGGCCAAAGTGGCGGTAGGGAAGCGCTTTGGCGTAGAGCAGAAAGAAAGCACCGCCGCCAAGAAGAAGAACGACGAGGGGTGTTCCCCAGACCGTATCGGCAAACTGCTGGGAGAACGCTTCTAGACTGGACATGGAATGCCGCTCAGGGGAAAGGCCGAACCTTAGCATAGTCATTGTCGGCGGCATGGGATCTCGCGCACCCGCGCGCGGACCGCGCTAACATGGTCAAGTGCCTTTGAGACCCATGAGCGATTAATGCCCCAATCCGCCTTCCACCTCGCGCTTCCCGTCGATGACCTGGACGCGGCCGCCAGCTTCTATGGAGACGTTCTGTCCTGTCCGCGTGGGCGTTCGTCCGATGCCTGGATTGACTACGATTTTTACGGGCACCAGCTGGTGGTGCATAAGGTTGCAACGGAGGATCTCCCCGCCGTCGCGCGCAATGCCGTCGATGGCGAAGCTGTGCCTGCCAGCCATTTCGGTGCGGTACTGGATTGGGATGACTGGGATTCCCTGACCCGGCAGCTGGACGCTGCGTCCATTCCTTATGTCATTGAGCCGGGCACACGCTTTGAGGGCCGTCGGGGAGAGCAGCGTACGTTCTTTATTAAAGATCCCGCGGGGAATCATCTGGAGTTCAAGTGCTTCCGCAATCCCGAGATGCTTTTTGCCACCGATGACCTCGAGTACCTCTGAGCGCCCCCTTATTGCCCGTCCTGGCGGCGCCAGCAGCCATCTGCTGGGCTCGTTTGCGGTTGACCGGTGGTTAAAAACCGCGCTGATCCTTCTATTGGTGACGCTGGTGCTCGCCGGGTGTGGCAGCAACCGGTTCATCTACAATCGCCTCGATTTCATTCTGCCCTGGTATCTCGGTCGCTATGTCGACCTCGATCGGGAGCAGTCCCGGGCTTTCGATACACAGATGGAAGCGCTGTTGCGCTGGCATCGCTACGAAGAGCTGCCGGAGTACACGGCGCTCCTCGATGGGTTTGAGGCGGCCCTTGATGCGCCCCTGACGGCCGACTACTTGCAAAGCTTCAGCGACGATCTCGAGCTCGCCTGGCTTCGTATTCGTGATCGCGGCCTGGAAGAGCTCCTCGCCCTCGGAAATACCTTGAGCGAAGATCAGATCGCAGAGTTCGTTGAGTCTCTCGATGATCGGCAAGAGGAATATGAGGAGAAGTACCTGCCGCGCTCTGATAAGGAGTACCGCGAAGAAGCTCAGGAGAGCATGGAAGATTCCCTCGAGGACTTTGTCGGTCGCCTCCGACGTGATCAAAAAGATCGCCTGCAGGAAGCGGTGGTTCAGCTCACACGTTCCGACACGTTCTGGCTTAAAGAGCGAGCCGATTGGGTGCGCAGCATAGAGGGCGAGCTTGCTCGAGATCCGGGTTGGCAGGACCGCGTGCGTGACATGATCGTAAACTGGGAATCGCGTCTCCAGCCTGACGTGATGGCCGTGTACGACCACAATACGGCGACGGTGCTCCAAGCGGTGGCGGATGTGCTGAATACTCGGAGCGAGAAACAGGACAAACGCCTGCGGCGCGAGATTAACGATCTGCGCGAGGACGTGCTGGCCCTGTCGTCGCAGTGATTCGGGCGGAGCTGGTCAGCCGCGCAGAGGAGTGTGCGACGTCAGGGCCGCGTTATCGAATCCGGATCTTCGGGCGGAAGATCAGCACGGTCGCTCGATGTTCTTGACGAAGACCTTGGAGTTCCGCTGCAGGTTATAGAGGGACTGACGTTCCTCGGGAAGCGTATCGAGGGATGCCTCACGAAAGCCCTGCTCGATAAACCAGTGCGCTGTTTGTGTCGTCAGCACGAAAACGCGGCTCAATCCCTGATTCAGTGCTTCATTCTCGAGCTCCTCGAGCAGTCGGCGGGCACGACGCTCTCCCCGATACTCGGGATCCGACACAATACACGCGAGTTCAGCACTGCCGCTTTCCCCAAAAGGATAAAGCGCTGCGCAGGCAATGATGCGTCCGTCGCGCTCAAGAAGTCGGAAGCGTCCGATCTCTGCCTCCAGTCTTTCCCTCGAACGCTT
Organism: Pseudomonadota bacterium; assembly: GCA_038750875.1. GTDB lineage: Bacteria > Pseudomonadota > Gammaproteobacteria > Pseudomonadales > Halieaceae > Congregibacter. Next base: position 127,260 of record JBCDGU010000008.1, on the reverse strand, counting down.
GAGCAAAACACCAGATTCTTCCAGCGGTGTAATCAGTTCCAGGATACCGCCCACGTCATTGATGGTGGCCCAGCGGGACTGTTCGTAAGGCTGGCTCGTGACGAGGGTGCCACTGCCATCGGTGGTGAATAGTTCCGTGAGCAGCGCATCGGCATTGGTGTAACTCACGATGTGCGTCCGCGGCACGCCGCGTCGGCACGCCTCCAGCGCGCAGTGAAGGAGCTGCGCCTCCCGATGCTGCTTGGGCTGGTAACGAGCGCCATCGCCAGCGGTGATCTGCCGAATAAGCGACGAATCTTCGTCGTGGATGCCGTCGCTGGTGCCCAGAAGAATCAATTTGCCCGCGCCCAGGGCCTCAGCGGTCGCGATGGCGACATCCTTGTATTCGAGGTTGAAGACTTCACCCGTGGGTGAATAACCCAGGGGAGACACGAGAACGATCCGCCCGTGGTCCAGGAGATTCTCGATGCCGGCGCCGTCGATACGACGGATCTTTCCCGTGAACTGATGGTCGAGACCATCGACAACGCCTAGGGGCTGGGCAGTGATGAAATTGCCGATGCCCGTTTTGAGGTTTGCACCGGCCATCGGTGAGCTGGGCAGACCCATGGAAAGCAGCGCTTCCAATTCGATTCGCTGCGCGCCCACCGCTTGTTGCACAAGGGGCATGGCCGTAGCGGGCGTCACGCGTCGCCCGTCCCTCAGCTCGCTGGCCATACCCGCCTCGGCTAGGCGGCGATCAATCTGAGGGCGACTGCCGTGCACAACCACCAGGCGCACGCCAAGGCTGGAAAGCAGTGCAAGATCGTGAAGCAGCCCTGTTAGCGCACCTTTCTCCTGTACCTCACCGGGTACCGTGATGACGAAGGTCGCACCCCGATGCAAATGGATATAGGGCGCCATATTGCGAAACCAGGGAATGGGGGCTTGGGGCAAGTTGTTCATGATTTTGTGGGCTGATTACGCGGCTTATGTCATGGAGACGGGTGCGTAATCAGCCGAAGATCCCGCGCAGCGTGTAGAAAAAGATAATGGCGAGAATAGCACCCGCGGGAAGGGTGATGATCCAGCTGACAAAGATCGATCCGATAACACGCAGGTCGATGGCGGCAATACCCCGGGCCAGACCTACGCCCAGAACAGCACCAACTAACGTATGCGTAGTAGAAATAGGCAGGCCCGTGCCCGACGCGAGAACCACCGTGGAGGCTGCCGCCAGCGTCGCAGCAAAACCGCGCGAGGGCGTGAGTTCCGTAATCTTGTTGCCTACGGTGGCAATCACCTTCCAGCCATAGGTTGCCAGTCCGACAACAATACCGGCCGCGCCAGTCAGCATGATCCAGCCGGGCATGGGTGCGGTTGCAGAGACCATACCCCCTGACTGCACGATGTTGGCGACCGCCGCGAGCGGGCCAACAGCGTTCGCCACGTCATTTGAGCCGTGGGCAAACGCCATGGCACAGGCCGTGAACACCATGAGCACGCCAAACACGCGCTCAACGCTTGCAAAACGGTTGTCTTCGTCTTCTTCGTACTTGATGTTGCGAAGACTGAAAGCGCCGACGATGGCCAGCAGAATGCCCAGGGCGATGGAGGGCGGTACCGCATTGGCGAACTTTGATCCCAGGCCGAAGTCCATCTCGATACCCAGATGCTTCAGGCCTTTCACGATAGTCACCATGGAGATCATGAAGCCCACGATCCAGATGTAAAACGGGATCAGCAGTTTGGAGCGTTTGAAGGGATCCTCCGTATCGAGAATCAACACTTTCACGCTCATGAACAGGGCAAAGGAAATCACCCCAGCGAGAATCGGCGATACGACCCAGCTGGAGGCGATGGTGCCCACGGCATCCCAGCTGACAGAGTCGACGGAGATGCCCACGGCGGCAAAACCAACGATGGCGCCCACGATGGAATGGGTGGTGGACACGGGCCAGCCACGAACGCTGGCGATGAGCAGCCAGGTGCCGGCCGCAAACAGGGCCGACATCATCCCGTAGACCAGTAGCTCCGGCGTTTCTGCCAGCAACTCGGGGTCGATGATGCCCTTGCGGATGGTGGAGGTGACTTCGCCGCCGGCCAGATAGGCGCCAAGGAATTCGAAGATGATCGCGATGATGATTGCCTGGCGAATAGTCAGGGCGCCGGACCCGACGGACGTGCCCATGGCATTGGCCACGTCATTGGCGCCGATCCCCCACGCCATGAAGAAACCGGCGATGCAGGCGAGTCCTAGAAACTGAGGGCCGTAGGAAACGATGATGTCCAAGGCTTGGCGTCCGCTATCGTCGCGTTAATTGAGGTACGAATCAGGCTGCGAGGAGCAGTTCGAGCTGTTCGCCGACGTCCGCGCAATCGCGGGTCAACGCACCGAGGGCATCATTGATGCGGTAGAAGAACATGGCGTCGAGGTCAGACACAACGCCCTCGCAGCGGCAGATCTGCTTGAAGAGTTGGCGCTGCTGTTTTTCGCAGCGGGTAATCTGTTTCTCCAGCCTGCGCAGCATCTTGCCCACAAGCTGTCGCTCCTGCTTGCCAAAGCCCTGTGTCAGCATCTCGTCCAATTCCCGAATCGCCATCAGCGCCTGACCCGCGCAATCCGCCAGCAGGCTGCAAACACTATCAATCTGCTTCTGAATCGGCGCTGGGAAAACCATGGAGCGCAGCGTCAGCGGGCTGGCGATGGCCTGCACCCCTGCGGCGATGCGCTGCTGTGAATCCACGAGACCGAGCAGGTCGTTTCGTGGCATGGCCAGCCACAGGCTGCGGGGCATGTGCACTCGCACATCGAGTCGCAGGGCGCTGGCTTCAGAAACTGTCGCTTCAATAATCCGATGAATCTCGATGGCCCGCTTCCAGTCACCGTCGGCGCAGGCGGCCAGCAGCTCGCAGAGACCCTGCACAGAATCCTGTGCGAGCTGCATATGCTGCTGGATGGGTTTGATGGGCGAAGTGCCGAGTAATTTACCCAGAGGGCTGGCCATGGGACCGAGACTCTACGTTGGAATCGCTGCGGATTTTAGAACAACGTATGGCGGGCTGTCTTGCACGCAAATGTGAAATAAAAACGACGTCACAGAGTGACAAATCGCACGCCTTCAGCCCTGTGTTAGCATGCTTTTCATCAAATTTCGGCGCACTTGAGGGCGCTGCATGCTGCAGCCGGACCAAAAACTGCAGGCCGACCGGCCGATCACGCTAATGGAGCTCCTCGAGGGGCTCCTGACCGATGGCCGTATCAGCGCTGGAGACCTCCGCAGGCTCAAGGGTCTGTCGCCAGGCGCTATCCATCCGCTGGTGTTTCTTGCGGAGCAAAAGCTCAACGATCTCGAGAATCCGGGCCAGCCTCTGGAGATGACGGAGCTGCTCCATTGGTTGAGCCACCGCTGCGGTCAGCCCGTTGTTGAAATCGATCCCCTCAAAGTAAACGTGGCCGAGGTGGCTGAGGTGATGTCGCGAGCCTTCGCCGAGCGTCACCGGATCCTTGCGGTTGCCGTGGGCGATGAAGAGATCACCATCGCAAGCGCCGAGCCCTATCGGCGTGGCTGGCATCAGAACATTGAACACGTCACGCGCAAGACGATTCGGCGGGTGCTTGCCGACCCTCGCGACATCGTTCGCTTTACCGGCGAGTTCTACACCATGGCGGGTTCCGTTCGTGGTGCAAACGCCACGGCCCAGCCCACGGGGAGCCAGATCAGTAATCTCGAGCAGATGCTCGAGCTCGGCTCCATGCGCGAGCCCGATGCCAACGATCAGCATATTGTCAGCATCGTGGACTGGCTTCTGCAGTATGCTTTTGAGCAGCGCGCTAGTGACATCCACATTGAGCCCCGACGCGATGTGGGCAAGGTTCGCTTTCGTATCGATGGTGTGTTGAACACCGTTTATGAGCTGCCGATGCAAGTTTGCGCGGCGGTGACCAGCCGCGTGAAGATTCTCGGGCGCATGGACGTGGCAGAAAAGCGCCGGCCTCAGGATGGCCGCCTCAAGACCCGCACGCCCGCTGGCGCCGAGGTGGAACTTCGACTCTCGACCTTGCCCACCGCCTTTGGCGAAAAGCTGGTGATGCGGATCTTCGACCCTGAAGTGCTCAATAAGAGCTTTGAGGAGCTGGGTCTGGCGGCGGACGATCTTCATCGCTGGCACACCATGACGGGCATGGGCAACGGCATTGCTCTGGTCACCGGCCCGACGGGTTCGGGCAAGACCACTACCCTCTATTCCACCTTGCGACAGCTGGCGACTTCTGAGGTAAACGTCTGCACCATCGAAGATCCCATCGAAATGGTGGAAGACGCCTTCAACCAGATGCAGGTGAACCAGGCCATAGATCTGGACTTTTCCACCGGTGTGCGAACGCTCATGCGCCAGGATCCGGACATCATCATGATCGGTGAGATTCGCGATCTGGAAACGGCGAATATGGCGATCCAGGCGGCGCTCACCGGCCACCTCGTGCTGTCTACGCTGCACACGAACGATTCGCCCAGTTCGGTTTCACGCCTTCTTGAGCTGGGCGCACCGGCTTATCTGGTGAAAGCGACGCTTCGCGGCATCATGTCCCAGCGTTTGGTGCGCGTTCTCTGCCCCGACTGTAAGAAGCCCAAAGAGCCGGATCCGGAGATCTGGTCTGAGCTGGTCGATCCATATCCCGTGCCCATGCCCGAGGCGATCTATGAGGCGGTGGGCTGTAAGCAGTGTCGCGGCACGGGCTATCGTGGTCGGCGGGGCATCTATGAAGTGCTGATCAATAGCCCGGCGGTGCAGGAAGAGATCGTAACAACCATCAATACCGCGCAGCTCCGGGATGTCGCCATGGCTGAGGGTATGCAGTCCCTGCGTGTAAGCGGCGCCGCGCGCGTTGCCCGCGGAGAAACCACCATCGAGGAAGTGCTGCGCGTGGCCCCTGCCATCAGCCGCTGAGTCCTTTGACGACCTATGAGCTGCTTTCCTCCGATGCACCGGAGGGGCTCCGACAGCAAGCGTCCCAGGCCTGGGCAAGCATTCTTGACGCCGCTAACAGCGCAGAGACAGGCGCACTTTTGTCGCTTATCGGCGATACATCCTTCGCTCGCCAATTGGGTGCCACATTGGCCTGCTCTCTTTTTGCCCGGGAGATTATCCGGCGAAGACCCTGGCTTTTGCTCGCGCTTCACACCGGCGGAGCGCTGTCTGCACCCCTGCGCAGGGGTGAGCTGGAAACTGCGCTCGTCGATGAACTCGCTACCGAGCCTGACGCAGGCGCCGCACTGCGTCGCTTCCGCCAGCGGCAGATGCTGCGTATTGTCTGGCGCGACCTGAATCGCACGGCCACGGCTCAGGAAACCATGCGCGATGTCTCCTGGCTGGCAGATGCCTGCATCGGGCAGGGCCTGGAGGTGGCACGAAGGTCATTGGAAGGGCGTTTTGGCGTGCCCGTCGGGAAAGAGTCGGGCAGAACCCAGTCTCTGGTGGTTCTCGCCATGGGGAAGTTGGGCGCTCATGAGCTGAACCTCTCTTCCGATATCGATCTGGTTTTTGCTTATCCCGAGTCTGGTGCGACGAACGGCGGCAAGCGGAGTGTCAGCAATGAGGAGTACTTCACCCGCCTCGGCCGTGAACTGATTGCCCTCCTCGATCCTGTAACAGCAGAAGGCTTTGTTTTCCGGGTCGACATGCGGCTCAGACCCTACGGAGACAGCGGACCGCTGGTACAGAGCTTTGCCGGGCTAGAGAACTACTTTGAGGAGCAGGGCCGGGATTGGGAGCGCTACGCCATGATCAAGGCGCGGCCTGTGACTGGCGAGGCAGAGGATCACGCGGTGTTGGAGCGATGCATCCAGGACTTCGTCTTTCGACGCTATGTGGATTACAGCGCCATCGAATCCCTGCGCAGTATGAAGCAAATGATTATTGCCGAGGTTCGCCGCCGCGGGTTGCAGGACAACGTCAAACTCGGCAGCGGCGGTATCCGCGAGATCGAATTTGTCGCTCAGTGCTTCCAACTGATCCGCGGTGGCCGAGAGCGCGCGTTGCGTCAGCGGGAACTCATAAATGTGCTCCACGAGTGTGCGACGCAGTCACACCTTCCATCTGATTCTGTTAAGGAGCTCCAGGCTGCTTATCTTTTCCTGCGCAATACGGAGCATGCCATTCAAGCCTGGGAAGACCGGCAGACCCAGGAACTGCCAGAGGATCCCGAAGCTCGTGCGGCCCTGGCATTTTCCATGGGCTTTTATGACTGGCATACGTTCCTCGCGGCGCTCGATAGGCACCGGCAGCGGGCAGCGGGGCATTTTGCTGATCTCATTGCCGAAGCTGATGAGGTGGACGTGCCCGAAACCGGCCTCTCTCTTTGGAGTGCCGATTGCGATACTGAAGCGCTGCGGGAGCTTGGTTACGGAAATGCCGAGATCCTGGCCGGGCAGATCGCGGAGCTCTTCAAATCCCGCCGAGTGCAAACGCTGCAAAGCGAGGGCCGGGAGCGCCTCGATCGCTTTATGCCACTTCTGTTGGAAGCCTGCGCACGCTGTGACGCGCCGGACCTGGCTCTGGAGCGTTCGCTGCCATTGGTCGTGTCCGTTGCCCGGCGAAGTGCCTATTTGCTGTTACTGATTGAAAATCCCCCGGCCCTTGCTGACCTCGTCTCCCTATGCGGCGCGAGCCCGTGGATTGCTGAACAGTTGGTGAGCCGGCCGGCCCTGCTGGACGAGCTATTGGATCGGGCAAGCCTGTACGAAGTGCCCGAGCGCGATGCGCTTCGCGACGAGCTCCGGCAACAGCTGTCACGCATTTCCCAGGATGATCTCGAAGGGCATATGGATGCGCTGCGTTACTTTAAGGCATCGCAGGTACTCCGAGTGGCAGCGAGCGAGCGGGCGGGCCGCCTGCCCCTGATGAAAGTTAGCGACAAACTCAGCTTTATCGCCGAGGCCTGCCTGGAGCAGGTCGTTGCCCTGGCGTGGTCCCAGCTGTCAGACCGCCACGGTGAACCATCGCAGGAAGATGGCGAGCCCACTTTCGCGGTCATCGCTTACGGCAAGCTGGGCGGCATCGAGCTCAGTTACGCGTCGGATCTGGATCTGGTGTTTCTCTACGATGCACCACCGGGCGAGTACACCACGGGCGAGCGAAGCATCGACAACGCAACGTTTTTTACCCGTCTCGGGCAGCGCATGATTCATATCCTGGAGACGCGCATGGCTCTGGGTCAGTTGTACGAGGTGGACATGCGCCTCAGGCCCTCCGGCGCTTCCGGGTTGCTGGTGAGCAGCTTCGCGGCCTTCGAGAGCTATCAGAAGAAAGACGCGTGGACCTGGGAACACCAGGCGCTGGTGCGGGCGCGCACGGTCTGTGGGGATCGCTCCCTCATGAATCGCATCGAAGCACTGCGGCAGGAGATTCTGAGAGCGGAGAGAGATGAAGGTGATTTAGCGAAGGAGGTTGTGTCCATGCGTGCTCGCATGCGCGCGAGTCTTGCACCAAGGGGCTCGGAGATCTTCGATCTGAAGCAGAGCCCCGGCGGTATCGTGGACATAGAATTTATGGTGCAATACGCGGTCCTCGCGTGGGCTGCGAGGTATCCATCGCTTGCGGACTGGTCCGACAACGTACGTATTCTCGATACCCTCGCGGAAACTGGACTACTGTCCGGGGAGCAGTGCTCTCTGTTGTCGGAAACCTATCTTGCCCTGCGCAGCGCCTCTCATGAACTGGCATTGCAGCAGGAGAAGGCACGTGTCGCCAGCGATCGATTTGCCAATGATGCGGCGCGAATTTCCGCGCTGTGGGGCAGCCTATTCGGCGCCATCGAGGCGTCCCTGACGGATGAAGATTTGACCCTCGACAAGCACGGTCCGGGGCTTTAGGAGATAAGAAAATGAACTTTGCGGAACGCGACGGCACCATCTGGCTCGACGGGGAAATGATTCCCTGGAAAGAGGCCAAGGTGCACGTGCTGACGCACACGCTGCACTATGGGCTGGGCGTGTTCGAAGGCGTGCGCGCCTACAACACGCCTGATCGGGGCGCGTGTATTTTCCGCCTGAAAGAGCACACGGATCGCCTTTTTAACTCGGCAAAGATCTTGTCCATGGAGATGCCCTTCAACAAGGACACCATGAATGAAGCGCAACGCGCTGTCGTGCGTGAGAACGGTCTTGAAGAGGGTTATCTGCGGCCCATGTGTTTCTACGGATCCGAGGGCATGGGACTGCGCGCCGATGGCCTGAAAACCCACGTGATGGTCGCGGCGTGGGAGTGGCCTTCCTATATGGACCCTGAGGCCGCAAAGCGCGGCATCAAGGTGCGCACCTCTTCCTTCACGCGTCACCACGTCAACATCACCATGTGTAAAGCAAAGGCCAACGGCAACTACATCAACTCCATGCTTGCTCTGCGCGAAGCCTTGGATTGCGGTGCTGAGGAAGCCTTGCTGCTCGATAATGAAGGCTACGTGGCCGAGGGTAGCGGCGAGAACATCTTCGTTGTTCGCCGCGGCAAGCTGCATACACCCGAACTGACATCTTGCCTCGACGGCATCACGCGGAACACGATCTTTGCCATGGCCGACGAGTTGGGCATCGAAATCGTCGAGCGCCGCATTACCCGCGACGAAGTTTATGTTGCCGATGAAGCCTTCTTTACCGGCACCGCGGCCGAGGTAGTGCCTATTCGTGAGCTGGACGGTAGGGAGATCGGCTGCGGAAGTCGCGGTCCAATCACCGAGCAATTCCAGACCATGTATTTTGATGCGGTGCGAGGACGCCGTCCGCAGAACGCCGACTGGCTGACACCAGTGGCCTAGCTTCACTCATCGGGGGAATTGCCGTGAACGAGACAACACCAGCAACCGAAACGGAAGCCCAGCAGGCAGAAAACAGCGCGCCCGCCGAGCCCTCTCCCGCCTCAGTCGTGGAAGGTCAGAGCGCGCCCGCTCCATCTGGTGGGCCCACGCTAACGGAAGCGAAGTTGCCGAACGGAGTGTATTACCGGCGTTGGGATGTGGAGTCGCCTCGCGCCATTGCTCTGATTGTTCACGGTCTCGGTGAGCATAGCGGTCGTTACCAGCATGTTGCAGAAGCGCTGGCCGTGCGCGGCATTGCCTCGGTGGCACCGGATCATCCCGGCCATGGCCAGTCCCCGGGCGACCGTTGTTACATCGGCAGCTTCGAGGAGTACTTTGTCGCCCTCGATCAGCTCGTCGGCCTGGCGCAGGACGCTCATCCCGGCTTACCCATGTTCATCATCGGCCACAGCATGGGCGGATTGATTGCGGGGAACTACATCCTCGATCGACAGAATAAGTTTGCCGGCGCAGCCTTCTCCGGCGCGGCATTTGAAGTTCCAGAGCCGCCGGCTGCGGCTGCCATCTTTATCAACAAACTTATAGCGATGATTCTACCCAGGCTCGGGGTGTTGCAGCTGGATGCCAGCGAAGTTTCCCGAGACAAGGAGGTGGTGACTCGCTACATGGAGGATCCGCTCGTCCACAGCGGCAAGATCTCCGCCAAGCTGGTGGTGGAACTGTTCAGCGCGATGGGCACACTGGAGACTCGCCGTGGCGCCATCGAGTTGCCCGTGCTGATCATGCACGGTGAAGGTGATGTGATGGCTGCACCCAATGGCTCCGTGAACTTCCACAAACACATCAGCAGCGACGACAACACGCTGCGCCTGTATCCCACGCTGTATCACGAGATCTTCAACGAGCCTGAGCAGGACGACGTTTTGAAGGAGCTCTGTGACTGGATGGAGGCGCGTCTCTGAGTCGAACATCGATCCTGGTGCTGGAGCCGAACCGATGAAGGCACTCGTAACCGGAGCAGGTGGTCAGCTGGGACGTGCGCTGCTGGCTACGGTACCGAGGGAGATAGTCGTCGATGGTCTTTCGCGTGCCGAGTGCGATATCTCCGATACGGACGCTGTTGGGGCTCTACTCGCAGCCCGCAGCCCCGATGTTTTGATTAATGCGGCAGCTTACACCGCTGTTGATCAAGCAGAATCAGAGCGAGACGAAGCGTTCGCCGCCAATGCCACCGCACCGGGTTTTCTCGCGCGCTCCTGTGCGGCGCAGGGTTGCCGATTCATTCATGTGTCCACGGACTTTGTCTTTGACGGCACGCGCAGCAGTCCCTATCCCCCAAATGCTGAAACGAACCCTCTTGGGGTTTACGGTGAGAGCAAGCTCGCCGGTGAACGAGCCGTTACTGCGGCGGGCGGCGATTCGCTCATTGTGCGTACAGGTTGGTTGTACTCCCACCGCGGCAATAACTTTCTCAAGACCATGCTGCGCCTGCACGGCGAGCGCGATGCATTAAGCGTCGTTGCTGACCAGGTCGGAACACCGACCCGGGCTGAGTCCCTTGCAGAGGCGCTGTGGGCCATCGCGTCAAACCCGGTTCTATCGGGGATCTATCACTGGAGCGATGCGGGGGTCTGCAGTTGGTACGATTTTGCCCAGGCCATCGGTGAGGAGGCTCAGAACCTGGGTCTCATCGAGCAGTCTGCAGCGGTGGCACCCATCCGCTCAGCGGACTACCCCACGCCAGCAAAGCGCCCCGCCTATAGCGTTCTGGATAAAACCCAAAGCTGGGAAGACTTGTACCTCACGCCGGTTCACTGGCGCGACGCGCTTCGCGATACTTTAGCTGCGCTTGAAAACGAAGAAGGACACTAAGCATGGCAGACACGCTGCTCGTTACAGGCGCTGCGGGATTTATCGGTGCGAACTTCGTTCACTACTGGCTGGGTGCACACCCGGACGATCGCGTTATTGCCTACGATGCGCTGACTTACGCCGGTAATCGCGCCAACCTCACAGCCCTGGAGGGCAACGAGAACTTCCGCTTTGTTCACGCCGACATCTGCGACGAAGGACGCGTCACGGAATTACTCCGTGAAGAAAGCGTGAATCGTATTGTGCACTTCGCCGCAGAGAGCCACGTGGATCGCTCCATCAGCGGTCCCGATGCGTTTATCGAAACCAACATCATCGGTACCCACAGTTTGCTCAAAGCGGCCCGTGCCGTGTGGCTCGATGGCGACGGTGTGCCTCATCGTTTTCATCACGTGTCGACCGATGAAGTCTATGGATCCCTCAAGCCTGATGATCCTGGCTTCTTCGAGGCACAGCAGTACCAGCCCAACTCACCTTATTCGGCCAGTAAAGCCGCGTCCGATCATCTTGTGCGCGCCTATCACCACACCTATGGCCTCGAGGTTACCACCAGTAACTGCTCGAACAACTACGGGCCGTTCCACTTCCCCGAGAAGCTCATCCCCCTGTGCATCACCAACATCCTTCGCGGCAAGGCGCTGCCCGTATACGGCGATGGCAGCAATATCCGTGACTGGCTGTACGTCGAGGATCACTGCCGGGGTATCGAGTTGGTACTCAAAAAAGGCGAGGTTGGCGAGAGCTACAACATCGGTGGCAACAACGAGTGGAACAACCTCGATATCGTGAAGCTTCTTTGCGAGATGGTGGACGCGAAGATTGCCGGAAACGCTGACCTCGCAAGACGATTCCCCGATGCTCCCGCCGCTAACGGATCGACGGCGGATTCGCTGATCGAGTTTGTGACCGATCGAGCGGGCCACGACTGGCGCTATGCGATTGATGCCACGCGCATCATGGCAGAGCTGGGGTACTCACCGGTAGAGACCTTCGAAACCGGGATAGCTCGCACCCTCGACTGGTTCCTCGATAACGAAGATTGGTGGCGTCCGCTCTTGGTGAGCTAGGAGTTGAGAGGGAAGTAGCCTGAATCCGGGTAAAAAGGAGTCTGGTGATCAGTGGCTTGCTGCCTGCACGCCATCGAGTGAAGCAACGGCTTTTGGGCTCTCTCTCCGTACTTTTTTGCCTGCTGGTACGGCCCCCTGACTCTAACCCCTGTGATTTAGCCCTAAGGGCCTCCCTTTCGACACAAAGCGGCCACCCCTATGGATGCCCTTTGAGTAAACTCTCACCGGCGTTTAACCCTCACCCATACCCAAGCCACTTCCATGGAGTATCTGCAATGAAAAATCCATTGGATTCGATCCCGAGTTGGCTCCGCGAAGGCTGCGTGATCGTCGCGAGCATCCTTTTAGCCTTCGGCATTGATGCACAGTGGCAGTTGTCTCGAGAGCGCGCAGATGCAGAGGTACTCCTAGAGTTACTGAGGTCTGATTTCGCAGCAACGGTCGCCGAGGCTGAACGGGTATATGCCAATCATGCCGGGGGCTTGCACGCAGCGGAGCAACTGATCGTCATGGCGGAAGAAGATGCTCTGACACCGGCCGATGCATCACGCGTGGACCGGCACCTATCGGTGATGATGGTCAGTGGGGCTTCTTTTGATCCACCGCTCGGAACGGTTCGATCACTCATTCAATCCGGCCGGCTCTCCCAGATTGCTGACCCCACGGTGACAGCCATGCTCACTGCCTGGCCGTCGAAGGTGGAAGACCTGAAGCAGCAGGAAGATAGCTTTAGTAGCAGTTTTGGGCCGCTCGCTGAGGCCCTCACGGCGATGGGTACCCGCATGGACTGGCTCGTCGCCACTGATCATGTCGGTGGGGAGATCGGCCCCTTGCCATGGAAGTCACACGCGACAGAGTCTTGGAGACACCTCGGCGATCCGAACTTAAGCATGGCTTTAGCCAACTACTGGCTTGGAATGCGCTTTACGGTGAAAGCGGCAGAGCAACGACTCGAGCGTTCTAAGGAGATTCTGCGAGCGCTGGAAAAAGCTCGCCGTTGAATCAAACGCGTGCGCGCAACAAGAACGGCCTTTGAACGATCCGGATTGTGACATGGATACGCACCGCGTGGCTCGAAAAGGGGCGCGGCCGGCTGGCTGCTTCGTAGGCTGAGTTAGGCCCTTCTCGTAGGGTCGCTACCGGTGCTCTTCTGATCTACCCGTATACGAAACGCCCGACTAGGGTGTGTCCCCATCGCGGACGGCGTTTTCTCTCGTCCTTTCGCGACGAAGGATACTGAAGAACACAATCGATCCGATCCAAGGGAGAGCAACGACTAGACCTACAAACAGGTCTGTCGAAAACTTGGGAGGTGCGACTCCTGCGCGTACTGGCCCCAACCACTGTAAGGGTCCATCGATAGCGTTGTTGGCCGCTATGTAACGTTGTAGTGCGAAAAAATCGCCAAAGCTACCGACAACACCAGTGCCGAGGCCGAATGCAGCCAGTGTATACAACGATAAAAATAATAGAACGATCGCGCGAGACATTCGCTCGGCCAGGAACCAGCTTGCTGTCAACATCGCGAAAACGAGCGTCATATAGACACTAAAAATGGTGTTTGCTGCGCCCAGAAATTCAACAAACAGAAGTCCTTGTTCTGCCTCTGTCACTGGCGTGTCGCCCCAACTTGATGACGTCGAAACACGGCAATATACACGTAGAACTTGCCTGGCGTGTGCGCAGGCGTGACGCGTCTGCGCTGTCAGGTGGGCGCCTCGCATATGCCTTGTGTCCTTTCGACGCTTAACAGATTGATTGAAGCCTGCGGGGGTTCCCGTGGGAAACTGGCCGTTTTGAGTCGTTGAAGCCGCTCTCTCGGCCCAGCGATTAACGCCTACTTTCACTCTCGGGGCGGTGAAAGAAGTAGCGGACGTTCGCTGGCTTCTCTTCGTCACGGCGGCTGCCGACCGATCCAAAGCTGCAACTCGAGCTTCGTAACACGCTTGCTATAGTGGCGGTCTACCGAAGCAAGGAAAGAGCGAAGATGGCAGCAGAGTTGGTGCCCCTCGGCGCGCCCGAACTGGGGATGACCAGAGGGGAGATGTTGGAGCACATCGACTTTCTCTGGAACTATATACATTCGCAAACTGAGTTCACGATTCAGATCGTGTTTGCATGGCTGATCGCGATGTTCTTCACCGCGAAGCAGCTAGCGAAGTCGCAATTTATCGCGGCGCACGTTTTTTATCTGCTCTTCCTGTTACGACAGTACTTCGCCATTGCGGACAGTCAAGCCGCTTTGGCTGCGTGGTACGACCGCATTGCGCTTCCCAGCATAAGTGATGTGAAGGCTTCGGATCCGCTACTCGTTTTTTACAATAACTACCTCGGCCCTTTCTTTGACCAGTTCCTCTTTCTAGGTGTGGTGGCTGGTACGATTTGGTGGGCATTCAGTTGCAGAAGGGAGCGCGAGTCTACAATTAGTGTCAGCGCGCCCGATTGATCGCCACACAGCACCCGCTTCTGGCCATTGGCCAACCGAGGGGTGAATAGTGCGGGTTTACGTTCAGCACTAAACGTCGGCTCAGCTAGTTTTTGCCGTTGTCTGCTCTTCCAAACGACCCAAACCCACTTTGGCTGTGACCTCGACTTCTAATTTCATGCTGTCATCAAGCAAGTCTGCTACGAACATAGTGGCTGCAGGTCGTGCGATAGCTAAGTATTTTTTGAACACCGGCCAGCAGGGCTCGAAATCAGCTTTATCAGGGAATATGTAGCGGACCCTGACGATATCGTTCATATCGCTTCCGGCGGCGGCAAGTGCTTTCTCGATGTTCCTGAAACACTGATCAGCCTGCACCACAACATCGTCGGAAATTGACATGGATGAATAGTCGTAGCCGGTGGTTCCTGAAACAAAAACGTAATCCCCGTCAACAACGGCGCGGGAATACCCTATCGCCGTCTCAAAACTGGACCCGCTTGCGATGTGCTTTCTCTTCAACGTCGCCACCTCCAATCAACAGGGTGACGAAGAGTAATGCCTGGCTCTGATTGATAGAACAGAGTTTTTTGACATCTGCTGCGAACAATTATGGTGCGCCCGTTCCTAGCCCAGGGCCGAGCTTCCTGCCCGCTTTGGCTGAGTTCCTCTCTCGACTCGACGGAGCACTGCCCCTTCGTTTTGTATGCCCTGCTGGCGCGCACCAACTTTACTTAATGGCTCATGGCCGTGGTAGTTCGGATACTCCTAAGGCGATTGCGTTCACTGTTACATGAGGCACGAGAGCACCGAGGTAGGTTCCCCTGGCCAGAACACCATCCCAGGCTATTGCGTGCCTGCAGTTAATGTAGAAACCGAAAAAGGTCCCCAGAACCGAAAGTGGATGCACGAAAAAATGAGCCAGTGCACAGAGAACTGCGACGACCAAAGCGCGCCACTCCTCTGAGTCGATGTACGGCCGAGCGCGACCCAGCAGCCACACCACGATGTATGTCTCTAAAATCGGGGCAAAGAATACGTACCCCACCAAATTGCTAATGAAATCACTCGTCGCAAGCGCTGGCGGATCGCTCGATACGTCTATGTCAAATAAGTAAACGGTCGCAGTGACCAAAGATATGGAAACCAGCGCAGCTAATAGTCCCAACAAAAACCCACTACCGACGCAAAGTCTGTGGGTTGGCGTAGTCCAACGGATTCCCCAGAAGGTCACGATTTGTGTCATTTGATGAATTCCGAAGAAGTAAAACCATGCTTGACTTCATTCGCCCATGTAAAACACCGCCGGTGGCGCAATAAAAACGGGCATGAGTTGGCTATTCGTTAGCGCCTTCGGATCTATCTTTGCTCTTATGCAAAATCTAAAAAAACCATTGCGCCGACCCCAGGGGCCGGGACTATAAATGATCTGGCCTTGGAAACGGACATCACCCATGAGCACGGTATTGACTGCCAGCCAAATCACTGCGGCAACGGGCCTGAGCGTGAAAGCATTGCGCCTTTATGAGCGACACGGACTCATCAATCCAGGTCGTAACGCGGCTGGCTGGCGCAGCTATAACGAGGAAACCATCGAGCAACTTCACAAAATACAGTTGCTGAAACAAATGGGGCTTCGTTTAGCTGAAATGCGTGAGGTACTCGCTGACGGCGCTCCGACGGAGCAACTGCTTTCGGCACAAGAGACTGTCTTAGCATCTCAGCAACAACGGCTCAGCAATACCCTCATGGCTGTGCGTCATGCGCTACATCAACTCCGAGGCGGGAAAGAGTTATCGATAGATGACCTTGTTGAACTTCTCAAGGAGACGATGAATATGAACGAACAAAGCTGGAGTGCGGCGGAGCAAGAACTCGCCGCGAAACACTACTCGCCCTCTCAAATTGAAAGGATCGTGGAACACAAGCAGTCTGCTGATTTCATTGACGAGATCGCAGACGTATGGGACTCCCTCATCCAAGACATCGAGGCTGCGCAGGGGCTTTCACCTGACTCTGCTACCGCGAAAGATATAGCCAAACGGTGGCTCAGTGCTTCGCTAGAGTTTCATGACGGTGACGAGAGCCTCATGGCTGCGACAGAGAACTGGTATCGCGACGGTTACTCCGATCCGGTAACGGCCGATTTCATGCCCTTTCCTCGCCATATTTGGGAGTTTGCGGATGCCGCCGTGCAGCATCTTCGAAGAGTGAGGGAGTGAAGGAGTGAAGGAGTGAAGGAGTGAGGGAGTGAGGGAGTGAGCTAGGAGCCGATGTGAACTGCGGGGAGCGCACGATGCTTATCGCTGTAAGGCTACGAAGTCTTTTGGGCCCAGCCCCTGCTAAGGAAACTTCGTTTTAGGCTCTACCATAGGGATTCCTGAAAATGGCCAAGGGGTTCCCAAGAGCTAAGAGAGGCCGCTCGCTGCTTAAGGCTTACTTGATGTTATAACGACCGGGCATCCAGCGGGTACGAAGTGCAGGGCATATCTACCCCAGACGCGGTGCATCTGCGAAGCTCAAACCTTCCTGATCCTTCGCAGATAGCGCGGGCGCCTCGCTATCAAGCAGTGGCCAATCAATCGCGAGATCAGGGTCATTCCAGGCAATGCTCACTTCGCTGTCCGGGTCGTAGCGATCGGTGCATTTGTATTGAAACTCTGCGAATTCCGACGTGACATAAAAGCCGTGGGCGAAGCCCGGTGGAATCCACAGCATCTGATGGCGGGTGGCGTCGAGCGTGGTTGCATACCACTGCCCGAGAGTCGGTGAATCCCGTCTTAAATCCACGGCAACATCAAACACCGAACCCACCGTTGCTCGCACGAGTTTTCCTTGCGTGTGACGTGTCTGGTAGTGGAGGCCTCTAAGGATGCCGCCTTTGGAACGGCTGTGGTTGTCCTGCACGAAGGTCACGTCAAAGCCGGCGTCGCGAAATACCTGCGCGTTCCAGCTCTCGATGAAAAAGCCGCGATCATCGCCGTGTACCTTCGGCGTCAACAGGTAGACGCCGCTTAACGGTGTCGCTTCAAATTCCATCGCGCACCGTCCCTTCTTCGCGCAGGAGGCCCATCAGGTATTCGCCATAGCCGCTCTTGATGAGAGGCGCAGCGAGGGTTTCGAGGGCAGCGGCATCGATGTAGTTCTGGCGATAGGCTATTTCTTCTGGGCACGCGATTTTCAGGCCCTGACGCTCTTCGACCACCCGAATGAAATTAGCTGCATCGAGCAGCGAGTTGTGCGTGCCGGTGTCCAGCCAGGCGGTTCCGCGGCTCATGACTTCTACGTGGAGATCACCGCGCTTCATATAGGCGAGGTTTACATCGGTAATCTCAAGCTCGCCCCGGGACGAAGGCTTGATGCCCCTGGCGATCTCGACAACGTCGTTGTCGTAAAAGTAGAGGCCCGTCACGGCATAACGGGAACGGGGATTTGCCGGTTTTTCTTCGATATCGATGGCGACGCCGTCCTTGTCGAAGTCCACGACGCCATAGCGTTCAGGATCATTGACGTAGTACGCAAACACGGAGGCACCGTCTTCCCGAGCCGCGGCATGGCCCAGGCTTTTCGAGAATCCGTCGCCGTAGAAAATGTTATCGCCGAGCACCAGGCTTACGGGGGAGTCACCGACAAAGTCCGCGCCCAGGATGAACGCCTGCGCCAGACCATCGGGACTGGGCTGAACGGTGTACGAAAGATTCACCCCCCATTGGCTGCCGTCACCCAGGAGTTCCTGGAAAGCCTGTTGATCTCGGGGCGTAGTGATAATGAGGATGTCGCGAATACCCGCTTCCATAAGCGTAGCGAGTGGGTAATAGATCATGGGTTTATCGTAAACCGCCATGAGCTGCTTGCTGACGGTTGAGGTCAGCGGATGCAGCCGTGTGCCGGATCCTCCGGCCAGAATAATGCCCTTGTAGGGTTTGGAGCTCATTAACCGTATCCCGGTTGTTGTTTTTCGAACGTAGTATAGCCTCCCGCCTTGGACCCATGACTGCAAGGGAGAACACCGGGAATCGTGACTGTGTCCGCAGAGACTGTGGTGGTGCAAAGCCAGCGATCGGACCGGCTGCAAGGTTGGCAGGGTCGCTGCTGCGCATCGGTGAAGCGCTGGGCGGAAGGAAACGGCTTTGGCTATGAGCTTTTGGGCGACGAGCTATTCGACCTTGTGCCTGATGCCCTGCGGGAAAAGTTTGCCGGGCAACCCGTTGTGCTCTCGGATCTCGCCCGCCTTTTTCTGCTCCGCAGAGCCCTGAGCGGTGGCGCGAGTACCGCGATCTGGTGCGACGCTGATTTACTGGTGTTTCGCGACTTTCAACCCCGCCCATCGCGCGAGTCGTTTGGGCGCGAATGCTGGTTGCAGCTGCATGATGGTAAACAGAAGCGCTACCGGAAAATCCACAACGCCTGGCTTCAGTTCAGCGCTGAATCCCCCGTACTGGGCTTTTACCTGGATCGCGCTTTGACTCTTCTCGAAACCGCCGAGGTACCGGTAGTCCCTCAATTTGTGGGCCCAAAGCTCCTAACGGCCTGGCACAACATGGTCCCTTTTCCCGTGGAGGAGCGGGTGGGCATGCTCTCTCCTCTGGCTGCAAAGGCGTTGCTTGACGATGAGCGCAAGGCGCTTTCTTCGCTCATGGAAGGTCACGACGATATGCTCTGCGCCCTGAACTTAAGTGCCTCCTGCGAAGGGCGAGAAGTGGATGAGATCACCCTTGATGAATCGGCTTACGCTGCCTTGATCGACGGCCTGCAGTCCGGTGAGCTAGTGCGTCGAATCGTCCCGTAGCACCGCGGCTGATTGCGGATCACGCTTGTGCCGCGATGTTGGGGTTGTACAATGCGCGCCTCCCCGTTTGTCCCCCTGATCCCGCGCCCTATCCATGTCTGAGTCTTTGCACATCGCCCTGCTTGGCTATCGTAGCCAGCCGCACGGTGGTGGCCAGGGTATTTATCTTCACTACCTGAGCAAGGCTTTGGTGGAAGCGGGTCATCGTGTCGATGTGATTTCTGGCCCGCCCTATCCAGAACTTGATGAGCAGGTGAAGCTTATCGAGATACCCAGCCTCGATTTGTTTGTGAATGGTTTGGGGTCCCTGCGGCCACGCCACCTTTTGTCCCTCACCGATATGATTGAGTGGTTCAGCAAGCTCACAGGCGGTTTTGCGGAGCCCTACACCTTTGGGCGCCGCGTGAACAAATATTTACGCGGCAACCCCCAGGGCTACGATCTGATCCACGATAATCAGAGTTTGAGCTACGGGGTTCTTGCCCTTCAGGAGCAGGGTTTCCCGCTTGTCACCACCGTTCACCACCCAATTACGCATGATTTGCGCATTGCCCTAAGAGCGGCGCGGAGCTGGCATGAACGGCTGCTGGTGAAGCGCTGGCATTCATTCCTGCGGATGCAGGGCCGCGTGGTGCGCCGCTTGCAAAACGTCATCACCGTGTCGGAGCAGTCGCGGCAAGACATCGCTGATGACTTTGGCAGGCCAAAAGAGCGCATAGACCTTATTCATAATGGTATAGATACGGAGGTTTTCAGGCCTCTGCCTGACGTGCAGCGCAAGCCTCGCCAGCTTATGGCGACGGCCTCGGCCGACGCACCGCTGAAAGGTCTCCGCTATCTGCTGAAGGCCTACGCTACGCTCCTCAACGAGTTCCCTGACCTTGAGCTTCTTGTGATCGGTAAACCGCAGCCAGGTGGCAAAACGGAGCAGCTACTCCGGCGTCTAAAAATCCAGGACCGTGTGCGCTTTGAGTCAGGTATCTCCACAGAAGCATTGGTGAAGTGCTATGCCCAGGCAACGATCGCCGTGGTGCCGTCTATCTACGAAGGCTTTGGATTGCCCGCCGGTGAAGCGATGGCGTGTGGCGTACCGGTTGTTTCAACGGACGGCGGCGCCCTGCCAGAGATCGTTGGAGATGCGGGGCACGTGGTGCCGGCGGCCAAGGCTGAACCGCTCGCCGACGCGATCGCGCAGCTTCTGCGCGACGAGCAAACGCGCAACGCGCTGGGCACGGCAGCTCGCAGCCGAATACTCGAAACGTTCAGCTGGCAGGTCTGTGCCCAGCAGATGGTGTCGTACTACCGCGAGGTCATTGCTCGTGCAAACCGTTGATATCAGCTACTTCCCCCTCTCTCCCGGCCAGCGAGTGCTGGATCTGGGCTGCGGGGAGGGACGCCATGTCATTAGCATGAATGTGCTCAATGGCGCGGACGCAGTTGGCGTTGATCTGTCGCTGCATGATCTTTCTACGGCACAGGATCGGCGTGAAGAGCTGGTTGAGCTGGTAGGGCCCGACGAGCAAGCTGCAACTGATGCGCTGTTTGCCGTGCTGGCTGGCAATGCCCTGGAACTCCCCTTCCCCGATGACGCCTTCGATGCTGTGATCTGCAGTGAAGTGTTGGAACATATTCCGGATTATCGGGGAGCCCTTGCCGAGATTTTTCGGGTGCTCAAGCCCGGAGGCCGCTTTTGCGCCAGCGTGCCTCGGGCTTGGTGTGAGCGTATTTGTTGGGCACTTTCTCGCGAGTATCACCAGACCCCCGGCGGCCATCTGCGTATCTTCGACGAAAATCAGCTGAGCGGTGAGATCGAGCGCGTCGGCTTCGAAGGCTATTACCGCCATGGTGCCCACGCATTGCACAGCATTTACTGGTGGCTCCAGTGCCTGTTCTGGCGATCAAGGGAGAGAAACTGGCTGGTGCGCCAATATCATCGCCTGCTGGTCTGGGATATGATGAAACAACCAGCCCTGACGCGTGTTGTAGAACGCGCGCTTAATCCAGTTCTCGGTAAAAGTGTCGTGATGTACTTTCGAAAGGCGGCCTCTTGAGCGGTCCTTACTTTACAGCGGGTCTCTTTCCACGAGATTTTCTCGCGCCCACCGTTGATGCCATCGAGGCCTGTCAGTTGTCGTCCGGTGAGATTCCCTGGTCCGAGGGGAATTACGCCGATCCCTGGGATCACGTCGAGGCCGCAATGGGGCTAAGTATCGGTGGGCGCTGGGATGCTGCCGAGAAAGCTTACAACTGGCTGGCTCGCATGCAGCTTGAGGATGGGAGCTGGTTTGCAGCTTACCGCGATGGCGAGCCGGATAACCGCGAGCGCCGTGAAAGTAACTTCGTAGCCTACATCGCCACGGGTGTCTGGCATCACTACCTGGTGTCCGAAGACCGGGCGTTTGTGCTCAAACTCTGGCCCACCGTTGAGAAGGCCATCAACTGGGTTCTTGCACTGCAGTCAGAGCATGGTGACATTGACTGGGCCGTCGATGAACAGGGCAATGCCAAAAGCGATGCGCTGATCACAGGCTGTAGCTCCATCTACAAGAGCCTGGAATGTGCCCATAACATTGCTGTCACCGTTGGAGAGCCGCGCCCTGCGTGGCTCGAAGCCCGGCGTGCCCTTGGCGATGCACTGCGAAACAAGCCGGAGCGTTTTGACCGCACTTGGGAGAGTAAGGCCCGCTACTCGATGGACTGGTTTTATCCCGTGCTGACCGGTGTTTTCTCCGGCGTCGCTGCCAAAGAACGCATCGCGGCGCGCTGGTCTGAATTTGTCGTGGACGAGAGGGGTTGCCGCTGCGTAGTGGAAGAGCCCTGGGTCACCGTCGCTGAATCTTGCGAACTGGTCATGGCACTCCTGGCCAGTGGTGATCATGCCCGCGCGGTTGAGCTCTACAGCTGGCTTCATCAGTGGCGCAGCGACTCAGGCGATTACTGGACCGGTTATCAGTTTGTCGAAGAGCTGCTTTGGCCCGACGAGCGTCCCACCTGGACCGCGGGTGCAGTGCTCCTTGCCGCCGATGCCTTAACCCATCACACCCCTGCGTCACGATTGTTCACGGACGTCGTCCTGCTGGATGAGGAAACGGCGCTTCCCCTACGACGGGTTAAGTAAGCCGATAGTTGCGCTGGTCGCCTTGACCGGCGGCAGAATCACAAACGCTGAAGCACCCGCAGACTATCCACACACTCGGTGACAGCGAACAACCCTGAATCCCGCGCCATGCGAAATACCGTGATGGGTGCCTGGCCGCCGTCTTCGGAGTTCGGGTACACATCGTGAACAGCGAGGATGCCGCCCGGGCACAGTCGGCCGGCCCAGGCCCGATAGTCTGTGAGCGCCGCATCGAGACTGTGACCACCATCGATAAAGACCATGCCAATAGGCCCCGCCCAGCTGGCCGCGAACTGGGCAGAACTGGCCAGCACCGGTATGACTGAATCCTCGAGCCCAGCATCGGCAATGGTGTCGCGGAAGCTTTCCAGCGTGCTGAATCGGCCGCGACTATCCACTAGCTCGGGGTCGTGAAAGAACTCACCCGGCTGATGTTCCTCGGAGCCCCGATGGTGGTCGACCGCGAACAGAGAAGAGCCCGCCTTACGGCATCCCAGCCCCAGGTAAACCGATGACTTTCCGCAGTAGCTGCCAATCTCCACTGCCGGAAGCCCAGACCCTAGCGTCGCCGCATGGCGATACAGGGCCTCGCCTTCTTCGCGAGAGAGAAAGCCTTTGACGCTGTCGATATCGATGGGAAGTTCGAGGGTCACCATGATCTCGGGTTTGAACTGGGGCGCAGACGGTACCGATGTGCCCGCTCACTGGCAAGCGCTGGTCACGGGCAGATGCGGTGGGTATTCTTCAGAGGTCTTGGGAGCGTGGTTCTGATAATGCGCTATTTCTACAGCGCCGTACTGCTCGTAGCACTGCCTCTCATTGTGGTGCGGATGATCTGGCGGTCCCGCCGTGCACCGGCCTACCGCTCGCGCCTCAAGGAGCGCCTTGGCAAGTTCGACCCTCCGCCCCCCCGTTCGGGCAAGTCTATTTGGGTGCATGCGGTGTCCTTGGGCGAAACTCTTGCGGCGCGACCCCTGGTAGAACGAATCCTGGCAGCCAATCCCAATGACCAGGTCGTGATGACCACCACCACGCCAACGGGCTCGGAGCAGGTAAGAAAGCTGTTCGAGGGTCGGGTGTTTCACGTCTACGCGCCTTGGGATACGCCCTTCGCAGTAAAGAACTTTCTGGACCGCGTGCGCCCGGATCTGCTGATCCTCATGGAGACAGAGCTGTGGCCCAACATGCTGCATTACACCCGTATGCGGGGGGCGCGGATTATGCTGGCCAACGCCCGACTATCCGCACGATCTGCCGCTGGATACGCCCGCTTCGCGCGAACGACGAGAGATATGTTTGCGGCCCTCGACCGCGTTGCTGTGCAGAACGGCACCGATGCAGACCGGTTTCTTCAGCTGGGTATGGATCCATCTCGCTTGAGCGTGCCGGGAAGCATTAAGTTTGATATTTCCCTGGATGACACTGAGCGCAGCGCGGCGACCGCACTCAGGCAGAGCTGGAAGAACAGCGATCGTCCCACGGTCATCGCCGCGAGCACCCATGAGGGCGAAGACGAAGTTGTGCTCGGTGCATTCAGGAAGCTTCGTGAAAGCTACGGCGATGCTCTGCTGCTGCTGGCACCTCGCCATCCCGAACGCTTTGATCGTGTTGCGGCGCTCTGCGAGCGAGAGGGGTGGAATACGCTCCGTCGTTCCAGAGCCGATCTGCCCGACGGGTCCACAGACATTCTTATGCTCGATACGTTGGGGGAGCTGCTGCTCCTTTATGGGACCGCAGACGTGGCTGTGATTGGCGGCAGCTTTATCGATCACGGCGGGCATAACCCACTGGAAGCCGCCGTATGGGGTATCCCTCAGCTCTGTGGCGATTCCATGACGAATTTTAGGGATATTGCGAACAAGCTCAGTGAAGTCGGTGCCCTTGAGTCATTGTCCGACGGCAATGCCCTCGCCCAGTCGCTGTTGATGTTGTTTAACAATGACGCCGAGATGCAGCGCCGGGGCGACGCTGCAAGGGCGATCGTAGAGGCAAATCGAGGAGCGCTGGATGCGCTCTCTGAATCAGTTCAACGCTTACTTGGTCCCCATTGAGGAACTCGTGGGCGCGGGAGCCGGTTCCAGGAAGCTGTTGAGCATAATCACATCTTCCGGGCTAAGAAGGCCCGCCTGCTCTTTCAAACGCAGCGTGTTGACGATGTAGTCGTAGCGGCTGTTCGCGTAGTCGCGAACCGCCGAGAACAGCGTGTTCTGCGCGTTCAACACGTCTACGATATTCCGCGTTCCAACTTCGTAACCGGCCTGAGTTGCATCCAGGGCGCTCTTGGAGGAGACGATCGCCTGGCGACGGGCCGCAACCCGCGCGACATCATTTACAACGGTCATGTGCAAAGAGCGTGCGTCGGTCACGGTTTGGCGAGTTAGGTTGATGCGATCCTCTCGAGCCGCATTGAACTGCTGCGCAGCCCGGCGACGCTCGGAACTAATGCCGCCACCGGTATAAAGCGGCATATTCAGCTCTACACCCCAGACGGTGGATTCGCGCTCTTGATCGGGCGGGAAGTTGAAAATACCTGCAGGATCCTGAAAGCGCGTGCCATCGGTTTCGAGGTCTGAGTAGGATGCTGTGCCGCTGATGGTCGGTGCATGCGCCAGACGGCGCGCCTTTGCGGTTTTGCGCGCGGCTTCTTCGGCGTACTGGGACGCCTTCAGATTAAAATTGTTGGCGAGGGCAAACTCGACCCAGGCGCCACGATCTGCCGGCTCCGGCATGATGGCGTCAAAGGATTCGACCAGCAGATCCAGGTTGTCGTGGCGCTTACCCGTGAGCACCGTCAGGTTTTCAAGGGCGACGGCGACGTTATTTTCTTCGGCGATGCGATCGACCTGCGCCAGATCATAGGCGGCCTGGGACTCGTACACGTCGGTGATGGCAATCAGGCCGACTTCGAAGCGCTGCTGATTCTGCTCCAGCTGACGTCCGAAGGCTTCTTCTCTTGCCACCGCGGCGCGCAGGTTGTCCTGCGAACGCAGTACCGCAAGGTAAGACTCCACAACGCGCACGATGAGGTTCTGTTGATTCGCTGCGAAGGTCGCCTCTACCTGCTTGGAAACCTCTTTCCCCGACTGGAAGGAGAACCAGGCGGGAAGATCAAAGATGGCCTGCTGTAGGGAGACCGTGTAGCCCTCGGTGTCCGTATCGGTGTTGTCAAACGTATTACCGATAATCGGGTTGCCGTTCGGGTCGAACCCGATAATGCCCGGGCTGTTTGTTTCCGTGTCTGAGTTCTCAAAGCTGTAGCGGGCGCTTACCTGCGGGAGTAGCTGTGAACGGGCCGCTTTTTCATCTTCTAGTCCAGCTAGGTACTGGGCCTGCTGGGATTTGAGCGTGGCATCGTTTTCCAGCGCCAGTTCGTAGATGTCGCGCAAGGACTCTGCCTGAACGCCGGCGGAGAGAGCGACCGCCAGGGAGGCTGCGAGAACCTTTCTGGAAAATTGCATAAAAAATCCTTGGAGCGGGTTAAAAAGCGTCGCAAATTCTAACAGTTATGCCGACTGCATCGCAGTGCTGAAAAGTGACGAAAGCTGCGTCACACTCGGCCCCAATCATAGGTGTTACACTCGCCTGAGCTCCACCAGAACGCCTGCAGTTGATCGCAGGAAGGGTGCAGCTAGTCGAATTGCGGCCTCTGATTCGGGGGTAGTGCCCATCAATGCGTCAATTTACGCATGCGGGCCCTACATTGGTTTAGCGGTGTGTTGTTAGACATGCTCATTAGTTCAATTAGTGGGGGAATCGGTGTGTTTGGTTCCCCTCTGATCCAACCCCCGGCGTGCCTTAGGTGTTGATGGAGCTTATCGACGCTTACGGTGATGCCCGCCTTTGCCTTGGCTTGGTCTGCGGTGAGGCTGTGGCGAGGCTGTGGCGAGGCTGTGGTGAGCCGGCTAAAGAGCCTAGATCGCTCTATAGGCAGATTGTGAGCTGACATTAAGGCGATCAAAATAAACTGGTGTTTGTTTTGGTTGCGAAGACGGACTGACGAGACGGGCGAGCAGCCTCTGGCAAACTCTTAAGGCGTTGACGTGGGTGGACGTGGGTAAAAGTACGTACAAAGTAGACCTTCAGGCGCTGCACGCGCTGTGCGAAGCCAATTACGCCCGTCTTCTTCGCCTCTTCCCCGATTACGAAGCGCGCAACGGCACACGATTCGCCGTAGGCGGCTTCAACGTCAGCATCGATGTGCTGGAGCGCAGCCGTTACACGACGCTGTTTGGTATCCAGAGCTTCGGTAGTGCTTCGAGCGCAGAAGCGGTAGCGACACCATTCCTAAGCGGCATGCGCATAGAAGTGCGCGCTTATCACGACGCAGGAATGATGGAAGTGGTTCGCTTCCAGAGCGGCGGTAAAACGGAAGGTCGCTACGAATACCCAAATCCATCCATGCATCAGCAGGATGAAAAACAGCAGCAAAACAGCTTTCTTGCCGACTGGCTTTCGCACTGCCTGAGCCACGGTGAGGTTGATTTCGACCTCCTCAAACCAGGAACTACGCACGCCTGACGGCGCGCTGCACAAGATGGGCGAGCCGGGGAACAAGATTGTTTCGCTGACAGCGCGCGGGCCAAGCGTTCGCATCGTCCAGTTAACAGATACCCATTTGAAGGGTGCACCCGGCGGTGAGTTGCTGGGTCTCGATACAGACTATTCTCTACAAGCGGTGCTGGACCTCGTAAAGGCTGAACGGCCCGATCCTGACCTTGTGCTTGGGACGGGCGATCTCGCCGATTCCGGGTCGGGCGACGCCTATCGACGGCTCATTGCTTACTTCGATCAAGTCACGGCAGAGCACTACTGGATTCCCGGGAATCACGACCAGCGCGAAGTGATGATCGATGTGGGTGGCGACCACCGACTGCCCGGCGAAGTCCGCGTGGGTCAGTGGCAGATCATCATGCTGGACTCTCAGATTCCCGGCAAAGTCGGCGGTAACCTCGGTGAAGCTGAGCTTGCGCATCTCAAAGCCTGCCTGGGCGACGAGACTGCGCAGGACTTACACGTCCTTATTTGCCTGCATCACCAGCCTATTCCCGTAGGCTGCGAATGGCTGGACGAACAGATGGTGGCGGATGCCGCTGAGTTCCTGGGGGTCATCGATAAGGAGCCTCGCGTTCGCGCCGTCCTATGGGGTCATGTTCATCAGGAGCTGGACGAGCGCCGCGGGTCCATGCGCATGTTGTGCACGCCATCGACCTGCGTGCAGTTCCTGCCGGGCCAGGAGGATTTCGCCGTCGATACTCGCTCGCCGGGGTATCGCTGGTTAGAGCTCCACGACGACGGATCGATACAGACCGGCGTCTCCCGCGCGGAGTCCCAGACTTTCCACGTTGATCGCGAGGCGGGCGGTTACCTCTGAGCCTTCCCGAAAGCGGGAACCCCCTCAACCTCACGCTTGCCCAGCGGTGTCGGCCGCAGACCGTGTACAATGCCGCGATCCCATTTTCAGGCAGCATCTGAACCTCTGTGAGCGATTACTCCTCCGAATCCATTGAGGTCCTCACCGGCCTCGAACCCGTGCGCAAGCGTCCGGGCATGTACACCGACACCACCCGCCCCAACCACCTAGCTCAGGAAGTCATCGACAACAGCGTCGATGAGGCGCTCGCCGGTTTTGCCAGGCAGATTGACGTCGTACTTCACGCTGATGGCTCCCTGTCTGTGATCGACGATGGTCGCGGCATGCCCGTCGATATGCACCCGGAGCAGAAGAAGCCCGGCGTGGAAGTGATTCTTTCCACCCTCCATGCGGGCGGCAAGTTCTCCAGCAAGAACTATCAGTTCAGCGGCGGTCTCCACGGCGTGGGTGTTTCCGTGGTGAATGCCCTGTCCAAAGACCTGACCGTCACGATTCGTCGCGATGGCCAGGTGCATGAAATGCGCTTTGCCGGTGGTGAGAAAGCCAGTGAGCTGGCCGTGATCGATACGGTAGGCAAGCGCAATACCGGTACTCGCGTGCACTTTGTGCCGGATCCACAGTATTTCGACTCCATTAACTTCTCCGTGCCGCGCCTGATGCATGTGCTTCGCGCCAAGGCGGTGCTGTGCCCTGGCCTGCGCGTTACCTTCTTCGATGAAAAGAAGAAGGAGAAGGAAGAGTGGTACTACGAGGATGGTCTGACGGACTACCTCGTGTCTGCTACCGAGGGCTATGCGACGGTTCCTGAGGAGCCTTTCACCGGTAACTTCAGTGGCAGCAGTGAGGCGGCAGATTGGGCCGTACAGTGGCTTCCGGAAGGTGGCGAGCTAGTCACCGAGTCTTACGTCAACCTCATTCCCACGGCTCAGGGCGGTACCCACGTGAATGGTCTTCGCACCGGCTTGCTAGACGCCATGCGGGACTTCTGTGAGATTCGCTCCCTGCTACCGCGCGGGGTGAAGCTCACGCCTGATGATATCTGGGAGCGCTGCAGCTACGTGCTGTCTTCAAAGCTCGAGGATCCGCAGTTCTCGGGCCAAACCAAGGAGCGCCTCAGCTCGCGGGAAGCGGCGGCCTTTGTGGCCGGTGTCGCTAAGGATGCTTTCAGTCTATGGCTGAATCAGCACACGGCAGACGCTGAGGCATTGGCCGAACTGTGTATCGGCAACGCCCAGCGCCGTTTGCGCAGTGCCAAGAAGGTGGTGCGCAAGAAAGTCAGCGCCGGCCCTGCTCTTCCGGGCAAGTTAGCGGATTGCTCCGGTGAAGATCCTGAGCGCGGTGAGCTCTTCCTCGTGGAGGGCGACTCCGCCGGGGGCAGCGCCAAGCAGGCGCGGGACCGGGAGTTTCAAGCCATCCTCCCTCTGCGCGGAAAGATTCTGAATACCTGGGAAGTGGATTCCCAGGAAATTCTTGCCTCAGCCGAGGTGCACAATATTTCTGTGGCACTGGGGATTGACCCCGGTTCCGATGATCTTTCGGGACTGCGCTACGGCAAGGTTTGTATTCTCGCCGACGCGGATTCGGACGGCCTGCACATCGCGACGCTCATCTGCGCGCTGTTTGTGCGCCACTTCCGTCCCCTGGTCGCTGCTGGACATGTCTACGTAGCCATGCCCCCGCTGTATCGCATCGATATCGGCAAGGAAGTCTTCTACGCCCTGGATGAGGCCGAGAAACAGGGCGTGCTGGATCGTATCGAAGCCGAGAAGAAGCGCGGCAAGGTGAATGTGCAGCGTTTCAAGGGCCTCGGCGAGATGAACCCCTTGCAGCTGCGCGAAACCACCATGAGCCCCGACACCCGCCGCCTAGTGCAGCTGCGCTTGGACCCAGGCGATGGCACATCGCGCATGCTCGATATGTTGCTTGCCAAGAAGCGCGCCGGCGATCGCAAAGAGTGGTTGGAAAAGAAGGGCGATCTGGCGGAAGTGATCTAGGCACTATCTCCACCTCGGTCCGAAAGTTAGCCGACGCCGCGCACACCCGGTCGACGCCGCAAGAAACCCGCCGCCATGGTCAGGGACTTATTGGCTTCCGCCGTATCAAAACGTTCTAGATGGTGTCGGGGACTATCCCAATAGCGAATTTCTGCGTGACCGTCGTTCTGATGGATGCCTTCGATCATTTTGATCGCGTCATCGAAGTGCATGTCGTAGCGACTGGTGTGGATTGCCAGTGGAGGCAGCCCCGTTAGATCCGCAAAAATTGCTGAAGCCAAAGGTTCCGTATTCGCGACTGCGCCCAGATAGGCCCTGGCGCAGAAGGCAGCGGTCTCCATGCGAAAGGGGCTGTCGGCGGTAGCGCTTTTGGTGATGTAGCTCCATCCCGACAGACTGAGGTCATTCCAGGGAGAGAAGAGTTGCACAGCAGCAGGTAAGGATCGTCCAGCGTCTCTAAGCTTCAGAAGCGCGCCGAGGGTGACGCTCGCCCCCGCCGTATCTGCAGCAAGAACCACATTGCCGGCCCCGTAACGCTCGAACGCCCACAAACAAAGCCCGACGGTGTCATCGATGGCGGCGGGGAACGGCGCTTCTGGTGCCATGGCGTGGTAGTTCATCAATCCGTCGACGTCACAGAGTTCACCAAGGCGTTGAGCGCAGGTGACCTGAGCGGCAGCGGGAGGCAACATGAATCCGCCACCGGCGGTGTAAATCAGAAGCCGATCGTGGGAGGGTTTTTCACAGAGCCAGGCAGCGGTGGACGGCGCACCGTCCACAGGTACCAGCTGCGGCGCCGGTGTGGGCGCCATGTTGAGGGTCGATGAGGCTCCCGTGCCGTAGTCTCGCCGTAGCTCGTTGAGGATTTGGCGCAGCGTCTCCTCGTCGTCGAGATAATTAAAGGCCTTGCCAATCCGTTTCAGGAGGACTCGCTCAATAATTCGGTTTTCGACACGCGCGGTAAAAAAATCCCAGGCGCGTCGCCAACGCTGGCGTTCGTCAGCGATGCGTGTGGCCAATCCCGCGTCATGGAGGTTCAGTAACCGCTGCCCTGGTGACAGCTCAAGTACTGCCGCGAAGCCATCGCTCATAAAGCGCTATCCGAGCCTTTCGTCGCCGATATACTAGGTGGACACTCTCGGTTGAACAATGGCGGATTCCCATGAGCAAGGGCCGCAAAGGACCCTCTTCAGAACCCCCGCGCGAGGATAAGAATGGCGCATCGAGCGATCATTCCCTCGACGAGCTGACGGAGCTCGTCGCTGCCAGCGGAGTCATGGGCGTCGATCGTGCTGAAGATCCCGAGCAACGGGATCGCGTGCATCAGATTCTGTCTCACTTTGGGAATGAGATGCGTGAAGATCTGGTGTACCGGATTGCTTCTGAGGAGTCGTTAAACTTCATAAAAATCAGACGCTTCTGTGAGAGGCATGAGCTGACTTCAGCGGAGCAGAAGGTCGTGGAATCACTTTGTGCCGGGCTGAGTCTTGCGCAACACGCAGAAGCCCATTTCATTAGTCCGAATACCGCCAGAACCCACTTACAACGGGTTCGCGAAAAAGTGGGCGTGAGTAGGCAGGCAGACATCGTGAGTAAAGCCCTGCGCTAAAAGTACGCAAATAGATGCGTAAGAGTCTTAGACCCACTTAGTTTTTCTACCTCGTAGGTTCAAAGAACATCCTCCTGCATTAACACAGTGCACATCCCGCAGAATTTATCAGCGATCAATCGACTATCGGCGTTTTATCCGTGCGTGGGTAAGGATTCGTGTGGATTCGAGAAAGATGGCCCCCCAGTACCAGAGCCGTTGTTGGCGCATCGCGGCACGGCCTGATGCTGCTAGCCCAACAAGGGGATAGTCGTGCGAACGAATGCCGATTCCAGTTGAACATTGATGGCTAGCTGCTGCCGTCTGTTCTAACTTTATCTCAGGGGGCACCAACTCGGCGGTTAAAGCGAAGCAACGCTCCCGAGAGCTACGCAGCGTAAGCGGACCTCGTCACCTTCCTGCTCCTTCGGTGATGTTACCTTTGCATCAGCACAGCGGCGAGTAGCAGAAACGCCGTTGCAGCGCTGGCGAGGGTTCGCAAGTGATTCCACCGCGTCCAGCGAACCAGATAAAGCTGCCAATACTCGGCCGTGTCCTCGCGCTCACCTTCGCTGATCAACTGATCCAGCCGATTATTCATGGGTACATTGCCGAGAACGGTCACCAGCACGACACCAACGAAGTAAACGATGGCGGCTCCCAGCACCCAGTGAAAGAGAGCGCTGCTTTGGTTTGAAGCTGCCCACACTGCTGCAGCCAGTCCCGGTACGAGCAGAAAGAAGCTGGTGAGGAACAGCGAGCGCATTACCGTCACATTGATCTGCTGCATCGCCAGCATGCCCGCATCTCCCTCTGCACCCCCCAGTCCCCGCATCACGAAGTCTGAGAACGACTGAAAAACGCCGCCCACCAGCGCGCTGACGAGAGCCAGCGCACAGAGGCATGCAGTCAGGGGATCGATTGTCATTTTGCGTCCCTCCCTAGTGGCTGATGCCGACAGCGCGACGCACAAAGACGGGTTCTCCGACGCAACGAGCCAGGAATGCAGCGACGTCAGCGCGGGAGATTTTCAGCGTGAGGTTGCGCTCCTGGGTCGGTAGGTCCACCTTGAATTCGCCGTCAGCCGGATCGTCGGTGAGAGCGCTTGGGCGAACAATGGTCCAGTCGAGGCCGCTATCCCGAACCAGCTGCTCCTGAACCTCGTGATCCTTGAAGACCGGACGCAGCAGCAAACCAAACATGATGCGCTTCCAGAAGAAGTTGAGGTTTGCCCAGCTTTCGCCGGCACCAAGAGTGGTCTGGCAGATCAGACGTCGGATACCCAGCTGCTGCATGGCCTCGATCACGTTCCGGGTTCCTACGGAGCGGACCAGGCTTTTTCGCGAAGCACCGGCGCCCAGGGCGATGACCGCAGCGTCGTGCCCTTCCATGGCCTCCATAACGCAATCGAGTCGCATGGCATTGCCTTTGAACAGGCGTAGTTGCTCATGCTCGATGCCGAGTGCGTCGATGTGACGTGCGAAGGCGGTGACTTCGTGACCCTCTGTCAGCAGTTGCTCTACAGCCAGGCGGCCGACACTTCCCGTTGCTCCAAAAACGATAACTTTCATTACTTGTTCCTCCGAAGATGAATTTGGTTGACATGGTGTAAAGTTGACA
Organism: Pseudomonadota bacterium; assembly: GCA_038750875.1. Classification (GTDB taxonomy): domain Bacteria; phylum Pseudomonadota; class Gammaproteobacteria; order Pseudomonadales; family Halieaceae; genus Congregibacter. Next base: position 94,625 of record JBCDGU010000008.1, on the reverse strand, counting down.
TGATGTAAACTAGTGGTAGATTTACACCATGTCAAGTGAAAATTCAGAAACACGCAAAAAAATTCTCGAGACCACCTGGAAGCTTCTGGAGAGCGGCGGACCCAGCGCTGTTCGCATGAGCGATATTGCCAGGAGCACTGGGATCAGCCGGCAGGCGGTCTACCTACACTTCCCGTCGCGGGCCGAGCTACTGATTGCAACGACGCGCTATCTCGATGAAGTGAAGGACGTTGATGCTCGACTGGAAGCCAGCCGCAGCGCCGCATCGGGCCTAGAGCGTCTGGATGCCTACATCGAGGCTTGGGGAAACTACATCCCAGAAGTCTACGGTGTGGCACGAGCTTTGGTCGCCATGCAGGAGACCGATGAGGCTGCTCGGGTGGCCTGGAAGGATCGGATGGATGCCGTACGGCATGGTTGCGAGGCCGCAGTGGCGGCCCTCAGAAAAGACGGCGCCCTAAGCAAGGACCTGACGGCCAGAGAGGCGACAGATCTTCTTGCTAGCCTCCTATCGATTGAGCAGTGGGCGCAGCTGCGGGAACACGGTGGCTGGAGCCAGCCACGCTACATCACTCTTATGCAGAGAACGGCGCGTCTGTCCCTTTGCGCGAAGTAGCTGAGGCTACTGCTCAGCGATAGCCCTGTTCAGCCGCGGTCACTTTCTCAAGGTAACGGCGTGTCTCTGCAAACGGGTGCCGGTCTACAAGCGTTCGGTAAACCTCCGTTGGGTTCATCCCGTTGATGCGGGCGACAGCGCTCCGAGGAGTACTGTCGAAAGTTCGCAGTACGCTTGAGAACCCGCCGTTGTAGGCCGCTACCGTCGCAAAGCTCCGACTTGAGGGGTTGGTGATGCCATTGAGGTAGGTGTCGTCCACGAGGTGGAGGTAGGCCGATCCGATGTCGATATTGAGTTCCGGTTGGAATAGCTGCTCGCGCGTGGGTTGCCCGCTGCGTTTTTTGATCCGTTCGTAAACGTCTCGACCAGCCGTCGAGGGTACGATCTGCATCAATCCATAGGCGTTGGCAGCGCTGACAGCGTAAGGATTAAAAGCACTTTCGACCTCGATCACCGCGTAGATGAGAGACGGGCGTACTCCATAGCGCGCTGAGCTCGCGAGCACTAGCTCAGCGTACTCAAGCTGGCGAAGGTGTTGATGGCCCTTCACCAGCGATATCCGCACGCTGCGCAGCACCCGGCGCCCAGAGTTGGTGCTTACGCGCTGCTCTTTCAGCACCGTCGCGATGAGGTGATCCGCAAAACGCTCTGCGCGCCAACGCCATCGGATGGGCTCACCGTCCGCATCGACGATCTGGCGATAGAGAAAGGGCTCGCCGTCCGTCGGTGGACTGGCGTCGGAAAAAATATCCTCAGCGCGCATGTCCTTCGTCGTCAGCAGCGTATCGGCAATGGCGACGCGCAGCTTTGTGATGGCATCCTCGCTGGCAATGGTTTCCACCTGCAGCCAGCCTTCGTCAAAGTCCACAATGGCCCTTGCTTCGTAGGCGTTGCTGTACTTCACATAGCGGCGCTGGGAAGCAACCTCTGGCTCCTTCTCGGGCCAGATCTGCCTGAGAAGTGCTTCTAGCCCTTCCACAAACTCAGGAAGGCTGCGGATATCGACGGGTACGTTCTCGGTGACCACTTCCTCCAGAATCGCTCTCGCGACGGCTTCCGCATCTCCGCTGATGGCTGCATCGATGACCGTCCTGGACGGTGGCAACGAGCAGCTGGTCAACAGCGGCAAGACCACTGTGATCGTAAGAAGGCCGGCAATGAGATTCCGCCGGACGTGTGCTTTTGGCATAGCGGCGGCTTTGAACAGTGACGCTTGAGATCAGTGTATCTCGAGAGGTCACGTGAGTAGTGCCCGTACCTGAAAAGCTCTCTCGTCGTTCTGGAGTCTGGCCGACTCCAGTGCGCAGCGGTAATCACGTTTTCGTTGTCGCGAAGGATTTTGGCGTATCGACGTTCCGGTTACAGGTACGGCCCCCACATAAATGCGATGGTCCCAAAGACACCGAGCCCGGTGATAAGACTTCCAACCACGAGGCTTCCCGGTGAGATGTGTCTTAGCCCCGCCATACCCGCCTGCGCCAGGAAGTACACTTCCAGCAGCGCTAGGGGTATTAGGTAACTACCAAAACTAATGGCGATATCAGCCGGCCCGGATAGTGTTTCATTCATACCCACAGGCCCACCATTCACGATAACCCAGCTCATAATTCCGATACGGAAGAACCACACACCGTTTACGGCGAGGAAAGCGCGTAATGCCCACCGCCGGTGATCACTGATGCGGCGCTGCATCGCAAAGAAGCCCGCGGCGACAACAAAGACCAGAATCAAAACGGCGTTGATGGATGTGGCCACGGCCGATACAAGGGAAAGAAAAGTCCCGCGGCCCCATACCAGCCACAAACCATTGAGGGCCATGAAGCAGGCCACAAGGATAAATACCCGCCCAACGACTCGGTGCGAAATGGGCCACCGTTTTCGGAAGGTGGGTATCAACTGGTGTAGGCCGGCGAGGGTGATCACCGCCGCCAGCAATACATGCGTGATGAACATGAGATTGCCGACAACGTCGCCGGCAACGTAGCCCTCGATCAGCGGTTTATCGTCCCAGGCGGCGTAGTCACCTACGGCAGTGCGTGTACCGTAGTAGTGAAGAATGAAGTAGATAAAAGCGAGCTGTCCGGTCGCCGCTATGGCAAACCATGACTTCACTGAGAGCGATAACGCGCTCGCCTGTTTTGCTGGGCCAATGGGATGGGTTGTCTGCATGGGTAAACATCGCGGTGGCTTTGATCGGCTCTGAAATTCGCGTTTTTGCGGGCTCTTGGCTCGCCGATTTGAAAATCGGCGATCGATGGGCGATCAATAGAGAGAAATGTGCGGCGAGCTGCGTGATTGGCCAACGCTGTCAACGTCCTTGGGTTTAAGCTGGAGTATTGGAGGTCTTATGTTCTCGACTATTTTCGTTTTCGCTTCACTACTTTTGGGAGCGACCCTTTCCGCACGCGCTTTTGTGGACGCCAGGCGGGCCCGTGTCGCGAGCGAGACCTTGTTTGTCTACGTGCTTCTATTACTTTCCATGGGCCTCTTTACCGTTACGCAGGTGCTTCTGAAGCCCTCGACGTTGAGAGACATACTCATCGTTTGCTCTGGGGCCGGTTGCGGATTTTCTTGGCTTTATGCCCGTGCTCTGTTTTCTATCCAGGATCAGTCCATTCCAAGCTGGTGCTGGATCGTGGTGGGCCTGATCTTTGCGAGCCCTTGCTCTATTGATCTGATGGATGCCTTCGGGGCCGCTGGCACAGTGACGGACAATGCCCGGAGGGTGGCTCTTAACATCAACATGCTCGCGAGTTCATCTGCGTTACTGTTGGGGCTCGTCGAACCTTTGAGCTCGGGCTTCAGCACTTTTAAGGCCAGTGAGCAGCGCTTCCGTCTTTACTACGCGGCTGGCTACGCGGCGCTCATGGGGGCGGGGGTGCTCTGGGTGTCCGGCGCTTCTGCCAGCGGGCCCCCCTACGCGGATTTTGTCAGAGTCAATTGTGCGACTCTCGGTGTGTTTGGTGCTGCGGCGGCCTTGTGGTTTCGAAGTCGGCATCCCATGGCTGAAGCTGCTGTCGTCGTCGAAAAACCCCTTGCCGATGATGTAGAGACCGCCATTGCCGGGGATTTGGTTAAGCTCATGAACCTGGATGGACTCTACACAGAGCCCCTTCTCAAGGTGGAGGACTTGGCACTCAGGCTAGGGGTCCCTGAGTATCGGGTAACACGCGCCATTACCGGCGCCCTGGGTTACAAGAACTTTAACCAGCTCGTAAACAGTTTTCGCATCGAGCATGCAAAGTCACTGCTGCGGGATCCGTCCCATGCGAGCAACTCCATTCTCTCTATAGCAATGGACTGCGGTTTCAACTCCCTTGGGCCGTTTAACCGTGCCTTTAAAGCCCGCTGCGATCAGACGCCGTCCGAGTTTCGTCAGCGGAGCGCAGTTTAGAAGGGCCCTTCTGGCCCCAAAGTCGCGCTAAAAATTATTTGCGCAAAATAGCAATCCTGGACACGCGCTGTTCCTGGTCGCTGCCTAGACTGGCTTCAACTCAGGAGGAATCGCTATGACGGAAACAGACTTTTACATTCACTGTATCGAAAAAGCCGTGGTCTTCATTGGCACAGAGCTTCGGGCAGATAACTCGCCAACACTGGATGCAATCGCCAGCGCCGCGGGCCTGTCGAAGTTTCATTTTCACAGGATTTATCGTCTCCTCACCGGTGAAACGGTGGCCGATACGATCACGCGGATGCGATTAGCCCGGGGTGCGACACAGCTTTCAGACCCGGAGGTATCGGTGACCGAGGCGGCTTTTGACGCGGGTTATGGATCGAGCCAGGCGTTCGCGAAGGCCCTGCGGCGCGTTCTTGATTCGTCGCCGTCTGAGCTGCGAACTGATCCCGAGCGACTGGCCCAAAAAATTGAGCCACTGCTTGGCACGGCAGATGCCATAGCCTCGAGTGCGAAGCTTCTGGTAGAGCTTTCGGCGCTGGATCCCTTTGAAGTCATCGCCATTAAGGCGGTGGATAGCTATCCGGAGCTCAATGCCAATTACCACCAGCTCTTTGGCGCAGTGGACGACCCCATGAAGGTCAGCGCCATTCTCGGCATGCCCCAGGGAGACATCGGAGAGCCATCACTACTCTTCGATTGTGCCCTCAAGCTTGGGGAGGAGAGTGTGATCGCTGATCCCGCTGTCGTTACCGAGCGCGTGCGAGGAGGGATTTATCTCACGACGCGTCACGATGGTGCCTATGCGGGTTTGGAGAACGCGGTGGATCGCTTGTATGCCACGGCATTTGGCCTCGGTGAGGCTCAGGTGGCGGATCAGCCGCTGCTTTTCCATTACCTGGATGATCCCGAAGAGGTTGAGGAGTCGGCGCTTCGAACCGACGTTTATCTGGGCCTTACAATGAATTCGCAGGCCTGACCGGGTGACGTGCGTCCACAACCGGGGGCTTCGATACCCGACACGCGCCGTCGCTAGCGGCGGCGCGGCGTTTTCGTACTTGCTTGAGGGGCCTGCTGTGCGTGAGCGTTATCGCCCGTAGGCAGACGGGGCGGGCGCGCGATGGAATTCATGTGCGCCACGATGTCCGCGGTGAGGGGCTTATCTCTGAGTATTGAGGGAATATTCATCGTTATCTCCCGATGCGCTCCGCCTGTGGCGCTCTTTCCTGTCTCCAGTAAGGCACAGGCCAGGGCCTCTTTCAGCGCGATGCGATGGCAAGCGAGAACCGCGTCACCTTTTGCTGTCGCGGACGGGACGAAGTGTGATCTCGGGCACGCTCGCACAGGACCCGGCGGCCTTTGACCCATTGGCCTTTGCGCCGGAGAATGGAATCTCCTCCTCAGTGCGGCGGTTATTCGTGACAATCGAAGATTGGTCTTTGCACCCTCAGCTTGAGAAGGACTGTCACCTGCTGGCGGCGTGGAAGCCCGGAGTGTTACTTCTCCATGGGAATGCGAGTCTTCACTGGTTTCTGCTGGTGCCGAAGACGTCTGCTGTCGATCTACTGGATCTGGAGGTCGGCGAGTCGCTGCAACTCTTGCGCGTCGCGAGAGTGCTCCACGGTCATCTCAAAGCAGAGCTTGGCTATCCAAGGGTCAATGTGGGCGCATTGGGCCTGGTGGTGCCACAGCTTCATTTACATGTGGTGGGGCGTCGCCCGGATGATCCATGCTGGCCTGCTCCCGTATGGGGGAATCTGCCTGAGGGGCCAGTCTATGCCGAGTCGGAGCTCGCCGCGCTTAAGGGTGATATCGAGCGCTTACTCCCTTCAGGTTGGGAATAGCAGCACAAAATTGACGCGAAGTCCCCAGCCCGAGGGGCCTGCGTCGCGATCTTCCAGCCAGTAACGCAAACCGCCGCCGACCTGATAGCGCTGGCCACCCTTCGTTTTGAAGAGCTGGTTAACACCGAAATTTACGGGAATAATCGCTTCATCCCGTTCCCAGTCGTAACCGGATTCGAGATTCAGGTAGTACGTGGTTGCCTTGGGCGTCACGTAGGTGACGAAAGGCTGAAAGAAACTGCTGTTGATCGCCTCTCGGTCATCCTCTTCGCCGAATCCCCACAGGTGGTTAGCGAGCGCACCGACGGTCCAGGGACCGATCTGTTTTAAGACCACGGCCGTGGATCCGGCGGCCCATTGGTCCGACGCGAAAGCGTCGTCGGTTGCAGTGGGTAATTGCAGCGCGGGTCCTACGCCCCAGGTTGTACCGCCACTCGCCTTCGGGGAGAAGAAGAAGCTCTGCAGCGCGTCTCCCAGTCCATTTTGGGAGCCGCCGCCGGGAGCAGCATCCGACTGGCTGATGAGCGGCAGAATGGTTCTTGAGATGACTATCCAGTCTTCGTTGAGTTCGAAGGGGATGACCGGCTGGACGTTTAGAAACGAGCGATCACCGTCGAGCGCGCCGTACCCTTCATCGTAGTTAAATTGCAGGGGAACGCTGATGAGGTTGGCGATGGGGTTGGCGAGTTGCTTTGCCAGCGCTGTGTCAGTCTGAGCCCAGATCCGGGTGCTAGCCGACGTCAGGAGCAACGTCGTCAATAAAAGCAGCGGTGAGCGGCGTCTGTGGGTTTTCATCTGCGGTGCCTCTCAAAGGCTTTCTCGCCTAGTGTACGCTACGAGCTATGCGCCAAGTTCAACCGCTGAGGCTCCCATTTTCAAATCCTTCCGCAAAACCGTCGCCGTACTCATTGCCCTGAGCTTTTCGTCTCTAAAGGTGTTCGCTCAAGGCTCGGGGTTGCTGACGGACCCGCTCGATGGCGCCTTCGATATGTCTGGATATCTCTCCGAGAATGCCTTTGGAGCCTTGCCCGTCCCTATCATCATTTCTGAGCCCGCTGTTGATCAGGGTCTGGGCGTAGCAGGCCTCTTCTTCCATGAAAGCGAAGAGGAAGCGAAGCGTCGCAAGCAGATGATGCAAGAGTCTGAGAATGCCGCACGCTTTCTTCTACCGCCCAGTGTGAGCGTGCTTGCGGCTGGCTACACCGGCAATGGGAGTTGGTTCGCAGGTGCGGGGCACTTCGGTTTCTACAATCAGGGACGGCAGCGCTACCAGGGCTTTGCAGGCTATGGCGATTTCACCCTCGACTACTACTCGCTGGGCGATATCAATCTGGACAAGCCTTTCTCCTTGCAAACAAAGGGCCTCGGCGTTATCAACAGCTACAAGTGGCGGCTTGGAACGCTTCCCATATTCGCTGGACCGCACCAGCGATATATCTCGACGGAGCTGAGCCCTGGCGCCTTTCTCGATCGCTTGCCTGATGAGGTGCCACCCGAGCTCGTCGAGCCCATCGAAGATCTACTGACCGCTGATACCGTGCTTTCTGGCTTGGGTTTTGATCTCGAGCTCGACACACGTGACAGTGTATTCACGCCAATGAACGGGACGAATATCCAGTTTCGAGCCGTCTTCAACAGGGATGCCATTGGCAGTGATATCGACTACGACAATTACCGCCTCGAGGCGCTGCAGTATCTGGAGCTCAGCTCGCAATGGCGTCTTGGTCTCCGCTTCGCCGCCGAAACCGTCGAATCCGATGACACCTTACCCCCCTTCGCCAAGCCAGGACTCGACTTGAGGGGGCTGCCTGCCGCCCGCTATCAGGGCGATCGCACGGCCCTCGCTGAGGGTGAGCTGACCTGGCAGTTCACTCCAAGGTGGTCTGTGCTTGGCTTTTTGGGGGCAGGACGAGCGTGGACGCAGCGGGAGTCTTTTGGAGATGTGGGCTCGGCGGTGAATCGCGGCATGGGCTTTCGTTACAAGATTGCCCGCTCCTATGGTCTTCACGCCGGCCTCGATCTCGCCAAAGGGCCAGAGGACACGGTGTTGTATATTCAAGTGGGCTCCGCCTGGTAGCCCCCGCTGATCAAGTCAGCAATCTCTTGAAAGTTGAGAGCCCGCACCCGATCATGCGGACTTCACCATCATAAGAACGAGAAAACGTCATGCTCATTGTTGAGTCATACACCGTCGCCGTCGCCATGTGCGTCGTCACCATGTTGTGCTGGGGGTCCTGGGCAAATACGCAGAAACTTGCGAGTAATGAATGGCAGTTCCAGCTTTTCTATTGGGACTACTCTATTGGTGTGCTGCTCCTCACTCTCATCTTCGCCTTCACCATTGGCAGTTCCGGAGAAGAGGGACGGGCCTTTATGGCGGATCTGTCGCAGGCAGACGGTTCTGCAATCCAGTCGGCAATCATAGGCGGGGTGGTCTTTAATCTGGCGAACATCCTGCTGGTGGTAGCGATCGATATCGCGGGTATGGCGGTGGCGTTCCCCGTGGCCATCGGCCTCGCGCTGGTGATTGGCGTGGTCACCAATTACATGGCTGAGCCCCTGGGTGATGCGACGCTGCTGTTCTCCGGGGTCGGTCTTGTTACCGCTGCAGTGATCGTTTGTGCGTTGATCTACTCCCGCTTACCTCAGGACGGAGACCAGTCTGTCGGCAAGGGGTTGGCGATCTCCATCGTTGCGGGTATCGCCATGGGCTTTTTCTACCGTTTTGTGGCCGCCTCGATTTCCTTCGATTTCGCTAATCCGGAGGCGGGTTTGATGACGCCCTATAGCGCCGGCGTCTTCTTCGCCATTGGCCTGTTGGTCTCCAACATCATCTGGCTCATCCCCCTGCAGTACAAACCCCTTTCCGGCGAGGTTGCGCCCATGGGCGAGTACTTCAGCAAGGGCACACCGAGGCTGCATCTCGTGGGAATCCTCGGCGGCATTATCTGGTCCGTCGGCTTTTCCTTCAGCTTCATTGCGTCTGGCGCGGCCGGCCCCGCGATCTCCTACGGCCTCGGGCAGGGCGCGACCATGGTGGCAGCATTTTGGGGTGTATTCATTTGGCGCGAGTTCAAGGACGCGCCGGCGGGAACCTCAGGCATGATTGCCGCGATGTTCGCGCTCTTCATCGTGGGCTTAGGGTTGATCGTCGCTTCACGTTGAGTCTGCTCGCGGGGCGTCGATCTGGCGGCGCCCCCAAATCGGCTGCGAGGTCGCGCAGCTCAGGCTGAGAGAAGCGAGAAAGTAGCTAGAACGTAGCGGAAAGTAGCGGAAAGCAGCGAGAGAGCAGCGAGAGAGCAGATACAGCATTAGAGGCCTCGCCACGTGCGTGGCAGCAAGCCCAAGTGAACGGCCGAAACGGCGACTGGCTTAGTAGCTGTCTGTCCCCGTGCCGCCGGTAACAATCGCAACGCCCGCACTGCAGCCAAGGCGCGTGGCGCCTGCTTCGATCATCTCAAGCGCCGTGGCCCGATCGCGAATGCCGCCCGACGCTTTCACACCCATTTGGGGCCCAACTACTGCGCGCATAAGTCGTACATCGTCCGCGGTCGCGCCGACCGTGCTGAAGCCCGTGGATGTCTTTACGAAGGCGACGCCTACCTTACGACAAACCTCGCAGGCACGGCGCTTTTGATCTTGATTGAGAAGACTGGTTTCCAGAATCACCTTAAGCGGCGTCGCGCCACAGGCGTTCTTAACCGTCACAATGCCTGCTTCAACGGCGTGCCAGTCTCCGCCCAGGGCATCGCCGACGGACAGCACCATGTCGATTTCCTGCGCGCCGACGGCGATGGCATCGCGAGCCTCCGCCGCGACCGATGCGGGCAGGCTTGCGCCCAATGGAAAGCCCACGACGCAACAGGGTTTCACTGCGCTTGCCCCCAAGCGCGACGAAACATGGCCGATCCAACGACTGTTCACACAAACCGCAGCGAACTGATGCTCCAGTGCCTCATCGCAAATTCGGTTGATGTCGTCAGCCTGGGCTTCGGGCTTGAGCAGGGTGTGGTCAATGAACGCGGCAAGGTCTGCGGCGCTATAACTTTCACGGGTCATGGGCGAATCCGGAAGCTCCTCGGGGTGAGGTAGGCTACACTGTCGCGCATCGAATAAGAATGGAATCGCTCCTATGGAAATCGCAGTTATCGGCTCCTGCATGGTCGATCTCATCGCCTACACCGACACCATTCCCCAGGGCGGGGAAACGCTGGTGGCCAACGAATTCGCCATGGGATGTGGTGGAAAGGGCGCCAATCAGGCCGTTGCCGCGTCGCAGCTTGGCGCTGATGTGTTGATGATGGGACGGGTGGGCGATGATGCTTTTGCAGACAACACGCTCAACAACTTTTCGCAATACGGTGTGAGCACAGAGTTCGTAAGCAAGGTGCCCGGCGTATCCAGTGGTGTGGCGCCGATCTGGGTTGATGCAAATTCTCAGAACCGGATTCTGATTATTCCCGGTGCCAATATGCACCTCATGCCGGCGGACATCGAAGCTGCCGCAGACCGCCTGAAGCAGTGCGGCATGATTATTCTTCAGCTCGAGAGTCCGCTGGAGACCGTTTACGCCGCCATCGAATTCGGAAACGCCAACAACATCCCCGTTCTCTTGAATCCAGCCCCCGCTAGCACAGAGCTCGACATCGACCAGGCCTGCCGCTGTGATTTCTTCGTCCCCAACGAAACGGAACTGGAAATCCTTACGGGTATGCCGGTAAGCACGGAAGGCGAGATCATCGCCGCCGCCAACTCCATGCTCTCCCGAGGCCTCAAGAATCTCATCGTGACCCTGGGCGACAAAGGCGCCCTTTGGCTGCGCGGCGATGAGAGGACCATGGTAGAAGCACCCACGGTCAATGCTGTAGACACGACCGGTGCGGGTGATGCGTTTATTGGCTGCTTTGCCTCCGAAATCGCCAAAGGCGCGGATGTGGAAGCCGCCATGGGTGCAGCGGTTCGCTACGCATCCCACAGCGTGACGGGTAAAGGAACGCAGACGTCCTACGCTACAGCCGCAGACTTTGAGAGCTGGTCGCCCTAGAGAAAGGCGAGCTTTTCCATTGCGTAATACACACGGTCCGCTGCCGGTAGGTATTGCCGGTTCTTCATGCCCTCAATATGACGCAGCCGCGGAATCAACCCGCGGTTGTTGGCAATCTGTATGGCCAGGCCCGGGCGAGCGTTTAGCTCGAGGAGCATGGGTCCGCGATCCCGATCGATGACAATGTCCGTTCCGAGATAGCCCAGGCCTGTCATATCAAAACACTGGGCCGCGAGCTCAAGGATCACGGGCCAGCTGTCGATCTGAATGGCGCTGAGCTCTCTGCCCGTGTCGGGGTGTTGCCGGATGGGGCGACCGAACTGCACCGCTCCGGCAAAGGTGCCGTCCGCGATGTTCAGCCCCACACCGATAGCGCCTTGATGCAGGTTGGCTTTGCCGTCTGACGCATGCGTGGCCAGGCGGAGCATGGCCATTACCGGGTAGCCCTGAAACACGACGATGCGAACGTCAGGTATGCCCTCGTGAGACAGACCCTGGAAGCGCGGATCGAGGCGCATCAGATCTTCGATGATAACGCTGTCCACGCCACCGCCGAGGGAGTAAAGACCTGCGAGGATGTTGCTCATATGGCGACGTAGGTCGCTGTCGGTGATGACCGCGCCGGAACTCTTAACGAAGTTCGTATCGTCGCGTCCGGTGATAACCCAGATGCCCTTCCCACCGCTGCCTTTGGCCGGCTTGATCGCAAATCCATCCAACGTCCCCAGAACGCCAACAGCTCCATTAACCTCATGCTGCTCCGAGATCGCCAGGTGCAGGGCGGGCGTGCTCAGATTGTGGTCCTGTGCCAGATGTTTGGTACTCAGCTTGTTGTCGACCAGCGGATAGAGGCTGCGCCGGTTGTAGCGGCCGATAAATTCCAGATTGCGGGCGTTCATGCCGAGGATGCCTCGGTTACTCAGGGCAGCTGGCCGAATGAACTCAATCATCGCGAGCGAGCGCTGCAAAGCGGTGTAGCTCGGACAGCTTATAACCGGTGTACTTGCCCATGGCGAAGATGGCAGCAAGGAGAATCAGATTCAGCTCTGGGAAGTTGAAACTCAGGTGCTGCACTACGGGGGATTGCATAGGCAGATAAGCAAGCATCGCTACGAGCATGCTGCCGCCCCCCTGAACTAGCACGTCCCGCGGCCCCTCCTCTTCCCACAAAATTGAAAGCCGCTCGATAGTCCACGCAATGATGATCATGGGGAAAAAGGTGATGATCATGCCCGTGCTGATCCCCAGCTGATAGCCGACGATGCTGAGCAGGGAGATAACGAAGATCACCAGCACGATGAGTGCCGCGATGCGAGCGACCAGGAGCAGGTTCAGGCTGCTCAGGTAGCTTCGCATGAGCAGCCCCAGAATCACCACAGAAACAAAGGCGATGAGCCCGGGCACGAGCGCCGTTTGCAGAAACACAAGGGCGATCAAAACGGGCATGAAGGTGCCCGCGGTTTCGATACCGATAAGCACCCGACACAGTACAACGACGGCGGCACCCAGGGGCAGCAGGAGCAGCAGTCGGAACATACTCTGCTCTTCGATGGGTAAGCGGTGAACGCCAAGGACCGAGAACACGGAATTCTGATTCTGGTCTGTGGCAAGCTGCACCGCCGGCACGGACTGACGCAGCATGGAAAAGCTCAGTCGTGATCGACGACCGCCGGTAATATCGAGAACAGACCGGCCACCCCGGTGCCACAGCAACAGGTCGTCGGGCGCATCGATGATCCCTTCGTCGGGGTCCATGAGGGCCCAGCTGTTGCCGTCGTAAATCTCGAGCATGGAGGCCAGCCCTTGCCGGCGGCGGGCATCTTCAAGACGCAGGGCGGAAACCAGCCGCGTCGCGATACCCGCATCATTGAGCAGCCGGTCCAACAAATTCGTGGTGTCGCTGTTTCGGGCCAGAAGTAGCGCAGCATTTTGGTCGCCCGAGCCCCGCGCAATAAGAGCCCTGAGTTCTCGGGCCAGACTGCGATTATCGGAGGAAAGCTCCGTGGCGCGATCGATCACAGCCTGGGCCGCAGTGACTTCCGCATCGCTCCAGAACACGGGTCGGGGAGACGGCGCTGTGTCCTCTGACACCTCGGTGCCGTCCTGCGGCAGGAAAGTCGCGTTGAAGTAGAGGGACTGATTGCCGCTTGCTTCCCGGCGGGTCCACTCGGCGCGGCGATCGCCGTCATCGGTCACGATGGCAAAACCGTAGCCGGCCGCTGCCGCCTGTTCGTCGAGCATGCGATAGCCGGGGATCGACTCAGGGATGCTGAGACTAACGGCGATAGGTCCTACGGACGGCTGAAAGTCGATACGCGCCTCCACCAGCCACACGGTCGTACGCTCACCGGGAAACCAGGGAATCCCGGTCTGCCAGTGGCGCGTGAGCGCGATCGCAAGCCCGCCGACCGTAAGGAGTACGCAGATAAACGCGATAGTCGCGCGGCTGTTCACGGCGCTGCCGTCTCCAGTAAGGGCTGTTTGGCAGGTGGCAGGGGAATGAGATGGTCCTCACTTACATCAACAATCATCACATCTCGAAGAATGTTGCGGCCTACCAGCATTTGAAAGTCAAGGTGGCTGCGATTGGAGAGAGTGAATTCCGCGAGCTGTCTGACCTCGCCAAGTTGAATGCCCAGGCTGATGACGGGTCGACGCTCGGGCTCCTCGCTACTTGCCTGGATGACCAGTGCCTGTCGAATACGCGGCCGCTCGAGGGTGATGGGCTCCTCGCTATTGGGGTTGGGAATATCAAAACGAACCCAGGGATCACCATCGCGCTCAAATTCTTCGATGTTGCGCGCGTCCAGCGAGGCGGTCTCCGCACCGGTATCGATGCGTGCGGGGAGCGCGAGCTGCAGGTCTTCGACCCAGACATTTTCCTTGCTGCCGACCACCAGTTTGCCAGTGCTTGGCGTCGGTTCTGGCGGCGCCGGTTCAGGCGGGGGAGTGACGACGACGGGCGTCGCACAGGTTTCCGCTAGCGACTCCGTTGACGCTGTGAGCGTCAGCAGTTGGTCCTGCATCACTGCGAGTTCTGCCCGCTGGGCCTGATCCGCCTGAGCGAGGGAGTCAAAAGAGGCGTGACAGCTTTCCAGCGCGGTGCGACTGGCCGCCAGTGTCGCGGCCCGCTCATCGTCGAGGGCAGCGCACCCTGCGAGAGCCGATAGCAAGACCGCTGCGTATGTATTGTTGCGAGCTTTGATGACTGTTTTCCTGTTTCTACCAAGGCCCCGAAGGGCCGAACATTATCCTTTAGAGCAGCACTGGGGTCATCTGCGTTATCAAAAGGAACCTGCTAACCTCTTTTGGCCCAAATTCTGGAGATTCTGTTGTGAAAACCCGCCTTTTTAATGGCCTTGCCACGGTCACTAGAGCCCTGCTGGCCCTACCTCTGCTGTTTGCTGGCCATGTCATGGCGGGCTGGGAGCTCGACAGCGAACGCTCGACCGTTCAGTTCATGTCCGTAAAAAACACCAGCATCGCCGAGCTTCACTACTTTCATGCTCTGGCGGGCGAAGTGGCCGATGACGGTCAGGCCAGAGTCAGCATCGATCTCGATAGCGTCGAAACGCTGATCCCCATTCGTAATCAGCGGCTGCGCGAGCTCCTGTTTGAAACGGTACGCTTTCCCGCTGCGACGTTGACGACCGCGGTGCCCGCGGCGGTGAAGTCCCTGGACAACGGTGAGAGCGTCGGAACACAACTCATGGTGGACGTGGAGCTTCACGGAGTCATTAAGCGTGTTGAGGCGGGTGCCTTGGTGACCAAGCTCAATGACGGCAGCCTGCAGGTCGTGTTGTCCGAGCCGTTGATCATTAATGCTGCAGATTTTGGCCTCGATGGTGGTATCGAAGTTCTCCGTGATGTTGCAGGCCTAAAGAACATCAGCACGGCGGTTCCCGTTTCGGCGACGCTCGTGTTTTCACCGCTTGAGAGCTGAGCACGGATGGGACCAATAATTATTTGCAAATGAGAATTATTTGCATTAGCTTATCTCCGAAAGCAGTGATTTCGGAGACATACCGTGCGGCTCAACTTCCTCTGCCCTCGACATAAAGAGCAGCTGACCACTTTTCCCCATCAGGCTCGTGACTTCTGGAGGCGCTGTCTTGGACAGCTTTCCAGTGAAGCCTTGGTTGCGACGCCGACTCAGGTCTCAATGGCAGGATCTTCGTTGCAGGCCGCAGGGCTTTACTTTGATGAGGCCGACGACCTCACCGATGAAGACGCGCAAGACTACGCGGAGTCCGCTCTGGTGCTGATTCGACTGTTGGTGAAGTTGGACCAGAGACGCCTGGCGACCGTTGTGCTGGTGGGTTCGACCGCCAAGCTTGAGCAGACTATGGAGAAAGGGGTCAGTCGGGACGCCGTCACCTTTGCGCGTCGCTGTCTCACCATCGAAGGCGGCGAATGTGTGAACGATGATCCACGATCTTCACGGCCGCGGCCCGCAGCGACGTCTGTCACTCTTCTCCGGCCTGCCGTGACGATGCACTGAGGGAGTGAAATCCCAATCAGCGTTTTTCAACCTCTGGTGGATCTGTCCCCGGACCGCGTCTGTGTATCGCTAGACTCCAAACTGTTGATTCGCTTGCTGCGCAGTGGGGCGCTGACGCTGGATTGCGTCCACGGCCTAGATGGGAAGTCTCAGCAAACGCTGCGCCAGTGCGTCCTGCGTAGCCTCTCCGAAGCGCACGACCTGCCGTAGCGACTGGTGCAGTAGCACCGGTATCCTGCGTTGTCATTTCTTGTTTTGGCCCACACTGGCGCCGCCTACCCCTTAGCCCCCGGCGGCCTGCAGACGGCGCGCCAACGCCTGATAGTTTGCGTTGTTCGGATCAAGAGTCAGTAACTTCCGCGCATAACGTTCAGCGCTACTAATGTTCCCCGCCTCCGCGGTGTAGTTCGTTAGGGCGAGTAGCGCCGTTTCATCAGCGGGCAAGGCCGCGTGCAGTTTGCGTAGCGTCACTAAAGCACTCTGCGGATCGCCAAAATCATGCTGCGCGATCGCGAATACGTAGCGGTGCCTCGACCCCTGGGTTTCAATTTGTGCCGCAGCGCCCAGCCACTTCATGGCCGCCTGCTGGTTTCTTGCTCGTGCTTCCAGTAAGCCCAGCGCGTGCATTGCGTCGCCGCTCTCTGGCGCGATGGCCAGCGCCGCCATCAGCTGTTCCCGAGCTTCCTCTTCCCGCTGCTGGCTGCGCAGCAGATCGGCCAGATTAAGATAGGCGCCCACGAGCTGAGGATTGAGATGCAGCGCTTCCCGATAGGCGGCTTCCGCGCTGGGGAAATCACCACGCGATAAATGAAACAGACCCAGCTGCAACTGCATGGATGGCATGTCCGCGTGCTCGCCAAGAACTTGCCGGTACTCGTTGAAGGCTTCGAGCAGCACCTGCTGATCGCCTGCTCGAAGTTGATCTAACGGAATATCGGCCAGACCCATCGCGACTTCGAGGCGCACGCCCGTGACCGGATCCTTGGTCATGGGGGCCAGGAGTCCAAAGCGCTGCTGGGGTGGAAGCTGCTGAATCACGCGCACCGCGCTGGTTCGAAGCAGCGGATCGTCTGCGCCAAGAAGTGTTCTTGCAAGCTCTAGAGTGGGTCCGTCGGCCGCAGCGCCAGCACGCTCAAGAGCAGTAGCACGCCAAATGGCAGGTTCGTCGCTGTTTCCGGCAATCTGTCTCAAGGTAGGAACCGAACGGGTGTCGCCGCGCTGCAGTGCCGCCATCGCCGTAGCAACATGGCTGCTTGTGTCCTTGCGCGCGACGCCCCACTCATCGAGTGCCGCGAGCGCCCAGGAATCATCCTGATCTTTGTGACATAGGGTGCAGGCATTGGGCGATCCGGCCACCAGCGAAAGATCAGGCCTCGGCACACGCATGGAATGATCGCGGCGGGCATCAACTCCCATGTAAACCGACGCAGGCATGTGGCAGTTGGCGCACTGGGCCCCCGCACTCTCGACAGGATGGTGGTGGTGCTGTGTCGTGTCGAAAACGTCGGGGCGGTGGCATTGGGCACAGATGCCATTGCCCTCCGCTCTCAGTTTGTTGGAGTGTGGCTCGTGACAGTTACTGCACACTACGCCGGCCTGATGCATTTTGCTCTGCAGGAATGAGCCGTAGACATAGACTTCGTCCAGGATCTGGCCGTCGTTGTGGTAAAGGGGCGAGCCCAGGAGCGAGAGGCGGTGCGTATCTGACAGAGGTTGGCCGTGCACGTACGCGCCCAGCGTGCCTCGCCGAGCATGGCAGCGGCCACAAGTGTCGATCTGCTGCTGTCCATTGAGAGCGGTGCGCCGGTGTGCAATTGAGGCGCCCTCCGCATACTCCCACTCTCCTCGGGCCGCAAGATCGACGAGAAACCCGGCATTCGGAATGCCGGCAAGACGGCTTTTCTTTGCGGCACTGACATGTCCGCTTCCTGGCCCATGGCAGGCTTCGCAGCCGACGTCTTCTTCAAAGAAAGTCGTGTCAAAGGTGCGCGACGCCGCGTCGTAGTTCTTTTTGACGTCAGTGCTGTGGCACTCGGCGCAGCGCGTGTTCCAGTTTTGGTAGGGCCCGGTCCAGTGGAGTGGATCGTCGTGGGAAATCCCCTCATCGGGATAGAGGTGATACCAGCGCTGCCCGCCCTCTGCGGCAGGCCTTGCGTCCCAGGTGACTGACAGAGTCTGCAGTCTCCCGCGATCAAGCTGCAGCAGGTATTGTTGCAGCGGATATACGCCGAAAACCCACTCCACCTCGTAGTCGCGCAGTTCTCCGTCGGGCCCGTCTGTATTGACGAGGTAGCGGTCGCCTTCTCGGCGAAATCGTGTGATCACGCCATAGTGATCGAAAAACGCATTGTCGAAATCGCCAAGCACTGTGGCTTCACTGGGTCGCTGCATCGCGAGGTCGTGATGGGAGTCAGTCCATGCCTCCATTTCATCTGCATGGCAACCGGCGCAGCTTGCCGTGCCGACGTAGGTTGCCTCACCGTGGACCGATGGTGCGAATGCAGCCGCAAGCAGGGGGATCACGGCGAACATGGCCCGCTGCCGCTTAGACAATTCGATCATGGTCTGATGGTAACGCAATCGAAACCACCGACTACGGGTTATGGACAGCGATTTCCTCCCCCTCGTAGACTCGCCACTCTTTATCGCTAAATCAGGTGCGATGCCATGCGTCTAGGCATTCTCAAAACAGATGACGTCCGCCCGGAATGGGTCGATGAGTTCGGTGAATATCCCGATATGTTTGCGGCGCTCTTGGGCAGCCGTGATCCAGACATGGAGTTCGAAACTTATGAAGTCCAGCATGGGGAGTACCCCGCAAACATCGACGAAGTTGATGCTTATCTGATTACCGGCAGCAAAAGCAGCGTCTACGAGGACAAGGCCTGGATCCACGACTTGCTGAATTTCATCCGCACGCTGGACGCCTCAAAGAAGCGGATGGTCGGGATTTGTTTTGGTCATCAGGCCATCGCTCATGCGTTGGGTGGACGGACCGAGAAAGCGGATGCCGGTTGGGGCGTTGGCCTTCACACGCACACATTTAATGCGCAGCCCGATTGGTTCGACGGCGGTGCGTTGGAGTTCCCCGTTCTCGTTACCCATCAGGACCAGGTCATGGCGAACGCCGTCGGTGCCGAAGTGCTTGCCGGCAGCGAGTTCTGTCCCAACGCGGTTGTTCAGATCGGCGAACATGCCCTGACGTTTCAGGGTCATCCGGAATTCGTGCCCGAGTACTCCCGGGCGATCATGGAGTTTCGCCGCAAAATTATTGGCGAGGATGTCTACGACCGCGGGATCGCATCCCTTGCGGAGGATCCGGCGACGGATCGTATGGCGGGCTGGATACTGGAGTTTCTTAAGCGCTGATGGGGTTGATCAGTCCTCGTCTTTCTCCTCTTGCTCGTCTTTACCCGCCCTTGACCTTCGCCTGCATGGCGTCCAGGTAATCATCGAGCTCTGCGTCGTTGGCAAACACCGCCATATCCGGCAGGGCCTGAAGAATCTCGAAGACCTTCTCGATCTGCGGCTGGCGGTTCGCGACGGCCAGACTGCGGCCTTCGCCCTTCTGTTGCTTGGCGGCTTTGAAGATGACCCGCAGGCCTGCTGAGCTGATGTAGTCGAGCTCTTTCATGTCGAGCACCAGCAACTGCCAGTTTTCCTGAACAGCATCTGACAGGGCTTCTTCAAAGCCTGGCGCCGTATCGGTGTTGAGCGCGCCCTTCATAGCAACGCGTAACAAGGATTTCTCCCTGTTTTCATCGCGTGTTGTTTCAAGCTCCATCCTTACCCCTCGCCAGATTCAAGATTCATCAGCTGATCCTCGGGCAGCGCTAGCCGCATGCGCAGTATATTCCGGCCGGATTCCCGTCGGTAGAACTGGCGATTAGTAAGGCGCGTGATGAGATGTACGCCGAGTCCGCCGATCTCTGCATCCTCCGTCGTGGCTCCCAGTTCGGCTCCGTGGGCGCCGGTCAGCGGATCGAAGGGGACACCGGCATCAATGCACTCAAGTTCAACCCGATCCTCAAAGCGCTCCAGGCTCAGAGCGATCTGTGCATCCGCACCAAGACCAGCGTGGTCGCGGATGTTGCAGGTTACTTCTTCCAGCACGAGCAACAGGTCGTGAAGACCTTCATCCCAAAGCCCGAGGCTATTCCAGTGTTTTTTTAACCACAACGCCGATGCGCTAGGGAGTTCGCTGTTCACCGTTAGGCTGGCCGCTTCTTTTTGCAGCGGCGCCCTGCGCTGGCCTCGCATCTCAATGGCCAGCAACGTCATGTCGTCAGCCTGGGGCTCGGAGCGCGCAAAGGCATCAACCTGATCAAAGGCATCATCGCCGGTTTCAGTAAGAGGCAGTCCATCGCTAATTTGGAGTAAGTTCAGCAGCCGTTCCTCACCCAGTTGTTCTTCTTGTGGGTTCTGCGCCTCGTCGAATCCATCGGTGTAAAAGAACAGTCGATCATCGGCCTGAATCTGCAGCGTATTCGTCGGGAAATCGAGTTCTGGTTGCAGCCCAAGGGCAGGCCCCCGTTGCTGCTCCACGGATTTGGCGCTCCCCTCACGGAGCAGGATCGGCGCGCAGTGACCCCCGCTGGCATATTCGAGCGACCCCGTGTTCTGATGCAGCACACCCAGCGTCAGCGTGAGAAACATGCAGGCATCGTTGTCACGACACAGTGCGTCATTGAGCTGCCTGAGGGCAATATGCGGCGGCGTTATTCCGCTTTGCAGTTCCCATTGCTGGATAAGGCTCATGGCGCGAGCCATAAACAACGCTGCAGGAACGCCTTTGTCTGACACGTCCCCGATGGCAAACAGCAGCGCTCCGTCACGGGACTCGAAACTGTAGAGGTCGCCTCCCACCGCGCGTGCCGGACGCACACGGGCCCACAGTTCGATACGGTCCTTCCGAAAATGCGCCTCTCCGCCCTGAGGCACCATGGCCATCTGGATTTCACGGGCCGCCGCCAGCTCTCCTTCAAGTCTTCCGCGGCGCTGGGTCTCGGCCTCCAGCGTCTTGAGGTAGCTCCCCAAATCCCGGCGCATGGAATCGAAGGCATCGACCAGTTGACCCACTTCATCACTCGGCGGGGCATCGGGCAGGGGTACGTCGAGGTCGCCCCGAGCAATGGATTCACTTGCCGCTGACAGGCCGATGAGTGGTTTGGTTACCCGACGCGTAATCGATGTAATGAGGGTCGCTAGTACGACGAGCATGAGGATGCCAACGGTTGCGACGCGAAGCTGGTAGTCCCGCAGCGGTGCAAGCACTTCATCGACGGAGAATACGATACCAAGCCGCCAGCGGGTCCCGCCTACGGCGGCAAGGCGCAGCTCGCAGGGGGCGCCATTACTTGGGCAGACCGTAGACGCTCCACTGTCGGCCAAGCGGGGAGCATCTGAGGAAAGCTCAGCGGGATCGATGCCCGGAAAAAGTGTTTCAAACGGATCGGCAATCATCCTGCCCTCTGGCGAACCGACAAGTACGTCGTCAGGAGAAACAAGAAATCCGAAACCGTGTCGGTCGAGCTTCAGGCCCGCGAGAATGTTATCGAGGGCTGAAAGAGCCAGGTCCACGGTTGCGATGGCGAAGATTGCGTCACCGTCGCCATCTGCGCGACGGAGGGGTGCCGCAAAAGAAATTACGTTCCCAGCTGGACTTGGTCGCGGAGTCGACCATGCGCTCTCGCCCTCAATGGATACGCGGCGTACCCAATCCCGTTGTCGCGCGTCAATGGTGAAAGCTTCTGCGCTGGCTACAGCGAGCTGATCGCCCTTGCGGTAGAGATAAACGCCCCGCTCGTTGGCCAAATTCTCCTGTGTTGGAACGATGCTGGCGCCAGCGATGTTCGGATTGCTGTCTACCATGCTCCGGGCGAGCTGCTCAAGCTGCGCCTGCTCTGGCAATGCGGTGAGTGCTTCTGAGAGCAGGCGTGCACTGCTTTCAACGCCCGTGAACAGTTCTTGCAGGCTGGTGACGGTGCCTTCTACAGACGTGCGGGCGTTCTCCTCGAGGCTCGAAAGGATGCGCGAGCGAGAGAATTGGTAATCAATGGTGAGACCCAGCCCAATCACGGCGGCGCAGGCCACGGTGACAGGCAGGATGAGCCGCGTCGTAAAGGAGCGGCCGAACACGAGTATTACCAGCTACCTGTGTTAGCCATTGAAACCCAGGGCTCCTGTGGCTCCTTTGACGGGCCTTCCTGCAGCAGCTCGATGGAAATGCCATCGGGCGAGCGAACAAAAGCCATGTGACCGTCTCGCGGTGGTCGGTTGATGGTTACCCCTGCATCCATCAGACGCTGGCAGGCCTCATAGATATCGTCGACACGGTAGGCCAGATGGCCGAAGTTCCGGCCGCCGTCGTACTCCTCGGAATCCCAGTTGTAGGTGATTTCCAGAAGCGGACTTTTACCGTCGCCCGCGTGTTCCACGTCGGCCGGTGCCGCAAGAAAAACCAGCGTGAAGCGACCGCTCTCGCTGTCGTAGCGGTTTACTTCCACAAGGCCAAGGCTGCCCACATAAAAGTTGAGGGTTTCTTCCAGATCGCGGGCGCGGACCATGGTGTGGAGGTAACGCATAGGAGATGCTCCGGTGCAGTACGGGGAGGGCTGATACTAGGGGTCCCATATGGCAGCGGCAAGCGCCGTGCCTGCGTTGATGATGCTTTTGCTGGTACCGGCGAGCGGCTTGTGTAGAATTGCCGCCTTCCTGATTTCGTCCCCTCCCCCGAGTATTTATGTGGTTTAAGAATCTTCGCGCCTATCGCATGACCCGCGGCCTGGAACTCAGTGCCGAGCAGCTTGAGGAGCAACTCTCAGCGCGGGTCTTCAAACCCTGCACGCCGGCGCAGCCGCTTTCCGTGGGTTGGGTGCCCGCCCTCGGTGAGGGATCAGAAGTGCTGGTGCATGCGGCCGACGGTCGCTTCATGGTGTGTCTGCGTCGCGAAGAAAAGATTCTGCCGCCTTCCGTGGTGCGCGATCTTCTGAAAGAGCGCGTCGAAGGCATTGAGGCGCAGCAGGGCCGCAAGGTCTACCGCAAGGAGAAGCTTTCGCTGAAAGATGAGGTGGTACAGGACTGTCTGCCCAGAGCCTTCAGCCGTCACTCGGAGCTGCGCATGATCATTGATGATCGAGCGCGCTGGGTGCTGGTGGATTCCGCGAGCGCCAGTCGCGCGGAAGAGGCGTTGAACCTGCTTCGCGAGTGTGTGGGCACCTTCCCGGTACTGCCGCCTCAGACCACGCATGCGCCCGCGGCGGCCATGAGCAGCTGGCTGAGCCAGAACACCTTGCCGGAGGAGTTTGAGGCCCGCGATGAGTGCGAATTACGGGATCTGGGCGAACATCCCGCCGTGGTACGCTGCAAGGGCGTTGAACTGTTTAGCGAGGAAGTGACCCAGCATCTTAGCGGCGGTATGCAGGTCGTGCGCCTGCTGCTTCAGTGGAAGGAACAACTTCAGTTTCTGCTGGGTGATGATCTTGTACTGCGACGCCTTAAGTTCGCTGACGCCCTGGTGAAAGAGAACGATGAACTCATGGACGAAGATCGCCTTGCGCGCCTTGATGCGGACTTTGCCCTTATGGCGCCAGCCCTCGTTGCGCTGCAGGACCGGCTCATCGCCCTGTTCGGCGGTGAGGACAACAGCTGATCGACGGTGAGCAGCCGCGGTGACAGCGCCGACTATGCGCAGCTGTTTCTGTCTGGCGCACCCTTGCTCGATACCCGGGCGCCCATCGAGTTCGCAAAAGGCTCCTTTCCAACGGCCGTAAACCTGCCCCTGATGACCGATGACGAACGCGCGGCGGTGGGTACCTGCTACAAGCAAAATGGCCAGGATGCGGCGATCGCCCTGGGCCACGAGCTTGTGTCGGGATCCGTAAAACACGAGCGCGTAGCGACCTGGACAGATTTCGCCCGACAAAATCCCACCGGCTACCTCTACTGCTTCCGCGGCGGCATGCGCTCGCAGATCTCTCAGCAGTGGCTTAAAGAGGCCGGTGTCGATTACCCGCGCATCACCGGTGGCTACAAGGCCATGCGCCGCTTCCTCATCGACAGCCTCGATCGGCAATGCGCCACAGCGCAGTTTTGGTTGGTGGCGGGCGCCACTGGCTGTGGCAAAACCCGTTTGGTGACTGCCCTTGCGAGGTCTGTAGATCTCGAAGGTTTGGCAAACCACCGGGGCAGCGCCTTCGGGCGCCTCCTTACGCCTCAGCCCTCGCAGATCGATTTCGAGAACGCCATCAGCATCGAGTTTCTGAAGCTGGGCCAAAGTACCGGTCCGGTTATTCTTGAGGACGAAGGTCGTCTTATTGGCCGTCTTTCCCTTCCTGAAAATCTGCGGGAGCGGATGGCTCAGGCGCCGCTGCTAGTGCTTCGCTATCCGCTGGAAGATCGGGTGCAGGTGGTGCTCGAGGATTACATCATCGATTTGGGGCAGCGTTTCTCTGAGTTTCACGGTGAGGAGGGTGTGGAGCAGCACCGCGCTCGCCTGCTCGGAGATTTGGAGCGAACGCGAAAGCGTCTGGGTGGTGAACGCTATGCCGAGGTCTCCCAGATGATGGCTTCGGCCTTTGACGAGCAGGTCAGGAGCGGCAGTACCGAGGCGCACCGGGCCTGGATAGAGACGTTGCTACGGGACTACTACGACCCCATGTACGAGTACCAGCTGTCCCGGCGAGAGGGCCGATCCCTCGCTGAGGGCACGCGCGAGGAACTAGCGGTTTACGTGGCAGAGATGTTGGGTGATGCAGAGTAGTAATCCCCTGCGCCAGGATCTGGTGTTTGTGGGTGGTGGTCACTCCCATGCCCTGGCGCTGCGCATGCTGGCCATGAACCCGGTGCCCGGCTTGCGCATCACCCTTATCTCGCCTGCACCTTTTACGCCGTACTCGGGCATGCTGCCCGGCCTGATCGCCGGACACTACACTTTCGAAGAGACGCACATTGACCTGGTCCGGCTGTGCGCCTGGGCGGATGTGCGCTTTTTGAAAGATGTGGTGTTGGCCATGAATCCTGCGGAGCAGACTCTCGAGCTGGCTGCTCGTGGTCGGCTTCATTACGACATGGTTTCCCTGGATATCGGCTCGCAGCCGGAGCTGGATTCAGTACCGGGGGCACGGCAGCACTCAGTTCCGGTTAAGCCTGTGGCGGCGCTGTGGGATCGCTGGCAGCAACTTGAGGCAAACCCTGCCAAGGGCCGTGTGGCCATCGTCGGCGGTGGCGCTGGCAGCGTCGAGGTCGCCCTAGCCATGGCTCATCACCTGGAAGCGGGAGCTGCTGAACTCTCTCTATATTGTGCCGCCGATAGCGTCTTACCGGGTTATGGAAGCGGTGTGCGCCGTGCGGCGGAGCGAGCGCTTGCAGCCCGCAAGGTAAGCGTGCACACAAGCCATCGCGTTGAACGCGTAGAAGAAGGTGTTCTCGCGTTTAACAGCAGAGCGCAGGCCGACTTCGACACACTCATCTGGTCCACCGGTGCCGCGCCCAGTCCCTGGGTTGCCAGCAGCGGCCTGCCCGTTGATGAGCGCGGCTTTATGGCCGTGCTCGATACGCTGCAGAGCACGGCATTCCCCAATGTTTTTGGTGCTGGCGATATTGCGACCCAGCTGGCGCACCCGCGACCTAAAGCCGGTGTCTATGCGGTACGCCAAGGCCCCGTGCTGGCGCACAACCTGCGCGCGTTAGCTCTCGGAGAGCCTCTCAAGAATCACCGGCCTCAGAAGAATTTCCTATCGCTGCTTTCCCTCGGAGACAAGAAGGCAGTGGCCGAACGCAATGGCTTCAGCGCCGGCGGCGCATGGACCTGGCGCTGGAAAGATCGCATCGATCGCGCCTTTATGGATCAGTTCTCCCAGCTCACGCCGCGAGCGATGGCCTCGACCACGGAGAGTGCGGAACAGGCACCCTGCGGTGGCTGTGGTGCCAAGATCGGTGGTGACGTGCTGAGTCGGGTGCTTCGCGATCTCGAAAGAGAGTTTCCCTTTGCCCTCGGCAACCGCGATGAGGATGACGCTGTCGTCGTGCCGGGTGCCGATCCGCTTCTTCAGAGCGTCGATGCTCTGCGAGCCCTTACGGATGATCCGTGGCGCATGGGCCGCATCGCGGCGCAGCATGCGCTCTCGGATCTTTACGCCTGCGGCGCTGTTCCAAGCTCTTGTCAGGCGCTGATCACCTTGCCCTTTGCTGCGGCGTCTTTGCTAGAACGGGATCTGCGCCTGTTGATGCGCGGTGCGCTCTCGGTGCTGGAGCCGGCCCGTTGCTGGTTGTTGGGCGGTCATAGCATGCAGGGCCCCGAATTGCAGGTGGGCTTTGTTGTGGGCGGTACGACCGCCTCGGGTACACCGCTGAGAAAACAGGGCGCCAATTCCGGTGATGCGCTGGTGCTCACCCAGGCGATTGGTGCCGGAGCGTTGTTTGCCGCGCACATGCAACTGCGAGCGGATGGTCGCGATGTTGAGCGTGCTCTCACGCTAATGGAAACGGGTAATGGGCCTGCCTCCGCAACCGCCGTGGAGTCTGGAGTGTCCGCCATGACCGACGTCACGGGCTTCGGGCTGGCCGGGCATCTCTTCGAGATGCTGGGTGAATCGCTGGGCGCCCAGCTGAATCTGTCAGCGATCCCGATATTGGCCGGTAGCGAGGAGGCCATGGCTGACGGCATCTTCAGCACCATGCATGAAGCCAACCGGGCGCATGCCGGTGAATACGTGGGTCCTTGTGAAGACGGTCTGCATATCAGGCGGGAGCTTTTATTCGACCCGCAAACCAGTGGCGGTTTGCTGATGGCGGTGCCTGGCCACATCGCGGAACAGGCTATCGAGAAACTCCGAGGCCAGGGCTACGACGGCGCACGCATTGGCATCGTTAAGGCACTTGCCGGCACCAGCGGATTTCGCATTACCTGCGCCTGATCAGCCTGCGGGCGATGACTCACCCATCGCCAGGGAATCGTCCAGTACCCGAACGTCCTGACCTTCGCGAAGGTTTTCAGCGCCCCTGATAACGACGTCGTTACCAACTTCCAGCAGGCCATCCAATGGGCGCACGGCAATGCGATCACCATGCCCCCCTGTGGTAAGCACCCGGACTTTTCTAGCTTTTTGGTCGGTGCCGACGGCGTAAACGAACTGCTCACGATCCCTTAGGACGAGGGCATCTCGGGGCACCGTTAATTGGTCGGTGGCTTTGGATTGGGGAACCGATACGGTAACGGCCTCTCCAATAAGCCAGTGGGTACCGTCGACGGAAACCCGCAGTTCCATCATGCGAGAGCGTGGGTCACCCACGGTCACTACGCTGCGCACTTGCTCCAGAGTCTGGTGAGAATCACCGGAGACCGCGACCGTCGTGCCTGCACGATTAAAGCGGGCGATGCGAAGAGGTGCGGGGACCGAAATTTCCAGAGCCTCAGTATCGACCAACCGCGCTATGTCCATGCCGGGCGTTGTGTATTCGCCTTCTGTTAAATTTCGCTCCACAACAATTCCCGAGAACGGCGCGGGCACATGAGCGCGCGCCAGGTCATAGGCTGTTCTTTCCCGGTCGACTTCGGCGATGGAGATGTCCTGCTTCAACATCTCGATATCCGCTTCGACCTGATCGAGTTCGAACTCGGCCATATTGTTGTCCTTGGCCAGGCGAGCGAGCCTGTCCCGCTGTCTCGTCCGGTTTGCGAGGTCGGCCCGGAGTCTGGCGATCTGCGCTTCGTCCGTGCGCAGCTGAAGTTGCAGGAGATGGTCGTCGAGTTTGGCGATCGGTTCTCCTGCCTCTACTCGTTCTCCGACCGCTGCAATCCAGAGCACTCGCCCTTCGATTTCTGAGCGCAACTGTGCGTCGCGGGTGCTGATGACCGTTCCCGGCAGCTCCGCCGTGTTGGCGGATGATTCACGGGTCACGTCGGCGATCTGCACGATGGCAGCGGGAGCCTGGGCATAGCTCACCGAGGAAAGGCTGATCAGCGTGAGAACGGTTAATAGCTTTTTGACACTAGGCATAAGAGTCTCCAGGAATCAGGTCGCATCCAGAGGTGCCGAAGCGAGTTCGGGGTGTGCAGCGTCCGTGCTCTGAGTGGTGCTTTCGCGCCCCATACGCAGAAAACAAGGGAGCAGAAGCAAGGTAAATACGGTGCTCACGCACATGCCGCCTACAATGACCGCCGCCAGGCCTCGATAAATCACGGATCCCGTGCCCGGCATCAACAGCAGCGGCAGCATGCCGAAAATGCTGGTGAGCGTGCTCATGAAAATGGGGCGCAAGCGGGTGAGCAGCGCGATTCGAACGGCCTCCGTGCGCTCCGCGCCGCCGCGTTCGGCCTCCCGTGCCTGGTGCACCAACAAGATCGCGTTGTTCACGACTAGCCCAAGGAGAATCACGAAGCCAATCATCGTGAGCAGGTCCAGGGGTTGGAAGGTGACGAGATTCAGGAGCCGAATGGAAAGTACGCCACCAACCATGGCCAGAGGCATCGCCAGTACGACCATGGCAGAGTCACGAATAGACCGGAACAGCGCCGCCATCAGAAGAAAGAGCACGACCAGCGCCAGGGCGAAGTTCGCGCTCAGTGACTTGATAGCTCTCTCCAGTGCATTGGCGGAACCACCGTAGAGAATGCTCGCATCCGGTGGCAGCAACGCCATCAACTCTGGTTCAACTTCGGTCTGGATCGTTTCCAGCACGCGCTCTAAGGACACATCCTCCGGTGGACGAATCTCCAGCGTTACCGTGCGGCGGCTGTCGATGCGTCTAAGCTGACTGGGACCTACCGTACGCTCGATATCGACGAGTTCGCCGAGAGGGACGATATCGCCATTGGGTGTTGCCATGGGCATGGTGGCCAGCTGCTCCGGGGACTCCCAGCCCTCGCCGCGCAAGATCACGTCTACGCGCTTCTCACCGTCGAAGTACTCGCCGACATAGAGTCCGTCACCCATGGCGCGCACCAGGGTGCCGACCGCATTGCGATTCCAGCCTGCTTCGGCGATACGGCGATCGCGGGGCGTCAAACGCAGCTCCGGTTCGGACTGCTCGCTGCCCGGTTCGATGCGCACATCCGTGTTGGGGAGCAGCTCCTGAAGGAGGGATTGACCCTGCTCCGCAACGGCCTCCAGGGCCTGACGGTCGCGCGATTGCAGGTGCAGGTTGATCTGACGGTTACCCCCGAAGCCCCCAAAGAGGTTGCCCTGGGCAACGAAGTGCCAGATGTCGGGGAAGTCCCGCATAACTTCATCGCGGATGACTTCCTCCAGTTCGCTCACACGCGACTGATCCTGAACACGCGCACCGATGGTGCCACCGCTGGGCCAAGTGAGGATGTAGTAGTTCTTCAGCGCCGGTTCCCGCTCGCCGGACATGAAAGGCGCCATTCGTTCGTCGATGACCTTCACGTACTCCTCGGCGATCATCTTCTCGCTAGCTCCTGGCGGGAAACCAAAGTACGCGTCTACCGCATCGCGCTTCACGGGAGGCAGGTAGTCGAGCTCTGGCAGGAGCGAGTAGCTGGTGACGACCGGTAGTACCAGCAGCGCGGCGGCTAGGGTCCAGCGTCGGCGTGCGTTGGCGGTCAGGGCGAGTATCCCCGTTGTCATGCGCTCCCAAAGGCCGGCGAAGCGGTCTCGGGACTCGCTAGCGTGAAGCCATTCCCGGGAGGCGAGGGGCAAAATGCTGATGGCGACGAGCAAGGAAACGACGACGGAGATCGCGATGGTGATCGCGAGATCAGAAAACAGTTGGCCTTCAACTTCTCGCATGAAGACGACGGGCAGGAAAATCGCCACGGTCGTTGCTGTAGAGGCCAGGAGTGCGCCCCACACCTGTTCGGCACCGGTCTGAGCAGCCGTTTCCCGATCAAGGCCGCGTTCACGACCGCGGATGATGTTCTCCATCACCACGATGGCTGCATCGAGCACCATGCCCACGGCGAAAGCGAGGCCCGCCAGGGAAATTATGTTAAGAGAGCGCCCCGCCATGTTGAGCACGAGGAACGTGGCCAGCAGGGAAATGGGAATTGCCGCTGCGACGATGAGCGTTGCTCGGAACTGGCGCATGAACCACCACAGTACGCCCACAGCGAGGAGCACCCCCAGCACAATATTGCCGCTCACCAGGCCTATAGCGCGGTAGATGAACACGGAGGCGTCGAAGCTCTGCGCCATCACGAGGCCCTTGGCTTCGACCACAGTTCCATTCAGTTCTTCGACGACTTCTTTGACTGCAACCAGCGTCTGCAGCGCATTGGCGCTCGATTCCTTATCGACGCGAATCGATATGGCCGGGTTGCCGTTCTGCGTATTGTTCAGAATCTGCTCGCCACGAGAGAGATCGATGGTGGCAATATCGCCCAGGCGAATGGGCCGCCCTTCACGCCAGTCGAGGACGAACTCTCGCAGTTCAGCGGGGCTATAGCGACCCGCGAAGCGCAGGGTGTATTGCCGACGCCCCACATCCACAAAGCCACCGCTGATGTCGTTGGCTCGCCCCAGCTGGCCGGCGATTGCAGTGATGTCTACGCCGAGTTGCGCCGCACGCACCGGGTCAAAGACGATTTGCAGCTCCTCGTCGATGCGACGCATGTTCTGCCCGGCAGATACCCGAGCCACGCCAGGGACTGCCTCAATGGCAGGTCGAATAACGTCCTCCACAAATGGCAGATAGTCGAGTATCTCGCCCTCAGTGCCAGGCAGCAGCTGTAGAAAGAAGTAGGTCAGCGCGGGAGCGTCACCATCGCCGCCGCCCAGCATGATGACCGGTTGGCTCGCATCCCTGGGCAGCGGGTCGAGGCGATTCATGCGAGAGATCACGTCGATAAGCGTTCGCTGCATGTCGGCCTCTAGCGCAAACTCCAGCTCGATCCAGGCATTGCCCGCGTTGGCGAAGGCCGCCATATCCTGAAGGCCAGGGAGGCCTCGAAGCACCGATTCGATAGGCTCGATGATTTCCGATTCAATCTCCCGCGGGGATGCCGCGCGCCAGCTGGTCTGGATTGCGATTTCCGGGTTTTCGATATCGGGAAAGAGCTGCACAGGGAGCTGTCGCAGGCTGTAGGCCCCAAACAGCATGACCACCGCAACGATGACGGCCACGCCCGCGGGATAGCGCAGGGCGCTGCGGGTGAGGTTCATTATTATCCCCTGCCACAATTTAGTGGCTGGAGCCTAGCAACGGTGCGGTGAATTAGCCCTGAAGTTGCGGTGAACTGTGAGCGGGGCGCGACAGACCGTTTGTACAGTCTCTTTGGACCCCTCTCGATTCACGGGTTTTAACGTACCAGGAACTCGCGAATTCGGTCCTTGTAAGAGCGGCTGACCTTCAGCTGCGTGCCGCCTTCTAGGTTCAGCAGATATTCACCGTTGCTCAGTGTTTGAGCCCCGGTAATAACACGATTGTTAACGATGGTAGAGCGGTGAACGCGCAGGAATTTGGCGGGGTTTAGCATGCCCTCGAGCTGCTTCATGGTGATGCGCATGATGTGGGTTTTGCCCGCAGCATGAATGCACATGTAGTCGCCAGCCGCATCGATCCAGCTGATGTCTGCGACACGGATGAATTGAATGTCGCTGCCATCCTTAACGGTAATTTTCTCGGGCCAGGAATCACCGCGTGATTCACCGTTGTCCGCCATGGCTTCAACGCTGGCTGCCGTTTCGCCGGTCATGCTCATGATGAGCTTCACCAGCTTGTCTTTACCGGCACTGCTTTCTTCCTGCTCGCGGTGCTGTCGGGCGCGCTCTACCGCTTCCTCGAGGCGTTCTTCCTCCACAGGCTTGAGCACATAGTCAATCGCGTGGATCTTGAAGGCGTCGACGGCGTACTCGTTGTAGGCCGTCACAAAGATCACCATGGGCATATCGTCGCCCTGGAGCTGCTCGACAACCTGAAAGCCATCCATACCCGGCATCTGGATATCGAGAAACAGAAGGTCCGGGCTGTGCTGGGCCACCGCAATCAACGCTTCCTGGCCGTTGGCACACTCGGCGAGGATTTCCACGTCGGGTAACTGCTGCAGGCGCACAGACAGGCCGCGGCGGGCCAGCTGTTCGTCATCAACAATAATCGCGGAGAGGGGTTTCATGCGGCTTCCTTGTTGGCGTAGCTAAGGGGAATTCGGATGGTGATTGTCAGACCGTGAGGTTCTGTGGTGCTCAGGCGGAAGCTCTGCTGCTCGTTGTAGACCTGCGACAGGCGCTCACGGGTATTGGCCAGACCCACGCCACCGCCTTTGGGCAGTCGGCCCTGGCGTAAATCGAGACCTGGGCCGTCATCGGCAACCACCAGCTGCAGTTGGCCGCGCTCAATGCTCGCCGACACGGCGATGGAGCCCCCATTGATGGACTGGGATACGGCGTACTTGATGGAGTTTTCCACCAGGGGCTGTAGCAACAGCGATGGCATCAGCGCGCCCTCCGCATCTTGGGAGATTGCAAAGTGCAGGGTAAGTCGCTCGGCAAAGCGGACCTTCTCGATGTCCAGGTACAGCTTGAGGGAATCTATTTCTTCGGCCACCGTGACCTGCTGCATGGGGTCGTTGTCCAGGGAGTAGCGCAGAAACCGGGACAGCTTCATCACCATGCTGTTCGCCAGCTGCGTGTCCTTATCGAGGATCAGCGTAGAGATGGCATTCAGCGTGTTAAAGAGAAAGTGCGGGTTGAGCTGATAGCGCAGCATCTTCAGCTGGGCTTCGTGGGCCATGGAAACAGCCTTGAGATACCGCTGCTTTTCTTCCTGACTCAGCAGGTAGTACTTGATGCCAAAGTACAGGGCGCTCCAAACCAACATTACCCAGACGGCGGACAGAGAGTTCTCGAAGTAGGACGCGAAGTGCATCCCCCCTGTGGACTCCCGATACTGCTCCATCTTGTCCAGCTCTTCCGGGAAGAGGTTGTAGAACAGGGCGGAGCGGCAGAGGAT
Source organism: Pseudomonadota bacterium (assembly GCA_038750875.1). Lineage (GTDB taxonomy): Bacteria > Pseudomonadota > Gammaproteobacteria > Pseudomonadales > Halieaceae > Congregibacter. The sequence goes on along the minus strand of JBCDGU010000008.1, from coordinate 62,315 downwards.
CCACACGACGCCGGCGCAGTAGGACGCGCCAAGAATGGCAAAGGCGCGCGTGCCCAAAGTTCGGTCCCAGGTAATGCGGTAGACCCAGCGCAGGGCAAGCGTCAGCACCATGCCGATGGAGGCGATGACCGGTAGGTACAGATAGTAATTTTCTGGGGGCTGTCCCCAAACCAGGATCCCGAGGTAAAAGGTCGCCGTCCAGCTGCTCCAGCCCCCCAATTGGAGGAGCCAGAAGAGCCGGCGCTTGTCTTCCACCACGCGTTCGATCGCCATTTGACCATTATAAGGACGGAATCGAGCGTTGCGATGACGGTTTTTTCGCGTTTGTCGCATAATCGCTGCCGTTGAACGCAGGATTGGCGACACAAACCGATGGAAGAAACGATCGACTTGGCACTGGGGCGCTATCGACACTATAAAGGGGGCGAGTACGAGGTCTATGGTGTCGCCCGGCACTCCGAGACTGACGAACGATTGGTCGTATACCGACCCCTGTACGGCGAGGCTGCGCTGTGGGTGCGGCCCCTTGCCATGTTCATGGAGAGCGTCACCATCGATGGTGACGAGCAGCCGCGCTTTAGATGGCTAGGATCGGATAGGCGTTCCAACCGTGAGGCGTCTACCGATGATTGAAGGCCCCCAAGCGGCGCTGATCGTTCTCGATGTGCAGGACGCCATCGACCAACCTGTCTGGGATGGCAAGAACAATCCCGACTACGTCACGGTCATTCAGCGTCTTCTGGATCATTGGCGGGCCAACGGCTGGCCCGTAGTGCATGTGAAGCATGATGAGCCCACGCCAAGCTCCACCTACCATACCCATGGACCGTTCAACGGGATAAAGGTCGAGGTGACACCGACGCCCGGCGAGCCGGTGATCGCAAAAAGCCAAAACTGCGGCTTCATCGGAACCGAGCTCCATGAAGTTCTGCAATCGATAGGCGTTCGTCGCTTCGTAGTCACCGGCGTTGTGATTCACAACAGCATGGATGCGACCATTCGTGCGGGGAAGGCACTTGGCTACGAGATTTTGGTCCCCGACGATGCGACCACGGCGGTACCCGTGACGGGTCGCGACGGGCAACGCTGGGATGCTGGGACAGTACAGGCGATGACGCTGGCGATCCTGGACGGTGAATACGCAACGGTCGTTAGTTCGAAGGACCTGCTGGCCTAGCATTACTGCGCCCAGAGCTAATATTGACCTTTGCCGCCGGTTTTCAGTCTCGAGCGGAGAATTGCCGTCGGTATTGCCCAGGGCTAACGCCGTAGCTTTTGCGGAAGTGATACTGCAGCACCCCAGGGTTCCCAAAGCCTGCGGCGGTGCTCACGGCCTCCAAAGCTGCATCCGAGGTCTCAAGTAATTCGCTGGCGCGGGTTACGCGTTCCCGGATGAGCCACTGACCTACGGGCATACCCACTAGCGCGCGAAATCGTCTTTGGAAGGTTCGCTCACCCATGCGTGCCACGCGCGCGAGGGACTCAATGGAGTGGGGTTGATCGATGTGCTCCCGCACGAAGGCGATGGTGTCCGAAAGCCGATGGGCTTCATAGTCAGCGGGCACGGGTTGTTCAATGAACTGCGCCTGATCGCCCTGTCGATGCGAATGCATGACCAGACGTCGTGCGACGCTGTTGGCGATCTCGGCGCCAAAGTCTTCACGAACGATATGAAGGCAGACATCGATGCCGGCAGAACTGCCCGCCGATGTGAGGATGTTGTCTTGCTCCGTGTAAATGCGATCGACATCGAGGTTCACATCAGGAAACTGTTCGCGAAAGGCTTCAGCGTAGGCCCAGTGCGTCGTGGCCCGTCGCCCATCCAACAGGCCCGCGGCAGCGAGAACAAATGCCCCGGAGCAGATGGAGACCAAACGAGTGCCGCGGGCATAGGCTGCCTGAACGGCTTCAGTTATGTGGCCGGGCACGGGTGTATGTATGCCCCGCCAGCCAGGAACAACCAAGGTTCCCACTGACGCCAGCTGCTGCAGATTACCTTTTGCGGTAATAGAAATGCCGCCCTGTGCGGCAAGGGATCCGGCCTCGGCCGCGATGACCTCGAAGGAATACCAGTCATCTCCGACTTCTGGTCGCTTGAGGCCGAATATCTCAGAAACAATGGCGAATTCGAAGGTACACAGCCCGTCGTACACGAGCGCGGCCACCCTTCGATTTCTCGCGGTTTCTTTCTTGCGCGCGGTTTTAGTCACGAATTAGCCGGTCCCTGTCACTTTCTCGTATGGCATGAATTCAAGGTTAGGATGCATCCTGCCACATGTACTAAGGAGCGCAAGCGTGAGCAAAACAGACGAGTTAATGACCGCGGTGGACGTTTACTTCGATGCGATCTACTACTGCGATCCAGAGAAAATCGACGAGGTCTTTCACGACGCTGCGAGCCTTTTTGACGCCGACGCGGGTGAAGTCTTTGTTGACCCCATTGCGAGCTTTCGCGCAGACGTCGCATCGCGGTCGGCACCTGCTGATCGCGATCAGATGCGCAGCGACGAGGTGATCACCATTGACTGGTTGTCGGATATCAGCGCCGTGGTGAAGCTCCGACTACAGTCCCATGAGAACGTGTTCGTGGATCACCTGTCTTTCGTAAAGGGCAAACGTGGGTGGAAGATTGTCGCCAAGGTCTGGCACCTGGAGCGCACGGCAGAGGTATTGGTCGCGTGACGGTAGCGCCTCCGGGGCGGTTTCCGCCGCTGATACCGCGGGGCTTGACCTCGTTGATGCAAGAAGCGACTGGCCCGGCAGGGTGCGTGCAAAGAAGCGAGTTTGCGCTGCTTACGCACCGAGAGACGCAATGGTAAAAATTAACCAGGAATCAGGAAAGGAGCGATGAACGAATGCTTGAAATGCGACCCAACTGCGAATGCTGTGACCGAGACCTGCCTGCGGATGCCGAAGGCGCCATGGTCTGCACCTTCGAGTGCACATTTTGCGCACCCTGTGCTGAGGCGGTGCTGCATCTGAACTGTCCAAACTGCGGCGGAAAACTCGTTGAGCGCCCTGTCCGGCCGTCCGCTCTGCTTGAGAAGTATCCCGCGTCGACGAAGCGGGTGCTCAAGGAAGCTGGCTGTGTAGAAAGCGCCGCTTAGGCAGCGCCTTAGTCTGGAGATTCAACAAACGCCTCTATCGCAGCGCGGTCCATGCGGTAACCCACCCATTCCTCCATGGGAACGGCACCCTGGGCTTTGTAGAACTCGATAGATGGCGTGTTCCAATCGAGCACGGACCACTCATAACGACCACAGTCGTTGGCTAGGGCGACCTTCGCCACGGCCTTGAGCAGGGCTTTGCCAGCACCCAGGCCTCGTGCATCGGGCTTCACAAAAAGATCTTCCAGGTAAACGCCGTGCTTACCGACCCAGGTTGAGAAGTTGAAGAAGTAGAGGGCGAAACCAATGATCTCGCCCTTGTGCTCGCACATGAGCGCAAACACCTTGGGGGACTCGCTAAAAAGCGCTGCCAGAAAGTCATCTTCCGTAGCGAGGACGGCATCGGGTTCTTTCTCGTAGACGGCCAGATCGACCACCAGTTGCCGAATGGCAGGCACATCCCTGGGCTCTGCGCCGCGGATTAACAAATCATTCATAGGTTTTAGTCGTCCGAGTCCCAGAGGCGGGTCATCTCAAGATAAAGGAAAGAAGCAGTCCAGGTGATCAGTACGAAGCCCGCGAGTGCTTCAAGACCCACTAAAAAGCGGATATCGCCCGTGGGCACAATATCCCCCAGCCCGAGTGTGGTGTAAGCGGTGAAAGAAAAATAAACAGCGCTTAACAGGCTTCCGTCGAAGTCACCGCTGAGCTGCCCCCAGCCTTCGGCGTCGTGCATGAGTTTGTAGGCGATACCAAAGGTCCACACCTCAACAACATGGGCCAGGAGCGCCGCATACACACCCAGCACGATGCGGTAGCGATGGCGAATGCGAAGCTTTGGCATCAGCACTGTGAACTGATGCAGGAACTCGTAGTGGATGATGACGACCAAGGCGATAAGCGTGGCGTTAACGATGTACTGCGTGAACATGTGGGCCCATGCGTTTTCGGAGTGGCAATTTTACGCTCACATGTCCATGCCGTGCAGGACCCTTGCCCCCCTACAACGCCTGTGCTCATATCAGCCCCCTACCTCAGGAGGACAGCATGTTGAAAATCGAGACCGATCTGGCGTTCACCCGCGAGAGTGACCACGGCACGGTGGTAGAGCAGGCCTATGGTGGTGCCACCAGTTTCATGCGTCGCCGCTATACCCGGGATCTCTCGAAGGCGGAGGTCGCCGTGGTAGGGATTCCCTACGATCTTGCGACGACCAATCGATCCGGCGCTCGTTTGGGTCCTCGCGCCATACGCAGCATCTCGTCGAACCTCGCGTGGGAGACGGCGGTAAATGGGTGGGGATTTGATCCCTTCGAGCGTCTCGCTGTTGTCGACTACGGCGATTTTGCCTTCGATCCGGGTCGACCCGCCGAGGTGCCCGCGATGCTCGAGGCCCAGGCAAAAGAGGTGTTGGCTACCGATACGGCGATCCTTGGTCTTGGTGGTGATCACTTCATCACCTACCCGCTCCTCAAAGCCTGCGCCGAGAAGCATGGCCCGCTGTCATTGGTGCACTTTGACGCGCACTCCGACACCTGGGAAGACGAAGAAGGACGCATCGATCACGGCACCATGTTCTGGCACGCGGCAAAGGACGGCACCGTTGATCCTGCGCGCTCCGTGCAAGTAGGCATGCGCACCCACAACGACGATACACACGGTTACCACGTCTTCGATGCCGCGTGGGTTCACAGCCGAAGCGCGGGCGAGGTGGTTGCGACGATAAAGGACATCGTTGGCGACAACCCCTGCTACCTCACCTTTGACATCGATTGCCTGGATCCATCCTTTGCGCCCGGTACGGGCACGCCTGTAGTTGGGGGCTTAAGTACCTGGCAGGCACTACAGATTCTTCGCGGTCTCGGTGGCCTCAAGCTTGTGGGAATGGATTTGGTAGAGGTCGCCCCCGCCTATGATGTTTCGGAAATCACTGCACTGGCCGGCGCCACCCTCGCGCTAAATATGCTCTGCATCTACGCTGAGAGAACCTGAAACAAGTCACTGAACCTCAGGAGAGCGGTAATGATCGAGTTAATCCCTACGACTATGGATGATGTCGTCGCCTGGCGCATCGACGGCAAGGTTTCCGAAGACGACATGGAATCGGCGCTGAATGCGGCCAAAGACTGCATCGACCGGTGTGGTCATGTGAACGTCTATCAGGAAATCGCAGGCTTTGGCGGTATCGAATGGGATGCTATTGAAGAAAAGATGGAGTTTCTCCGCGAGTTTGGTATCAAGCGTTTTCGCCGAATCGCTGTGGTCACGGACAAACAGTGGATGCAGACGGTCATCGGCTGGGAAGATAAAATCTTCCGCAGCATTGATATGCGAGCTTTTAGCACCGAAGAAAAAGAGCGTGCCATGAACTTCCTCGCTTATGGTGATGAAAGCGGCGACGAAGGAGCGGGCTGACAACAAGCCCATGCGCGGCGGGACACCGCTTTCAATTAAAAGAACTGTTCAGCAAGACTTCAGATCGGAGATCAGCCAGGAATTCGGCGAAACGGTCTGCGTAAATAACGACAAGGATAGAAATAACAATGAAGAAAAGAACAATGGCGCTACTGGGCGTCGTTGCCATTATGGGGGTTGGGGCAGTGGTTATCGTCCCCCAGCTTGGCATGCTGCGCACGCTTTCGGATGTCTCCGACATGCTCTCGGATACGGCGAATCCACTCGCCGACGTGCGAAACTCCGTGCTGACGGTCAATGACGCCATCATCGAAGGTGAGGGGCCGAAAGACATCACCGGCGTACCCACTAACCCTGATCGTGACGCCTTCTTCGGCGATCTTCACGTGCACACCACTCTGTCCTTCGATGCCTATGTATTCGGTACTACCGCAACGCCTCGGGACGCCTATCGCTTCGCGCGCGGCGAGACCATCAAGCATCCCCTTGGCTTTGACATGAAGTTGCGCCGGCCGCTGGACTTCTACGCGGTGACCGACCACGCGATGTTTCTCGGTGTTGTGCAGGCGGCCTCTGATCCCCAGAACCCGCTCTCTGAAGAGGACTTTGCCCGCTACATTGGTCCGCTAAACGCAGAGTCATCGTCGCGTTTTCATGAGCAGATGAATCGCTATCTCGCCTTTGGACGGACCCTGCCTGCCATGATTGAGGGCATTGCTTCTGGAGATGTGGAAGCGGAAGAGCTTGCCTCTGTGGTGCGAGCGGCTTGGATCGATTCGGTGAAGGCCGCTGATGATTACTACGAGCCCGGTGTGCTGACGACCTTCGCGGCCTACGAGTTCACCACCTCCAGCGACGATCAGGGCAACCTCCATCGCAACGTGATCTTTGCCGATACTGCGCGTCTTCCCGCAGAACCGTTTTCTCGCTTCCACTCCCGAAATCCAGAGGGGCTTTGGGATTGGATGGATGGTCTGCGCGCAGACGGCATCGAGGCCTTAGCGATTCCCCACAACTCCAATGGCTCCAACGGCAATATGTTCATGCTGACGGACTGGCAAGGCGCAGCGATCAATGACGAGTACGCGCAGCAGCGCTTAAGAAATGAGCCGCTCGTAGAAATCACCCAGGTCAAGGGCACATCGGAAACGCATCCCGCCCTATCTCCGAACGACGAGTGGGCGGATTTTGAGATTGCCCGCTATCGGGTCGCAACCAGTTTGGAGAGCGAGCCCGTGGGCAGCTATGTGCGCGATGCTTATCTTCGCGGATTGCAGTTGGCCAGGGGCGGTGTGAGCAATCCCTATGAATTTGGTCTGATTGGTTCCTCGGATACACACGTCGTTGCGGGCTCTTTCCGCGAAGAGGTCTACCACGGAAAGGTCGGGCTCATGGACGCCACGGCCAGCGATCGCGGCTCGGTACCGCTTGAGGGTGTGGCCCGAACCGTGGCCCGCCTGTTCCCCGGCAACATGTCGGCGAAAGTAGGTGGTGAACTGTATGCCGCTAACACGGGCTTCGAAGAATGGGGTGCATCAGGCCTGGCGGCGGTTTGGGCCGAATCCAATACCCGCGAAGCAATTTACGACGCCATGCGCCGCAAGGAAACGTTTGCCACCTCGGGCCCGCGCATGAAAGTGCGATTCTTCGCCGGCGATGCCCTGGGGGATGAGCTCTTGAATTCCCCAGACGCTGTTGGTCTTGCCTACGAACAAGGGGTGCCCATGGGAGGGGAGCTACGCCTTGCAGCAAATGAAGCGCCGCAGTTTTTCGTGATGGCTGAACAGGATCCATTGAGCGCTCCCCTGCAGCGGGTACAAGTTGTGAAGGCCACCGTTGGGGAGAGCGGCCCCTCTGAAATGGTGTATGACGTGGCGTGCTCTGATGGCGGTGTGCCCGATGCTGCGACCCATCGTTGTCCGGATAATGGAGCGACGGTGGATCTGGCCGATTGCTCCATCTCCGGCGGTCTCGGTGCGGCGGCGCTGAGCGCCCTATGGCGAGACCCAGATTACGTGCCGGGTCAGGACACGGTGTACTACGTGCGCGTCCTCGAGAGCCCCACCTGCCGCTGGTCGACGTGGAATGCGCTCAATAAAGGTGTGCCGGTTCGCGAGGGGCTGCAGCCGACGATCCAAGAGCGTGCGTGGTCATCTCCCATTTGGGTAAAAGGAGCTTGATGGCGCTTCCCGAGGCCAGGAACGGCGCTGTAGCGGTGACCGTAAGGGCCTAAAAGAAGCTGGACTGTGCGAGCAGGAAACGGGCGAGATTGCGGTTTGGATTCGACGGACAGGCCGGTAATCCTCCGCGGTGTTTCGGCAGTGATCGGGTAGCGCGGCTATGTCGCTACCGCAGCGAACCTCGGGGCTTTCGCCAGCCAATCAGGACAACGGATAGCCGTAGATGCGCCGCCACCGCGTCACGTATTTGCCCAAGTCGGCTGGCCTGTCAGGAAACTTCGCATTGATGAGTGTCGTATAAGCCTTATTCATTAGGCCGACTAACCATGATCGAATCTGTGGCTCTGCTGTCCATCGCGCTGCTTTTTGGCGGAATGACGCTCTATTCTTTTGCCTTTGCGGCGTTCCTGTTTACCAGTCTGCCGCCGGAGGATGCAGGACCACTTCTGCGCAAAGCGTTTCCGCATTTTTACGCGTGGGTGGTCGTTACATCGCTAATTGCGGGAGCGCTGAGCTGGGAGACTGATTCGGTGACGGCGGTGATACTCATTGCCATTGCCGTTACGACGATCCCCACCCGCCAGGTATTGATGCCCGCGATCAACCGGGCGCAGGACGCCGGCGACAAGGGCCTGTTCAACACACTGCATGGGGCATCTGTCGTCATCACCCTGGGGCACATTGCGGCGGCGGCTTACGCGCTGATCAGGCTTGCATCATGAGCCGAGCAGGTAGCCGGCCTTATACGCGCACGTCCCGGCCCGAGCCGTCCGAAGGGAGCGAAGACTGGATCATATGGGCGGCATGGGCTGATCGCGTGAGTTTCGATGAAATTGAAGAACGGACCGGCTATCGCGAGTCGGATGTCATCAAGCTAATGCGTCGAGAGTTAAAGTCGTCCAGTTTTCGACTGTGGCGAAAGCGAGTCAGTGGCCGAGGAACCAAGCATCGGGCTCGGTTCGAAGAGGGGAGGCACTCATTCGGTATGGAGGATTGTTAAGCGACAGTAACGATTCCCGGCGAGTTCGTGGCCGCATTTTCGCCGTGTATTCAAACCCTCGCTGGCAAGCGTTTGCGCTTACAAACTCGGCTGGTAGTCACATTGCGCCGAAAGACCAAGACGCGGCCTGCTAATTGTCTAGTTGCCGTGCTCTTCAAGATGCGATTGCAGTCTTTTGCGCGCGGCGGCTGAGTCACCCGCATCCAATAGGCCGTTGACCTCTTCCATAATTCCCGTCAGCCATTTACCACGGTCTTGCTGCGCCTCTGCGCGCGCGGAGTGACGAAGCGCCTCTCTCTGGTAGAAGTGGATCCAGTTGTCGCGCTTTTTCATTGCCCGCTGAAGTTCTTGGGCGTCTTGTCGATTAAGAGTGAAACCTGCTTTGAACCTCTCGGAGATGGGTGGTTGCACGTAGAAAGTCGAATGCCTTGGCGCAACCTGATCTTTAGGCCGATCTTCCGTGAACATGTAAATAGAGATTGACTTGCGAGATACACCCTCAGGAACGGAAACTTTATCGAAACCATGCCATGAGTGTTCGCTTGTTTCCATAATGATGCAGCGATTGAAGTCAGGCGAGTTAGCAACTATCTGGTTGTTCTCCCATTCTCGCGGATTCGAGTGTAGCTGAAGGTTTCCTCCCCAATCCGGGTTCCAATCTTTGTTCAAATAAAGGAGTACGTTCAGGCGCCGGTGTAAGGGCGATCTCTCTCCAAAATAGTTGTAGTCAAGATGAGGCTCCAGTACCGAGTTATTCCGATTCTCGTGAGCGCCACCCGCTTCGTTCGGTAGCGATATCAGATTCTCAATGCCTGTGATGCGGCTCATCGCATCAACAAACTCCTCGGATACCATGAAATCGCATAGGCGTTCATAAGAGGGGCTAACCTCTCTCATTTTACGTGTTACCGTCTTTGGCCCCTTTTTTCCGAACTCATTGAGCTTGTTTGCTTCTTTCGTAACTGGGAACTCCTCAAGCAACGCGTCTGCAAAACCGCGATCCAGAAAGTTATCAATAACCACAAACGGAAACGGCTCCGCGTTAGCGTACGCCTGGGACTTGGCTCCTATCGACTCTCTCGTGCTTTCAGAAAACATCGTCAGCTCCTTCTTTGCATCTCTCGGCTCTAAAAGTGAGCTGTTTGCCGCTTGATTGGGATTCTCCGGGGCGCGTACAGCTCGACTTAGTCTGTACCAGACGAACGAAAGATCTTGCTGCTCGTCTTAGAGTGTTGCCAGGGTTGTTTTCGATTCACGTATTCTAACTCTTAACAAGCCTTTGAAACTGAAGGCGTTAGGATGACTATGCAGTTGATGCCAAGCGGCGGGTAAGCTCGGGTCCGTGTTTCTGTCGGTGGAAGAGTCCATTCGCTTTTACGAAGTCATAGATTGCCTGGTCTTTTGCGAGGCGGAGCGAGAGCTCTTCGAAGAGACGAGGTTCAAGTTTCTCGATTGCCGATGGCGGCGAAACGTTCTTGCTGGGCAAGGTTATCTCCGTCCCAATCTTGTCTGAGAGGTACTGGGCGACACTCGACAAGTCATCCATAGCGAAGATTCTGTCAATTCCCAATTGCCCCTGAGGAAGTCGCATGAACTTGGATTGTGTGGATACATTGGCCCAAGGTTTTCTGTCCTTCGTCTTCAGGAATTCTGCGATGAACTCGGAGAATGAAAGATCTCCCGTAAAAAATTCGTGATCTTTGGCGCGGGGTGCCGAAATACCTGGTCTGGTTCTAAACCGATACCAACTCTCGATCCACTCCATCGGGTCCCGGACGAGGCAAAAAGACTCCATGGGGAACTTTGAAAGAAGTTGCCGATGGGCAAAAAGGACGGTTTTAGTAAACATAGCCGCGTTAAGGTGCTTCCAACGTGGGTGCCCCGATGCGACAACGTTGCAATAGGGTTTGAGGGCGCTCTCGATAGACGTCGAAGCGCACTTTGGTACGCAAAGAAACGCAAAGCCATGCTGTGTGGACATCATCATAAGCGGCCAATTAGATCCGTCGTCTGGAAACCCTAGTCATTGCCACAGGGCCGTTGGCAAGCAGAGCGCAATCGACTCAATGCTGAAATCCTAAGAAGCGCGCCAAAGGCGCGTTAAGTAAGCCTGCATCATGAACAACCAGGAGTAAATCGTCGGGGCGAGCCTCTTTGATCGCACGTTGCAAGAACACATCTCTTTGATCGCCAAATAGGTTTTTGAAGTCTGTTTGCGCCAATTCTCGGTAGCCAGGCGCGAGATGCGGAGCAAGATAGGCTCCGAAGGAGTTTGAGAGAATGAGTGCGCGCCCTTCGCGCAAAGGTTGGCTTGTCTCAAATCGACTGAACCCACGCACGGACGGGTAGCTCTCGCGCACCCACGCTGGCACGCGTCGAAAGCGTCGAATTCCTTGCACGTACTCATACTGCCAAACCTCGGTCTTGCGAGTAATACCCAGCATCTTTAGATCAGCATTTATAGTGCTGATTCGCACTTTGACGTCTCCGACGGTTTCGGCGATTCCTACAGCGCGAAAGTACTCCTTTGCGAACTCATGATTTGCCCTGCTGTTCGCATGAAAATTTGCGGGAGGGTAAAAATGCGGCGTATCTCTGAGCGCACCCAGCTGCGACAGGGGGTAAAACACCTCATAGCCATCTGCCAACTCTGCAAGTTGCGCAGGAGCCCAATCGTTTTGTATCGCTGTCTCTCTGCATAGATTTAAAAACTTGCCTCCAATTTGGTCAGGAAGCTTGTCGGGATAGAGTGCCATCTTAGATGGCATCACGGTCACGATGAGTCGAATATTGTCGCTTCTAAGCCGGCCTGCGAGGTCTTCAAGGCCTCTGTGGAGGCGTTCAATTTGTTCTCGCTGAGGGAGACAGAGCCGACGAACCGCCAGCTTTGGATGTTCCGCGTCGTGAGACGTGAGGAACACGAAGCCATCGTCTCCAATCGCTACATTTGGCAACGGTGAATCGCCGAAGATTTGCAGCTGTATTCGACGGTACAGCTTGTTTAGCTCAAACGCGCCGTAGAGGTGGTCATCTAGAAAGCCTTCAATTTCGCCAAAATAGTCACCATCAATGAGTCTTTTGGCATCTGGGAACTCTGCAAGATCCCGTTTCTCCCAGCGTGCACGTTCTGCATCATCGACCCATGGAATAAGTAGCGTCGGCAGCGCCAGCAGAAGGGCAGTGACAATGACTAGCGCTCGGGCTTTGGGAGTGAATGAATCCATAGCCATGCTTATGCGCTCCGATGCGCTGAACGGAGGCACGCAATCGATATGGTGCCCAGGGGCGGAATCGAACCACCGACACGAGGATTTTCAATCCACTGCTCTACCAACTGAGCTACCTGGGCGAGGTCTTTGCGCGAATTGCCGAGAGGGCTGCGCAAGAGGCCGCGTATTAAACCGACCGCGCTCTGCGCAGTCAAGGCCAAATCGCGTGCGGTTTCAGAGTCCGTTCAGGTTCACCACGCCTTCTTTTGTAACCCTTATGGCACCGCCGATTCCACTGCGCGAAAGCTTGGCGTTCAGGCGATAGGGCATGCCTTCGGCAGGTGGGTTGCTGAGCAGATCGCGGAGTAGCGACAGCGATCCAAACACCCCGGCCGCAACTTCAAGCTCGGCTGTGCTTTCGCCATAGGCTTCTACAGAAAAGCCCTCATTATTGACGCCGGTAAATACTTTCTTCTCGCGCAGGTACAGGTCGTATGCCATGCCGTCAATCTCGAAGGGAATGCTGTTGGGATTCGTGATCCGTAACTTAACCAGGAATCGTGCCTCCATGCCTTGGCTCGGGAGCGGTTCCAGCCCGATGAGCTCAACGTCGGGTTCGTCGAAATCTGCGAGGGGTAAACTTGCGCAGCCAGAGAGCAGTGCAATCAACAGGGTGGAAAGAAGGACTCCCGTTCGGAACGGCCCGGTGCTTGGATACATCATGGCTTCCTCACGTAAAAGGTAAAGGTGGCGAAGTCACTCTCCCAGTTGAAATCGTCCCCCACCGCCGGGCGAAGGTGCGTCGCATAAACCAGATATCGGCCCCAGCCATTGACGGTTAGAGATACCTGCCCTGACTCGTCGCTTCGTGCAAGCGCCCTTGGAGCGTCACCCTCTCGCACGATGCCAATTGCCTGCCCTGCCAGAGGTTTGTCGTCAAAGAACACCTGCACGGTAAGCTCGCCGTTTACATCAAGGGTAGTTGGGTCGGACAGAGGTTGAATCTCAAATCGCCCCTCGGATGTCGCCCCCAGGCAGGAACCTCCCAGAGCTTCACCGGCGGCCTGCACATAGGTACGCGCCAGCTTGCTGTACGACTCTCGCCAGACCTCCTTCGAGCGCATCCTGTCCCATTGCTCATAGACTTCCTCGGGCGCTCCAATCTCATCGAGGTAGTGCTGCACCGCTTCATCCGTATCGATCTGGAGGATGCGTGGATTGAGGCGCACGAACGCGCAGTTCAGACCCCCAGCTACCTCACCCGTGAGTGCCAGGGCACCTTCGCCGCCCTCCGCGGCGGGACGCAGTTCGCCTTCGCTGCTGGCGGCTGACAGACCCTGCTCAACGATACGGTCTATGGTGATGGCCGATCCATTGGCGGGGAAGCTCATGCCACTGGTCATGTAGAACCTGATGCTGTCACCTGCCGCTGGGGATACACTCGATGGAAGTAGCCACGTTTCATGGGCGGTGGCGTGCAGTGAGATCGCTGCCAGGGCGATCATGCCGATGCGGAGTGGTTTCATTGCTTCGCAGTTCTGTTCGGGTATGGGGCCAGCTACTGTCTTTAATCACCACTCTATTTGCAATAGGGTGACGGTCCCACCCAAGTAGTAAGAGGAGCCCCTCATGAGCCTTGCCGGAAAAACGATCTTTATCACCGGTGCCAGCCGAGGTATCGGCCTGGCGATCGCCAAGCGAGCCGCCGCCGATGGCGCGAACGTGGCCATTGCCGCTAAAACCACCGAGCCCCACCCGAAACTCCCGGGAACCATCTATACGGCCGCAGAAGAAATCGAAGCGGCGGGCGGTAAGGCACTGCCCCTGGTCTGTGACATTCGCTTTGAGGAGCAGGTGCAGGCGGCGGTGGACAAAACTGCAGAGACCTTTGGTGGCATCGATATTTGCATTAACAACGCGAGTGCCATTAGCCCAACGCCAACGCTCGGCACCGAGATGAAGCGCTATGATCTGATGAATGAGATCAATACCCGCGGCACCTTCCTGACATCCAAGGTTTGTATTCCCTACCTCAAGCAGGGATCAAACGCACACATCATGAATTTGGCGCCGCCGCTGGATATGGACGCGAAATGGTTTGCGCCGCACGTGGCCTACACCATCGCGAAGATGGGTATGAGCCTGTGCACGCTGGGTATGAGTCGCGAGCTTGCAGGCGATGGTATTGCCGTGAACTCCCTATGGCCGCTGACTGCTATCGATACGGCAGCGGTGCGCAATGTGCTGGGTGGTGATGCCATGAGCAAGAGCAGCCGTACCGTGGCTATCATGGCCGATGCGGCATACACGATCCTCACGCAGCCGTCGAACGAGTGCACCGGCAACTTCTTTATTGATGAGGTAGTGCTGCGTGACGCGGGGGTCACGGATTTCGATCAGTATGCGGTCGATCCCTCCGCCGATCTCTTCCGGGACTTCTTTGTGCCCGATGAGATTGCGGAAAACCTTCCTACGAAGACCACGGCTGCATACTGATCCCGCTGGGCGAAGCGGTCTGCGGCCCCGCCTTAAACCTTGAGCTCGTGCCGCTAGCTTTCTGGCGGCACGTACCCCTCAGCCTGATCGTAGGCTTCGCCCGCGAGAAACTTAGCCATCTCGGCCTGCAGATACTTCCGGGTTTCCGGATCGACGAGGCTCAGGTGCTTTTCGTTGATCAGCATCGTTTGATGAGCCTGCCATTCCTCCCAGGCTTGGCGAGAAACTGAGTCGAAGATTTCCTGACCCTTCGGGCCCGGGTACGGCGGCGCATCAAGACCGGGAAGCTCCTGCTTGTACTTCGTGCAAAAGACGGTACGGCTCATGATGCAAATCCTGCGATTGAACGGACAAGGGCGATCATTCTATCGCGTTGCCCCGCGGTTTAAGACTCAGATTTCGCCAGTATCGGCGAGGACCTGCGAGACCTTGTTCCAGACCTTAACCACCGGTGCTGCGAGTCCCACCTGGGGCAATACCTGACTCGGCCACGGGGTTAGCGTTGAACCCTCGCCAACCGCAGCTGGCTTGCGAGGCAACTGCAGTAGCAGCGGCGCGATATCCAGGTGATAGTGACTAAAGGTGTGGCGAAGGCTGCCGAGTTCTAGCGTGCTCTCGACACTCACCTTCAGCTCTTCTTCACACAGTATTTCTGCCGCCGTAGCGGTCTCCACCTCGGGAAAGCACCATAGGCCGCCCCAGATGCCGTGCTCCGGCCGTCGCTCCATAAAAATCTCGCCGTCGGGCGTTACCGCGATGACAAAGACCGTACTTCTCACGGGTAGGGCTTTCTTGGGCTTCTTGCCCGGAAAGTGTTCTGGCACGCCCTGCCTCCGCGCTTCACAAGCCTCCATCTGCGGACAAAGCACGCAGGCTGGTTTGCGGGCAGTGCAAAGTGTCGCCCCCAAATCCATGATGGCCTGGGTGTAATCAGCAACCTGCATATGCGGGGTGTGAAGCTCAGACAACTCCCACAGTTTCTTTGAGACGGCTGTTCTGCCCGGCCAGCCTTCGACCGCATGGAAGCGGGCAAGCACCCGTTTTACGTTGCCGTCTAGAATCGGCGCACGGCCACCGAGCGCACTGGAGAGGATCGCGCCTGCAGTCGAACGGCCGACTCCGGGCAGTGACTCCAGGGCCTCAAGGTCGGCAGGGAACGTCCCCCCGTACTCATCCACGATCTGTTTTGCCGATTTCTGGAGATTTCGGGCGCGCGCGTAGTAGCCAAGACCGCTCCAGTGATGGAGTACATCGTCCAATGGTGCCCTAGCCAGGTCTTCTACCGCGGGAAATCGTTTCGTGAACGCCTCGTAGTAAGGGATCACGGTGCTGACTTGTGTCTGCTGGAGCATCACCTCCGACAGCCACACGTGATAGGGGCTGGCATCTCGCTGCCAAGGCAGATCGTGGCGGCCGTGGTCTTCAAACCAGGCCAGCAGGCGGGTCGCGAACTCGTCCATGAAGGTCATCGAGCGTAGCTTCGCAGCGGGAGAATTGCCAATGATTCAGCGGTTTGCCCGGCGTATAATGCTCGGCTTTCTCAGACAGCACCCAGACAGTACTCGGGCAGGCTCGCGCGACGGGCCAGTTCTGACGGAATCTGCAGAAACCCGTTGGAATAGGCGTCCGCACAGTGAAACCTGAAAGTTTGGTTGGCAGTACCGGCAGTTGGAGCAGGACATGGCGCAGCGCAGCGCAACAGTGAAGCGGGATACGCTCGAGACTCAGATCTCCGTGAGCGTGAACCTCGATGGCCAAGGGAAGGCTGAATTCGAAACAGGACTGCCCTTCCTGGAGCACATGCTCGACCAGATCGCCCGTCATGGCATGGTCGATCTCGCGATCCACGCTAACGGCGATCTGCATATCGATGCACACCACACGGTCGAGGATATCGGCATTACCCTCGGGCAGGCATTCGCCCAGGCTGTTGGCGACAAGAAGGGTATCCAGCGCTACGGCCACGCCTATGTGCCGCTGGATGAAGCGCTTTCACGGGTGGTGATCGACTTCTCCGGAAGGCCCGGCCTCGAGTTCCATGTGCCCTTCACCCGCTCGGCTGTTGGAGGTTTTGACGTGGATCTCTTTTACGAGTTCTTTCAGGGCTTTGTGAATCACGCGCAGGTTACTTTGCACATCGACAACGTCCGGGGCGACAACAGTCACCACCAGATCGAAACGGTGTTCAAAGCCTTTGGGCGCGCCGTGCGCATGGCGCTGACCGCAGATCCCGCCATGGCGGGCGTGACGCCTTCAACGAAAGGCGTGCTCTGAGGCACGCCGCCGAGGCGCGCTGTTTCAATAAACGAGCGCTTCTGACACAGAGATCACTATGAGCGGCACGGTCGCAGTCATTGATTACGGCATGGGCAATCTCCACTCGGTGGAGAGTGCGCTCCTCCATGTGGGCGCTGAACGGGTGGTTGTGACCCACGACGCCGAACTGATTCGTGAGGCCGATCGCGTGGTGTTCCCCGGCGTTGGAGCGATCCGAGATTGCATGGCAGAGATTCGCCGCTTGCACTGCGACGAGTTGCTCTCTCTCGCCCTCATGGAACAGCACAAGCCTGTGCTGGCGATCTGTGTGGGGATGCAGGCAATGATGACCCGCTCGCAGGAGAACGACGGCGTAGATTGCCTCAATATGCTCGATGGCGAAGTTAGACACTTTGGCACACCATTGCTGGATGCAGGGGGTGAACGCCTCAAAGTGCCGCACATGGGCTGGAATGGTGTGAAGCAAAGCAAGCCGCATCTGCTGTGGAACGGTATCGAGGACGGCGAACGCTTTTACTTCGTGCACAGCTACTACGTGCATGCCGCTGATCGCAGCTTGCTCGCAGGCACCGTCGATTACGGCGTAACCGCGGATGCTGCGCTGGCGGTCGATAATCTCTTCGCAACGCAGTTCCACCCGGAAAAGAGTCACCGAGCGGGACTGCAGCTCTTACGTAACTTTTTGGAGTGGGACGGATCGTGCTCGTAATACCAGCCATTGATCTGAAAGACGGGCAGTGCGTTCGCCTGCGCCAGGGTGAGATGGATGATTCCACCGTCTTCTCCGATGACCCCGTGGCAACGGCCCAGCGCTGGGTCGACGCGGGCTGTCGACGGCTTCACCTGGTCGATCTCAACGGCGCCTTCGCAGGGGAACCTGTAAATGGTGATGCGGTAACAGCGATTGCCGCGCGCTTTCCGGAGCTGCCTGTACAGATCGGCGGCGGTATCCGCAGCCTGGAAACCATCGAGTACTACCTCAAGGCCGGCGTGAACTTCGCCATCATCGGCACCCAGGCCGCGAAGGAACCCGCTTTCGTCGCGGAGGCCTGCAAGGCCTTCCCGGGCCGCATCATCGTTGGTCTGGATGCGCGTGATGGCCGCGTGGCGACGGACGGATGGGCCGAAGTGTCTTCGCTGCTGGCGACGGATCTCGCACGACGCTTTGCGAACGATGGAGTCAGTGCCATCGTCTACACCGATATCGCCCGCGACGGCATGATGCAGGGCGTGAATGTGGAAGCAACCGTCGATCTTGCTCACGCGGGCGGAATCCCCGTTATCGCTTCTGGCGGTATTACCAATATGCGGGACATCCGCGCCCTTGCGGCTCAGCAAGGCAGCGGCATCGTCGGCGCGATCACGGGTCGCGCGATCTACGAGGGCAGTCTGGATCTTGCAGAGGCGCAGGCCTACTTCGATGAGGTGGACGCTCTGTGAGCCTCGCCCGTCGCATCATTCCCTGCCTGGATGTCGACAACGGCCGCGTCGTGAAAGGCGTGAACTTCGTGGATATTCGCGATGCCGGTGACCCGGTGGAAATTGCTGCGCGCTATAACGAACAGGGCGCCGATGAAATTACCTTTCTCGACATTACCGCCAGTCACGAAGATCGAGACACGACGGTCCACACGGTCGAGTCCATCGCCCGAGAAGTTTTTATCCCGCTCACGGTCGGTGGTGGCATTCGTAGCGTAGAAGATATTCGCACCATGCTCAACGCGGGCGCAGACAAGGTCAGTATCAATACGGCAGCCATCCGCGAACCAGAACTGGTACATCGAGCCTCTCAGCGCTTTGGCGCTCAGTGTATTGTGGTGGCCATCGACGCTAAGCGCGTTGACGATGTCGACGGCGAAGCCCGCTACGAGATCTTCACTCACGGTGGTCGAAAGCCAACCGGTATCAATGCCGTCGAATGGGCCCAGCGCATGGCCGAACTCGGTGCCGGTGAAATCCTCCTCACCAGCATGGATCGCGACGGCACCCGTGACGGCTTTGAACTCGGTGTGACCCGCGCTATTACCGACGCCGTCGACATCCCCGTCATCGCCTCCGGCGGTGTGGGCAACCTTCAGCACCTGGTAGACGGTGTCCTCGAAGGCGGCGCTGACGCTGTGCTGGCGGCCAGCATCTTCCATTTCGGTAAGTTCACCGTCGGCGAGGCAAAATCCTACATGGCGGACGCTGGCATCGAGGTCCGCCGTTAACACGGCTTCGCAAGCGAGGGTACTTTCAAGCAGCTTCCCGCTGATCGCCGCCGTTGGTGTGATGATCGGCCTTGGAATTTTCCGAACACCGGGTGAAGTCGCGTCCGCATTCCCCTCCGTAGAGGCTTATCTTGCCGTTTGGGTTGGTGGTGGCCTGTTCGTGATCCTCAATACCCTGGTGATCAGGGAACTCATGTGTCTCACGGAGCGCTCCGGTGGTAGCTATGCCCTGGTGTATCGCGGGCTGGGGCCGCTGCCAGCCTTCGTGGTTGGGTGGGTAGATTGGATGTCCTGGGTTGCCACCATCGCCCTCAAGGCAGTGGTGTTCGCTGAGTTTCTTGCGCTACTTGTGCCGGCGATGGCCGCGATGCAGGGCGTGATCAGCGTCGTGGTGATCCTGGTGTTTGCTCTTCTTCAACTCCTGGGCCTTCACGTGGGTGCCCGCATCCAAACCTGGGCGTCCGTGGGATTGTTGGCCATCGTGCTCTTTTCGACAATGGCGCTCTTCTGGATTGGCCCGCAGGAGTTAGTCGCGGCAGAGTCTGTTCGCCTAGTGGACCCAACGCTCGCTGTGCTGGGTCTTGCCGTGGCCTCTGTGGTTTTCACTTACGATGGCTGGCTATCGGGCACGTTGTTTGGCGGCGAGGTATCAGATGGGGGACGTGCCGTCGCGATCGGCAGCCTGCGAGCAGTAATAATAATCGCACTCCTTTTTACCGCGCTTAACGCGGCCTTGGTTTATGCGCTCCCGCTCCAGGATATTGCCTCCAGCGAGTTCCCGTTACAGGTGGCCGTGTCGCAGGCGATTGGGTCGATGGGCGGCAGCATCATGCTGCTTGTGATCCTGGCTGTGCTGCTGGCGGGTATTAACCTCGCGTTTCTGGGTTCACCGCGCATTCTCCAGGCGCTGTCAGAAGACGGTCTGGGTGTAGGCGGCGCCGAAAAGATGAGCGGCCTGGGGAATCCCGTCGCCGCCGCGATTATTACAGCAGCGGTGTCGCTGGTGATGGTCCTCTTCGGAGGTTTCAATTCGCTGCTCAACATGACGGCGCTGCTATTCATCATGATCTATGTAATTTTGGTGTTGTGCGTTGTCGTGTTGCGGCGCAAAGAACCGCATGCACCGCGCGCGGTGAAGGCCTGGGCCTATCCCTGGAGCCTGATTGTTGCCTTTGTCGGGTGGACAGCGATTGGTCTATTCATCGGTATAGCCGCACCGGAGACCGCATGGGTGTGTGTGGGGATTGCGCTGGTGGCGGTACCCGCTTACCGGCTCAGGAGTCGTCCTGCACGCGAATAAAATCGCTGATGACAGCAGCGGTTCCTTCACTGGTTCCCGGTGCCAGAATATCGCCTGATAGCACATGCGGGCTAAGGGAATCGGGATCATCAACCTTATGGATTCCTTTTCGCCCGGCGGGCAGCGCTTCGAAGGCGGCTAGAAACTTCTCCACAGAGACGACGTCGTCCTTCGGCGAATAAACGAGGAAGGCGTTCGGTACCTGCACCGTCGGCGTCAGGGCATTGGCCAGATCTACCAGGCGCATCATTTCGACCAGCGTCGACGATGGGTAGTCAGTGGTCCAGTACATTTCCTGGGCATCGTTCGCCGCGTCCCAGGATGTGCGCTCGCCTACCAGCAGTCGAGTGAGCTGGGGGCCAAAGGGTCCGGTCATGATGCCCGACCCCGCCGAGGCCGGGCCAAAATTGGGAGAGACGAACACCAGCGTGCTCACGGCGTCGAAGCCGGGATGCTCCGCCATGGCCGTTGCCAGCGTGGCTCCCGTGGACGTGCCCATAATGATGAGTTCATCACCCAGGGCCTCGCCGATGGCCAGCGCTTCGGCACCATCGCGAAGCCACTCCTCCCCGGTTGCGACGAGCGGGCCGTTATTGAGAAGGCCATGGCCCGTTAGGCGTGTTTCAAAGAGATTGGCGCCCAGGGCATCGGCGACCAGCTCCGGAACCGGCGCAATTTCCTGGCGCGTCGCAGAGAAGCCGTGGATGTAAATGACGACGTGTTGGGTGCGCTCACCCGGTGTTCCAGCCCAGCGAATGCGCTTCTCGGCGCCGGAGGTGATGGGGTGGATTTCGTGAGCAGCGGTTTCAGTGAGTTCCAGATGGGTTTGCGGGAGATCTTTCAGCGCAAAGACGGAGACCGCCGCTCCCAGAGCGGGCGGTCGGGTGACAAAGCCCGTGATCACCAACAAGACGATGAGTAGTAGTGTAATGGTGCCCACGCGTTTCATCCGGTTTCGCCCGAGTTTTTATCGGTTTAGCTTTCGCTCGGTGCGACGTTTCCTGCGTCAGCCGTCTGCTGACCCGCGGGCAGCGGTGCCGCTCGCTTTGGACCAAGAATATTCAGCCCCTTGAGCAGCGTCAGCGCTTCATACAGTTGGTTGTCGCGGGTAATCAGGCTGCGCGCCGCCTCTGCATCGACCGCCGCCTGCGCAGCATCGTTATCGAGATGCCCGGCGAGGTCCTTCTCGCTGATGCGACCTGATTCATCAAAGGTTTCGACCCTTGCGCGATCGACAAGCACGTCCGGCGCAATACCTTCGGCCTGGATCGAGCGGCCGCTTGGTGTGTAGTACAGCGCCGTTGTCAGTTTTACTGCACGGGATTCAGAAATGGGCAGAACCGTTTGCACCGATCCTTTACCGAAGCTCTGCGTACCCATGATCACTGCACGGGAGTGATCCTGCAGGGCGCCCGCCACAATCTCGGATGCACTGGCTGAACCGCCATTGATCAGTACGACCAGCGGCGCACCGGTCGTGAGGTCTCCGGCTGCTGCTTCATAGTCTCGCTCGGAGTTATCTAGGCGGCCTTCCGTATAGACGACGGTGCCGCCTTCGAGGAACACACCGGCCACATCAATGCTGGCGCCCAGCACACCGCCCGGATTGTTTCGAAGGTCCAGGACGAGGCCTTTCAGCGGCTGCTTTTCTACCAGGCGCGAGACAGCGGCCTGAACGTCATCACCGGTGTGCTTCTGGAACTGGGAGATGCGCAGGTAGCCGTAACCGGGCTCGAGCCAACGCTCACGAACGCTGGCGACGCGGATCGTGTCGCGCTTGAGGGTCAGCTCAAAAGGTTGGCTCTCACCGGGCCGACCGATGCTGACAACAATCTCACTGCCCTTGGGTCCGCGCATCAGTTCGACAGCCTCGTTAAGGCTCATGCCCTTGATGGGCACATTGTCGAGTTTGAGAATCATGTCCCCGGACTGGATCCCCGCATCGGCTGCGGGTGAGCCGTCGATGGGCGAAATAACCTTCAAGAATCCATTTTCCATGCCCACTTCAATGCCCAGGCCGGAAAACTCACCGCTAGTTGAGGTTTGCAGGTCCTGGAAGGCGTCGCGCTCCAGGTATACCGAATGAGGGTCGAGACCGGAGAGCATGCCGCGAATGGCATTCTCCAGCAGCGTGCTGTCGTCAATTTCCTCGACATAACCTAAGCGAATTTGATTGAAGACATCGGCAAAGGTTCGCAGCTCGCTCAGAGGCAGTTCGCCTTTCTCAGGGTTCGCGGCAGGTTCCGCGGTTGCCGCTGCAGGCTGGCCCAGCGCACCTTGGGTACCCAGTAGTGCGCAAGTTGCGACAGCGAATGCCCGAAGGAAGCCGTGGGGGCTTTTGGTATCCGAGGGGCGTTTAGCAGACCGTTTAGTAGACATAGTGGGGGTTTTCAAATTCGTGGATTCCTCAGTGTAGCGCAATCGCGCCCTGGGCCAGCCTCTCCCACCTATCCCTGAAACCAGGGCTGTGGGTCTGTAGGCTTGCCGTCCTTGCGGATCTCAAAATACAGACCGGCTTCTTGTTGGCCGCCGCTATCTCCGACGGTGGCGACGGGCGCTCCGGTGGTGACCCAGTCACCGACCTCCCGTAGCAGTGTTTCGTTGTGCGCATACAGGCTCATGTAACCCTCGCCATGATCGATGACCATCAGAAGGCCCGAGCCTCGCAGCCAATCCGCGAAGACTACCCGGCCATGATGGATGGCGCCCACGGTAGCACCCGTCTCGGCGGTCATACGCACACCCTGCCACCGCATCTTTCCCTGATTGCGAGGGCGTCCAAAGCGCTGGGTAATGCGACCATCGATGGGCCAAGGCATGGACCCGCGTGCTTCACTGAAGGGTTCGACCGTATCCTCGGGAAATAGTTGCGCGAGCGCCGCTTCGATCTCTTCGAGGATGTCTTCGAGCTGAGCGCGGTCGTTGGCGCGGGCCGCGAGGGCCTGCTCGTCGTTCGCCAACTTTTCTTCGACTTTCGTGAGCAGTTCGGCTCGCTCCTTGCGGGTCTTCGCCAGTTCGCGATCCTGTGAATCCAGTGCTGCGAGATCGTTCTGTAGCGAGGCTTCTTGCTCGTTCAGGGATTTCTCTACCGCCACCAGCTTTTCTGCGGTGGCGCGGTACTCATCGATGAGCGCAGAACGGGCGCCCAGAATGCGCCGATAAATAGCGAGCATGCGCGCCAGATCCTGAGGATTTTCCTGACCCAGCAGCAGTTTCAACTGGTTGTCGTTGCCATCGCGATAGCTTGCGCGCAGCTCGTCGCCGATGGCCTGCTCCTGGGCGCGCGCGGCGGCGCTGGTTGTCTCGCGTTGAGCCTCCAGGTCAAGAATGTCAGCGCGCGTGGCGTTGATAGATGCTCGGGTATCGCGGCGCTGCCGGCTGAGGCTTGCCCGCTGGGTCTCGACGCTCTCCAACTGGTTCTGGAGTTCGTCACGAGCCTGCCGTTGGCGCTTCTGGCGCTGGGTGATCGCCGTGATTTCCGCTTCCAGCGCCGCGATGCGCTCCCGGGTTTGGGCCGCCCGCTGTTCGTCGCTCTGGGCGCGGAGCCCCGGTGTTAGCAGCAGTGCGCACGCGAGAAGCATGACCGCGGTCGCTGCCGGGAGTCGTTTCCGAACCAGACGGATCATGGTCGCCCGGGTCTCAGGCGGCCTCGTTGACGAGACTTCTGCCGGTCATTTCCTCGGGTTGTTCAACACCCATGAGTGTAAGTAGTGAAGGCGCTACATCCGCGAGAATGCCACCCGCGCTGTCGAGGGATACCGCTTCTTTTCCGACGTAGACCAAAGGCACGAGCTGGGTTGTGTGCTGCGTATGGTGCTGACCAGACTCGTAGTCCTGCATCTGCTCGCAGTTGCCGTGATCAGCGGTAATGAGTGCCTGGCCACCCACGGAGAGCACCGCTTCTTCGATGCGGGCCAGACAACCATCCAGAGTCTCCACTGCTTCTACAGCGGCACTGTAGATGCCCGTGTGCCCCACCATATCGCCGTTGGCATAGTTACAGATGATGAGGTCGTATTGCCCGCCGGTAATTGCTTCCACCATTTGATCGGTGACTTCCGGCGCGCTCATGGCGGGCTGCAGATCATAGGTTGCGACATCGGGAGAGGGCACGAGGATGCGAGACTCGCCGTCGAACTCCGCTTCACGACCACCGCTGAAGAAGAAGGTGACGTGGGCATACTTTTCTGTTTCTGCGATACGCAGTTGGGTTTTTCCCTGCTGGGCGACCCAATCACCCAGCACATTTTTCAGGCTGCTTGGAGGGAACGCGCACGATGCTTTTAGGTCTGAGGCGTATTCCGTGGTCATAACAAAGTCGGCCAGGGCCGGTGTCGTGGCACGTTCAAAGCCGTCAAAGCCGGTATCGACAAAGCACTGCGTCAGCTGCCTAGCGCGGTCGGCGCGGAAGTTCATGAAGATGACGCAGTCGCCGTCTTCAATGAGCGCGGCGTCGCCAATGCGTGTGGGCACGACAAACTCATCGTTTTCATCGCGAGCGTAGGCGGCCTCAACGCCCGCTACGGCGGATTCCGCGAACTGCGCACCGTCACCTTCTGTCAGCAGCCGATACGCGGTCTCGATGCGATCCCAGCGCTTGTCCCGGTCCATGGCGAAGTAGCGCCCGGTAATGCTCGCGATGCGGCCGACGCCGATTTCCTCGAAGCAGGCTTCGGCGGCTTCCAGAGAGGCCTTTGCGCTGCGGGGTGGCGTATCGCGCCCATCAAGGAACGCGTGAAGATAGATGCGCGAGGCTCCGCGCGCGGCGGCCAGCCTTAGCGCCGCGAAGATCTGTCGTTCGTGACTGTGAACACCGCCGGGCGAGAGTAAACCCATCAAATGCACGGCTTTGCCGCTCTCCACCGCTTTATCAATGGCCTCGGTGTACACCGGGTTGGTGTCGAAGCTGCCGTCACTGATAGCTTTGTCGATGCGCGAAATGCTCTGGTAAACGACGCGACCCGACCCGAGGCTCATGTGGCCGACTTCCGAGTTGCCGAACTGACCCTCCGGCAGACCGACATCCAGCCCAGATCCCGACAACAGGGTTTTGGGTGCCTCGCGCCATAGACGATCCCAGGTGGGGGTTGTGGCGTTGGCGATGGCGTTGTCCTGTGTCTCTTCACGATGGCCCCAGCCATCGAGAACGATCAATACGGTTGGGCGTTTGGCCTCGTCCGACATATCAATTTCCTGTCTGATCGCGATGCTGATGCCGATGCCCATGACGATGACAATGACAACGCGAAAAAGCACTGATTTGGGGAGCTGCCTAGTGTACCGGCAGTGGGGTCTGCGCGCATGGGGCGGGGTGGAGCAGCCCGTGGCCAGACTGTATACTTCGCGCGCATTTTAAGGACTTCGCCGCTCTTTTGCGGCCTCTCCACGGAAAACCTGCACCCCGGTCATGGAACTCTTTTTCGAATTTGCGGCGCAGCAATGGATTCTTATTGCCGCGCTTATGGCTGCCATCGGCATGCTCATCGTCCACGAGGGGCGAAAAGCAGGGCCCGCGATGACGCCTCAGCAAGCCATTAATCTCGTTAACAGCGGAGATGGTGTGTTCGTCGACGTGCGCGATGCGGCGGCCTACAAGAAAGGTCACATCGTCGACGCACTGCACATTCCCCTGGCCAAGGTGGATGAACGCAGTGGCGAGCTCGAAAGCTATAAAGACAAGCCCGTTGTCATTGTCTGCAACATGGGCCAACAGTCCGGCACTGCAGCCAAGCTACTGCGAGGCGCAGGCTTTGAGAAGGTCTACAAGATGTCGGGCGGCATGATGGAGTGGAATCATCTTCAGCTGCCGACGGTCAGTGCCTAGACAGTGCCTGGTCATTGCTTGGTCATTGCGTGAGAAGCGAGTGCGTTAGCCATGAGCCGGGAAGTCACCCTGTACACCACACGATTCTGCCCTTACTGCGTGGCCGCCAAGCGGCTGCTGGGTGCCAAAGGCGTCGAATACAGCGAGATTCCCGTCGATGGTGATCCTGAGCTGCGTCAGAAAATGACCGCCGCTGCGGGTCAGCATACGGTGCCTCAAATCTGGATCGGCGAGCGGCACGTGGGCGGATACACAGACCTGGCCGCGCTGGAGCAGCGTGGCGAGCTGGACTCAATGCTTGCAGGCAGTGCCTGAGCTGGGTTCAGCAAACACAAATTTTTATTAGGAGTAGAAATCATGGCAGAAGAACAAGCAGCGGGCGCAGGCGCCCAGGATCAGGCGCAGCAGCAGTTTGCGATGCAGCGCATCTACGCGAAGGATGTTTCCTTCGAATCCCCCTCCTCGCCCGATGTGTTCCGCAAGCAGTGGAACCCGAAGGTTAATGTCGATCTGAATACCAAGAGCAATCCCATCGATGAGCAGGGCAATTTCGAGGTGATTCTCAGCATCACGGTCACCGCGTCTATGGACGATGAGACTGCCTTCCTGATCGAAGTGCAGCAGGCGGGTATCTTCTACATCGTTGGCTTCACGGATGAGCAGCGTCGTCGTGCCCTGGGTACTGCTGCACCAAACATCCTGTTTCCGTACGCACGCGAGAACATCGATTCCATCGCAGTGAAGGGCGGCTTCCCTCCCCTCATGCTGGCGCCGGTAAACTTCGACGCGCTCTTTGAGCAGGCCCTTGCTCAGGCGTCACAGCAGCAGGCGGAAGGCGGCGAAGCCAGCGCCTAATGGAGGGCTATCAGCCGGCCCGGCTTAAAGCCCGGCCGGCTGATTCTCTGCAAGTCCCAGCTGCGAGGCCTGCTCAGGCGTTCCCGTTGCCTGGGACCCCGTCGGTCCGCCGCCGGGGTTCGTTTACGTTTCTTCGTGGGTCCGCTTCTAACGTCGCTGCATGTCATCCCGTCGTGCAGCGCTTAGCGTCGCCCGATTGAACAACGATCAGGCCTCGTGGAGCAGGCGCTCAACCACTATTTCTGTTTTGGAGTAGGCCGCAGCGCTTAATGCAATTCAGGAAAGCCCAGCTGGCGCAGCCCTTCATAAAGTACCAGCGCTGCTGAATTGCTGAGATTGAGACTCCGGCTGTCCTCGCGCATGGGAATACGCAGCAGTTGGTTTCCTAATTCGTTGCGCACAGAGTCTGGAAGGCCGCGAGTCTCCGGACCAAAAAGCAGTACATCCCCTTCCCTGTATGACACTTCTGCGTAACTGCATTGACCTTTGGTGCTGAGACCCCAGATGCGGGGTTGATTCAGCGAGTTACGCATAGCATCCAGGGTTTTGTGAACGCGTACCGTGGCGAATTCCCGGTAGTCGAGGCCCGCACGGCGAAGCTGCTTTTCTTCGAGGGTGAAACCCAGCGGTTCGATGAGGTGTAGCTCGGCGCCCGTATTGGCGCAAAGCCGGATGATGTTTCCTGTGTTCGGTGGTATCTCGGGCTCGTACAGGGCGATGCGCAGCATGCGCTACTCCTGCATGTCCAACTCTTTCATTTTGCGTGTTAGCGTATTGCGTCCCCACCCCAGTAATTCGGCGGCGTCGCGTTTTCGACCCCGCGTGTGGGCGAGGGCCACATCGATCAGTGAGCGTTCAAAAGCTGGCACTGCCTCTCGAAGGATATGCTGCTTACCGCTGACCAGTTCATTGCGTGCCCACTGACAGAGGAGCTCCTGCCAGTGGGCGTCATGGTCGGAGATCACTTCCTGCGCGCTGCGACCCAGCTCCGGGGGCAGGTCGGACAAATGGATCTCCTGCCCCGAAGCCATTACCGTCAGCCAGCGGCAGGTGTTCTCTAATTGCCTGACGTTGCCTGGCCAGTCCAGGGACATAAGAAACTGCTCCGTTTCCTTGAGCAGTATCTTGGGTGCTCCACCGAGTTCGTCGGACGCCTTCTGAAAGAAAAACTGCATAAGGCGGGGGATATCTTCGCGCCGCTCCGCGAGTTTGGGCAGATGAATGCGTATGACGTTCAGGCGGTGGAACAGGTCTTCGCGAAAATCTCCCTTGCGCACGAGGCTTTCCAGGTCCTGGTGTGTCGCAGCAATGATTCGCACATCGGTGCGAAGGGACGTATGACCTCCCACGCGATAGAACTCGCCAT
This sequence comes from Pseudomonadota bacterium, assembly GCA_038750875.1. Taxonomy (GTDB): domain Bacteria; phylum Pseudomonadota; class Gammaproteobacteria; order Pseudomonadales; family Halieaceae; genus Congregibacter. Next base: position 34,076 of record JBCDGU010000008.1, on the reverse strand, counting down.
CGGCGAGCACGCGCAGCAACCGGGTTTGCGTCTCGCCCGGCATGTCACCGATTTCATCCAGGAACAGCGTTCCACCATTGGCCTGTTCAAAGCGCCCTTCCCTGCGACTATTGGCGCCCGTGAACGCACCTTTTTCGTGGCCAAAAAGTTCGGATTCCATAAGGTCGCGGGGGATGGCGGCCATATTGAGCGCGATGAACGGCGCTGAGGCTCGCGGGCTATGACGATGGAGCGCTCGCGCAACAAGCTCCTTTCCGGTGCCAGACTCACCGTTGATTAGTACCGTGATGTTGCTGTTTGCAAGGCGTCCGATGGCGCGAAACACTTCCTGCATCGCCGGCGCTTCGCCAATGATTTCCGGTGCGCTGGTGAACTGCACGCTGCTGCGAACGCTACCGCGGGCCTTTTCGCGTACCTGCGCCATGGCGCGTTCCGTGACGGCGATGACTTCGTCGATATCAAAGGGTTTGGGCAGATACTCAAAGGCACCCTGTTGATAGGAGGCAACGGCGCTATCCAGATCGGAATGTGCCGTGGTGATGATGACCGGGAGGTCTGGATAGCTATCGCGGATCTGCCTCAGCATTTCCAGCCCATCCATGCCCGGCATACGAATGTCACTAATGACCACTTCGGGTTGCTCGCTTTCCATGCGAGCGAGAAGGGACTCGGCGTCGGCGAAGCATTCCTGTGAGATCCCCGCCTGGGAGAGCGCTCTCTCCAGTACCCAGCGAATGGACTGGTCGTCGTCGACGACCCATACGGAACCATTGTTTTGCATTCTTAGTTGCTCATGGGTAGGTACATCGAGAAGCAGGTGCTCCCCGGTGTGCTGTCACAGGTAAGAAGGCCGCCGTGGCGGTGGACAATGCGCTGAGCAATGGAAAGGCCCAGCCCGGTGCCTTCTGCGCGCCCGCTTACCATGGGCACGAACAGGGTTTCTCGGATGTCCGTAGGGATACCGGGCCCGTCATCGATAATGTCGACGCGGGTGACCAGACGGTGGCGCTGGTTACCGATCGTGAACTGCCGCTGGGATCGGGTGCGAAGGGTTAGGCCGCAGCGCCTCTCGGGGGGCGTGGCTTCCAGGGCATTGCGCACGATGTTGAGGTTGGCCTGAATAAGCTGTTCGCGGTCGCCCTGCAGGTTCGGCAGGCTCGGGTCGTAGTCTCGTTCGATGACAATTTTTTCGCCAACTTCCACAGAGATCAGCTGCAGCACATGCTCTACAACCTCGTGAATATTGAGATCTTTGAGGGAGAGCCGTTTGTTGGGGCCCAGGAGCCGGTCTACCAAAGAGCGAAGGCGATCGGCCTCCTGGATGATGATGCCCGTATATTCCTGCAGCGGTCCTTCCGGAAGTTCACGCTCCAGTAACTGAGCGGCACCTCGAATACCGCCGAGGGGATTCTTGATTTCGTGGGCCAGGCCTCGAACGATGGATTTCGAGGTTTCCTGAGAGTGAATGATGTTTTCTTCTTTGCTGATGCGCAGCAGGCGGTCGACTTGCTGAAGTTCAATGAGATAGGCCAGACCGGCCACCTGGCGAAGGGGCGTGATCACCATATCGGCCATGATGGGTGAGCCATCGCGGCTTTCGAGACAAAGACCGCGCCGAACAATGGAGCGGTCTTCGATGCGGGCCTGCTCCAGGGTAGAAACCCAAGGCACGCCAGGGTTCTCAAGGTCAGCAATGGGCTGATCCACGATGCGCGCCTCGGATAGCTCCAGCAGTGACTCCGCGGCGGGATTGATCAGGCGCACGCGAAATTCGCTGTCGACGCCAATGATGCCGCTGCTGAAGTTGTCGATGATGTCCTGTTGGAGCATGGGCAGGCGATACGCCACCGATTTGGATCACAATGCCATTAAATGAAGCAAAATCAGCGCCATGTCTGGCGAGTTACCTGCGGTGCGATTGCAGTTAAGTAATGGAACTTCTACGTTGTAAGTTAGTACTAGCTATAGACGCTTGGCCGCCAAGTAGCGCAGGGGGCTGTGAAGGCCTATCGGTACATTATGGACGATTGCACCATTATAGTGCAATTGTAGGCAGGGAGACTAACGTCGTATCACGGAGGGTCTTAGAACGTAGACTCTCACGGTTTCCGAAGTGACGAGGGTCTTACCCTGGGCGTTGGTACGGTGAACTACCAGGTCGTGAGGGCCGCGAAGTGCACCTTCAATAAACCACGTGGCAGAAGACTGAGCGCTCCCCACCGGCTGTCCGTCGACGTAGAGCAAGAGTCTCTCGCTGCGAGAAAGAGCAGGGTCAACGCTGGCACTCACGGTGAAATTCCCTGGCCCCATAGCGATGGTGGTCTCATTGACCGGCGAGGAGATCGTCACCGTTGGCTTTGGGGCGGCTTCCACGCGAGGCGCACTGCTGGGAGGTGGCGCGGGTCTCGCCTCCACGGGTGATGCCGTATTGAGTTCCGGAAGCTCTACTTCCTCGATGTCCTGCTCCTGCGTTGCCGTCACCGTAGCTGGCTGGTCCGTAAAAATAACGGCGCCATCTTCGTCCGTGACTTTGTAAATCTGTGCGCTGGCAGCGATGGTGAAGCAACTTGTGGCTGCCGCAATTAACGTGAGGAGATGGCTATTCATAACCCGGATCCTGGGGGCTTTTGGGCACCGTAGCAGATCATCGGACAAAAAAAAGCCCGCTCGATGGAGCGGGCCTTTGGGTACGCGAGTGCCTACACGGAGTAGTACATGTCGAATTCGACAGGGTGCGTCGTCATATCCAGCGTCTCGACTTCTTCAGACTTCAGCTCGATGTAGCCGTCGATCATGTCGTCGGTGAATACGCCGCCAGCCGTGAGGAATCCACGGTCTGCGTCGAGGGCTTCCAGAGCCATAGTCAGGCTTGAAGCGACTGTGGGGATTTCCGCCGCTTCTTCTGCGGGCAGATCGTAGAGATCTTTGTCTGCAGCGTCGCCCGGGTGGATCTTGTTCTGGATACCGTCGATACCCGCCATCAGCATCGCTGCAAAGCCAAGGTAGGGGTTGGCCGTCGGATCGGGGAAGCGAACCTCGATACGCTTGCCCTTCGGGCTTGGCTCGTACGGGATGCGGATAGATGCAGAGCGGTTACGCGCTGAATAAGCCAGCATTACCGGTGCTTCAAAGCCAGGAACCAGGCGCTTGTAGCTGTTGGTGGACGCGTTGGTGAAGGCGTTTAGCGCGCGGGCATGCTTGATGATGCCGCCGATGTAGTACAGCGCCGTTTCAGAAAGACCTGCATAGCCATCACCCGCGAAGGTGTTATCACCGTCTTTCGCAACCGACTGGTGTACATGCATGCCCGATCCGTTGTCGCCAACGAGAGGCTTGGGCATGAAGGTCGCCGTCTTGCCGTAAGCGTGGGCAACGTTGTGCACGCAGTACTTCAGCACCTGCGTCGCGTCGGCTTTGGCGACCAGCGTGTCAAAGCGAACGCCGATCTCACACTGGCCCGCGGTGCCCACTTCGTGGTGGTGCACCTCGATGGGCAGTCCCATCTGCTCCATCGCGGCGCACATGGCAGCGCGAATGTCGTGTAGCGAATCAACGGGAGGTACGGGGAAGTAACCGCCTTTGACGCCCGGGCGGTGACCAATATTGCCGTCTTCGAAGCTGTGGTTTGACGCCCACGCTGCTTCTTCGGAGTTTACGGAGTAGCCGGCGCCGGACATGTCGGCATGCCACTTGACGTCGTCAAAGACAAAGAACTCAGGCTCGTTACCGAAGTAAGCCGTGTCACCAATGCCCGTGGACTTGAGGTACTCCTCCGCACGCTTCGCCACAGAGCGGGGATCACGCTCGTAGCCCTGCATGGTTGAAGGCTCAACGATGTCGCAGCGCAGAATAACGGTGGTGTCGTCGGTGAAAGGATCGAGCAATGACGTGTCGTCATCAGGCATGAGGATCATGTCGGACTCGTTAATGCCCTTCCAGCCGGAGATGGATGAGCCATCGAACATCTTACCGCCGTCGAAGAAGTCCTCGTCTACCTCGCTGGCAGGAATGGTGACGTGCTGTTCTTTGCCTCGCGTGTCGGTGAAGCGCAGGTCAACCCAGCTCGCTTCGCTTTCTTTGATCAGGTTCAGAGTCTTCTCTGACATTGTTGTCCTCCAAGTGGAAAAAACGGTGCAGGTCCCGAGCCGTTTGCGTCGACCCGTGGGGGGTGCACCTTAACAGTTAAAGCGGCGGTAGAAACAGCAAGAGCTGTGCCACGGTAGTGCGCGGAGTAAGTGGCTGATCTTAAACCGGTTTCGTGACACTTCTTCGACAGTCCGTGCGCCCAAATGGTGCGGCTGAAGGGTCATGCACTATATCGGTGCGAAGCGCGAAGATGGTCGCGCTCGTCTGCCGCAGCACCTCAGCGGTTCAGGCGGTCAGGACCCACTCCGGGCAATCCATCGAGGGCCGCCGCTCAGGAGCTTACCTGCGGATTAGAAATGCAGTCATCGAAAGAGAACGGGCGTGGCAGTGGCGGACGGGTGACACTCTGACGACTCTGCAATGACAAATCTGCAACGGAGCCAGAAGGTACTGAGGGTAAAACCTGGTGAAGCTCAGTTGCCCGTCATGGTAAGAACGCGAGTAAGCGTCTTGGGGCTCACATTGCCGCCGCAGATCACGATCACGACGTTTTTGTTCGTGTACTTATCGGCGCCAGCCAGGAAGGCACCAAGCGCCACGCCTGCGGCGCCTTCCGCCAGCTGATGCTGATTTTCGATAAAAGCCACCATGGCTTCGGCGATGGCATCTTCCTCCACGAGCGCATAGTCGTCGACCAAGGCCCGGCAAAGCTCAAACGTGATCGCGTCCTCTTCAATACCACCGGCCGTGCCGTCAGACAGAGTGGGTTCGCTCTCGGTAAAAACGATTTCACCAGCTTCCACTGACTGGGTCATTACCGGCGAATTGCTCGGCTGACAGCCCACGATCTTAATGGCCGGGTTGTGATCCTTGAGGACACTGGCTACGCCTGAGATCAGCCCGCCACCGCCGATAGAGATGAAGGCCGCGTCGATGTCGGGACGTGCTTCGACTATCTCTACCCCGCAGCTGCCCTGGCCCGCAATGACGGCTGGATCGTTGTAAGGCGAGACGAAGACTTTGCCTTCCTGCTCTGCGAAAGCACGGGCATGTTCTTCCGTGTCCAGGCCGTCAGTACCGAAAAAGCGCACGTCGCCACCGTGGGCGCGGATGCCCTTCACTTTCGTGTCCGAGGTGTGTTCCGGTACGAAAACGATGCCGCTCATACCGAGACGCGAAGCGGCTAGCGCAACGCCCGCGCCGTGGTTACCGCTGGAGGCTGTCACGCAGCCTTTTGCTTTGTCTTCGTCTGTGAGGGTCAGGAGCTTATTGCTTGCACCGCGCAGCTTGAAAGAACCCGTGTCCTGCAGGTTCTCCAGCTTCAGCCACACCTTGGCGCCGGTGATTTCGGAGAATTGGGGAGAAAAAACCAGCGGTGTTTCTTGCACGAGTCCCTGCAGGCGTTTGCTGGCGGCGATAGCTTGTTCTGCAATGGCGTTCGCGTTTGTGTTCACGGGGTGGCGGTCCTTTGGTCTGATGATTCAGGCATCCATGGAAACCCCGGCGCCCGATCCGAGCCCGGGGATCGACCAGTATAGGGTCTCCTGACTCGCAGAAATCCAGTTTTTCACCCGCAACATACTGAAATCATCGGGCTGGGAAGGGTCTACAAACCCCGCAAAAGTACCGTGCGTGGGTCGAACGGCGCCGCTATAATCGCGCCCGCTTCTAACCCCCTGACTTTGAACGCTTTACCCGCCTGGCTGCGCCTGTGCGGGAGCAGGTATTTGCCGTGATCGAAAAACTCCGCAACATCGCCATCATCGCCCACGTCGACCATGGCAAGACGACCCTCGTGGATTGCCTTCTGCGGCAGTCGGGCACCCTTGATCGCCGCGCTGTTGATGCGGAGCGAATCATGGACTCCAACGATCAGGAAAAGGAGCGGGGTATCACGATCCTCGCCAAGAACACCGCCATTAACTACGGCGACCACCGCATCAATATTGTGGATACGCCCGGTCACGCCGATTTTGGGGGTGAGGTTGAGCGCGTGCTTTCCATGGTGGACTCGGTGCTGCTGCTTGTGGATGCCGTGGATGGCCCCATGCCGCAAACGCGGTTTGTGACCTCCAAAGCGTTTGCTCAGGGCCTCAAGCCCATCGTGGTGGTGAACAAGATTGACCGCCCGGGGGCTCGCCCCGATTGGGTGATCGATCAGGTTTTCGATCTGTTTGACGCATTGGGCGCCACGGATGAGCAGTTAGATTTCCCCATTATCTACACCTCGGCTCTCGAAGGTATTGCAGGCGAAGATCACGAAGCGATGGCGGACGATATGGATCCGCTGTTCCGGGCCATTATTGAGCAGGTTCCTGCGCCGGACGTGGATGTCTCCGGTCCACTGCAGCTTCAGGTTAGTGCCCTGGATTACAGCAGCTACGTCGGCGTTATTGGTGTCGGGCGAATTGCGCGCGGCGTGCTTAAGCCCAATACACAGGTCGCCGTTGTCGATCGAGAGGGAAGCCAGCGCAACGGTCGCGTGCTTCAGGTGATGGGTTACCTGGGCCTGGAACGTGTCGAGACTGAAGAAGCCTCGGCCGGAGACATCGTGTGTATCACGGGCATCGACGGCCTGAACATTTCTGACACCGTTTGCGATCCTGCGACGCCGGAAGCGTTGCCAGCGCTTTCCGTTGATGAGCCAACGGTAAGCATGACCTTCCAGGTGAATGATTCGCCGTTTGCGGGCAAGGAAGGCAAGTTTGTAACCTCCAGAAACATCGCAGAGCGCCTGGAGCGGGAATTGATTCACAACGTCGCACTGCGCGTTGAACCGGGTGACAGCCCCGACAAGTTCAAGGTCTCAGGCCGTGGTGAGCTTCACCTCTCAGTCCTTATCGAGACCATGCGTCGCGAGGGCTTTGAGCTGGCCGTGTCGCGCCCGGAGGTGATACGCAAAGAGATCGACGGCGTGATGCAGGAGCCCTTTGAGGAGCTCGTCATCGACTGTGAGGAGCAGCACCAGGGCGCATTGATGGAAGAGCTGGGCACCCGCCGGGCGGAGCTCAAGAACATGATGCCCGACGGCAAGGGCTGGGTGCGTCTCGAGTTCGTTGTTCCTGCGCGCGGCCTCATTGGTTTCCGCTCCCAGTTTCTGACCCTTACGTCGGGTAGCGGCACCATGACTCACATCTTCGATCACTATGGCCCGGTAAAGGATGCGCCGATTAGCCATCGTAACAATGGCGTGCTGGTATCGATGGTGAAGGGCAAGACGCTCGCTTACGGCCTCTTTAACCTCCAGGAGCGTGGACGACTTTTCATCGACCCGAACATTGAGGTTTACGAAGGGCAGATCGTTGGTCTTCACAGCCGTGGCAACGACCTCGTGGTAAACCCCACAAAAGCCAAGCAGCTCACCAATGTGCGTGCATCGGGCACCGACGAAGCGCTGATTCTCACCCCGCCAGTGCGCCACAGCCTGGAGCAGGCACTGGAATTCATCGAAGACGATGAGCTGGTGGAGGTCACCCCCGGGAGCATTCGCCTTCGCAAGAAGCTCCTTCTTGAACACGAGCGCAAGCGCGCGTCTCGCGCCGCCGCAGGCTGACCGATGCTGGCACTTCTTCAGCGCGTCCATCGCGCGGCGGTGACGGTGGATTCCGAAGAAGTGGGCGCTATTGGTCCGGGATTGCTGGTGTTCCTCGGTCTTGAGCCTGAGGACGATCGGGCAAAAGGGGAGGCGCTGATCGAGCGCGTTCTAAACTACCGGATATTCTCCGACGAAGACGGTCGCATGAACCGCAGCGTTCGCGACGTCGGCGGCGGTCTTCTTCTTGTTTCCCAGTTCACGCTCGCGGCAGATACGCGGCGGGGTCTGCGTCCCAGCTTCTCCACCGCCATGCCACCGTCAGAGGCCGAGCCTCTGTTCAATGAGCTTTATAAGTTTGCCAAGAGTCAGCATCACACCGTTGCGGTCGGTCGCTTTGGCGCCGATATGCAGGTGGAGCTGATCAATGATGGTCCGGTGACCTTTACCCTCAAGATCTGAGCGACGGTGAGTTCGACGGCCTTTCCAGCCAAGCCTGGGGCCAGGCGGGGCCGGTTACCAAGCCTGCTCAAGACTCTTTCCCTGCTTAATAAGCGAGTTTCCCCAAGACGACCAAGACAGCCTAAGCAGCAAAAATCCCGCGTTTTACAGACGGCCCAGACGCTGATCCAGCACGTTAGCGCTGATTCCTGAGAAGGCTCTCAGTGCGAGGGCTAGGCGGACAGACGCATGTGCACGTGATCGATACCGTCTTCCAGGTAAAGATCTGAGCACACGCTAAAACCCAGATTTCCATAGAACCTCTGCAGGTGCGCCTGGGCGCCAATCTGGATGCCATGGCCGGGCCAGGTTTCGCGGTTGAAGGCGATGCCCAGCCGCAGCATCTCCCGGCTTAGGCCAGTACCACGAACTCGCTTGTGGACCACAATGCGACCGATGGAGCTGTCGTCCCTGTAACTGACGCCCGGTGCGATGCATCTCTGGGCGGCCAACAGCTCTCCATCAAGATAATAGAGGCAGTGCCAGGCCTCGCGATCCTTGTTATCGGGGTCGAGGTAAACGCAGTCCTGCTCCACCACAAAGATCGCCGCACGCAGCTGTAGCAAGTCGTAGACCTCGGCTCCCGAGAGGGCGCTGAACGGCTTAACAATCCAGTTAAGAGGTGTTTCCATGCGTTTGACCTGCGTAGGAATTTTCGCCGCACGCCATGCTATCGATTACTTCTTCTGGCAGCCAGCGAAGTTATTCTCGCACTGTAGAGAACTTGCTATGATCCGAACAAAGGCAGTGCATCCGTACCCCCATCAAGGAGCCCCAAGCCCCGCATGCTAGCGAGCGTTGAGTTACCAGAAGACTTCAAGCTCCTGAACCAGCAGTTTCGGGGTCTGGTGCAAGCGCTTCTCGACGAAATTGAGCTCCTCCCCATCCGCGTCGAAGTTGCTCCTACCCAATCCGGCAATTTTCGCGGCTTTGATCCTGCCCGCTTCTATCTCGTGGAGAGCGGTACGGTGACGGCGCGCTATGCAGATCGCTCCGTATACCTGCTGGAGGAGGGGGACATGCTCTTGCCCGATATCGCAGGCACGCGGGACGCAGACATCGCCGTTTACTACGGCAGTGAGGCGGGCGCGAGTCTCAGCGCGTTCAGTGCGCTGGAGTTCATGGCCCAGGTCTTTTCAAGACCTGCCACGACGAAGCTTTGGACGCGCCTGCTGGTCACTTATACCGGCATGATGCTGCGCCTGACGGCCATGCACACGCAGAAAGATATCGTGACCACTCCCGGATTCGCGGTATACGAGCCCGGTGAGATCATCATTACTCAGGGCGAACGCGCCCAATACGTCTTCAACATGACCGCCGGTCTGGCGGACGTGCTGGTCGATAGTGTCCCGGTAGGCATTATCAGTCCCGGTGAGATCTTCGGTGCCATGGCGGCGCTGACCCACGCTGATCGGTCCGCTACGGTGCGGGCGCGCAGCCGCTGCAGTGTGGTGAAGGTGCCCACCAGTCAGTTCACGGATCTCATCAAAAGTAATCCCGCAACAATCCACGCACTGCTCACGGACATGGCGAACTCCATCGTCAGCCTCAATGAGCAGCTGGTGCAACAACGTAATGCCAATCAGCAGGCGCAGGGAGACGACGCGCCCTGATGGGTGGCCGGACCTGCGTTTTTCTTTTCGAGAGTTTTCTGAATGAGTGATACAAGCTCCATCGATGACGATGGCATCGAAGGCGTTTCCCTAAAACAATATGCGGAGAAGGCGTACCTCGATTATTCGATGTACGTGATTCTCGACCGCGCCCTCCCACACATTGGCGACGGGTTGAAGCCCGTACAACGGCGCATCGTCTATGCCATGAGTGAGCTTGGCCTGCGAGCCAACGCCAAATTCAAGAAATCAGCCCGCACCGTGGGTGATGTAATCGGCAAGTTCCATCCTCATGGCGACAGCGCGGCCTATGAGGCCATGGTGCTGATGGCCCAAAGCTTCAGCTACCGGTATCCACTGGTGGATGGCCAGGGCAACTGGGGTTCGCCCGACGATCCGAAGTCCTTTGCCGCGATGCGCTACACCGAGTCGCGACTGACGGCTTACGCCGATGTGCTTCTCGGTGAACTGGGGCAGGGTACGGTGGATTGGGTGCCCAATTTCGATGGCACACTGGAAGAACCCGCTTTGTTGCCCGCCCAGGTTCCCAATGTCCTGCTCAATGGCACGACCGGGATCGCCGTAGGGATGGCCACGGATATTCCGCCCCACAACCTGCGAGAAGTGGTGTCTGCGGCGATCAAACTCATCGAGGCGCCCAAGACCTCTCTCGCCGAGCTTTGTGAGATCGTCAAAGGCCCCGACTTCCCGACGGAAGCGGAAATCATCACGCCAGCAGAAGACATCGCGCAGATCTATGCGACGGGCCGCGGTGGGTTGCGCATGCGCGCCGTTTGGGAGGTTGAGCAGGGCGACATCGTCGTGAATGCGCTGCCGCACCAGACCTCGGGCTCTAAGATTTTGGAGCAGGTGGCGGCGCAGATGCAGGCCAAGAAGCTGCCCATGGTCGCGGACCTGCGCGACGAGTCCGATCACGAGAATCCGACGCGCCTGGTGATCGTGCCGCGCTCGAATCGCGTGGATCGTGAAGCGCTGATGAGTCACCTGTTTGCCACGACAGATCTCGAGCGGACTTACCGGGTGAACCTGAACATGATCGGCATCGATGGGCGTCCCGGTGTTCGTAGCCTCGATGCGATTCTGCTGCAGTGGCTCAAGTTCCGCCGTGAGACGGTGCGCCGGCGTCTGAGCTATCGCCTCGAGCGCGTGCAGCGCAGGCTGCATATCCTTGAGGGCTACCTCGTCGCGTTCCTCAACATCGATGAGGTCATTCACATCATCCGCACGGAGGACAAACCCAAGCCTGCATTGATGGAGCGCTTCAGCATCACCGATGTCCAGGCGGAAGCCATCCTTGAACTGAAGCTGCGGAATCTCGCCAAGCTCGAAGAGATGAAGATCCGCGGTGAGCAGGACGAACTCGAGAAAGAGCGCGACTGGCTCGAAAAGACGCTCGGCTCCGATGCGCGCATGAAGACCCTTATCCGCAAGGAGCTTGAAGCGATCTCAGAAAAATTTGGTGACGATCGTCGCTCACCCCTTGCTGTGCGTGAAGAGGCAAAGGCCTTCAGCGAACTGGAGCTGATGACGGCGGATCCCATTACCGTGGTGCTTTCAGAGAAAGGTTGGATTCGTGCCGCCAAGGGTCACGATGTCGATCCGACGACGCTGAACTACAAGAGCGGCGATGCTTTCAAGCTCGCTGCACGAGGCCGCAGTAATCAGTCGGCGGTGGTGCTGGATTCGACGGGGCGTGCCTACACCCTCGCAACGCACAATCTCCCCTCTGCACGAGGGCAGGGTGAGCCGCTCACGGGTCGCATCAATCCACCCTCCGGTGCAGGTTTCAATGGTTTGCTCATGGGTGAATCGGGCCAGCGTTGTCTGCTGGCCTCCGATGCTGGGTACGGATTCGTCACCACCCTCGGTGAGCTTTACACCAAGAATCGATCCGGACGGGCGGCACTGACCTTGCCCGCAGGCGCAGAAGTTGTTGCGCCGGTAGAGATACCCGAGGAAGGCGCGTGGGTCGCCGCGGCCAGTAACGAAGGTCGACTGCTCCTGTTCCCCCTGGATAAGCTGCCGAGCCTGTCCCGGGGTAAGGGCAACAAAATTATCTCGATTCCCTCTGCACGCGTGAAAGAGCGCGAAGAGTTCGTGATTGCAATCGCCGTACTCACGGATACCGATGCGCTAACACTCTGGGCAGGAAAGCGGCATCTGACCTTGAAGAGCAGCGAACTCGAGCCTTACCGAGGTGAACGCGGACGGCGGGGTAACAAGCTGCCACGCGGCTTCCAGCGGGTGGAGCGCATGCAGCGCAGTAACTGAGGGCTTCGGATCCTCGCGGACTAGCGACTAGTTCTGGGCGGGCTTGATGCGGTCGACGATGGTGCTGGCCTGATGGGCCAGCAGGGACTCCTGCTCTTCCGACAGTGCGTTTAGCCTCGAGAAGGCGTTATCTGTGTCGGGTAATGGCTCCGTCTTGGCACCGGCGCCGAGTTGCCCGTCGGAGAGCAATCCGCTTTCGATCACAATGCTCGGAAACTCCTGCGACTGCAGGCACCGTTCCCGTAGTTCATCGACGGCCCCTTCCTTGTAGAGCTCGGGATACATGTCATCGCTCTCATTCGAGACTTGTTCGCAGTGCCCAATAGTCAGGGCCATGTCCAAAGACAGGTTCGTACGCGCTTCGAGTCCTTGGGCAATCATTGCAATGAGGCGCGCACAGCTCGCGGCCCGAAGGGCTTCGCTGCCGGTATTTTCCTGGGGCGAAAAGCTGACGATGACGCCAAAGGGCCGGCTCACGCTGAGCTCACCGCGATAGCATGCGGCGGCCGCCTGTAAAATCTGCTGAAGGCGCCGTGAGTAACGGTGCAGGTTGGACTCGCCAAGCGTGTCCACATAGCGCACCAGGCTCGCGAGGTGCACGAAGATAATCGCGCCAGGCTGAAACTCTGTCGCCGCAGCAGGCACCGTCGCATGGCCCCGCAGCATTTCCAGAGGAAGCTGCTCCACGGTCGCCTCGAGACGGGAGAGTTCGTTCTCGGTGCTGTGCTCAATCTGCGACGCCGGCAGCGTGATCGTGCTTTGCAGCTTTTCCAGGCGTGCGGCGAAACGCAGAGCCAGTGCCCGCGTTCCCATGAAGACGAGCAGGCTCAGCGCCGCCGCAAGGGCGAGCAGACTGAAGATAAAGCGGAACTGGCTTTCTGCGGCCCTGGCATCGTCGATGGTGACGAACACCTCGCCGGCGCGATCGCCGCCGATGCGGATCGTTGCGCCATAGTTCGGCAACCCCGCCCTGGTGGCATCACCAGCCGCCGCCATGGGCATATCTTCGATATCCCGGATCTCGATGCGGCCCACAAGATCGGCGCTGGTGAAGCGCTGAAGGGAGGCGCGAACGCTCAGTAGATCGCCGCGTTGCAGCGGGTCCATGACCGCGTCAGCCACCTGACGGGCGATGGATTCACCGTAGTCTCGCTCCCGTTGGGTCTGCAGATAGTCGCTGGAGGTGGCGGCGAGCCAAAGCAGCGCCAGGGCAACAATCAACGCGCTGCCCGCGGCAATAACCGGTAGGACAACGGCGAGGCTCTGATCCTGTAGTCGCTGCATGGAGTCGGGAATGGTGAACGCAGAGTGCAGTATAAATTGCTGGTGCGAGAGCGTCTTCAGAGATTTTGCTGCGCTAGAATAGAGGGTCTCAATGCGGTTTTTGATGCTTCGATGATAGTTCGCTTTGCCCTGAGTCGGGTGCCTGATTACACGGTTCTAAAGGGATTGCTGCCTGCCCTTCTTCCCGCCGATGAAGTGGTGCTGGAGCAATCGCCCCCAGGGCTTCTCTGTTTGTGTGAAGACGTCGCCGTAGACACGCTCGAGGGATCGGTCACGGAACTTCTTGGCATGCTGAATATCGGCTGGCATCTGGAGGCGCGGCAGTCTACGGGACGCCAGGACGAGATGCTCGCGCTGTATGAGCAGTTTCCCGCCGTGCTTACATTGATCTCCAATCAAGGCGACATCCTCCCCGAAGGTTTGACCACGACTCTCGCGGAGTGGGGTGTTGAACTCATGGGATTGCGACGCCTCAGCCCAGCAGCTGCCGAAGAGCTGGCCCTTGAGTTGTATGTGGACAGCTGGGAGCGCTGCGAAAGAGCGCTTCCCGCCCTTCAGGAACTCGGCGAGCGGTGGGAGGTGGACCTGGTGCTTACCCCATCGTCGGTAAAACGGCCTCGCCGTCGGCTGTTTGCCTTCGATATGGATTCGACGCTCATTGAGTGCGAGGTCATCGATGAGCTGGCATCGCGCGCGGGTGTTGGTGATGCAGTAGCAGCGATTACAGCGCGAGCGATGCGCGGGGAGCTCGATTTTCGCGCGAGCTTCCGGGAGCGTATGTCCCACCTTCGTGGCCTCTCTGCCTCAGAAATCGACGGTGTCGCGGCGGAACTTCCCATCATGCCCGGCGCCCGACCACTGCTGCGCACGCTGCGAGCCCAGGGTCACTACACGGTGATCCTTTCGGGCGGTTTCGACTACTTCGCCCGACGAGTCATGGATAAGTTGGGTATGAATGAAGTGCACGCAAATCGCCTTGAGATCGCCGATGAACAGCTTACCGGTGACGTCGACGGCGAAATTGTGGATGGCGACCGCAAAGTCATGCTGCTTCAGGAAATCGCGGAAGCACAGGGGTTTGCCTTGGAAGATGTGGTCGCGGTGGGTGATGGGGCGAACGACCTTCCCATGCTCGCAACCGCTGGGCTGGGCATAGCATTCCACGCCAAGCCGCTGGTGCGCGAACGCGCTTCCTGCTCTCTGACCTATTGCGATCTACAGGGTCTGCTCTACCTTTTGGGCGTGCCTCGGGCAACGCTCTAGATTTCGCTCCACACAGACTGGAAGGTGGCTGTAGGCAGCTTCTCCCGCCGAGAGAGTTCAACGTCTTCGTCTAATTGACGCAGGTAATCAAAGTCCATCTGACTGAAGTAGCCCGTCGATGCGGTTTGCCGTTTGAGCTTCACCAGGAATGAATCCTGTCCGCGAGAGAGGGTGATGCGCTGCCCTTCCTTGAACACCATGCGCGGCACCACGAGCGTGTTGGACTGACCAACCATGGGGATTTCCGGCAATAGCAGCACGCGAATGGGCTTCGTGAACTCACCATTGGACATCTTGATCTGCGCTGCGTATGCGTTACCCCGCGGGCTGATGAGCTCGAGGCCCAGCAGTGTCGGCGCATGCTTGACCTGACTGACCCAGCGGATCACGGCAATGGTCCAGTCAGCGTGCTCCATGTCTGCTTCGCGAACGCAAACCAGGTCGCCGATGTGGATACCCTCTGGAGGTTCCTCCCACTCAACACAGTAGCCACCGGGGCTTGTATTCGTGGTCTTTACGGAAAACACCACATGTCGGGAGGGTTTCGGCGCGACTTCTTCCTCGTCGATGGCGCTGCGAGAAGCCTCGTCTACCTCGACGCCCGCATCGATTTCTTCGCTGTCTGACTCTTCGATAGCATCTTCTTCGGGGTTTGCTTCCTGCCATTCATCGCCGCGGCTGGCGTTGGTCAAGAAGGGGTTACGATTGGCCGTGGAGTCTTCATCGGCCTCGTAATCGGCGCCGAAGAAAACCTCGTCGAGATTTTTTTCACCGGCCACGTAGAAGTGAACGTTGGACAGGCCGGCCGCTATATAGAGGGTTGTGCGCGATTGCTGGCGCGCGAAGTTCCGCTGGCTGATCTCTCCCAGGGCCTTGATGAGATGCTCCAGCAGATTCGTATCGAGGCGTGTCTCCTTATCGAACTCTATGACGCGCAGCCCCAGTGTCCCCCGCGAGTGTTTGAGTTCTTCCAGGTGGGCAATGAGGGATTTGGTGTTGATGAATCGGAATTGCCCGGTACCACGACGGACCAAAAGCTCCGCAAAGGCCGGAGGCTGGTCGCTCTGCATGTCGACGGCAAACAGGCCTTCACCCACTTCTGGGTCTTGCAGTTCAACCAGTTCGCGCCATTCCTGGAACGCTCGGTAAGCGCCGGCGATGTCGTGTTGACGCAGTTGGTTTGGCTTGGAGCAGGCGAGGAGCAGTGGCGGCAGGTATTCCTGAACAATGGTACTGGTGATGCCCCGTTGTTCATCCTCCACGGGAAGCCTTGCCAGCTGCTGCCTTTCGCTGAGGGCATAAAGCTGATGCAGTCCAGCCCAAACGTTGATCTCAATGGGCTGGTAGAGGAGGTACGACAACAGCAGTCTTTGGCCTGAGTGGGCCATGGCCCGGTGCAGGGCTTCGCAGGCTAGCTTCGCCGGGTTAATCTCCTCGTCGGCGGAGTGGCCCTGAATCGTGTGCACGGCGGTGAGGGTGTAGCCGGCGCCGGCCAGGGAGCATAAATCTGCGATGAGGTCCGCGCTCAGGTGCGTGTCGTCGTCGAGCACGATGGGTTGGTTCAGGCAGTTCCGCGTGAGTGCGGAGACTACCGACTGGGATGGCACCCGAAGGATTTCCAGGAGGCGATAGCGAGCCAGCGGCTCCAGGCTGATACGATTGAGCTCTGAAAGCGCCGTGCGGAGACTGGTGCCCGCCTTTGACGGATTGCCCAGCGGCAATTCATCCACCCAATGACTGACTGCCTCTTCCGTGCATTCGAAAAGACTGCAGCGGTCGAGGTCCTGCTGCGGGAGGCGTAATGCCGTCTGCGATGCAAGATTCATAGCGCCCCGTAACTCCCCCGGGATCAGTTCACAAAAGCTTATATCAGTAGCGGCCGGTGAAGCCAACGTGGATCACTGATTTTGCGGACTCGGTACGGTATGATCGCGCGCTCGCAGCCAGGGGAGTCCACACGTGGCGAACTATTCCACCAACGAATTTAAGTCTGGTCTCAAGGTAATGCTCGACGGAGAGCCGTGCAGCATTCTCGAGAACGAATTCGTCAAACCGGGCAAAGGTCAGGCCTTTAACCGTGTTCGCCTTCGCAACCTGAAGACCGGCCGGGTCTGGGAGCGCACCTTCAAGTCCGGGGAATCCCTGGAAGGTGCCGATGTGATGGATATGACAATGGAGTATCTCTACAACGACGGCGAGTTTTGGTTCTTCATGGAGCCCAACACCTACGAACAGCATCAGGCCGATCAGGCTGCCGTCGGTGATACAGGCAAGTGGCTCAAGGAACAGGATCCCTGCGAGGTTACGCTCTATAACGGCACGCCGCTCTCTGTGTCGCCGCCCAACTTTGTGGAGTTGGAGATCGTTGAGACCGATCCCGGTCTGAAAGGCGATACGGCCCAGGGCGGCTCCAAGCCTGCAACGCTGAGTACGGGCGCCGTTGTGCGCGTACCCCTGTTTATCTCTCAGGGCGAAGTCATTCGCGTGGACACGCGTTCCGGCGAATACGTCGCCCGCGCCAGCAAAAGCTGAGATGACCGACTGGCAGCCCGACGCAGATCGGGCTGTACTGCGTGAGCGCGCCGCGCTCTTTGCCACGATCCGGGAGTTTTTTGCCCGTCGAGGAGTGCTCGAAGTCGATACGCCGGTCCTCGGCCGCTATGGTGTTACCGATCCCGGCATTGAACCTTTGATGCTCGCCCAGCCGGACGATGGAGCGATGGCTGGCCCGCGATTCCTTCAGACGTCTCCCGAATTTGCCATGAAGCGACTGCTCGCCGCGGGAAGCGGGCCTATCTATCAGATGGGGAAAGTCTTTCGTCGCGGTGAAGTTGGTGTGCGCCACAATCCGGAGTTCACGCTTCTTGAGTGGTACCGCCCGGGTTTTTCCCTGGATGCGTTAATTGAGGAGGTGGGTGATCTTGTCGCCGCGTGTCTGGGCGGCGTTCAATGGCAGCAGCAATCCTACCGAGATCTTTTTCTGGAGACGCTCAGCATTGATCCGCTTTCCGCGAGCGACGCAGAGCTAGCACTTCTTGGGCGTCAGCTCGCGGAGAACGACGAGATTGAGCTCACTCGGGACGGTTGGCTGGATCTGCTCATGACTCACGCCATCGAGCCAGGTCTGCGTGAGCGAGGCGCTGTCGCCGTAGTGAATTACCCCGCAAGCCAGGCAGCGCTGGCGCGCTGTGAGGAGGTCGAGGGCCATTGGGTCGCTCGGCGGTTTGAGTTTTATATAGATGGCCTCGAGCTGGCTAACGGCTACGACGAACTTCTCGATAGTGAAGAGCTGATTGCTCGCGCCGCGCGAGACAACCAGCAACGCGAATCAGATGGGCTGGAGCATCGCGAGCTGGATCCGAGGCTAGTCGCTGCCATGAACCATCGCCTCCCCGCATGCAGTGGCGTGGCTCTGGGCGTCGATCGCCTGCTGATGCGACGTCTTACCGCGACTTCTATTTCAGGAGTGATGCCCTTTAGCTGGGAGCGCGCTTAACGCAGTCGTGTCGCTGCCGAGCGTCGCCAGTTGCTGCTTTTTTGCTTCGAAGCCGTGACCGGCGACTCGATCAAGCGTTCCTCACCGGGCTCGCCGACTCCTCAATATCCAGAATCACGGGCCCGTAGCCCTCGATGAATTCTGCTGGTAATCGCTTGGGCCTGCCGGTACTGATTTCGATACAGGCGAAGCGCACTTCACCCCGAAGCAGGGTGACGCCGCTCTTTACGTGGCGAATCTGGAAATGCCGGGTCATGGTCAGCCGCTTGTCCCAGAAAACAATCCAGGTGGCCGTCTCTATTTCGTCACCAAGGTGAGACGCGCGCAGGTAGCGGTAGCGGCCTTCCACCACGGCCATGGCTCGATCGAGTTCATGATAGGCCTTGATATCCAGGCCCAGCGCAGCCGAATGTTCCCAGGCACATTCCTCGCACCAGCGAACATAGATGGTGTTGTTGGTGTGCTTGAGATCGTCGACGTCATCCTCGCCAACGATGGTGCGTCGCAGGAACGGGTCGGGAAAGTCCCAGTCTTCGCTCATGGTCAGGCCATTGCACCTACCGTATCGGCCTCTTCCTCCATCGGTTTTTGTGCGATGCGGAAGTAGCCATACACGATAGCGATGATCGGGCAGACAAAATTGAACACGGCGTAAGGCGCGTACTGGAATGTGGCAATGCCGAGAGTCGCGGACATGTAGGCTCCGCAGGTATTCCAGGGGATCAGTGCTGAGGTCAGCGTTGCCGAGTCTTCCAGCGTGCGGGATAAATTGAGTCTCGAAAGGCCGTATTGCTCGTATGCGTCCCGGTACATGCGCCCCGGCAGCGCCAGCGCCATAAACTGGTCTGCGGCCAGGATATTGGTTGCAATGCAGGTACCTACCGTCGTGGCGATGAGCGAGCCCGCGCCGCGAACCAATCGAAGGGCGCGCTGGAGCCAGAAATTCAGGATGCCCGTGCGCTCTAGAATGCCCCCAAATCCCAGGGCGCAGATAATAAGCCAGACCGTGTTGAGCATGCTGCTCATGCCGCCCTTACTGAGGAGCGCGTCAAGGAATTCATTGCCGCTGTTGGCTTCATAGCCTGCAAACAAAGCGACCCAAACACCTTTCGCCAGGGCGATGGCACCATCTACGCCGTCGCCCGCGAGACGTGCTGTGGCGTCTCCTTGAAACAGCAACGCAAAGACACCGCCGGCAACAGCACTGACAATGATCGCAGGGTAGGCGGGAAATCGTTTGTAGACCAGAAACAGCATCAGCACTAGCGGGAGCAGCAGGTGGAGACCGATGTTGAACTCCTGCGTAAGGCTCGCCTGCAGGGCCGCAATTTCTTCTGGTGTTGTCGCATCGCCACCACCCAGTAGCGCGAAAACCGTGAGCGCGATGAGGAAACTGGGCACCGTGGTCCAGAGCATGTGCCGGATGTGGTCAAACAGATCGACGCCCGTAGAGGCAGCGGCAAGATTGGTCGTATCGGACATGGGCGACAGCTTGTCGCCGAAGTACGCGCCGGAGATCACTGCTCCCGCAGCAATCGCTGTGTTGAGCTCGAAACTCCCCGCGATGCCCATAAGACCAATGCCGAGCGTGCCTGCGACGGTCCAGGAACTACCGACGCTGATGGCAACGATGGCGCAAATCAATGCGCTCGCCGCGTAAAAGATGCTGGGATCGAGGACCTGCACGCCGTAGTAGATCATCGTAGGCACCGTGCCGGACAGAATCCAGGTGCCTATCAGCATGCCCACGGCGAGCAGGATCAATGTTGGCCCCAAACCCACGCCGATGCCGTCGATGATGCCGGCCTGGCACTCTCGCCACTCGACGCCCGTACGCTGACCAACCATCGCTGCCAGGGCCGTCGCCAGCACCAAAGCTATCTGATTGGCACCGTAGGACGCGTCGGCACCGAACAAGTACACGGAGGCGGCGAGCAGAAGAACGAGAAACAGAATTGGCGCAGCCGCGAGGGTCGGCGTCAGCCCGTGGTTGACGTGCTGGGTGGTGCTCAAGGGTAATTTCCGCTGATGGGGACGGACTCAGAATGCCGCAAAAGCCAGTGTGGGTACAGGGCGCTGTGCTTCCGTCGGTCCTCGGCTACACTGCGCGCCCGTTAACCTTCTCAATGAGTCAGGAGCCCCGCGCGTGAGCCAGGTTTGGTCCCAGGATCGGAAAGCGCTAGTGCTGGGATTGAGTGCGGTACTGTTCTGGTCCACGGTCGCAACCGCTTTTAAGCTCTCTCTCGCGGAGCTTTCGGTGCTCCAACTTGTGGCTATTGCAGTTTCGGTTTCTGCGGTGGTACTGCTCATCTATCTGGCCGGCCGCGGTCAGTTGCCCCTTCTTTGGAAGGCCATTCGGGGGTCGCCGCTCTTCTATCTGTCTATGGCGGCGCTCAATCCCCTCATTTACTACACCATCCTGCTTGCGGCTTACGACGCCCTGCCCGCGCAGCAGGCCCAGACCATCAATTACACCTGGGCAATCATGCTCGCTCTCCTGTCGATCCCGTTCCTGGGACAGCGGCTGCACGCCCGTGACTGGATCGCCGTAGCGCTCGGTTATATGGGTGTGGTGATTATCGCGACGGAGGGGCGCCCCTGGGATCTGGCGTTCACCAGCGGCACTGGCGTCCTGCTGGCGCTGGCAAGCACCGTTGTTTGGGCCGTGTTCTGGCTGCTTAGCGCTCGCAACGACGATGATCCTGCCGTAGCGCTCTGCGCCAACTTTGTTTTTGCCGCACCGGCGGCTCTGGTGCTTGTCGCCCTCTGGGGAGAGCCGTGGCCAGCGTTCAGCAGAGCCTATGCGAGCGCTGTGTATTTGGGGTTGTTCGAGATGGGGGTGACCTGGTTGCTCTGGTCTAACGCACTGCGCCTCGCGGCGAACGTGTCTCGCGTGGGCAACCTGATCTTTCTGTCGCCCATGCTGTCCCTGGTTTTTATCGCCACGATCCTGGACGAGAGCATTCACCCCGCAACGATTGTGGGGCTCGCTTTGATCCTACCGGGAATCGTGCTGCAGCAGCGCTCTGCTTAAGCGCCGGGAACCCGATAGCCTGGCTTGGCGAAGGACAGTTGCGCTGTACCGATGATACGCTCGCGAAAGCCGCCCTCGCAGTAGCACAAATAGAACTCCCACATGCGGATAAAGCGCTCATCAAAACCCAGGCTGCGAACCTCATCGAGACGATCCATGAAGCGATGGCGCCATTGTTCAAGGGTGAGGGCATAATCCTGAGTAATATCCCGCAGGTGCACCATCTGCATATCCGTATCGTTTGCCAGATGTTGAGCGATGACCTCGAGGGAAGGCAGGCAACCACCGGGGAAAATGTAGCGTTTGATGAAGTCTACGGATCGGCGCGCTTGCTCATAGCGACGATCGGGAATGGTGATGGCCTGAATCACCATCTTGCCATGAGGCTTTAATAGACGGCTGCAGGTCTGGAAGTAGCTGCTGTAGAAGTCGTGCCCCACCGCTTCGATCATCTCGACAGAAACCAGCTTGTCGTACTGGCCCTTTAACGCGCGGTAGTCCTCGAGGAGCAGGGTAATGCGATCCTGCAGTCCAAGTTCTTCAACTTTGGCTTTCGCGTACTCGTACTGTTCCTTGGAAATCGTGGTGGTGGTGACTCGGCAGCCGTATCGCTGAGCCGCGTGAATCGCCATGCCGCCCCAGCCCGTGCCGATTTCCATCAGATGGTCATCCGGGGAAAGCTCCAGCTGCTTGCAGAGTTCATCGAGCTTGTCGACCGCGGCTTTCTCGAGAGTCGCGTTCGGCTTATCGAAAACCGCCGCCGAGTACATCATGGTGGGATCAAGGAATAGCTGGAAAAAATCATTCCCCAGATCGTAGTGGGCAGAAATATTGCGGCGCGAACCTTCGTGCGTGTTTCGGTTCATGGCGTGGGCCAGTTTCAGCGCAACCCGCGTATACCAGTGCTGCCCCGATTGCATGGACGCCATGCTATCCATGTTTGCACTGAACAGGCGTGTCACTTCCGTGAGGTCCGGCGTCGACCAGTCGCCATCGATGTAGGCTTCGCCTGAGGCGATCGTGCCGCCCGTTAGGACTTTGCCGAAAGCGGCACGGTTATGGACGACGATCTCTGCATGGGGCTCGCCCGCGGCGTCCGGATTTCCGAAGTGGTGCGTGTCGTCGCCATCATGAATCGTCAGGCTGCCGACCTTGATATGCGAAAGCACCCGCAGCATAAAGCGGCGGGCGAGATCGCCGCCCGATTGAAACAGGCGGGCCTGGGGAAGCAGGGGAATCCTGCTGACGCTGACTTCATCCATTACTAGCTCCAGATTCGAGGGTCGTTCCGGGATGGGGGTAATACGGAACGCGTTTTAAAAATAGTTTCAATGCCTGCCAATAAATGGCGGCAGCCACTTTCGCCGTCATCAGCGGAAAGCGCCGCAGGGCACGGTTCATGGATGCCGCTGTGAGCGGCTCCGACTCTAGAGCGAGCGTCGCGTCGAACTCGCGCCCTCGCTCCGTGTGATTCTCCAGATGAATGGCGAGTCGCTCGCCCGGCTTGTTGCTGCGCCAGGAATAGCGCATGTCCATGGGGTTGAAGGGCGACACGTGAAAGGATTTATCGAAGTCTTGGCGCAGTACGCGCTCGCCTGGTTTAGCGGTGAGTACATAGCTGTGGTGCTCTCCCCAGGGCGTATTCGTGACTTCTGCGACGAGATGCTCCAGCTCCTCGTCGGCCTCATCGAAGCAGTAGTAGCAGGCAATGGGGTTCATTTGCAGACCGAAATAGCGCAGGTTCGCCAGCAGGTAGATGGGGCCCGCGTGCGATTGTCCGGTCTCTTCACGGATGCGGCGACGCACCTCATCTTTCAAGGGTTCTTGGGGATCGCCAAGAAAATCTTCCCGCTTGAAACAGGCGAGGCCGAAGGTTTCCCGGGTCCAGAAACGGCTCTGGTTCATGACCTCGTCGATCTCATCAAGATGGAGGTACGGCATGAACACCTGATAGGTGAATGCATGCTCCCGCGGCAGATGCCTACGGTGTCTCAGGGTTCCGGAAAAGATCCGAGACTTCATGCGGCGGCGCGTTGCTGACCAGTCAGGGATTGGGCGACGCGCAGTGCACTGACGACACCGTCTTCATGGAAACCGTTGTGCCAGTAGGCGCCGCAGTACCAGGTGTTGTTTACGCCGTTGATCTCATCCCAGCGTTCCTGGGCGGCCATGCCTTCGAGGCTGAACACCGGGTGGTCATAGGTAAAGCGACCGAGGATCTTATGGGGGTTGATGGAGGGCGTGTCGTTCAGGGTTACGCAAAAGGTTTCCGGCGACTTGATGCCCTGCAGGATGTTCATATTGTAGGTGAGCACCGCGCGATCATTGCTGACGCCCAGTCGGTAGTTCCAGCTCGACCAGGTTTTGCGATTCTCGGGCAGCAGACGTGAATCCGTGTGCAGCACTACATCGTTTGACTGATAGGGCAGAGCGCCGAGCACGGATGTCTCTGCCTCCGTGGGGTCTGCCAGTAGCTTGAGCGCCTGATCTGAGTGCGTGGCAATCACCACCTCGTCGAAGTTTGCATCGCTGCCATCGGGCAGGGTCAACGTTACCCCGTTGGCATTCCGTGTTATCCGTTGAATCGGTGTGTCGGTATGAATGCGATCTTCGAAACGGCGACAGAGGGGGGCGATGTACTCCCGCGAGCCGCCCTCAATGACGCGCCACTGTGGCCGTTCTTTTAACGAGAGCAAGCCATGGTTGCGGAAGAAGCGCACGAAGAACTGGATTGGGAAGTCGAGCATGCTCTCGGCATCCGATGACCAGATGGCGGAGCCCATGGCGACCAGGTAGTCGCGCTTGAAGCCTTCGCTGTATCGATTCCGCGCCAGATAGCTGCCGAGCGTCTCGTCGTCGGCGAGCTCGCCGGCGTCCAGATCGGCCAGGCTTTCCTTATTAAAACGCAGGATGTCGCGAACCATGCGCAGAAACCGGGGTGAGAGCAGGTTCTTGCGCTGTGCGAAGAGCGCATCGAGGTTAGTCCCCGAATATTCAAGGCCCGAATCTTCGTCGCGAACGCTAAATCCCATGGAAGTGGGCTGGCTGGTGATACCCAACTCGTCCATCAGCGCGATGAAATTCGGGTAGGTCCAGTCGTTAAAGACGATGAAGCCTGTGTCGATGGCGTAGCG
The DNA here is from genome assembly GCA_038750875.1 of Pseudomonadota bacterium. Lineage (GTDB taxonomy): Bacteria > Pseudomonadota > Gammaproteobacteria > Pseudomonadales > Halieaceae > Congregibacter. Next base: position 9,838 of record JBCDGU010000008.1, on the reverse strand, counting down.
TCTGGTGCCCACTTTCACGTCCATGGTTGCTGTGTGTCCGCCGAGGCGTTTTCCGGCCTCGAATACGGATACGGTATGCTCTGAGCTCAAATAGTGAGCACACGCTAACCCGGAGATGCCTGAACCTATTACCGCTATACGCACCTGGAGGATGCTCCTCTACGCTGTCAACTTAACTCGTCTACACTGAGTGTCAAGGTTACTAGACTGGCTGCAGTGTTGTCCTAAGGTTACGCGGACAGCAGGGCGATGGATCAGCCCTGTCTGACCAGGATTTACGGCCATTGGCCGATGATCCAAAAGCACAACATATCCCGTACTTAGCATTAGAGACGTGGGGGAATTACACGTGGAAGAAACGTCTGATAAGAGTCGCCGACCAGATGGCGACGGTGCCTTCAAGGTACCCACAGGGCGGCGCACCGATGAGTGGAGCGAGTGCCTGGTGTTTATTGCGGAAAAACAGGATCGGGCCGCTTACACGCGGCTGTTCCGGCACTTTGCACCGCTGATCAAGGCGTTTGCCTTGTCCGGCTCGTCATTGTCTGCGACCCATGCCGATGAGCTGGTGCAGGAAGTGATGCTAAAAATTTGGCAAAAGGCTGGAGCGTTCAATCCAGATAAGGCGGCGGCGAGTACCTGGGTGTACACCATCGCACGGAATTGCCGGACCGATATGTTCCGCCGTTTGCAGAAGTTCGATACGCCCCTGTCGGCAGAGGACTTCAGCCCGGAGCTCGAAGATGAAGAGCCGTTTTTCCAGTTGCAGAACCGGAGAAACGCCGATCGCATCCGGGACATGATGGGCAAGTTACCTGCAGATCAAACGCAGATTCTTGCCAAGGTATATATGGAGGGTAAGTCGCACGCAGAGGCGGCCGCAGAGTTGGATTTGCCATTGGGCACCGTGAAGTCGCGCGTGCGACTCGCCGTGCAGAAGATGCAGGTGCAGTTTGAGCGCAACCCTAGTGAAACCGCTTACGAATGAGATTACAGGGTCATGACTAAACATCATCCAGATTTAGATTTGCTGACTGAGTACGCAGCGGGGTCTCTTTCCCTGGCGCAGTCGGCTTGCGTCACGGCGCACCTCAACTACTGCGATAGCTGCTCGCGCACTGTCGCGCAGCTTCAGGCCGTAGGGACCGCCATGTTCGAGTCTCTCGATCCAGAGCCCGTTGGCGATGCGCTGCTCGACCGGGTGCTGGCCCGCCTCGACGAGGAAGCGCCCCTCAGCTATCCGATGCCCCGTCGCGACCAACAGGACGGGACTCCTGCGCTACTTCGCCGCCTAATGGCCGGCGACTTTTCGGACCTCGCGTGGAAGAAGATTACTGACACACTACGAACGACCCAGATCAAAACGGGCGATCCGCAGTTTGAGTTCTCTCTGCTGCACATCAAAGCAGGCGGCGAGATTCCTCACCACGACCACCACGGTTCCGAGATGACCCTCGTTCTCCAGGGTGGCTTCAGCGATGAAAGTGGCAGCTACAATGCGGGCGACTTTATTTATCGTACGCGCGATCACGTTCACTCGCCCCGGGCCTTTGAAGACGAAGACTGCATCTGTCTGGCCGTGCTCGATGCACCCCTGCGGTTCACGGGCTGGAAGTATCGCTGGATGAATCCTTTCCTGCGCCTCCAGGCGGGCTAAAGCCGGCCTGTTCAATCGGTGGCGCTTTTCGACGCCACCTTTTTCCCCGAAGACCACAATGTTTAAGCCGGTACTCAGGCCCTTTTGCCTGTGCTACAGTCGGCGCCCCCTAGCGTATAGGGCAGGCAAGAAAGTGCGCGCCAGATGCATAGCGATGCCTTAAAAATCATATATTTACAGGGTTTGCGAAAATGCTTTTAGCCGTTCCGAAGGAACTCCACCCGGGTGAGAACCGGGTACCGATCACCCCCGATACCGCCAAGAAACTTGTCCGCCTCGGCGCCACCCTCCAGATCGAATCTGGCATGGGCGTTGGCAGCGGTTTTGAGGACGAGGCCTACACCGAAGTCGGCGCTGAAATTGTCACGGACCGCGCGGCACTCATCAGCAGCGCCGACATGCTCCTTCGCCTCCGAAAGCCGGAGGTATCTGAGATTGCTCAGATGAAGCGCGGTTGCATCCACATTAGCTATCTGGATCCATTCAACGAGCACGAACTGGTTCGTGCGTTTGCTGAAGCTGGTGTGACAAGCATCTCGATGGAGATGATTCCCCGCAGCACGCGCAGCCAGAAGATGGATGCTCTGTCTTCTCAGGCCAACCTCGCGGGCTACGTGATGGTGATGCTGGCGGCGAATCGTCTGCCGCGGATTTTCCCCATGATGATGACGCCCGCCGGCACGCTGAAGCCTGCTAAGGTTTTCATCATTGGTGCGGGCGTGGCAGGTCTTCAGGCTATCGCGACGGCCAAGCGTCTCGGTGCCAAGGTCACCGCCTTCGATACTCGCCCCGTCGTGGCTGAACAGGTTCAGTCTCTCGGTGCGACCTTCCTTGAGATTGACCTCGGTGAAACGGGTCAGACCGCTGACGGATATGCAAAGGAGCTGACACCCGAGCAGATTCAGATGCAGCAAGATGCGCAGGCAGCAGTGATCGCTGACTCTGACGTGGTGATCACCACGGCGCAGGTCTTTGGCCGCAAGCCCCCAGTGATTGTGCCCAAGGAAATGGTCGAGGGCATGCAGCCCGGTGCGGTGGTTGTGGACATGGCCGCCGAGACCGGTGGCAATGTTGAGGGCTCCGTGCCCAATGAGGTGGTCGACATTAACGGCGTCACCGTGGTGGGCCTCGGTAACCTCCCGAACTACGTTTGCCGTGACGCCTCCGTCATGTACTCCAACAACTTGTTTAACCTCGTTGAAGACACCTGGGATAAGGAAGGGGGCGACTACGTCCTCGACCTTGAGAACGACATTCTTCCCGGCTGTGTCATTACCCATGACGGTGCGGTCGTAAACGAGACCATCAAAAATATCCTGGAAGGAGCCGCCTAATCATGGAAGCCGTATTCCTAACGTTTATCCTGATGCTGTCGATCTTTCTCGGCTTTGAACTCATCAACAAAGTGCCGGCAACGCTGCATACGCCGCTTATGTCCGGTGCAAACGCCATTTCGGGCATCACCCTGGTTGGTGCCGTAGCGCTCGCCGGTAACGGGCAGCAGGACCTCGCCAACTGGCTAGGTGCGGGCGCCGTCGCCCTTGCATCCATCAACGTCGTGGGTGGTTACATGGTGACCGACCGCATGCTCGCCATGTTCAAGAAGAAGGAGGGCTAATCGTGGGAACGCTAGATCTCCTTATTCAACTTGCGTTTGTCGCCTCGGCAGCGCTCTTCATCTTTGGCCTGAAGGGCCTTGGCTCGGCTGCGACCGCTCGCCGCGGGAACACCATGTCGGCGATCGGCATGCTGGTGGCGGTAGTAGCGGCGCTCCTCGACCAGGGCATTGTCGAGTATCAGTGGATTATTGCTGGCGTGCTCGTCGGTGGCGCCATTGGCGCCGCGGTTGCACGCCTCGTGCAGATGACGTCCATGCCAGAGATGGTGGCGCTGTTTAATGGCTTCGGCGGTATGGCCAGCCTTTTGGTTGGTGCGGCAGCGCTCAGCGGCGCCAGCGGTACCTTCACGCTGGTCACAATCGTATTGTCGATTTTGATCGGTGGTGTGACCTTTACCGGTTCCATCGTGGCCTGGGGCAAGCTCAGTGAAACCTTTTCCAGTGGCGCGGTGCAATTTGGTGGCCAGCAGGTCGTCAACAGTTTGATCGTTCTGGCGGTTATCGCCAGCGGCGTCATGTTCTGCCTGCAGCCGGAAAATCCGAACTGGCTTTACCTGATGGTCGGTTTGTCACTGCTGTTCGGCATCATGGCGGTTATCCCCATCGGTGGTGCCGACATGCCGGTGGTGATCTCCCTGCTGAACTCCTACTCGGGTCTTGCGGCCTGTGCTGCGGGCTTTGCCATCAACAACAACATCCTGATTGTTGCGGGCTCCCTGGTCGGTGCCTCCGGCATTATCCTGACGCAGATCATGTGTAAGGCGATGAATCGCTCGCTGTCTCACGTCCTGTTCAGCGGTTTTGCCAGCGTGAGCAGCGAAGAGACGGTTGTGGAAGGCGAAATCAAGCCGATCTCCGCTGAAGATGCTTACTACGTCCTCGAAGCTGCGTCTAACGTCGCGATTATCCCGGGTTACGGTATGGCCGTTGCGCAGGCGCAGCACGTGGTTAAGGAGCTCACAGAGCTCCTTGAGAAGAACGGTGCTGAAGTCAATTTCGGCATTCACCCGGTCGCGGGCCGCATGCCGGGCCACATGAACGTGCTACTGGCCGAAGCCGATGTGCCCTACGACCAGCTGCTGGAGATGGACGAGATTAATCCGCGCATGGAAACGGTGGACGTGGCCATCGTTATCGGCGCCAACGACGTTGTGAATCCGGCGGCCCGTGAAGTCGAGTCATCGCCGATTTACGGCATGCCCGTGATCAACGTTGATCAGGCGCGGACCGTGTTTGTGCTCAAGCGCTCCATGGCCTCCGGTTTCGCTGGAATCGAGAACCCGCTGTTCTACAAAGACAACACGCGTATGCTCTTTGGAGACGCAAAAGAGTCCATCGGCAGTCTTGTTCGCGAACTGGGGAACGGCTAAGTCGTCCCTTGTTCCTTCCCCGGGTGCTCGCTAGGCTAGACCTACTGGCTTTGCGAGCGCCCTGATTATGTCCGCCAACGCTGATCCCATCCGGGAGAAACCCCCTTCCAAACGTGGGCTGCCCATCGACTTGCAGTCGTTTGCGGCAGAGCATGAGCCCGATGTCTCAGAGGCTCCCATGCTCAAAGCACTGCGCGGTGAGCACCTGCATATCGCGAGCATCCTGGCGCTTCTATCCGACCATCTCAATGCGATTGAGCGCAGCGAGCTCGTCGATACGCACGTGATCTACGAGATCATGGACTATCTGGTCACCTGGCCGGACCGCTTCCATCACCCGCGCGAAGACCTGATTTACAGCACCGCTTCTGAGCTTAACCCCAGCCTTCAGGGCAACCGGAAGAAGCTTGACGACGAGCACGACGCCCTGGCTCGTCTGGGCCGAGAGTTGCTACAGGCCATCATTGGTTGGCGTCGTGGCGATGTGGGTGGAACGGAAGTCATCGAACTAGGTCGGGAGTATGTGCGCAAGAACTACTCCCACATGAGCTACGAAGAGCGGAACGTTTTCCCTGTGATTGATGCGACCCTGAGTCGTGCGGACTGGCGGGAGCTGGCGGCGGACGAGCAGTTCAAGCCTGTTCGCGATCCGGTCTTCGGCAGGCGCGTGGAACGGCAGTTCCGCAATATGGCCCGCAAGCTGCGCAGGAGCCTGCGCCGTGGTGTAGAGCATCGGGCTGTCGCCGAGTGGGTGGGCCTCGACTCCATGTTCGAAGCCTATGAAGTTGTGAGTATGGCGCTGCAAAGCGGCCGTACTATTACGAGAGACCAGTTGATCACCGGACTCCGTGAGAGTGCATACATTACCCTCGATGAGCCACTTAAGGCGCCGTTCCTGTGCGCCGCCAATAACTCCCGCCTCGCTGTGGAGTGGCTGGAAGAAATGCAGGAGGTAACCAAAGATGCGGCCGTCGATCTTCTGCGTGTGAATCGCGAACGTCAGGACCGGCTGCGGCTGTTGAAGCGATCAGGGGGTCGCTAACCCGCAGCAGTTACCAAGTAACATTTGATTGCCTCCGCCCGGCGTTGATCTCGACTACAACACTGTAGCGATGCCTGAAAGCGGACGGTCATTGGCTGTAGACCGAACGGCTCCTATCGGCCGAGGCCGTGTGAAAACCCCCGCTGGAAAGTCAAATGAGGCTTTCCAGAGCTGGGGTGGCATATGAGCGGCTTCATCGAAGGCGAGGATCGCCATCAAAGCACCCTGTTTCCGGAACGCGTTGATGACTACGTTGAAGAAGACAGCGTCGTTCGCGTTGTCGATGTCTTCATTGATCGGCTGGATATCTCGGGACTGGGGTTCAAGACAGAACACGCGACACCGGCCGTCCCGGCTACCACCCCCGCACGATGCTCAAGATCTACGTGTACGGGTACCTCAACCACGTGCATTCCTCGCGGCGCCTGGAGCGTGAAGCCAAACGCAACGTCGAGTTGATGTGGTTAACCGAACGTCTATCGCCGGACTTTAAGACCATTGCTGACTTCAGGCGCAACAATGGTGAGGCTATTCGCCTGGTGTGCCGCGAGTTCGTGATGCTGTGCCGCAAACTCAATTTGCTGAGCGACACCGTTGCCGTTGATGGCAGCAAGTTCAAGGCAGTGAACTACCGAGATAAGAACTTCACGACGGCCAAGATGAAACGCCGCATCGCGGAGGTTGAGGCGAGCATCGAGCGTTATCTCGACAAGTTGGATGAGACTGACGAATCTGCATTCGCAGAAGACACGCGGCCGATCAAAGACAAGATCGCGGCTCTTGAAGAGGAGATGGATCGACTAAAAAAGCTCGAGGTCCGGCTGCTTGAGGCACCGGACGGGCAGATCTCCCTCACCGATCCGGATGCCCGCTCCATGAAGAGCCGCGGCGCTGGCGTCGTAGGCTATAACGTACAGACCGCCGCGGATGTTGAGACGCACCTCATCGTGGCGCACGAAGTTACGAACGTGGGGGTCGACCGGCGTCTGCTTGGCCCGATGGCGATGAAGGTAAAAGAGGTGCTGACATCAGACGATCCGGTCAGCGTGATCGCAGACCAGGGCTATTACCGCGGAGAAGAACTACTGGCTTGCGAGGAAGCGGGCATCACGGCCTACGTGGGCAAGGCTGATACATCAGGAAAGCGCGGCAAGGGCGAGTTCACACGCAGGCAGTTCCGCTACATCTCCGAAGACGACGAGTATGAGTGCCCTGCTGGGGAGCGTGCGATCTATCGCTTCACACGCGCCGAGGCGGGCAAGCAAATCAGACGCTATTGGTCATCCGCGAGCGCAGGTTGCGCAATCAGATCCCAGTGCACACCGAGCGACTATCGTCGCATCAGTCGCTGGGAGCATGAAGACGTTGTTGAACGAGCTGAATTCAGGCTGAGGGAATACCCCGAGGCGATGAGAGTGCGCAGAGCAACGGTGGAGCACCCGTTTGGGACGTTGAAACAGTGGATGGGATCAGGGTTCCTCACCAAGCAGAAGCACAATGTGAGTACTGAGATGAGCCTGCACGTGCTGGCTTACAACATGAAGCGGGCCATGAACCTCGTTGGAGTGCAAGCAATCCTGGAGGCGATCTGACAAGTTCGCTCGTCCCGAGAAAACTTCGCCTCTTCAGCCTATCTAAGAGCGAGTTTTTACACGGCCTCGGCCAATAGCGGTCAAAGAAAAACAGCCGTAACCCACTCGCCAACGTCAAGGCAGTAGCGCCGCTATCTCCCGCAGGTCTCGTAATAACGTTTGCCCTTGCTCCTTTAGAAGAACCTCCCACAAGAACATAGGGTATTGGCGAGCCTTTAATGCTGTCTCTCTTTGTTGGAGTTCGAGCACCGGGGTCTTAGCGCGCTCGCCCTCCGGAAGGTCGTACGGGAAGATGAAATCACCAGTCTCAAAGAGGGTGACGTCGGCTGTGAGTACTGCAATCGCCAGTTCCTGATTGTCGACGTAGATACTGACATCCGACTTCAGGTTCGCGAGCTTCGTCCTGAGCCTGGAGTCTTCAATCAGCACGAGATCACCCGAGTTCGTAAGCAGGTCCAGTACACCCCAAGACGGTAGAAACACTGGATAACCATCCAATAAGACTTTAAGTTCATCGAACGCGGTCGGCGTTAGTTCCACCTCGCCAAGCAAAGCCCCAACCATTTTCTTTGAGTCTTCGTAGTAGAGCTCTTGACGTCTTGAGTTTCGTTCTAGGTCCTCAATGTTGGTCAAAACTTCATGCTTAAGATCGCCAAGCAAAGAATTACGTCGTTGAGACTCCTTGGAACCCTCCCACCACGCGTCAATGGCAAACGCCAGAAGAATGCTGCTTATGATCGCCAGTGACTCTAAAGCCAAGCGACGGAGTGACACTGCACCTGCCATGGCGTCCTGTCTCCTTAGGGGTGATTTAGGTCCAGCGAGAGTTTGGCACAAAGTCGCGAAAGACTTTACGGCTGCTCTGAATTGAAAGCACGCGTTTTGTGGCTAGTCTCTGGGAGTCCACTTTCTCGGAAGCGGCCGCAAACGCGCTCAGTCAGAATCTGCGGCAGTCGTCATCGGTAAACTCGGAAGCGAAGTTTGTATTCGATAGACTGTTGCTGTGGTAGCAGCAGGGGTGTCACTTAACAGGCTAGGGCAGCTCACCCCACGATCGCTGTGTCACTACCGATGACAGTTTTGGATCGGAAGCCGCTCGTTGAGGGAATTGACTCTCGACTATGCGCCCAGTTTATCGCGGATAGAGTTCAGCAGCTTCTTGGTCTGCACAGCGTTGCCCTCGAGCGCAGCCAAGACCGTGATAACACTAGAGTAGTGGATACGAAGCGACTCCCGCACAGATTGAGAGGTGGCTTCAACATCCGCGGTAGCCGCCAGAACATCCTCATCTGCGTCGATCACGCAATCTTCAACAAAGCCTGTTACCAGGTTAAAGGTATCTAAAGCGTCGCTGCAGCCTTCCCTTATGCGAGTTGAAGTGAGAGAGGAATAAGCGAGCGCACGACTTCCCGGTAAGGCGAGTTCAATAGCTGTGCGTTGCTGTCTAGTGTTACCCGCTGCACCTTGTAGTAGTTCGCCAAGCTATTCTCGAGGCTCGAATCACGTAGTAACCCTACGTGGCCGGATGAAACGATCTGATCCCATGTTGCCGTAGCCATTGCGAGACCGCTGACTTCGGTCGCTCGGTACGCAGCTGCTATGAGCGCCTTGTCATCTGGGTTCTGTTGCAGAAGCTGAGTTTCTGTTCGCTCGACGCTGCTCAGTACTTGCCTGTAATACGCGGCCGTTGAGGTGCTCACGTTGAGCTCGGCAGTTAGATCTACAACCAGCCGATTCAGGTAGTAACTGCCCAGTCGCTTGTCGGCCTGAGCCTCATTCCAGTTTGCTACCTGGATACCGATGAACACGCCGACCACAACGATAAAAAAGTCGAGGGATACCGCGAACCAGTTCTGGTCCAGTACGTGTTCTGTCACTCGTCTAAGCAGCATTCGAAGACCCGAACGGAAAACACTAGATACTACAAGACTGGCGCCGTTTCGGATGACTCTCATGGGTCGAGAGCGGCAGTCAGCGAAAGAGGCTTTGAAGATAGGCTTTAGGGCAGAGGCAACCGTTTACTGTTGTGCACAGAAAGGGCGTAGTCGCTCAGATTGAATTAGCGACTAGAACAATTCCATGGGGACGCGAAAACAGCTCGGCTTTTGCTAGCCTCCGCCCAGACAACCGGTCCGCGCCAGCCAGCGACTCTCACTCAACAGATACGGCTTCTGCCAGCTGGTTATTTATGGCATCTACGCGAGAGCTGACCCGACTGCGCCAAACCACCAAACCACTATGGACAAATAGTAGTTTCTCAACCGCATCCTCAAAGGCTGGGTCAGCGCTTAAATCATCAAAATCATAAATAACTTGGTCTGTTGCTTGCCCCCCCTTAGCAAAAATCCCCTCGCTGAGTTGCATATCGGTGGCATAGCTGAATGCAGACTTATACGCCGGGAAAGCCCCCATGATCATATCCATGTACCAATGCTGAGCAAATTCAATACGCTTGAGGAAGTCTTCGTATTCCACCAGATAGTCGAGCAAGTCTCGATCGCGCAGTATATTCGCCCGCCCCGATGACATGAGTTCCGTGAACGTGCCCGAATGGTCAGC
>JBCDGU010000007.1:0-236769 GCA_038750875.1 Pseudomonadota bacterium | reverse complement strand
TTGGTTTTGTGGGCCTAAACATCTCCTCTGTAGGTGTCTAGTCCACCTTGGCGGGTCGGTTGCGAGATATCACACGATTTGAACGTCGGGTCCGACGTCGAATGTGATGGCACGACTCGGATGGATTCTTGAGAAAGATCCAATTTCCAAGATGTGTCAAACAGAGTGCCTTCTATGTCGATTTTGAGAACGCCAGGTCTACTGATCAAAACCGCCTCTCTATCAAAGTCCATAAAAAGTATCGGTGTTTCCGTAGGTGCTATTCTTGGAGTGCTATAGCCGTCCAAAGTTCAGTTTTTGAATGACTCTCGGAGAGAACATAAGTGACACGTGTCACTACTCGCTTCAAGAAATATCTGTTGACATCTTCGTGTGATGTTGTGAGCCACACTGCCACTGCCACTGCCACTGCCACTGCTGCGGAGAGCATTATGCCCGCTGCCGATTGGCTCGTTGAACCAAGTCAGTATCTAATGCACCGGGCCGGTGCTCGTTTCCGAAAGCAGCCCCCGAAGGTCTGCTTCCTTGAAGATGTAACGCTGGTTGCAGAACTCGCAGTCCATGGTGATGGACCCCTGCTCCTGGAGGATGTCACGTATTTCCGCTTCACCGATGGTAGCGAGGGCGGCGAGAGTACGGTCCTGACTGCAGCTGCAATTGAAGCGAACGGAGCTCTCGTCAAACACGCGTACCTTCTCTTCATGGAAAAGGCGAAACAGCAGCTGTTCATCTGCGAGTTTCAGAAGCTCATCTGCGGTCAGTGTTTCGGCGAGAGCGGCAACGCGGCCCCAGTTCTCCTCTCGCTCCTGCATGTCGTCAATGCGTTGTTTAGGCAGCTGCTGCAACAGTAGACCGGCGCCGCGCTTGCCGTCGCTCGCGAGGAACAACCGCGTCGGCAGCTGCTCAGACTGCTCAAAGTAGGCGTCGATGCTGTTGGCCAGAGAATCCGCGGCAAGCGGCACGATCCCTTGATAACGGTTGCCGCGATCCGGGGAGATGCTCAGCACCAGCTGCCCGCCACCCAGGAGCGAGGAGAATTCGCGGGCGGTTGCCTGCTCGGCACCTCGCGCAATTGCCCTTACGGTCATCTCGCTGGTGCACTCGGCCATGATCAGCGGGATTTCCCGGTCGCTGCGGGCCTGTACCGTGAGGCTGCCTTTGAACTTGATGGTGCTTGCGAGAAGCACGGAAGCGGCGATGAATTCTCCGAGTAGTTCTGCGACTCCCTGAGGGTAGTCGTGGATCGCGGCGACTTCGGTCAGCACCTCGTCCAGATGCACGATCTCGCCGCGCATATCAATGTCCTCGAAGAGGAAGCGGCGCTTCCCGTCACTGTGGCTGTCCATCGTGATCCCTCAATTGAAGGGACAGTGTAAAGCAAGGCTTCGGCAACATACTCTGTCGTTTTCGTGCAGTCTTACCAGCAAGCGCAGCTACACTGAGTCAGCTTCGGGACACTCAATCGCTAGGTCGTGCTTCCTTCAAACAGCAATCGCTTGGAGCCCCTCGAAAAGCTTAAGATGAGGGTGAACGAACCGTTAGTGTTAGCAGGTATGACAAGGATCGACATGCGTACTGCGGGTAAACGTTTAAATCATTCAAGGCTGTTGTTAAACAGAGTTGGACGCGACGAAGTCAGACCTGAATGCAGAGAATGATGAGTGCAGTTTGCGCGCTGCAACTGCTTTTGCGCACAAGTGCTTACCCCGCCGGGAAAGGATCGGTTCATGAAGAAACTAGGTGTAGGTCTTGCTACAGCGAGTCTCCTTCTCGCAGTTTTATGGATAGTAATTGGTCCTGATTGGCGCCGCTTGGTACTGAACGCGCCGACAAATTCTGATGTGCTTTTCTGGAGCCAGAATCAGCGAGATGCCGGTTTTCGCATGCTCGATCGAGTTGGGTTTATGGTTGGTAGCCGCACAATCAGAAGCTCTGAGACCGTACGCGAACTGCCCATTGGAGACCCACTTGAGTTTGACTTCGACATAGATGCTTATTTCGACAGTCAGCGTCACGCGGCACTGGTGATCATCGAGGATGGCAAGATCCGATACGAACGCTATGGCCTGGGATTCGGAGAATCGGGTCGATGGACCAGTTTTTCCGTCGCGAAATCTTTCACGTCCACATTGGTCGGCGCCGCGATTCAGGATGGATATATCGAAAGCCTTCATGACCCGATCTCCAAATATGTGAGCGGCCTACAGGGTTCTGCCTATGACGATGTCACCATTGAGCAATTGCTTACCATGACCTCGGGCGTACGCTGGATCGAAGACTACGAAGATCCAGATTCAGATATCGCGAAGTTCAATAAACATGTCTCCAACGATGGCGAGTCAAATGTTGTTAGCTATCTCGCTGCATTACCCCGCGCACACCCGCCAGGCGAGGTTTGGCATTACTCGACAGGGGAAACCAATTTAATTGGCATACTTGTCAGCGAAGCGACGGGCAAGGCGTTGGCGGACTACCTGTCAGAGAAGATCTGGCGCCCTTTCGGCATGCAACAGGACGCGACCTGGTTGCTGGATGGCGATGGCTCTGAGATGAGCGGCTGCTGCGTTCAAGCCGCGACGCGAGATTTTGCGCGATATGGCCTCTTTATGCTGGAAGGCGGAACGATAAATGGTGAGCGCATCGTTCCCGAGGGTTGGATTGAAGCGGCCACCCAGAACCAGGTGTCGTCAGAGGTCGCGCGCCGCGAGGGCTATGGCTACCAGTGGTGGATCCATGAAGACGGTATGTATGAAGCTGGCGGTATCTTCGGGCAGGGCATCTTTATCGATCCTAAACGCAAGCTCGTTATTGCTGCGAATAGCAGCTGGGGCAGCGCACTCGGCTACGACGAATTCGATGCTCGGGCGAAGTTCTACAGAGATGTCAGCCATCTTATAGCAGCAGGTAAATAAGACGGATCAACACATGTGCGCCCCTGGGCGCCAGGCGTTCAGACTGTGTCTGCTCCCTCGGATCTGTCAGCGCCCTCAACGGGTACGGGACGTTACCGTTCGGCCTTACTGGCAGGTCATTGCAACCCCGATGCGGTTGGGTCTTTGTTGATTGCGCGGGTTACCAACTGATGGCTTCACGTACGGCATCGGCGCTAACAGTGAACGTCGAGGCCAGCCCCATGGTGCGGTGACTGGCGCGGACTTCAATGGCCTGCACAGATGGGCCATAGACGGACACACCAAACGCCTCAGGTAGCGGGGTTTGTGCGTCTCGAGGAAAGCGCGCAAGAACGGCGATTTCCTCAACGCCAGAGTCCGTGTCAGCGTGGTTTCCATGGTGGGTCGCCTGCGGAGACAGCATGATGTGCCTTGGCGTTAGCCGCTCGCCGTCCTGCTCGAGCCAGACGGAGCTCTCGATGCGCTCGATGATCGAGTCTCGACGCATGTTGAACTCAACCAAGGAAGTCACGCCATCGCCGTTCTCATCGATATCTCTAAAGGCGCTCAGAGGAAGGGCAAGTACCAGGAAAACGCCGGTGTCCGTGACATTCAGTGTGCCTTTGCCCGAAGGCATAAGGTGAGCGTGTGCCGAAAGGGGCGCGATTAGAGCGTGGCCGAGGAACAGGGCCGTGAAAAGTCGCTGCATTGATCGAATAGTCATACCGTTTCCCTCAGGCGCTAGTTCACAACGCCGCTGACACAGCGCTGGAAGTAGGGGTAAGTGTCGGTGGCGTAGTAGTGGAAGATGCCTTCTGGAAACTCGGGTGTAACACCGAAGCGTCCGTTGCACTCATCGAGATCGCCGCTTCCTTCAACGTACCTCCAGTCCTGCTGAAACGTGCCCAGTACGTAGGTCTCCGTCGATGGTCGGTTAGCCGGGACTTCCTCCACCAACTGGTAGCTGCCGGTCATGACAAGCAGCTCCGACGTTGCGTCTTCGGGATCGCTATAGCCGTAGCGGGCGTAGATGGGAAAACCATCAGCGGCCCAGCCAATGAGGGTCATAGTGCTGCTGTTGCCACCACGCTTTTCGATAAAGCCTTCGGGCATGCCGTGGTAGTGATAGGCGCCGTTAGGTTGCACGTGGGCGTTATTGTCGTCGGTGCCGAAGTCGAAGTGCGTCTGTCCCAGAGCCTCGATATTCCAGCCAAAGCCGTTCTCGATAAGGCTGCATGAATTGCCCGAGTCGTCGCAGCTTCCCGCGGTACTGGCATCAACTTTTACGCCGTTCAAGACGTAGGCGGTTACCCCACGAGGTCCACCGAGGGTTGTGCTGTTGTCGGCCAATGCCGGGTCGAGGCTGAAGCTCGCCGCAACGTTCTGCTCGGCGATGGTGTTTGGATTGCCGGGGTTGGGGAATTCTCCGACAGCGTGGTCTGGAATGCCATTAGCGACGAGATGCCGCTGTGTATCGCAGGACCATTCTGAGGTGCTGGTGTAGGTCAGTGATGCCTGATTGTTAAAGGTGCTGTCGTTGTACTCGCACAGCACGCCATCGGTTGAAGTACCTGAGGCATCCGTAGTGCCAGCATCGCTGCTGTCCGCAGCGTCGCTGCTCGAATCACCGGCGGACGCGGTGGTCGCGGTTTCCGCGGTGGTGCTTGCGGTCGATGACCCACCTCCACCGCCGCAGGCGGTCAGGAAAGTGATCAGAACTAGACAGCCTGTCTTGAACCAGAGCATCGTTTGCCTCCCAAAATTTATCTGCGAACAGGCTAGGGCTGAACTGTGCAGTTGCCGTGCAGGCCCTGTGCATTAAGTCCCGATTGCGACCGATCTGCACATTCGCAGGAGCTCCGGGACGGTATAGTTGACCCATGCGTTTATCACTGTCGCAACAGTTCATGCTCGCCATGGTGGGCCTTTCCTTCGCCGTGCTGTTGCCGGCGTTGGTACTGGCGCGCTGGAGTTTCGAGCGGGGACTCGAAGAGTACGTTGGCGCTCTGGAGCGCCGCCGACTTAGCGTGGTGGCGCAGGTGCTCTTGGGTGACTATGACGCCCGTCGAGGATGGGATGAACTAACGCAGGCTGAGTTCAACCGCGCGCTGCGAACGCTTCCCGGACCGGGTAACGACGATCGAAGAGATGGACGGCCCCCCGATCGCCGCAGAGACCTAAACCCCGGTCGGGATAGGGATCGAAACCGTAATCTGAGCCAGGAACGCACTGGACCCTCGGACGATCGTTTCGGGGGTCGGCCTGGGTTTGAAAGCAGGCCTGGATCTGAGAGTGGGCCTGGGACTGGACCAGGGCCCGGAGCTCGACCCGGGCCCGGGCCGAGAGATCTCGGTGATCGTCGTCCGCCTCCCGACCGTGATGGGCCTCGCCGCGAT
This sequence comes from Pseudomonadota bacterium, assembly GCA_038750875.1. Taxonomy (GTDB): domain Bacteria; phylum Pseudomonadota; class Gammaproteobacteria; order Pseudomonadales; family Halieaceae; genus Congregibacter. Next base: position 231,482 of record JBCDGU010000007.1, on the reverse strand, counting down.
CGTCGCCCGCCAACCCCGCCCGAGAGCGAGGCGCTCAACATACCCACTGCTCTTTTCGATGAGACGGGCCAACTTGTCTTGAGCTACCGGATGACGAATGTCGCGCCGGGCGAGAGACTGCTGGTATACCCGCTCACGCTTGGTGGCCAAGTTGTGGGTGAACTCCGCAGTCTGCCCCGTCAGCGCCTTAAGCTCGATGACGAAAGCGCTTTTCTCAAGCGTCAGGGCCTCGCAAGCATCGCGATCTTCGCGACCGCGGTGCTGCTATCGCTGATTATTTCCTTTGTGCTCGCTCGCAGACTGACGGCACCGCTACGTAAAGCCCACGGCGCGCTGAGTGAACTCGCTTCAGGAAACTATGGCGATCGCATGGACAGCGTCCGAGGCGACGAACTCGGCGATCTCATGCGCGACATCGACACGCTGTCAGAAACCCTTGAGCAGAACCAGGGAGCCCGACGGCGATGGATTGCCGACATCTCCCACGAGCTGCGCACGCCCATCGCAATCCTGAAAGGCGAGCTGGAGGCGATGGCCGATGGCATTCGTTCCTTTGATCGGTCGCAGCTCACGTCGCTGCAAGCAGAGGTAGCTCGACTGGCGAAGCTGGTTGATGACCTTTACCAGCTTTCTCTCGCTGATCTCGGCGGATTGCGCTACGAGTTCCAAAGCCTGGTGCTTGCGAATCTCCTCAAAGATCTATTCCTCGATTACGAGGGTCGGTTGTCCAGCGCTGGCCTAATGCTGAATAGTCAACTCGACGATTGCGCAGTCATTCGAGGCGATGCGCAGCGTCTCATCCAGCTGTTCCGAAACCTGCTGGAAAACAGTCTCGCTTACACCGATTCGCCAGGAAGCATCGATCTTTCCCTTGGCCGCTCTGGCGACCAACTGGAGCTCATCATGGATGACAGTGCACCTGGTGTACCGCTCGAAGATTGTGGACAGCTTTTCGAACCGCTTTATCGGCGAGACGCCTCGCGTAATCGTCGACGCGAGGGCGCTGGCCTCGGGCTCGCGATCTGCCGGGCGGTGGTGGATGCCCATGAGGGTACGATCACAGCGGAGCCGTCGCCGACCGGTGGTCTTCGGGTGCGAATACGACTTCCGCTAAGAGAAAACTGATCATGCAAAGAATTCTTGTGGTCGAGGACGAAGAGAAGCTCGCGGCGCTTGAGCGGGACTACCTTCGTCAGGCTGGTTACGACGTAACCGTAAGGCACGAGGGCGCGGGAGCCGCAGAGCAGGTTCTCGCGGAGGCACCCGACCTCGTGGTGCTGGATCTGATGCTTCCTGGTGAGGACGGCTTGTCTATCTGCCGGCGCGTACGTGAACGCAGCGAAGTGCCCATCATCATGGTCACCGCACGGGTTGAAGAGATTGATCGCCTTCTTGGGCTGGAGCTCGGGGCTGACGACTACCTATGTAAGCCTTTCAGTCCGCGGGAGCTGGTGCTGCGGGTGCGGGCAATTCTTAAGCGCACACTCGCCGAGACCAACAGCAGCGCGAACACGCTGCGCCATGGTGACATCTTGCTTGATCGGGAGCGGTTCACTTGCGAATTGGATGACGAACCACTCGACCTTACGCCAGTGGAATTCCGATTACTCGAATCGCTGATGGCTCGCCCTGGCCGTGTGCTTTCGAGAACACAGCTTATGGACGTCGCCTACGATGATCATCGGGTGGTGAGTGATCGCACCATCGATAGCCACATGCGTAACCTGCGGCAAAAGCTGGGGGATACGCAGACCCCCGACGATGACGAAACTTTGCCCATGATCCGCTCCGTGTATGGAGTGGGTTACGCCCTCAACTAGCGTCCTCCCTTAGCGAGAGATCGCGTATTCCATAGCCCCGAGGCGCCGCCGGTACAAACGATCGGTCGTGCTAGCATGCGCGGCCGTCTCAATCCCACCGTTAACGCGCATGCAGTCGACCTTGCTCTACCTGGCCACGGTTCTCATCTGGGGATCCAGCTGGCTGGCGATCACCTATCAGATCGGTGATGTCGAAGCGCTGGTCTCTGTGGCGCACCGTATGCTGCTTGCCACATTGCTCTGTGGACTGATTACGTCGCTCAGGGAGGGTTTTGCGCGTCTCAATCGCGGGGATCATTTGCGCATTTTTGTGCAAGGCCTCTGCCTGTTCTCCTGCAACTATCTTTTTATTTACGCGGCGACCGTTGATCTCTCCAGTGGCCTCGTCGCCGTGGTGTTTTCCACCATGGTGCTCCTGAACGCCCTGGGCGGTGCCTTGTTTTTGGGCAATAAGCTCAGCGGATCGGTAATTTTCGGAGGGGCGCTGGGTCTGCTGGGAATGGGGCTGTTATTTTTGCCAGAGCTCGAAACCCTTGGTCTGGAGGACCCCAGGCTTCGGGCTCTTGGTCTTTGTTTTCTGGGAACGCTTTGCGCGTCGCTGGGAAACATGCTGGCGGCGACCAATATTAAGCGCGGCCTGCCCGTACTTACCTGCAACAGCTGGGGCATGCTTTATGGCACGATCACGCTCTATCTCGCTGCAATGGTTCTGGGGGTCACCATTAAGCTTCCGATGAACGGGGCTTATATCGGATCCCTTGCCTACCTCGCTCTGTTTGCGACGGTGTTGGCGTTCTGGGCGTACATATCCCTCATCGGACGCATAGGCCCCGACCGGGCGGCTTACAGCACACTGCTGTTCCCTATCGTGGCCTTGCTGATTTCCAGCGTGTTCGAGAGTTACCAATGGAGCGTCTACGCCGTGGCTGGTCTGGCGCTGGTGCTGGCGGGCAACTGGATGGCCATGCGCGGCGTTCGGGCGTGACCTATACTGCGACAAAACAATGATAAAGAGCGAGGCAGGTCGTGTCGGGATTCCAAATTCGAAAGGCCCACACCATGGACAAGGAAGAGCTGCGAGAAGCGGCCGAGGGCCTTGCGAAAGAACTCGAGTCGACCCACGGCGTGCGCGCCCGCTGGGAAGGCGACTCCGTACGCATCAAGGGTGCAGGTGTCGATGGCAAGCTCACGTTGGGTGATGATGACCTGCTGGTGAGCGTGCAGCTGGGCCTGATGGCCATGCCGTTTAAAGGTGCCCTGCGTAGCGAGGTAGAGCGTTTCCTGGATCAGTACGTCGCGTGAGTTAAGTGCGGCCGCAGACTGCTAGCAGACACGGCGACGATTACTTCAGGTGTCAGCCCGCGCCGGCCACCTGCAACTGAAACCCGCTAGTTGATTACCGAGACATCGGCCAAAGGGTCCGATGCGCTCACGCGCTCGCGAAAATCGTCAGCAAGCTCCTTGCTGTGCTCAATGCACGCTCGCCAGTAACTCAATCGATCTTCTGTGGTCATGCGTGTGAAGTCGCTGCGATCCGGAATCTTTCCGTGAGGAAGACTTTTGATGAAGGTCTCGCTTGGGCTAATCATCACAAGATGATCGACGCCTCGTGGCGCCCGGCGTCGCCAGGGCAGAAACTTGTCGAACCAACCCGGCGTGATGTCGTTGCGAAAATGCGGATAGAAAAGCAGACCCTCTGACTCGGTAACCCGCGGTGCGAAGTCGGCAAGATCGAAGTGATAGTCGATGATGCCGCCATCCCAGTAGTGACCGGGTGGGGCGTTGTCGATATCGCGCTCCCCCGTAAGCACAAAGGGGATGGACCCGCTCGCATGGAGTGCCGGGAACACACTACCGGGTGTCATGGGGACATAGGTGGTCTCAAAGTCATCGTAGGGCAGGGCGGGTGCGTTACGACTGTTAAAAATGACGCGCTGAAAAGAGCCCGCCAGCAGTCTGCGACTCGCAGCATTCCCCACCGCGCCGCCCGCCATGCCTGCGACCAGGGCAACGCCACCGCTGGATCCTGCCAGACCGCGGCCGCGCGCGGTCACGATGTGTGTATGCAGCAACTCGTGATCGATGATGGCGCGCGTGCCCGCCTCGCCGAGGATATGGTTCAGCATGCCAATGCTGGCTTCACTGATTTCCGCAGCATCGGGTTTTTCGCTGTAGGTCTGGTTGACGTAGATATCTTCGAAGCGATCGTAGGCGGCCGCAGGATCGTCCTGCGCCATGCATGCGTGGCGCCAGGAGCCCACGGAGGAGCCAACGGCCTCGAGAGCTTTAGCGCGTTCCTCAAACAGAAAATCACCGGCGAGCACCCGGTCAAGGTGCCCTAGGATGAGCCACTTGGGCCCGCCGGATGCACCGAGCAGTAGCGACACATCACGGCCGCGCCAACCCTCACGCTGGAGCAACTCCGCGGCGCCGGGGCCGACGGTAATCTGTAGGGGACGTTGTGCTGCCATTAAAGCTCTGCGCCGCGTCTAACCTGTCCGGGTGTTTTACCGGTCCAGCGCAAATACGCACGGCGGAAGTTGGATGGATCGCTGAAGCCGAGATGATAAGCGATGCTGGCGATGGGAAGCTTGCCGTCGCGCAGATGACGAGTGGCGTGTTCAACGCGAACACCATCGAGCACCGTTTGAAAGCTGGTGCCTTCTTCGGCCAGGCGTCTTCGATAGGTGCGCGCACTCATATTTAGCATGGAAGCGATCTGCGGCATCTTCGGGTACTGCCCCTCAAACTTCTGGAGCAGTCGTCGGGTTTGCGTGTTCAGATCGATGTCGTCGCGCAGATCCGTCAGCAGACGAGCGCACTCGGATTCGTAGAGGTCGTGGAGCGCCTGATTGGAGCTCGGTAGCGTGGCATCCAGTAGCGACGTAGGAAACGTCCACTTCATTTGCGGCTGATCGAAATGCACATCGTCGCCCAGCACTTCGAAGTACCTGTCCGCGTAAGTGGGCTGCGGGTAGGGGAACTCGAAGCGGATAGGAAACTCCTCGCGTCCCAGAAGCCCGATAAGCGTGTTGCGCAGCGCCGCCGAGATGCACTCCAGACCGAACTCTATGGGCAGTTCGGCCTGTGTGTTTCTTGAGATGAATTCGTAGTGCTCATCCGTCTCGCCGAACTCAAGTTCCAGATCTGGTGCCAGCAGGTGGTAGTAACGCTCGAAGAGTTCGATAACCTCGCGCAAATTGTTGCAGGTCATAAACGCCTGGCCGAGCACCGCATGTGCACTTAGGTTCAGCCGTTCTCCAAGACGTAGACCAAGGCTTACATCACCGGTTAGCGACAGGGCGTTCAAAACGAGCTGCCTGAAGTCGGCATCGGGCAGTCGCGCGCCCACCCCGGCAACGCCGCTTTCTGCCAGTGACGTATCTGCAAGGAGGGCGCCACGATCTGCGCCCGACTGGGTTACCAGGTCAACAAGGATCAGCGCGTAGGGGGCGGGTGTTGAGCTATCCATCGCGCAATTTGGCCACAAATGACCTTATTTTGACAACAGGGCACCCTGTTTGACCCCTCGCTCATGGGCAATAGTGAGGCATTGCTAAGTCCTGAGCAGGAGCATGCACGATGAAAATTCAGTGGCAAGATCAGACCCCTCGCAAGATCCAGCATTACGCCGGAGCAGATTACCCCAAGGAAAACCCCGATCTGGAGGACGTGCTCACCAGTGAACAGGTCCAACACGTCGCGGAAATTTTCAGCACACCGCTGACCGGGTCTTACAACTGGGATTACAAGGTCCAGGACGACCGGATCAAGAAGCTTTACGACCTGGGCAAGCAACTCAACTGGGATCCTGAGATGGATATCGACTGGGATCGCCCGTGGCCCGAGGAAGAGTTCGCACCGGAGCTTATGAACCTCCATGAGTACGAGCCTTATCTCGCCATGGACGAAGCGACCCAGCGCGAGTTCTGGCTGCATATGAACGCTTGGAGCCTGTCGCAGTTTCTCCACGGTGAGCAGGGAGCGCTTCTAGTTGCCTCGCAGCTGTGCTCCTGTGCGCCGACCTTTAACGCAAAGCTCTACGCCGCGTCTCAGACTTTTGACGAAGCGCGTCACGTGGAGGTCTTCAACAAGTACCTTCAGAAGCGCATCGGCACCATGTACCCCATTAACACGCACCTGAAAAGCATCATCGATAAGATCCTCACGGATCCACGCTGGGACATGAAGTTCATTGGTATGCAGATCGTGATCGAAGGATTGGCGCTGTCTGCCTTCAACACGACCCGCGAAACCACGCCCGACCCGGTACTCAAAGATGTGGTGTACCTGGTGACCCGCGACGAGGCTCGTCACGTGACCTTCGGCGTGAACTACCTGGAAGAGTTCGTGAAGACGCTCTCCCAGGAAGAGATTGAAGAGCGTGCCCTGTTTGCCTACGAAGCCTGCGTGGTATCCCGCGAGCGGCTGGTGGCCACAGATGTGTTCCGACACTTTGGCTGGGATGTAGAAGATGCGCGGCGGCAGGTGATGGAAGGTTTTGTGATGTCGACTTTCCGCAATCTGCTGTTTCAGCGCGTGATTCCAAATCTGAAGCGTATTGGTCTACTGACGGATCGCATACGTCCAAAGTTCGAAGAACTCGGCATTCTGGAGTTTGAAAATCTTACGACAGATGGTGATATCGACTGGACGGCTCTCGAGCGTCCCCTGGACACGGAAGAGGCCCAATCCCATGAGCAGAGCATGCTCGCTGCCTTTCATGAGCGTCACGAGGATGAGATCGCTGCCCTTAAAGGCACCGAAGAAGAAATGCCTGAGCAAGCGGTGGCCGAGGCGGGCGACAATCCGCAGGCCGGGGGATGCTGCTAAAGGAAGCGCGATCCTGTTGAGACTACAGAAAAGGAAGAGGCCGGCGAACAAGCCGGCCTTTTTTATCGCCCGAGAACGGGCCGATCTTTAGCAGAGTTTTTTAACGCCCTAGCTTGTCTAAGAGCTTGCTCTTTAATTCTTCCGTCGCCTCGCCCGCCTTTTTTTCAAGTTCCTCGCGAACGCGCTGCTCTACCATAGCGGCGACCTGATCCTTTGCCTGGTCCAATACGGCTTTAGTGACTGGGCCGACGATCTGCTGCGCCGCTTCCGCGGGCGTTGCGCCGGCAGCGGGTGTGCCGATATTGCGAAGCACCACATCATTCAGCGTGAATTCGAGGGGCGTTTCCAGCTGATCGGTGATCGCGGTTACACCGATCCCAGCAAGGCGCAGCTCGCCAATGGCAATGAGCAGGTCAGCGCCTTCCGCCGGCGGATCCTCGGGAGCTTCCGGCGACTCGGTCGCAGCAATCCCGTTCAGCAGATCCTGGAGGTTGGTCTTTGTGCCTTTTTGCTCGAAGGTCATGCGGGCGTTTTCCACGAGCACGCGGGGGATTTCAATGACATCTTTCGAAAGCGATGCCGGTGCGATAGATGCCCCAATGGTGCCAAGCTCAAAGGCGTTTGGTGCAGACCAGCCATCGGGATTCGCCACCGTGAGTCCAAGGAGCGCCGCGCTAGACTCCTCGCCCAGCTTGATTTTCACCGCATCCAGTCTGACTTCCGTTCCAACGGTCTCTGAGCCGGTGCGCTCGATGATGTCCCTGGCAAAATCGTCGATATTTGCGGCGAGAAACCAGATGCCCGCAGCGATGAGAACGAGGAGAACACCGCCAATCTTGAATGCTGTTTTCATCATCGATGCCCCAATGATCCGCGGACTTTCTGCTTTGCGGCCCCCGTGGGCCCTGCGGGCTTAAAGAGCTCGGAATCTTCGGTCTGGGCGGCAAGGCTCAGGCTCGCCAGCAGCAGAGTTCCGCCAAGGATAGTGCTATTGATCATTATTTTTGTCCACTCGATAGCTCGTTGGGCATGTCTTCTTTATACAACGTGCTTCAGGTTTGTCTATTTCTCCTGACTATCGTTACAGTAGGCTGGCCTGGGCGTTCAATATGGAGCTGGGAGTATCAACACCATGCACCCGATATTACGTATTCTCGGGCTCGCCCTTGCGGCGGCTTTAACCGGCTGTGCCGGCGTTGACTTCGATGCGCCAAAAACACCGTCTTACTACACCGATGTCGATGTTTCTGAGACAACCCTCGGAGCTTCTTTAGGACGCATCGATAATCGCTTTGGCCCTGGCAAATCAGGCTTTTACCCCTTGGGATCGGGAATCGACGCGCTGTCCGCCCGAATCCTGCTTATCGAGCGCGCCGAAAAAACCCTCGATGTTCAATATTACCTGGTGGGTAATGATCCCATTGGAGACCTGTTTTTCCACCGTCTTCTGAATGCCGCGGATCGAGGCGTGCGCGTGCGTCTGCTCATCGATGACATTGGCACTCGCAGCATCGAGCATAAGCTGGCGCCCCTGGATGCACATCCGAACCTCCAATTGCGACTGTTTAACCCGTTCGCCAGCCGCGGCAATCGTCTTTGGGACCTATGGGATGGGAGGCGGCTTAATCGTCGCATGCACAACAAATCCCTCACCGCAGACGGTAGCGTCACCATTATGGGCGGCAGGAATATCGCCGGCGAATATTTCGGTGTGAACCCCAAGTACAACTTTGGTGATCTCGATGTGGTGGCGGTCGGTCCGGTGGTCCCTGACACGGCGAAGATGTTTGATCGCTTCTGGAACGCCACCCACAGCGTTCCCTATGTACAGCTTATTGAGTCGCCCGCGACAAAAGGCGACCTTTCGCGGCTGGTCGCAGACCTTGAGGCCTCGATTGAGACGTTGCTCGGTACACCGTATCGACAAGTCGTGAACGACTCTATTGAGGTGCTCTCCTACACCACCGCGGATTCCTACACCTGGGCGCCTTACAAGCTGGTTTACGACGCGCCGGATTCGGCGCTTGCCGAGGACACCGCTGCAGATCAACTGATCACGAGCTCATTGCGGCAGGTCGCGGAGGCCGCAGAAAACGAGATGCTTGTGCTCTCGCCTTATTTTGTGCCCCGCAAGGCGGGTGTGGAGTGGTTGACCGGGCTAGCGGACAAGGGCGTGCAGATCGACATTATGACCAATGGTCTGGCCGCGAATGATCATCTCGTTGTTTACGGCGGTTATGCGCCTGTGCGTAAGCCCTTGATCCGACAGGGCGTGCGGTTTTACGAGATGCGTGGCGATCTGCTTATCGACGGCACCAAGGAGGCGGGCATTGACGCCGCGGACAGCAAGCTCCACGGCAAGGCGTTTATTGTCGATAGAAAATATGTGTTCATCGGATCCTTTAACTGGGACCCCCGCTCCGCCAATCTGAACACGGAGATGGGCGTAATTTTTCATGATGCAGCACTGGGCCAGGAGATGGCCGCCGGTGTGTACCGAATCCTGCCGAGCAACACCTATGAGGTTACGCTTAATGACGCCGGTGACATTCGGTGGCGGACCCACACAGACGGTGTGCTCCAGGTGTTTGAGAAGGAGCCGGAATCCGACTGGTGGCAACGTTTCAAGGCCAACCTGACGCGCCTTTTGCCCATTCGCGGGCTGCTTTAGGCTTGCGATCCCTGCTTACTGCCGGATCAGCTTGAGCCTAGCGTTGAGCCAGTCACCACTCGGGAATCTCTCGCCATCACACTCGATGAAGTACGGCTTGCCGCTCCAGGAGCTCTTGGACGCGAGGCGCTCAATGAACTGTTCTGCCGTGTTGGCATAGCGCCGACCGCGTTGGTACTTCAATCTAAGATGATCAGCGGCCTCTTTAGAGTCGTGACGCGCTCCATTGCGCAGGAAGAAACAGTCGCTGGATTCGACCGCCGCGATCAGAGCGGCGATCTCCTGTTCTGCGACATCGTTACTCCCAATGGCCAGGCCGTTGCCTAGCAATGCAATAAGTGCGACGACGGCCCACATCGTACAGGCAATAAAAAACCGGCCGGAGCCGGTTTTTTGACAGAGCGTGCTTTGCTGAAAGGGCATAAGAAAGCACCCGCTCACACGCTAGCGTCCACGGCTGTAGCCTTAGGCGGCGAGAGCCTTGATCTGCGCATTCAGGCGGCTCTTGTGACGAGCGGCCTTGTTCTTGTGAATGATGCCCTTGTCGGCCATACGGTCGATCACGGGAACGGCTGCGGTATAAGCCGCTTGCGCCTGCTCCGCGTCTCCGGCCTGGATGGCGGCGACAACACGCTTGATGTTGGTGCGTACGAGGGAGCGCAGGCTCGAATTGTGTGAGCGACGCTTCTCGGCTTGGCGGGCGCGCTTGCGCGCCTGAGGTGAGTTGGCCACTGGTGGCTCCTCTGATTGTCATCAAAATTTTGGAGCGCAAATTCTGCCCACTGACCACAGCAGTGTCAATAGTCGTAAATAGTCGTAATGGCGGCCTCCATCGGGGCCAGGACGGCCTTTTACCGCGACCATCCCGCATGGGGCGATCACTGAAGCTGTCATGGAGCGTGCGCTACAATCGCGGCCCCAAGGAGATCTCCATGACCCAAAGCAGTGCGGACGCCAACAACGGCTCTGAAGTTGACCCTGAAAACGCAAGAATCTTGTCTCTGAGCGGTTCACCCAACTTCCGCGACGCGGGTGGCTATTCGTGCGCTGGCGGCACGCTCCGCTGGGGTCAACTTTTCCGCTCCGGTCACCTCGCAAAGCTGAGCGCTGAGGAGCAGCGCCAGGTAGAGAGTCTTGGTCTTGAGCTCATTGTCGACCTGCGCCGTCCCGACGAGCGGGATTCTGAACCCACACCGCTGCCTGAAACCATTGCTCGCATCCACGCCAATATCACGCCCGGAAGCCAGGGCAGCGCCATTTACTCAGATTCTACGCAGTTGGGCGGCCCCGAAGCCATGTTCCGCTTCATGTGTGACATCAATCGGGAGTTTGTTGAATCCCAAACCGCGACTTTCGCTGACATCTTCGAGCAGCTCCTGGACTCTGGCGCCAGGCGGGTGCTGGTGCACTGCTCGGCGGGTAAGGATCGCACCGGCTTTATGGTTGCCATGATCCAGTTGTTGCTCGGCGTCGATGTTGATGACGTCCGCGATGACTACATGCTGTCCCGCCGCTACTACCTGCCGCAGGATCACCTGCCCCGAGTGCGCGAAAAGTACGCGGTGGGCCACCTGAGCGATGAAGACCTGCTGCCGATGATGCAGACCGAAGTGGATTACCTAAACAGCGCGCTCGACGCTATCGAATCCGGGTTTGGCACCGTGGACCAGTATTTGATGGAAGGTTTGAAGCTGGGTGAGAGCGAGCGGCGCGAGTTTCGCCGCCGCTTTGTCGATACTGGCGGCACCTAGTATCGGGCGTTGCTTTCTATTGCAGAGCCTTCTATTGCGGTGCCCTTTATCACGGTGTTTTCTATTGAGAAGGCCTGACTTCGGCTAAACCGCACACTAAAACGCGAAAAAGAGCAGCAGCCAGCCTACGGCGGCGACGAGAATAGACTGCCCCGCCTTTTCGAGACGGAAAAAGCCGTAGATGTAGGCAATGGGCGGCAGCAGTACGGCAAAAATGCCCCATGCGTAGTCGTCGCTCCAGGCCGCGATCAGCAGCAGGATCCAGCTCACCAGCAAGGTGGCCAGACCCAGGGTCATTAGCAGCGCGCTAGTTGGTTCCATGATGTTCCCCCGAGAGTGTCTTTTGCGCGCGCAGGGTAGCAAAAGCGCCGCCGCGCGTCAGCGGCTGGCCGCTGTTGCCAGATGACGATTTGGTGCTTTTTCGATAAGGTAGCGCGCCTTCTATGGAGTCACCCGTGACAGATCCCTTCGCCGCCATTCGTCCCTACAACGACGACGAGGTGCGGCCCACTATTGACCGTTTGTTGGAGTCGCGAGATCTCCTCGATGCGCTTCTGCGCCTGCGTCTTGGTGAGCGTGCATCGACCTTTGGCGGCCTGCTGCGTCCCCTTCTGCGCGGCTATCTCCGGCGCCAGCTGAAGGATGCGATGAGCGTTCAGGACCTTCAAATGAAGGTGAAGTATTACATCGAACGCATGATCGACGATACGACCGACGGTTTCGATGTGTCTGGAATCGAATCGCTGGAGGCGTCGAAGGCTCACCTCTTCGTCAGCAATCATCGCGATATCGCGATGGATCCGGCCTTCACCAACTATGCGCTCCACCGAGCGGGGCACGACACCCTGCGCATCGCCATCGGAGACAACCTGCTCACGGAACGGTGGGTTTCTGACCTCATGCGTCTGAATAAAAGCTTCATTGTGCAGCGGTCGGTGAGCGGCCCCCGGGAGCTGTTAGCGGCCTCAAAGCTACTAGCCCAGTACATTCGCCACTCCGTCCAGCACGACAACGTGCCTGTTTGGATCGCCCAGCGAGAGGGCCGGGCGAAAGACGGTATCGATCGCACGGAGCCGGCGGTCATCAAAATGCTCTCGCTGAGCCGGAACAAATCGCAGGAGAGTTTCGGGGAGCACATCGCCGCCCTGCGCATTGTGCCGGTCACCATCAGCTACGAACTTGATCCATGCGATGCCCTTAAAGCTCGCGAGCTCCAAGAGCGGGACGAGACGGGCAGCTACGAGAAGTCAGATCAGGAAGACGTCACCTCCATCGGTTTGGGAATCTCCGGCCAGAAGGGCAGGGTACATGTTGCCTTCGGAACAACCTTGGGCAGCGATCTGGATTCACCAGATGCGGTCGCCAATGCCGTGGACGCACAAATACTTCGCGGTTATCGCCTCCATCCAGTAAACGTCTGGGCTTATCAGCGACTTCACGGAGAAGCGGATTTGCAGGGCCTTGAAGTCCATGAAGGCAGTATCACGGAGAGCGAGTTCACGGCGCGTATCGATGCGCTCCATGAGAGGGTTCGCCCCTACGCGCTGGCCAGTTACGCCAATGCCCTTCGCAGTGCCATGGAGCTGGCCCGGCCCTCGTGACCGTCCTCCACTCGGCGGACAAAGACACGATTCGCGACGCCTATAACGCCGCGGTTACTGAGCTCGGCCTCGCGCCGCGGTGGGGTCAGCGGCAGATGATTGCCGAAGTCGCCAATACCCTCGCCCGGGCGGGTGACGTCACCGGTAGCGAACCAGCGATTGGTGTTATCGAAGCGGGCACCGGAACGGGTAAAACGATTGCCTACGTGCTGCCTGCGGTGGTGCTGGCCCAATCCATGGAAAAGCGCTTGGTCATCGCCACCGCGACCATCGCCCTGCAGGAGCAGTTGCTCCTTAAGGATCTGCCCGCCATTCGCGATGCCAGTGGTCTGCGTTTCGATTACGCTCTGGCGAAAGGACGGCGCCGCTATCTCTGCCTCAGTCAGCTCGACCGTATCCTGGCGCGGGAATCGTCGGGTGGTCATACCATGGCCCTGTACCCGGACGAGGCCGAAATGGTGCTCTCGGGCGATGTGGTGGAGCACTACCACTCCATGCTGGATGCTCTGGGTCGTGGAGACTGGGATGGCGACCGCGACAGCTGGCCCATCAACGTCGACGACACACTGTGGATGCCCCTCACTGCCGATCAAGGGCAGTGCACGGGAAGACGCTGCCCTAATATCGGGAACTGCACCTTTTATCGGGCGAGGGAAGGCCTTCAGGACGCAGATCTGATCGTCACGAACCACGACCTGGTCCTTTCCGATCTCGCGCTCGGCGGCGGAGCAATCCTGCCTGATCCAGCGGATACCTTGTACATCTTTGACGAGGGGCACCATCTGCCCGACAAGGCGCTCAATCATTTTTCCAGTTTCTGCCGATTGCCCACTACGCTGAGTTGGCTGTCCGAGAGCCGTCGGGCTCTCCAGAAAGGAGCACCGCTCCTTGGCACGCTGCCGGGCGTCGAAGCCATCCTGGAGCCCCTGCCACCGCTAATGGATGAAGTGTCCATGGCGCTGGAGCAGATGGGAGAGGAAGTCCTGCCGATGATCGACGAGACTGAGCGTGGCGATCAGCTGCGCTTTTCTCAGGGTGTGTTGCCAGCGTCGCTACGGGAGGCGTCTGAGCGTCTGGCTGCACAATGGGGGCGATTGCAGGGTCGTCTCGCAACGCTGGAAGCCGCCGTCGATGACGCGCTTGAAGATGAAGATTTTGCGGATCAGCGCGACGGCCTCGAAGCCTGGCAAATGGCGCTCGGAGGGATGCTCTCCCGAGGTGAGGGCGCGCTATCTCTTTGGCAGGATTTTGCCGCTGATCCCGAGGGCGAATCTCCACCGCGAGCTCGCTGGCTCACCCGGCGCATGGACGACGAACCCACGGCGATTAACTTCCATTGCAGCCACATTATCGCCGCCGATCTTCTAACGGAGCAGCTCTGGGACCGGGCCCGCGGCGCGGTGCTGACATCGGCCACCATGACGGCGCTGGGCAGCTTCGACCGGCTGCGCACGCGCGCTGGTACGCCAGAGGAAGGTCGGTACGCGGTGGTGGCGAGTCCCTTCGATTATCGGCGGGCGACGCTTCACATTCCTGCAATGGATAGTGAACCCTCGGATGCGATGGCCCACACGGACGAACTGATTCAACGGCTTCCGGATCTGCTGGAGCCCGTAGGCGGAACCCTCGTTCTATTTTCCTCGCGAAGGCAGCTCAATGATGTTTATGACGGGCTGTCCAATGAACAACGCGAGCGAATCATTAAGCAGGATGATTACAGCAAGCAGGAGGTGCTAAAGCGCCACCGCGAAGCCATTGAAGAAGGGCGTGCCAGCGCCGTCTTTGGCCTCGCCAGCTTCGCAGAGGGCGTGGATCTTCCCGGTGACTATTGCCGTCACGTGATCATCGCAAAACTACCGTTCTCGGTGCCCGATGATCCCGTGGATGCTGCACTTTCCGAGTGGCTTGAGGCTCAGGGTCGAAATCCATTTATGGAAATCTCGGTGCCCGACGCGGCGCTCAGGCTGGTCCAGGCCTGCGGTCGGTTGTTGCGTACGGAGACCGATGAGGGGAGGGTAACGCTGCTCGACCGACGTCTGTTAACTAAACGTTATGGGCGAGCTATTCTTGATTCGCTGCCGCCTTTCAATCGCGACTTTCGGTAGCTTAGGGACTAGCGCCGGCGAAAGGAGACACCCCTTGCATCGGGGGCGGATCACGGACGGGAGCAATGCAATAAAATAGGGTGGCAGCGTTCGATTCGCGCGCTGGCTGCGCGAGGTACGAAGAGCTTGCGCCTCAAAGCGCTTCGTTTGAGGCCTCGGCGATGTCGACCATCTCTGCTATGGGTGCCGATCCCGGTGCCGCGGCGATGCGATTCCGCCCCGCGCGCTTCGCGTCATAAAGGGCCCGGTCGGCCAGGTCGATCAGTTCCTTTGGCCGATTGGCCTGTTCAATGGTCGCCGTAGCGTACCCCACGCTGACGCTGACAAAACCCGACACATCGCTGGCGGGATGGGGTAGTTGCAAGGCCTGTACGCATTCGAGGATACGCTTGGCTGCGCCTCGTGCGCCGGTCGTGTCAGAGTCGTAGAGCACAACCAGGAATTCTTCGCCGCCATAGCGGGCCACCATGTCGTGTTCGCGCAGCAGCTTGTCGCTGATAGCCCGGGCGATCTTACGCAAGCATTCGTCGCCGGCGTTATGACCCAGCGTATCGTTGTATTCCTTGAAGCGATCGATATCGAGCATGAGGATCGATACCGGTACGCGAGAACGTCGCGCCATATTCCATACGGCGGCGAGCTGTTCTTCCATGTGCTTTCGATTGGGTATGCCGGTGAGCGTATCGACTCGGGCGTTGGCTTCCACCTGAGCAAGGGCTTCGCGTAACTCGAAGGTGCGACGATCAACCAGTTGCTTCAGCTCCAGTTCTCGTGCGCGTGCTCTTCTCGACATGAAGCGCTGAACGACTGACATGAGCAGGATGATGAACGCGACCGCCACCAGAACTGACCAGGTCGTCTCGTACCAGCGCGGGGCGCGAATGATAGTGATACCAGCGGTGGTGTGGTCAGCGTCGGGGAAGCCGCCGTCGCCGACGCTCGCCTGTACCTTAAATTCGCTGGCGCCTGCAGGTATCGCATTGAAATACGCGGTGCTGCGATCGCCGACTTCCTGCCAACCGGCCTCACCATTCCCCAGTTTAAATCGATAGTTCAGCAGATAGGCATCCCGCAAGGCCGGTGCCGCGTAGTCGATTTCAAGGGTGCTAAAGGACGCCGGTAGTTGGATAGGGTCTGCCATCGGGATCGACTCGCCATCCACGCGCACCGCCTCGATGTAAGTGTGAAGCGGCGGCGTATCAATGACGAGGTCGCGCGGATCAAAGCCCGTCAGTCCGCGGGTTGATACGTACCAAAGCTGATTGTCGGGCGCCTTCCATGCGGCTGGCTGAAAACCGCCCAGGAACTGGCTTGAGCGAAGGCCGCGTCGTTCGTCATAGACTGTGGTATGGACATAGGGCAGCTCGCCAAGGGCTACCGAATCAAGCTCATCGCGCGGCGCAGAAAGCAATCCCCCTGAGCCTGAGATCCATAAGTTGCGTGACGAATCCTCGAGAATCGCGAAGGATGAAAGGGTCGAGATCCCATGCTCAGGCCCAAAACTGAAAACCTGGTCGCCGACGAGTCTGGCAAGGCCGCCATTGCGGAAGGTAATCCAAAGCACACCCCGAGCGTCTTCATAGGTAGACGTGATGACAGCGCCGGGCAGACCCTGCTCCTTACCCCAGCGACGGGTAGGCCTCGAGCCCACCTCATACAAGCCATCATTACTGGACAACCAGACCGTGCCGGACCTCGCTTCGTTAATGTGCCGCACGAGGGGGAGTTTGAAGTTATTCAGCGCGGGCTGAACAGCGCCCGCCATCCAACGCTCTACGCCTCGGTTGTGGGCGATCCAGACGCTGCCGTCCCGCATCTCGGTCATGGCGATGATGTGCGCTCCAGAAAGGCCCTCGACGGTTCCAATAAGTTCGCGGCTGGCGTTCAGGCGGAAGATACCGTCACCAAAGGTGCCGAGCCACATCTCCCCATTTCTAAGGGGCAGCAGGGATGACACATTGCGATCTACGAACTCTGCGAGCTGCTGAACGTCGCCCGTTGCGCTGTCGACGGTGAACGCACCCCCAGCTTCGGTCCCTGCCCAAATCGTTCCACTGGTGTCCGCCGCAACAGAAAAACTGGAGTTTTCTGCTCCTTCGATGGTGCCAAAGGTGCGAAAGGGTCCATCGCGGAGCCGGTAGAGGCCTTGGGGTGTGGAGACCCACAGGCTGCCATAGGAATCTTCGACCATGTCGAAGACATGGATCGTGTCTCCGGCGGTGGTCAGGGGAATTTTGCTTTGCGAGCCATCGGGTTTTAGTCGCCATAGACCATCGCCGTAGGTACCCAGCCATCGGTTGCCGTCGCGATCCACCAGACTGTTTTCGATCGTGAGGGTTTGCGAGAGCTCAATGGGCGTGACGTGGCCGTTGCTACCAAGGCCGTACAAGGAGCCGCCTAGCGTTCCGGCGACAACCCCAAGCACCGGATCTTTTGTCAGGAGGTGTATTTCGCTGCTTGCGAGCTGGTTTTGTTCGATGGTGTGAACGTCCTCCCCATCAAAATACGCAAGGCCAGCGATGAGACTCCCAAACCAGACGGTTCCATCATCGTCTTCGACGATTCTGAATATATGATCGCTGGGCAATCCATCTTCTGCCGCCCAGCTCTTGAATTCCCCCTTTTTGACACGGGTCACACCTTTATCCGTGGCGACCCAAATGGCGCCATCAGTCGCCATCATGATGTCGAAGACGACATCGCTGGCGAGCCCATCTTCCGTGGTGATGGTGCTGAACTCCCCCCCATTCATGACGGTGATGCCGCCACCATAGGTGCCGATCCAGAGTTCGTTGTCATGGGTCCAGGCCAGCTCTCGGACCTCATTGGCGCGGAACGCGTCGGTATTCTCGCGGTTAAAGACGGACATGTTGCGACCGTCAAAGCGCACGAGTCCGCCGCGTGTGCCAACCCAGAGATAGCCTCGCGGACCCTCGGTAGACACCCAGACTGTATCCGATGGAAGTCCTTCCTCCTTGCCGAAAACATCCAGTAGGTATTGCGTTGGGAGGAAGTTAGGATCGAGCGCAGCGGCGGGCTGGGCAAACAGCCAGAGAAGCCCCGCCAGCGCTGCGCTGGAGAATCTCATTTTTAGGTGGCGCTCAAAGCGCTGCTTTTTCAATGCAAACAAAACCGCGTGGCCCCTCCCACAGGCGGCCGGCTGCGATCCAAAGGCTAAATGTACCCGCTGTCGGCGTCGATTAACAAAATCAAAGCTTGCGCTTGCGCACAAAAATGTCGGTGGAAGTTAACTCGCAGGCGTTCTGTGAACTGCTTCTCGGAAAGCGCGTCACCCTTGGGAGCGGAGCCCCGTCCGCTCGCTGTGGATGGGAGGTTGCGTCCGCAATCGATCGGTCCATCTGTGGACAGCTTGATCAGAGGCGTTGCGGCAGCAGCCAATCAAGTGCTTCCTTCACCGAGATTGGCTTGGCGCGTTGACGGAGAGAGCTCCGAGCTTCCCCATCAGCACAACTAAGGTGAGTGATCGGCTGACACATCATCAGATTTTCCCTGAGTTGCCTTCATTCCCCAGGCCGAAACTAATCCGCTGACAATAGGTTCCCAAGAGGTTTGTTGCCATATGTTGGTGCGCCGAAAACATCAATAGCAGTATTGTTTCCCTTGTTTTTTATGCCGCGAACGGTAGTCTGCATGTAGCGCTCGCACGCTCTGATAACTAAAACCAATAAAGAGAGGTTTCCTCATGCACTCAGGTGTATCTCTGTTCCGTAAAAAACTAATCTGCGCGTCCGTCAGCGCAGCCCTGTCCACCGTAGCTATCGCGCAGGATACAGGGCCTCTCGAAGAGGTTCTGATTACTGGCTCCTTCATCAAGGGAAGCGCGGAAGATGCGGCCAGCCCCGTCGAGGTACTCGATACGGGCTATATCGAAAAAACTGGCGCCATCTCGATCGCGGAACTAACGCAGCGTCTTGCGGTGAGCTCCGGTGCCGAGAACAACCCTGACTCTTTCACTGCCGGTGAAACGCAGGGGACCTCCAACGTCAACCTGCGTGGCCTGGGCCTGACATCCACGCTCGTACTCATCAACGGTAAGCGCCAAACCGTGGCCGCCGCCGTCGCCAATGATGGCAGCGTGTTCGTGGATACCAATACGGTGCCCATGGCGGCACTGGAGCGCGTTGAAATCCTCAAAGAGGGTGCCACGGCAACCTATGGTTCCGACGCCGTTGCCGGAGTTGTGAACTTCATCTTGCGCGATGATTTCGAGGGCTTTGAGTTGTCAGGTGGTTATCAGACCACCTCAGAGAGCAGCCAGGACACCATGGACATCAACTTCCTGGCCGGCTTTAACGTGAGCGACCGCACCAACGTTATGTTGGCCGGTACGTTCCGCCAGCAAGACCCTTTGAGCTCGGCGGATCGGCCATTCACCACGGAAAATGCCATTAGCACGCTTGGGCGAAGCTTCATTCCGATTGCCCCTGCCACAGGGACTGGTGACTACGCGGGCACTTACAATCCAGGAGAGAACATTCCAGACCCTAACTGCCTGTCATCCGACGGTGGGGTCCTGATTCCACAGGCCTCTGGTAGTCGCTGTGGCTTCCTCTACGGCCCTCGATTCAACCTAGTTAACGAAGAAGAGCAGACTCAGCTTTACGGTAACTTGACGCACTCTTTTGCCAACGACGTAGATATGAGGATAGAACTCGGCTGGACAAAGAACGAAGTTTTGGACAACCCCCAGTCGCCAACTTATCCGAATCTCTCGTTCCCCCTGATATTCCCGGGTCAGGCCGGCAGTCCCTTTGATGTCCCGGTTGTTTGGCTAGGCCGACCCCTTGGCGCAGAAGCTGATTCGCCTTTGGCGCCGCGGGATAGTGAAACGCTGCGTGCGTCCATCGACTTTGAGGGTAGCTTTGAGTCGGGCTGGGACTGGTATGCAGCTCTTACTTATTCCGAGAACGATCGCACTTCTATTCAGCCAGATACAATTTCTTCCCGATTGAATGACGGCCTGGCGGGCGTTGGGGGACCCAATGGAGACCTGACCTTCAATGTCTTCGATCCCACGCAGAATTCTCAGGAAATCATCGATTACATAAGCTACAACACCGAAACTAACCGTACGACCGAGATGCTCGTTGGAGACCTGGTCTTTAGTGGCGAGCTTTTCGATATGGATGCGGGCCCTGTCGGATTTGCTTTCGGCGCGCAGTGGCGAGAAGAAGGCTATGAAATCTCGCGTGACCCGCTCTATACGCAGCAGATTGATCCAGACACAGGCTTTGCCATTCCCGTCGACCTCATCTTTCTTGGTGGTGGTGTACCGGTAGATGAGACCCGA
The DNA here is from genome assembly GCA_038750875.1 of Pseudomonadota bacterium. Classification (GTDB taxonomy): domain Bacteria; phylum Pseudomonadota; class Gammaproteobacteria; order Pseudomonadales; family Halieaceae; genus Congregibacter. The sequence continues at coordinate 211,390 of JBCDGU010000007.1, read as the reverse complement.
TCATCTTATGCGGTTTTTGCGGAAGCCAAAATTCCTCTGACGGATTCGATTGAAGTAGATCTGGCAGCGCGTTATGAGGATCTCGAGACCGACAGCAGCATCGATCCTAAAATTGCTATTCGTTGGCAGACAACGGATTCGCTGGTACTGCGGGCCTCAGCGTCGACAGCCTTTAGGGAGCCCTCGCTACAGCAGTTCTTTTCCCAGGAAACTAATCTGGAGGGGCTTGTAGATCCACTAAACCCGGGCGGAGCAGTATTCGTGCGTGTTGACTCGGTGGGTACGCTGGACCTGACGCCTGAGGAGTCTACCAACTTTAATCTCGGCGCCATCTGGAGCCCTACTGACGACTTCACGATGCGGGTGGATTACTGGAGATTCGACTACGAAGACGTCATCGTGACTGAGTCGGCCCAAGGCAAATTGATCGCGGATCCCAATGGCCCAGATATAAATCGCCTTGCCGGTCCAGGCTCGCAGTTGCAAGGTGTGGTCACAAACTACATTAACGCTTCCCAGGTTGATACTGACGGCATTGATGTGGCGATGGACTGGTTTGTACCAACGAACTTTGGCCAGTTCAATTTTAATCTGACCGCAACCCACTTCCTGAGCTACGAGATTCCCTGTACTTCGGCGAACGAACGGGGATGTACTGGGGCTACGGGGACGCAGGATGTGGCAGGTTTCTTCAACTTTGATAACTTCGCGCGTTCTATCCCCGAGACTAAGGTAAATGGAGTAATCGACTGGAGCATGGGTGACCATTCTCTAGCTCTGTTGGGCTTCTATACATCGTCTTACGAGACTTCTCGCACCGTCGATCCGCGTGCAGCGTCTCTGGGCTACACGCAGGACATTGATTCCTGGTTCACCGTTGATCTTCAGTACGCATACAACTTTGATCTTGGTGACAACACAGCAGTGCTTACGCTGGGATCGAAGAACGTCTTTGATGAGGACCCTCCTCAAGTCTACGACGCTGTGAACTTTAGCTACGATCCCAAGCATCACGACCCCCGCGGTCGCCTGCTTTACGCTCGTGTGAAGGTGAACTTCTAAAGACCGCTGCTGGCTGGCCGCAATTGCGGTCAGCCGCATCGCGAAATCAGATGCGCTCTCGGTAGTACCGCGAGCGCATTTTTTTGCGCGGTGTTCCTGCTACTTGCTTCATTATTGGTTCAACGTGAATCCAAACAGCCGCCATCGCAGTCTGCGATGCCGCGATGTCCAATCTCTCAGCACACCGCCACGCTATCCAAGCGGTCGCACAGCCCCGATATCGACACTGCAAATTAGACAATGCGCTTCGCCCTTGCGCCTGAGAGAATTGGTTCAGGGATAAGGAGTGCCAGTGATGCACACGGATGTAGCCGCGCTACTCATCGATATCGAAGCCGAACTTCGTCAAATGGGCTGCTGGGATGAGGAGCCGCCCAGCGCTGAAGCCCTGGCCTCGGAGCAGCCCTTTGCGGTCGATACGTTGAGCCTGCCCCAATGGCTGCAGTTCATCTTCCTGCCCACCATGTATTCTCTGATTGAGCATCAGGCCACGCTGCCGCAGAAGTGCGGTATCGCACCCATGGCCGAGGAACATTTCCGCGGACGGCCGCAATCGGGAGCGGCCCTCATCGAGGCTCTTGAGTCGATGGATGAGCTGCTGTCAGGCGTCTCCCCCGATTATTCCGTGCACCCTGACGGCGAGCCGGAAAGTTGAGAGGCCCTCGGAAGTGAAACCTGTCTTTGCGTCTCGCGTCAGGCTTTTTGCAAGCTCTTAACGGGCGCTCTCTCTGCACGCTTTTAAGTACGCTTTTTACGAGCGACCTTGCTAATGCGCCTCGAACGAAGGTCCTTCGCGAGAGCTCTTCAAGGGAGCCTCTCTGACAGCTGTGTGCACTGGCCCTTTGGCGCCGGTCTCTGGTTTAGAGGATTGCAACGGCTCGTGTCCACCCGGCAGACGCACCTTTGATTTTCACTGGGACAAGGGTTCCGGATCAGATGCGATATCGTTTTCGATGGCGATAGAGAGATCGAGGATACGTCGCTGAGGACTCGCCAGCAGAGCAGCGGTTTGAGGAGCGGGATCGTGGCTCATGGCAATTTCCTTAGAGTTCCAGCCGGTAAACCCGCGCCGCGTTGTCTTTAAAAAGAGCGTCTTTCTCGGAAGTTGAAGCCCCCGCCACAAGCTTCTTCATAGCGTTGTAGTACACCACGTAAGACAGAGACAGGCGGTCTACGGGGAAGTTGCTCTCGAACATGCAGCGTTCTACGCCGAATTGATCGAGGGCAGCCCGATACCAGTCACCCTGAAGCTCCACCAGTTCGTCAGAGGAGGGGGGCCGCTCACCGTCGTGCCAGCCGTACCCGTTATCTGGCATGGCAAGGCCGCCGAGTTTGAGATGAACGTTGGGGCAGGCACTCAGGGTTTTCATATGCTCCAGCCACTGCGCAAAAATCTCGTCCCGCTTACCGGTAAAGCTGCCTACGCCAAGGGGAGTACTAAAGTGATCGAGAACCATCACCGTGTCGGGGCAAGACCGAGCGAGTTCGATGTAGGCCGGCAGCTGGAAGTGATACTGCCAGGTGTCGTAGCTCATGCCCCGGGCGCCCAGACGCTGTACGCCTTTGACGAAGAGCGGCTGTTGGTAAAGGTCTGCCGGTGCAGGTCCGGGAATCAGCATCACCTCGGCATCGGCGGGGGGCGTTGAGGCCCCGGCATGGCGGATGCCTTTAAAGAAGTCGCCGGCCAGGTCGACGTGCGCGTCCAGCGCGTCATCCACGGTGGGCTCGTTTAGCTCGACGTGACCCACCATGCCCAGAATCGGTGCCCCTAGGTTCAGGGCATTAATGCGCTCCGCCTGCGCCATCACATATTCCGTCTCGCCCAGAGACTTCTCGTGCTCGGGGCCGTCTTCCCGATAGCAGGTGCCACATTCCATAAAGACTGTACCGATGACCTTGTGACCGGCATTCGTGTCCACCGCTAGCTCATCCACGTTGTAGACGTGCCCCATAACGTCGGGCCAGAGGTGATGGTGTGGGTCGATAATCTCCTGCTCGATGTCGATGGCTGTCTCTGGAACCTGTGCGAGCCAGGCATCTTGGTCGGGGTGGATGATGTTCAAAGGCATCTCCTTTTCTTATTGGTTTCGAGCGGCGAGGCATTCCCTGCTGCTCTTTCATGGGAGGAGGGAGCATATCGCAAGCTAACGGCAAAGGCGTGCTGGAGCGCGATGTCGTATGCTTCTGCGATCACTTTTTGGGAGTGGTTATCGTCGTCGTGCAATCAAAAGCATGATTGATCGGGCTGTCCGCATCATGGATTCTGCTGACGGTCGTCAGCGTTGTGCTCGCAGCGCCGGTCTACTACACGACGATTTAGAGAATGAAAGCGTCAGTCCAGGCGAGCGGCCTGCAGAGTGAGTTAAGGGCAACACCTTAGGGAGATAATGATGTCAAAGCAGCGAAAGTTCCGCCGTTCCAGACGTGCCTTTGAAGAGGGTCGCCTGTCCCGCAGGGCCTTTCTTCAGTCTGCGGCGGCTTTGGGTATCGCTGCGACCGCTCCGCTGGCTCTGGGCGCTAGACATGCGTCGGCCCAAGCAGCAGAAGAGTACGACTACATCGTGGTGGGCGCGGGCGCAGCAGGTTGCGCATTGGCGTCGCGGTTATCGGAAAACCCAGAGGTGCATGTACTGGTGCTTGAGGCAGGACCGCCTGATGAAAACCCATTTATTCATATCCCCGCGGCCTTCCCCAATCTCTTCAGGACCCCCCTGGATTGGGACTACGCAAGCACAGCGCAAGACGGTCTCAACGGGGGAGCACTGTACATCCCACGGGGCAAGGTCTACGGCGGCAGCACGTCGATGAACGCCATGATCTACAAGCGAGGGCATCCAAGCTGTTTCGATGCCTGGGCCGCGGAAAATCCGGGCTGGAGCTATGCAGATGTGCTGCCCCTGTTTAAACGCGGTGAAAACAATGAGCGCGGCGCCAGTGAGCTTCATGGTGTGGGCGGCCCGCTGAACGTTGCCGACCAGAGGGACCCCAATGTGCTGTCGAAGGCACTGGTGGCCGCTGCCGTTGAACAGGGCTATGCCGAGCAATTGGATTTCAATCAGGCCGAACAGGAAGGATTTGGCCTGTATCAGGTCACGCAGAAAAACGGCATGCGGAACTCTACCGCCGTCGCCTATCTGCACCCGGCACTGGAGCGAGACAACATTGCCATACAGGGAGACGCGCAGGTTCATCGACTCATCGTTGAGGACGGGAGGTGTGTGGGCGTAGCGTTTGAAGCGGGCGGGCAGGGCTTCGAGGTGATGTCGAAGTCCGAGGTTATTCTGTCTTCGGGCGCGATTGGATCGCCCCAGCTGCTGATGTTGAGCGGTATTGGCCCGGCGCAAGATCTGGAGGCGCTGGGTATCGATGTGGTGCTGGATCTTCCCGGGGTGGGTGAGAATCTGCAGGATCACTATATGGCGCCGGTGGCTTACGCCTGCACCAAACCCATTTCTTTAGCCCAAGCTAACAACCCGGAAGAAGCGGAGAAACTGGCGCTGGGCATGGGCCTGCTGACCTCAAATATCGGAGAAGCCGGCGGTTATCTCACCGTTAGCGAGGACGCGACTGCGCCAGATCTGCAGTTCCACTTCGCGCCGGGATATTTCATTGCTGATGGCGCCGGCAATCCCGATGGAGACGGCTTTAGTCTGCTACCGGGCATCGTGGGAACCCGTAGTGTCGGCAATCTAAGACTGGTCTCGAGCAACCCGGCTGACAAACCGCTGATCAACCCGAACGTCTACAGCGACGAGCGCGATCTGGATGTGGTTGTGGAGGGCGTGAAAATCGCACGCAAGATTCTCAACTCAGCAGCGTTTGATGAATATCGCGGCGAGGAAATGTTCCCGGGAACTGCAGTGCAAACGGACGAGGAGATCCGCGAGTTTGTCCGTGGCAACACGCAGACCATCTACCATCCGGTGGGTACCTGCAAGATGGGTAAAGACGCGATGGCCGTGGTCGACGCTCAGCTCCGTGTACATGGTATCGATGGGCTCCGTGTTGCGGACGCGTCGATCATGCCGACGATCATCAACGGAAATACCAATGCCGCCAGCATCATGATCGGCGAGAAGTGCTCGGATCTGATCAGGTCGTAGGCGGTGCGGTAGCCGCCGCGAAAGCAGGAGAAGGGAATGCCGATCCCGCCGTCAGTGTCCGCTCTCCCATCGATAAGAGAAAAAAAGCCCGACAGGTTAACCTGTCGAGCTTTTTTGCTTTGAGACGATTTGGCGATGGCCTTACACGCGCTCGATCACCGTCGTAATGCCCTGACCCAGACCGATACACATGGTGGAGACGCCCAGGGTCAGATCGCGGTCCTGCATGACCGTCAGCAGGGAGCCAGTAATCCGCGTGCCCGAGCAACCGAAGGGGTGACCCAGAGCGATGGCGCCACCGTGCACGTTCACCTTGTCTTCCATGTCATCGAGGAGTTCGAGGTCCTTGAGCACGGGCAGAGCCTGGGCAGCAAAGGCTTCGTTGAGCTCGACCATTTCGATGTCTTTCATGGTCAGGCCGAGCTTCTTCAGCGCTTTCTGCGTTGAGGGAACGGGACCATAACCCATGATCGATGGATCGACGCCCGCCGTGGTCATGGCGTTGATCTTGGCGATGGGCTCAAGGCCCAGGGCCTGGGCTTTCTCATAAGACATCACCAGCATTGCGGAGGCACCATCGGAGATCTGTGACGACTGACCGGCCGTCACGGTACCGCCCTGCGGATTAAATGCCGGTGGGAGCGACGCAAGGCCCTCGAGGGTCGTCTCTGGACGGACCGTCTCGTCCTCACGGACAGAGATGAGTGCGCCATTCTCGTCGTGGCCTTCCACGGGAATGATTTCCCGCGCGAACTTGCCTTCCACCGTGGCCTTGTGAGCCAGCTGGTGGGAGCGAAGCCCCATCTTGTCCTGATCTTCACGGCCAATGCCGTGAATCATGGCCAGGTACTCAGCGGTCATACCCATCATGCCAGCAGCTTTTGCAACGTTACGGCCCATACGGGGGTTCACGTCGACGTCATCCATCATAGGAAGGTGACCGAGGTGCTCAACACCGCCCACCAGGTACACGTCACCCAGTCCTGCCTGCACGCTGGCCGCAGCCGTGTGCAGGGCAGACATGGAGGAACCGCAAAGACGGTTCACAGTCTGCGCGGGGATGGTAAAGGGCAGGTCTGCACCCAGCACCAGCAGACGCGCCAGGTTCATGCCCTGCTCACCACGCTGCAGTACGCAGCCCCAGATCAGATCGTCGATCTCGGCAGGATCGAGCTTTTCGTTGCGGGCCAGAAGGCCCTTGATGACCGCGACGGACAGATCGTCGGCGCGGACGTTGCGGAAGCAACCGTTCTTGGAGCGGCCCATGGCGCTACGGGCGTAGTCGACGATAACCGCATCTCTTGCATTCATACTCATGGCAGTTCTCCCCGCGCTCAGTAGTAGGTTTTGCCGTCGGCGAGCATTGCTTTCATGCCGTCGGTGAGTTCATAGGTTTTGCCAAGGTGCGCGAACTTCTCAGACGCCTCGGCAATGTGCGCCAGGCCTACCGTATCCATCCAGCGGAAAATGCCGCCACGGAAGGGAGGGAAGCCAACGCCGTACAGCAGCGCGAGATCGGCTTCGGCCGGTGAGCCCACAATGCCTTCTTCGACGCAGCGGGCCAGTTCTGTACACATGGGCAGCATCATGCGAGCGATGATTTCCTCTCGCTCGAATTCCTTGCGCTCGGCTACGTGAGGAGCCAGCAGGTCGTAGCTGTCCTGAGTCACGGTCTTCTTCGGCTTACCGCGCTTGTCGGGTACGTAGTCGTAAAAGCCTTTGCCGTTCTTCTGGCCCAGGCGATCATTCTCAAACATGATCTCGACCGGCGTTTTGAAGTCCAGTTCCATGCGATCAGGGAAGCCTTCGGCCATGACACCGCCGGCGTGCACACCGGTGTCGATACCAACCACGTCTGACAGGTAGGCCGGACCCATGGGCCAGCCCCACTTCTCCATGACCTTGTCGACGGCCTGGAAGTCGGCGCCATCACGCACGAGCTTGGAGAAGCCATCGAAGTAGGGGAACAGCACGCGGTTCACGAGGAAGCCCGGACAGTTGTTTACGACGACGGCTTTCTTACCCATGCGGTTGGCGTAAGCCACGGTGCGGGCAACGGCTTCGTCGGAGGTCTTCTCACCACGAATCACTTCCACCAGCGGCATGGCGTGCACGGGGTTGAAGAAGTGCATGCCACAGAAGTTCTCCGGACGCTCGAGCGCTTCAGCCAGGAAGTCGATGGAGATGGTGGAGGTATTGGACGCCAGAATCGCATCGTCGCGAATCTGTTTTTCCGTCTCGGCTAGCACCGCATGCTTCACCTTCGGATTCTCAACAACGGCCTCGACCACGATGTCGACGTCGTCAAACCCTTCGTAAGAGAGCTGGGGGTCGATGCTATTGAGCACGTCGCCCATCTTGTCCGGAGTCATGCGGCCGCGGGATACGCGCTTCGCCAGCAGTTTGTTCGCCTCTGAAAGACCCAGATCGATACCAGGCTGGTTGATGTCTTTCATGCGGATGGGCACACCTTTGAGGGCGCTTTGGTACGCGATACCGCCGCCCATAATGCCGGCACCCAGTACCGCGGCGCGCTCGGCTTTCTTCTCGGCTTTCTTTTCCCAAGTCTTGGCGACTTTGGAGAGGAGCTGATCGTTCAGGAATACGCCGACCAGTGCCTTGGCCACGTCGGTGCCTGCCAGCTCTGCAAATCCTTCAGCCTCGACCTTCAGCGCGTCTTCGAGACCCATGGTGCGGGCTTTCTCGATGACGTCCACGATCTTGATGGGCGCGGGGTAGTTTCTGCCCGCTTGCTGAGCAACGCCGGCCTTGATGGTGAAGAATGACATCATGGCTTCGATGTCATTCAGGGGCAGCGGAGAGCTCTTCATGCTGCGACGATCTTCCCGGTCCAGCTTGCCGGCGATGGCCTGGGCCATGGTGGCCAGGGCCACGCTCTGCAGCTGATCCGGTGCCGCGATCGCATCCACTGCGCCGGCCTTGAGGGCGGCAGCGGCGCTCTGCTCTTTACCGGTCGCCATCCACATGACGGCCTCGTCCACACCGATGATGCGCGGCAGACGCACGGTGCCACCCCAGCCTGGCAGGATGCCCAGCTTGGTTTCGGGCAGGCCAACCTTGGCCGCAGTGCTCATGACACGGAAGTCACAGGCCAGGCAGATTTCCAGACCGCCACCCATGGCGAAGCCGTTGATCACGGCAACGGTGGGGTAGGGCAGGTTTTGTAGGCGGTTAAAGTTGCCGTTATTGATGGCAGTGAAGCCGGAGAGATCCTCTGCCGCGGCGCTGAACAGGCTCGTGAACTCGGTGATATCAGCACCGACGATAAAGACGGGCTTGCCGCTGGTGACGAGCAGACCGCTGACATCGCTCTGTGCTTCCAGTGCGTCCAGCGCGCCGGTCAGGCATTCAACGGTGAGTTGATTGAATTTGTTGACGGACTCGCCCTGCAGATCGAACTGCATTTCGACGATGCCCCCATCGTGCTGACGCAGCGTAATGGCGTCGCTCTCATAGATCATGGTGTTATTCCCGTGGATCGCTGATGAGTTGAATCTGACTTAGGTTGTCAGACACGTTGTATGCGCTGCAGCACACTTGCAACGCTGCGACCGGGTCGGCGCGATAACGAAAAAAGTCGTTATGCGGAGCGACGGGTCGCGGAAATTGGCTGGCCGGTGGCCAGAAAGCGGTCGGCATGATCCTCCGCAATGTGTTCACTGTCAATATAGTTGTAAGACAGGCAAAAGGAGGGTGAGCGTGCGCGGTAAGCCGCTCTCTCACCCTAGCCGCCAGGCTAGCTGAACTGGATGTCGCACAGCTCCTCAGAGCGTACCCAAAGCGCCCCAGCCAGGACTTCATCTTGTACATGGGGTGAGACGCCGGTGAATCCCTGGTTACCTTCAGGAGCGGGATTGGCAATATTGCAATCTTCGCAATAGACACCACCCATGCCCGCCAGAAGCGGCGACGAGGCACACCAGATGGACGTGGCAGCGCCTTCTTCAACGCTTTTGAACCCGGGGTTCAGATTGCCGTTCTCGTCATACCAGCCCATGGCCCTCTGTTCGTCCATGGTGAGGTGGCGTTGTAGTGGAGTCGCTATACCACCCGGATGCAGCGAGAACGCGCGCACGCCATGAGGCTCTCCTATACGGTCCAGATGAAGTGCAAACAGAGCGTTCGCTGACTTTGCCTGGCCATAAGCAAGCCACTTGTCGTAAGCGCGGTGTTCGAAGTTCAAATCATCGGTGTCGACTCCGTTGAGCCGGTGCGCAATGGAGGACAGCGCAATGACGCGGGCGCCTTCTGCGCTTTTGAGCAGCGACCAGAGGCCATGGGTCAGTTGGAAATGCCCGAGGTGGTTGATGGCAAACTGGCTTTCATAACCCCGATCATCGCGCGCAAGTGGACAGGCCATGGTGCCGGCGTTGTTAATTAGCAGATGAAGCTCGTCCAGGTCTTCACGAATGCCCGCGGTAAAGGCATCAATGCTGTCGGGCTTGGACAGGTCCAGTGGGCGCGTAGTCACATCGCCGGCGATATCAGCCAGAGCCTGTGCAGCATCGTCGGGGCGGCGCGCACCGACGATAACCCGGGCACCTTTAGATGCCAGGGCGCGAACGGTCTCAGTGCCGATACCGGAGTAGCCGCCCGTGACGATGGCGATCTTGCCACTGAGGTCGATACCTTCGATGACCTCCATGGCCGTTGAGCGCATTGCGAACGGTGAATCGATGGCAACTTGTGGTGTGGCCATGGCGGTGCTCCTTGAAAACGGGGCACGCAGAATAACGCTGCCTAGGTGGTGGTTCCACCCCGGTGTTCGCGGCTGTGTTCGCGCCCATGCTCGCGCCTATGAAGGACCACATCGACGGTGGTTTTGAGCGCCACGAGGGCCAGCAGAAGCACCATCGGCTGTCCTAGGGACAGCACGCCAAAACCGCCGGCGATGACTGCGATATGCAGAATGAAGATGCGCTTGTAGGGCTGCGACATGAGCTTCTGCACGGTCAGCGTTTCCCGTTCGCCGCCCAGGAGGAAGTTCGTCACAAAGGAGTAGCCGTGGCTGATGGCCAGGCCGATGAAGGCAACGATCCAGGCCTGAGGTGCCGTCGCGAGCACCCCCGATATGACGTTGTAGAGCAGCTCAAGGAAGACCAGCACAAAGGGCCAGTTGCCGCCCATGTCGATTTCCACCTCGGGCTGAATCAGCAGATTCATGATGAAGAACCCGTGTACGGCGCAGAAACCACCGTAGTGGATCAGAAAGAAAAAGCTTGGGAAGAGACCTGCGACGCCGCCCACGGTCAGCATGCGGAGGATGTTGTAGAAGCCGATGATGAGGTTCTCGGACCAGTAGAGAACAACCAGAGCACCAACATCCCAGCCGAGCAGAAGCACCCCGAAGAGGGGAAGAAGATTAGTGGCGACTAGCAGCAGGGTGGACCGCTGCATGCGCGCTGCGGTCTCGGGAGTGAGGCTCACGAAGTCCCTGCGAGGCGTGCTCTGGTTTAAAGGCCTCTAGGGTACCGGTTTAACCGTCGTGGCGGTGATCATCTAGACTCCTGTGGCGGCGTTCGTGTTCAGTGGCGTGGCCTTCGTTGCCGTGGTGATGCTGGTTGGTGCCCTCGTTCGCCTCCCCTTTGGATACCATGCGCAACGTTTGACGACGGTATTTGCCAGCTCGGGTGGCGATTCAGAGATGATTCGTCTGCTCGAGTGGTATATCTGAAAAAGAGGCGCAATGGGAGTCCTTTGGGACTCGGGGCAAAAACAGCGGGGGAAAGTGGTTCCGAAGGCGGCTGGCGTCGAGCGCGATGGCGGACTGTCCAGCCGCCCTCAGAGGCGGTAGCAGCGGTTTGATCAGTGAAGCGTGCGGTCGGGATGCATTGCTTCTTTGATCTCTGCCTCCTGCGTTAGCTCCTGCTCCTCCACAAAGTGGCGCAGGCGACCGACAACGCTGGTCATCACATCGATGGTCTGGCTGATTTGGTCCAGCGCCATGAGGATGGTCTCGTTGTCGTTCTGGTCGTGTTCCTTGTCCTTCATAAGGGGGTTCCCTGACTGATCCTGAATACCGATGGATTTCAAAGGCCCTTGCGGGCCGGCCCAGCCATCAATCCCAGGACAGTGCACCTCCAGTCTGGTACTCAATCACACGGGTTTCGAAGAAGTTCTTCTCTTTGCGCAGATCCATGATCTCGCTCATCCACGGGAACGGGTTCTGCACGCCTGGGAACTGCTCGGGCAGACCGATCTGTGACAGGCGGCGGTTGCAGATGAACTGGAGGTACTCCTCCATCATTGCTGCATTCATACCGAGGACGCCGCGCGGCATGGTGTCGCGAGCGTATTCAATCTCCAGCTGGGTGCCTTCCAGAATCATCTGGATAACTTCCTGCTTGAACTCTTCCGTCCACAGCTGCGGATTCTCGAGCTTGATCTGGTTGATTACGTCGATACCGAAGTTCAAGTGCATAGACTCATCACGGAGGATGTACTGGAACTGCTCGGCAACGCCGGTCATCTTGTTGCGACGGCCCATGGACAGGATCTGGGTGAAGCCGCAGTAGAAGAAGATGCCCTCGGTCACGGCGTAAAAGCCGATGAGGTTGCGCAGCAGTTCCTGATCGGTTTCCAGCGTGCCCGTCTTGAAGTTGGGGTCCGACAGGCTTTGGGTTTTGCCCAGGCTCCAGGCTGCCTTCGCTGCTACCGATGGTACTTCGCGGTACATGTTGAAGACTTCGCCCTCGTCCATGCCCAGCGATTCGATGCAGTACTGGTAAGCGTGGGTGTGGATCGCTTCCTCAAAAGCCTGACGCAGCAGGTACTGACGGCACTCGGGGTTCGTGATCAGACGGTAGATGGCGAGGACCAGATTGTTTGCCACCAGCGAATCGGCGGTGGAGAAGTAACCCAGGGAGCGCATTACGATGCGGCGCTCATCTTCCGTCAGGCCGTCCGGGCTCTTCCAGGTTGCCACGTCCGCCGTCATGTTGATTTCCTGGGGCATCCAGTGGTTCGCGCAGCCGTCGATGTACTTCTGCCATGCCCAGTCGTATTTAAAGGGCACGAGCTGATTGAGGTCAGCCCGGCAGTTGATCATGGCTTTCTCGTCGACGGAAACGCGTCCAGCGCCCATCTCAAGCTCTTCGAGGCCAGGAGCCACATCGAGGTTGCGCAGGTTTTCTGCAGCTGCCTCTATGTTGCTCTTCATGTTGCTCTTCGCTTCGGAAGGCGCCTCTGCTGGCGCTACGGTCCTAGCTGCCTGAGCAGGCGCAGGGTCCGGTGCAGCTTCCGCTGCTTCCTCGCGTGCGATGGATTCAATACCGGCGGCGGCAGCGCTGGCTGTCGCGGCGCTGGTTGCCGGTGCTTCGGCGCCTTCGTCTACGTTGTAATCGTCCCAATTCAGCATGGTTTCACTCCTGATGGTGGTCGCCTTCTTGCAATCCTTCTTGCAATCATTAGTGCGACTTCATTGATGTGATGATTGATCCGTGCCTGCCGCTTACTGGCAGGCCTCGCAATCCGGATCGTCGAGGGAGCAGGCCGCCGGCACGGGCGCTGGCTGTGGCTCGGCTTCCGCCTGAGCCGATACCGCATTGAGCTTGCCCGTATCGATGGTCGATTTCTCCGTACCCGTTGCTGCCAGGGAGCGGAGGTAATAGGTCGTCTTCAGACCGCTGTACCAGGCCATGCGGTAAGTGATGTCGAGCTTCTTGCCGCTGGCTTCGTTGATGTACAGATTCAGGGATTGCGCCTGGTCGATCCATTTCTGGCGACGGCTGGCACATTCCACGATCCAGCGGGGCTCGACCTCGAAGGCCGTAGCGTAAATTTGCCGCAGGTCTTCCGGTATACGCTCGATAGACTGAACGCTACCGTCGTAATACTTGAGATCGTTGACCATGACACCGTCCCACAGACCGCGCGTTTTCAGATCGTTCACGAGGTAGGGATTAACCACGGTGAATTCACCGGACAGGTTAGATTTCACGTACAGGTTCTGATACGTGGGCTCGATGGACTGAGAAACACCCGTGATATTGGCAATGGTCGCCGTCGGCGCGATGGCCATCACATTGGAGTTGCGCATACCGCGTTTCTTAACTTGCTCGCGCAGCTTGTCCCACTCCAGGGTCTTAGAGCGGTCGACCTTGATGTAGTCGCTGCCGCGTTGCTCTTCCAGACGATCCAGGGAATCGATAGGCAGTATGCCCTGGCTCCACAGGGAGCCATCGAAGCTGGAATAGGCACCGCGCTCCTCGGCCAGTTCGCTGGAAGCGTCGATGGCGAAGTAGCTAATTGCTTCCATGGAGCGGTCGGCAAAACTTACCGCGTCTTCAGAGCCGTAGGCGATGTGCTGCTTGTACAGCGCATCCTGGAAGCCCATGAGGCCCAGACCCACGGGGCGATGGCGGAAGTTGGAGTTGCGCGCCGTATCCACGGAGTAGTAGTTGATGTCGATAACGTTATCGAGCATGCGAACTGCTGTGCGTACGGTCTTCTCGAGCTTCTCCAGATCGAGGCCGTCTTCACCGATGTGCTGGGGCAGGTTGATGGAGCCCAGATTACAGACCGCAATCTCTTCGGAGTTCGTGTTGAGGGTGATCTCCGTGCACAGGTTTGATGAGTGCACCACGCCAGCGTGCTGCTGGGGGCTACGCAGGTTGCAGGGATCCTTGAAGGTGACCCAGGGGTGGCCCGTTTCAAAGAGCATGCCCAGCATCTTTCGCCACAGGTTCTGTGCCTTGACGGTCTTGTAGAGCTTGAGCTCTCCCGACTGGGTCATGGCCTCGTACTGGTTGTAACGCTCTTCGAACGCCTTGCCGTACAGATCGTGGAGATCAGGCACGTCGTTGGGCGAGAACAAAGTCCAGTCGCCGTCGTCGAAGACGCGCTTCATAAACAGATCGGGAATCCAGTTCGCCGTGTTCATGTCGTGCGTGCGGCGGCGATCATCGCCCGTGTTCTTGCGCAGCTCAACGAACTCTTCGATGTCGAGGTGCCAGGTTTCCAGGTAGGAGCAGACCGCGCCCTTACGCTTGCCGCCCTGGTTTACAGCGACAGCCGTGTCGTTAACGACCTTCAGGAAAGGTACAACGCCCTGAGACTTGCCGTTCGTGCCCTTGATGTAGGAGCCGAGGGCGCGCACCGGCGTCCAGTCATTGCCGAGACCGCCGGCAAACTTGGACAGCATCGCGTTGTCCTGAATGGCGCCGTAAATGCCGTGCAGATCATCGGGCACCGTCGTGAGGTAGCACGAAGACAGCTGCGGACGGAGCGTGCCGGCATTGAACAGCGTCGGCGTGGAGCTCATGTAGTCGAAGGACGAAAGCAGGCGGTAGAACTCGATGGCTCGTGCTTCGCGCTCTTTCTCTTCAATGGCCAGACCCATGGCAACGCGCATGAAGAAGATCTGCGGCAGCTCAAAGCGCACTTCTTCGCTGTGGATGAAATAGCGGTCGTAGAGAGTCTGCAGACCCAGGTAGGTGAATTGAAGATCGCGCTCGGGCAGCAGTGCTGCGCCGATCTGCTCGAGGTCATACTCCGCTAGGCGGGGGTCGAGGAGTTCGAGCTCTGCACCTTTGTGGATGTAGCGTACCAGCGCCTGCGGGTACAGGGCCGTCATGTCGGCCTGCGTCGCGCTTTCGGCCACGCCCAGGAATGACAGGGCCTCGGCGCGCAGGTTGTCGCACAGCAGACGGGCTGATGCGTAGGTGTAGTTGGGCTCCTGTTCGATCAGCGTGCGTGCAGTGATGACCAGCGAGGTAGAGAGCTCCTGCGCCGTCACACCGTCGTACAGGTTCTTCAGAGCTTCGTCGAGGATGCGGTTTTCCGACACATCATCGAGCCCCGCACAGGCTTCGCTAACGATGACATGCAGGCGCTCGATATCGAGGGGCGCCGAGCTACCGTCAGCCTGCACAACGTTGATGCGATCTGCCGCTTGCTGGGTTTCTTCCGATAGGTTCTGGCGAGCCGCTCGCTTGGTGGCTTGCTGTTCGCGATAGATGACGTAGTCGCGGGCGATCTTGTGCTCACCGGCGCGCATCAGGCAGAGCTCAACCTGATCCTGGATATCTTCGATATGGATCGTGCCGCCCGAGGGCATGCGGCGTTTGAAGGTTGCCGTGACTTGCTCCGTGAGCTTGGCGACCACCTCGTGGATCCGGCTGGATGCCGCGGCGGTACCACCTTCTACAGCGAGGAACGCCTTCGTGATGGCCACGGAGATCTTGCTGGCCTCGAAGGGCACAACGGTTCCATTTCGTTTGATAACACGAAGCTGCCCCGGGGCAGTCGTGGCGACCTCTGCGCTGGTCTGCGCGGAGGGGGCGGTGCCCGCCGGGATATCTGCAGTGGTGGAGACTTCTGTGTCCTGGGTGGTCTGCATGGTCACCGTGTGTTCACTCCTTTTTTAAGGTTCTGTTTGCTGCTTATTACTGGCTGTTGCTCGCTACCGCTTCTGGTCAGCGTTTATGGGACTGCTGTCTGGCGGTTTGCCCTGTCTTGATGTTTCTTTGCCTTTTTTGCTCTTACTTCGCTCTTACTTTCTTCGCACTTGCTTTGCTTGGGTGCGCTTTTTGTCTTCCGCTCTTCTGTCGTCGCCGTGGTTTGCTTATCGACTGCGCGACAGCGCGCCGATCTGCGTTTTGCCAAATGCGCCATCAGAGTGGCATTTGGCTGCGGGGGTCCCAGTGGTGACAGAGGTAGAATCGAAACGAAAGTCGTTGATTGCGTTAATTTTTTTTGCCCTTCGGTGCGTACCGTTTTGCTTGTCACGGTGCATGCCAGGGTGACTGGCCAGCGTTATTGTTGTTACTTCGCTTTTGGTTCTGCCGTCTCTGATCCGAACTCTTATTTGAGCTCTTTTCCGAGCTTTAGACTGACGATCTATACCTGAGTCACCGATCACTTCCTTCACGCTCTCAAAATGTGCTCACAAGCAAAATGTGCTCACAAGAATGTGCCCTAGAAAACGCGCCCACTAAAATCACTGTTTTGTTCACCTCTCCACCGATTTGGTGGGTTTCCGCCGCACTTGTTCCGAAAAATCCGTGAAAACAGGCTTATTTCGGTGTTCAGCTAGTGTGTTTAACAGCGACCTGTGTCTTGGCTCAGTTTTGCCCTAAACGCTAGATATGGGGTCAGGTCGATCAGAGAACTACAAGATAAAGCGGTGAAACGCTGAAAGCAAGACGAGAAGCCTGCGTTTATCTTGTGGATAACATGTGGCGGAGGAGGAAAGGTCTGCGCTCACTAACCTCTTAGCCCTTAACACACCTAAAAAAGACGGAAAATCAGTGGTTTGGGAGTGTTGATGAGCCCTATGGACTTTTTTCTTCTAAAGCGCCCCATCGGTAGACGAAGCGGTTATTTAGAGCCATTGAGTGGTGTTTTCCAAAGGTGAAGCGGGGTCTTTACGGCCCACGTGGCTCGGGCGCGCATGTGCCTGTCACCGACTCAGGAGCAATTCCAGGAGCGCCTTTTGAGCATGGAGCCGGTTTTCCGCCTCGTCCCAGATCACTGTGTTGGATGCGTCCATGAGTTCCGCACTGATTTCCTCATCACGATGCGCCGGTAGGCAATGCATGTAGAGGGCGTCATCGGCGGCCAGGGAGAGCAGAGCACTGTTCAGTTGGTAGGGCTCAAGCAGCGCTTGTCGTTCATCCTGTTCCGACTCCTGACCCATGGAGGCCCACACATCGGTGACGAGCAGTGAAGCTCCCTCCGCTGCTTCCCGTGGATCGCGACACAAGGTGACCCGACCCGCATTCGCTTCTACCAGTTGCCGCTTTGGCTCCAGGCCTGGGGGGCAGGCGACGCGCAATTCGAAGTCGAACTGGCGGGCGGCATTGATATAGGAGTTGCACATATTGTTGCCATCACCGAGCCAGCAGACGGATTTTCCTCGAATGGAGCCGCGATGCTCGCGGTAGGTCTGCATGTCGGCGATCAGCTGGCAGGGGTGGAAGTCATCGGTCAGCGCGTTGATGACGGGTACGCTCGAGTGTTCTGCAAAGCGCTCAACAGTGTCATGACCGAAGGTGCGGATCATCACGACATCGACCATCGAGGACACCACGCGGGCTGTGTCTTCGATGGGCTCTCCCCTTCCCAGTTGAGTATCGCCGGGCGACAGGAACATCGCGTGGCCCCCGAGCTGGGCCATGCCTGCTTCGAAGGACACTCGGGTTCGAGTCGACGATTTGGCGAATATCATCGCCATGACGCTCCCTGGGAATTGCGGCGATGGCTGCTTTGAGCGGTGCAGTGCCTTCAGCTCCGAGGCGCGGTCGATGAGCGTGTCCAACTGCCCCGCGGAGAGATCCAACAGCGTCAGGAAATGCTGCATATCAGGCCGCTCCCGCCAATGTTTCTCTCTCGCCGGCCCAGCTGTCGACGACCGCCGCCAGGCACTGGCCGTAGTGCTTTGCCTGCGCGTCACTCATAACCAGAGGCGGCAACAAGCGTACGGTGCTGCCCGCCGTCACGTTTAACAAAAGCTGCTGTTCGAGGGCCAGCGCCACGATCTCGGGGCAGGAGCGATCGAGTTCGATACCAATCATCAGGCCTGCACCACGTACTTCTCGAACCACTTCGCCATGGCGTAGGCCGCCCGCAAAGCCATCTAACAAGGCCGATCGAATGGGGGAGGCGCGCTCCATCCATTGCTCTTGGGCGTGAGCTTCAAGTACCGCACCTGCGACGGCACAGGCCAGGGGGTTTCCGCCATAGGTTGATCCGTGATTGCCCGGCGCAAAGGTCTCTGCTGCTTCGCCCCTAGCGATGCAAGCGCCCACTGGCACCCCGTTGCCCAGCGCTTTGGCAGTGGTGACCACGTCGGGAGCCACATTAATTTGCTGGTAGTAAAAGTAGCTACCCGTGCGTCCGTTACCGGACTGCACCTCATCAAAGATCAGCAGCCAGTTCTGTTCTTTGCAAAGTGCGGCAACGGCCTGGAGGTAGTCGCTGTCCAGCACGTGAATACCGCTTTCGCCCTGCACGGGCTCGAGAAACACTGCGGCGATATCGCGATTCGATGCCGCGATGCTCTTCAGTGCGTCGATGTCGTTGCGCGGCGCGCGCAGGAACCCGGACACGAGAGGCTCGAAGCCCGCCTGGATTTTTCGGTTTCCGCCGGCCGACAGCGTGGCCAGGGTGCGTCCATGAAAGGCGCCTTCCAGTACTACGATTTGCGGCTTTTCAATGCCGCGATGGTTGGCGTGAAGACGGGCGATCTTGATGGCGCACTCGTTGGCTTCTGCGCCTGAGTTGCAGAAGAAAACCGACTCCATACCCGAGCGCTCTACAAGAGCCGCGCCCGCACGCTCCTGCGCGTCGATGCGAAAGATGTTGGAGCAATGGAGAAACTCTGACGCCTGTCGCGTAATGGCTTCCGTGACGCCTGCATGGGCGTGGCCGAGGTTAGTGACTGCGATGCCTGATAGTCCGTCGAGGTAGGCCTTGCCAGCGCTATCAAAAAGCTCGGCGCCGATGCCGTGGGTAAAGCTCACGGGAAGGGGCGCGTAGGTTGTCATGAGTGCGGACATGACGATTTCCTGTCGAATTGGCGGTGAATTGGGACGCCCTGCGGGCAACAACAAAAAAGGGCAGCCCTCGCTGCCCGTGTCCGACTATAGCGAGTCGCCTAAAGCCTGACAATTGCTGGACAGGAGTAGGCATGGCGATCTGTAGACTAAACCTAGTAAAATGGTCGGGTTTTCGGATTGCGGAGGTAACGCTATGGACATCATGGATCAGCTCAAAGAGCAGGTAGAGCAGAACAAGGTACTGCTCTATATGAAGGGTTCTCCCAACCAGCCCCAGTGCGGATTTTCTGCGCGAGTCGTGCAGTCGCTGATGGCCTGTGGTCAGCGCTTCGCCTATGTCGACGTGCTAAGCAACCCAGATGTTCGCGCCAACTTACCCACCTTCGCGAATTGGCCGACCTTCCCCCAGCTCTGGGTGAACGGCGAGCTCATAGGTGGCTGCGACATCATCACTGAGATGCATGAAAAGGGTGAGCTCGAGCCGCTGGTGCGTGAGGCGGCGGAAGCTGCCGACGCCTGAGTCGCCGTATCAAAATAAGAAAGGCCGCTTAGTGCGGCCTTTTTTGTGCCGGGCTCTTATGTGCCGGGCTCTTATGTGCACCGCTCTCAACTGACACCAATAATGCGGTGAGTTTTTGCAGTGCCACACGGCACGTTTTACGCTGCGGGCTTCACGGTATGCATGGCAGTCTGCAAGTAGTTCTGCATGCCCACTTTATCGATAAGACTCAGCTGCGTTTCTAGCCAGTCAACGTGCTCTTCTTCTGCGGTCAGGATATCGACCAGCAGTTCCCGTGACGCGAAGTCGCCCACGTCGTGGCAATAAGCGATGGCTTCCTTTAAATCTTTGTGGGCGACGTGCTCAAGTTTCAGGTCGCACTCAAGCATCTCTTTGGTGTTCTCACCAATCATCAGCTTGCCGAGATCCTGCAGGTTGGGAATGCCTTCCAGAAACAGGATGCGCTCCGTTAGCGAATCCGCGTGCTTCATCTCGTCGATAGACTCGTGGTATTCGTGATCCGCGAGCTCGACCAGCCCCCAGTCTTTGTACATCTTCGCGTGAAGGAAGTACTGGTTAATGGCCACAAGCTCATTACTGAGGATGCGGTTGAGGTGTTCGATGACTTTCGGGTCGCCTTTCACAGGGTGCTCCTTGGAGAATTAAATCCGGTGCTGACCCGTTTGATGGCGGGCCGCTTTCTGTGGGCGAAAGTCTAGTCCTTGCGCAGTGTTAAAAGCCAGAAGAATTGCTGGAAACACAAATGAAAATCATTCTAAATCAAATACTTACTGACGCCTGCGGTCCGCCTGGAGCGCCTTGATAGTGGCCCAACCGAGGCCGCCAGAAACGCTTTAAAACAAGTGTTTAAAGACTAAAAATGCAGGTACAAAAAAGGCGCCGTTCAAGAGGAGCGACGCCTGAGGGAGGATTTTGTTGCGGTGGCGCCCGTTAGGCGACGGCGTAGTACAAACCGTCGTCGAAGTTTTGTCGAAGGTTACGTGCTGGCGCCCTGGTCTCAGCAATGATTTCTTCCGCGTAGTCAAAGCATGTGCCGCACTGACTCGCGACGCCTAAGGCGTCCTTGAGATCTTGCACACTGCTGGCACCACTCGCTACCGCGCTGCGGATCTGCTTGTCGGTGATTCCATTACACACGCAAACGAACATCGAATGCCCATTACCACTGATTGACCCCGAT
Organism: Pseudomonadota bacterium; assembly: GCA_038750875.1. Classification (GTDB taxonomy): domain Bacteria; phylum Pseudomonadota; class Gammaproteobacteria; order Pseudomonadales; family Halieaceae; genus Congregibacter. The sequence continues at coordinate 191,005 of JBCDGU010000007.1, read as the reverse complement.
ACAGTAGTGATAATGAGAATAGTTGTCAATAAGATTGCGAATGATGCTCGTCACACCGATCATCTCTGCCTATTCCGGTGGTTTGCTGAACCCCCATCTTGGCAGAAGAGGAGCAGACACCTCGTGATCGAGATCAGGAAACCGAGATGACAAAAAGGGCGCGTAAAGCGCCCACTGATGGTGCTGTGACGATACTTGCGTCAAGCGTGCTCTTTCACGGTGTCGTAAAGCGCGCCGCACAGTTCCTGGATTTCTGAGTCCTCGATGACAAAGGGCAGGCCCAATTGGATCGTGTCGCCGCCGTAGCGAACGTAGTAGCCCTTCTCCCACATACGCAGGGCGATCTCGAAGGGACGCCGGGTGGGGTCGCCATCTTTAGCATCCAAGGTAATCGCTGCCGCGAAGCCGTAGTTGCGCACATCTGACACATGGGGCGCGCCCTGCAATTCGTGAATGGCATCTTCAAGTACCGGCGCCTTGTCGGCCACGCGCTGGAACAGATTTTCCTGCTCCAGAAGATCCAGCGTTGCCAGTGCGGCCGCGCACGCCACTGGGTGAGCGGAATAGGTGTAGCCGTGGAAGAACTCGAGGAGATGCTCTGGCGAGTTTTGCGCCATGAAGGTGTCATAAATTTCTCGACGCGCGATTACCGCACCCATCGGTATAGCGCCGTTGGTAATTTGCTTAGCCACATTCAGGATATCCGGCACGACGCCAAAGGCATGGGCACCGGTGACGGCGCCGCAGCGACCGAAGGCGGTGATCACCTCGTCGAAGATCAGCAGGATGTCGTGCTGGGTGCAGATTTCCCGCAGGCGCTGGAGGTAGCCAACGGGAGGTGGCAGCACGCCCGCGGATCCGGCCATGGGCTCTACGATCACCGCCGCGATATTGCTGGCATCGTGTAGGGCAATCATCTCCAGCAGTTGGTCGGCGAGATGTGCGCCATGCTCTGGCATGCCGCGCATATTGCGATTCTCTGGGAGCATGGTGTGTGACAGATGATCCGCATCCACCGCCTGGCCAAACATCTTGCGGTTCGCAACGATGCCACCCACGGAGATGCCGCCGAAGTTCACGCCGTGGTAGCCCTTGATGCGGCCGATCAGCTTAGTCTTGCTGGGCTGGCCTTTGAGGCGCCAGTAAGCGCGCGCCATCTTGAGGGATGTGTCAGCCGATTCAGAACCGGATCCGGTAAAGAACACGTGATCCAGGTCTTCGGGCATCAGGTTGCGCATGCGCTCCGCGAGCTGGAAAGACTTGGGCTGACCAAACTGAAAGGCCGGCGAATAGTCGAGGGTGCGCAGCTGCTGGTTTACCGCATCGGCGATCTCCGGACGGTTGTGGCCCAGGCCGCAGGTCCAGAGACCCGAGAGCCCATCCATGACCCGTCGGCCTTTGTCGTCGATGAAGTAGATGCCGTCGGCACCGACAATGATCCGGGGATCTTTCTTAAACTGCCGGTTTCCCGAGTATGCCATCCAGTGGGCGTCGAGGCCGGCCGCAGTGATCTCGTTGTCGTCGGTACCCACCCGGTCATGATCCAGGGTATTGGATAGGCTCGTCATGGCGTTTCCTCGCGGTGTAGTAGCCGAAACGCCCGCCCGGGCGTTCGGTGCCGGTATCGATCCGGTAGCTGTTGCCGACATCGGTAAATCACCGGGCATCGGTGACTGATTAATGGTGATCACCGGTCACTGAACTTCGCGCGCCCGGTGCGACTTCTTCGCATTTTTCACGGTACCAGACAACTATCTTCTTTCCGTATAGGGAGTGATATCACCCTCAAGGGGGATGGGATAGCATCCCATCAATCATCGAGGTTTTTCCATGCGGCATTACGACGCCATCGTCATCGGCGCTGGTCATAACGGACTCACCACTGCGAACTACCTCGCCCGGGCAGGGATGCGTGTCTGCGTCCTCGAGCGGCGGCACGTTGTCGGTGGTGCTGCGGTCACGGAGGAGTTCCATCCCGGATACCGCAACTCTATTTTCTCCTATGTAGTGAGCCTGCTCCGGCCAGAAGTGGTGCGTGATCTCGAGCTGGAGCGTTATGGCTACGAGCCAATTCTCCTGGAGAATTCGCTGTACCTCGACTCTCGCGGTGATTACCTCTTACTGAATGGCGACGACGCGCACGACCGAGCCCAGTTCGCGAAGTTCTCCCAAGTAGATTACGACGCTTACCTGGCCTTTGATGAGTCCATCGAGCAGGTTGGCGGCATCTTGGCCAAGCAATGGCTTCGCGAGCCGCCAAAGCTCGCTATGAATGGCATCGGTGACATCATTTCCGGGCTTCGCTTGGGTAAAGATGTTTACGACCTGGACGATGAGGGGCGCTGGCGCCTCATGCAGTTCTTCATCGGGGCACCTGAATCCATTATCGATCGTTGGTTTGAGAGTCCCAAGATCAAGGCCATGGTTGCGGCGCATATCATGCCTGCAAACTTTGCACCGCTGACTCAACCCGGCGCGAGCCTGTCCATGCTGCATCACGCGGTGGGTGAGATTGGCGGCCGTCACGGTGCCTGGGGCGTCGTGCGGGGCGGGATGGGCTCTATCACCCAAGCGATGGCTCAGTCGGCGATCGATAAGGGCGTGGAAATCCGCACGGAGGCAGCGGTCCAGAAGGTCACCACGGAGAATGGCGTAGTCACCGGCGTACTTCTTGAGGACGGCGAGAAAATCGGCGCACCCGTAGTGGCGGCGAATACCGATCCGAAGCTGACGCTGCTCAAGCTGCTTGGTGAGGAGCATCTAAAAGATGACTTCACTCGGGATATCCGCGCCTTCCGGCAGGAGTCCGCATCGCTGCGCATGAACCTTGCTCTGTCCGGTGTCCCTGAATTTGCCGCAATCCCCGGTTGTGAGATCGGCCCTCAGCACACGGCGAGTATCACCCTGATCGAAAGCGCGTCGCACCTCAACGAGGCCTACCAGAGTGCCCAGGCGGGTGTGCCTGCCAATCCGCCGATTATTGAGGCCATCATGCCCAGTGCCATGGACCCGGACCTGACCCGAGAAGATGGCCACCATGTGATGAGCCTGCTCTGTAAGTACATGCCCTACGATCTCGCGGAGGGTCATTGGGATGAACGAAAGCCAGAGGTAGTGGAAAACATCCTGTCCCACGTTGAGCAATTGATCCCGAACCTTCGGGAGATTCTGGTGGCACAGCAGTGCATGACGCCTCTCGATCTCGAACGAGTTTTAGGTATGACCCGCGGCGATATCTGCCACGGACGCCTTGAGCCAGACCAACTCTTTAGCATGCGTCCTCATCCGCAGGCTGCGCAGTACGCCATGCCCGTGGAGGGACTCTATCTCTGCGGCTCCGGCGCCCATCCGGGGGGTGGCGTGACTGGCGCGCCTGGGCACAACGCGGCGCGACGCATTCTTGCTGACCGTCACTGACGGTCGTTTTCGCGATGATGTACCAGCCTAACTGGCATACACTGCCTGTGTTGCGCCCACGGTAAGAGCCATGACAGAGATAGTTGGCGGTGGCCCCAAAAAGGTTCTCTACACGCTGAAGACCGTTCAGCGGATCGGGTTGGCCAACTCTGCCAAGGCGCTTCGTGCACGCAACACCTGCAAAGCCTGCGGTCTGGGCATGGGCGGCCAAAAGGGTGGCATGACCAATGAACTCGGTGAGTTCCCCGCCGTCTGCAACAAGAGTGTGCAGGCGCAATCCACCGACGTTCAGCCTCCTATTCCGCCTGAGTTCTTCCAGCACCCGCTGCAGGAGCTTCGTGAGCTCTCTGCCCGAGAGCTTGAGCACGCTGGTCGTTTAGGCAATCCAGTCTACAAAGGCGCCGGCGAAGATTGCTTCAGGGATTTGTCGTGGGACGATGCCATGAGCATTGCGGCGGAACGTATGTCGGCGACCGATCCCAATCGCGCATTCTTTTATTCGTCGGGCCGCTCATCGAACGAGTCCGGATTTGTGCTGCAGCTTCTTGCCCGGCTTTGGGGTACCAATAACGTCAACAACTGTTCCTACTATTGTCATCAGGCGACGGGCGTAGGACTTGGAACGACGATTGGTACGGGGACCTCGACGGTCGAGCTCGATGACCTAACGGGCTGCGACACGATTTTTATCATTGGTGCGAACCCGGCTTCGAATCACCCGAGGCTTTTGCACAAGCTCATAGCCTGTCGCGAGCGCGGTGGCGAAGTGATCGTCATTAATCCTGCCCGCGAACCCGGACTGGTCAAATTTGCTGCGCCAAAAAGCGCTAAGTCCATGATCAGCGGCGGTACGGAGATCGCCTCACACTATCTCCAGCCGCACATCGGCGCCGATATCGCTCTGTTCAAAGGGCTCGCGAAAGCCGTGTTGGAAAAAGGTGGTGAGCACCGGGCCTTTGTCAGCGAGCACTGTGAAGGCTACGAATCCTTCGAGGCCGATGTACGAAGCACGGATTGGAACGTCATCTGTTCCGCCACAGGTATCGCTCAGGAAGAAATAGAGCGGGTCGCTGCGGCCTATTGCCGAAGCGAGAATGCAGTCTTCGCGTGGGGTATGGGGATGACCCACCATCATCACGGCAGCGAGAACGTGGAGTACATCGCGAATCTCGCCTTGCTCCGCGGCATGGTGGGCCGTCCCAATGCAGGGCTGTTACCCCTGCGCGGCCACAGTAATGTGCAGGGTATAGGCACCATCGGCGTGAAGCCGGTGCTTGCTGAAGAAGTCTTCGAGAGACTGGAAGCGAGTCTGGGTGTCAGCCTGTCGCGCAGTGCCGGCTTCGATACGCTCGCGGCCCTCGAGGCGGCGCATGACGGGGACATCGACGTCGCCTTTGTTGTGGGCGGCAACCTCTATGCTGCAACGCCGGATTCCGAATGGGCGGCTCAGGCTCTGGATCGCGTTGGTCTGCGCATCCATCTCACCACGACCCTCAATCAAGGCCATTTATACGGTGTAGAGGGAGACGTACTTATCCTTCCCGTGGCGGCTCGTGACGAAGAGCAGCAGGCGACCACGCAGGAGTCCATGTTCAATTTTGTTCGCCTCAGCGATGGTGGCATTCATCGCTTGGCGAATGTGCGTTCAGAGGTGGCGATTCTCGCGGAGCTGGGTCAGCGATTGCTGCCCGAAGCGCCCATGGACTTTGGCCGCTACGCTGATCATGACACAGTACGGGAAGCGATCGCGGACACGGTGCCTGGCATGGAAGAGCTGCGGGATATCGCTGTGGCCAAGCGCGAGTTTCACGTTAAGGGACGTCTGCTTCATGAACCGCAGTTCAATACCGCGACGGGCAAGGCGCACTTTCGCGTGAGCACCTTACCGAATGCTCGAGAACCCGAATTCCCATTTTTGCTGGCGAGCATTCGAAGCGAGGGTCAGTTCAACAGCATCATCTATGAAGAGACGGACAGCTACCGCTACGGTGCCGACCGATGGTCTGTACTGGTGTCCACGGACGATCTGGATCGACTGGGCCTCAAGGCCGGTGACCGCGTCGACCTGCGATCGACGCAGGGCGAGATGAAAGCCCTGAAGATCCAACCCTTTGATTTGCCGCCCGGGAATCTGATGGCGTACTACCCCGAAGCGAACTGCCTGACGGATCGCATTCGCGACCCACGAAGCAAGACGCCGCGCTTCAAGTCCATCCCTGTATCCCTGACGCCCTCAAACCCAGCGACAACGGCGTCGAACACTTCAATGGGGAGCTGAGCGTTTGACGGACAAGACCCTGAAGACCAGAACCGAGTTTGATCGATGGCAGTCCCTGCTGGTGGGGCTCTACATGTCCATCGTCGGCTATAGCGTTCTGGCTGGAATTCCGGTTATCAGCACCGCCTGGAGCACGCTACTCGGATTTTCCGAGGTGCAGGTTGGCCGCATCGCCGGTGCCGACCTCGGTGGTTTATCAGCGGGCGCGGTGCTGGCGGCTATTCTCGTTGCCCGAGTGAATCGTCGTGTTCTGGTCATAGCTGCCGTCATCGGCGCCATCGCCGCAAATGTGGCGTGCATCCTGTATCAGGATTACGAGTCTACGCTGATGCTGCGTTTCCTTGCGGGGGCCGCCAGTGGTGTATCGACAGGCATTGCGGTCGCGACGCTCGGCGGGCGTTTGCACGCGGCGCGAGCATTTAACTACCTGCTCTTTTCTTTTGCTTTCATCCAGGCGGGTGAAATGTACATCCTTCCCCGCTTAACAATGGAGCAGATTTATACCGCCTTTGCCATCAGCTATGTGCCCATCTTGTTTATGCTTCGGTGGGTGCCTGCGAGGCCGGCAGAAGAGAATGTTGCTGATGGCGAGAGTAGCGGTGCGCCGTCGCGCACGGTCGAGGTCCCATCGGTGATCCCCTGGCTATGCCTTGTTGCCATGGCGCTGACTTACGTCAATATTGGCGCTTACTGGACCTATATCGAACTCGCGGCCACGGATGCTCAACTCGATGGAGAATGGGTGTCGAGTGTGCTGGTTTGGGTCTCATTTTTCTCCGTGCTTGGTTGCCTCGTTGCGACGGTGCTTAGCGATCGATTCGGTCTCGCCCGACCTCTCCTGGTCACGCTCGTCTTGCATGCCGCGACCGCGGCCATGATCGTCGGCGGTATCACGGAGCCGCGCTTTTTCATCAGCCTCTACGCCTTCAACTTCCTCTGGATCTTTATCGATGTCTATCAGATGGGATCTGTCGCCAGCGTCGATGGCACTGGTCGTTACGCCGCGCTCATCCCGGCTGCCCAGGGTCTGGGGCAGATCGTAGGGCCAAACCTGGCGGCATCCCTATTGGCGTACGGTGCGGGGTACAGCGAGATCTTTTTCATGTGCGCCATCGCGTCCGTGGCCGCCTTTTTCGTTTACGCACTGGCCTACTGGCGTATGCGGCACATGAAGGTGGTGATCACCAGCGGATTATCGGACGTAAGCGCTTAATCAGCGCCCCAGAGAAGGTATAGGTCGGTGACGAGAGAAAAGGGTTGCCATGCGGAACACGAGATGGAGGAGAGCCTGACGGGCCCCCTTGGTTCACGTGTAAAGCGTCGCGATGTGCTCCATGGACTGGGAGTGGCGGCCGCAGGCACCTTGTTGCCTTCCACCGCTCTTGTTGATCAGGTGGAAGCGACCGCTAGCCAGGTTCCGTCTTACCCGCCAGCACTCACCGGCTTACGCGGTAATCATGATGGGTCCTGGGAAGTCGCTCATGCACTCGCGCGCAATGGTGTCCGCAGTTTTGGCCCAGAGACGAAGCAGGAAGATAGCTACGATCTCGTCGTCGTGGGCGCAGGATTGAGTGGGCTTGCGGCAGCGTATTTCTTCCGAAAGGCGCACCCAGAGGCGCGCATTCTGCTGCTGGACAATCACGATGATTTTGGCGGTCATGCCAAACGTAATGAATTCGATGTAGCGGGCAAAAAGGTCTTGGGCTATGGGGGGTCCCAGACCATGGAATCCCCCGGCGGCTATCCGGATGAGGTGAAAGCACTGCTCCGTGATATCGGCATTCGTCAGGACACGTTCTACGACGCCTTTGATCAGGAATTCTATCGCCGTCACGATTTAGCCGGTGGCATTTACTTCAATAGTCGGGACTGGGGCGCAAGTAAGCTCGTGCGCTGGGATATTGGCGGGCTAGGTGACTATATGCCTCTCGCGGCCACTGACCTCTCGGCAGTTGATGCGGTTAGCGCGACTCCGCTTTCTGAGAAAGGGAAAGCCCAGCTACTGCGTGTGCTGACGGAAACGTCCGATTGCATGGCGGATATCCCCTTCGACGAAAAGCGGGACTATCTCTACACCATCACGTACCGCGTCTTCCTGGAACGGCATCTTGGGGTGACGGAGGGGGAGGTGTTTCGCGTGCTGCAGGACCTGGCATCCGATACGGGAGTGGGTATCGAGAGCGCTCCGGCGGGGGCGGCAATTTTCTACTCCGTGCTTCCCGGTCGAAATGCGACAGGATTAGGCGCTGACACCACAGAGTACGAGCCGTACATCCACCATTTCCCTGATGGCAATGCATCCGTTGCCCGGCTTCTTGTAGCCTCGCTCATTCCTGACGTCACCGAAGCAACAGACATGCACAGTATCGTGCGGGCGCCGCTTCACTATGAGCGCCTCGACGACTCAGCATCCGATGTGCAGCTGCGTCTCTCCAGTACCGTCACGCGGGTCAAGCACGTGAACGATGCCGACGCCAGTAAGGGCGTGAATGTCGCCTACGTCAGGAACGGCCGCTCTGAACAGGTTCATGCGTCGAAGGTCGTGCTCGCTTGCTATCACGCCATCGTCCCGTCGCTCTGCCCGGAACTGCCGGCGCCGCAGCGCGAGGCGATGTATTCACAGGTGAAGACGCCCATCCTCTACACCAACGTCGCCCTGAACAATTGGCGTGCCTGGAAGGAGCTTGGGATCGGCGCTTTTGTCGCGCCGGGCAGCTATCACGTCAATGCCATGATCGATTTTCCCGTGAGCCTCGGCGGCTATGAGTACGCGGCGGCGCCCGACGACCCCGTCGTGATTCACATGGAGCGGTTTCCTCAGGGTAGGGCACCTGGGCTTACGAAACGGGAACGGCTTCGGGAGGGCCGGAGGGAGCTCCTGAGCACGCCCTACGCCAATATCGAAGCGAACATCCGTTATCAGTTGGAAGACGCCCTGGCCCAGGGTGGCTTCAACGCACAGCGCGACATTGCTGCGATCACCGTAAATCGCTGGGCCCACGGCTACTCCTACTACTACGACGAGCTAACAGAAGACTTTTACGATGACTGGGATGACCCGCGTTATCCCCACGTCATCGCACGCCAGCCCTTCGGCAGTATCGCGATTGCAAACTCCGACGCTGCGGCGAACGCCATGCTGGAATCGGCAGTCATGGAGGCCTATCGCGCGGTTGAGGAATTGTCGTAAAGGCCTACCGGGTATCGAGTGTCATTTAACCTAGCATCGGCCCAGTTTTTGCCCGCTTCCTAGGTTCTTTTCTCGTTCCGAAAGCTTAGCAGCAGCGGGCAATCAGAGCCCTATTCAGACGGTACGTGTCGAGCAGTACCCGGCGAGTTTTGCGCACGCGTCCCGCGCCTCGCTTAACATGGGCCAGAAGTACGGCCAGACGTGAATCATGTCCGGGTATTGGTCCAGACGCACATCCACGCCCGCGGCCTTGGCCTTCTCCGCAAGTTTGAGGCTGTCGGAAAGTAGCGTTTCCGCATCTCCCACCTGGATGTACATCGGGGCGAGTCCCGCGAGATCGGCAAATAGCGGTGACGCCGTTGCCGCGCGGGCATCGCCGCTTTGCACGTAAGCCGCAGCCATTTCATCGAGGCCTTCTTTTTGCACCATGGGATCGGCATCGGCGCGTGACGCGTAAGTGTCGCCGGACTGGGTGAGGTCGACCCAGGGCGAGAGCAGGATGGCGCCACTGGGCTGCGGTAATTCCTCAGCTTTCAGCGCAACGAGCAGCGCCGTCGCCAGACCGCCGCCCGCGCTGTCGCCTCCGATCACTATTTTGCTGGCGTCGATTCCTTGATCAAGAAGATGGCGGTAGGCGTCCAGCGCATCGTCTACCGCCGCTGGATAGGCAAATTCCGGGGCCAGACGATAGTCGATGGACCAGGCGACCATACCCGCATCCACCGCAAGGCGTGCGACCAGATGGCGATGGGATACCGGGGAGCCGATTACATAACCGCCTCCGTGCATGTAGAGCAGAGCGCTGTCACTCTCGGCCCCCTCCGGCACGAACCTCAGCGCCGGAACGCTGTTCATGCGTGCCTGTTGTATATCAACGGGCTCCTCAGGCATAGGCATGGCCAACCCAGTCATTTCCATCTCGCCTCGCTGCTGCCAGATGGGCTTCTCGCGTTGGTCATCCCCCCGGGTCTGTCCGAGGAGGGCCAGTACTGCATTCAGTTCTTCACTGCTCATGATTTCCTTCGTTCTTTTTCTTGGACTCAACGCTAGGGACGCAACACTTTAAATTCAAAGTGAACGCCTTGCACCTGGTTGGCCCTCGATCATGGCACTCTCGGGGTGGAGATTTGCGTAACCGACTCAAGGCGTACAGTTGTGCGGATCGGTGTGGCGATAACCCTCTGCATCAAAAAGATCGGCAGACACGTTGCGGACGTTGCGCATTGGTTTTGTAAAACAGTAGGGCGCCTGCTCCGAGCGCTCCGTCTCGACGGGTCTGCAGGGGTATATCGGAAGTTTAGATAGCTAGAACCAGTCGTCCTGGAGGGCTTCCGGTGCGAAGGTCCAATGCACGTGCTTGGTCTCCTGAAAAGCGGCCAGCCCTTCCTGTCCCAATTCTCTGTAGTCTCCGAAGCCGCTCGACTTCATGCCACCGAAGGGTCCGCCAATGCTGTCTGTGAGGGGCTCGTTGATCCAGATGCTGCCGGCTTTAACATCTTCAAAAAATGCCTTCACTTCTCGCGGGTTTTCGCTGAACAACACCGCACCAAGGCCGTACTCGGATTCGTTGACGCGGTGAATTACGCCCTCAAAGTCCTTATAGGCCGCGATGGACACCATGGGGCCAAAACTCTCTTCCGTCTGGCAAAGCATGTCCAGAGTGGTATCCGCCAGGATCGTGGGCTCAAAGAAGTAACCTTTGCTGTGCGCCTTGGACGGGGCACCACCGGTTACCAATCGAGCACCTTTTGCTACTGCGTCCTCGACGTGTCGCTCGATCTTCTCGAAGCCACTCGCATCACACAGAGGGCCTATGTCATTGCTCTCGTCCATGCCGTCGCCTAACTGGATGGCTTCAAAGCGCTCTTTAAGTAGCACTAGAAACGCCTCATAAACCGATTCATGCACAAACACGCGTTCCGTCGAGGTGCAGATCTGGCCGCTGTTCCAAAGGGACGATGAGGAAATCGCACGCGCCGCGAGATTTAAGTCGCTGCTCTGGCTGACGACCGCGGCGTCCTTACCCCCAAGTTCGAGAAGCAGATTCTTGGATTGGTGCGCAGTTTCTTTAACGATGCTCTGGCCCACCGCCGTTGAGCCCGTGAACGCGATAGTTCTGATATCCGGGTGCCTGCATAGCGCTTTGGCGGTGGCGCTGTAGCCGGCCACTACATTAATGACACCGGGCGGGAAGTGGTCGAAGACATCCTCCATCAGTTTCAGCGTGCTGAGAGGCGTTTTCTCCGATGGTTTGATCACCACCGTATTACCCGCGGCCACGGCAGGCGCGAGTTTCCAGATCAGCAATAGGACCGGGTAGTTGAAGGGCACGATGCAGGCAGTGGGCCCGTAGGGTTCCTTGCTCACAAAGTTAAAGGTGCTGGGATTCCGAGCTGGGAGCACCCTTCCCGCATTGTCTTTGATGAGTTGCGCGTAGTAATCGAGTGTCTCGTAGGAAACCTGAATCTCCGATTCGCGATTCTCTGCCAGGGTTTTTCCCTGCTCCTTCGTCACCAGACGTGCGTAGGCCTCCGCGTTATTACGCAGCTTCTCGGCGGCGTACCGCAGCATCTCACTGCGATCATGGACCGCAACTTTGCGCCATGTCTTGAATGCTTGCTGCGCTGCGCCGACGGCCATGTCGACTTCCTCTTCCGCAGCGACCGGCACCGTATCAATGAGTTCTTCCGTTGCTGGATTAAGCACGGGAATACGATCACTGGCGCTACCATCCAACCACTCACCGTTAATGAACATCTGCATGATCCGCTCCGGTATCGACGGGTATGTGAGGTTTCAACTCTAGATCAGAGTTCAGGCGTTTGCTCGCCGCTGCGAGCTCCACCGTATCTTCCCTTGATGGTGATGAAGGCGATGGTACCCAGGGGAATGAAGAGGACGGCGGGCCCGAAGGCGATCCAGGGTTCTGCCTCGCTCCAATTGATGGTGCCGTCGCTCAGAATGGACCCGCTGCCGCGTTGGTAGGGCGCAACATAAAAGTTGAGCAAGAAGAACGGCATGAGCAGCCCATAAAGCACCAGCAGTGATGGCGCGATGAGCGTGGTTCGCGTGCGTTCCCAGCTTTGATCCTCTAGCGGTGTTTCGTGGAGCAGCGCCCGAAAGCGTTTTTCCTCCTCCGAGGGCTCTCCTTGCTTTGACACCCACCAGATGGCCATAAAACTACCGGCAGTGCCCAGCAATGCGGGTTCCAGATAGCTGGGTAAATCGATCCAGCCCAGAAAATCAGCCCCTGCAGGAATAATGTTGGCAAGGAGACCGACAGTCATACCCCAGAAGGCGGCATCTGCCGTGATCTTCTGGCTCCACACGCTCATGAAGCCCACCGGCCCCCAGCTGGAGGCGAACACAGTGCCGATGAACAACATGATCCAGAACACGTTTGGCGGGAGAATCAGGCTCAGACCCAGCACCGAAACACTGACAGCGCCGACAGCAAGGCGAGTTTTAGTCAGACTGACCGGCTCATCATGACGACGTAGATCATTGCTCACGCTGAAGCCGACAAGGGACAAGAATGTGGATGCCGAAGACAGGGCAGCCGCGACGATCCCAGCAAGCAGTAAAGCACCCAGGAAGGACGGGACCAGATTTTTGGCGGCCCAGAGCATCACGGTCTCTGACGGAGAAATGTCGTGCTTGGCCAGGTTGATAAAACCGCCGGCACCGTAAATCAGGATCTGCATGAAGATCACGGCGAAGCAGGCGTAGATGGCGCCCCGCAAGACCACATGCTCGTTCTTTGCCATGAGATGACGGCTCGACTGCCACGGGCTCACGGCATACACAATGCTCCAAGCCAGATCGATGATGACCAGCCAGATCAGGAAATCGATGGCCGTTGGCCATTCCGTGCCTTCACCGATAGTGCCATGCCAGGCCGTTAGATCCGGCTTCACGCTCTGGCGAGTGAGCTCTTCGATGGTGGTTGAGAAGCCACCAAAACCGTCGAGGAGGAACGCCACGAAGGCAATGGTGGCCACGCTGAAAAGCAGAAACATGAGCGTGTCGGTGATGATCACACCGCGAGAACCCGCATACATGGTAAAGCCCGTGTAGCTCAGCCAGCCAACGACGACGGCCTGCGTGTAGTTTAGGTCGGTCAGTTCATCGATGAGGATGGCAGCACCTTGGGTCACTACGAGCAGGTAGCCGCCGAGCCCGAAGACGATGGTGATACCCGCGATTTGCTGCACCCGCGGGCTCGCAAAGCGTTGCCCAAAAAAGTCCGCAACGGTGTTTGCCCGGCTGCGGCGCAGAAAGGTTCCAAAGAACAGGGCACCGTAGATGTAGCCCGTGACCGCGATGCCCGGTAGCAGCAGATAGGGGCCCAGTTGTCCGTCGTAGGTGAAACCAGCCTCACCGAGGAAAATGGAGGTGCTAAAAACACTTGCGACGAGCGTGCCAACGATAAGTAGCGTTGGCGCCCTTCGTCCTGCAACGAAGTAGTCGTCAACGTCTTTGACTTTGCGCCCGCTGTAGCTGCCGATGGCAATGAAGAGCAGGACGCTGACAGCAATCGTTATCGTATAAATGGTCATCGGTCGTTTAGTCCTGCAAAACCGGCTTTTGCCTCTCGATGAGTATCGAGTGTAGGAGGGGCGAGGGCCAGCCTCCTCCGGCCTTATGGGCTAGGAAGCACCCCTATCCAAGGCTGCGTCAACATGTCCCGTCGGCGGCGCAGCGCCTGAAGTGGCCCGCCCGCTACCTCACTGTTTTATCGGAAATTCTGGAGTGACCCATGCCCGAGATCAGCGTACAGCATCAACCGAGAAACCTTACGGATCTCGAGCCCTGCGAAAGCTTTGGTGAGCCGGTCGGTCCGCTGCCCAAGCAGACGGACAAGGGTTTTTACGACAGTGGCAATATGATCACCGGAACCTGGGAATGCGAGCCAGGAACCATGGAACTTGACCTGGACCTCACGGAATTCTGCCACCTGCTGGAGGGCCACTGGAAGTTCACGTCGGACAGTGGCGTGGTCACAGAAGTAAAGGCCGGCGACAGTTGGGTATTCCCGCGCGGTTTCAAGGGCACCGCAGAGGTGATCGAGAAAGTGCGTAAGGTTTACATGATGGTGCTTCCGGAAGAAGAGTGAGACTTCAAGGGCTTGGAGCCCAGTGAGAACTCGGGGACAGCGCCACCACTACTAAAGACGCCGCTCCTGGGAGCGGCGTCTATTTTCGGCCCTAGGCTAAGTCGGTCACCAGAAGCAGAGACAGGTTCAGCTTCGGCCCGGATTCGCTTCTACAGCGCGTCGAGCGTCTTGAAGTAAGCCATCCCCACGGCGAGGGCGGGACGGCGGAAATACTTACCGCCTGGGAAAGGTGCGTGGTTGATCTTCGCCATGACTTCAAAGCGCGACGACTCACCGGCGATCATCTCTGCCGTGATGCGCGCCATCATATGGGTCGGTGACACTCCGTGACCTGAGTACGCCTGAATATAGGCGATGTTATCGGCCAGGTGGCCCAGCTGGGGCATACGATTGAGTCCGATTCCGATCCAGCCGCTCCAGGCATAGTCCACCTTGATGCCCGTGAGCTGCGGGTACACCCGCTCCATCTTGCGACGCATCACGCCCACTAGATTTTTTGGCTCCAGGCCTGTGTAGTTAGACAGGCCGCCAAACAGCATGCGTTTGTCTGCGGACAGGCGGAAATAGTCGAGGGCCGTGCGAGGGTCGCATACGGCGACGTCACCGGGCAGCAATTCCGCAGCCAGTTCATCGCTGAGCGGCTCTGTCGCAATGATCGAACTACTCGAGGGAAGTACGCGCTTGGCCAGTTTGGGTATCAGGCCTCCCAGGTAGGCATTGCCGGCCAGTACAACCCGATTAGCGCTAACGCTGCCGTGCTCTGTTCGAACGCGGGGTCTGGTTCCCTGCTCCAGAGCAGTCACTCGTGATTGCTCAAAAATTCGACCACCCAGGGTGCTTAGGGCCTTGGCCTCCCCAGCGCAGAGATTGAGGGGATGAATATGGCCATTCGCGGTGTTGTGAAGTCCGCCCAGGTAAACCTCGGAATTGACGAATTCCTTGATTTCGTCTTTGCCCAGTAAAGTGTAGGGGTGCGGATTGCCAATACTTTTCTCAAACTCTGCCCATTCAGCGAACTGCTTCATGTGCCGGGGTTTGAGGGCGACATCGCAGTAGCCCCATTTCAGATCGCATTTGATATCGTAGGTTTCAACGCGCTCGCGGATAATGTCTCTGGATTCGATGCCCATCTGGTAGATGGTGCGCACGCCTTCTTCACCGATGGTTTTTACAAAACGCTCAGGATCATGGCCGAGGCCTCCGATGATCTGGCCACCGTTGCGTCCCGACGCCCCCCAGCTGATGCGATTGGCTTCTAGAAGGACTACATCAAATCCGCGCTCCGCCAGTTCAAGGGCCGTATTCGTGCCCGTGAATCCAGCGCCTACGACCACGACATCACAGCTGATATCGTCCTCCAGCCGAGGGTAGACCGTGTCGATATTGGCACTCGCGGCGTAGTAGGAGCCTGTGTGCTCGGTGTTTTCCTGTAACTTTTGAAGACCAAACATGGCGTTTTTCTCCCCCTGACAATCTGAGGCGAATTTTGATGAGAGGGAGCTTAAACGAAGCTTCGCCATGGATGAGTACACCCCTATAAGGTAGGTAGATCACCTTTAGACCAGGTTTACACTGCCGACTCGATTCGAGCATAGGACGCTCCATGAAGTACGCGCAGCCGGAGGAACTCGAGGAGTTTCTTGCCGATAACCCCGACATTCAGTTGTTGGAAGTTCTCATGCCGGATATGCATGGCTTGCTTCGGTGCAAGCGCGTGCAGCGCTGTGAGTTTGGGGCGCTTTTCGATGCCAGCTTCACCGTTCCGCGAACCGTGCCTTTTCTGGGCATTCTCGGCGACATGTATGACGGGCTCTCGCAGACTGAATTTGGTGGCGATCCCGATCAACCGATCCGCGCCATCAGCGGCACGCTCGCGCGGGTTCCTTGGGTGGACAGCCCGGTGGCACAGATCCTGACTGGATACGTCGACAAAGACGGAAATCCGGATTGGATCGACCCGCGCAAGCCGCTTCTTTCGGTACTCGATCGCTATGCAAAGGACGGCATGCACCCGGTAGTAGCGACGGAGCTTGAGTTTTACCTGGTGGCCCAGGGCGAGGATGGACGACCCAAGCCATTGACTGGCACCGTGCCGGGTACGGGCGCTATGCAGGAGGGCATTCAGTACTGTATGCCCGATGATCTGGTGGAGTTTGACGACTTTCTCAACGACGTCCGGGAGGCCTGTGAGGCTCAGGACGTTCCCCTAACCGCTATCCACAGCGAGTTCTCACCAGGGCAGTGGGAAATCAATACGCATCACCAGACCGACGCCGTGGTGGCCGGAGACCACGCGATGCTGCTCCGCCGCATTGTGAAGGGCGTTGCACGGAAGCACGGTATGGGTGCCACCTTTATGGCGAAGCCCTTTGGGGATATTGCCGGCAGCGGGATGCATATCCATGCCAGCGTGTATGACGACGCGGGCGCCAATGTGTTTGCGGCTGCGCAAGAGGCAGATCCACCAACCTTAACCGACCGGCTTCGCCATGCGGTGGGGGGCTTGGGCTACACCATTGATCAGGCCATGGCGATTTTTGCGCCGAACCCAAATTCTTACCGTCGTTTTAAGGCGGGCGCCTTTGCGCCGTCTAGCGCGACCTGGGCCTATGACCATCGTGAGGTGGCACTGCGGATTCCCAAGTCCACTGAGAAAAATCGTCGTGTTGAACACCGTATCGCAGGTGCCGATGCAAACCCGTACTACGTGCTTGCCGCTGTACTCGCGGGTATTCACTCGGGAATGGAGCATGGCAGCGAACCGGGAGAGCTGCTTCCGAGGGAGGCCGATTTGTCGGAAGCGGAGACAACGCTACCCACTCGCCTCGACAAAGCGATCGAGCTATTCCGGGAGGGTGATGTATTGCCGGCTTATCTCGGTGAGCAATTCACGGACGCTTACGCAACGATTCGCCAGGGCGAAAGCGACGACTATCATGGGCGCGTACCCGATCTCGATTACGCGTGGTTCCTTCGCGCCCTCTAGTGCTGTGCCCCTGCGGACCCTTCCATCGGCACCCTACATCGGAGGCTGGCTGCGACGGTACTTGGCGGGCGTCTGCCCCGTGGCTTTCTTGAAGGCCGTGTAGAACGTTGACGTCGAGTTAAAGCCAACGGAAAGGGCGACGTCGAGTATGGCCGGGAACTGGCATTCCTTCTGGCGCAGCATGCGTGCGGCCTCGGCGACGCGGAACTGGTTGATGTAGTCGAAGAAGCTCATGGAGTGGCCGGCGTTGATGGCCTGGGAAAGATGATTCACCGAGCAGCCAAGCTCCTCGGCAAGTCTGGGTAAAGATAGCTCCGGATCCAGAAAGATCTTTTCATCTTCCATGGCCATCTTCAGCGCCGCCAATAGACGGCTCATGGCATCACCGCTGAGGCCCGACTTCGCATATCGTCGTCCATTCGGGGTGAGGCCAGCGCGCCGAGACTGCGCGCCAGGCACGCGGTAGTAGTCATTGATTTGGCTCGCGACATCGCCATCCATGATGATAAATTCTGCGCCAGTCCATCCGGCTACGCCGTTGTCATGCTCCACGGGGAATGCGCGGTATTGGAAAGCCACGGTATTGCCGTTGGATAGCACATCACCCATCAGCTCGTAGCCGTAATGATCATTGCTGAAGTAATCGATCAAATCAGTAACGAGTTCATCCCCGCCCAGTTGCAGCTGCGCCGGCTCATCGAAGTAGGTCCCACCGGAGCCCAGATGTTGCACCACGCCCGCCGCGTCATGGTTGTTCCAGGCATCAAAATAACTATCAACAAATTGTTGCGTATTCACCGAAGTTCTCCCTATGCACTCATCCTCATCACGGGGCTCGTGCAGAACGCATGGCAAGCTTTGTCTAGCTTGTGTCTTGATTTCCCTACGATCACTGTGGCTATTCGGATTAGCGGGGGTCAACACCCCCAGGGGGTAGTTTGCTGGAACGCGGAAGATCGGCCCCTTAAGGTCTTGCAGGCGTATAGGCGACGATGATGGGGCAAAATCGGTCCATGTAAGGTCCTAAGCTTATGAAATTAGGGAAATTACATTGAATAGTAGCGATCAGACAGTTGTCGCTGCCGACACCGCTGCACCGGGCTCTACGGCGGCCCCGGGCGGCGGCGGAAAATTTTTCTCCACGGCGCCCAAACAGCTCATCAAAATCGCTGTTTACTCACTACTCATCGTTAACTTCTTCCACTACCTCAGCAACGATATCGATGTCGCCCGCCACACGATGCACGATGGTTGGACCCTGAAAGATTGGACCACCGCCTTCGCAACGACCTTCGATGAGCTCGCGTGGTTTCTGCTCCTTTTCTTGCTGGAGCTCGAAACGTTCCTCCTTTCCGACGAGGCGTTTACCCGCGGCCGTGTCATGCTGATGCATGCGTTACGGCTGGTGTGCTTTGTCGCCATCGGTCACACGGTCTTTGCCTTCGCGGATTATCTCCTTGAGCTCGATAAGGCGGTGGTCCATTCGGGTGCGGACCTTTGTCAATTTGTGGGTATGGACCTCTCTTTTGCGCGCAATCTGGCGTATTCGGAGCTCGACGGAGCAAACTGCGCGACGCTTACCAACGCCGATACCCTGTTCCAGTTCGCCCAGGGGCAGGCTTTGACTGACGCAGCGGGCTGGCAGATCGAGTGGGAACTGGCCTGGGCCGATCTCATTGAGGTCGTTGTGTGGCTGTTTATCATCGCGATGATCGAGGTCATGGTGCGGCTGCAGGACAAGGGAGTGACCCGGGGTCCCGTCATTCGCTTCGCCCGGCTGTTCAACGCCTGCCTGTACAGCGTGCTCTGGGTCACCGCTGCTTACTGGGCCTATCGCGGTCACTGGGTATTCGCCTGGGACGAGACCCTATGGATCCTGGGTTTTATGGCCATCGGAATGAATCTCTCGGACTGGCGCAAGGAAATGGAGGCGGAGGAAGCCTAGGAGCGGGCCTCCACGAGACACACGGACTCCCGGCCCGACCTTGGTTTCTCTTCGCCCATGCAGCGACCTGGCGGCGGTTGCGTTCGACGGGTGCCCAAGCTCCCCCTGCCTGAAGTAGAGTGGGTGTTCACTTCATGAGATGGTGTCGACGAGAATGATAGGCTTAGCCATACGAAGACCTCTTGTTGTGTCGGCTTTTTTGCTGACGTTTGCTGTGAGCGAAAGCCCATTGGCTTCGACCGAGCTACCGCTCCAGTCCCTCGACCAGGCCATCGGGGCCGGTGAATTCGGGGCGATTACCAGCGTCGTCATCGAGCGCAGCGGAAAGACGATCTTTGAACGCTACTATCAGGGCGACGAAAACACACTCCGCGACACTCGCTCAGCGACCAAGACCATCACCGGCATGCTCATTGGTGCAGCAATTGCTGATGCGTCACTTTCTGGCGTGGACGCTCCTGTCATGGCCGCGCTGGGTAACCCCGAGCATGCCAATCCCGATACTCGTAAGACGGAAATGACCGTAGAAGACTTGTTGACCATGACATCGATTGTGGAATGCAACGACTGGAACAGCTTTTCTCGCGGGAATGAGGAACGCATGTATCTCATCGAAGACTGGGTCCGTTTCTTCGTCGATCTTCCTGTTCGAGGCTTGCCGCCCTGGGAACCACCGGCTTCAGAGCGTCCTTATGGGCGCGCCTACAGTTACTGCACCGCAGGCGTTTTTGTGCTCGGGCGGATCGTTGCGCTCTCTACCCAGGAGGCGGTTCCGTCTTATGCTCAGAGAGCGCTGTTCGATCCTCTGGGAATTGAACGAATGGAGTGGCACTTTTCTCCTCTTGGGCATGCGCAGACCGGCGGCGGACTTCGTCTCAGCAGCCGATCGCTACTAGCTCTAGGGCGCCTACAATTGAATGGGGGCGTGACCATCGAGGGGGCGCAATTGCTGCCCAAGCGATGGATTAAAGGGTCCCAGACGGCGCGGGTACAAATCGATGAGGATGATGAGTACGGGTACCTCTGGTGGTTGAAGAAGCCCACGGAGGCCAACCCTGACTTTGAGGGCCCATACATGACTGGCAGCGGCGGAAACCGCGTTCACCTGTTGCCAGCCTATGACACGGTGGTTGTCGTTACATCAGAAAACTTCAGACGCAGGGATGCCCATGAACTGAGCGACCGCATCATGACCGAGCACGTCCTTCCCGCCTTACGATGACTCACGCAGCGCTATCTGCTCCACGGACAGCACAGATAAATTGCTAAGGCAATGTCCCCAAGGGCGCGCTTTCAAAAGGCGCTGTACCTTTACTCCGGTACGGCCCTACCCGTTGGATAGCTTCATAGTGTGACCGCACCGTCGGAGACTTTTAACGATACCGGGGCGTGATCAGGTTAGCGCCGGTGGTGTCTGACGCGAACGGGGATGCACCCAGAAGGGCTTGTCCTTCACGGTACAGATAGCCATCTTGCGAATAGGACGAAGCTCCTTGTAGTGGTAGATCTCCGCCCAGATCTCTCCGCCCAATGCCTTTGTTTCCACCATCGCGTAGGCGATGTTTGCCTTCACCGCAGGTGACCACATGGCCGAGGTCACATAGCCGATTTCGTGGCTGCAGGCCTCATTGTTATAGAGGATGGCGCCCTCAGCGACTTTGTTGCCCACGATATCGAGTTTCAGAAGCTTGTATTTCGATCCCTCGGCTTCCTGCTTGAGAAGTGCGCGACGTCCATTGAAATGCGGCTTTTTGAAATCCACGATCCAGTCCAGGCCAAGCTCCAAGGGTGTTTGATCGAACTCGAAGTTGATGGTCTTGAGCGCTTCGTTGAATTCCATGTAGGGCATGAGAAACCCTGCCTCCAGACGTGCCATGTCCGTCGCGGATTCACCATAGGGCTGGATGCCGTAGTCGGCGCCCGCGGCGTAGAGTGCGTCCCATAACGCGAGGGCGTGGTTGGGATCAATCCACAGCTCGTAGCCCAGATCACCGGTGAAACCGGTGCGGGAAATCATGAGTTCGGTACCGTCGAAAGGTACGCGCGTAATGCCAAAGGGCTTTACCTCGGCGACACTGTCGAAGCCCATCTTTTTGAGCACGGCAAAGCTTGTGGGACCCTGCAGAGACAGGCCCGCCAGATCTTCTGTGTACTCCGTGATGGTCAGGTTGTCGTATCCGAGTGCGGCCTTGCGCAGCCACGCCATGCAGGGGCTGCCGCAGGTGAGCATGTATTTCTCTTCATCGAGACGGAAAATGGTGCCATCGTCGATCATGCGTCCTTTGTCGTCGCACCAGCAGCAGTAGGTCACCCTGTTAACTCGCATCTTGGCGATGTTCCGCGTCACCATGCGATTGAGCATATCGCAGGCATCCGGCCCCTCGATGAGGTACTTCTGCATGGGGCAGATGTCGTAGGTCCCGCAGGTGTTACGAATACAGAAATACTCGTAATCGACGTCGTAGTAGTAGTCAGCGAACTTGAAGCCGTTCCATGCCGACCAAGCGTCCCGTAGGTTCAGCGCCGCCTGGCGTTCGTGGAACGGAGAAAGCTTGAGGCGCTCACCAGCGTAGGGGTCGGCGGTGTTCTCACGCAAAACGTCTGGATTACTCATCGTAGAAATCATCCTCGGGCACCGTGTTGGGCTTGCGCAGATCGCGCAGGATCTCCCGCGCTGCATTGGCGCCGCATGCGGACGACACGCCGCCGCCGGGGTGCGTTGAAGAGCCACACATGTACATGTTCTTGAGAGGCATCCGGTATTGGCCGTAGCCCGGGAAGGGGCGGTTGAACAGCAACTGATCGATGGTCAATTCACCCTGGAAGATGTTTCCTTCTGTGAGGCCGATTTCGTTCTCGATCTCGTGGGGCGTGCGAATCTCCGCGTGAACCACAAGGTCCTTGAATCCAGGCGAGTAGCGCTCGATCTTGTCGATAACCGTGGCGCCAAAGGCATCACGCTTTTCTGGCGTCCACTCGCCGTCGGCAAGCTTGGGTGGGCAGTACTGCACAAAGCAGGACATCCAGTGGCAGCCCGGTGGCGCAACCGTGGGCTCCCACGCTGAGGGAATCACCGTTTCGATAAATGGATCATCTGACCATCGGCCGCGCTTCCAGCAATCGTAGGCTCGTTCCATGGTTTCGAGAGAGCCGGTGAAGCCCTGGCCACCGCGGTTGATATAGCGATTGTCCGGTACGTTGTTGAACTTCGGCATACCGGACAAAGCGATGTTGACCTTGCCCGAAGAGCCGCGAATCTTGAAATTCTTGGCACGCTTGTAGATGCCTGGCGGCAGGTCGTGCTTATCCATGACCTTGGTGAAGGTACGCTTCGCATCGAGGTTAGACACGATGACATCTGCGTAAAGCTCATCGCCGTTTTCCAAAGCGACACCGACCGTCGCGCCATCCTTAACGAGGATCTGCTCGACGCCGGCGTCTGTACGAAGCTCGCCGCCAAACTCCTTGTAGGCGCTGGCCAGCGCATTGGAGATCGCCCCCATACCGCCGCGTGCGAGCCCCCAGGCGCCGACGTTTCCGTCCACATCGCCCATCACGTGATGCAGGAGGATGTAGGCAGAGCCCGGCGAATAAACACCCAGCGCCGTACCGATAATCCCCGGGCTGGCCATGGCGGCTTTGATCAGATCGTTCTCAAAGTAATCCTCGAGGAAGTCCGCAGCGCTCATGGTGAAAAAGCGAATGTACTCGTAGAGCTCCCGCTCACCGAGATTCCAAAACTGCTTTGCGAGCCATAGCGTCTCCATGATGTCCCGGGGCTTGAAGGAGCTGGGATCTGGCGGCGTTCGCAGTAAGGTTTTCCGAATCAGCTGAGCATAGCGACCCAGATCGGCCTGGAACCGTGACATGGCATCGGCGTCGTGAGGCGAATGACGCCGCAATTCCAGGTAGGCCGCCTCTTCGTCTGTGTAGTCAACGAGGGTGCGGCGACCATCATCGCTAAAGTTCACCGTGCCGAGGTAGGGCACCAGCAGCAGGCCGTGACGGGTGAGGTCCAGATCGCGGTGGATTGACTGGCGCATCATGCTGCACACATAGGAACAGCTGGAATAGAACCAGCCGTCATGCATCTCGCGGGTCACCGCGGCGCCGCCAATGTAGTCATTTTTCTCGACAACGAGCACATCGAGACCCGCTTTTGCGAGATAGGCAGCAGCAGTCAGGCCATTGTGCCCAGCGCCGATGATGATTGCGTCATGCTTACTCATGCGAGTATCTCCCGTGCTGCATTGCGTCCGGGGTTACCCGTGAGATCTCCGCCTGGGTGGCTGCCCGCACCGCAGAGGAACAGGCCATCGATGGGCGTGCGGTACTGCGCCGCTTCGTAGGTGGGGCGCATCATCAGGAGTTGGTCGATGCTGGGTTCAGCGTGGTGCCAGTGACCACCGCTGACGTGATATTGGGCTTCCAGGTCGGCTGGTGTGAGCAGCTCGGCGTAGAGCACCTGCTCACCGATACCTGGCGCATGCTTTTCCAGTCGACTCATGATGCGACTCATGAGCGCGTCGCGGGCTTCCTCGGTCCAGCCACCCTTGGGTTCTGCCGGCACATACATGACGTTTGCGCTGAGAACATGCTGACCATGGGGTGCCAGCGAATTGTCGCGCAGGCTCGGAACAGTCACCTCAAGCACGGGCATCTCCGAGGCATCACCATGCTTGGCATCATCGTAGGCAAACTCAATCTCATCCATGCTGCCAGCGATGATCATGCGGTGCGAGGCGTCACTCACACCGACAAAGGTTGGTGCCTCTTTCAGGGCGACGCTGAGTTTTGCCACGTAGCCATCGGTGCGCAGACGACGGATGCGATTGGTGAATTCGATCTCCAGTTCTGGCGGTCCAACGAGCTTCAGGAATGTGTTTTTGGGGTCGGCACTGGACACCACGCGCGTTGCGCGAAGATCACTGCCATCCGCGAGTTCGACGCCACGGCAGTGTTGACCGTCTTCATCGCCCTCTACGATCACTCGGCTCACGGCCGTGCCCGTGCGGATTTCTACACCGGCTGCCTGGGCAGCTTTTTCGAGCGCACCGATAAAGGCGGTGACCCCACCGCTTGGTAGCGCATGGCGGCCATGGTTTGCGCCCGCCATCCGGTTTAGCAAAGTCAGTACAGCCTGGTTTGGCGAGCGGGGTGCCATCTTCGTGCCCACTAAGCCATCCCAGCACAAGGCTGCTTTCAGCGCTTCGCTCTCGAAATGCTCGTCCACCAGATCCCGCATCGGCAGCGTGGCAACGCGGAAGAATTCCAGCATGTCATCGCGGCCCATGAAGCGAAGTTTTGCGCCGAGAAGCGCAAAGGTGCTCAGGGATTTCATGTCGCGATCGCTGATCCCGGGCATGGTGCGTCCCCAGAACGGCGCGAGGGCTTTCGTAAAGATTTCGAGTTGATCAACGTAGTTGCCGTAAGCACCGCTATCAGCTTCATTGGCCCCAGCCAGATTCGTAGCACCGATGGTGATGGGTGACTCTTGTTCCGACAGCGCCACAAGATCCAGAGTGTCGTCTGACAGAGCGAAGCCGTAGTCTGCTAAACGCAGATCCTTGATGACCGTGTTCGAGAGCGCGTAAAGGCTCTGGGCGACGGGAGCATGAAAACCGGGAAAGAACTCGCGATCGGCTGCAAGGCCGCCGACCGAGTCATTCGCTTCAAGGAGCAGAACGCGTTGCCCGACCCGGGCAAGCATGGTGGCGCAGATCAGCCCATTGTGGCCGGCGCCGATAACAATTGTGTCGTACTGACTCACAGAGACCCTGCCATTTTTAACGTGCACGGACTCTACGTTTGGCCTTTGGCAGGCTCCACCGCGCCTATACGACGGGATTAGAAACGGGAAACGACCCTAGATGGCGGGGGAAATATCCACCGTGCAGTCGTAATAGCACGCACCGCCGATGGCTACCTCCCGGTCGCCAGGGATTAGTGCGTTGCAGGTCATGGCGTTTTCACTGCCGGAAAGCCATGCCCCTTTGGGGACGTAAACAGTACCTTCGCGAATATCATCACTAACTTTGGCGGGTAATTGCACCGCTCCGGCTTCATTCCGAAGAACGACGGATTGGCCATCGCCAATGCCGAGATCGGCTGCGTCGATGGGATTGATCTCGCAAACAAGATCCCGCTGCTGGCTGGCAATACCGCCAAAGGTGGAGTTCACGCGCTGCTCCGACGCCGGGGTAACCAGCTGGAATCGCTCCGCCCCGCCAAGTGGCAAGAACTGGGGTAGGCCCTGGCCGCAGTGGTCTTCCATCGCCTGGCTGTATAGCTCAATGCGCCCGCTTGGCGTCGTGAACGCTCCCCCTCGTAGCATGCCGGGCTCGGCGTGATCCTCCATATCCACGGCCTCATAAAGTGCGTCTTTTACGAGTGTCGCAGACGATCCGTCCAGGGCCTGCTGAGCAAGATCTTCGTCCGAATCCTTGAAACATGGATCTGTGAAGCCAAAACGCTCAGCCAGTCGACGGAAAAGCTCCATATTGCTGATGGCATCGCCCTGGGGCGAGATCACCGGCCGAGAGCGCTGCAGGTAGCGGTGACCATAGGCCTTATAAATATCGCCGTACTCAAAATGACTTGGGGCGGGAAGCACCAGATCGGCGCACCGCATGGAGTCGGTCATGCTTACGTCGCTGCCCACCACGAAGACATCGTCGCTTAACAGCGCTTCGCGCATCCTGGCCTGCTCCGGATGAACCGCGACCGGGTTATGGTTGTAGATCAGCAGCGCGCGCAGCGGCGTTTCGTCGCCAGGTTCAAGGACGTAGCGTGGAATGTCCATGACGTTGAGCGTTCTCACGGACTTGCCCTGCAGATCTGGCCGGGCCAGCGCATCTCTGTTCACGGGGAAGTACCGGGACGTGTCGCATACACCGGCGCCCAGGGGGCCGATATTGCCGCTGAGAGCCATTAACGAAAATGCCGCTCGAATACCCGCGCTGCCGTTGCGATTGCGCTCAGGTCCCACGCCAATACTCATTGCGGCAGGGCTATTTTCCATAAGCAGAGTGGCAAAGCTGCGAATCGTTTCGCCGTCGACACCGCAGAGCTTGGCGGCTCGCTCCACCGTATAGCTCCGGGCTTCCTCCAGGAACGCATCGCTACCCAGCGTGTTGGCTGCTACGAAGTTACCGTCGATGGCGTCGGCCTCAGCAAGCAGATTCGCTACGGCATAGGCCAGGGCGACATCACTGCCCGGCAGTAGGGGAATGTGTAGGTCGGCGTCCTTGGCGATACGAATTTTCTTGGGGTCGATAACAACGACTACGGCGCCTGCCTTCTTCGCCTCGCGAATGACTTTGGTGAGATGCAAGTTGCAGGTGGTGACGTTGTTCCCCCACACGATGATGAGCCTCGAGTGGGCCAATTCATCAAAGTCGATACCGCCCGCATCGCCAAATACCGTGTCCCAGGCGGCGCTTGAGGTCCCTGCACAAAGGGTTGAGGCATCGACGGAAGAGGCACCCAGGCGGTGGAAAAAGCGCTTGTCCATGCTGCCGCCGGCGAGGAGGCCCATGGGGCCGCCGTAGTAAAGGGGGGCTACTGCTTCACTGCCCCAGCGATCAATAACGGCACTAAACCGTTCGTGAATCAGGTCCAGTGCTTCATCCCAGTTGATGGGTCTGAAGCTGCTGCCAGACAGGGTTTTTTCTCGCAGTAGCGGTGTGGTTATGCGCAAGTCCCCATGGACCTGACTGGGAAAGGAATTCACGACCTTTGCGCACAGCTTACTGCGCGTAAACGGGTTCCTGTTACCACCGCGCACGGCTTCAACGCGGTCGTTCTTCACGGTTACGGAGAGGCTGCAAGTATCCGCGCAGTCCAGCGGGCAGACCGTATTCTTTGTTTGGCCGTCCTGCGTTTCAGGCGCATTGGCCATGGCTTCCGGCATATTCATAGGGGTTCACCTATTTGGTGCTGCTTGAAGAAATCTAGCAGAGATTCTGGACCAAGGGGTCTGGCAAACAGGTAGCCCTGGCCCAGGGGGCAACCATCTTCGAGAAGGAGTCGTCGCTGGGGCTCCGTTTCTACGCCTTCGGCAATGACGCTCATGTCCAGGGAGTGAGCCAAACCAATCACGGTTTTAGCGATCGCCCGATCGTTGGGGTCCGTGTCGATGTCCTGTACGAAGGAGCTATCAATTTTGAGACGGCTGATGGGATACCGTTTCAGGTAGGAGAGTGATGAGTAGCCGGTGCCGAAGTCGTCGACGGCGATGTTGACGTCGATATCCCGGAACTGCTGCATCATTTTTTCGACCCGCTCAGTCTCCAGAACCAGAACGCTTTCCGTCAGTTCAAGCTCGAGTACATTGCGGCCCTCGCCGAGGATATGGTCAAACTTCTCTACCAAGGCGCTTACGCGATCAAAGAACTGGTCATCCATGAGCTGCCGCCCCGACACGTTCACGGCGAAGGTCATCCCGGTCATGCCGCTTTTCGTCATGGTCAGCATATCCTCAAATACGGTACTCAACGCCCAAAAGCCAAGCTTTGAGATGCTCCCGGTTTTCTCAGCCACGTGGATGAATTCGCTGGGGGGCACAAGACCGCGCGTCCCATGGCGCCACCGCATGAGGGCTTCGGCACCGATCATTTGACCGGTGCGCATGTCGACCTGCGGCTGATATTCCATAAAGAGCTCGTGGCGTGAGATCGCGTTATGAAGATCGTTCTCAAGGGCGATGCGCTCTGAGGCATTCTCCGTTAGATCACTGGTGTAGTGCTTGAAGTTGTTTCGACCTAAGCGCTTCGCCTGGTACATGGCCGCATCCGCATTCTTGAGGAGTGCCTCAGTGGTATCGCCATCGATGGGGTAGTGACTGACGCCGATGCTGGGTGTCAACGTCAGCTCTCGGCCCTCAAGCCTCAGCGGTGCCTGAAAGGCCGTGATGATCTTCCTTGAAACCTCTGCTGCTGCATTGGGATCTCGCAGACCCGGCAGCAGCACGGTGAACTCGTCGCCCCCCAGCCGAGCAATGATGTCGCCCTGGCGAACGCACTGCCCCAGGCGTTCAGCCACCGCGCGCAGAACCTGATCGCCCACGCTATGCCCAAGGCTGTCGTTGATGTCCTTAAAGTGGTCCAAATCGATAAAAAGCAGTGCGAGATGAGTCTCACCGTTTTCGCCGTCGTCGATGATCCGGTCCAGGGTTTTCGTAAGATGCAGTCGATTCGGCAGACCCGTTAGGGGGTCGTGATGGGCGAGGCGCTGTAGCGAGCGGCGCTGCCTGCGAAGGGTGACTTCGGCCCGTTTTTGCTGGGTGATATCGCGCGCCACACCCACGATGCCGCTGATGGCACCGGTTTCATCTTTGTACGGGCTCTTGAGCGTGCTCAGCAAAATGCGTCTCCCCTCGGGGCCCCGCACCCAACGCTCTGTGACTTTACTGCCGAGTTCCATGACCGCCTGATCCTCGGCGTTCTGCTCCATGGCCCGCGTTTCATCGAAAAAATCGACGTCACGTTTTCCGGCGACTTCCTCATTAGCGATACCCAGAAAGCGACAAAAGCTGAGGTTGCCGCCCAGATACACCCCCTCGCCAGTGGAATAGTCCTTATAAAAAATGATGTCCTCCGTGGAGTCGACCACGGAATTGAGAAGCTCCAGGCGCCGGCGTGCCTGACGATCCAGCAGGGCGCGCTCTTCTGCCTGCTCCTCGAGGCGTGCATTGGTCGAGCGTAGCTCCTTAGTGCGCACATCGATGATTTCCTCGCGCTCCGTGACCTCGCCTCGTACCTGCTCGAGGAGTTCCTCGTTTTGGCGAGACAGCAGGAGGCGTTCAAGAAAGTCGCGATTGGTGCGCCGCGTGAACTCGATGAGCAGCATGTAATAGGCCACCATGGCGATGGACAGCCACTGCAAAGACTCCGCTGCTCTCGTGACAAGCAGAACGGTACCCAGGATCACAGGGGGCAGCGTGTACAGCATAAAGCTCGTCAGGTGCGCGCCCATGGAAGCGCTGCAGGAGCTTACAACGCCGAGAATCAGCATCCAGGCGGGGACCAGGAGCTCGAGGGTCTTCCAGTCTGATATCGTTAAGAACACGCCGCTCCACGCGCAACCGCTGTAGGCGGCCGCTATGGTGTACAGCAGCATCCAGCGTCTTTCCGAAAAGGCGTTGCGGTACTTGTTGCGACTTATCCAAAGCACGGTCCAGAAGACCACAGCAATGCACATGGCCACCAGCCAAATCGTCAGAGCGGTGTAATTTGCAGAGTCGCGAAGGGCAAACCAGTACAGTCCGGAAACGCCAAGCATTACGGGCCGGGCGGCTGCGGTCTGACCGTACATATCGTCGGCAATGGTGCCGAGAACATCCTCTCGGCCGCGCAAATCTGTGGGGGCTACCCAGAACGTGAAGGCTTTGTCGCTCTCGCCAGCATTGAAGGAAGACGACTCGGCATCGTCTTCGCGCGACCTCAGAAATCTGGGGATTTCGAAGACGCGCTTTTTCATGAAATAGCCTCAGGTAAACACGACGGTCTTGTTGCCGTGGACAAGCACACGGCGCTGTAGATGATAGCGCAAGCCGCGAGATAGAACGCTACTTTCAACATCGCGACCAATGCGCACGAGATCGGTCTTACCGTAGCTATGATCCACCCGCACCACGTCCTGCTCGATGATCGGACCTTCGTCAAGATCCGTGGTCACGTAATGGCACGTGGCGCCGATGAGCTTCACGCCCCGCTCATAGGCTTTCTGATAGGGATTCGCCCCAATGAAGGACGGTAGGAAGCTGTGATGAATGTTGATCAGTCGCCGTTCATACTTATCGCAGAGGTGGGGTGGCATGATTTGCATGAATCGAGCTAGCACGATGGTGTCCGCATCATGGCGGTCAATGATCTCCTCGATCTTGGCGAAAGCGCCCGCCTTGTCTTCTCTTGGCACTGGAACATAGTGAAAGGGGATTCCGTGCCATTCAACCATGCTGCGAAGGTTCTCGTGATTAGAGATCACGCAGGGAATCGCGCAGTTAAGGTCATCGCTTTTCCAGCGATAAAGCAGGTCCGCTAGGCAGTGGGAGGCGTGACTCGCGAGAATGACAACTCGCTCGGACGCGTCATTGTCGGTGAGCGACCAGTCCATGTCTCGGGATTTGGCAATGTCTTCGAAACTCGCGCAGAAACCCTCCCGATCAAACTCCGGTGCGCCGGCAATGACGTTGCGCATGAAAAACCACTGATGCTGCTGGTCTGTGTGGTTGTGGGACTCGACCAGGGTGCCGCCCTTATCGGCAACCGCTCCGGAAACAGCCGCTACGAGCCCGGGTTGGTCGGGGCAGGAGATGATCAAAGTGAATTCGGGATTGGTGTCACCGCTGTTCATGACGTCCTCTTGTCGGCTGTCTCGATTCATAAAAGTGTGGGTTGGTCAGTTTCTGCAAACGAGCGAGCGCGGTAAGAGCACGAGCACGCTTGGGCCAAAGTACATCATTCGCTCCGTCGATGGTCCTCCTAGCGGGACCGCGCGAATTCAGCCACTCCCGCCCTGGGATATAAAGTGCGCCTCAGTTATTGGAGAGCACCATGACCCAGCCAGAAACTCGCCTGCGCCAAAACGCAGCGATCGTCACCTCATTGAGCCTGCTTCTCGTTCTGGGGGCCTGCGGAGAAAGCAGGACCCCGGATTCGGCCTTAGCCAGTGCTGCGGCGGAGTCGCCGACCGTGGTCGAAGGCGTGGCGATCGAAGCACCATTAAACGAGCAGGAATCTCCGTCGTCCCAGCGCCTAACCCAGGTGTTGGCGGCTCAGAGCGACGGGGTAAAAGCGCGCTTCGATGCCCGCAATCCCAAAGAGACCTTGCTTTTTTTCGGCGTCGAGCCGGGTATGACAGTGGTCGAGGGGGACCCCGGGGCAGGTTGGTATTCCAACATTCTCATGGATTACTTGGGCTCTGAAGGCTCCTTGTATGGCGCCGCCTACAACCTCGATGTTTACCGGCTCTTTGATTACTACACGGAAGAGCAGCTCGCCGAGCTTGCCACCTGGGACCAGACCTGGCCAGGAGAGATGTCGGCGCGCGTTCCAGATGGAGCGAGCACCGGTGCATTTTTCTTGGGCGAGGCGCCGGCAGAGCTCGATGGAACCGTCGACGTCGTGCTGTTCGTGCGTGTGCTCCACAACCTCGTGGACTTTGAGGAGGAGGGTCAGCATCTCTCAAATACTCTTGCGGACACTTACCGTATGCTCAAGCCTGGAGGGGTTGTTGGCGTGGTTCAGCACGCAGGTCCAGAGGCGTATTCTGATGACTGGGCATCGGGCGGCAATGGCTACTTGAAAAAGTCTGCGGTCATCGCTGCCATGGAAGCTGCGGGCTTTGCCTTCGAGGCGGAGTCTTCGGTCAATCTGAATCCCAAAGATCGGCCCACGGAAGAAGAGTATGTTTGGCGCCTTCCACCGACCTCAGACGAGGTCGAAGATCCAGAGCTGGCCGCGTCCTATGCAGCGATTGGCGAGTCTAACCGCATGACGCTCAAGTTTCTCAAACCCGCACCGTAGGGAGTCCGAGCCCCGTCTCTTTGCAGGCGGGGATTTACGCTGGGCTGGGTTCCCGCTTATCTGCTGACCGAAATCCGCCGGTCAGTAGCCATGCCCCTACACCGAGAGCAAACAGCGGAAGAAACGGCTCAAGGGGCCAGAAGGGAAGCCAAATCTCGAGGTTTCCAGACCATGCGGGGCCTGTCAGGAAGTTCGTAGTTTGGTCTTGCCAGCGTAGACCCGTCGCCGAGGCCACGGCACCGAGGCCCACAAAGCCCCACCCCCCTATGGCTGATGGCAATGCAATCTCGAGGTCACTGTCGTAACGACGCTTGCCCCAGGCGGCGATTCGCACGGCGAAGGCGAGAAAGCCCGCCCAGTAAAAAACATAGTCGATGGTGTCCGGGTTTCCGTAGTAGTACAGGTTCCACCAGTACACGCTGAAGGGATACGCCCACAGGAAGTAAACGCCGCAGCGGTGCAACACTTTCCATTGCGTTGCGCTGATCAGGCGTCGACCGAAGCGGAAAGAGGTGAAGACCATGGCGGCAAGGAAGATGTACCCGCTGCTGCCCTCGAGCTCATCCCTCAAGTAGTACACCTCCTCGTAGTAGTACCCCGTGTGCAGGTTCGACATGATAAAAATGAAAGCACCCTGCCAGGCCATCGCGACGGCGAACACAAGACCCACGTAGCGGCGACTCCGTACCCACCAGCGTGTGAACTCATTGGGGAAGAGCACCGGCATGGCTGACGCAGCGGTGACAAAAAAGATGAAAGGTACGCCCCAGCGTACGGAGTAACCGATCATCTCGGAGACGCTCTGCGGTGAGCTGAGGTCGTGCTGGAGCATCTCTGCGATGAGGAAGGCGGTCATGGGCAGCGACAGCAGCCAGAACAGCGGCCAGCCATTCAAGATAGGTTTCTTCCACATCGCCTGGTTACCTCAGCAATTTCATTCCCCGACAGTGGCAGCTGCCTGCGCGCGGTTCTTTCGCCCGGATAGGCGGAGAAAGCGTCTGGCGCCAGCCTTGTCTAAACTAGCAGAGAATCATCGAGGAATAGACGATGGCCGGTCCCAGGGGCTACAGCCTCAGTGCCTTTGCGCGGTACGTTTGCGTCATATTCGTATCACTCATACCGTGGGCGATTGCGCTGTTTCTCCATTATCTATTCGATCAGACTGGCGTGTGGCAAGCGGAAATGACCGGTCGCGCGCTCTTATCGGTCCTTATGCTGGGCACCGGCATGACGTTGTCCTTTCTTATCTACGGGAAGCTCGCCGGCCGGCGTTAGCACAGGCGGCAAGCCCTGTGAAATTTGGTAGTACCTGAACTGAGCGGAGCTACTTGAGCTTAAAGGTCAGGCAGGTCTGCAACGGCTTGAACCTGCTTAACGGCCATGGATTGTGTCTCCTGTTAACGCGCCCATAGACGGACTGTAAATTCGCGACCTTGGACGTGTGGTGGCGCGTTTAGGCCAGAGCCTGACATCAATCGAACAAATTTTCTGAATACCGCGGCACCCCTATAGGCGCGGATGTTTTATCGACAAAAAATGAGCAATTTCGGATTCTGAAGAAAAGCTGACCGAGGCATCACCCCGTGAACCGAAGCTCGCGAATCCCTTTCGTCCACACCAGTTTGGCTATCGGCGTCACGGCAGCGCTCGGCAGTTTGCCCAAAGAAGCAGGGGCGCAATCCCTTGAAGAAACGATAGTCACGGCTCGACGGAGAGCCCAGGACGTCCAGGATGTGCCGCTTTACATCCAGGCCTTTGACGAGAAGGAACTTCGCGAAAGCATGGCAAAGGGTTTCGAGGACTATGCTCGAGACCTGACCAGCGTCTCCTTTGGAACCGCTGGCCCCGGCGCGACAACAATCGTGTTCAGAGGCGCGGTTTCACAGCCTAGCGGCTTTGACACCATTAGTTCTTCAACCCTCTATCTCGACGAGATTCCCATCACGCGGGACGGCCAGAACGCCGATGTGCGTCTTTATGATATCGAGCGACTAGAAGCACTCTCTGGACCTCAGCCGACCCTTTACGGCGCAGGCTCACAGTCTGGCACGCTGAAGATTGTGACCAATAAGCCGGATACGGAAGGCAACAGCGGCAACATCATGGTTGAAGGTGGATACATCGAAGAAGGTGATCCGTCTTACAACGTCAGCGGTGTCGCCAACTTCGTTGTGATTCCTGATGAACTGGCGATCCGCCTCGTCGGCTTCCATGAGGAAGAGGGTGGATACATCGACAATGTGCTCGGCAACACGCGTTTCTACTCCCCGGAGAGTGGTAGCGCATTTTACGAGCCCGGTAGCGTAGATCGTGATAATGCGGACCAAGTGAGGGAAGACGTCAACGACTGGACCGTGCAAGGTGCGCGGGTCTACCTGCGATGGCAGCCCAACGATAACTGGACCGTGGATGCGGGGGTCATCTACCAGAGCACAGAAAATGGCCAGTTCGACTTCAATCCCCGCGCCGGCGATCTGAACACGGTGAAGTTCAAGGACGAGGGCCGCAAAGACGAGTGGTACAACCTGTCCCTGATTATCCAGGGTGATCTCGGGTTTGCGGATTTGACCATTGCCGGTGGCACACACAACCGAAAGATCGATTACGACCTCGACTCTACGGCTTACATGACTCAATACCGGACCAATGGATTGGATCTGGCGGAGTACTACACGGGAACGCGAGCGTTCCTTGACTACTACAGCTGTTACTACACCGCTTACTGCTACAACTTTGTTAGCGCCTATGATTTTGGCGCCAACCCAACAGCATCTATCTTCCTCGATCAGGAAATTTCATCCTTCGCCCAGGAAGTGAGACTGGTTTCCAAAGACGACGGCTCCAACAAATTCAATTGGTTGGTGGGTGCGTTCTACGAGACCACCAACAACGACTGGGATTACCTGTCCACCGTCGATGACTTTGCTGAGAACGGCGGCGACGGCGCGGTGTTCACTTACTATGGCGTTGAGCCCACCAACGACTGGTTTGACCAGGGCTTTAGACCGGGTCAGACCTATAACGGGTTACCTGGGGGGCAGCTCAACGGACAGCGCCAGGAAACGGAAACCATCGCGCTCTTTGCAGAACTGAGCTACGAGATTCTCGATAACGTGACTGTGGCCGGCGGCGGGCGATGGTTTGATCTCGAACGGTGTGTAGAAGAGAACTCACTCTATGTAGGAGCGCCCTTCGATGCTTTTAGCGTCTGCGAAACCACCGAAGATTTCAGCCCGAGGCTGAACGTCACGTGGACCCCTACAGATAACACCATGCTTTATGCCACCTATTCAGAAGGCCAGCGGGTGGGCGGTATCAACGGCGCTGTTCAGCAGCGTCCAGCTGCGGCGGCCCTGGGTGCCCCCCTTAATTTTGGCCCCGATCGACTCAAGAACTATGAGATCGGAGGCAAAGCGACCTGGATGGATGGCCGACTTCTGACCAACATGACTATTTTCATGATGGACTGGGAGGACTATCAGCTCCTGACATCGCTTCCCATATCCGGCGCAACCACAGTGAATGCCGGAAACGCGTCCATCGACGGATTTGAAACAACCCTTGCGTTCAAAGCCACGGAAAAGCTGGAATTTTCCCTGGCAGCGACATACCTGGATGCTGTGATTGATGAAGATGTCACTTTCAACAACGGGACCGTTGTAGCAGGACGCGCTGGCGATGTGCTCCCGGCCGTGCCGGAGTGGAAAGTATTCGCCAGTGCTCAGTACAACACGGATCTATCGTGGTGGCCGGGAATGTCGGGCAGTGCACGTTTTGATTACAACTTTGTCGATGACTCGGTGAACGCGACCAACGCCTCCATTGCGCTATTTGGTGCCGCCAACGCCGTTGTGGCGGAGCAGCCCTCGTATCAAATTGGGTCGCTGTACTTCAATATCGAACCCGATGAGGGCAACTGGTCTGCATGGCTGGGTATCGACAATCTTTGGGATGAGCGGCCTCTGACCTTCATCGCTCCGCGCTTTGGCGATGGGCGTGCGTACACCATTCGTCCTCGGGAAGTTTCCGTCGGTCTCTGGTACGGCTTCTGAGGTCGTTCTCGCGACCATCTGCTCCCGCGTCGCGGTCCGCTGCAGCGGGTACTGATAAGGCCGAATCTCTGCCCTGTCCGTACTACACTTGAGCGTTGGATTCACTGGGATGTGGTATGTCCGTTGTGATGGACGAAAAAAGAGATCTTCTGGGGCCGCAACAAGCCTTTCAACAGGCTTCTGCCTTTATCAGGGCCGAGGCCTTTGCGTCTGCCGATGAGACGCTGGCGGCGGCCCTTGCCGTTTACCCAAACGACCCCAATCTACTGCGCATGCAGGGTATTTCTCTTGCTCGTCAGAAGCGATTCGAGGATGCGCAGAGCAAGCTGACGCATGTGATCCGGTTGGCCCCCGAGCATGCCGGGGCTCATGAGGATCTCGCTGACGTTCAGCTTTCCCTGCGTCAGCTCGAGCCGGCACTGGTGTCTTTACGCACGGCGATCAAGCACGCGCCAGATCCCGGTCGCATTGAACAACGTCTTGCGCAACTGCTGACCATGGCCGGTCGTAAATCTGAGGCGGAGGGCGTTCTTGAGGCATCCCTGGAATCTGATCCTCGCCGTAAGGCAATTGCCGAGGCGATGGAGCTCGCGAATGAGGGCAGTTTCAAGAAAGCCGAGGCGATTTACCGGGATATTCTGAGGGCTAACCCCGATGATGTGGATGCCCTGCGCCTGCTTGGGGTTTCGAGGGTACGCCGCGAACACTACGACGAGGCCGCTGCGTGCTTTCGTCGCGCGGTAGAGATAGCGCCCGACTTCTGGAAAGCCTGGATCAACCTCGGTGCGGCTCTGTCGGAGCAGCAGAAGTTTGAAGAGGCGGAGAACGCCTTTCTGCGGGCTCTTGAGCTACAGCCCAACTCGCTCCATGCCCTCGAGCGGTTGGGCGTCAATGCGCTCAAAGCCAGTGAGCTTGAAAAGTGTATCGAGTACCTCGAACGCTCCCTTGAGATGGCCCCCGATTACTTCCCGTCATTACTGTGCATGGGTCACGCGCTAAAAACCCTCGGTGAGCAGGAAGAGGCGGTGGAGGCTTATCGAAAGTGCGCAAAGGCGAAGCCATCGTTTGGCGAAGCTTACTGGAGCTTGGCCAATCTAAAGACATTCCGTTTTGACGACGCCGAAGTCGAGGCGATGGAGGGCCACCTCGCGGCAGTGACCGACGCCGCAGATGAAGAAGGAGCCGAATCAGAAATTGCCTTTGCCTTCACCCTTGGCAAGTCCTTTGAGGACAGGAAGGACTACACAAAGGCCTTCGACTACTACTATCGAGGGAACAGCAAGAAGCGCTTTCGGGTAAATTACGATCCCATTGAGTATCAGGACAACAATGATCGAATCATTGAAGTCTTTACCCGGGAATTTTTCCAGGAAAGGCAGGGATGGGGGCACGATGATGGCTCACCCATCCTGATACTCGGCTTACCGCGCTCGGGGTCTACGTTGCTGGAGCAGATCACGGCGAGTCACTCTCAGGTCGAAGGGACCGCCGAGCTTCACTATCTTCTTCGTGCCGCAACGCACTCCGGTATGAACCGGTCTGACGGGATTCGTTACCCGCAGGTGATGCATGAACTCAAAGCGCATCACGTGCGAGGTATCGGTGAGGAATACATCGAGAACACGCTGAAGCACCGCAGCGGCAAGGCGTTTTTCACCGACAAGATGCCCAATAATTTCACGGCGATCGGTTTTCTGCACACGATCCTGCCCAACGCCAAAGTCATTGATGCCCGTCGGCACCCGCTGGACAGCTGCCTTGGTACCTTCAAGCAACTCTTTGCCAGCGGTCAGGTGTTCTCTTACGACCTTTACGATCTTGCGCATTACTACACCGAGTACATGCGGATGATGGATCATTGGGCTGACGTGCTTCCGGGCAAGGTGCTGACCTGCCATTACGAGGACACGGTGGCCGACCTGGAGACGCAGGCCCGGGCAATTGCTGACCACTGCGGTTTGCCCTGGGAAGAGGGGATGCTTGCGTTTCACTCCAATAAGCGGGCCGTTCGTACCGCAAGCTCCGAACAGGTCCGACAGCCGATCTATTCGAGCTCTGTCGCCCTCTGGCGCCGCTATGAAGATCAGCTCGAGGAATTGATCGAGTACCTTGAGCCAGTGCTCATGCGCTTACCCGTCGAGGATCGTCCCCGGTCTCTGCAGTCCGTCTGATGGGTGATTCAGGCTCCTGGGGCCTGACCACGTTCAACGTTCACAGAGCGCGTTGCCCTTCAGCGCAAGAATGCGCTCTGCCGGCCCGAAGCAGCTCGTCTTCAACGGGCGTTTCTCTCAAACTCGCCAAACACTCAACGCTGCGGCCACTCGTAAGGCCAGAGCTCCAGCCCGTGGATCGCATTACGCACGTCCATGGTTAAGCTCACGACCTGTTGCGGGCGTTGTTCGCGTAAGTCGTAGAGTGAAATAGTTGACGGAGAGGAGCCGGCGGCGATGTGATTCTCGTCGATGGCACACAAGCCGCGACCAAACCCCTGGCGAGCAATGTTGGTGTCATCGAGGTCCGTGTGCGTCAGCTTGTGGGGCGCATAACGCGGTACGCGATAGGCCTTTCGGGTGTCGGGACTTTCAAAGCGCACCGCATCGTTCTGGGTGTCATTGAAAAGCACGCCCTCGAGAAAGGGTTGGGCGTTGTGAACCCCGGCGGGCAGCGTGGCCATCACACTCAGTCTCTCTCCATCAAAGCGCAGAAGCGCCTGGGTGCGAATACCACTGATATACATGCCGCCGCTATTGCAGAAGACGTTGTTGAGATGAAGCTTGTTCAACAGGAGTGGTCCATCGTCCGACTGCGGATCGAAGCGCCGGAGACCGAAAGCCGCACCCTCCGAAAGCACGCTCAGGCCCCAGTCGAATTCTCGGGTCTCAAGATTCAGCCCCAGAATACTGTCGTAGCCCGTAGAGCAAACGAAGAGATGACTGCCGTGGACGCTTATCTCGTGGCAGTGCTTCAGGTAGGGATTGTGGAAAGAATCGACGAGATTGAAGCCTTGATCAAACAGAAAGACCTCGTCACTGGCCGCGATAAAAATGTGGTCCTCGAAGAAAGCGATACCGCGGAGCCCACGGTCCCAGCCGCGCCCAGACCAGTCGATATCCATCTTGTTCCAGTCCACGGGTTTGAGCAGGGCCTGGCTGTCGGTGTCGATGAGGTAAACGCCTCCATGGCTCTCGCCCTGTTGGCTCCCCCTGACCACCGATGTGGCGATAAGTCTGGGCATGGATTGTTACCTGGTGCTATGAGGCGACTGGGTCGCGCCCGACTCGGTGCTCTCAATCACACGAACGCGAGTGATCATGCTGTCAGGGATCTTTGCTGGGGCGCTCACGCAGTTTTGCCGGGAATGTAGTCAAAGATAAAGGTGATGCGGTCTTCATCGCCGCCGTTCATCACGCCGTGGCGCAGCTGGTTATTGATCTCGTAGGCCTTGCCCACCTCTAATCGATGCGGTCGCCCATCGATCATGAAGCGCACCCGGTTATTTGTGCTGATAGGCACATGAATCCGGTGGGAATGTCGGAATGATTCATGGTTGTCCGTATGCGGTGTGATGGTGGTGCCGGCCTTCAACTTGGCCGCCATGGCCCGAATAATTGTGCCGCCTGCGGGATAATGCTCGTCAATGATTCCGTGCATGAGCGGTAGCGCCAGGGCGGATAGGCGGTCCCAGCCATTCCCCTTCACAACATCAAGTGCCGGCCAGTTATCGTGATCACAGAAGATGAGGATGACTGATTCTGTGTTGTAGTGAACCTCGCTGTACTTCTTCTGACGAAGCTGTTCCTCACGCCATACCGCAGGGCTGAGGGCGGTCACGGCGTCAGTGAGCTCAGCGATATCAACGTTGCCAAGGTCTTTGAGCGGTACAGAAATCTCCATTGCATCATGGTAACAGTGACGGCTGCAGGGCGCTCAATTCGCAGACCATGGCCGCATGCCTCCGTGCACCTATGCCCCTATAGGCGCGCTCGACGCAAGGCCGCACTGGTCTAAGGTGAGGCTTGTTCCCGCAAGCAGACGCTCCAGAAGGAGGCCACACCGATGATGACCGAAAACAGAATAAGCACGCTCCCGGCGACCCCGTCTCTGGCTCTCGCAACGGCCCTCTTTGCAGGGGCCACGATCGCTGAATCGGTTCCCGACGCTGAACAGTGGTATCTCACGTCCTATGCACCCCTATGGAACGGAACGCCCGCTGCAGATGTCGAGAAGATCCTCGATCATTACGCCGATGAAATCGTGACCCACGAAACGGATGGGTCTATTAGCCGTGATGACCAGAACAGCTGGCTGGCCGAACCCATGGCGGAATGGGTGGACGAAGGCTGGTTGCGGGCTGAGCTCACCGCGTTGGATACACACCAGATTAACGCGACCACGGCGGCTTTCGTGGGAACTTGGATGGACCACTACGACGATGGCAGCACGGAGGTATCCTGCGGCTGGTATCTAGCGGATTATCTCGATGGCGAGTGGATCATTACGGAATACGCCGATACGGACTGCCCGTAACAAAAACCATGGACGTGTGCCGCTGCAGATGACCGCATAGATGAACGGATAGGAGCTTCAGGTGACAGAGAAATCTGACAAGGATCTGGGAATGAAGGCGGTAATCACGCGCCGCGACTTTATCCACGACGCGGGGCTTGCCACGCTGGCTCTGACCTTGGGCGGTACGGCGCCGGCAACGCTCGGCGCCGATACGCCTTCCCGTGATGTATCCGGACCCTCACCGGGCGACTACCCGCCGGTGCGCACCGGTCTTCGTGGGTCTCACCCCGGTGCATATGAGGCTGCCCATGCCATTGCCCGTGAAGGCAAGAGCTTCACGATGCCCGAGGAATTCTCCGAGTCCTATGACCTAGTCATCGTCGGCGCGGGCATTTCCGGGCTCGCGGCGGCGCACTACTACCGGAAGCGTTTTGGCGCCGACGCGCGAATCCTACTGCTTGAGAACCACGATGACTTTGGGGGCCACGCGCGCCGTAACGAATTCCATCAGGGCGGAAAGATGCGTCTGTCCATGGGCGGAACCCACAATCTCGAGTGGTGGA
Source organism: Pseudomonadota bacterium (assembly GCA_038750875.1). GTDB lineage: Bacteria > Pseudomonadota > Gammaproteobacteria > Pseudomonadales > Halieaceae > Congregibacter. The sequence continues at coordinate 150,422 of JBCDGU010000007.1, read as the reverse complement.
GCTTTAGCCCCGAGGTCAAACGATTCCTCCGCGAACACGACGTGGACTGGGAAGGCATGCGCAAGAAGATGCAGTTCCGCTACGGTCGAACAGCTAAAAATGGCTCCGCAACCTGGTTTGATAAAGAAACCTATGGCGTTGATCGGCTGCTGACGGATTGTGACTTCGGCGATGCGGTAGGACCTGCACCCGAAATCATCGATCAGGTGCCAATTTCTGAGGAGGGGCGTGCATCTCTCAAACGCTTGTACAGCGCGGACACGAATGTACTCGAAGGCAAATCAGACAAGGATGCTGAGGCTTACCTGCGTAGCATTTCCTACCCGGATTTCCTCAGGAAACACTGCGCTGTCACAGAAGACGCCATCCAGCTCTTCGCGAAGCTTGAGCACGGCGGTTGGGGCGTTGAGCTTCGCGCTATGTCTGCCATGGAAGGCCTGGAGGGCGGCCTGCCTGGCGCGAACTTTGTGGGTTGGGGGCTCGACCGCGACGGCTGGGACTACCCCGTCGCCATGTGGCCCGATGGCAATGCGAGCCTTGCGCGCCTCCAGGTCGCGCGACTGATTCCCGAAGTTTCACCCGAGGCCAATGCCGACAATATTGCGGTCTCGGTCTTTGACTACAGCAAGCTGGATGAGGAGGGCCGTCCGGTTCGTCTGCGCCTGAGCTCAACGGTGGTGCACGTTAGCAACCGCGGCGGTGGCGTTGATATCGGATATGTAAATCCCGATAGCAGCGCCGTGAAAGGCGTTCGGGCGAAGCACTGCGTTCTTGCCTGCTACCACGTCATCATTCCTCATCTTTGCCCGGAGCTGAGCGAGGGCCAGGCCGAGGCCATGAAGTACCAGGTTAAGCACCCGCTCCTCATGACCAACGTATTACTTCGCAATACCGACGCCTTAGACGCGCTCGGTATCGACGGCATCAATTGCCCAGGGCGCCTTCACTCCCATCTGTTTACCTTCCGGGGTATCAACACCGGTGGCTATGAGCACGACATCGAAGACAGGGGGCCCGTGTCTCTGAACTTCTGGGGCTCCATCTCGCCTCCCGATGGTGCCTATGACCTTCACAGCCAGCTTCGAGCGTCTCGGGCAATCATGCTCAGCCTGACCTTTGAGGACTATGAGCGAGAGGTTCGCACGGTTCTGGATGGCATGCTCGGCCCTGCTGGCTTTGACGTTGAGCGCGACATTCTGGCGATCACCGTGAACCGATGGCCCCACGGCTACGCCTACGATTACCTCGATCTCTGGGATCCCGACTGGTCAGAGGGCGAAGCGCCCCACGAAATCGCGCGCAAGCCTTTCGGTAATGTGTCCATTGCGAACGCCGATGCCGCCGCCGATGCCTACACGCATGCGGCCATTGATCAGGCTTTCCGGGCGGTGAGGGAACTCCCGAGCGGGTGATATTCACACGCTCTCGCCCCGTTGTGGAGCGGGTCGTCGGGTATACTTGGGTGCTGACAACGTAAGAACAGACCCATGAACGCCGTAACACCCTCTGACATTGCTGTTGATGTACGCGCCCTGGCGAGTGCGGCCCGTGATGCATCCCGCGAGCTGGCGGCATCGACCACGGAGCATCGCAACGCAGCGCTGCTCAACGCCGCGCGAATAATAGATGGTCAGCGCGACGCCCTTGCGCGTGCTAACGATGAAGATCTGACGCGGGCCCGTGAGCGTGATCTCGATGCAGCGATGCTCGACCGCCTTGCCCTGACGCCCGCTCGTATCGACGGCATGCTCGATGGGCTTCAGCAGGTTGCCGCGCTGCCGGATCCGGTGGGTCAGATCCGTGATATGCGTTCGCTCCCCTCTGGCATCCGTGTTGGGAAGATGCGCGTCCCTCTCGGGGTGATCGGCATCATCTATGAGTCTCGCCCCAACGTGACCGCCGATGCCGCCAGCCTGTGTCTGAAGTCCGGCAATGCCACGGTGCTCCGCGGCGGCTCAGAGGCGCTTAACTCCAACGGCATCATTGCCGCGGCTATGTCTCAAGGCGCTGCGGAAGCAGGCCTTAATGGGGCGGCGGTGCAGCTGATTCCTTCCCGCGACCGTGATGCCGTGGGCGCGCTGCTCGGGATGGATGATCTCATTGACGTCGTCATTCCGCGGGGCGGCAAAGGACTTGTCGAGCGTATTTCCCGCGAGGCGCGGGTGCCGGTGATCAAGCACCTCGATGGCGTGTGTCACGTTTACATCGACGACGATGCAGACCTCAACATGGCTCGGGATATCGCGGTGAACGCAAAGACCCAACGCTACGGCACCTGCAACACCATGGAGACATTGCTGGTCCATCAGGCTGTGGCGCAGGACATACTGCCGTTACTCGCCAAAGACTATGGCGAAGCGGGCGTTGAACTCCGAGGCTGCGAGCGCACTCAGGCCGTGCTCCCGGGCGCCGTCGCCGCCACAGTCGAAGACTGGTCAGAGGAGTATCTCGGACCCGTTCTCGCGGTGCGCCTTGTTGACGACATAAATGCGGCCATCAACCACATTAACGGCTATGGCTCTCACCACACGGACGCCATCGTCACGAAGGATTACCTGCGCAGTCAGCGCTTCCTGCGCGAGGTCGACTCGAGCTCCGTTATGGTGAACGCGTCCACGCGCTTCGCGGACGGATTTGAGTATGGTCTCGGTGCTGAAATTGGTATCTCCACGGACAAGCTTCATGCCCGCGGCCCGGTTGGTCTCGAAGGCCTGACCTCCGAGAAGTACATCGTCCTCGGTGAGGGGCAGATACGCCGTTGAGCCGGCGGCACCGCGCAGCTGTCTTCGGCGGCACCTTCGATCCTATCCATCTGGGGCATCTCCGGACCGTCATGGATCTCGCCCAGCACCTTACGCTTGACGAGGTGCGTTTTATCCCCGCCGCCAATCCACCCCATCGCGATACTCCCTTGATTGATGCGGAGCATCGAGCAGCGATGGTGGAGAGGGCCATCCGGGGTATCGATGGCTTTCACTGCGACCGAAGAGAGCTGGCCCGCCGAGGTCTCTCCTACACCGTCGATACGCTCGCCGAACTTCGGAGGGAACTCGGTGATGACACGTCGTTGTGTCTGGTTATGGGCAGCGACGCAGCGGCGGGACTGTCGTCATGGCATCGCTGGGAGGAACTGGCGAATCTCGCGCATATCGTCATTCAAGCCCGCGCGGGCTGGTCTCTACCGACTGGAGACGAGGTCGGGGAGTATCTGGCGCCCAGGCTCGTGGAACCACCAGCGCTGTGGGAAAAACCCGCTGGGCTCGCCACGCAGGTCACTCTGCGACAGCTGGAAATCTCCGCGACGGAAATCAGGGCCCTGCTACAATCAGAACAGTCAGCACGTTTCCTTCTGCCGGAGAGCGTGCTTGCCTATATCGAAGATCAGGGCCTCTACGGCACCGAAAGCTAGCTAGGAGAACAACCATCACGCAGGAAGTACAGCAACAGGCCGATCTAAGCCCCGAGGCGCTCGCCGATCTGATCAACGATGCCCTCGATGATATGAAGGGTGTTAACGCAGTCACCCTTGATGTTCGCGAACTCAGCAATGTGATGGACTATCTCGTAGTCTGCAGCGGCAACTCCAATCGCCACGTGAAATCCCTGGCGGAAAACGTCTCCATGAAGTGCAAGGAAGCGGGTCATCGACCGCTCGGTATCGAGGGTGCGGATGCCGGTGAATGGGTGCTGGTCGATCTGGGCGATGTCGTCGTGCACGTGATGCAGCCCGCCACCCGCGATTTCTACGACTTGGAGCGACTCTGGGCTCCGACCCCCGATAGCGATTCTGACTGATGCGCGTCACCGTCCATTCCGTCGCGGGCAAGATGCCGCGTTGGGTGGCCGACGGTGTCCAGGAATACGAAAAGCGACTCCCGCGCGAGCTCAAACTCACCTGGCGTGACGTACCCCTGGCAAAGCGCGCTGGCGCATCAGCGGAGGACCTGCGAGAGCGCGAGGGCGCAGCGCTGCTCAAAGGTGTTGACCGGCAAGATCTGGTGATTGCTCTCGACGGGCGGGGCAAGCCCTGGAGTACGGAGGACCTGGCTGGTCAGATGGAGGGTTGGATGATGCAGGGTTCGTCCGTCAGCCTGCTGATCGGTGGCCCCGATGGGCTCCACGAAAGCTGCCTGAATGCCTCGCGATCGCGCTGGTCTTTGGGTCCGCTGACCCTGCCTCATCCTATGGTGCGGGTGCTTCTGGCCGAACAGCTCTATCGGGCTTGGACAATCACCGTGGGCCACCCTTATCATCGCGCCTGATCGCAGCAGCACCGACCGCTGATGGCTTCCCGCATAGCCCTGAAAGACACCCAACGCGAGCAGCGCATTTACGGCGCCCGCAGCGCGACCGCGCTCCTTTTTGTCGTCGCACTCCTCGCTGTTCTGCTGGGCCGTTACTACTCGCTCCAGATCAGCGATTACGAAACCTACAGCACCGCCTCCGAGCGCAATCGTGTCCAGCTGCAGCCCTTGCCGCCCAAGCGTGGGCTGATTTTCGATCGTAACGGCGTGCTGCTTGCCGATAACCGGCCGAGTTACACCCTGTCGCTGATCATCGAGCGCGTCGATGACGTGGATGCCACTGTTGCTGCTCTCGCGGACATCATTGATATCAGCGAGGAGGACATCGAAAAGTTCAAGAACCGCGTGCGCCAGCGCAGGCCCTACGAACATGTACCGCTGCGATTTCGCCTCAATGACGAGGAGCAGGCAAAGATCGCCGTCAACCGTCACCGGCTGCCGGGGATTGCCGTGGATGCTCATCTTCAGCGCCATTACCCCCACGGAGAACTCTTCGCTCATGCCCTGGGTTATGTGGGTCGCATCAACAGCCGCGAATTGGAGACCATCGATCGGGCGGCCTATCGCGGTTCCTTTCACATAGGAAAGATTGGTCTTGAGCGCCGCTACGAGGACTACCTGCATGGAGTGGTCGGTTACCAGACCGTGGAAACCAACGCTCACGGTCGGGTGCTTCGGGTACTGGAGCGCTTTGATCCCACGCCGGGAGAAGACCTGCGTTTGCACCTCGATTTCGAACTTCAGCGCATTGCTCATTACTCGCTGGCGGGTCGACGCGGCGCGGTGGTCGCCATGGATCCGCTCACCGGTGGCATCCTTGCCCTGGTCAGCACGCCATCTTTCGATAGCAATCTGTTCGTGGACGGTATCAGCCAGCGCGATTACAGCGCGCTGCGTGACTCTCCCGACGTGCCACTGTTCAACCGCACGGTCCAGGGCCAGTATCCACCAGGCTCTACGGTCAAGCCGATGATTGCTCTCGCAGGGCTGGAGTCGGAGCTCATCGACGCGGAGTTCACCGTGCCCGATCCCGGTTGGTATCGTCTGCCGGGAGACCGGCGCCGTTACCGTGACTGGATTCTGCGTATTCGTGGCACCGGCCATGCGCCGGAGGTCGATCTGAAGATGGCCATCGCGGAGTCCTGTGATGTCTACTTTTACGATCTTGCGCGACGGCTGACCATCGATGGTATGGCCAGCTACCTGGATGATTATGGCCTGGGTGCGCAAACGGGTATTGACACTACGGCGGAGCGCCGGGGTGTACTGCCATCCACGGCCTGGAAGCGGTCGGCCCTTAACCAGCCCTGGTACCCGGGCGAAACCCTCAGCGTCGGCATCGGTCAGGGCTATATGCTGGCGACGCCGTTGCAGCTTGCCGTCGCGACGTCCGTCGTTGCCACTCGAGGCGAGCGGCGCGAGCCTCGCCTGGTGAGTCAGCTGGGCGCGCGGCCTCTGGATGCGCCGTTCCTCGAGCCGGTTATGGCAGACGCCCTCAACTGGGACCTCATCATTGAGTCCATGCGTGAGGTAGTGCACGGCCAGCGGGGCACCGCAAAGGCTATTTCCCGCAATATGAACTATGAGATGGCCGGCAAGACCGGAACGGCGCAGGTCATCAGCATTGCCCAGGACGCAGTGTATGACGAGGAGACCATCGACGAGCGCCACCGAAATCACGGTTTGTTTATTGCGTTTGCGCCGTTGGAGGCGCCAACCATCGCGGTGGCGGTGATCGTGGAGAACGGCGGCGGTAGCAGCGCGGCGTACCCCATCGCCCGCACGGTGATCGATGCCTGGCTGCGAGGAGAGGCGGGCGATGTCTGAATACGTCCGCCAGATGCCAGACAGCATCGGGCCCCTGGTGCGTCCCCCAGGCATGGCCCGCCAGCTGCACATTGATCTGCCTCTGTTGGGGCTGCTGCTCCTGCTTACGGGCTACGGACTGTTTGTTCTTTACAGTGCCTCCGGTCAGAGCATGGCGGCGGTCCTTCGACAGGGGCGGTTTTTTCTCGTGGGCTTTGTTGTGATGTTTGCCATTGCACAGTTCAGCCCCGTGCGCTGGGCTCGGTGGTCACCCTGGGGTTATCTTTTGGGAGTGATTCTGCTCGTGGCGGTGGTGTTTGCTGGCGATGGGGCAAAGGGCGCGCAGCGCTGGCTTGTTCTTGGGGGATTTCGCTTTCAGCCTTCGGAGATCATGAAGCTGGCGGTGCCCATGACCGTCGCCTGGTATCTGGGATCGCGAATCGTGCCTCCGAGCCCACGCTACATTGCCGCGTGTCTGGTCATCATCGTTATTCCCTTCGGCCTGATCGTCCAACAGCCTGATCTGGGAACATCGCTGCTCATTGCAGCCTCTGGCCTGTTCGGCATTTTTATGGCCGGAATCAGCTGGCGGTTTATTTTTGCCACCTTTGGTCTAGTGATTGTTTCTGCCTGGCCGGCGTGGATCTTTGGTCTGCAGGACTACCAGAAGCAGCGCATCCTGACCTTGCTCAATCCGGAAAGCGACAAGCTCGGTGCGGGATGGAACATCATTCAGTCGAAGACTGCCATTGGCTCGGGTGGCTGGACCGGTAAGGGATGGGGACAGGGAACTCAGTCGCAGCTCGATTTCCTGCCCGAGAGCAGCACCGATTTCATCATCGCCGTGCTCGCTGAGGAGTTCGGTCTTCGGGGGGTGCTCGTACTGATATTGCTGTACGGACTGATCGTGCTGCGATCATTCTGGATTGGGCTCAACGCCCAGAGCAGCTACGGTCGTATCCTCTGCGGGAGCATCACCCTCACTTTCTTTGTCTACATCTTTGTTAACATGGGAATGGTCGCGGGTTTGCTTCCCGTCGTGGGGGTTCCCCTTCCCTTGGTCAGCGCCGGTGGCACATCGCTCGTTACCTTGCTGGCAGGTTTTGGACTTCTGATGGCCGTCAGCACGGAGAAAAGAGTTGTTGGGCAATAGTGCATCCTTTCTACACCGGTTTCGTCGGTTCTTGCCGGTCTCAGGCCTCCTACTTTCCGCTTCACTGATGACTACCGCACCCAGCTTCGCCGACTACAGCGCCCATCCTGGCGCTCAGACGCTCATGGATGAGATGGTGGCGGAGCACGGCTTCGATCGCGCCGAGCTGGCTCGGCTTCTGGCGGCTGCAGAGAAGCAGCAGTCCATACTCGATGCTATCTCCAGGCCTGCGGAGAAGAGCAAGCCCTGGTTCGAGTACCGCAACATCTTTCTTACGGACCGCCGCGAGACCGAGGGCGTCGAGTTTTTCCAAGAGCACCGCGACACGCTTTCACGGGCCCAGGCAGAAACCGGCGTTCCGGCGGAAGTGATCGTCGCGATTATCGGCGTAGAGACCTATTACGGCCGCATTGCGGGTAGCTACGACGTGATTGATGCCCTGTCGACGCTGGCTTTCGATTATCCGAGACGCTCGCCGTTTTTCACCTCGGAACTCAAAAACTTCCTCCTCCTCACCCGCGAGCAGGGTCTGGATCCCCTCGCGCTCAAGGGCTCCTATGCGGGCGCTATGGGTTATGGACAGTTCATGCCCAGCAGTTATCGCAGTTATGCCGTTGATTTCGATGAAGACGGCGTGGCGGACATCTGGCGCAACCCTGTTGATGCCATTGGTAGTGTGGCCAACTATCTTGCTCGCCATGGCTGGAAGGCCAGTGAGCCGGTCGTATCCGCCGCCGCGATATCGGGCGAGACCCCTGACGACGCGTTTGACGGTGGACTGAAGCCCAAGCTCACCGTCGGTGAATTGGTGCAATTAGGCGTGACGCCTGAACAAGAAATTGATTTGCAGGCGCCGGCAACGCTCATGCGCTTTGAACTTGCCGATGGCTACGAGTATTGGATGGGACTCCACAATCTCTATGTCATTACGCGCTATAACCACAGCGCCATGTACGCCATGAGTGTTTATCAGCTCAGCCGGCGTATCGCCGCAGGAGTGCGTGGGTGATGCCCATACGCTTGGGGGTGCTGCTTTTGCCCCTGCTGCTGGTGGCCTGCTCAGGCTCCGAACCGAAAGTTGCCTGGGAGGGCGACGGTGCGCCGTCCGTGTCTCTTTCGCCGGAGGATGTGGCAGATGCCGTCCCGCGACCCGACCCCATTTTACGGGCTGGGAATACATCGCCTTATCAGGTGAATGGCGTCGAGTATCACGTGCTGCCGACTCCGGCAGGCTATGACGTGGAGGGAATTGCCAGCTGGTATGGCACTAAGTTTCACGGAAACCGCACCGCTAACGGTGAGGTATTCGATCTCTATCTGCCCACTGCTGCCCATCGCAGCTTGCCCATTCCGACCTACGCTCGCGTGACTAATCTCGAGAATGGTCTTCAGGTGATGGTGCGCATCAACGATCGCGGACCATTCCATCACGAGCGCCTCATCGATCTGAGTTACGCGGCGGCGGTGAAGCTTGGGTTTTCCCAGCAGGGAACCGCGAGAGTGCGGGTGCAAACCCTATCCCTGGCGGGTGTCGATGATCGACGCTCCGAAGCAGACGGCGAATACCGATACCTTCAGCTGGGAGCCTTTGCGAGTATGAGTGCTGCGACCAGTCTTCGTGATTCCGTCGCGACGCTGGTGGCGGCACCGGTCAATGTGTCGCCCGTAGATGTCGGCGGCCAGCGCTTGAACCGGGTCCGCGTCGGGCCTGTCGCCGATGGTAAGGAACTTCGGCGCCTCCAGCAGCTCCTAGTAACCCGAGGCTATACCCCGGGTCTGGCCTTGCCTTGAGCGTTTTGTTCGGCAGCGCTGACCCGGTGGGTTACCCGATGGGTTACCATGCCGCGCTTTCATCGATGAACAGGATCGTTTCCGCGAGTTTCATGGCTATTTTCTCTGTCTTTCAGCGGCGCACCGCCATCTGCGCCCTCGCAATCTTCCTCTCTCTTGTTCCTGTCGCTGCGTCTGCCCAGGGCATTGTTCCCGCCCCCCCGGAGATCGCGGCTAGCGGCTATCTGTTAATCGATGCCACCAGCGGCGCCGTGCTTGCGGAGAGTAATCCGGACGAGCAGCTGCCACCCGCCAGCCTCACCAAACTTATGACGGCATATGTATTGGCGGCGGAGATCGACGCGGGTCGCCTGTCTCGCGATGATCAGGTGACGGTTAGCCGCAATGCCTGGTCCCAGAATCCTGTTTTCAATGGTTCCTCCCTCATGTGGATCGAGCCGCGCAAGCCCGTCACCATTGGTGAACTGGAACGGGGCATCGTGATTTCCTCCGGAAACGACGCCACCGTCGCTGTTGCGGAGCACATTGCGGGCAGTGAGGCCGCCTTTGCGGATCTCATGAACAAGTATGCGGCCGAGCTGGGCATGCACGGTACCTACTTCATCAATTCTCACGGATTGCCCCACCCCCAGCACCTGACGACGGCGCGTGACCTGGCAGTCCTCTCAAAAGCCATCATCGAAAAGTTTCCTGAGCACTACCGCATCTACAGCGAACGGGAATTCACCTACAACGATATCCGGCAGTACAACCGCAATGCGCTGTTGGGTGAGGATCCCTCCGTCGATGGTCTGAAGACCGGCTACACACGCGCGGCAGGCTATTGCCTCGTAGCATCGGCGGAGCGCAACGGTATGCGCCTCATCTCCGTAGTCATGGGCACGGAAAGCCCCAACGCCCGCAAGCGAGAGACACGAAGTCTGCTCAACTACGGATTCCGTTTTTATGAAACCACCACGCTGGTAGCGTCAGACGAAGAGTTAGAGAAGCCACGTGTCTGGAAGGGCGAAGCCGATTACCTTTCTGTGGGCATCGCAGAGCCGGTCATTCAGACCCTACCCCGAGGTAAGCGGGGCGATGTGATTCGCGAAGTTGTGCTGATGGAATCCATTACTGCACCTCTTGCCATTGGTGACCCCGTCGGGGAACTGACGCTGACCCTGGATGGCGAAGTCATCGAGCAGGTCCCCCTTGTGGCCCTGGAGCCTTTGGAATCAGCGGGCTTCTTTGCCCGCATCTGGGATTCCATCCTCATGTGGCTGGCACAGCTGTTCGGTGGCTGAGCTTATCGGCAGCCCTGAAAACTCCGGGGAAGAACCGCCCAAAATCGAGTTTCCCTGCGACTACCCCATCAAGATTCTGGGTCGTAGCGTCGAGGGCTTCTCCGACGCGGTATTCGAAGTGGTGGAGCGTCACGCGCCGGGCTTTGATCGCGAGTCCGTGAGCGCCCGAGATAGCCGCAAGGGCAACTTCGTCGCGATTACGCTGACCATTACCGCGACGGGGCCCGAGCAGCTGGACGCCCTGCATAAGGATCTCATGAGCACGGGTATCGTGCAGATGGTGTTCTAGCTCCGCCTCCTATGGCACCTCCCCAGATCAAGCGCCTTGGCCTCGTCGATTACGAATCGACCCTTGAAGATATGCGCGAGTTCACCGCCCGTCGTGACGCGGATACACCTGATGAGCTTTGGTTACTCCAGCATCCGCGTGTGTTCACGCAGGGCATCGCCGGCAAGGCGGAGCACGTGCTGGCTCCTGGAGACATACCCGTTGTTCCCGTTGATCGAGGGGGGCAGGTGACCTATCACGGTCCAGGACAGTGGGTGGTGTATCTGCTTGTGAATCTGAAACGTCGCGGTATGGGCGTCCGTGCGCTCGTAGACGTCATTGAGCAGTCCATCGTCGCTGCGCTTGGCGAGTTTGGGGTAACGGCATCAGCAGATCCTAAGGCGCCGGGGGTGTATGTGCGTGGCGAGAAAATTGCCGCCCTGGGTCTGCGCGTGCGCCGGGGTTGCAGCTACCACGGCCTATCCTTGAATGTGGATATGGACCTTGAGCCTTTTTCCCGCATCAATCCCTGCGGTTACGAAGGCTTGCAGGTCACGTCGCTAAGCAAGTTACTCGGCAACGAGTGTCCTACCCAGGATCAAGTTGCGGACCTTCTGCTGCGAAAGCTCGAAGAGCGGTTGCCCTAATCGCACTGCCCGCTCGTGTGAGGCAGCGCGGCCTAAGCCGTTCTTAGCCCAGCCGCTTCAGCCTCTGATTCCTCGGCCTCTTTCGGGCCAAACACGGTTTGGTCGGCCATAAACGGTGCGATCATCAGTCCCGCCATGGTCATGGGGTAGTTGGGTGTGCTTCCGATACCAATGTTGTCGTCGGGGCGCTCACCAGGAACCTTGTGGAAGGTGCCAAAGACGATGTCCCAGACAATGAACTCACCACCGTAGTTGGAATCGCCCACTTCCTTATTGGGGTAGTGGTGATAACGATGGTTGTCACCGATGGAGAAGATGTACTCCCAGAAGCCCAGTTTCAGATCGAGATTGGCGTGCTGAAAGATGCCGATGGTGAGCTGGATGAGTACTGATGCCATGACGATTTCCGCCGACGGCTGAAGCAGCGCGAAGGGCAGAGCATAGAAAAACACCTGCGCGATGGCTTCCAGAGGGTGGCTGCGAATACCGTTCATCCAGTAGAGCCGTTCAACCGAGTGGTGGGCTGCATGGAGTCTCCAAAGGAACGGAACCTCATGCATGGCCCGGTGAAGCCAGTAGCGAAAGAAATCCTTGATGAGCAGGAACAGAGCTACCTGCACGATCCCCGGCGCGCCGTCCGGCCACAGATCATGGCCATAGGGCTCGATTACACTGATCACGCCAACCAGCAGGACCACCTGAACCACGTACTGTGCAAACCCGTTCCAGAACGCCTGGTGGAAATACATGAGGAGATCGACGGAGGTGTCGTTTCCGCCTTCCAGCCACTTGCGACTGAAGGGCATGAGGCGCTCAAGAGGCGCGACGAAGAGACCGATGACCACGGGGATCAGCGCGAGAGTCGTGATTGAGCGCAGTGAAGCACCGTTTTCAGCCGCCTGAAAAGCCAGGTATGAGCCAACGATTAGCGTGAAGGGGAACAGCGTGTGTTGGAGCACCGTTTTGAGCAGCGTGCCCTCCAATCGGTAAGCAAGACCGTCCAGAGAACGCAGGGCGGCATTCATGGGCCGCACAATCAGGTAGGCGCCGGCGAACTCCAGCGCATTAAAAGGAAGGCCCAGCCAACGCTCGACTTTGTGGGCCAGAGGCGCACGCGAGGTGATCTTCCGGTTGCTATAGGTCTCGGGCGCTGACATGTCGAAAGGCTCCAGTTGCCAGTGGCAATTAGTAAAGTGAACATGTTCATTTTACTATTGAGTTGAGCAATGTCAAGATAGAGTGAGTGCAATGCACTGGCGCGAGCCAAGGTGCATCGTCGAAACCCGTAGTCGAAACCCATAGTCGAACCCCACATAAGTCGAGATCAATCATGGCCCGACCTGCCATCTCCCCGGAAAAGCGCGCTGAAATGCGCAGTCATGTACGGGAAGCCCTTGTGAGGCTTGCGCGCAGGCGTGGACTCACGGCCACGGACACCACCGGTTGGAGCGCCGTCACCATCCGTGACGTCATCGCTGAGGCAGACATCTCTATCGGCACTTTCTACAAGTATTTCAAAAATCGATCTGATCTCGCCCAGACGCTATGGGTCGAGCCGGTGAATGCACTGAAGGCGACGATCCAGGCGGATGTTGACGCGGCAGATTCACCGACGGCGCAGGCCCGTTCGATCCTGGAAAACTATGCTGCGTTTGCCTTCGAGCAGAACCGGCTCTTCAAGGCGGCGTTTCTCATCGTGCGTCCTGAGGAGAACGAAAAACCGGATCCTGTGGCATTGGCCGATGAACCGTTCTACGCCAATCTCAAAAGTGCCTTTCAGGCGGGGCAGAAGACGGGCGAATTCAACGACTTCGATCCACACACAATGGCTCAGATTTTCTGGTCGGCGGTCCACGGCAGCCTTGCGCTGCCCATTAACCTCGATCGTTTTACTTTCGATCCACCGGAAGAGCTGACGCGGAGCATGATTGATGCCCTGATGGCGCTGGTTACCAGCGGCTCCAAAACGTAGTCTGCTGTTCACCACGCACCACTTTAAAGAGCGCCGTGCTGACTGTGATCCCGTCTTTGTTAAACGTAATTTGTGCCATGACTCACTCTCCGGTAAGTAGCTTTCGCCAAAACTTAAACTCTTTCGCAATGCCGTTGATTGTGTTCTCCCTCTCAACCGCTCTGCGTTTATGTTCCTGCGCTTTGCGCCGCGCATAGCTCACGCCACAAGATTCATCTAGCGAGGCATATGCCTCGGCTTGTTAAACCATGCAGGTTAAAGCTATTCGCTTGTTCGGCGGTATGCGCCGTAGGCCGCAGAAAGTGAGGGCCATAAGCTATAAATGTACAAATATGTTTACCATGATATCAATATAGTCAATCTATATATTGCCTGATAGGCCGTTATTAGTATACAAATATATAGACGATATGATTTCTCACGTATACATATAAGTTGTCCGGAGTAAAGGAACATGAGTATAGACAAGATCGTTGCCAAGCAATATCAAGACAAGGTGAATCAAGCTGTAAGTCAGTTTGGTAGCTTCTCTATGCTCCCCAACCATGGCCTCCCAAAGGAAGGTTGGCTGCGCACAGTGCGAACGGCGCTTGGCATGTCGGGCCCGCAACTCGCCAAGAAGCTCGGCGTTACAAAGGCCAGAATATCCAAAGCAGAGCAGGATGAGCCGAAGGGCAGTGTCACCCTCAAGACCATGCAAAGCATGGCTGAGGCCATGGGCTGCACGTTTGTATATGCAGTTGTGCCCCGGCAAAACGTTGAAGACGTCATCAAGGAACGGGCAACCCTGAAGGCGCGAGCACAGGTTGACGCTGCTTCAACACATATGGCGCTAGAGGCGCAGTCATTGAGTAAAGAGCAGCTTGAGTTTGAAGTGCAGCGCATCGCTGCGCAAATCATCGAAAAGATGCCATCAGACTTTTGGAATGATGAATGACAGATGGGTATCCGGATATTGCTGAGTACCCAGAGGGGGCTACACCACTTGATCCTGACGAACTCGAAGGACTGAAGTTTAAGCACGTAACAACCAGAGCAGAGTTAGATCAGCTAGAACAGGCGGCTATTACCGAAGGCCTGAAATGGCTGGCCAAACAGAAGAATCCTGATGTGTTGTCAGAGGCGTTTGTTTTGGAACTGCACAAGCGCCTGTTTGGCTCGGTTTGGACGTGGGCAGGCACATTTCGACGGACAGAGAAAAACATCGGTGTTGATCCGATACAGGTAGCCATTCAGTTGCGGCAGCTTCTAGACAATACCAAGTACTGGATAGAGCACGGTACGTACTCGCCTGTCGAGCTGGCAGCGAGGTTTCATCACCAGATGGTATTTATCCATCCGTTTCCGAATGGCAACGGACGGCATGCGCGGATCATGGCCGATGCGGTGCTGGTGAAGCTGTTGGACGAACCCGCTATTGATTGGGCGGGAGGTTACCAGCTAGAGGCTATGAGCGAACGGCGTGACCAGTACATTGCCGCTCTAAGGGCCGCTGACGGACATGATTTTGGCGCTCTATTTGAGTTCGTGGGATTTGAGGAGTGAGCATTCGCACCCTTAATGCCAAGCGCCGCTCTGTGCCGCGTATTTTTGATCGGGTGAAGAGCAAATACTGATTTATTGCGCCGAGCCATGCTGGCAAAATGGCGCTTGGATTTATCGACGCTTTGATGGGAGGTTTTGCTGACTATAGGCCTTGGCAAACTGCTTGGACTGTTGATTGAGCGTCCCGCATCGGGCTTAGGGTTAACTCTATGGGTTTGTACAAATTCTTGTACAAATTAGGATTTTGAGACATGGCAGACGCGGATTTTATCAATGAAATCAATTGGAGACGCACTTTTGCCATCATCTCTCACCCCGATGCGGGTAAGACGACGATCACGGAGAAGCTGCTGCTGTTGGGTAATGCCATCGCCATCGCCGGCAGTGTGAAGGGCAAAAAAGGTCCTCACGCCACCTCCGACTGGATGAGTATGGAGCAGGAGCGGGGCATCTCCGTCACGTCCTCCGTCATGCAGTTCCCCTATCGCGAGCGGGTGGTCAATCTCCTCGATACGCCGGGGCACGAAGACTTCTCTGAGGATACCTACCGCACCCTTACCGCTGTGGACTCGGCGCTGATGGTGATCGACGGCGCCAAGGGCGTGGAAGATCGCACCATCAAGCTGATGAATGTCTGTCGCTTGCGAGACACGCCCATCATTTCCTTTGTGAACAAGATGGACCGTCCGATCCGCGATGCCATCGAGCTGCTCGACGAGATCGAAGAGGTACTGGATATTCCTGCGGCGCCCATCAACTGGCCCATCGGCATGGGTGATCACTTCAAGGGCGTTTACAACCTTTACACGGACACTATTCACCGCTTTGAGCGTGGCCACAATGCGGTGCTGCCCCCGGATGAGCGCATCGAAGGTTTGGAGAGCGATGCCGCCCGCGAGCTGCTCGGCGATGAGTACGGCGAGTTCGTTGAGGAGATCGAGCTGGTGCGCGGCGCCAGTCACGAATTCGAGCTGGAGCCGTTCCTGGCAGGCCGCCTAACCCCCGTCTTTTTTGGTACTGCCCTCGCCAACTTTGGTGTTCGGGAAATGCTCGATGATTTTGTGCAGTGGGCGCCCCAGCCGCAGTCCCGCAACGCCGGTGACCGCGTCGTTGAGGCGGACGAGTCTGCGTTTTCGGGATTTGTTTTCAAGATCCAGGCCAACATGGATCCCCGCCATCGGGATCGCATTGCGTTCATGCGGGTGTGCTCGGGACGCTATGGCAAGGGCATGAAAATGCGTCACGTGCGTCTCGGCAAAGACGTGAAGATCGCCGATGCCGTCACCTTCAAGGCGGGCGAGCGAGTGCTGGTTGAGGAAGCGCTGGCCGGGGATATTATCGGCCTGCATAACCATGGGACGATTCAGATCGGCGATACCTTCACCGAGGGAGAAGACCTGGCTTTTACGGGTATTCCTCACTTCGCCCCCGAGCTGTTTCGCCGCATCCGGTTGCGCGACCCCATGAAATCCAAGCAGCTGCAGAAGGGCCTTCAGCAGCTGTCCGAGGAGGGGTCGACCCAGGTGTTTGCGCCCATCAGCTCGACGGACCTTATTGTTGGTGCCGTGGGTCAGCTGCAGTTCGACGTGGTCGCCTATCGTCTCAAGGACGAGTACAAAGTCGAAGCGATCTACGAGCCGGTGAACGTGTATACCGCGCGCTGGGTGTACTGTGATGATGAGCGCAAGCTCGAGGAGTTTCGCAAGAAGGCCGCCGATCAGCTCTCTATCGATGGCGGCGGTTATCTCAGCTACCTTGCGCCGACGCGCGTTAATCTCAATCTCATGGAAGAGCGCTGGCCCGATATCGTGTTTCGGGCGACGCGAGAACACTGAGATCTGCCCCATAGCAATCTGAAACGGAGGCTTACCGATGAACAAGATTGCAAGCATTGAAGAACTCACCGAACTCTATGGTGAGGCCATTCAAGGATCTTTGGATAAGGTCCAGCCACGCATCTCCCCGAGATATCGGGAGTGGATAGAAGCGTCTCGCTTTCTGATTCTAAGCACCGTTGGCTCTGAGGGCACCGATGCCAGTCCGCGCGGTGATGTAGATGCCGTCGTCACAGTCTTGGACGAAAACACCTTGCTACTGCCAGACTGGCGCGGCAATAACCGGTTGGATTCCCTGCGAAACATTGTTGAGGACGGGCGGGTGACGCTCATGTTCATGGTGCCCGGCAGCAACAATGTGGTCCGTGTGAACGGAAGTGCGGCGCTGACGACCGATGAGGAGTTCACGGGGCGATTTGAGCAGCAGCGTAAGCACCCCCGTTCCGTCATCGTGGTCCATGTGCGCGAGGTCTACTTCCAGTGCGCCAAAGCATTGATGCGATCCAAGCTGTGGCTAGCGGGAGACGAGAGCGATCGTATTCCCACCGCCGGCCAGTTCATCAAGGAATTCAATGAGACCTTTGATGACGAATCCTACGACACGGGTTACGCAGAATATGCTCGGGAGCGCATGTGGTGATCGGTACGCCTAGCCTTAGCCAGTAGCTGAGCCAGTAGCTGAGCCAGAAGCTTCAGGCCTGAAGTCCTAGAGTCTTGGACACGGCAAAGGAGCGTAGCGTTCGGTGCCCGCCCGCAGAGGCTGAGACAAGCGCTCTACGTCGGCGTCGGGGCGGCGCGTCCATGAGAGCGCCAAGGGAGGGAGCCACAGGAGCGACTTAGAGCAGCCCCTCGATATCCGCTGCGATTGCGTCCGGCTTCGTCGTGGGCGCATAGCGCTTTACCACGTCGCCGTCCCGATTCACCAGGAACTTGGTGAAGTTCCACTTGATGCGATTTCCCAGAGTGCCGGGAGCCGAACTCTTCAGGTGCTTGAACAACGGGTCTGCGCCGCCGCCATTCACATCGATCTTGCCGAACATAGGAAAGCTGACGCCGTAGTTCAGCTGGCAGAACTCAACAATCTCATCATTGCTGCCGGGATCCTGGCTCCCGAACTGGTTGCAGGGGAAGCCGAGGATGGTGAATTCCTGATCCTTGTAGCTCTCGTACAACGATTCGAGGCCTGCGAATTGCGGGGTGAAGCCACACTTGGATGCGGTATTTACGATGAGCACCACCTTGCCGCGAAAATCTTCCAGAGAGCGCTCCTGGCCTTTGTTGTCCAGCGGTGAAAAGCCGTAAATCGTGTCGGACATGACAACCTCCCAAAGAGATATTGGTGTAAAGACGCCGGTCGGCGGTGTCGGTTGCGACCGGGCGAAGACAACGGCTCGATGCCGTTAACTGTGGTTATCTACGCGGGTAGCGGATGCGCGGTCCACTGATCGACGAGTTCAGCAAGACGCTTGCGCTGTATCTTCAGGCTGTACTCCAGTTCGCGGAAACGGCTGCGCAGTGCGGCCTGCTCCCACCGAGTCTGAAGCTGCTGGCGGCCTTCTTCCAGGGCATCGCCCAACTGCTCGCGGTGACGCTCGTAGCGCTCGCCCTGCAGCTGCTTCCATTGATTGATGGACTCCGTAAAGAGCTGGTACTCCCGCTCGAGGATTTCCGTGAGCGCTGGCTCTTGACGGCTGTCCACTACATCCTGGGCCCGTTTGAACTGCATATCCAGTAGCGCGCGTTGAATGCGAAAATCGGGAATGGTCTTCAGCTCGGAGGTGAGGCCAAGTCGTGCCAGGCCCGCGATCATCCACTTAGTGGGATCCCACTGGTACCAGCGAATGCCGTTGCGGTAGTCCGTTTGAAAAATATGGTGATAGTTGTGGTAGCCCTCACCATAGGTCAGAAATGCAAGAAAACCGTTATCCCGCGCGCTGTTCTCATCCGTGTACGGGCGAGAGCCCCAGTAGTGGGCGAGGGAGTTGATGAAAAAGGTGACATGGTGATTCAACACCAGGCGAAGTAAGCCGACCACAAGGATGGCACCAATGACATCGCCCACGGCAAGGCCGATCAGAACCGGTACGCCGATATTCATAAAGGTCGTGATGGCGACGTAGTGGTTGTGTTGCCACATAACGATCTGATCGCGCTGCAGGTCCTGAACGTTGGAGAAGTCCTCAACGTTGGTTGCCCAGTCCCGAAGCATCCAGCCCATGTGGCTAAACCAAAGACCGCGGCCTGCGGAATACGGGTCTGCGTCGTTGTCGTCCACATGACGGTGGTGACGACGATGGTCAGACGCCCAGATCAGAATACTGTTTTGCAGGGCGCCAGCGCCCCACAGAGCAAACCAGAGACGAACGGTCCAATGGGCTTTGTACGCTTTGTGTGACCAGAGCCGGTGGTAGCCTCCAGTGATGGACATGCCGTTGAAATAAAGGACAATGACGGCCCACACCCAAAGGCTGGCGCTGTAACCCGCGTATAGCCCCCATGCGGGAACAAGAGTAAGCGCGAGCAGCGGGAAGCCTACGAAGATGATCGCATTGATGGTAATGAGAGGCGGCTTGGCCGTTTCTGACATGGGTCGTTGCCTGATCCTGTGGAGGCGCGATTTTAGCGTCTCTGCGAGCGCAAGTCTCTGCCGGCAATCGCCGCCAAACTCCTTCGCTTTGACGGCTTTTGGGCATGGAACAAATGCCGTCCTTTAGTCTCCACGCTCTTTTTGGTGTAAGCATCCTTGAGTAACGCCACCACCAGCTCCCCCAGCGGCGACCCTGGCAGCAACAACGCCGGCGAACCGAAGAAAGCGGTGTCATCGCCAGTTTTCGTTAACGGCTCGACCATGAAGCACGTGCTGGTGATGACTAGCGCGGCCTCCGTTGGCTTGTGGGCTATGTTCGCCGTCGACGTCGTCGACATGTACTTCATTACGCTGCTAGGCGAGCAGCAATTGGTCGCGGCCGTTGGCTTCGCCGGTGCGCTGCTCTACTTCCTGCTGTCGCTGGGCATCGGCCTTCAGATCGCCTTGGGGGCTCTGGTGGCCCGCGCTGAGGGCAGCGGTGATCGACCCAGCGCCGGTCGTTTCTGCAGCTCTGTTCTCTGGTTCAACACCATCACGTCCATCGTGCTATCGATCATTGCCTGGCTGAATCTACCCGAGCTCCTGACCCTGCTGGGTTGCTCCGGTGAGACGCTCGACTACGCACTTCGTTACGCGCGAATTCAGCTTCCTTCCATTCCGCTGCTGGTACTCGGCATGAGCCTGTCTGCCGGCGCCCGCGCTGTGGGTGACGCTCGCCGTAGCATGATGGCCACACTGTTTGGCGCAATCGTCAACGCGATTCTAGATCCCATTTTTATCTTTTACTTTGGCTGGGGCATCGAAGGTGCCGCCTGGGCGTCGGTGGCGTCACGGTTCGTCGTGCTTTTCTATGCCGCCCACGTGCTGTTTCGTATCCATCGCCTCCCGGTGCCGGTGACGGCGAGCCAGGTGTTCAAGGATACTTCGCCTATCCTCGTGATCGCGGTGCCCGCGGTGCTGACCAACCTCGCGACGCCGGTGGGTAACAGCATCGTGCTGCGCCTTATGTCAGAGTTTGGCGATAGTGCTGTCGCTGCTATGGCGATCATGAGTCGCCTGGCGCCGTTCCTCTTCGCATCGGTGTTCGCGGTGTCGGGAGCCGTGGGTCCTATCGTGGGTCAGAACGCCGGCGCGAAGCGTTACGACCGCGTGCGCTCGGCGCTGCGCGACGCAAGCCTGTTCGTTTTTGCCTATGTGGCTGTGGTTTGGCTATTGCTGTGGCTGGCATCCGATTTTGTTGTCGCGACATTTACGTCGACGGAGCTTGCGGCGGAGCTGCTCAGCTTTTACATCGCCTTTCTCGTGGGCGTATTTGCCCTGAACGGGCTGCTCTTCGTATCCAATGCCAGCTTCAACAATCTTGGGCGGGCTTATCTGGCGACCCTCTTCAATTGGGCCAAGGTGCTCCTGGGTATTGCCCCGGCCGCTTACTTCGGTGCCCAGGCCTATGGGGCGCGGGGAGTCATGGTGGGGGAGGCCGTAGGCATGGCGATCTTTGGCGTGCTGGGGCTGCTTACGGCCCTGACGCTGGCCCGGAAGCTCGAAGCCCGCCACGAGGTTCGCGCAGACGAAGAATCAGCGTGATCGGGTGATGGTCTGAGCTCTGGGTAGGCAGCGCCGTCGCATCCAACCAGTCCAGATCCCGCACGTAAAAACCATCGACGGGGCGCCCGAGATGGCGTGAACGCCAGTCTGGCCTAAATACCACCCGCTCGAGGGCGTGTTTTTCCACAAACTGGGCGACCACGGTACCGCGCCAGTTATTCCAGTCGTTCATATCTCCGCCCACGATTACCGGGCCTGCATGCGCATCGATGAGCAACCCGACATCCGCCAGCTGCGCCCGATAGGCGGCGCTACCCAGCGTGAAGTTGATGCCATGGAGATTGATGGCCAGCAGCGATTCGGCGCCCATGGCGAAGCGTGCAACTGCGACAGCCTTTGGCGTCCTCAACCAGGGCTCCGTGTAGCGCAGGGTGCATCGAAGATCGGGCCGGTGGGCGCTGCGGATTTCGACCCCGGTCTGCGTTTCATCCTGTTTGAAGCCGTCGGCGAAGAGACTTTCCGGTAATGGGCTGAGAGTTGGCAGCTCTTCTCGGATGGACTCCTGTAGGAAAAGAATATCGGCGTCCGTTGCGAGCTCGCCCGCGATGCGCTGGGAGCCTTCGAGCAAAAACTTCATGGCATTCCAGCTTGTGACGCGAAAATCACGGGGAGATTCGAGTGCGAGGGTCCCGCCCGGATGCTCCAGGCCCTCGAGACAGGCCTCTAAATCCCGGGCAATCTTCCCCTCATCGGCACTCGCAGATGAAAAGCCCATAGCGAGCACAAGGAAGATCGCCGCGTAAGTGATTTGGAGTATGGGGCGCCGAAACAGAAGCATGCCCCAGTATAAGGATCAGAGTCGTTCGACGTAGGCCTGGTATTCGAGGCTGGTGATATGGCTTTGAAACTCCGCCAGTTCCTGGCCCTTCGTCAGGGAGTAAATGCGCTGCATCTCGGGGCCCAGGGAATTACTGACAAAGCTAGAACCACTGAAAAACTTGAGGGCCTCGTGCATATGAATCGGCAACAGCGGGCCCGCCGAATCGTAGCCATTGCCCTTTACGGGATCGCCCGGTGACAGACCTCGTTCAATGCCATCGAGGGCGGCCGCAAGTATTGCCGCGAATACGAGGTACGGGTTCGCATCGGCGCCGGCCACGCGATGTTCGATGCGGCGCGCCTTTGGATCGCCCGCCGGTACGCGCACGGCGACGGTACGATTCTCATAGCCCCAGTTTGGTGTGATGGGTGCGTGGGATCCGCGCTGAAACCGCCGATAGGCGTTGTAGCTAGGCGCAAAGATCGCAAAGGAATCCGCCATGTGCTGCAGGCATCCACCAATGGCACTCTGAAGATCGAAGGTACCCTTATCTGTGCCGTCGTTGAAGATGTTGTTGCCGTCGCGATCGAGAACGCTGCAATGCACATGCAGTCCATTGCCCGCTTCTTCCTGGAACGGCTTGGGCATGAAGCTCGCCACGAGATTGTGCTGTGATGCAATCTCCTTGATGACACGCTTCATCATGAGGATCTGGCGGCCCGCCAGCACGGGACTATCAACATGTCGCATGTTGATCTCGTATTGCGATGGCGCTGATTCCTTGACCACGCCATCGAACGGCAGATTCTGGCTTTCGCAGGCCTTATGAATCTGCTCCAGCATGGCGTGATTCTGCTGAAGCACATCGAGGCCGTAGAGATTGCCGCCGATGGGCTCGCCCCGATAGGGGTTTTCAAAGCTGTGCTTGGGCTGATTGCCATCCCATTTCAGGAGACTGAACTCCAGTTCCGCCGCGACCACAGGACGCCACCCATAGGCGTGGTATCGGGAGAGAACCTGCTTGAGGACCTGGCGCGCATCTCCCAGATAAGGGCCGCCGTCGGGTCGGAACATGGTGAGCATAAGCTGGCCGTGGCGCCCGCGTGGTGACCAGGGCGTGGGCAGCAGTGTGCCCTCGACCGGCCGGCATACGCCGTCCTCGTCCCCTGAGGCAAAAACAAGCTCCTCCACATCCCGGCCCCAGATATCCAGGCTCAGCGCGGTCTTGGGAAATTTCAGTTCCCCCTTATAGACCTTGGCCAGCTTGTTCCGGGGCAGCCATTTGCCGCGCAAAACCCCGTTGCTGTCTGGCAGCAGCGCTTCAATCATCCGAATTTCTGGGTGCGCGCGGAGAAACCAATCAACTTCCAGCGCCATTTCACTCCCTTCCTGGTGAGTGTACTTCCCCTAGAATGAATATCGACCGCAGATGGGGTCTACTCAATGCCCCTCATTGGTCAATGAAGGGGGTTCTCAATCGAGACCCATGTAAATTTTGAGAGGATCCGCGCCTGCAGCCTCGCCCAGGCAGGACATGGCGTTGATAAACAGCGAAAAAAGATCGGTCTGGGAGTTGACGTCGAGCTTGCGATAGATGCTTTTGCGATGCCGGCGCACGGTCTCGCGAGCGATATCCAGTCGAGACGCAGAGGTGTCTGTTCCGTAACCCCTGAGCATGAGTTCAAGGACATCTTTTTCTCGTGGTGAGAGCAGAGATTCTCCGAAGGTGCGGAACGCCAGATCGATTTGGTGGTCGATGCCTGGCTGAATAAGGTTCTTGACCGCAAAGCCCTCGAACTCCGTATGAGCCTTCAGCAGTGCGGAGACCCCATCGGCGAGGGAATAGAGCAATTGATATTCGTCATCCGAGAACTCGCCTTGGCCTGGCAGGCGCATCATGGACAGGTTGATGACATTTCCGCCGCGAAGCTGCGACAGAAAAATCGCCTCGTCCACGGTACCGGTGTCGGCATAGTAGGTGTTGTAGTAGCTCGACTGTTGCAGTCGACCCGAGGTCAGCCGCGACAGCAGGTAGATGCGATTTTTTGGCCGGTTGATGGACGCCTGGAAAAACGGATCTTCCCGGTAGGGACCTTCCAGATACTCATCGATTTGTGACGCTACCTCCGATGGCGGAATCTCGTGGTAGAGAACTCGAGGCGGCAGATCCCGGTGATAGAGCCAGATCTGGGGGTAGGCGATCTCCACGCGTTTGCTGACGGCGGAGATGAGGGCGGGAAAAAACTGATCGGTGCCGAGGGCCGCCACTGCGTGGGCCGAATCCCTGTTCCACTCGCTCAGCAGCTTCAGTGCTTCCATGCCATATACCGGGCTTTTTCTTGGATCGGCGCAGTGTGTTGGGCGCCGGGAAGCATGTCAATCAGCGGGTCCAGTCCAGGGGCGCCCCTTTCCAGCGGCGCGTCCACGCGCGCTTCACCTTATCACTGTAAATGCGGCTCCCGGAGCTTCCGTTATAGCCGGCGAGGGCGCGATGGAGTGCGCCGTCTTCCCGCGCCAGGTAGTACTGAAGAATGCGACATCCGTACTCAAGATTGGTGGTGTTCACGGTGAGGTTATCGCCGGGGCGGCCAATTTCCTCACGCCAGAAAGGCATCACCTGCATGAGGCCTTGAGCGCCCGCCCGAGAGACGGCGAAACGATCAAAAGCGCTTTCCACCTCAATGACCGCGAGTACGAGTTCCGGCGTAAGCTCACTGCGACTAGCGGCAGCGTGGATTTGGCGTAGCAGCTCTAGGCGGTCGTCGGCATCCGCGACGAAGGGTTCCAGGCGCGCACTCATATCCACCAGCCACACTTCGGCCGCGTAGCGGTCTTCGAAACTGTCGCTGGCTTCAATATGGCTTTCGAGGAACGCTCGGAGGGCGATGCGCTCATCATCTTCAGCGCTTAAAGCCGAGGGAGCGCCGAAAACGCTGAGAACGCCCAGGATAAGAATGAGCCCTTGAAAGAGCTCAGCCGTTGTCGAGGATCTTCGCGCGGAGCGTCTCAAGGGCAGTGTCCAAGGGGATACGCTGGGCTTCGTCGTCGCGACGACCCTGGTACTCAAGCTCTTCGTCTGCCAGGGCGCGATCACCGATGACCACCCGGTGGGGAATGCCCAGCAGTTCCATGTCTGCGAACTTCACGCCGGAGCGTTCATTGCGGTCATCCAGCAGGACTTCCACGCCCAGAGCCTCCAGTTCCTTATGGAGTTTTAGGGCGGCCGCCGCGACAGCTTCAGACTTGTGCATGTTCAGGGGCACGATAGCGACCTGGAAAGGGGCCATGGCCAGGGGCCAGATGATGCCTTTGTCGTCGTGGTTCTGCTCGATGGCCGCGGCGACGATACGACTGACACCGATGCCATAGCAGCCCATAGGCAGGTTGACCCCCTTTCCGTTTTCGTCGAGCACCGTGGCGTTCATGGCCGCGCTGTATTTTTCGCCCAGTTGGAAGATATGGCCAACCTCGATGCCCCGTCGAATGGCGAGTGTTCCTTCACCATCGGGGCTGTGGTCGCCGTCAACAACGCTGCGCAGGTCGAAGGTTTTGAACGTCTCTACATCACGGTTCCAATTTGCGCCCGTGAAGTGCTCGTCGGCGCGGTTGGCCCCACAAACAAAGTCTGCGAGGGCGGCGGCGGCAAAGTCCACGATGATGGGAATGTCGAGGCCTACCGGACCAATGGAGCCAAAGGGGGCGCCCGTTGCCTTGCTGGCTTCTTCTTCCGTGGCCATGCGCAGAGGTGCGGCAATGAGAGGATGCTTGATGGCTTTTACATCGTTGAGTTCGTGGTCACCACGCAGGATCAGGGCGACAAGGCCACCTTCGTCGCCAGCAACGAGCAGTGTTTTGACCGTTGTCTCTTCGTGAATGTCGAGCGCACCGGCGACATCAGCGATGGTTTTGACGCCGGGCGTCGGTACGCGGGTGAGCTCCTGAGTCGGAGCAGGGCGGTTTGCGCTCTGATCCAGGGTCGCGGCGCGCTCTACGTTTGCGGCGTAGTCGCTGCCGTCACTAAAGGCGATGGCGTCTTCACCGGAGTCGGCCAACACGTGAAATTCGTGGGACATGGAGCCTCCGATGCTACCGCCGTCGGCCAACACGGGGCGATAGTCGAGTCCAAGGCGGTCGAAGATGCGGCAGTAGGCACCATGCATGACCTGGTAGGTCTCTTCGAGAGACTCTTGTGTCGTATGGAACGAGTACGCGTCTTTCATTAGAAACTCGCGAGCTCGCATGATCCCGAAGCGGGGGCGAATTTCGTCACGTACCTTGTTCTGGATTTGATAGAGATTCAGAGGGAGCTGCTTATAGCTGCTGATTTCATTGCGAACGATGTCGGTAATAACTTCTTCGTGCGTTGGACCGAGGCAAAAGTCGCGATCGTGACGATCCTGTATCCGCAAAAGCTCGGGACCGTACTGCTCCCAGCGACCGGACTCCTGCCAGAGCTCTGCGGGCTGCACCATGGGCATGGCCATTTCCAGGGCGCCGGCGCGATCCATCTCTTCACGCACGATGGTTTCCACCTTGCGAAGCACGCGCAGGCCAAGAGGCAGCCAGGTGTACAAACCCGAGGACAGCTTGCGTACAAGCCCGGCGCGCAGCATCAGCCGATGGCTGGCGATCTCCGCATCCGCTGGTGTTTCCTTGTGGGTTTTGATGAAAAACTCGGTACAGCGCATGGCCGTCAATCCCTGAATTGGCAGGCGGGGAAGTGTAAGCGTCCCGGCGGGGGCGGTACAGCAAAATGAACAGCAAAATCCGCCAGAAAACCTGAAAAAACAGGGTTTTTTTGCGGTCGACCTTCGCAAACCCCTTGTATTGTAGTGTTGAGCGCTATATAAAGGTCGCCAAGTTGTGAAGAAACAGCGTTTTCTGACAGCTTGTATGCCCAGGTCGCATAACGCCCAGGTAGCTAGTACTTAGCTAGTATGTAGCTAGTACAAAGGTCACATAGGAGATACACGACGCTTCTATCAGTCGCTTGTTTCTAGAAGGCCCCTTAGCCTCTGTGACCTAACTGCCCCCGCGGCAAACGTCCCAAGCTGAAACCCTTCCTGCAAGCACTTTTCGATGCGCGTGTTACGTGAAACGTAAACAAGGAAGGGTCCATTACATGGCAACTCGCAAAGCAGCAAAGAAAGCTCCCGCTAAGAAGAAAGCTCCAGCCAAGAAGGCTGCAGCAAAGAAAGCAGCACCCGCTCCGGCTAAAGCCGTAAAGGCCATCAAAGACAAGATGACCAAGACTCAGATCATGGCGAGCGTCGCCGACAGCACAGGCCTCACCAAAAAGCAGGTGGGCGACGTACTGGCTGAGCTGGAAACCCTCATTGAAGGCAGCATCAAGAAGCGCGGCGTTGGTGAGTTCACGCTGCCTGGTCTCATGAAGATCACCACTGTGAAGAAGCCTGCTGTCAAGGCGCGTAAGGGCATCAACCCCTTCACTGGTGAAGAGACCATGTTCAAGGCGAAGCCTGCCAGCGTTGCTGTGAAGGTTCGTCCTCTGAAGAAGATGAAGGAATTCGCTCAGTAAGATCCGTTCTCGGATCTGAGCGCCCGCCGCTGCAAAGAGTGCGGCGGGCTCTTCATAAAAAAGCGGCCCCGCGATGCGGAGCCGTTTTTTTTCGCCCGCGATTTTTAGCCGGCGCCATTTTATGATGGCGCTTCAGCGCATGGCTCGATTTCAGAGGTCGGTTACGCGTTCGGCGAGGGAAACTGGCGCGCGCCGGAGCATAGCTGTCGCCATCCACCGGTGCTAAAAAGCCAAAAATGGGCGGGTTGCTTTTCCCCACTCTCTCAAAAGCCCGAAATCCTTCCGTTGGAGCAATAGATGTAGCTACGGTAAACTCCGCGCCGCTTTTTTAGGTTCCGTTGAAGTTTGGCGCTCGGAATCCCGACCGCCCCTCCAGACGAGATCAGACGACATGCCCATTTACGAATACCAGTGCGGTGAATGCGGCGCGCTCCACGAAGCGCTGCAGAAAATCAGCGATGAGCCCCTCAAGGATTGCCCGGCTTGCGGGCAGCCTGCGCTCAGGAAAAAGGTGTCCGCAGCCGCTTTTCGGCTAAAAGGTGGCGGTTGGTACGAGACCGACTTCAAGAGCGGCAACAAAAAGAACCTTGCAGGTGATAGCAAGAGCGAAGGCGGCGGCAGCAGCGACTCCGCTAAATCCGGATCAGACAGCAAATCCTCAGGCGATAGCGCGGCCAGCAGCTCCGCCGCCTGACTACGGCACCGACCAGGAACATCAAGTCCATGCGCACACATTATTGCGGCGACATCCGCAGCACTCACATCGACGAAACCATCACCCTCTGCGGGTGGGTTGATCGTCGTCGCGACCATGGCGGAGTTATTTTCCTGGATCTGCGGGACCGTGAGGGCATTGTGCAGGTGGTCTTCGATCCCGATACGGAAGAACATTTTGAGACGGCGGATCGTGTTCGCAGCGAGTACGTGCTCAAGATTACGGGTCGTGTTCGCGCCCGTACCGAGGCAACGATCAATCCGTCCATGGCGACGGGTGAGATCGAGGTGCTGGGTAAAGAGATCGAAGTACTGAACAGTGCGGCTACGCCTCCATTCCAGCTTGATGAGCACACAGCGGTGGGCGAGGACGTTCGCCTCAAGTATCGCTACATGGACCTCAGACGCCCGGAGATGCAGCAGAAGCTGATGCTGCGCTCTCAGGTGACCGACGCGGTTCGCCGATTCCTGCACGGCGAAGGCTTCCTGGATATCGAGACACCAATCCTGACGCGTGCGACGCCAGAGGGTGCTCGCGACTACCTGGTACCGTCTCGGACGCACCCCGGACAGTTCTTTGCGCTTCCACAGTCGCCCCAGCTTTTCAAGCAGCTGCTGATGGTGTCGGGCTTTGACCGCTACTACCAGATTGCCAAGTGCTTCCGGGACGAAGATCTGCGCGCAGACCGCCAGCCCGAGTTCACGCAGATTGATATTGAGACGTCCTTCCTTGATGAAGAGGCCATCATGGAGCTCACGGAGCGCATGGTGCGGGAGATCTTTAGGGGCGTGCTTGATATCGAGCTTCCCGCGTTCCCTCACATGCCTTACTCCGAAGCCATGGAACGCTTTGGCTCGGACAAGCCCGATCTGCGCATCCCTTTAGAGCTCATCTCCGTTGATGACCTCATGCAGCGAGTCGATTTCAAGGTATTCAAGGGCCCGGCCGATGACCCCCGTGGTCGTGTAGCGGCTCTGCGAGTCCCCGGTGGCTCTTCTATCTCCCGCAAAGAAATCGACGACTACACCAAGTACGTCTCCAACTACGGCGCCCGAGGCCTGGCCTGGATCAAGGTCAATGACTTGGCCGCTGGCGTGGAAGGTCTGCAGTCGCCCATTCTGAAATTCATGCCCGAGGATGTGGTCAGCGAAATGATGACCCGCCTGGGTGCGGAAAACGGCGACATCGTTTTCTTCGGCGCTGATCGCGCTTCCGTGGTGAACGAATCTCTTGGAGCCCTGCGCCTGAAGGTCGGTACCGATCTCGGCATGGTCGCCGATGGGTGGGCGCCCTTGTGGGTCGTCGACTTCCCCATGTTTGAGGACGATGGCGACGGCGGATGGACGCCTCTGCATCATCCCTTCACTGCGCCCTCCAGCGATCTTGAGACGCTGTCTAAAGCCCCGGGCGAATCCCTCTCCCGTGCCTACGATATGGTGCTTAATGGTACCGAGTTGGGCGGCGGCAGTATTCGTATCCACCAGCTGGATATACAGCAGGAAGTCTTTGCTATCTTGGGTATTGATCCGGAAGAAGCTCGCGAAAAGTTTGGCTTCCTCCTGGATGCTCTCAAATACGGCGCGCCACCCCACGGTGGTCTTGCCTTTGGATTGGATCGACTGGTTATGCTCATGAGCGGTGCCAGCTCCATCCGTGATGTCATAGCATTCCCGAAAACGCAGACTGCGGCCTGCGTGATGACGGAAGCGCCGGGGACAGTGAATGCGGCGCAACTTCGCGAATTGCATATCCGCCTTCGCGAAACTGAGAAGGAAAAAGAAAACTCGTAGGAACGCAGGCTTTAGTCGCGATCCCCTAAAAACGGGTAGGAGTAAAAAGCATGGCCGGACACAGTAAATGGGCCAACATCAAACATCGCAAAGCGGCACAGGACGCCAAGCGCGGTAAGGTTTTCACCAAGCTCATCCGTGAGCTGGTGGTGGCCGCCAAGCAGGGCGGTCCCGCGGTGGAAGACAATCCACGACTGCGTGCTGCCGTCGATAAAGCGCTGGGTTCAAACATGACCCGCGACACCATCGACCGCGCTATCGCGCGGGGTGCTGGCACCGGCGAAGAAGACGATGTTGAGGAACTCACCTACGAGGGCTATGCCTCAGGCGGCATCGCTGTTCTTGTTGAGGCCATGACCAACAATCGCAACCGAACCGTTGCCGAGGTACGCCACGCCTTCAGTAAGCGGGGCGGAAACCTGGGCACCGATGGTTCTGTCGCGTATCTCTTCAGTCGCGTGGGTCAGCTCACCTTTGCCCCCGGCGCTGACGAAGAGCAGGTGATGGACGCGGCGCTCGAAGCGGGTGCGGAAGACGTAGTCACGGCCGACGACGGCTCTATCGAGGTCACGACCGCCTGGGAAGATTTCACCGCGGTGAAGGATGCCATGGAGGCGGCAGGGCTGACGCCGGAAAACGGCGGAGTGACAATGGTGGCTTCCACGACCGTTCCCGTAGATGCGAGCGGGGCCGAGAGTGTGATGGGGCTGATTGACGCCCTGGAAGACCTGGATGACGTGCAGAACGTCTATTCCAACGTCGATATTCCCGACGAGGTGATTGCCCAGCTTTCCTAGGGGCTCTCCCAGGGGTTCTCCCAGGGGTTCTCCTAGGATTTTCCCCCGGCAGCTTGCCGAGTA
The DNA here is from genome assembly GCA_038750875.1 of Pseudomonadota bacterium. GTDB lineage: Bacteria > Pseudomonadota > Gammaproteobacteria > Pseudomonadales > Halieaceae > Congregibacter. The sequence continues at coordinate 119,962 of JBCDGU010000007.1, read as the reverse complement.
TCCGGCCAAGCCTCGTCTGAACACCGGCGAGGCTTCCCGAATACAGCGATCCGATTTCCCGTGAACTTCATTCGAACCGCCACCAGGTTTCTCCCGAACCACCGGTCGATCTCTTGAGCGTCATGGCAGTCAGGTCCCAGTCTAGGTGACTGGCAATGCTGTATATTTATACATACTATTGGCATAACGATCAGCGCCCGCGTCGGAATACCTTATGGCGGTCATCCTAGGCATCGATCCGGGTTCCCAGAAAACCGGTTTCGGAATCATCAGCACCCTGAATGGCAAGCACAGCTACCTCACCAGTGGCGTGATTCGCCTGCCACGTGCCAGCCTTCCTGAGCGACTGAAAATCATTGCAGAGAGCGTTGAAGAGCTGGTTGAGCTTCATGGGCCGACGGAGCTGTCGGTTGAGCAGGTATTCCTCGCCAAGAGTGCTGATGCGGCGCTGAAACTGGGTCAGGCCCGCGGGGCGGCCATCGTGCCCTGCGTGACCCGTGGCATGGAGGTCAGCGAGTACTCAGCGCGGCAGATCAAGCAGTCCGTTGTTGGCACCGGGGCTGCCGACAAAAGCCAGGTGCAGCACATGGTGCGCGTACTTCTGGGTCTGGGCGCGACGCCCCAGGAGGATGCCGCCGACGCTTTGGCTGCAGCTCTATGCCATGCCCATACGCGGCAGGGTCTTGTGCGGGTGGTCGGCGCCACGTCGATCCGGCGACGCAGGCTGCGGTGACAATTTTTAAGGTGATTTACTAATGATTGGTCGTATCTCCGGCGTACTGCTGGAAAAGCACCCGCCCCAGATCCTTATCGACGTTTCCGGCGTCGGCTATGAACTGCAGGTGCCCATGACCACGCTGTTCCAGCTGCCGGCGACGGGTGAGATCGCGACGCTGGTCACTCATCACGCAGTGCGCGAAGACGCCCATACGCTTTATGGCTTCAGCACCCTCCGTGACCGTGAGCTGTTTCGCCACCTCATCAAAGTCAATGGCGTGGGGCCGAAACTCGCCCTGACCATTATGTCGGGCATGGACAGTGACAGCTTCGCACGCACAGTGCAGTCGGGGGATCTCACGTCCCTGGTCGCACTTCCCGGCGTCGGCAAGAAGACTGCCGAGCGCCTCATTATCGAGATGCGCGACAAGCTCTCTGATTGGCTGGAGTCCGTCGCTCCCGCCGGCAGCACCGCGGCGCCGGCGGTGGTCAGCAACAAGCTCAGTGATGCGGAAGATGCCCTCGTCGCCCTCGGCTACAAGCCGACGGAAGCGGCCAAGCTGGTGGCCGCCGTCGACAGCGAAGAGATACAGGACTCCGAAGAGTTGATTCGTCTCGCGCTGCGCTCCACAGTGCGCAGCTAAGAGGAGGCGTCACCGATGATCGAAACAGATCGCCTGATCGACCCCGAGGCGACCGGCAACAGCGAAGAGGCCCAGGACCGCGCTGTCCGGCCCAAGCGGCTGGATGAATACGTCGGTCAGAGCGCGGTGCGCGAGCAAATGGAGATCTTTCTCGCCGCGGCCAAGGGCCGTGGAGAGCCCCTCGACCACACCTTGATCTTCGGCCCTCCCGGGCTCGGTAAGACGACACTGGCCTCCATTATCGCCAATGAGATGGAGGTATCCCTCAAGACGACCTCTGGACCCGTGCTTGAAAAGGCGGGTGATATCGCGGCCCTGATGACCAATCTGGAACCCGGCGATGTGCTCTTCATCGATGAGATTCATCGCTTGAGCCCTTATGTGGAAGAAGTGCTCTATCCGGCGATGGAGGACTACCAACTCGACATCATGATCGGTGAAGGCCCTGCCGCACGGTCCATCAAGTTGGATCTGCCGCCGTTTACGCTCATTGGTGCGACGACTCGCGCTGGCTTGCTCACATCACCACTGCGGGACCGCTTCGGCATTGTCCAGCGCCTTGAGTTCTACAACGTCGATGACCTATCCAGCATCGTAGGACGCTCGGCGCGCATTCTCGGCATCCCCATGGATGACGCGGGAGCACGGGAAATCGCCCGCCGGTCGCGGGGCACGCCGCGTATCGCGAACCGACTTCTCCGACGGGTTCGCGACTACGCTGAAGTGAAAGCCGATGGTGCGGTTAACGCAGACGTCGCAGATCGTGCTCTTGACCTGCTTAGTGTCGATGGCAGTGGCTTCGATCATCTTGACCGTCGTTTACTGCTCACCATGATCGATAAGTTCGATGGTGGGCCCGTGGGTGTCGACAGTCTCGCCGCCGCGCTCTCCGAGGAGCGGGGCACCATTGAAGATGTCATCGAGCCCTTTCTGATTCAGCAGGGCTACATCCTTCGCACACCGCGTGGGCGCATGGTCACAAAGTTCGCTTATCAGCACTTCGGCCGGGAGCCCGCCGGTGCGGTGGTGAGCGAGAGCAACCATCAAGGCGAATTGCCCTTGCCCGACGAGGGCTGATTTTTAAAGAGTCTCGATTCCCCATCAGAAATTTCTACCTTCGGGTCGATTAGGTCTGCCTTTTCTGCGCCGAGTACGGTGTAATCGCGCCATGAGCGACAGCACGGAATTTTCCCTGCCCCTGCGGGTCTACATCGAAGATACGGACGCGGGCGGCATCGTCTACTACGTGAATTACCTGAAGTACATGGAACGGGCGCGCACAGAGTTTATGCGCGAACTCGGCATGGGGCGCCTCGCCATTTTTTCCGAGGAGCTCATGTTTGTCGTAAACGGCGTTTCCGTGAACTATTCCATGCCCGCACGGCTCGATGACGAGGTCTCCGCCACGGCTCGGTTACTCAAAGTCGGCGGCGCATCCATGGAACTGTCTCAGCGGGTGCTGCGAGGCGCCGATGTGCTCGTGGAGGCGACGGTTTCCCTGGCTTGTGTGAGTCCCGAATCGCTCGCACCCCGTCGCATCCCCAAAGCCATGCTTGATACACTGCGCGCCGCGCTGGGCAATACGTCCTCGGCATGAAAACCCTTTCACGAAAGTGCTTTTGAGCATCGTGTAGCCCAACCCTTCCGGAGACTGACTTGGACGAACAACTCAGCCTGATCGATCTCGTACTTCAAGCCGGTCCGGTGGTGAAGTTCGTGATGGCTCTCCTTCTGCTGGCCTCAGTAACCTCCTGGTTCATGATCGTTCAGCGTTTTCTTTACTTCCGCAGTGCCAGCGCTGAGATGCTCGATTTCGAGGAGCATTTCTGGTCAGGCGTCGATCTGGCCCAGATCTATCGCGAAGGAAACGAGCGCGCCGCTGATGGTGAGTTGATCATCGGTATGGAAGGCGTGTTCCGTGCGGGCTTCAAAGAGTTTTCCCGCTTGGCCCAGCAGCCAGATGTCGATGCCGAGGCATTGCTGGAGGGTGCCCGTCGCGCCATGCGCGTGGCCATGCTTCGTGAGGAGGAACGGTTGGAGAAGCATCTGCCGTTTCTGGCTACGGTTGGCTCAACCAGCCCTTACGTCGGTCTGTTTGGCACCGTCTGGGGGATTATGCATTCGTTTCGCGGTCTGGCGAACACCTCCCAGGCGACGCTGGCGACGGTCGCGCCCGGTATTTCGGAAGCTCTGGTGGCCACGGCCATGGGGCTCTTCGCTGCTATCCCTGCGGTCATGGCGTACAACCGCTTCACCGCTCGCGTAGACGTGTTCGGTAAGCGCTATGACACCTTTGTGGACGAGTTCTCGAGCATCCTGGGGCGTCAGGCCTATGCACTGCAGTCCAAGCGTCGGGGATCCCAGAGCTAATGCGCCAGCGTGCTCGCTTTCGTCCCATGGCGGAGATCAACGTCGTTCCCTACATCGACGTGATGCTGGTGCTGCTCATCATCTTTATGGTGACGGCGCCCATGCTAATGCAGGGTGTGAAAGTCGATCTCCCAAAAGCAAATACAGAGCCTGTCGACAATCAAGACAGCGAGCCCGTTATCGTCTCCATCAATGCCCAGGGCCAGCTTTTTCTGAACCTGGGTGCTCAGGAAGATCAGGTGCTCTCTCTGGCAACGGTGCAACAGCGGGTCGGCGCGGTTATTCGCCGCACCCCGGATAAGCCCGTGCTGGTTTGGGGTGATAAGGCTGTACCTTACGGGGAGGTGGTCACGTTGATGGCCGCGCTTCAGGAGGCCGGAGCACCGGGCGTAGGCCTCGTTACAGAGGATTCTCCCTGATGCGAGACTGGTATGCTCTCGGTCAGCTGACGTTGCTGCCTTTGGGGGCAACGCTCCTGCTGCATCTGGCGATTGTTGGCGTGATGGTGGTGCGGTGGCAGCCATCATCGGAAGCGCGCACCATCGAGGCGCGCGTACTACCACCCTCGGCCATCAATGCGACGCTCATCAGCGCTGAATCCCTGAAACCCAAGAAGAAGACCCGCAAAGCTTCCCCGCCGAAAGCAAAGCCCTCGGCCAACAAGCCCGCGCCGGCGACGAAGACCGCACCCGCACCGACAACGGCCAGCACCGCGAGTGAGCCCAAGAAGGCTGCTCCCGCAACGAAGGCACCGGCCAAAGCCCCTGCGAAACCGGAGTCCAAGCCGCGCATCAGTGCGGAAGAACTGGCTGCTATATCCCGGGCGGAGCTCGCAGCGGCCCTCGATGCGGAGGACTCCATCGAAGTCGCCGTGACGGCTGAGGAGATGTCAGCCAGCTACGCTGCGCTCATTCGCGACACGGTCGTGAACTATTGGAGCCGACCACCAAGTGCCCGAAACGGCATGGAAGCCCTGCTTGCCATTCAGCTCGTGCCCACGGGAGAGATCGTGTCCGTGAGCGTGGTGCGCTCCAGCGGCAGCACGGCTTTCGATCGCTCGGCCATCAACGCGGTGGAAAAGGCGGGCAGCTTCCCTGAGCTCAGCAACTTACCCAGCCGGGAGTTTGAAAAGACCTTCCGGCGCTTCCAGCTTTTATTCAGACCTGAGGATCTTCGCTACTGATGGCGCGACTGCTTCTAGCTTTACTGCTGATATCACCGCTGGCTCAGGCCCAGCTCGTTATTGAAATTACCCAGGGCGTGGACGATCCCACACCCATCGCCGTGGTGCCGTTTGCATGGCAGGGGGAGGGTACGGCGCCGGACGATGTGGCGCAGGTGGTGCAGGACGACTTCACGCGCTCCGGTCAGTTTGATCCCATCGACCGCGCTGACATGCTGGGCTTCCCCACCCGGGAAGAAGAGCTCTTCTATCGCGATTGGCGGGCGATTTCTTCGGAGTACGTACTCATCGGAGGTGTCTCGGGTACCGGAGATCAACTGTCCGTGCACTTTGAGCTCTACGATGTGCTCCGACAGGCCCGCATTGCTGAGGGCGACTTCGCGGGCCCAGCGGGTGAGGCCCGCATGCTGGCTCATCGCGTGTCGGATGCGGTGTACGAAAAGCTCACGGGTATTCGCGGCGCCTTTGCAACGCGCCTGCTCTACGTGAGCGTGACTCGAAACCCGACGGGCAAGGACTACTACCGCCTGACGCTGGCCGACTCCGACGGCGCTCGGCCCATCGTACTGCTGGAGTCTCGTGAGCCCATCGTGTCTCCCACCTGGTCCCCCGATGGCACTCAGGTGGCCTACGTGTCCTTTGAAACTGGGCGTCCGGCCATTTTTCGGCAGGTGCTGGCCACGGGTGAGCGGGAGCAGCTCACCAATTTCCGCGGCCTGAACAGCTCGCCGGCCTGGTCTCCCGATGGCAATACGCTCGCCATGGTGCTCTCGAAGGACGGCTCCCCCGACATCTATCTGATGGATCTGTCCAGCCGCAGGCTCACTCGCGTAACCCGCCATTACGCCATCGATACGGAGCCCAGCTGGATGCCGAATGGCAATTCCTTCCTGTTCACATCGGACCGGGGTGGTCGGCCACAGATTTATCGCTATGACCTGCGCAGCGGCCTGACGGAGCGGGTGACGTTCGAAGGGTCCTATAACGCCCGTGCGCGGGTCGCCCAAGACGGTCGAAATGTTGTGCTGGTGCACCAGCGAGACGGGCAATTCCAGATCGCAATCCATGATCTGGTCACCGATCGGCTGCAAGTACTCACCAACACGGATCTGGATGAAAGCCCAAGTATCGCACCCAATGGTTCCGTGGTATTGTACGCCACGAAGTACGGCGACCGAGGTATTCTCTCCGCTGTGTCAGTCGATGGGGGGGTCAAATTTCGACTTCCGGCACGCAGTGGCGATGTGCGAGAACCAGCTTGGTCCCCTTACATGGGGCCCCCAACATGAAACCCTAAATTTGTGCGACTGAGCAGCGGCCACCCGGTTGCAACCAGTCCCTAAAAACCGCCAATACAACCGACGCTAGATAACACGATCCAGCACGACGATCATTCAAAGGAAACACGTCATGAAGCACATCTCAGTAGCCGGCAAAACGCTCACTCTGCTGTTCACCGCCGCATTCCTGGTGGCCTGTTCCGGCAACACTAAAGACGACGAAGCCGCCGCTGCTGCTGCCGCTGCCGAAGCGGAAGCCGCTGCTGCTGAAGCCGCTGCTCGCGAAGAAGAGCGTATGGCCGCTGAAAAAGCCGCTGAAATGCAGCGCATGCTGGAGGACGGCGCAATGGCCGTCGGCACCGTCTTCTACTTCGAATTCGACAGCGCTACGCTGACTGCTGATGCGCAAGCCGCTCTTGATGCGCACGTTGCGCTGCTGAAGACCAACGACCGCAGCGTTCGCCTCGACGGCCACACCGACGAACGCGGAACCCGCGACTACAATATGGCCCTTGGTGAGCGACGTGCCAATGCGGTTCGTGACTACATGGTGGTCAACGGTGTTGCCAGCTATCGCATCGAAACTGTGAGCTACGGTGAAGAGCAGCCGGTTGCCTATGGCAGCGGTGAGAGCAACTGGTCCCAGAACCGACGCGTCGAGCTCAAGTAATACCTTATGGCGAGAGCCAAATTCGTGAAATCCCTCATCGGGCCGGCCCTCTGGGTCGGCCCGATGTCGTTCTTGACGCTGGTAATGTCAGCGACAGCCCAGAACTACATTGATGTCGAGGCTGAGCGACGCGCCGCTCAGGGTCCGGCGTCAACGAGTAGCGGTGCGGTCAGCTATGGCGTTGGCAATGCGCCCTCTGGTGCGGTCACGCAAACCCTTCCACCGCCCGCGGCAACCGCCTCTGACAATATCGGTGGCCTGTTCAATCAGGTTCAGCAGCTCCAGCAAGAGGTGATGCGTCTCAACGGCATCGTTGAGCAGCAAGCCTATGAGTTGCGCCAGCTGAAGGAGCAAAGCCTTGAGCGCTACATGGATATCGACCGCCGTTTGGCGAGCGGCGGCGGTAGTGCTGCAGCCGGTGGTGCTGCGGTCGCGGGCTCTGGCGGCACGGGGGCTGCCGCGATCGATCCCGCACCGGTTGCGGGCTCGGGGGCTCCCCAGGTTGCCGAGCAGCCGGGTGAGGGCGATGCCTATCGGGCGGCCTACGCTTTGGTGAGAGGCCAGGAGTTTGACTCGGCGATACAAGCCTTCTCAACATTTCTGCAGAACTATCCGGGCGGCCGCTACGCACCCAATGCGCATTACTGGTTGGGGGAGCTCTATCTGGTGATTGATCCAGCGGATGCGGAGGCAGCGCGGCAGAGCTTCATGCTGCTGCTGAATGAGTATCCCGAAAATCCGAAGGTGCCCGACGCGCTGTATAAGCTGGGCCGCGTGCACTTCATCAAGGGCAATAGCGTTCGTTCCCGCGAATATCTCGATCGCGTGTTAAGCGAGTACCCCGACAGCTCCGCCGCGCGTCTGGCGGGCGACTTCATAGACCAAAACTTGTAGCCCTAGCCGTGGGTGCGACCGCTACAGCGTCCACCGCGGCTGACTCCCAAACGCTGCGGATTACGGAAATCTTTTACTCGCTTCAGGGCGAGGCTCGCACTGTGGGCTTGCCCACGGTTTTCGTGCGCTTAACCGGCTGCCCCCTGCGCTGCGTGTACTGCGACACGGAGTACGCCTTTAACGGCGGTGAGCAGCGAAGCTTTGAGAGTATTCTTGCAGAAGTCGATGGCTATGCACCCCCCTGCGTGACCGTGACCGGTGGAGAGCCTTTGGCTCAGCCCAATTGCATTCCCCTGCTGGCATCTCTCTGTGATCGTGGCTATGAAGTCTCCCTGGAAACGAGCGGGGCTATGCCTGTGGAGCACGTGGACTCGCGTGTCGTGAAAGTGTTGGATCTGAAGACGCCGGCATCGGGAGAGGCTCACCGGAACCTCTACGAAAACCTTGCGCATCTTAATCCCCATGATCAGGTGAAGTTCGTAATCTGTGATCGCGGAGACTACGAGTGGGCCCGCTTCAAGCTCGATGAGTATCGGCTCGGTGAGCGTGTGTCTGATGTTCTGTTCTCACCCAGTCACGGCGAGCTCGATGCGATCACGCTGGCTGAATGGATCCTCGAAGATCGGCTTCACGTTCGCCTCCAGCTTCAGCTCCACAAGCTTTTGTGGAATGACGAACCCGGTCACTGACAAGGCGCAGCGCACCCATGACGGAACAAAAGAAAGCAGTGATCCTGGTCTCCGGTGGGCTGGATTCCACGACCGTGCTGGCCCTCGCCAAGGAACAGGGTTACACCTGCTATACAGTCAGTTTCGATTATGGCCAGCGCCACCGCGCGGAGCTCGCGGCCGCCGAACGCGTGTCCGGCAACTACGGCGACGTCGAACACAAGGTGGTGACGCTAAATCTCGACAGTATTGGCGGGTCGGCGTTAACGGATGATGCGATTGCAGTACCTGAGGAGGAAACGGAGGGCATTCCCGTCACCTACGTGCCTGCTCGCAACACCGTCTTCCTCTCCATTGCCCTCGGCTGGGCCGAAGTACTGGGGGCGCAGGACATCTTCATCGGTGTGAATGCGGTGGATTACTCCGGTTATCCAGATTGCCGCCCCGCGTTTATCGACGCCTTCACCAGCCTTGCCAATGTGGCGACCAGGGTCGGCGTGGAGGGTGGCGCCTACACGATCCATACTCCCCTGATGGAACTGGGCAAGAACGATATTGTTAAGCTCGGCGCCAAGCTGGGCGTGGACTATGCGCAAACGGTCTCCTGCTATCAGGCCACGGACGATGGTTTGGCCTGTGGACGCTGCGATGCCTGTCGTTTGCGCAGGGAAGGGTTTGAGCAGGCGGGGCTTCCCGATCCAACGCACTATGTCTCGCGAGCTTAAACGGGGCACCGTCGCTATCGGGAAAAGCCCTGAGTGAATAGACTTTTGTTAGCTGAGTGATCTTGGAGAGAGCGTTATGAAAGCCCTGCGGGTGGTCTATGGGATAGTTGGTTTTTTCTTTGTTTCCGCGGCCATGGGCGCCGAATTAGAGTTCCTTAACAAGAGTGGCGCCCTTGCCGGAGACTATCCGTTTTCGGAGGCGGTACGTGTGGGTGACATGCTCTACCTGTCGGGCCAAATTGGTACTAGCCCCGGCTCTTCGGAGCTTGTTGACGGTGGCATCAGAGCGGAAGCGAAGCAAACCCTCGAAAACATCCGCGCCGTTCTTGTGGCAAATAATTTGAACTTAGATGATGTTGCCAAGTGCACGGTAATGCTCGCCGATATTGGCGAATGGCCTGCTTTCAACGCGGTCTATCGGGAGTTTTTCGAAGCGCCTTATCCGGCGCGAAGTGCCTTTGGCACCGTCGGTCTTGCTCTGGGAGCTCGTGTCGAAGTGGAGTGCTGGGCGGTTTTTGGCGACTGATCCCCGGGCCTTGTTCAGCCACTCAGAGGCCGCGGCATAAGCCGCCGCCGGGTTGGGTAGTTAAGTACGATATCCCCTTGAGTTTTACGGTCAAATCCGTATTATGCGCCGTCCCTTCCGGGCCGTTAGCTCAGTCGGTAGAGCAGTTGGCTTTTAACCAATTGGTCGCTGGTTCGAACCCAGCACGGCCCACCATTTTTTCGAAAACCACCATCCAGTCGCCGCGCCGGCCTGTAAGTTAGCCTTTATCGGCTTACTTTTGACATCGAACGAACCCTAGTCTCAGGAAAGTCCTCAAGAGCGGTTGCAACTTGAATCCAGTGGACGCCAATGATTTGGTATCGGGTTGTTATTACAGATCAGATCAAGGACCTCTTCACGATCCTTTTGTGAGCGATGCTGAGCGTTCTCCAATATCACCTGAAAATCAGGCCTTTCCCGCAGTGGGGAAAGGAGATGCAGCGATTCATTTCTCAGAAATGTCGCTCTGAGGCCCAGTTCGTCCGCTCGTTGCAGATGAGATAAGGCTTGCTCGGAGTTGCCCTTCAGCAAGTTGAGAATCGCCATTGAAAAGGCCCAGTAGCGATGTTGTGCTCCGAGGCTGGCTGTTTGCTCATAGAATTTATCCACCGATGCAATGAGCTCCTCCGCCAAATCAATATTGCCCGTTAGCTGCAAGCAGTGCGCGAATTCCAAGCTCGTTATGTTTCCACCGTTCGAGTACACCATGGGGCCGTGCAAAGTATCGATGAGAGTGTCCTGCCAGAGCTCCGCGGCTTCCTCAAAGCGGCCCTGATAGTAGAGGGACTCGGCTAGGGCACTCAGTGTTTCCAGATTCTCTGGATCAGCCAGGTGCTGCGTCCTGAGCGCCGATTCCGCCTCCTTGAACTTCCCTACGGCAAGGGGGATATAAGGTCTGACTGTATGGGACAGCCGCATGGCCTCCTCGGTCAGCTGCGCCTCGACATAGGCAAACGCCAGATCAAAGTTCACCAACAGATCGGAGGGACTCAACGCATATGCCAGCAGCAACTCCTCAACCTGTGGGCGTGCCCGGCCGGTATTGCGATACACCCGCGAAAGCGCGACGTGGCTCGCCCAGGGAGATTGAGGAGCGATGGAGCGAGCGATAGAGGTCGCTCGCTCAGGCTCTTGAAAAGAGATGGCCCCTACCGCATTCAATCGTCCGATGATACTGAGTGGGTCAATATCCAGCAGGCGTTCCTTTGCTTCCAGGCTGAGAATTGGGTCCCCCAACTCCTGTAAGGCATTTACGCGCCAATTCAGAGCGTCGGCATAGTTCGGTCGAAGGGCCAGGGCGCGATCGGAGTACTCGAGAGACTCAGCGGGCTTTTGATTGACCCTAGCCAATACCGCCCGCGCTGCCCATAACTCAGCAAAGTCATCATCCAGCGCCTCTGCTGCTGCGATCTGCTCTCCCGCTCGGGCGTTAACTTCGGCCAGGGTTAAGTCGCCGTAAGTACCGGAAGATGCGGTTAGCAGCGCGATGCCAATGGCAAGTTGTGCTCGCGCCGGCGCGTAGGTGGGGTCGAGGAGAATGGACCGTTCCAGCTCCCGAACTCCGGCGGTAACGCCGTCGCGACCACGCTGGTTGATGAGACCACGACCTTTGAGAAATGCTTCATACGCCGGCGTATTGGTGGTATCGCGTGCAGTGAGGGCTCTCCCCGTCGGGGTCAGATCTAGTTCCGTGCGCAGCGCATCGGCAATCGCTAGCGATATTTCATCCTGAATGGCGAATACGTCTTCCAGCTCGCGGTCGTAGGTTTCTGACCACAGATGGTAGCCATCCTCTGCCGCGATCAACTGTGCAGTGATGCGCAGGCGTGATCCTGCCTTGCGCACCGAGCCTTCCAGCACGTGATTCACTTTCAGTAACTCGGCGATCTCGCTGATATCGCGATTGTCACCCTTAAACTGGAATGAGGACGTGCGCGCCGCGACACGCAGTGTGGGTATCTGTGCCAGCACGTTGAGCAATTCTTCCGAGATGCCGTCGGAGAAGAATTCCTGTTCGGGATCGGAGGATAGATTAACGAAGGGGAGAACAGCGATTGATGTGTCTTTGTCTACCGACGCGTCAGGCGCCGTCGGGGTGCCGAGTTTCGACAACTCCGCCAGTTTCTCGTTCGTCGCTGATTGGCTTGATGACGCCGTTGAAGGCTCATTCGATTTGCGCATCTGGCCATCCCAGAACAGGTAGGCCACAGCGATCACCAAGAGACCCATAATCACGATGTCCAGCTTGCGGCGTGTTTGGCCTACGACAGACGCCCCCTCCGCAACTTCGTTTTCGAGCTTGAGGCCATCTGGAGTGAGCTCGAAAACCCAAGCGAAAATGAGTGCCGCGATAAGCCCGACACCGATTAAGAACATCAGCGCCTGCATCACCCAGGGAGGGGCGCCGATGTTCTCCATGACAACATCGGCTACTTGCAATACCAGCCAAGCCGTAACCAAATAGGCTACGGCTACACGCACAACGTTACGTCGGTGAAGTTCGCCAAAAAAGCTCATCGCGCATCCCTATAAATGCAGCAGGAACGGTAGCAAATACGCAGGTTAGCGACCAGCAACGCGTCGCCTTAATGCAGCGACCCAGCTAATAATTTTTCCGGGCGAGGTTGCCGATTCAAACGACGTAGCTGGGCAAAAACTAGAGGACTTCATACTGGTTTACGGATAAGAGGGCAGGAGAATCCGCGCCATTATTTCCATGGCGGCATCGCTAGACTTTGAGGTTATCGCCGAGGGCGTTGAGACTGATGACATCCACCAGTTCGGGTTGATGCCGGGTGTCGACGCTTCTAAGGCTTCTTATACAGCCGCCCCACGCCGTTTGCGGAATTACGTGAGCTATTGAGCGGTTTGGATGAAATCGCCGCATCTTCATTGGTGTAAGTGGCAGTCACTCGCCGTCACCCGGCACCAGACGGGGCTGTTGCATCGAGTAGCAACTTAGCCCCAGAGATGCCAACTCCGTGTGTGGCAATCGGTGTGATTCTCTCGAATCGATCTCTACTGCAGCGTATCCAACACCGCACGCACTTCGCTCGCCCATATCTCGGAGACCTTCTTACCCGCCGGCAAGTCGGTACTGCGGCGTCGGTAAACAACGTTGCCATCGCCATCAACAACTAGAAGTCCCGGGATAAAGTCTATGCGCCAAGCGTCTCCAATCGCGTCCGCGTCGGCAATCGCAACCATTGGAAACCCGAGCGACTTCGCATAAGCCGCCGGGTCACCATAGCCACGTTCCTTATGATTCAAACTAATGATCTGCACGCCGGCATCAGCATACTCGGCCTGAATTTCGGCGGCGCGCGGCATAAACGCTTTGCAGTAGGGACACCAGGTTGCCCAAAACAGGACAACCGCAGGCTTTCCATCGAGTACTGCGGGGAACTCCACGGTTTCCCCGCTGATCAAATCGGTGCCGCTCCAGGCAGGCGCTACGTCACCCTGGTCGACCGCCCATGGAGAGCTGGCGACTAACATCATTAGTATGCTGAGTACGAACTGTTTCATGTTTAGGGACCTGGTTGGTTGTGACCTTAGTGTGACGTTAGTGTGAACTGCTGCGTATCCTAAACCAAAGCCTCGCAAAATAGCTCAATCGCCGGCCTATAGGCCCCTTTCCCGCTCCGGCTCTTCAAATTAGATTGCCCATAGAGCCCTACCTCACAATGATCACGCGCCAGAAGTTTCCCGCTAGCTGAACTCAAGGCCTTGAAATAAGCCTGTCTCGCGCCAAGCAGCCAACTCTTGAAAAAACTGATGCGCGCCGGGCCCATAGCTTTCCGTGGCGACTGAAAAATTCTCAGCGCTGCCTTCGTTGTTCAGATAGCCCGGCGTGCAAGCGGCAAAAAACTCGACTTGGAGTGGATCGATTGCCGCATTGAACGCTTCCGTGTATTTGTCCTGCGCCTCCTGCGTCGGCTCTACGGTCTTGCGGCCTCTGGCGGTCGCTTCTTGAATGATATGGGTAACGTGTTTTGCCCCCTCGGCGAGGGAATGAGTCTGATTCGGCGTGACGCCATTTTGACCGATAGCGAGGTTAAACAAGTTCGGAAATCGACTCACCATGTAGCTTTGAAAGGTGGCGCGCTCCTCGTCCCAATACTCGCTCAGAGACAAACCTTCGCTACCGACAATCGGATAACCACAGCGACGAGAAAAACCTGTGCCAACTTCAAAGCCGGTGGCGAAAATAACGCAGTCGACCTCGTAGACCCGCTCGCCGACGCGTACTCCGTTCGTTAAGAATTCGTGCACGCCCTGGCCTTGCGTGTCGACCAAAGTGACGTTGTCCCGATTGAAGGTCTGCAGATATTCGTCGTGAAAGCACGGTCGCTTACACATCGAACGAAAATCGGGCTTGAGGCTTTGCGCCAGCTCCCGATCGTCCAGAATGTCGTCTACACGATCGTAGACTTCATGCATTTTCTTGAAGTCCTCCACTTCGACGAGCCACATGGCTTCCTCAAGCGAGAGTTCGCGCCCTAGCTGTTCCGTCATATTGATAACGGCGGCAGGAGTTACCCGCGCCGCAAGCTCAGTCCAGCCGTCGTTTACCGCGTCCGTAGCGGGGGCGGCGCCTTCCATATTGCTCTGAAAGTTGTCCATCCGTTTTTGTTGCCACTGTGGCTCCGCGAGCAATTCCTCGGCCAGCTCCGAATCTGTATCACGATTGTTGCGAGGGTTGACCATAGAAGGCGTTCGTTGAAAGACGTACAGCTCCTTCGCCCACTCACCGAGATGGGGAACGCACTGAATGGCAGTGGCACCGGTACCGATAACCGCGACACGTTTATCGCTGAGTCCGTCCAGGCCTCCTGTTGAGTCGCCGCCGGTGTAGGCGTAGTCCCAGCGGCTTGTATGGAAGCTGTGACCGCCAAACTCGTTAATCCCCAAAATTGCAGGTAGTTTTGGCCGGTTAAGCGGGCCGTTTGCCATCACGACATATCGCGCTCTCATGTCGTCATCGCGATTCGTCGTTATCTGCCACAAGCCCTCTTCGCCTATCCAGCGCAGCGCAGTCACTGAGGTCTGCAGGCAGGCGTTCTCGTAAAGGCCGAAATGCCGGGCTAGACGACGGCTGTGTTCGAGTATCTCTGGCCCGAAGGAGTACTTTTTCTTGGGGAGGTAAGCTAGCTCTTCCAGCAGCGGTAGATAGATGTAGGACTCGACATCGCACATCGCACCGGGGTATCGATTCCAATACCAGGTGCCGCCAAAATCGCCCCCTTGCTCGATAACTCGCACATTATCGATCCCCGCCTTTTTAAGCTCTCCCCCCATGAGCAAGCCGCCGAAACCACCGCCAATGATGGCTACCTCTACGGTGTCATCCAGCGAATCCCTGGTCAGGGGTGATTCGATGTACGGGTCGTCCTTATAGTTGGAGAACTCGGCCGTAACTTCAATGAACTGATCATTGCCGTCCTGACGTAAACGTTTGTCTCGCGCTGCTGCGAAACGTGATCTCACCTCTTCTGGGTCAAAATCCAATGGCCCAACAGCTTCGAGTAAGTCCCTTCCTAAATCCACTTTGATTGATTCCTTATTTGTATTCTTGGTTGGCTTGTCAGCCTTTTATGGAACCCGATCAATTGACCGGTGAACTTTCGCTAATTGTTCGCTGACAGACGGGCAATTCACAATAGCTTGAAAAGACTCTCTTCGTCTGTCAGCGGTGCGTCAAGAGACACAGGTACTGCAGCCTTCCAGTGCAGCGGTTGTCAGTTGAAGCGAAACCGCAGGGAGCAGAGTAATTCGTGCCCTTTCATCGACGTTTTCATCAATTTGTAGGATTCGTTAGCGCGGCGGTCTTCGATAGCATCGGTGAACTTCAAATCACACGAGCACCCACCGTGACAGATGCAGCGAACAAGCCGCGACGAAAAAAGCGATACATTTTCTTAGGGTGTATAGCGGGTGCTCTTTTGCTCTATTGGTACTGGCTGGTCCTGCTAGTGCTATTTTTTCTAATCTGTATTTTGGCGGCCGTCTATGCAAAGTTCGGTCAAAAGGTCGCCATAGCAAGTAGCGTGGTTTCCCTACTCGCCCTTGTCTCCGTTCAGCTTCACTGGAACGGGGGTGAAACCATTTGCTTGTCCGATCCGGCGTATCCTTATCTGTGGAAAATGGATCGTAAGGATCCATCAAACACCAGCGGTTCGATGAGCAGTAGCGGTGGGTCGGTGAGTATCAGTTTCTCGGCAAAGTCCGACGACCTGATCCCAGGCGCCCATTTTGCCGCTGTGAGGGTAGCTGGTGATGCGACACTCCTGCCGCTTCGCTTTGATCAGAGGCGGTCCGTACCGAAAGACATTCGTTTTCTGGAGGGCGTTGGAACACCTCAGCCAATAGTCGGCGCCGAGTTTTACGTACCGCAAGACGCGGAGTTTCGTGCCTCTTTGCCCTTTGACAGTGGGGAAACGACTTTTGGCGTCGCTGACCTACCGGTGCTTGTGCAGAGTGAAGAGGATATTTTTACCCCGGTAGGCCTTCTGTCCGGGCAAATAACCGTCGGTGAAACGGCGAAACCGCGTCCCGCAAAGTTTCTAGCAAGAAACCTCTTAATCGACGCAGCGCGACGCACCTCAAATACTGAGTCGAACCGGAAGTACTTTGAGGATAAGTCACTAAACCCAGAAATCATCGTCGACCGACTACAGAGGGACTGGCTCACCCTGCGGTCTGCTTCTCGGCTCTACCTCAACAAGTATGCGGAAGCCTATGACTGCCGGCCGCGCTTCTATGATCAACTAGGGGTAGGTGGTTTGTTTAGTCCCGGCTGATAGGAGGCCGAGCGTGCGCATCTCGTTGAGCCTCGCTGCGTCGGCGTTCAGCCAAATTCTTTCCCTCTACCGCGCACCTGGGCGATAAGCCCTGAGCGCCAACAAGCGACCGAGCGGTCGAAGCGGGATCTCTGGGCTTGATCGATTGATTCAAAGTCATGGGGTCGAACCCCGTCGCACGCTAGCTTCTGTCCGAGAGTTCCGCTTTTAGAAACGCAAAGATATCCGCGTACTGAGCCAGAATCTGCTCCCGGGTTGAGCCAATACCGTGACCTGAATCAAAGTCGATACGCAGCAGCACTTCGTTATTGCCATCGCTAACCGCCTGCATGCGGGCCGCCATCTTTCCGGACATCCACGGGTTTACGCGCGGGTCGTTGTAGCCGTGGGTCAGCAGCGTTGATGGGTAGGCGACGTCTTCCTCGACGTGGTGGTAGGCGCTCATCTCGAGGAGGTTCTTAAAGCCGTCCTCCTCGGTCACGGTGCCAAATTCCTTGATGTTCGGAACACCATTGGTAGTGGTCTCAGCGCGAATCGCGTCGAGCATGCCGACCTGGATGATGGCCGCGCCAAACAGATCAGGGCGCTCGGTGATGGAGCGTCCCACAAGGATGCCACCGGCTGAGCCTCCCATGGGAGCAGCGTGCTCGGGAGATGTATAGCCCTCATCGACGAGATACTCAGCACTCGCGATCAGGTCTTTCCAGGTGTTGGGCTTGTTGCCCATGCGGCCCGCGTAGTGCCACTCTTTGCCGTACTCGCCGCCACCGCGTACATGCGCGATCGCCCATACACCGCCAGCTTCGACCCAGGCGAGGCGGATGGTGGAGAAACTCACGTCAATCGAGATCCCGTAGGAACCGTAGCCATAGACAATGGTTGGATTGGTGCCATCGAGCTTAAGGTCGGCGCGATGGACAATAGACAGTGGGACTTTGGCGCCATCGTGGGAGGTCACCACAACCTCGCGAGACACAAAGCCTTCCATGTCGTCGAACTTGCCCTTGGGTGTGAGGCCGTCGTCGGTGAAGGTTTTTGTGTCTGGGTCGTATTTGAAGCGGATACCGCCCTGGATCCACGAGCTCTCAAAGACCCGGACACCGGATACGGTGGGCGAGATTGCGGAGATGTAGGCCGCACCATCGCGCGGTACCGCCAGTCGCTCGACGCTATCGTCCTCGTTCAGGCGAAGGACAGCGCTGATGCCGTCGATTTTGGCATCGACATACACCGAGTCTTTCGCGACGGAAACGCCGCTCAGTACCGTCTCACCCGCTGGAATCACGGGCGTAGCGGAGGCGAAGCTCGGCTCACCCAATGACGTCTTCACCAGTTGGTAGCGCGGCGCGTCTTTGGCGGTCATCAGGTAGATGTCGTCGCCGACGCTCACGAAGTCTTTCACCAGATCGGGTTCGCTTGTGATCCTGGACCAGAGCACATCGCCACTCAGCAGCGATGAGCGCGGTGCCGAGAAAATGGAAATCTCGTTGTTGTCGCCGTGCTTAACCTTCAAGGCGGCGAAGTCCGATCCCGGTGTAATGACGATGCTGGGGAAGTCCGTATCCAGGAGCGGTAGCCGGTCTGAGAGGCCGTAGCCTGCGACCACCGGATCGTCAGCGGGATCAGTGCCCAGCGCGTGGAAGCGAACGGAAGTCTGCTTGTAGATCTCCGTGGCCGGTGCGTCTTCAGGCAGGTCGCGGCGACGACTGTAGTAGAAGCCCTTCCCA
This sequence comes from Pseudomonadota bacterium, assembly GCA_038750875.1. Classification (GTDB taxonomy): domain Bacteria; phylum Pseudomonadota; class Gammaproteobacteria; order Pseudomonadales; family Halieaceae; genus Congregibacter. Next base: position 101,734 of record JBCDGU010000007.1, on the reverse strand, counting down.
TCGAGTGCCCACTGAGGACGGTTATAGGCAGTCTCGATATTGCCAATGGGCTTATCGACGATCTGGCCCGTTTCGAGATCCATAATGTAGTAGGTCGTCTCTTCGGACCCCCCCTGCGCAACACCGTAGACCAGGTAATTGCTATCCCAGGAAGGCTGGTACACGCCCAGGGAGTAGTGCTCCTCGTCATCACTACCGAGCCGCTCTGGATCGACGAGAAGCGTCGCCTCTTCAGCGTCGTTGCGTTGCACATAGAGCTTCGAAAGATTTTCACCCGCGTTGCGGCGCAGGTAGAACACATCCCCATTCTCCATTTCCTTCACGGACATGGTGCTAAAGGGGGCGCCCTGGTCGAGCTCAACCAGGCGATCAAAAAAGGCCTCGCGGTCAGGCAGGCCCTGTAGCGTTTCATCGGCGTAGGCATCCTGGCCCTGAAACCACTCCAGCACGTAAGGATCTTCAGGGTCTTCCATGTAGCGGTAGGGGTCTTCCACCTCAACGCCCCAATGGGTATCGATGACGTTCTCGATCTTGGCGACGGGCGGACGGGGATCCTCGGATCCGGTGGTACTTTCTTCCATGGTTGGCTCAGAGTTATTGCATCCGCTGACGATAACGGCGGCTAGTGACAGGATGCCCAGAGGGCGAAACGAGACTGAAGTAAACATACGATGATCGAGCGGCTTTAGTTTGGGGCGCGCAGCATACACCGTCGAACCGCCAGAAGCAGAAACTGTGCGTCGGACTGAACGAAAAACGGGTCCAGCTACGAGGGAGCCCGCTCCAGACTCGAGAAGCTCACCCCAGAACTTGGGGCAACCACCGGAAAGGCTCAGCTCACGCCGCGCTCCTGTCCGTCCCAGAACGGTTTGCGCAGCTCCGTCTTGAGGATCTTGCCCGCGCCGGACAGCGGGAAGGGTTCGGTGCGGAAGCTCACGCTGCGGGGTCGTTTGTAGTTGGCGATGATCGGACGAGTATGCTCGATGAGTTCTTCTTCTGTGACCTCAGCGCCCTCGGCGAGGATCACGATGGCATGGACGGCCTCACCCCACTGCTCGGAGGGGATACCAATCACCGATACCGCCTGAACGGCAGGGTGGGTCGATACGGCGTTCTCAACCTCTGCCGAGAACACATTCTCGCCACCGGTGACGATCATGTCTTTCAGGCGGTCGACGATGAAGATGAACCCGTCGTCATCACGGTAAGCGCCGTCACCGGTGTTCACCCAGCCTTCCCTAAGTGTGGATTCCGTGGCCTCGGGTTTGTTCCAGTAACCGAGCATTGATCCCGGCGAACGAGCGACGATTTCACCGACTTCCCCGTTGGGTAGCTCGTCGCCCGTCTCGTCACAGATTTTCACTTCGACACCCGGTGCAGCGCGGCCTGCCGATCGGAGCTTGCCTGCTTTGGGCCCCTCGTTCACATGATATTCGGCGGGGAGAAGGGTGATGATGGGTGCCATCTCGGTTTGTCCGTAGCCCTGTAACCAGTCGATCCAAGGGAGGTGCTCCAAGGCGGCGTTCATGATGCCTTCGGGCATGGGCGACGCGCCGTAAACCACCATTTTCACGGAGCGCAGCTTCTGCGCATCGAACTCCGGGTGGTTCAGCAGCATGCCCAGCATAGTTGGTACGAAAAGGCCGTGAGTCACTTGAAGTTCGTCGATGAGGTTCATGGTCGCGACGGGCTCAAAGGCGGGTAAAAAGGCATGCGTCGCGGCGGCGGTGGTGACCGATCCGGAGAACGCCCCGTCTGCAAGGTGGAACATAGGGCCCGCGTGGAGATACACATCGCCCTGGGAGTATGTTGCGTTAGAACCGACGGCGAGATTGTTAAACCACAGCGCTTGTTGGGAGAGCATAACGCCCTTGGGAAAGCCCGTAGTGCCGCCCGTATAGTACAGGCCGGCGAGATCTGCATTAGAGCGCTCTGCGTCCTCGCAAGCCTCGCTGGAGGCAATGAAGTCTTCGTAGGAGATGGCGCCTTCCGGTGTTTCACCCTCTCCAACAAAGATCAGGTGTGAGAGCGCGTGCTCTGTGGTGATGGCGGGAACCATGGGTGCGAAGGCGTCATCCACAAACAACACCTTGGCGCCGGAATCCCGCAGCGCGTAGGCATTTTCCGATGCTGACCACCGCGTATTCATGGGGGTGACGGCCGCACCGGCCCACCACACCCCAAAATAGTATTCCAGGTAACGATCGGAATTTAGGGCCAGCATCGCGACCCGGTCATTGGCCTGGACGCCAAGGCCGCGCAGGCCCCCGGCCAGTCTGGCCACGCGCTCCTGCATCTCCCCCCAGGTCCGCCGGCGATCGAGATGAATAGTTGCCGTTGCGTTTGGAGTAGCCCGAACGTTCGACTTCAGGAAGCTTGTGAGAGCGTACACGGTGGAGACCTCGCTTTTATTTATGGGACTCGAATCTGCGGCGACAAAGGGTCGCCTGTTTTGAGTCCTTGAGCAAGATCGCTGCCGTACGTGGGCTCAGAGTGAGGTGCTCTGCTGATTAGCGTCTCTTGTGTCGCAGTAAGCCGAAGCCGCCCAGAAGCAGGAAGGCCGTGGCGGGTGCGGGTACGTCGATGGGCGGATCGCCGACGAACATATCCTGGCGCGAGCCATTGGTGAGCACCAGTGCGTATTGAGTTCCAAGGGCGTCGACACCGAGTCGGCCAATGTTTGCGGCCTTTGCTCAATGTTTCTCGCTTTCAGTCAGGCCTGGCTGAGAGTTCCTCTATGGGCGCACCCATTTTTTCGAGGATGGGCAAGAGTTCCCAGTAGGCCTGGGGCGTGCGGTAAAGAGGTATGCGTGGATAGAGGTGGTGAACGACATGGAACTGCATTCCCATGGTGCCGATATTGCCCAGCGGTGACTTGAAGCTCCGAGTGTCTTTGTACCGGCCTCTCTCCATGGCGGGATTGTGGGGCGCCCATGCGAGGTAAAAAAGGATATAGATGAATGCCAGATGACGAGGTAGCCACCAAAGAAGGGCAACCTCAATCGCGAAGCCAGACCACGCCATGGCGAACAGGAAGGTGTAGTAGGCCAACTCATAGAGTGCGGCCTCGGCGATCAGGTCTTCGCGACCGAGGCGCTCGAGCGCCCTGGCATACGCATGGGGTTTGCCGTCTGGACGAGGCTGCCGCCATTGGATGGCCTTCCAGATTGCGCCCAGCGGGCTTTCGGCATGCATGGGGTAGTCGGGGTCGAGCTCCGGATCGTTGGCGTACTTGTGGTGCTCCATATGGGTCGCCCGGAGTACCCGATAGGGAATGACCAGGGGAGCTGAGCAGACGTGGCCAACGAACTCGTTCAGCCAGCGTAGCTTTTCACCGGGCCTGGCAATGATGGAATGCTGCGCTTCGTGAGAGGGGAGGTAAAACAGCATGAGGTTGAGTACTGCGACGGGAAACGCCACCCACAGCGACAGGCCCCACGCGAACACCGCGGGCCACAGCAACAGCCAGCACACGACGTTCGCCATTCCCCATGAGAACGTCATCCAGGGAAAGTGATTCAGGTGCCGTCTCGCGATCAGGCGCTCCTGCTCGCGAAGGGCTTCCATACTCATGGCATCGAGTTGCCCAGCATCCATATTCATACCCAACGACCTCTAACTGTTGCTAGAGCGCCCAGCGCTGCGCCCACGAGAAGGCCAAAGGTAAGCGTAGAAAACCCCCATGGAGCGCTCCACCCCAGAGCCTGAAAAGACTGGCTGATAAGCGGCGCAAGAAATCCGATCCCGAAGATCAATGGGCCGATAGAGAAGATGAATTTCAAGAAGTGCATGACTGACTCCCATTGTTTTTATCGTGTTCAGCTGAAGACTCAGCGGCGGTGTCGAGCGCCTCGATGCGCCGGAAAAGCTGTTGCCGCGTGATGTCGTTGGCATCGGCGCACATAACGAGCATGGCGCTGCGCACGAAGCGTCGCCGGAATTCGTTTGCAGTGATGACACCGTGGGCCCAGTCTCTGTGCGGATTTCGATAGACAGAGAAGAAGTGTTCGCCCATGGTTGCGGTGGCGATGCGCCCCGTCAGAAACCCTGCATCGAGGAACACGCTCGCGGCCTTGGTGGTAAACGCTACGGACTGGGCGCCGACGCCGGGCTGGTCGGGATGCTCGTAGCCTAGAAAAGCGTAGGCGCTAGGAATACGATCGGCAACCAACACGAAAGACGCCATCTCTGCTGGTTTGCTGACGGAGACATCAACGCATTGATTAAAGAATGATTCTATGGCGTCCAGATCGTCGTCTTTTTTTGGGAACTCGACGGTATCCCAAAACTCTCTCTCGCTGCTCGCAATTAGGGCGGACAGAACGTCCTCTTTGCCGCCAATGAGGTTATAGATCGTGGGTACAGAAACACCGGAGCGCTCGGCAAGTTTGCGGGTGGTGAATGCGTCGTAGCCCCCCTCGAGCAGTAAGGCGCGGGCGCCCTCAAGAATCTGTTCCCGGCGCTTCTGTTTGTTGGCTACGCGCGTACTCATGGTTAAATCTTAATCATTGATTAAATATTTATCAATGATTAAATTTCTGTGGTTGGCGACACTTTTGGTCAATGCAATGAAGCAGGAAGGCGTCTATCTCGGCTTAGCCTTTTATGCGGTCAAAGCTATTAGAGCTGGCAACCTCTGTGTCATGCGACGGCGAGCCTTACCATAGACAATTGCTGTGTTTGGGCCCGCCTGGGCACTCGATGCCGTAAAATATGTGCCCTCGATTTTGCGGTCCGTGCGAGCGCGGCCGATTAACTGAATGGGAGCCTCCATGTCTGATTCCATCGTTATTGTTGATGCCTGTCGAACCGCTATTGGTGCCTTTGGTGGCACTCTTTCGTCGGTGCCCGCCCCAACGCTGGGTGCCCGGGTCATCGCAGGTCTTCTCGAGCGAACCGGCCTCGAACCAGCCAGCGTTGATGAGGTCATTATGGGTCAGGTGCTGACCGGTGGCTCGGGCCAAAATCCCGCGCGACAGGCGGCGATTGCCGCGGGACTCCCCGTTACCGTCTCGGCGCTGACCATCAACAAAGTGTGTGGTAGTGGACTTAAAGCGGTGCAACTCGCCCGGCAGGCGATCCTCGCCGGTGATGCAGAAATCGTAATCGCCGGTGGTCAGGAAAACATGAGCGGGGCACCTCACGTGCTCCCAAGCTCCCGGGCCGGAAACAAGATGGGTGACTGGGCGCTAAAGGACACCATGATCGTCGATGGGCTCACGGATGCGTTCAACGACTATCACATGGGGATCACGGCAGAGAACATTGCCGAGCAGTTCCATATAAGTCGCGAGGATCAGGATGAATTCGCAGCGGGCTCGCAGCAGAAAGCCGAAGCCGCACTGGGTACCAACGTCTTTGAAGCGGAAATCGTTCCTGTCGAGATTCCTCAACGCAAAGGTGATCCCATCCGCTTCGAGCTCGATGAGTTTCCCCGGGCGGGAACGACAGCAGAGAGCCTCTCCCGCCTTCGTGCGGCCTTCAAGAAGGAGGGCTCCGTAACAGCGGGCAACGCATCAGGCATTAACGATGGGGCCGCTGCGGTGCTGGTGATGACCGCTTCAAAAGCCGAGGAATTGGGTCTTACCCCACTGGCGACCATCGCCGCCTGCGCGTCTGCGGGTGTGGACCCCAGCATCATGGGTACGGGCCCTATACCGGCTTCACGGCGCGCCCTAGAGCGGGCTGGTTGGGATATCGCTGATCTCGACCTTGTTGAGGCAAATGAGGCCTTTGCAGCGCAGGCGCTGTCCGTAAACCGCGAGCTTGGTTGGGACCCGGCTAAGGTGAACGTTCATGGCGGCGCTATTGCCCTTGGTCACCCCATCGGCGCCTCCGGCGCTCGCGTACTCGTTACCCTGCTTCATGAGATGCAGCGACGGGATGCCAAGCGGGGTTTGGCAACCTTGTGTATTGGTGGTGGCATGGGCGTCGCCCTTGCTGCGAAGCGAGCCTAGAAACGCGAGCCGACGCGAAGGCAGAAGTCTAGAGCCTGGCTTATAGAGCGCTAATGAGTCCTGGCTAAGAGGCATCCCCGACTTCGCTTCGACGAGTTGGTTCTTATAGTTGCCTCTAAAAATGGTAAAAAAAAGCCCGGCATAGGCCGAGCTTTCTTCGCACTGCTCGTGGTTACTACATGACGGCCGCACTCGCCTGAGCTTGGGCTTCCGCAACGCCTTTCCAGTAATGAGCGCGCTCAATGACAAAGGCGCGAATGTCTTCGACGTCTTCAACAGACAGCTTGCTACCAAAGCCGGTCATACCTTTTTCCCAGTGAAGTCCGCCCAGGACCACGGCCTGGAACTGCGCGTGTTTCTCCTCGGTCAACGCCCGCAGGTCTGGAATGGCGCCTCCGCCGATCACATTGTCGCCATGACAGAACATGCAGTAGTTGCGGTAGTGGTTCTGACCGCGCGCTACGGAATCCGCATTTGCGACCATCGGTGGCGGGTCAATAACGAGAGGCTCATCCACCGCCGGGGGCAATGCTTCCTCGCCACCGAGCTTAAAGACCATGAGTCGGCTGCGATTTGGGATCGCCCCGGCTTTCAATGCACCGCCGCCAACGAGGGCGAGAGAGCCACCCCAGCCGGCAACGATAGCAACGTACTGCTCCCCATCAATACGATAGGTCACCGGTGGCGCCACGATGCCGGTCTGGGCATCGAAGGACCAGAGCTCTTCACCGCTGTCCGCGCGGTAGGCTACAAGCTCGCCATCCGCATTGCCTTGGAACAGAAGATTGCCGCCCGTAGACAACATCCCGCCGTTCCAGGGTCCCGTGTGCTCAACCTCCCATCGCGGCTCACCCGTGACAGGATCCCAGGCCACAATCAAGCCACGGATAGTTTGCAGCAATGCGATCTGTTCGTCGGGATTGTCGGGCATTGCCGATGGCATCAGGTTGAGGCCCGTATTCCAACCATCCTTCTCTTCAAAATTCTCGTCGTGGGCGTAAACCGTGCCCACGTCCTGACGGGGGATATAAACCAACCCATGCTCGGGGTGATAGCTCATGGGGTGCCAGTTGTGACCGCCAATAGGGCCCGGCAGATGCAATCCCGTCGGTCCGTCCGTGTATCGGGCATTTTCCGTTTCTACGGGGCGGCCGGTCTCCATATCGACGTGAGAGGCCCAGGTCATGGTGGCATAGGGCTCTGCAGAAAGGAGTTCACCGGTGCGGCGATCAACGACGTAGAAGAAGCCATTCTTAGGCGCCTGCATTAGCACTTCGCGCATTTCGCCGTTGATCTCGATGTCGGCCAGAATCATGTGCTGCGTCGCGGTGTAATCCCAGGCATCACCCGGCGTAGTCTGATAGTGCCACACGTAGGAGCCATCGTCTGGATTCAGGGCCAGGATAGACGACAGGTACAGATTGTCGCCACCGTCAGGAGAGCGAATCTGGCGATTCCACGGAGCGCCATTACCGACACCGATGTAGAGCAGGTTCAGGTCAGGATCGTAGGCCATGGAATCCCAGGCGGTACCGCCACCGCCAATCTCCCACCAGGGACCGCCGCCCCAAGTGTCTGCGGCGCGCTCCATGGCGTCGTTCTCAAAGCCATCGTCTGGATTCCCCGGAACCGTATAGAAGCGCCAGTCGAGATTGCCGTCCTCGCGGTTATACGCGCTGACGAATCCGCGCACGCCGAGCTCTGATCCACCGTTACCGATGATGACCTTGTCTTTAACGACGCGGGGAGCGCCGGTAATGGAGTAGGGCTTGCTGGTATCGGTGGTCTGCACTTCCCATTGCAGGCTGCCGTCTTCCGCGTCGAGACTAACCAGACGTCCGTCGAGGGTGCCAAAAAACAGCTGACCGTCGACCACGGCAACGCCTCTGTTCACCACGTCACAGCAGAGTTTGACCGCCCACTCACGGGGCACTTTGGGATCGTAGTACCAGAGCAATTGGCCTGTGCGCGCGTCGTGAGCAAACACGTTGCTCCAGGACCCGGTGGTGTACATCACTCCATCAATAATCAGTGGCGTTGCTTCTTTGCCGCGGGAGTTCGGGTAGTCGAAGTACCAGTCCAGGCCCAGGCCATCGACGTTGTCGACATTGATTTGGGCAAGAGGGCTGAAGCGATCTTCGGCATTGGTTAGGCCGTGCTTCGGCCAATCGACGTTTTCGGCCTGGCTTGCAATGACGGGTGGAGGAGCTTCGGTGCTCGCATCGGCACCTGCCGTGGTGTTCTCTGATTGCTGGCAGGCGCTGAGGATGAGCCCGAGGCCTGCAACGGTTACCGCCCTGCGAAAGGGGAAGGTGGCGTGCATAGCATGTCCTTATCGTTTTTTTAGCCGACGGACATGGTAATGAAAATCAAGCCAATTTCCGACCATCAGAAAGACGGGCGTGCGTCAGCCTGTGTATAGATCTGGGCGAGCGGAGTTCTGCGCAGAGCGGTCTGTCTGGAAAGGTCAGTGAAGGGAGGCGCGAGCTCCCGCGGGTCGAAGTTGCCCTTCGGCGAAGAGATAGTCTAGCTGCAGGCATTCTGCGCATAGCTGGCGCGTGGCATCCATGGTGCTGGAGATAAAGTGCGCGCACTGGGTGAGGGTCAGGCCCGAGTTTGTTGGAAGGATACCCGCCATCACCAGCTGTGGCGTCGCTTCATCCACCACATCTAGGAAGATCTTGAGGATCGGATAATCCATATTGAGTCGACCCAGATCGGCGGCCATTGGCATAAGAGCCATGGGCCTTATCTCTAGTTCCGTCGTCATTAGCAGGCCATAGCGTTCGATAAACAGGCGGCTATCGATCACGCCTTCGACACCCCGCAGAGCCTCAAGGTGGAGGCCCTCGCAGTCACCACAGTCCCTAAACTCCACGTGGGCCTCCCGCAGCCAGCTTTCGAGCTGCGGGCGATCGAGTTTCTTCACGGCTTCGGACATGGGGCTACTTCCAACTAAACCGCTATTTTACGTCATCAGGGCGGCTGCAGCGCGAGAGAGTGTTAAGTACGCTTACTCCTTGCTATGTCAATTTAAATTGACATTTCGCGCTGTGCCACCAAAATTACCGTATGACGCCGCAATTACGCTCATGCCAACGGTACTCCTGACCCTCGGGCGCCTGCCGAAGGCCATCGCCCTTGTTCGCGCTCTGAAAGCGGCGGGCTGCCGCGTATTGGTCGCGGATCCATTCCGGTGGCATGTCTGCAAACCTTCGAGGGATGTGGATCGGAGCTACCGGGTCACGGCGCCAAATGTATCCCAGGACCAGTACCTCTCGGAGCTGCTCTCCATCGTAAAGGCCGAGAGTGTCGATGTGATCCTGCCCGTTTCCGAAGAGGCGCTGCACGTTGCGCACATCAAGCCCTTTTTGCCTGAGGGTGTGCGTCTCTGGTCGTCGACGCCAAGCGCTCTGCAAGCTCTGCATGACAAGCTTGCCTTTGTGCGTTTGGCCTCGGAGCAGGGGCTTCCCGTTCCGGAAAGTCATGCCGGCGATCAGCCTGGCGCCGCCGAACTCGCCAAGAGGACAGACTTCATCGAAAAGCCCGCGCACAGTTGCTCGGGGATCGGATTGCGGTTCGCTGATCGCGGCGACACCATCGCAACCCAGACCGCCGAAACGGTGGTGCAGCAGCAACTTTCCGGTGCATTGATCAGCTCCCTCTCTCTGGTCGCCGACGGGCGTGAGCTCGGTACCGTGTTCTACCGGGGTCGAGTGTTTGCAGGCACGGTCGCGATCTGTTTCGAACGTCTTGCGGTTCCAGCGTCGGCGTCCGGTTGGGTTAGCGACTTTATCTCGCGCATCGATCACACGGGTTTTCTCGCCTTTGACTTCATTCTCGGTGAGGACGGATTGGCGAGGGCGATTGAATGCAATCCTCGGGCAACCAGCGGCGTGCATTTCTTTGATCCCGCATCGCTGGGCGCTGCGCTAGTCGATCCGCACAGCGTGCGCAATGTGGCATTCACCGATACGGATCGCTACCAGTGGGCGTACTCCACGCTTACGGAAACCTATGCGGCGATCTTCAAGCCCAGCGAGTTCCGTCGCTGTTTCGGCGAAATGCTCCAGGCGCGGGATGTCATCTGGTCCTGGCGCGACCCTTTACCGTTTCTGCTGATGACGCCCATGTCCTGGGAAATTCTTTGGCCCGCCATGACCTCGGGCCTGTCGCTGGGGGAGGCGACGCAGCGTGACATTGCCTGGTTCGGCGCAGCGCCGTGAAACGCGCGCGATCAGCGCCGACTGACGCGAGCGAACACTTGTTCACGCGGGCGTGTCGTGAGCCGCGCCGCCGGTCGCACTTTTTCAGGGTTAATCGCCGAAAAATCAAAACGGCGAATCAGCTCGGCAATGATGAGCAGGCTTTCCGTTTGCGCGAAGCCAGCTCCCACGCAGGTGTGGGGCCCCTGGCCGAAAGGTATATAAGCACCATCGTTGAGCGTGCTCTCGGCGCCGGGCATAAACCGCTCCGGTTTGAATGCATGAGGATCGTCCCAATAGTCCCGGTGTCGATGAAGCGTCCAGGGCGAAATCATCACGAGCGCCCCGCGCGGCAATTTTCGAGGGCCTATGGTGGTTGCTTCATTTGCTACCCGGGGCATAAAAGTGATGGGCGGGTACAGGCGCAGCGTTTCGCGAAATACGGCCTTGGTGAATGGCAGCCGCTTCAGATGTTCAAAGCGTATGGCATCCCGACCGACCACCGAGTCGACCTCTTCTCGCAGCTTTGCAACCAGCTCGGGTCTCTCGGCGCAAATAAAGAATACCCAGGTAAGCACGCTGGCGGTCGTCTCGTGCCCCGCAAGAAAGAACACGCCCAACTGGTCGATGAGTTCTTCGCGGGTAAAGGGCCTCCCCGTGTCCTTATCCCGCGCGGCGATAACATCGCTGGCGATATCGTTGAAACGATTGGGTGCCTGCAGGTGCGAGTCCACCAGCGTTGCCATGTGCTCGCGTATTTTCCTGCACGCTTCAAGGACCGCATCCGGCTGAGGGGTTTTTGTCCAGGCCGGTTCAAAGATCAGCCGCTTGATATCAACCTGCGCCACGGAACGTTCGAATACGGTGAAGGCATCGAAAACATCCAGAGCGACCCGGGAATTCAGGGATGTGGAAAACACCGTGCGGCAGATGATGTCGGCGGTCAGATGGCTCATGGCCAGGTCGAGAGAAATACTCTCATTGTTTGTGGCAGAAGCTTCCAGGCGCTTAACGTAACTGTCTACGGCCGCTTGCATGGCCGTGAACGCGTGGCTGATGCGCATGTGCGTGAAGGCCGGATCGATCATCGCCCGCTGGCGGCGCCAGCGCTCACCGTCCGTAACAAAGATGGAGTCGCCAATCAGCGGCTCAAGAGCGTTGACCATCAGGTCACTCTTGGGAAAAACGCCCTCGGCATCGCGCATTATTTCCCGAACGAGTTCAGGGTCGTTGAAGAGAACCGTCGACCGGCGCGAGTAGCCAAGGTTACCGGCGCTAAAGCGATACGCCGATGCGGGCAGCAGGTCCAACAGGTTGCCATCCCCATTCCACATGACGCGGAAAAGCGCTGGGAGCGCCGCGAGACTGTGGGGTTTGGGTGGGATATAAGAACCGCCGTCGGTCATGAGCCTGTCTATCAACCTCTGTCGGTGCAGTATCCAAAGGGGGAGCACTGATGTCGACCCACACGCTGTTTGAAATCCTGGTGGTCATGCATATCGTGACCGGAACCGTCGGCTTGGTCAGCTTCTGGATTCCTGTCGCAGGTAGAAAAGGCGGAGCCAATCACGCGCGCTTTGGTCGGCTGTTCACACGGGCTCTGCTCGCTACCGGTGTCGTGGCCTGCGGCATAGCGGTCACCACCTTAAGCGACCCCGTCGGGACGCATCCCCACCTGATGTCTCATCCTGACTTTTCGGATCCCGCGCTGATTGCCGGCATCTTCGGCTGGATGATGCTCTATCTTGCAACGCTCACCGTGAATCTCGCCTGGCATGGCCTGCTCTGCATCCAAGATCGAAAGGACACGGGGGCAAATCGCGCGTGGCATAACCTCTTGCTTCAGGTGCTGCTGCTCGTGGCCGCCGCTAACTGTGCGTGGCAGGGCTGGCTTATCCAGCAGTGGATGATGGTGGGTATCTCCTTTGTTGGCTTTGCGACCGTTGCGACTAACGTTTGGTACATCGCCAAAGCTCATCGAACGCCGGCCCATCGCCTTAAAGAACATATCAAGTCACTGGTGGGTGCCGGTATCTCGGTCTACACCGCCTTCTTTGCCTTCGGTGCCGTCCGGCTCATTCCCGAGTTGGCTCTGACTCCGGCGCTTTGGTCCGTACCTCTGATCACGGGGCTCGCCCTCATAATTTATCACCAGCGCGCTGTCGATCTCCGCTTTCGCAGTCGGGAGCCTCAGCTGGCGTGAGTACTCCCCATGTTGTCGTCATCGGTGCCGGCGTCGGTGGCCTCGCTGCGGCAATCGAGCTGGCGGCCAGTGGGGCGCGCGTGACCGTGCTTGAAAGTGCGGACGAGCCTGGGGGCAAAATGCGGCAACTTCAGGTTGCAGGGCAGGGTGTTGATGCCGGGCCCACGGTCTTCACCATGCGCTGGATCTTCGATGGCCTCCTTGCTCTGGCCGATACCGATCTCGAGTCGATCCTTCGCTTTCAGCAGGCCGATGTATTGGCACGCCATGCGTGGCGCCAGGGCGGTGAGCTGGACCTGTATGCCAGCACAGAGAAATCCTATGCCGCCATCGAGGCGTTCTGCGGAAAGGAGAATGCCGACGGTTATCGAGCCTTCTGTGCCCGCAGCGAAGACATTTACAACACGCTGCGCGAGCCATTCATTGGAGGTTCTCGTCCTGGAATGGTCGAACTGGTTCGCCGTGTCGGGTTTTCGCGCCTCGATGCGTTGTGGCGCACCGCGCCTTTTCAATCGCTGTGGAACTCCCTCGACGGTCATTTCAGTGACCAGCGCCTGAGGCAGTTGTTCGGACGCTACGCGACCTATGTGGGTTCAAGTCCCCTCAAGGCTCCCGCTACGCTCATGCTCATAGCACATGTGGAGCAGGACGGTGTGTGGCTGGTGGAGGGCGGGCTGCGGGCCGTCGCCCATGGTCTGGCAGAGGTCGCTCGAGGACTGGGCGCGCACTTTCATTACGGCGTATCGGCCCGTCATCTGAACCTGCAGCGGGGCGCGGCCCGGTCGGTGACCACGTCCGAGGGAGAGACCATTGCCGCCGATGCCGTGGTCTTTAACGGGGATATCTCTGCCTTGGGTACGGGGATGCTAGGTGAAGCTGCGCGTCAGGCTGTGACCCCAGTGACCGCGCGGCAGCGTGCGCTGTCTGCCGTTACATTCTGTGCGGTCGCGAAAGTCAGCGGTTTCCCACTCCACTACCACAATGTCTTCTTTGCCGAGGACTATCCGAAAGAGTTTGCCGCGATTTTTGGCCGCCGTGAGATCTGCGACTACCCCACGGTCTACGTGTGCGCGCAGGATCGGGTGAGCGGCGAGGACCCGGGAAAACCCGAGCGACTGTTGCTGCTCATTAATGCGCCTGCCGATGGTGATAACGTCAGCTACTCTGACGACACGCGCGAAGATTTGCGTCAGAAAACACTGCAAGTGATGAAAGACTGTGGTTGTGCGTTGGATTTCTCAGAAGGCGGTTGGGTGACCACGGACCCGGCGGCTTTCAATGAGCGATTCCCCGCCAGTGGTGGTGCCCTTTATGGTCGTGCAAACCACGGCTCTATGGCGAGCTTCGCGAGACCTGGTGCGCGCAGCCGCATCCCGGGTTTGTATCTTGCGGGCGGGTCCGTACATCCTGGCGCCGGAGTACCTATGTCGGCCATGTCCGGACGGCTTGCGGCAGGTGCATTGCTGGAGGACCGTCTCTAGGGCGTGGCCCATTCTACGGGCAGGAAGTCACGCTTGGCGTGAACCAGCACCTTTCCACCGCTGGTTATTTGGTGCGACGAGCTCGCTGTTGCCGCGACCCCAGATAAAGCAACAGAAGCGCAAGCAGCGCCATGCTTCCTCGGCTCATGGTATCAATGTTGAGTGCGGGGAACGGTGTTGATACGACGAAAATGTTGTTCGAGGGCGTTGGGTCGGTGCCATTAGTGAGATCATCATTGCTCTCGATGATGTTGCGAATTAGCCGGTCACTGGGTGTGTCCACAACGTTGATCGCAAACATCAGCGTTTCCATGAATCCGACGTTTACGGCACCGCCAGCATAGTCGCAGACCGTTCCTGCACCGTCACCATCAGAACAGGACCATACCGTCGGCAGGCTTCCCATTTCATTGAAGGTCGCTCCGTCAGGCACTACCTCGCGTACGATCACGCCGGTCGCATTCTGGTCGCCCTGATTCCCGTACTCGGCGGTATAGATGATCTGCTGGCCCTCGTCGGTGATGCTCACATCGGGAGCTTTCGTGACGTAGATGTCGGGGACTGCGATCAACGGCGTGTCATCGGAATCCATATCCGTGGATGGCACCAGGGAGTTGTTGCCGTCGTCCGTGATATCTACCGTATTGATGATGAGATCACTGCCCGCGGCCGCGGGAAATACGACGTCGAGACCAAAGCGCGCCTGATCGTTGGTGCCGCCAAGGAGAAGCGGTACGGTGATGCTGCACACGGTTGCCGGCGGGCTGCCGTTGGGGCAGCTCCAGAGGTTAGGCAGGCTGGCGACTGCACTGAAAGTGACGTCTGCGGGGACGGTCTCGCTGATCACGACACCCGTGGCGGCCTGGTTACCAATGTTGGCGTAGTCGATGGTGTAGCTGTATCGCTGACCCGGAGTCACACCGATACCACCATCATCTTTCTCGATTTGTAGCTGTGGGTTAGCGCCACCGATCGGGGTGGTCTCCGTATCGTTATCGGTTGAGGGCACGGGAGTTGTACCATCAAACTCAATACCGTCATCGGTTACGGAAACCGTGTTGTCGATCTGCGTCACGCCGGCGCCAAGGGGGTTGTCAACAACAACGGCGAAGACTGCCGTCGCAGTGCCAAGCGAAAGATCACCGATAAGCAGATTGCACACGGTGCCGGGCGCGCTGCCAGCCGGGCAACTCCACCCGGGTGAACTGTTCGCTGCGTCGAACACGGTATTGGCCGGTACTGTTTCCCCGATTTCGACGCCGGTCGCGTCTTGATTGCCTGCATTGCCATAGGTAATCAGGTACTCAATCGTTGCCCCCGGCGCAGTCAGCAGTACCTGATCGTCCTTGGTGACGGTCATCACCGGGTCGGCCTGGATCGGCACGATGGTGGCGTCGTCGACCGTGCCTGTCGTCGGGTCGTCCGAAATGATGCCCTGTTGTTCCTTCGAATCAGCCGTCGCCTGGTTGGTAAATTCCTCGGGTGCCGTCATCCCGTCGGGATAGGGGATCGGAACCAGCACGTCGTACGCCACGGTGACAGAGGCGGCAGCGGCAAGGCTCGGGAAGGTTGCGTTGATACTGGTATCGCCCGGCGCGTTGCCTGTTACCACGACGCCCGCCCCGGAAGTGACGACGCTGCCGACGAGGAATTGCCCGAGGGCATCAGGCGTATCGTCGATAACGATATTCGTGGCCTGGGCTTGCCCCACATTCTCTAAGGTCAGCGTGTACGTGATGGTATCGCCCGGCCGCGCCGGATCGTTGGGTCCTGTCCAGGTCTTCTCAAGAGAAAGATCGGGGAAGAACAGGGAGTCTGTTGCGCTGTCCGTATAGACGCGTTCCGCCGCGTTGACGCCGGGCAGACTGGTAGTCTCGGCGTTGACGGTATTGTCGATCTGCGTGACACCCACGATGCCGCCGTTAACCAGCTCCATGGTGAAGATGACGGTCAGCGTCTCTCCCGGAGCAAGCACCTCCTCCGGTTTCGAAGGATCGCCTTCCGTTGCGAGGGTGACCGTCGTCGTGCCTGCGGCGGACGCCTCCGTCAGAGTGAAGCCCGGAGGTAAGGTGACGGGAGTCAGAGTGCCGGGTATCCAGAAGGTCTCGTTAAAGTCGTCGGTGAATCCGAGTTCATAGCCCGCCGAGGTGCCGCTGTTTGAGAGTACGATCTCTATAGTTGCGACGCCTTCCGTTAAGTCCGTGAAGGTTTTCGTGGCGTTCAGGTCGGGTTCCACAACGTCGACGTTTACGGATGCGATCTCGGGCAGAACCGCTCCGCCAATACTCAGCGTGACCTGATTGTTCAGCGTAATTCCAGCGACGTTATTCGGAACGTCAATGACTTCGGCGATGAGTTCGAAGATAACCGTGTCATCTTCATCGAGAACGCCATCCGGGAAATTATCGACGTCGCCGTAGTCAACGGTAATCTGATTCGCTGCCACAACTGGCGTGCCGGGTTCACTGGTTGTGAGGTTGTCACCGATGGAAACAACGCTACCACCCACGAGGGCCAGCCTGGGGCCCGTTGGGTCGTCGTCCTGCAGCGTGTCCACAAGCACGACGTCAGACTGAAGACCTTCGGTGAATGCAGCGACAATTTCGTAGCGGATTTGCTCCCCGATCGTCACGTCTTCGAGGAGGGGAGCGCCCACGGACGTTCCCGTTTCATTGACGGACGTTCCCGCGACGACCTTGCTGATGGATCCGGTCAGGAGACTCACCAGCCGGTTCTCGTCAGAGTCGGTGCCCTGGCGCGACTCGGCGTTCGGTAAGGGGGCCGATTGCCACTGCAAAGTAGCCTGGTTGGGGAAGTTGTCCGGCACCGGGAAGCCGGCGCCGCGAGCCTGAACGTCGTAGCTAATTTCACATCCGCCCTCAATCAGCGTGAGGGAACTGAAACTGAAGGTCACGGTGCCGCTGGTGCCCGGTGCAGGGCTGCTATCCACGTTGAAATCGGTGCAGGTGGACGTGGCGGTGCTGTCATTCACCCAGAACACATCACCATCGAGTGTGTCCGTGACGACAAGGTCGACGGCACCGGCGGTTGAGTCTGGCAGATGGTCGACAACAAGACGGAAGGTTTTGACTTCATTTGCGATGACAATGGCTGGGAGTGTTCCGTTTTCCGTGAGCTTGGAGATCTCGACGAGGGGCTCGACGATGTCAAAGGCTGATGTCGCATTGAGGCTGACGCCGACTGCCTGTGCCGTTGCGGTATTGAGCAGGTTCTTGTCTTCTCCGGGAGCCCCGGAGTTGAGTGGATCGTCGAGCACGAGCACGTCGACCTCAAAGGTGATGCGGTCTTCCGCATCGGGCTCTGGACGGAAGTCAATCTGGTTCACCACATCGCCAAGGTCCCAGCTGACGCAGGTTTGTGCGCCGCCACTACAGTCCACGCCCGCGGCACCGACGGTCAGCATGGCGCTGTTGGTCAGATCGGTACCGATTGCCGTGATTCGGGAGCCGGTGATGCGAAGGGCAACATCGGTCGTCGGCAGCTGATCGGTGATGATCACGGCGTCCGTAGTGCCATCCGGGAAATCGGCGGCTAATTCGAAGGTCGCGGTTTCGCCGATGGTCAGGTCCTGCGTGGCAGCCCCCAGGACAAACTCCGTGATATCCACGTCGGTGGATATCATCGACTTCCCAAGGCCAGGCTGGCTGATGTTGAGATTCCAAAGATCGTCCGCGGTGTAGGCTCGATCGTCGGCGTCACCGGTGGTGTCGAGGCTGGTCCACGCGATGTCCGCCTCGTTGACGATGGTTTGGCCGACCACAGCGCTCACGGAGATCGTCGCCGTAAACTCGATATCGCAAACAGCGCCGAGGGGAAAGCTTGTCCAGCTCGCGGTAATCGCACCGCCGCCCAGCGACGGGCCTGAATCCGGTGCGTCACTGCAGGTGGCGCCGGTAGTCACGCTGCCAGGAACCACAATGAGCTCTGCGGGGATCACGTCATTGAGACTGAGGTCCTGGGCATCGACGCGCGAGTCTGCTTCATGCTCGATGCGAATGGTGTACTGAACGAGGTCACCGGCTTCTGCAACGCTTTTGTCACCGGTCTTTTCGATGCTCAGCAGGGGCTCGACGATTTCCAGATCGGCGTTATCCGAGGCGGTGATGCTCGGCGAAGCAACAACGGTCGGTCGGAAACGAACCAGGCCGGCGTTGCTGGTCAAATTGTTATTGCGGTTGACGAGTACGTCCCGAACCTTCGCATCAATTTCGATTCGGATGCGGTCATCTTCATCGGTTATCCCGTCGGCAACCTGCAGCACGTTCCCATAGTCCAGCGTCACCGAGTCATTGATCCCGTCGCCATCCCGGTCCGCTGGTACGGGGGTTGGGTTGGGGTCGTCGGGAGTCAGATCCACGCCGACGGAGGTTGTCCTGGCGGCCAAGAACTCCAGCACATTGTCGGTGACGGGAAGGAGGTCCGTGACTTCAAGGTTGAAAATAGTGGCGTCGGGCGCCGTCAGTACCAGTTCAAAGGTCACTTCTTCGCCGATGGTTAAGGACTCCGTATCGGGCGGTGTCCCGGGAATGCTATCGGTGTGCGCTTGGTCTGTGGACAGCACCTCTTTTTCGATGCCGACGTCAAAGACGTTGAAGGTATCGCAGGCCTGGAGCTGGTAATCGTTGGTCTCCCCGGGATCGGCGGTGTTGCCCGTGCGCTCAACGCCGAGGGTGTTGGTGGGTGGCATCGGCAGCGGCTGATCGCCATCGCGAAGGCTTTCCCAAAACGCTTCGGCACAGTTCTGAAATTCCGCACCCGCAGGTGGCGGCAGCGCAAAACGCGTCTGGAAACGGATGCTGCAGCTGGAGCCTTCTGGAAAATCTGACCAGCTCGCGTCAATACGATCAGAAGTCGTCACGTTCGTGACCGTGATGGTGTCTGGCAACGTGGAACAACTGCTGGTGTCGATGGCACCATCGACGAACATGTCATTTGGCAGCAGGTCGCTCAGGGCAACATCAAAAGCGTCAGCATTGGATCCATTGGCGTGGTCCAGATTGAGAATGACCAGGGGCGGGCTGCTGTCGTCACCATCGTCCGGTGTAAAGGTTTTTGAGAGCCGAAGCAGGCTCTCGACGATCCGCACTCTGGCCGCGCGCACCTGTACACGACTCGTACTGGCTCCGCTGGGCTGCCAGAACCACCGGGCTCGATTGCGCCGATTTCTACCGTTCGTGTTGACCGATGCATTAAGCACGCGAACGCGGTAGACGATGGTGATGGTTTCGACGGTGCTGTTGTCGGAGTTGGCGTTAGTGATGGTCCCAAAACCGTCGTCGTTATTGCCGGGGCCAATGACGAAGCGGCGATCCGGCGCTGTTAAGCCGCCGCCCAGGTTATTAAAGCCCGCGTTGGCGAGTACCGCCGCGAAGCTGCCTTCCGAGGTGCTCAAATCCGGAGAACTGGGGGTGAGGGAGATTACATCCACCATGGCAAAGCCATTAGGCAGGCGGTCTTCCAATCGCACATCTGTCGAGGTGCCTTCCGGGACTTCCACCGTGATCTGATAGGTGACGATTTCGCCGATATGGGCTTCACGGGTACCCGTGCTGTAGCCCGGCGAAATGTTAGTAACGACCTTGCTGATACGCGGCGCTGCGACCGTGGCCTGCGCCGTATCCGTCACCCGGGTGAAGGGTGAACTCGGATCGGGTACAGATGTCCAGATGACACCGGCTTCATTGGTATAGCTTTGTAGGGGTTCCACGGCAGCACCCAGGGTGCAGCGCAGGGTCATCAGCGCCGTATCGGCGCCGAACGGCGCGCCTTCCGTGCCGTCGTTCTCGTCAAGGGGGTCGTCGAGCACGATGCCTGTGGTCAGATCTCCGGTGAAGCTGAGAATCGCTCCGGTTCCATCTTCAATGTCGCCCGCACTTGGTGTCGCGCAGGCATAACCCGCCGCTGCAGGATCGTCGATGGTGACGTTGTAGGCCTGGGTCGTCCCCACGTTCTCGACGGTGACCAGGAAGGTGATTTCGTCAAAGGCATCGACGTCGCTGACATCGCTATCCGCCAGTACGGTACTTGGATCGCCGGGCGGCGCAGGAGTCACCGTCGCCGCAGGATTGTCCGTCGCGATAACGCCCTTCGTGATCACGAGGGAAGGCGCGCCTACAGTCCCGCCGACGGCCTGCAGTTCCGTAATCGTGTCGCCATTCGTGTTGGTGTAGCTCGTTTGTAACAGGTTAGTCAGGAACAGGGAGTCGGCGAAAGGTGTGCCCACAATGCGCGCCGTAAGCCGCACACGAAGCGTCGACGCAATAGTGGTGCTGATATTGCCAAAATCCATGCGGATCGAGTTGTCGCTCGCGTTGGTTGTCACCGTGGGCGTGAGTGCCGCAAAAGGCGGCAGGATGTTGAGATCCGTCGCTTGCACGAAGTCTGCGACATCGAAAACGGGCCGGGGAAGGAAGTCCGTGAACACCACGTCTTGCGTGTTACCTGCCGGGACACTCAGCGTCAGCTCAAAAATAACTTCTTGCCCAGGCTCAAGTACATTGGGCACGGGATTGGGGGAAAAGATGGTCTTGTCCGGTACATTCGGTTGAATGCCCGCTTGAATCGAGGAGCTGTTGTTGCCAACGCCGAGCTCGGCCGTTTCAAAAGTGGCGTCGGCCGTGTTGTCGAATCCGTCGGCGGCGAGCACCGGGTCGCCGTTGTCATAGGTGTTCAGGATTGTGGTTTCGTAGGTCAGCGACCCCGTCGTTCCATTGGGTAATGTGCCGCCATTCGCGGCGGCGATATCCCAGCTCACAGACGTTTCGCCGGCGCCCGGGCCAGGTATCACGGTAGGGGTAATGGGTACGGTGGCGCCATTGATGACCAGCGCGAGGGTCCCATCAAACTGCAGGCCATCGGCGATCACATCGTCGATCACGAAGTCGCCCATCGCCGTAGACGGCCCGCTATCGGGGTAGTCCGTAACTTGGAAGCTGACGCTGTAGGTTAGCCGTCCACCGGGAAGTCCACTTCCGGCGACGGCTTTCTGAATGGCCGCGTGTACGGCAGTGACCGAGCTGGTGTCGCTGTCGACGAATCCCGTGCCCTGATAGTCGTAGCTAACGTTCACCGTATTGACGATGGAGCTGCTGGCATTGCCATTGGTTCCATCGAGGATATCCAGAATGAACACGGGCACGGTGACTGTCAGGTCTGCAGTTCCGGCGGTGCCCAGCAAGGACGCACAGGTGATCTCGACGGTACCGCCGCCAGTACCGACGCCTGGGGTTGTCAGCATATTATCGACGCTGCAGCCCACGCCCAACGGCGCGCTCAGACTTATGGCTCCGCCGGTCCACTGAATGTCCGCTGGGATAACATCAGTCGCAACCAGGTTTTCGATGGCGACACCCTCGGACACGTCAATGGTCCACGTGTAAATGAAGGGGTGGCTGGGTCCCGGTGGACGCTCACCTTCCGGCGCGCTATTGCTCTTGCTCACTCGCGCGAGCTCAGGCGTCACCGTGGACGTCTGGGGCGTGCCCACAATCGCGCCGTTGGTGCCGACCGTCGTATCACCAAATTCGAATCCGGGAATGACCTCCACATCTTTGGGTACGCCGATGGCCGCGCCGGGCTCGACCACGGCGCAGACAGTCATCACGAGAGCCGGCTGCCCCTGATCCACGGATCCTATGGGGTATCTCGCCAGCCATGCGGATCCGCCCTGGACCCCCATGAGGGTGATCCCCGATATGGGGTCGACCAGCATGCCCGACGCATCAAAGGTTCCGATTTGCTCCAGAACCGGCGCTATATCAACGAAATCAATGCTCAGCTGCTGAATCTGCGGTTCCACAACCGCAATTAGGTAGGGCCCGTAACCGGTGCTGGTATCGCTATTGGTGAAGCTTGCATCGACGCAAAACTCTTCGCCGATGAGTGGTGTTGCCGGGAGGCCGGTTAGCGAGACATTGGGAATCTGAGCGCTCGCAGGGGTGCTCATGAGCGAGAGTAAAAATGCAGCAGCAATGACGCTGGCTCTAAACAGCGGGCACACGCCTCCCACAAGGCGCCCGAGTCGGCATTTCCCTCTGTTGGTCAAAGAATTACTCATGCATTTATTTGACTTTGCTCGGAATTATCCTTGCTCGAAGACCGTATTAATAGTGAATAAACCGCAAACTGGCCCCCAGAATTAGGCGTTTCTTATGCCTTATTTGCGGTAAAACTGGTGAAAACAAATGCCGACGTGGCGGGGGCTATGGCGCGAGACGGCCAAAGCAGCGATTTCAGGGTTGTCGGCGGGATCCCAGGTTCCCGCGGATGCGCTGTTTTGTGTCTCATGCTGGCGCCGCTTTCCTTTGCCGATGATGTCGCTCCCGCGGTTAGCGAAGAGGTTATTGAAGCCGAGGGTGGCAAAACGGGAACCTGGATTGACGCCAGCCACGAGTACGCCACCAACCGGGCCCAGGCTCTGGCCCAGTGGATGGATGATTTTTTCGGGGCCCAGGTTGTTGATTCCGAGCGAGCGGACACCTTTGTGCGAGCGATCGTCGCCGACGATTGGGATGAGCGCGACGGCCACGACTTGAAGGTGCGACTGCGCGGCCAGATTAGTCTGCCCAAAATTTCAGAGCGTGTGGATCTTTTCTTCTCTGGCGAGGAGGCCGAGCAAACGCTCACGGAAGATGAGAGAGAACAGGAAAATGATTTCGGGGTTCGGCTTAACTTTCGAGATAGTTCACGCACCCGTATCGATGCGACCATCTCGGTGCGATCCGGCCCCGCGCTGTTGCCGGGAGTGCGTCTGCGATATCAGCAACCAATCACGGACAACAGCTGGGGAAGAGTGACGCAGCGGTTTCAGTACCACACGGAGGATGGCTATCGCTCCCTCACCAACTTTGATTTGAACCGGGCGCTGGATGACAAGCGACTGCTGCGCTGGGGTGGTCGCATTCGTTATCGGGAAGATAAAGAGTTCTGGGACTGGAATACGGGGATCACGTATCGCCAGGCCTTTGAGGACCACGATGACTACCCAAGCGCTGTCGAATACTACGTTGCCATGAGTGGGCGAAACGAGCCCGAGACTTTCGCGACGAACTACCGTCTTGGGGTGCTGTACCGAAAGCAGTTCCTGCGGGAGTTTCTATTCTTTGAGGTTGAGCCCAGTTACAACTGGCGTCGAGATGAATATGAGGATGAACGCGAGGGGGTGCTGGGTATCGTGTTCCGTCTAGAGGTCATGCTCGACGAAGATCTTGTCGGGCGCAGTCGCTGAGGAGAGCCTCCGTTAGCCCCCGCTGCGCTTTTCAGCGAGCACCGAGAGATAGGCTTCTCGCGCTTCGATGCATTCCGGTTCCTGCAGCCCGGCCAGCAAACTGTCGGCATCGGCCCAGGCTCGCTCAAGTCCGACCATGGTGGATGTGACCGCATCCACATGTCTCTTCGTTGCCTGCACCGGGAATCGGGCGCGGCGGGCAACGGCATCGGCCAGCTCGTTGACCTTGGAATCCAGCTCCTCATCTTCAACAACATGGTTCAGAAAGCCGGCGCCCAGCGCCTCGTGAGCATCGAAAGGACGGCAGGTGATAACCAGCTCTTTCGTGAGCGCAGGGCCTATTTCTCGCACGAGGCGGGGTATGCCTCCCCACGCCAGGGGAATGCCCAGATCGACCTCGGGAATGGAAAAGCGCGTGCCCTTCGTAGCTACCCGCAGATCGCAGGCCGCTGCGATAACCAATCCGCCGCCAACACACCAGCCCTGGATGCGAGCGATCGTGATCTGCGGAATGGCTTCCACGGCATCGGCCATTCTGCGCCCGGCATCGGCGGCGGCTCTGGCACCCTTAGTGGCCGGTGCTGGGAATCCGCTGAGATCAGCGCCTGCGCTGAAACTCCGACCCTTGCCTGCGACGACCACGGCTCGGACATCTTCTCTGAGCGCGATGGCTTTAGCGGCTTGCTCGAGTTCACGAAGCGTATCGAGAGACAGGGCATTGAGCCGCTCGGGTCGGTTGAGCGACAGCGTCGCAATGCTGCCCGTGGTTTCGAGTGTTAGGTGCGCGTACATGACCCAGATTCCTTCGCGGAAACAACGGCGCGGGAGTCTAACACCGCGGTTTTTCTCCGTCGCTGAGATGTGCCCTGTGAAGTAAATGGTGTACTCTCAGGCGCCACAATTGAAGGCGGGCTTACTCCCTCTATGGGCGCTGTATTAGACGCTTTAGTCAGCGTTATCTGCGCAGATTGTTCGACCATTGGCTAGCTAAGGAAGAAACCATGACAACAATACAAAAAATCCTTCTACTTGCCGTCGCGACCGTGCTCGCAGCCTGTAGCAGCACGACGGAACGCGAATACGAAGCCTGTATTGCCGGCACCAGTACCCTCGGTGGGGTGGTCGGTACCGGCGCGACGGGCGCGGGCGGCCTGGCCGGTGTGGCCGTGGGTGCGGGCATCGGCGCGATTATCTGCGAACACGACGAGCCCGAGCCCGCTGTTGTCGCAGCCGCTCCTACCGATAGCGACGGCGATGGCATCATGGATGACTCGGATCGTTGCCCGAACACACCCGCAGGTGCTGAAGTCGATATGCAGGGTTGTCCGCTGGATAGCGATGGGGACGGCGTTGCCGACTACAAGGATCAGTGCCCCGGAACACCCGCTGGTGTGCAGGTGGACATGAGTGGTTGCCCCCTTAAGGACGAGGTCGTGTTAACGGTGGATCGCCTAGGCTTTGCATTTGACAGCGCAGAGCTGGATGCGGAGTCCAAGGCGGCCCTCGATTCAGCCGTCGACGTGATCAAAGCTCACAGCGCTGTGAAGATGGATGTTGTCGGCTATACCGATTCCTCTGGCCCCGAGGCGTACAACCTGAAGTTGTCTGAGCGTCGCGCGCAGGCAGCGGTTGAATACCTGGTTTCCAGAGGTATCGCGGACGATCAGCTTCGTGCCGTCGGACGCGGTGAAGCTGATCCCGTGGCCAGCAACGACACGCGTGATGGCCGCGAGCGTAACCGCCGCGTCGAGCTTGTCGTTCGTTAAGCCGTTTCGCCCACGTGCCTGAAATCTAAACCCGCTCCGCGCTAGCAGAGCGGGTTTTTCTTTCGCTCAAATTCCCCTGACCTGCCGGCCCTCGAACACCGAAAATACTTGAGAGCAAGCAAAACATACTGTATGTTCAAATTCTTACTCAAGGCGCACTCGCGATCGCGAAATCTGCGCCCACGCGAACTTGCTAACCCTGACCGGAGATCTCGCCATGGCAGAGCTAGAGGCCTTTCGCGCTGAAACCCGGGAGTGGCTTGAAGCCAACTGCCCGGAGTCAATGCGCCAACCCGTATCCAGCTTTGAGGACATCTACGTAGGGGGTCGAAACCCCGAAGTTGCACACCCCGACCAGCCTCTTTGGTGCGAACGCATGGCGGAACGAGGCTGGACTGTGCCTCACTGGCCCAAAGAGTACGGCGGTGGCGGTCTCGACTCGCAGGAACAGAAGGTCCTCAAAGAGGAGATGGCACGCATTGGCGCTCGCCGGCCCCTCGATTCCTTTGGCATCTCTATGCTTGGCCCGGCGCTGCTGGAGTTCGGCAACGAAGAGCAGAAGCTCGAACACCTTCCGCCCATCTGCCGCGGCGAGATCCGCTGGTGCCAGGGCTACTCCGAGCCGAACGCCGGCTCCGATCTCGCGAGCCTTCAGACCCGCGCCGACGACAAGGGTGACTATTACGAAATCAATGGCCAGAAGGTGTGGACGTCCTACGCCGACAAGGCCGACTGGATTTTCTGCTTGGTGCGCACAGACAACACGGGTTCCAAGCATGAAGGCATCAGCTTCATGCTTTTCGACATGCACCAGGCGGGCGTTACTGCCAAGCCGATCCGTCTGATCAGCGGCTCTTCACCGTTCTGTGAAACCTTCTTCGACAACGCCCGTGCTGATAAGAGCAACCTCGTGGGTGAAGCTGGTCAGGGCTGGACCATTGCGAAGTATCTGCTGACCCATGAACGGGAGATGATTTCCGGTTTCGGCACGGCCCCAAGCAAGTCCCTCGGACAAGTTGCCGTGGAAAAGCAGGGCGCCGATGCAGAGGGACGTCTGCGCAACGGCATGCTCCGCCAGGAAATCGCCCAGTACCAGCTTGATGCCATGACCTTCGGCTACACCATGGCCCGCGTTGGTGACGAGGTGAAGGCGGGACAGGGGCTCGGGCCCACATCCTCCATCTTCAAGTACTACGGCACCGAGCTAAACAAGCGCCGCAACGAGCTAAATCTCGCCATCGGTGGTGAAGCCGCCCTTGGCTGGGCTGGCGATGACTATCGCGGCGGTGAAGTGGTTCGTGGCTTCCTGCGCTCGAAAGGTAATTCCATTGAAGGCGGGACCTCTGAGGTACAGCTCAACATTGTTGCCAAGCGTGTGCTTGGCCTGCCCGACGCGTAAGGAGCGAAATCATGGCTTTGGTACTCAACGAAGAGCAGATGATGCTGCGGGATTCCGCGGCGGGCTTCCTGAGCGAGAAAGCAGGTGTCCCCCAACTGCGGGAGCTCCGTGACGCGGGCTCCGAAACCGCCTTTGACGATGGCGTCTGGAAAGAAATGGCCGAGATGGGCTGGGCCGGTATTGCCATCCCCGAAGAGTTTGGCGGTCTGGGCTACGGCTACACGGGCTTGGGCGTTGTGCTGGAGCAGGTCGGTCGCAATCTGAGCGCATCCCCACTCGAAGCAAGCGTGTTGATTGGCGCGACAGCCGTTGAGCGGCTGGGCTCTGCAGCACAGCACGCAGAGTGGCTCCCCGCCATCGCCGCTGGCCAGAAACAAGTGACGCTGGCGCTTCAGGACGATGCGAACTTTGATCCAGCCGGTGTTTCCATGGCAGCAACACGCGACGGCGATGCGTATGTGCTCAGCGGCACCAAGCGCATGGTCCTCGATGGAATGACCGCGGACGCCTTCGTCGTCATCGCTCGCACCGCGGGTGCGGCGGGTGACACGGACGGTATCAGCGCGTTTTTGGTGCCCGGCGATGCCGAAGGTCTGACGGTTTCCCGCTGTGAGATGGTCGACAGCCGACAGTGCGCTTCCCTGGCCTTTGAGGGGGTTCGCGTCGGCGCCGATGCGCTGATGGGCGATGAGGGTGCTGCGTGGACTGGTCTTGAGCGGACCCTCGACATTGCTGCCATCGGCTTGGCGGCAGAACTCCTTGGCCTCTCTTTGGAGGCTTTCGAGCGCACCATGGCCTATCTCCGCGAGCGTAAGCAGTTTGGCCGCATCATCGGCTCCTTCCAGGGCCTGCAGCATCGCGCTGCCACCTTGTTTACAGAACTTGAACTGGCACGATCCATTGTGCTCAAAGCGCTTCAGGCCATCGACGATGATGCGGAGAACCTGTCGGTGCTGGCCAGCGCGGCGAAAGCCAAGTTGTCAGAGGTTGCCAAAACCGCGAGCAACGAAGGTGTGCAGATGCACGGCGGCATCGGTATGACCGATGAGTACGACATTGGCTTCTTCCTGAAGCGTGCCCGGGTGCTTCAGCACCTCATGGGCGATTACTTCTATCATCTGGACCGCTTCGCCCGTCTGGGGGGATACTGATCGGCCCCGCCCGCAGGCAAGGACATAAGAATAACGATGAATGACTATCTCCAGGCAATGGAGAGCGCCGTTGGCCAACTCACAGCCGAAGGTGCTCCCTTCGCATTGGGTTCCACCGAAATCGATGGCGTCTCTTACCGCACCTACGCATCGGCCCCTGAGAACATGGCGGGTTACTTCCGCTTCATGCTCAACCACAGTGACAAGGAATTCACGGTGTGCCGCGATGAGCGCTACACCTTCGGCCAGAGCTATGCCATGTCGGCATCACTGGCGCAGGCGCTCCTCGACGAGT
This sequence comes from Pseudomonadota bacterium, assembly GCA_038750875.1. Lineage (GTDB taxonomy): Bacteria > Pseudomonadota > Gammaproteobacteria > Pseudomonadales > Halieaceae > Congregibacter. The sequence continues at coordinate 74,030 of JBCDGU010000007.1, read as the reverse complement.
ACGGCGTCGGCAAGGGGGATCGCGTCGCGATCCTCAGTCGCAACAACCCCCAGTGGATGATGGCCTTCACGGCGGCTCTGTGCGTCGGCGCTGTGGCCGTACCCATGAATGCCTGGTGGACCACGGAAGAGCTGGATTACGGTCTTCGCGACTGCGGCGCCAAAGTGATCGTCGCGGATCGACAGCGCATCGAGCGCTTGATGCCTCTGGTCGACGAGCTCGGCCTCAAGTTGATTGCTGTCGATGACTGCAGTGGTCTCGATGTCCCCTATCGGCAATTTAACGAGGTGATCGCACCCTTTGCGGGCGCAGAGATGCCAGAGGTCGAGGTCTCGGGCGAAGACCACGCGACCATCATGTATACCTCCGGCTCGACAGGGCATCCCAAAGGCGCGCTGTCCTCTCACCGCGGCATCATCTCGGCGCTGTTCAGCTGGATGCTCATGGGGCTGGCAGGAAAAACCGTGGCGCCTGACCCGGAGCCTGCGAAGTATTCGGCTGCAGGGCTCCTAACGATTCCGCTGTTTCACTGCACAGGCAGCCACTCGGCATTTATGTTGTCGCTGATCGTAGGCCGCAAGCTTGTGATCATGCACAAGTGGGACGTACAGGAAGCGTTGCGACTCATCGAAGAGGAACGCATCACCTGGTTCACGGGCGTGCCCACCATGTCTGCCGAACTGCAGGCCGCGGCGGAGACCTCGGATCGGGATGTTTCGTCCTTGGGCGAGATTTTCGCCGGTGGCGCGGCAAGACCTCCCGCTCAGGTTGAAAAGCTGGCCAAAACGTTCAAGAAGTCAGATTCCGGTATCGGCTATGGACTCACGGAGACCAACGCGCTGGGTGCCGTGAATAGCGGTGCCACGTATCTCGACAAGCCCGGTAGCACGGGTCGCGTTGTTCCTGCGGTCACGGATATCGCCATCTTCGATGAGAACGATGAACCTCTACCCGCCGGCGAGCGCGGTGAGGTCTGCATTCATTCCCCGGCCAATATCCTGGGGTACTGGAACAAGCCGGAAGCCACCGCTGAAGCGTTCTGCAATGGCTGGTTTCATACCGGCGACGTGGGCTATATGGACGAGGATGGCTTCCTGTTCATCGTCGATCGCATGAAGGAAATCATCATCCGCGGCGGCGAAAACATCAGCTGTATTGAAGTGGAGGCGGCGATTTACCAGCACCCCGCAGTGAGCGAGGCCGCAGTGTATGGCGTGCCCGACGAGCGTCTCGGGGAGGCGGTTGCCGCGAGCGTGGTCGCGAAAGAGGGGCAGAGCATCGATGAGGGCGAACTCCGGGATTTTCTGAAAGCGCACATTGCAGGTTTTAAGATTCCGGCCTATTTCCGCATGCACGACGAGCCGTTACCGCGCATCGCCACAGGCAAGATTTTCAAACGACAACTAAAGGCAGACCTCAGCGAACAGCTGAGCGCCTGACATTTGATTGCGTCGCTGTGAGGCGGCGCCCCGCAAGCAAGGAGCAAGGTCATGGACCTCGGAGTTTCGGACAAAGTCGCGCCAATCCTGGCGCAGGTAAGCGCGTTTATCGATGAAGAAGTGCTTCCCGTAGAGCCCGAGTACTGGGCGGAAGTAGAAAAGGATGATCGCTGGACCTTTACGGATCGCCAGACAGAAATCCTGGAGACACTAAAGGCAAAGGCCCGTGACAAAGGTCTTTGGAACTTCTTCCTAACGGAAGGTGAGCACAGCAGTGGCCTGTCTACCGTTGAATACGCGTATCTCGCAGAGGAAATGGGTCGCTCGCATCTGGCGCCGGAAGTTTTCAATTGTGCGGCGCCTGATACGGGCAACATGGAAGTGCTTGAGAAGTATGGTACGGAAGCGCAGCAGGAGCAGTGGCTGAAGCCGCTGATGGCGGGCGAGATTCGCAGTGCCTACGCTATGACCGAGCCTGCAGTTGCCTCCTCTGATGCCACCAACATCAGCACCCAGGCGGTGCTTGATGGTGACGAATGGGTAATCAACGGTGAGAAGCACTGGATCTCCGGTGCCGGCGATCCTCGCTGCAAGATCATGATCGTGATGGTGAAAACGGATCTCGATGCGCCCAAGCACAAGCAGCAGTCTCAGATACTTGTCCCCATGGACACGCCCGGAGTCGAAATCATTCGCCCCATGCAGGTCTTTGGGAAGGACGATGCGCCTCACGGGCACATGCACCTGCGCTACAACAACGTACGCGTGCCCAAGGAAAACGTGATCCTTGGCCCGGGCCGTGGTTTCGAGATTTCCCAGGGACGCTTAGGTCCAGGCCGTATCCACCACTGCATGCGCGCCCTTGGCGCCGCAGAGCGTGCGCTGAAGCTCATGTGCGAGCGTGCGACGACCCGCGTGGCCTTCGGTAAGCCCCTGGCTCGCCTGGGTGGCAACATCGATATCGTGGCCAACGCCCGCATGGATATCGAACAGGCTCGCCTGCTGACGCTGAAGACTGCCTGGTTGATGGACAACGTCGATCCCAAGGAAGCCCGTATCTGGATCTCCATGATCAAGACTGCGGTTCCCAACGTCACCATCCGCATCATCGATGATGCGATTCAGATGTTTGGTGGTCTGGGTGTGTCCCAGGATACGCCCCTCGCGGCCATGTACGCCGGGCAGCGCACGCTGCGCCTCGCGGATGGCCCGGATGCCGTGCACCGGATGGTTGTGGGCCGTAACGAGTTCAAGAAGTACATGGAACTCGATGGCGTCAGCGCCACGTTCCGCGACGGTTGATCTGTTATTGCTGCCACTGCGACCGCGGTGGCAGTAGCAGACCCTTCGTTGCATCTGAGTTAAAGCAATGACAAAAGCGGCCTCCGCCTGACGGGCCACACTAAATCACGCCCGCTGCTAATCGCACGACACTTGGCAGCGACAACACAAAGAACACCCGCAAGGAGAACACTATGGGCATCACCGTCGTCCCCAAGGACAAGCTCATCGACCACGTCGGCACAAAATTTGAGCCCAGCAACTGGGTCACCCTCGACCAGGAACGCATTAATAACTTTGCCGATTGCACCGGTGACCACCAGTTCATCCACATCGATGAAGAGAAGGCGGCACAGACGCCTTTCGGCGGCACCATTGCGCACGGATTCCTGACCCTTTCCATGCTGCCAAAGCTGAGCGAGGGCACCGGCATCGTCCCTGAAAACCTGATGATGGGGATCAACTACGGCTCTGACAAAGTCCGTTTCCTGACGCCCGTGCGCGCCGGTAAGCGTGTTCGCTCGCACTCCGAGCTTCTGGATGTGCAGCAGAAGGACGACAACCGGTTTCTGTTCAAGACCATGGTCACCATAGAGATCGAAGGTGAAGACAACCCGGCGCTGATCGCTGAAACCCTCACCATGTTTGTCGTTGCCTGAACTCGGCAGCGAGTGTTTTTTAAGGAGTTGTATCAATGTCTATTCGCTACGATGACCGTGTAGCTATCGTCACCGGCGCGGGCCAGGGCCTGGGTCGCTGTCACGCAATCGAGCTTGCCAAGCGCGGCGCCAGAGTTGTGGTTAACGATCTGGGCGGGGCCACCGACGGCACCGGTAGTTCCAGTGAGGCGGCCCTGAGCGTGGTCGCTGAGATCGAAGCCATGGGTGGTGAGGCATTGGCCAACGGCGCCAACGTCGCAAAGTACGAAGAGGTTGAGGCCATGGTTGCCGCGGCCAAAGAAAAGTGGGGCCGCGTCGATATCCTCGTAAACAACGCCGGCATCCTGCGCGACAAAAGCTTTGCCAAAGGCGGCCTCGACGACTTCAAAATGGTCCTCGACGTGCACCTTATGGGCACCGTGAACTGCACCAAAGCGTGCTGGGACCTGATGCGCGAGCAGGAGTACGGCCGCATCGTCGTGACCACCTCGTCCTCTGGTCTGTACGGCAACTTCGGCCAAACCAATTATGGCGCCGCCAAGATGGGTGTTATCGGCATGATGAACACGCTGGTGCAGGAAGGCGCTAAGTACAACATTCGCGTCAATGCGCTAGCGCCGACGGCGGGTACGCGCATGACCGAGGGTCTGATTCCCGAGAAGGCGTTTGAGTTGCTAACGCCAGAAACCGTCACGCCAGCAGTCCTTTATCTGGTGAGCGACGATGCGCCGACACGCGCCATCCTGGCGGCGGGAGCGGGTGGTTTCGCGGTCGCTCGCATCGTCGAGAGCGAAGGCATGTGGCTGCCGCCCCAAGAGCAGACACCCGAAGCCATTGCGGCCAACTGGGAGAAGATTTCCAATCCCGAAGGCGAGCGCGCACTGCAGGCAGGCTTCGAGCAAAGCGGCAAGATGATCACCATGGCCGCGACGGGCCTGGGTATTTCGTTCGAGTAATGCACGATCGCGTGTGCGGCGCGTGCGCCCTTCCGCGATCCAGTTTCTAGTATGTTTTAGCGCCCAGTTCTCGGCGCACAAGGAGAGTACCGATGAGAGAAGCAGTAATCGTATCCACAGCCAGAACCCCGATTGGTAAGGCCTACCGCGGTGGTTTTAACAATCTCGCTGGCCCTACGCTGGGTGCAGCGGCCGTTAGCGAAGCGGTTCGCCGGGCGGGCATTGAAGGCGCCGAAGTCGACGATGTTGTGATGGGCTGTGCCCTTCAGCAGGGCTCGACGGGACAGAACATTGCGCGCCAGATCGCGCTGCGCGCCGGCCTGCCCGTAACCGTTTCCGGCATGAGCATTGATCGTCAGTGTTCCTCTGGCTTGATGGCTGTAGCCACGGCGGCAAAGCAGGTCATGTACGACGGCCAAGACATTGTTGTTGGTGGCGGTATTGATTCCATCTCCCTGGTGCAGAACGAGCATATGAATCTGCATCGCGCGGCGGATCCAGAGCTGGTGGCCATGCACAAGGACATCTACATGCCCATGCTGCAGACCGCGGAAACGGTCGCCGCACGTTACAACATCAGCCGTGACGTCATGGACGAGTACGGTCTCCAGTCGCAGCAGCGTGTGGCGGAAGCCTATGAGCAGGGCCGCTACGACGCCGAGCTGACGCCCGTGACCTGCAAGCGCATCGTGTGGGATAAGGAAACCGGTGAGCAGTCGGAAGCGGAAGCGACCGTATCTCGCGACGAAGGCATCCGCGCCACTACGGCCGAAGGGCTTGCAAGCCTCAAGACGGTAATCGAAGGTGGCACCATCACCGCCGGCAACGCCTCGCAGCTGTCGGACGGCGCTTCTGCGCAGATTGTGATGGACTCAAAGCTGGCCGAACAGAAAGGTCTTGAGCCTCTCGGTGCCTACCGCGGTATGGCCGTTGCCGGCCTGGAGCCTGATGAAATGGGTATTGGCCCTGTCTATGCCGTGCCCAAGTTGCTCAAGCAAGCGGGTCTGGGCGTGGATGACATTGGTCTGTGGGAGCTGAACGAAGCCTTCGCGGTGCAGGTTCTCTACTGCCGTGATCAGTTGGGTATCGACAACGATAAACTGAATGTCAGCGGTGGCGCGATCTCCATCGGTCACCCCTATGGCATGAGCGGCTCACGCATGATCGGCCACGCCCTCATTGAAGGTAAGCGTCGCGGCGTGAAGTACGTTGTTATCACCATGTGTGTCGGTGGCGGCATGGGTGCCGCGGGACTGTTTGAAGTCTTCTGAGCACTATCCGGCGGGCAGCACGACGCAGCGTTTTTTACGGATCGCCAAAAGGCGTCATGCCCATAAAGAGGGGCAGACCCTCCATGACAGGCTCGACGTCCTCCGAAAACGCTACGCCGCACTACCCGCTAGCCCTGCCAGACTGCAGAGCCGACGCCCCGCGACCCAACGCCAGGAAGTGAAGATCTGGGAATGCGCGAGGTTCCGGGGCGGTGCGGGTTTGCGCGGGCGTTGGCGTCCATGGACGGACGCCACCGAGTCTGTCATGGATGACGCTTTTTGACGTCCCGCGCAAACCTGTACCGTGTCGGGACCGGGTTAAAACTAAGATAACTACTGGAGTGCCTCATGCGCGCATTGCTTTGTAAGGAACACGGACTGCCTGACAAACTGGAACTGGCTGATGACCTTGAGTCGCCGATTGCCGGCCCCGGTCAGGTCGTTATTGATATCAAGGCTGCCGGCCTTAACTTTCCCGATGTACTAATCATTCAGGGCAAGTACCAGTTCCAGCCGGAGATGCCCTTCTCACCTGGTGGTGAATGTGCGGGTGTGATTTCCGCCGTGGGCGAGGGCGTCGATCGCTACTCTGTTGGCGACAAGGTGATTGCCATGACGGGTCACGGTTGTTTCCGCGAGCAGATAGCGACAGACGCCAATGGCGTTATGCCGATGCCAGACGGTCTCGATTTCAAACAGGCGGCCGGTGTCGCAATGACCTACTTCACCTCTTATCACGCGCTGAAGCAGCGTGCGGATGTTAAGGAAGGCGAAACTTTGCTGGTGCTCGGTGCAGCCGGTGGTGTCGGCTCTACGGCTGTCGAACTGGGTAAGCTGATGGGTGCCAAGGTGATTGCTGCAGCCAGTTCCGAAGAGAAGCTCGCTCTGTGCCGTGAACTCGGCGCCGATGAGACGATCAACTACAGCGAAACCAACCTCAAGGATGCCATCAAGGAGCTGACGGGGGGCAAGGGCGTGGATGTAGTCTATGACCCCGTTGGTGGTGACTACGCTGAGCCTGCTTTGCGTGGCATGGCCTGGAACGGCCGCTACCTCGTCATCGGTTTCGCCAGCGGTCCTATCCCGGAAATTCCGCTGAATCTGACGCTGCTTAAAGGCTGCTCGGTCGTCGGGGTTTTCTGGGGTCGCTTTATTGCCGAAGAACCCGCGGTGCACCTGCAGAATATCAAGGAGCTTTGGGGCCTGTTTGCTGAGGGCAAGCTGAAACCCGCCATCAATGATGTGTTTGCCCTTGAGGACTACGAGCAGGCCTACGACGTGATGACCGGTCGCCGCGCCCGCGGTAAGGTCATCCTCACGATGGAGTAACCGGGGAGCACCCATGCAACCGTTCACCTTTAACAGCGTAGGACGGATCGTCAGTGGTCCTGGCGAGGCACTGCGCCTCGCCGAGCATCTTGCGGCGTTGAAGGTGAGGCGGGTGCTTCTCGTGACTGATCCGGGGCTCCTGTCCATCGGTCTCATTGGCCCGGTACATAACGCGCTCACGGATGCGGGAGTTGACGTCACCCTCTTCGCAAAGGTGAGCGAAGATCCGCCAGAACACGTGGTGGAGGCCGCCGCTCTCGCGGGTCGCGACGGTGAAGTCGAGGGGGTGCTAGCCGTCGGCGGCGGTAGCTCCATGGATGTTGCCAAGGTGGCCGCGGCTCTGATCCCGGGGGGGCAACAGCTCTCAGAGATGTACGGCGTAGATCAGGTTTCCGTGAAGCGTCTTCCACTGGTGCTGGTTCCCACCACGGCGGGTACTGGCTCCGAAGTCACACCCGTAGCAGTGATTACCACTGGTGAAACCACGAAGGCGGGGGTGAGCTCCGCGACACTGCTCCCGGATATCGCTGTGCTCGACGCGGACCTAACGCTGGGTCTGCCGCCGAAAATTACGGCCATGACAGGTGTTGACGCGATGGTCCATGCCATCGAAGCGTATACCTCAAAGTTCAAGAAAAATCCGATCTCTGACAACCTCGCCACCAGCGCGCTGAATCTGCTATCGACGAATATCCGCACGGCGGTCCATAACGGGCGTGAACGGGCGGCGCGCGGTGCCATGCTACTCGGCGCCATGCAGGCGGGGCAGGCCTTCGCTAATGCACCGGTTGCTGCGGTGCACGCTCTGGCTTATCCCTTGGGTGGCCATTTCCACATTCCTCATGGCCTGAGCAATTCCCTGGTACTTCCTTCGGTACTGCGCTTTAACATGCCCGAAGCCCACAGCCATTATGCGGAGATTGCCGAGCTCGTTACTGGCCATAGCGTCGAGGGCAGTGATGAGGCCAAGGCGCTGGCCATGATTGATGCGCTGGAGACGCTGATTATCGAGTTGGAGTTACCTGCGACTCTGAATGCCGCCGGCGTCAGCGAAGAAAGCCTTGAACGACTTGCTCAGGACGCCATGCTCCAGCAGCGACTGCTGGTGAATAATCCCCGAGACGTCGCCTACGAAGACGCACTGGGCATCTATCGAGCCGCGTATGCCTGACTAGCTCGCTGGTGATCGAGCAATCACACATCGAGGGATTTGGAGAGACCGTTCCCTATCAGCCGCCTCGTCCCGCGAAGATGCGGCCCAACAGAATAGCGACAGGCGCACACGTAAGATAAACGCACCTCAGTGCGACGGAACCATCATGAGCCGAGAACAACCGCCCAATCGCAGCGACTACCAGTGGTTTACGGACATCACCACCCGCTGGTCTGATAACGACATCTATGGCCACGTGAACAACGTCGTCTACTACAGCTACTTCGACTCCATTGCGAACACGTTCCTTATTGCCCACGGGGGTCTTGATATCCACGATGGTGCGGTCGTGGGCTTCGTTGTGAATTCCAGTTGCAGCTATTTCTCGCCGATCGAATTTCCTCAGAAGCTGACGGGCGCGATGCGCGCTGACCGGCTCGGCTCAAGCTCCGTGCAGTATGGCTTGGCTATTTTCGCCGAGGACAGCAATGTGGCGAGTGCCGCCGGTACCTTTACGCACGTGTTCGTTGACCGGGCACAGAACCGACCGGTTCCCATTCCTGAATCCATCCGAGAAGCGCTCACGTCTATTTCCCCCGACGCTCCGTAAGACAGGTAACCGTCTTCATAGGAGCGCGAAATTGCGCACGAGTGGCCACAAAGTTTTAATCACCGGCGGGACTCGAGGTATCGGCCTTGCTATTGGCGAGCGTTTCGCGGCGGCGTGTAACGACATTGTCGTCGTTGGAAGCTCTGACAGTTCCGTACAGAAGGCTCTCGAATCGCATCCGGGCTGGGCTGGAAGAGTCTGTGATTTGGCGGACAGCCGGGCGCGGTCCGAGCTTCTCGCATGGGTGTCCGAAACTCATCCGGATCTTTCAGTGTTTATCAACAATGCAGGTATCCAGGAAGACGATGCCATCGCCTGAGGCGATGTGGATGCCATGGAGCGGGAGATCGCCATCAACGTTGATGCGGTGGTGCATCTTTGCCAGGGCGTGGTGCCGGTGCTTAAGCAGCGCGATGAAGCGGCGCTAGTGAACGTGTCGTCTGGCCTAGCTATTGCACCGAAGGCCAGCGCTCCCGTGTACTGCGCGTCCAAAGCGTTTGTGCGGTCCTATAGCCAGGCGCTGCGGTACCAGTTGGAGGAGACCAGTGTTCGGGTCTTTGATCTCGCACCGCCGCTGGTGAAAACTGATATGACTGCCGGAAGAAACGAGGGCGCCATCACTGCAGACCAGTAAGCCCACGAGTTGTGGCGCAGTTGGCAGACCGACCGCTTTTACATCCCTGCGGGACAGACGCGACTGCTGGAATTCGTGAACCGTCTGTCCCCGTCTTTGGCGCGGCGCATCATGAAGACCAAGTAAGGTTGAGTGATACGGCTCTATCAGTCCCCAGCGGTCGACTGGCCGCGGCTAGACGTCAAGTACAAACCCACCACGGTCATCGCGAACACCACCGCAGAAAAGAGCGAAGGGCCCGATGGGGTGAGCGGATAGAGCAGCCCGCCAATCACCGGGCCAATAACGAAGCCAATGGCCGGACAGGCGCCAACAACGCCCGCAGCGCCACCCTGCTCATCCGCAGACACGGCGATGGATGCCCCGGCGGTAATCGCTGGCATGGTCAGTCCCAGACCCGTGCCCAGTAGCGCCATCCCAACCGCGAGTTGAGTGAACCCCCCAAAGCTAGCGACTAGCACCGCGCCCAGCGCCATGGCTGCCAGGCCGCTGCGCACGAAGATATGGGGTGGGAGCTTAAGCCGCTGCATCGCCGTAACTTGCACAAAAAAAGTAAACACGGCAGAAACCATAAGCGCCGCACCGGTGTACTGCGCCGTCGTAATGCCATCTAGCCCGAGCGTGTCCTGCAGCTGAAAGCCCAGGGTTTGCTGAATGGCCGAGAAGCCAATGAACAGGGCAATGGCCGTGAGCGCAAAACGACGGATGCGTGGATCTAGGAAGCGTAGCCTCTTGACCACCTTTCGCTGCCGGCGCTCCGATGCCTTTAGCTTGGGTAGTGCTCGCCACACCAGTAGTGCTGCGCCCGCAGAGAGTGCGCCGGCGAAATAAAGCGGAGCGAGGAGCCCGAGAGTCGCGAGGGCGCCGCTTACCGCCGGGCCCAGGATCATACCCAAACTGTTGGCAGTGCCCAGGCGGGCCATAACCGCTGTGCGCTCCCCCGTCGTCGTATAGTCAGCTGCATAGGCGGTGGTTGAGGGCGAAGCGGCCGACATGATGACGGATTGGCTGCACCGCGCGACGAGGGCAACCACATACAGCGTGACGCCCGTCAATGCGCCCATCAATCCCGCCAGGAAGACCGTGGTGAATAACACCGTACCCACCGTGTAACCCACCAGGCCGATCAGGATGACCGGTTTGCGCCCGATACGATCAGAGAGTTGTCCCCAGTAGGGTGCAGAAACCGCGAAGACCAAGGCAGAGAGTGCGATGATCGAGGTGATCTGCACCTCTGCCATGCCGACTTCCCGTCCCAGCGGTGCCAGAATGGCAAATACGAGAGACTGGCCAATCGCGGTGGCCATTAGCGCCGTGATCAGCACCAGCAGCTGCTTTGTGGGAAGGCTGGGCTGCATCAGCTCATCTCATTGATGGTGCTCGTCTCCGAGCGAAAAAAGAGAGAGTAACGCGCGGGAAAGAGTCGCGTAATCAGACCAATCATTCGAGCGTCGCGGCCGATAAGCAGCCGGCGCTGACCCTTTTCCGCTGCGCGCAGGATTTGCCTTGCCGCCTCCTCCGGGCTCGTTTTAGCAAAGCTTTCGAATTTGCTGGCCATCTCATCGGCGGTGACGCCCGGGTCCGCGTTGCGTGCGCTGCGAGCGATGTTTGTGGCAATGCCCCCCGGGTGTACGCAGCAGACCTTCACCGGAGAGCTCGCTAAATCCAGCTCTTGTCGAAGAGCCTCTGTGTACCCTCGCACCGCGAATTTGGCCGCGTTGTAGGCTGATTGCGTGGGTACGGCGATCATGCCGAAGACGCTCGAAACATTGACCAGGTGACTGCGGGATGATTTCTCCAGTAGGGGTAGGAAGGCCTGACTCCCGTAGACCACGCCCCAGAAATTGATGCCCATGAGCCATTCGAAGTCATCGAAAGACATGTCTTTGACCTGGGCCATGAGAGCCACGCCGGCATTATTGACCACAAGGTCCACGGACTCAGCTTGTGCGCCAATTTCAGCGGCCCAGGCGAACATGGCGTTTTTGTCGGCGACATCTACCGCTTGCATGCGGACCTGGGCGCGACGCTCATCGAGCTCGGCTGCAACGGCCGCCAGCCCTTCGCTATTGATGTCAGCAAGCCAGACATCGCATCCCGCGGCGTTTAAGCGTTGGGCAAGAGCTCGCCCAATGCCGGAGCTGGCGCCGGTGATCACCGCTTGCTTGCCTTTGAAGTAGTTCATTGATGCTCCTCGCGCCTGGGCGCGCCATGATACGGGGGGTGATGCGGCGCGACTAGCACAGGCGCGTATGGGAGCCCTGCAGAGGGCAAACTTATGGACACTTTAGGGGCGAAGGCGTACACTGCGCGCCCAGAGCGAAAGCGCCATTTTTGCTCAAATCCGACCAACAGATTACTGAGCTGCTCGGCATCCACACAGAGTGACAGACATAGAAAAAGCGAGATGAGGCCCTTCCCATCTCGCTTTTTTTTGAGCGCGCGAACGGACTGCCCGAGCTCCTGGAGGAGCGTTTGACCCGTCCCGCCATTCTTGTCCTCGAAGACGGCAGCGTCTTTCGTGGCCTATCCATCGGTGCGTCCGCCACCGCCGTCGGTGAGGTCGTGTTCAATACGGCCATGACGGGCTACCAGGAAATCCTCACGGATCCGTCCTACGCTCGCCAGATCGTCACGTTGACTTACCCACATATCGGGAACACCGGCACCAACGCCGAGGACGAAGAGTCTACGCGCATCTGGGCCTCTGGTCTCGTAATTCGTGATCTGCCGCTGCTGGCCAGTAACTTCCGAAATACACAGGCTCTGGATGACTACCTTCGTGAGCGAGGCGTCGTGGGCATCGCCGATATTGACACCCGTCGTCTGACCCGCGTTCTGCGTGATAAAGGTGCTCAGAATGGCTGCCTCATGGCGACGGAGTCGCTGGACGAGGAAGACGCCTTGGTGCGGGCCAAGGAGTTTGCCGGCTTGAAAGGTATGGATCTGGCAAAGGAAGTATCTACCCGCGAAACCTTCGCGTGGTCATCGGGTAGCTGGGCCCTGGGTGAGGGCCACGCCGAGTTTGATCCTGAGGCGGCGACTTACCACGTCGTTGCTTATGATTTCGGTGTGAAGCGCAACATCCTGCGCATGCTGGCGGACAGGGGCTGCCGCCTGACGGTGGTGCCCGCCCAAACACCGGCGGCGGACGTGCTCGCGATGAGTCCCGATGGTGTGTTTCTCTCCAATGGGCCGGGGGACCCCGAGCCTTGCGATTACGCAATTGCAGCCATTCGCGAAATCGTCGATACGGGTCTGCCTACCTTTGGCATTTGCCTTGGCCATCAGCTGCTCGCGCTGGCGAGCGGCGCTAAGACGTTGAAGATGAAGTTTGGCCACCACGGCGCGAACCATCCAGTGCAGGACCTTCGCAGTAAGAAGGTGTTGATTACCAGCCAGAATCACGGTTTTGCCGTGGATGACGCTGCACTGCCGGAAAACCTTGAAGTCACCCATCGTTCCTTATTCGACGGCACCTTGCAGGGCATCGAGCGCAAGGACAAACCGGCCTTCAGCTTTCAGGGTCACCCGGAGGCAAGCCCCGGCCCTCATGAGGCGGGAGAGCTGTTCAATTACTTCATCACGCTGATGCAGCGTCAGGCGGGTTAGAGAGATGCCAAAACGTACTGATATCAAGAGCATCCTGATCCTTGGCGCCGGGCCCATCGTGATCGGCCAGGCCTGTGAGTTCGACTACTCCGGCGCCCAGGCCTGTAAGGCCCTGCGCGAAGAGGGATTCCGGGTCATTCTGGTGAATTCCAACCCAGCCACGATCATGACCGATCCGGCCATGGCGGACGCCACCTACATCGAGCCCATCGAGTGGCAGACCGTTGCTCGCATCATCGAAGTGGAAAAACCCGACGCATTGCTGCCCACCATGGGTGGTCAGACGGCGCTGAACTGTGCCCTCGACCTCGCCCGTGAAGGTGTACTGGAGCAGCACGGCGTAGAGATGATCGGCGCGACCAAGGACGCCATCGACAAAGCCGAAGACCGCGAGCTGTTCGACAAGTGCATGAAGCGTATTGGCCTAGAGACGCCGCGTGCCGCACTAGCCCACAGCATGGAAGAGGCCAATCAGGTCCTAGACTCAATCGGCTTCCCCTGCATTATCCGGCCGTCCTTCACCATGGGCGGATCTGGCGGCGGTATCGCCTATAACCGCGAAGAGTTCGAAGCGATCTGCACGCGCGGTCTCGACCTGTCGCCCACGACCGAGCTGCTGATTGATGAGTCGCTCATTGGTTGGAAAGAGTTTGAGATGGAGGTGGTGCGCGATCGCAACGACAACTGCATCATCATCTGTGCTATCGAAAACTTTGATGCCATGGGCGTGCATACGGGCGACTCGATCACCGTTGCGCCGGCGCAGACCCTGACGGACAAGGAATACCAGATCATGCGCGACGCCTCGCTGCGGGTGCTGCGGGAGATCGGCGTTGAAACCGGAGGGTCGAACGTGCAGTTCGGTATCTGCCCGGATACGGGGCGCATGGTAGTCATCGAGATGAACCCCCGTGTCTCCCGCTCGTCGGCCCTCGCGTCCAAGGCAACGGGTTTCCCCATTGCGAAGATCGCTGCAAAGCTGGCCGTGGGATACACGCTGGATGAGCTTGCGAACGACATTACCGGTGGTGCGACGCCTGCGTCCTTCGAGCCGTCCATCGACTATGTGGTCACCAAGATTCCACGTTTTGCTTTTGAGAAGTTCAACGCAGCGGATGCCCGTCTTACTACGCAGATGAAGTCCGTGGGCGAGGTGATGGCCATCGGGCGCAACTTTCAGGAGTCCCTGCAGAAGGCTCTTCGCGGACTTGAGGTTGGCGCGTCTGGTCTCGAATCCCGTCTGGGGCCCGAAGACAATGAGCCCACCGACGAGCTCATCAGCGAACTCATCAATCCGGGCGCCGAGCGCATCTGGCACCTGGCGGATGCCTTCCGTCTGGGCCTGACCGTCGAGCAGGTCTATGAGCACTCGGGAGTGGATCCGTGGTTTCTCGTGCAGATGGAGGACCTCGTTAAGGAGGAGATGGCTATCGCCGCAGGGTCCCTCGATGACCTGGATCGGGAGCGACTCTACCGCCTCAAGCGCAAAGGCTTCGCGGACCGACGTATCGCGGCTCTGCTCGACATTTCGGAAACAGCGGTCCGGCACCACCGCCAGGGCATGGACATTCGCCCCGTCTACAAGCGCGTTGATACCTGCGCTGCAGAGTTTGCCTCCAGCACGGCCTACATGTACTCCACCTATGACGAAGAGTGCGAAGCCGCGCCCTCGGATCGGCCGAAAATTCTGGTGCTTGGTGGCGGCCCCAACCGCATCGGCCAGGGCATCGAATTCGACTACTGCTGTGTCCACGCTGTGCTCGCCATGCGCGAAGACGGCTACGAGACCATCATGGTCAACTGCAACCCGGAAACTGTCTCCACAGACTACGACACCTCGGATCGCCTCTACTTCGAGCCGGTGACTCTCGAGGATGTGCTGGAAATCGTTCAGAAGGAAAAGCCCGAGGGCGTCATCGTTCAGTTCGGTGGCCAGACGCCGCTGAAGCTGGCGCGAGCCCTGGAAGAGGCGGGCGTGCCGATTATCGGTACCACCCCCGACGCCATCGATCGTGCCGAGGACCGGGAGCGTTTCCAGAAGCTGATTCAGGATCTGAATCTCCGCCAGCCGGCGAACACTACCGTGCGCAGCGTCGAAGAGGCCGTTGAGGCGGCGGCAGGGATTGGCTACCCGTTGGTCGTGCGCCCATCCTACGTGCTGGGCGGCCGTGCCATGGAAATCGTGTATCGCGAAGAAGATCTGCTGCGATATATGCGCGAAGCAGTCTCCGTGTCCGACGATTCACCGGTGCTGCTGGACAGCTTCCTGAGTGCGGCCATCGAGGTGGACATCGACGCCGTCTCTGACGGTGAACAGGTGGTGATCGGCGCCATCATGCAGCACATTGAGCAGGCCGGCGTTCATTCCGGTGACTCTGCGTGCTCTCTGCCGCCTTACAGCCTCCCAGCGGAAGTACAGGACCACATGCGTGAGCAGGTCCGTGAGATGGCGCTGGCCCTCGGAGTGCGCGGACTTATGAATGTGCAGCTCGCCTGGCAGGACGGACAGATCTATGTCATCGAGGTGAACCCCAGAGCGTCGCGGACCGTTCCTTTCGTGTCCAAGTGCATTGGCACATCGCTGGCGAAGGTGGCCGCCCGCTGCATGGCTGGTAAAACGCTTGCAGAGCAGGGTTTCACGGAGGAAGTCATTCCGAACTTCTACTCCGTAAAAGAAGCCGTGATGCCCTTCAACAAGTTCCCGGGGGTGGATCCCATCCTCGGCCCGGAGATGAAATCTACCGGTGAGGTGATGGGCACGGGCGACAGTTTCGCCGACGCTTTTGGTAAGGCGCAGCTCGCGGCTGGCGATCCGCCGCCGCGTAGCGGAACATTGCTCATCTCCGTTCGCGATGTAGATAAACCGGGTGCCGTCGAGTTTGCCAAGGAGATGGTGGATCTAGGTTTCGATCTGGCCGCCACGGGCGGCACCGCCGATGCCCTGGAAAGCGCCGGGCTTGAGGTACGTCGCGTCAAGAAGGTGCTTGAGGGTCGCCCCCATATCGTCGACATGATCAAAAACGACGAGGCGGATATCATTATCAATACAACGGAGGGACGCCGAGCGATTGCTGACTCGGCTCCCATTCGCGCCAGCGCTGAGGCTCATCGGGTGTTCTATACAACCACCCTCGCTGCGGCGGAAGCGGTTCTGCTCACACTCCAGCGGGAGGGCGACAAGACCGTTCGGCGCCTTCAGGATTTGCACAGGAGTATAAACGCGTGAGTAAGGTTCCCATGACGGTGCAGGGCGAGGCCGCTCTTCGCGCCGAGCTCGAGCAGCTCAAAAAGGTGGATCGACCGCGTATCTCGGCAGCCATTGCCGAGGCCCGCGAACACGGTGACCTCAAGGAAAACGCCGAGTATCACGCGGCGCGCGAGCAGCAAAGTTTTGCGGAAGGCCGCATCATGGACATCGAGGGTAAGCTGTCTCATGCCCAGGTCATCGATGTGAGAGCCATTCCCCACACGGGCAAAGTGATCTTTGGCGTGACCGTGGATCTGCTCGATGTCGAGAGCGATACCACGGTCACCTATCGCATCGTGGGTGACGACGAGGCCGACGCCAAACAGAATCTTATCTCCGTCAACTCGCCCATCGCCCGAGCGCTCATCGGCAAGGAAGAGGGTGATGCAGTGGTGGTACGTGCGCCGGGCGGCGACATCGAGTACGAGATTGACGAGGTCCGTCACGTCTGATTAGCGCGCGGGCTGTTTTACCAAGCCTGGTTAGAAACCAAAGGTAGAGTGAAACCAGTTCGATAAAGCTGCCCTGGGTAATAGGCTTGGGTCATCGATAACCGATGCGGCCCCCCGCCGGTTCAATCTGCGGGTCGTAGGTCTCGGGCTAACGCTCCTATTTTTCCGGGTGGGGCGTTGCTAGCGCGGTGGCTCAGAAAGAATGCCTGAGCAGATTCGACTTGTTCGGATCCGGTTCGTCGCTGCGCTTGAGCACGAGGGCCGTGTTACCGACGCGTTGAATCAGCGTGGCACCACAGGTGTCCAGCAGTTCCTTCAGTACCGCGTCCCGGCTTTCCCGGCTACCCACCGCAACCTTGATCTTGATGAGTTCGTGATCATTGAGGGCGCGATTCAGCTCCATAATCAGTCCATCGTGAATGCCGTTGCCTGCGACGGTGACCACGGGCTTGAGTTTGTGTCCGATGGCTCGGAGTTGGCGGCTGTTGGGTTGGCGAGGCATGCTGATAGGCTGTAACTAATGAAAAGGGGCGCGGAGTCTACCGCAGCGCTCCTGCGGCTTGAAATAGCGAAATTGGTAAAAGTGTCGACGCGACATGGCAAAAAAGAAATCCAGCAGTAAGGCGTGGCTCCGGGAGCACCGGGAGGACGAGTATGTGCAGCGGGCGCATCAGGATGGCTATCGCTCCCGCGCCAGTTACAAGCTTCTCGAGCTGGATGATCGAGACAAGCTGCTAAAACCCGGGATGACGGTGCTCGATCTGGGCAGCGCGCCTGGAGGATGGTCCCAGGTGGCCGCCGATCGCGTCGGCGAGCGGGGTCGGGTGATCGCGTCGGACATTCTTCCCATGGATAGCATCGCGGATGTCACGTTTATTCAAGGTGATTTCACGGAGAACGCGGTTTTTGACGAAATTTGCGAGCAGATCGGCGAGAAAGGCGTTGATCTTGTGATTTCCGATATGGCCCCCAATATGAGTGGTATGAGCGCGGTTGATCAGCCCAAATCGATGCATCTGGTGGAGTTGGCGTTGGACGTGGCGATTCGGACCCTGCGTCCGGGCGGTGATTTTGTGGCGAAGGTGTTCCACGGCGAGGGCTTTGAACCCGTTATGAAAGATGCGCGACAGAGCTTTGAGCGAGTGTTAACGCGAAAGCCGGCGGCCTCGAGGTCACGTTCTAAAGAGGTCTACCTGGTGGCCCGCGGCCGAATGTGACGCGGGCGACACCGCGACTGTGCGCTGCGTTGCAGTCTCGATCGGGGTGGGCTGAACTTGCTTTGCAGACGTAAATTTTAATGACACAAAGCAGTTATACTGAACGACCCGCGCCACTTCGGCGTCTACAGTAGTGGGAAGCTGACTACGCCCGCTCAGATGGGGTTGCTTGGAGTCGCCACAGATGGGGTCACGGAAGTGTCCATCAGTGCGGCCTATGAGGAAGCTGAGGCACCTTAAGAGGCAGCGCGAAAAGGCAGCGCGGAAAGAGGCAGCGCGGAAAGAATTTCAGCAACGATCGGTTTCGATCGTTGCGCACCAAACCACCGGGATGGTCCGGGGTACAGAGAGGTAAACGACTTGAACGACATGGCAAAAAATCTGCTCCTTTGGCTGGTAATCGCCGCGGTGCTGTTGTCCATCTTCAATAACTTCCAACCCAGCGCGCAGACGGAGAAGCTGGTCTACTCCGAGTTCATTGAGGAAATCCAGAACAGCCAGGTTCGCAAAGTCACCATCGACGGCCTCACGATTTACGGTGAGCGCATCAATGGCTCCTACTTCGAGACGACGCGTCCCATGCTTGAGGACCCCAAGCTGATTGATGACCTGCTGACGCACTCCGTAGAAGTCGAAGGCCGTGAGCCCGAGCAGCAAAGCGTATGGACGCAGCTTCTCGTCGCCAGCTTCCCAATCCTGATCATTATCGCGGTGTTCATGTTCTTCATGCGCCAGATGCAGGGCGGTGCCGGAGGTCGGGGCGGCCCCATGAGCTTCGGCAAGAGCAAGGCCCGCCTCCTGGGTGAAGACCAAATTACGACGACCTTCGCGGATGTCGCGGGCGTTGATGAAGCAAAAGAAGATGTTCAGGAACTCGTTGAGTTCCTCCGTGACCCCAGCAAGTTCCAGAAGCTCGGTGGTCGCATCCCGCGTGGCGTTCTGATGGTCGGTCAGCCCGGTACTGGTAAGACCTTGCTTGCCAAAGCCATCGCTGGCGAGGCGAAAGTGCCCTTCTTCTCCATCTCTGGTTCGGACTTTGTCGAGATGTTTGTTGGTGTGGGTGCATCCCGCGTCCGCGACATGTTTGATCAAGCCAAGAAGCAGTCGCCCTGCATTATTTTCATCGATGAGATCGACGCCGTCGGTCGTCACCGTGGCGCCGGTCTTGGCGGTGGTCACGACGAGCGCGAGCAGACCCTCAACCAGTTGCTGGTCGAGATGGATGGTTTCGAGGTGAATGACGGTGTGATCGTTATCGCTGCGACCAACCGGCCCGACGTTCTCGACCCCGCACTGCTGCGCCCGGGTCGTTTCGATCGCCAGGTGGTGGTTGGTCTTCCAGACATTCGTGGTCGTGAGCAAATCCTGAAGGTACACATGCGCAAGGTACCGCTGGCGGAAGACGTCGAGGCGTCTCGCATAGCGCGTGGTACGCCGGGATTCTCAGGCGCGGATCTTGCGAACCTCGTCAACGAAGCGGCGTTGTTTGCAGCGCGCGCGGGCGTTCGCACCGTAGGCATGACTCAGTTTGAGCTGGCCAAGGACAAGATCATGATGGGCGCCGAGCGCAAATCCATGGTCATGTCCGAAGATGAGAAGCGTAATACCGCTTACCACGAGGCCGGGCACGCGATTGTGGGCCGGCTCATGCCCGAGCATGATCCCGTTTACAAGGTCAGCATTATTCCCCGTGGTCGCGCGCTGGGCGTCACCATGTTCCTCCCCGAGGAAGACCGGTACTCCCACAGCCGCCGTCACATCATCAGCCAGATTTGCAGCCTCTTTGGCGGTCGTATTGCCGAAGAAATGACTTTGGGGCCTGATGGCATTACCACGGGGGCCTCGAACGACATTCAGCGCGCGACGGAAATCGCTCGCAACATGGTCACCAAGTGGGGCCTGTCTGAAAAGATGGGGCCGCTTATGTATGACGAGGGCGGTGAGGAAGTGTTCCTCGGCCGCAGCGCGACGCAGGCCACCAAAGGCATGTCGGATGAGACCGCCAAGCAGATTGACGCGGAAGTCCGTCGCATCATCGACGAGTGTTATAGAAAGGCGCAGGACATTCTCGAAGACAACGTCGACAAACTGCACGTGATGGCCGATGCCCTGATGCAGTACGAAACCATCGACTCCGAGCAGATCGACGACATCATGGGCGGCAAGACGCCGCGCGAGCCTTCGGACTGGAGCAGCCGTGGCGGCGATGGATCGGGTTCAGGCTCTGCGCCTGCGACCGATTCAGAAACGCCGGATCGCAGCGGCCCCATCGGCGGTCCTGCCGGCGAACACTGAGCACAGCAATGGGCACTCCGGCCTGGCCGGACGCTAACTTGCTATGACGTCTGATAAGACCGCCGCCGTTCTAAACTGCGGCGGTCGTTTTTTATCCCTCGAGCGCCCCATTGTCATGGGGGTGCTAAACATCACACCCGACTCGTTTTCCGACGGCGGTCGCTGGTACCGCAATGGTCGCGCTGACCTGTCTTCGCTAATCGCTCATGCGGCGAGCATGGTGTCCGCGGGCGCGGAGATTCTTGACGTGGGCGGCGAGTCGACGCGGCCCGGTGCTGACCCGGTATCTCAGCAGGAAGAACTGGATCGTGTGGTTCCCGTTGTCGAAGCCCTCGCAGCTGAATGCGAAGCCGTGATCTCCGTTGACTCGAGCTCGCCAGTGGTCATGCGCGAGGCGGCGGAGGCGGGCGCCGGGTTGCTCAATGACGTGCGTGCTCTCCAGCGAGAGGGTGCTGTGTCTATGGCCGCGGATCTCGACTTGCCCGTGTGCCTGATGCATATGCAGGGCAGCCCGGAAACCATGCAGCAGTCTCCTGATTACACCGATGTGGTTGATGAAGTCGGGCGGTTCCTTCTGGGCCGGGTGGCGGCCTGCGAAGACGCCGGGATTTCGAGAGATCAAATTTTGCTCGATCCCGGTTTTGGTTTTGGGAAAACGCTGGAACACAATCTCGAGCTCTTTGCGGGTCTACCTCGCTTGCGAGAACTCGGCTTTCCTCTGCTTGTTGGTTTATCCAGAAAGTCGCTGATTGCTAAAATCACCGGCCGCGAGGTAGACGAGCGTTTGCCCGGTAGCCTCGCCTTTGGCCTCATGGCCGTTGAGCGAGGCGCTCGACTCGTCCGGGTCCACGATGTCGCAGAGACGGCAGATGTGTTGAAAATTCTAGCTGCAGTACAAGACAGGGAGTCTCCATGAGCAAGCGCTACTTTGGTACCGACGGCATTCGCGGTCTCGTGGGCAAGGCCCCTATCACCCCTGATTTTGTCCTGAAGCTCGGCTGGGCCTGCGGCCGCGTGTTCTCACGTGCCGTCAATGGCAAGGGCCGCTGCAGCGTCATTATCGGTAAGGACACTCGCGTATCCGGCTACATGTTTGAATCAGCCCTTGAGGCCGGGCTGGTTGCCGCCGGAGTGGATGTAAAGCTCCTGGGGCCTATGCCGACACCCGCTGTAGCGCTTATGACGCGCAGTCAAAACGCCGATGCGGGGATCGTAATCAGCGCCTCCCATAATCCCTACTTCGACAATGGCATTAAGTTCTTCTCAGCAGAGGGTTCCAAGCTGTCCGATGAGATAGAGATGGCTATCGAGGATGAGCTCGATCAGGAGCTCGTCTGCGTTGAGTCGCACGATATCGGTAAGGTTGTGCGCCTCGTCGACGCGGCGGGACGCTACATCGAATTTTGTAAATCAACGGTCCCCGAAGGCTTCAGCCTGCGTGGTATGCGGATCGCCGTAGACTGCGCCCATGGCGCGACCTACTCCATCGCGCCCAGCGTGTTGTCGGAACTTGGAGCAGAAGTCATTCCCGTTGGCGTCACGCCCGATGGGTTCAACATTAATGAGGGCGTGGGTTCTACCGACATGACGCATTTGGCGGCCCTCGTTCGTGATCGAGACTGCGATCTGGGCATTGCCTACGATGGAGACGGGGATCGGGTGCTCTTTGTCGATGAAAATGGGGAGGGAGTCGATGGGGATCAGCTCCTTTATGTGATCGCCATGCATCGCCTGCGCACGGGTTCCTCGGATGCGGGAGTCGTAGGAACACAGATGTCAAACCTTGGTCTTGAAGTTGCCCTGCGCGATGAAGGCCTTCAGTTCGTGCGCGCTAAGGTGGGAGACCGATACGTGCGGGAGCTCATGGAGGCGCAGGGTTGGCACCTCGGGGGCGAATCCTCGGGCCATATCATCTGCTCGGATGTGACGACCACGGGCGACGGTATCGTCTCGTCCCTGCAGGTACTGCTTGCCCTGCGCACCCGTCAGCAAAGCCTGAGCGAGATCCTTTCTGCCGTGCCGCTGTTTCCGCAGACCATGATCAATGTGCGACTTCGGGATGGCGCGTCTGTTGCGGATCAACTGGAAATCGACAGTGCGGTCGCCAGCGCTGAAGCGGAGCTGGGTGACAGTGGTCGCGTGTTGTTGCGTCCATCGGGTACGGAACCTGTCGTTCGTGTGATGGTAGAAGGACGCGACCCAGAGCAGGTCAGCACCATCTGCCAGACCCTAGCCGAAAAAGTGGAGCAGACTCTCGCTGCATAAGGCGCGAAACCGTCTTGCCCGGGCCACCCAGCTTGGGTAGACTTGCGCGCCCTCGCGAGGTGGAGCATCGAGCATGCGTACCCCCCTGGTGGTAGCCAACTGGAAAATGAACGGCGATCGAGCAGCGAATGACGCTCTGCTCACGGCCCTGACAGGCTCGGATGAGGCACGCAGTGCCGAAACGGTCGTCTGTCCTCCATACCCCTATCTGCAGCAAGTCCAAAAGCTGCTCGATGGCTCGGGTATCGGTCTTGGCGCCCAGGACTGCAGCCATTCGGATGCAGGC
This sequence comes from Pseudomonadota bacterium, assembly GCA_038750875.1. Taxonomy (GTDB): domain Bacteria; phylum Pseudomonadota; class Gammaproteobacteria; order Pseudomonadales; family Halieaceae; genus Congregibacter. Next base: position 51,324 of record JBCDGU010000007.1, on the reverse strand, counting down.
GCATACACTGGCGAGGTGTCCGCAGGGATGCTGGCGGATCTTGGATGTGACTGGGTGATTCTCGGTCACTCGGAGAGGCGGCAATATCACCTGGAATCGGATGCGTTGGTGGCCGCAAAGCTGGCAGCGACGCAGCGAGCAGGGTTAAAGCCCATCGTTTGTGTGGGCGAGACCCGTGAGCAGCGAGAGTCTGGTGAAGCAGAGGCAGTGGTAAAGGCGCAACTAGAAGGCGCGCTCTCGGATCTGCAATCGCTCGATGGTGTTGTGATTGCCTATGAGCCGGTTTGGGCCATCGGTACCGGATTGACGGCAACCCCGGCTCAGGCCCAGGAGATGCACGTCCATATTCGTGCGGTATTGGGCGAGCTGGATGCGCAGGGCGCGGCGGAGACGCGAATCCTATACGGAGGTAGCGTTAAAGCAGATAACGCTGCGGAGCTTTTTGCACAGCCGGACATTGACGGTGCCCTGGTTGGGGGTGCTTCGCTAGACGCAGAAGCGTTCGCGACGATCGCCGCAGCGCCGGAAGAGTAAGACCGGAACGCGGGCACACGACGGAAAGGTCGATAGAAATTGAGTACACGGCATCATGAAGGTGTTGTGGGAGTGAAGAGACGTTATGAGTGCGGAATTAATTGAACAGCTCGTCCTGGTGGCACACCTGCTGCTATCCCTGGCGATTATCGGGCTGATCATGCTGCAGCAAGGTAAGGGTGCTGACATGGGCGCATCCTTTGGCGCGGGCGCGTCCCAGACGCTATTCGGTAGCACCGGCGGCGGCAACGTGCTGACGCGCGCAACGGCCTGGATGGTGGCGCTGTTTTTTGCGACCAGTTTTGGTCTTGCCGTCATTGCGAAAAACAAGACGTCATCGGTGAACGACGCCGACTTTGTGGTACCCGAAACTTCAGCGCCGGTACTAGACGAAGCAGTGCAAGCTGTGGATGATGTGCCCGCTGATCTTCCCAGCGACATTCCGAGTGTCGATGATGATCTTCCGGCCATGAGCGCCGAAGAGCCCGTGGAAGACGATTTACCCGATCTGCAATAGATAGGGGACAGTATTGCCGAAGTGGTGGAATTGGTAGACACGCTATCTTGAGGGGGTAGTGCGCACTGCGCGTGGGGGTTCAAGTCCCCCCTTCGGCACCAACTCTCCGATGTTTCATCCGCATCGGTCTCTTAGCAAGCACAACTAATTCGTCAGCGTCCCCAGTTCGGGGGACCGATCCTTACTCGTGTTTGATGACCCTTAAGTAGAGTTTGAAACTGGATCAGCGAGGGCTTGGAAATGGTTTTCTCTCTTGGTCTCGATTCCAGAAGAAGAATTCATGAGAGTGATTGCGTTGGCCTAGGGTGATGCCTATAATACGCGGCCTCTCGCAGGGTCATCTTAAGGGAATGCCTTGCGCGATCGCAGAAATCCGCGATTTCTACGGTCGGGAAGACGTCGGCAGTATCGACGATTCCGCGGTGCTGAACATGCAGTAATTGCTCTGCGACAGCACAGAGAGTTTTGATGCGGGGTGGAGCAGCCTGGTAGCTCGTCGGGCTCATAACCCGAAGGTCGTCGGTTCAAATCCGGCCCCCGCTACCAACAACACCGCTTGCTCCAATGACCGGCGGTGTACTTAAAAAGGCCCCTTTTGGGGCTTTTTTATTGGCTGGGCGTTTTATTGGCGCAGCGAAATATTGTTACGCCACGCAGGGCTGCAGGTTGGTGTGGTGGCTTGGTGAGTAGCGGGGCTACGAAGGGCGGAATAGCTCGGTGAGATAGCGACACCGTTAAAGGTCGCTGAAGAATTTCGGTGAAGGTGCTGGACAGGGAATGAGCGCAAGGGAAGACAGACTGACCGAGTTGCTTGCTCCATCGGTAGAAGCCCTGGGCTTTGAGCTTTGGGGACTGGAAAACCTCACGCAGGGCAAGCACAGCTTGCTCCGGATCTATATCGAGTCGGAGAACGGTGTGCAGGTTGATGACTGTGCGCGGGTGAGTGAACAGGTGGGTGCGGTTCTCGACATTGAAGAGCCCATCAGTGGGGAGTACGTGCTGGAAGTGTCGTCTCCCGGGATCGATCGGCGTTTGTTCCGTCTCGATCAGTACGCAGCCTATGCAGGCGAAGGGATTGAAATACGTCTCCGCCGGCCTTTTGAGGGACGCCGCAAATTCAAAGGCATCCTGCGGGGCACGGAAGAGAGTGATGTTGTGGTACTCGTCGATGATCACGAGTACCTGTTGCCATTTGGCGACATCGATAAAGCGCAGTTGGTTCTGCGGGTGTAAGCGGTCTACGAACCGCGAGTGAGGACTGGAGTCAATGACTAAAGAAATCCTGATGGTCGCGGAAGCGGTCTCCAATGAAAAAGGTGTGTCCGAGGACATCATCTTTGAGGCGATTGAGTCGGCGCTGGCTATGGCCACCAAGAAGCGCTACGACGAAGACGCTGACATTGAAGTAACCATCGATCGCGAGTCTGGCGACTACGAAACAGTTCGTCGCTGGCTCGTCGTGCCCGATGACGAACTCGCTCTGCTGGGCACGCAGTTCACGACGGAAGAAGCCGCAGAGAAGGACACGTCTCTGCAGCCTGGTGATGTTTACCAGGAGCAGGTTGAGAACGTCGAGTTTGGCCGTATCGCCGCTCAGACCGCAAAGCAGGTCATCGTGCAGAAGGTGCGCGACGCCGAGCGTGCACAGGTTGTCGAGCAGTACGAAGATCGCGTGGGCGAACTCGTCGCGGGCACCGTAAAGAAAGTGACCCGCGACAACGTCATCGTCGATCTGGGTAACAACGCCGAAGGCCTGCTGCCCCGAGATCAACTGGTCGGTCGTGAGACCTTCCGCATCAACGATCGCGTGCGCGCCATCCTGCGTGAAATCAGCACCGAAGCCCGTGGCCCGCAGCTCATTCTGAGCCGCGCTTGCCCTGAGATGCTCATCGAGCTTTTCAAGATCGAGGTGCCAGAGATTTCCGAGGAAGTTATCCAAATTCGCAGCGCGGCTCGTGATCCCGGTTCTCGCGCAAAGATTGCGGTGAAAACAAATGACCAGCGCATTGACCCGGTTGGCGCGTGTGTCGGTATGCGTGGCTCGCGCGTTCAGGCGGTATCGAATGAACTCGACAACGAACGCGTCGATATCGTGCTGTGGGACGACAACCCCGCGCAGCTTGTGATCAACGCTATGTCACCGGCTGAGGTGGAATCCATTGTTGTCGACGAAGAGAGCAATACCATGGATGTGGCGGTTGCCGAGGACAATCTCGCCCAGGCCATCGGCCGCGCAGGACAAAATGTCCGTCTTGCCGCCGAGTTGACCGGCTGGTCCATCAACGTCATGAGCGTGGAAGAAGCCATCGAGAAGCAGGAAAACGAAGCTGGGCAGGTTATTCAGACCTTTATGGCGCAGCTCGACGTCGATGAAGACGTTGCTGGAATTCTGGTTGATGAAGGCTTTACCTCCCTCGAAGAGGTGGCCTACGTACCGCTGGAAGAGATGACGTCCATCGACGGCTTCGACGAAGACATCGCGGAAGAGCTGCGCGCCCGTGCGAAAGACGCGCTGCTCACGTTGGCAATCGCGTCCGAAGAACAGCTCGGCGCCCAGGAGCCGGCAGAAGATCTGCTAACCATGGATGGCATGGATCGCCACCTCGCCTTTGTACTGGCGAGTCGAGGCATCGTCACCATGGAGGACCTTGCGGAGCAGGGCGTCGACGAACTGATGGATATTGAAGACATGACCGAAGAGCGTGCCGGGGAGCTGATCATGACCGCCCGCGCACCCTGGTTCGAGGAGGAATCGGCCTGAGCGTAGCCCCGAAAGGGGGTTAGTGGTCCTGCAAAGAACCACGCACTTACACTCAGGTCAGAAGGAGAAGGCGCAATGGCGCAAGTAACAGTACAGCAACTCGCGGAAACGGTTGGCGCATCGGTGGATCGCCTGCTGTCGCAGATGAAGGATGCCGGTCTGCCCCACTCGGAGGCTGAAGAGGCGGTCTCTGATGAGGACAAGCAGACGCTGCTGGCGTACCTCAAGCAGAGCCATGGCGAAAAAGCGGAGCCGCAGAAGCGAATCACGCTGAAGCGTAAGACCATGAGCACGCTGCGCACCGGCGGTTCCCAGGGCAAAAAGACGGTCAATGTTGAGGTCCGCAAGAAGCGGACCTACGTTAAGCGCGATCCCGCGGAGGAAGCGGCAGAAGAGCCCATCCTTGAGGAAGCGCCTGCTGTCGAAGCGGAAGTCGCCGAGGCGCCCGCCGTTGAAGAACCTACGGAAGCGGTCGTCGCCGAAGTCGAGGAAACGGTTCCCGACGAAGCGCCGGTGGAAGTGGCGTCGGAATCCGAGGCAGACCCTGTCGACGAGAAGGACCTGGATCCGGAAGTTCTGCGTCAGCGCGCTGCAGCCCGTCGCAAGAAGCAGGAAGCGGAAGAGGCTGAAGCAAGAGAAAAAGCAATAGCTGCGAAGAAAGCCGAAGCTGAGCGCAAAGCGGCAGAAGCAGCAGCGGCACGCCCCGCGCCTGCCGATGACGCAGCGCGCAAACCAAAGCGTCTGCACGAAGCACCTACAACGACTAAGGAAGAACCGCGCAAGAAGAAAACGCGTGGTCGCATGGGCAGCGAGCCCCTGGGTCGAGGCAAACACCGCGGACACAACCTGTCCCTGTCAGATCTCGAAGCGGCCGAGAGTGGAATGCCTCGACGCCGTGGTGGCCGTCGCAAGGTAAAGGCGACGCATGAGGAGCATGGCAAGCACGGCTTCGAGATGCCCACGGCAGCCAAGGTTTACGACGTTGAAATCGCCGATATGATTTCTGTGGGCGGCCTCGCGCAGCAAATGTCTGTGAAGTCTGGCGAAGTGATCAAGGAGCTTATGAAGCTCGGTGTCATGGCCAACATCAACCAGATGATTGATCAGGACACTGCGACCCTCGTCATTGAAGAGATGGGCCACCGTGTGAAGGTTGTCAGCGCTGAAGCGTTGGAAGATGACCTGAGCGAATCACTCGCTCAGCACGAAGGAACGCTGGAATCCCGCGCTCCGGTTGTGACTGTAATGGGTCACGTAGACCACGGTAAGACTTCGCTGCTGGACTACATTCGCAAGACGAAGGTTGCTTCAGGTGAGGCCGGCGGTATCACGCAGCACATTGGCGCTTATCACGTAGAAACCGGTCACGGCATGATCTCTTTCCTCGATACACCCGGACACGCGGCGTTTACGGCCATGCGGGCCCGAGGTGCGAAGAGCACCGACATCGTGATCCTGGTGGTGGCCGCCGATGACGGCGTGATGCCCCAGACCATTGAAGCCGTTCAGCATGCTAAAGCGGCTGAAGTTCCCCTGATCGTGGCGGTGAACAAGATCGATAAGGAAGGCGCTGACCCTGACCGCGTGAAAAATGAACTCGCGGCGCAGGAAGTCATTCCCGAAGAGTGGGGTGGTGAGTATCAATTCATCCACGTCTCCGCCATTACCGGTGACGGCGTCGATGGGCTTCTCGACGCGGTACTGCTTCAGGCAGAACTTCTTGAACTGCAGGCCGCGAGAGACGTTCCCGCACAGGGCACCGTAATTGAGTCCCGCCTGGATAAAGGCCGCGGTTCAGTTACGACGCTGCTGGTGCAGAACGGTACGCTCCGTCAGGGCGACATTGTTCTTGCCGGTCTGCATTATGGCCGTGCGCGCGCGATGCTCGACGAAAATGGTCAGCCCATCAAGGAAGCCGGTCCGAGTATTCCCGTTGAGATCCTAGGTCTGGACGGTACCCCCGATGCGGGGGATCAGTTCGCAGCCCTTGAAAACGAGAAGCAGGCCCGTGAGCTGGCTGACTTCCGTCAGGAGAAGATGCGCGAAAGCAAGATTCAGCGTCAGCAGGCGGCCAAGCTCGACAATATGTTCGAGAGCATGACGGCAGGCGAGAAGAAGACGCTGAACATTGTCGTGAAGGCCGACGTGCGCGGATCTCTGGAGGCTCTCCAGACCGCTCTGTTGGATCTTGGCAATGAAGAAGTTCAGGTCAACATCGTTTCTGGTGGCGTCGGTGGTATTGCGGAAACGGATATCAACCTGGCCATGACTTCGGACGCTGTTGTATTCGGATTCAACGTGCGAGCCGATGCGTCAGCCCGTCGCCTTGTAGAGAGCGAAGGCGTTGATCTGCGGTACTACAACGTGATCTATGACCTTATCGATGACGTGAAGCAGGCCCTTAGCGGCATGCTTGCACCAGAGATGCGAGAAGAGATTCTCGGTATCGCCGAAGTACGCGATGTATTCCGCTCGCCGAAGTTCGGCCAGATCGCGGGTTGCATGGTCACCGAAGGCACCGTCTACCGTTCCCGTCCCATCCGTGTGCTGCGTGACAACGTGGTGATCTATGAGGGCGAGCTGGAGTCACTCCGCCGCTTCAAGGATGACGCTAGCGAAGTTCGCAACGGCATGGAGTGCGGTATCGGCGTGAAGAACTACACGGACGTGAAGGTCGGCGACCAGATCGAAGTGTTCGAGGTTAAGGAGATCGCTCGCAGTCTGTAAGGCTGTGAGGTCTCTCTAGCCCCGTAAAAGTACTGAAAGAGCCCCGTCATGGCCCGGGAGTTTAGCCGCACGGAGCGGGTAGGTGATTATCTGCAGCGCGAGCTTGCGCAGCTGATCCAGCGCGAGCTGCGCGATCCCCGCCTCGGTATGGTGAGCATTACGGCGGTTCATGTGAACCGGGATATGTCCCACGCGCGGGTTTTCTTCACGCTGCTGGGCAGCGACTCTGTCGAAGAAGCAAAACCCAGCACCGACGTCCTCAATCGCGCCTCTGGGTTTTTGCGCACCGCACTGGCAAAAGACGCCTCTATGCGCAGCGTGCCCCGACTACGCTTTGAGTTCGACACCAGTGTCGGTCGAGGTCGAGATCTCGAAGACCTGATCAGTCGAGCTAACGCAGGATCATCGTCCAGCGACGCTGACGATACTCCCTGAAATGGGGCGCCGCCGTAAGGGGAGAGCGGTTTCTGGCATTCTCCTTCTCGACAAGCCTCTCGGTCTGAGCTCGAACCACGCGCTGCAGCGCGCCAAGCGTCTTTACGGCGCAGCCAAGGCCGGCCATACGGGTAGCCTTGACCCGCTCGCCACCGGTGTCTTGCCCCTGTGCTTTGGTGAGGCAACCAAGTTTTCTCAGTACCTACTCGATGCCGACAAGGGCTATGAGACCACGGTGCGCCTTGGCGTGTGTACTGACACGGGAGACGCTGAAGGTGAAATCACGCAACAACGGGATGCCAGCGCGATCACGCAGGCTGAGATTGAAACGGTGCTCGAAGGTTTTCGAGGCACCATCAGCCAGCTGCCGCCCATGCACTCCGCTATCAAAAAAGATGGCCAGCCTCTCTACAAGCTGGCCCGGCGCGGCATCGAGGTTGAGCGTCAGCCACGAGAGGTTTGCATCAGTGAGCTTGTGCTTCGCGAATTTCGTCCGGGTACTGAAACGGAAATCGATCTGACAGTTTTCTGTAGCAAGGGTACCTACATTCGCAGCCTGGCCATGGACATCGGGGAGGCCCTCAAGGTGGGTGGTCATGTCGTGGCTTTGCGTCGCACGCGGGTTGCGAGCTTTGAGCTCAATCGCTGCGTAAGTCTCGACACGCTGGCGGCCCTCAAGGAGGCGAACAAACTGGAGGCTATGGATGCTCTGCTGGCGCCCGTGGACAGCGCGCTCGAGCACATGCCCCTTCTTAAGTTGCCGGAATCTAGCGGTTTTTACCTTCGGCAGGGGCAGCCGGTGCTAGTGCCAAACGCCCCCTGTGATGGTATGGTGCGCGTCGCCTCGGAGGCCGGTGAGTTTCTGGGGCTTGGTGAAATTCTGGACGATGGGCGCGTAGCGCCCCGTCGACTGGTAGCCGACAACTCTCAGTAGTTCGTATCTTCAGCTAACCTATTGATTGGTAAGAAGAAACAGAGTTTTCTCGGCGAGAACCTGTCTGTAAATCTGCACGGGCAGGCTCTTTTCTTGGTGTGTCAGCGCCAAAGCGCTCTGAGCGTCAGGGCCCCGATCGCGGTGGCCCGATATCGCAGCAGAGCTTATTCACGCAAAAGAATGGTGAATATTGCTGACCAGGGCAGATTAATGAAAGGAAACAGAAATGGCTTTAAATGCAGAACGCAAAGCGGAAATCGTCCGCGACTATCAGCGCACCGATGGTGACACTGGATCCCCCGAAGTACAGGTCGCGTTGCTCACAGCAAATATCGAGCAACTCCGGGGTCACTTCGAGTCCCACAAACAGGACCATCACTCCCGCCGCGGATTGATCCGCATGGTTAACCAGCGTCGCAACCTGCTGGACTACCTCAAGCGCAAGGACACCTCGCGCTACGCCGAGCTCATCAAGCGGCTTGGATTGCGTCGCTAAGTCAGCGTCGCTAATCCAGCGATTCTGGGCAACTAGCCAGACGTCATGACTTGCGCAGATAAGCGCTGCAGCGGATTGGGCAATACATGGGTATTGCTCACCGCGACCTATTGAATTGGAGAAAAATTGTGAACCCAGTTACTAAGACCTTCCAGTACGGCGGACAGACCGTTACGCTGGAAACGGGCCGGATAGCCCGTCAGGCCAGCGGTTCGGTACTTGTTACCGTTGAGAACACCAGTGTTCTCGTCACCGTAGTGGCCATGAAGTCCGCCCGCGAAGGACAAGACTTCTTCCCCCTTTCCGTGCACTACCAGGAAAAGGCTTACTCCGTGGGCAAGATTCCCGGTGGATTCTTTAAGCGTGAGGCACGTCCCAGCGAGAAAGAAACGCTGACCTCCCGCCTGATCGACCGTCCCATTCGTCCGCTCTTTGCTGACGGTTTCATGAACGAAGTACAGGTGGTCTGTACCGTCATGTCTGCGGACAAGCATATCGATCCCGATATCCCCGCCATGATCGGTACCTCCGCGGCGTTGGCCATCTCTGGCTGCCCATTTAACGGTCCTATCGGTGCGGCGCGCGTCGGCTTCACGGAAGCTGACGGTTATCTGCTGAACCCGAGCTACGACACGCTGGCGACTAGCGCGCTCGACATGGTTGTGGCCGGCACCCAGGACGCGGTACTCATGGTTGAGTCCCAGGCCGACCAGCTGACGGAAGACCAGATGCTGGGCGCGGTGCTGTTCGCTCACCAGGAAATGCAGGTCGTGATCAAGGCCGTTCAGGAACTGGCCGCTGAAGCTGGCAAGCCTTCCTGGGATTGGCAGGCTCCTGCCGTTGATCAGGAACTCCTGTCTGCCGTTGAAAGCCAGGCTGGTAATGACCTTGGTGAGGCTTATCGCATTACCGATAAGGCAGAGCGTTACGCTCGCGTCGGTGAAATTCGCGAGGCCTGCACTGCAGCTCTTGCCGTTGAAGGCGGCCCCAGCGCTGACGCGGTGAAGGATTACTTCAAGAAGGTCGAGAAGAATATCGTCCGTAAGCGCATCCTTTCCGGTGAAGCGCGTATCGACGGTCGCGACAACCGCACCGTTCGTCCCATCGCTTGCGAAGTGGACATCCTGCCCAAGGCGCACGGTTCAGCACTGTTTACGCGTGGTGAAACGCAGGCAATCGGCACGGTTACCCTGGGTTCGACCCGTGATTCACAGATTATTGATGCCCTCGAAGGCGAGCGTCGTGATCCCTTCATGTTGCACTACAACTTCCCTCCCTACTCTGTAGGTGAGGCGGGTCGTATCGGCTTTACGGGACGTCGCGAGATCGGCCACGGCCGTCTGGCACGTCGCGGTCTGGCGGCGGTTCTGCCCAGCGACGAAGAGTTCCCGTACACGGTGCGTGTGGTTTCAGAGATCACTGAATCCAATGGCTCTTCGTCTATGGCGTCTGTCTGTGTTGGCTCACTGGCCCTGATGACCGCGGGTGTGCCCCTTAAGGCGCCCGTTGCCGGTATCGCCATGGGTCTGGTGAAGGACGGCAACCAGTTTGCAGTGCTGACTGACATCCTGGGTGACGAAGACCACCTCGGCGACATGGACTTCAAAGTGGCCGGTACCGCCGATGGCGTGACTGCGCTGCAGATGGATATTAAGATCGAAGGTATTACGGAGCAGATCATGGAGATCGCTCTGGAGCAGGCACAGCAGGCTCGCCTGCACATCCTGGGTCAGATGAACGTTGTACTCGATGCACCGCGTCAGGTGACTTCCGACAATGCGCCCAGCATGGTCAGCTTCAAAGTCGATTCCGACAAGATCCGCGACATCATCGGTAAGGGTGGCGCGACCATCCGCAGCATCACGGAAGAATCCGGTGCTACCGTTGATATCGAAGACGACGGCACTGTTCGCGTCTTCGGTCAGGACAAGGCCGCTCGCGACAAGGCGGTTGCCATGATCGAAGAGATCACAGCAGAAGCAGAAGTGGGTGCCATTTACACGGGTCGCGTCGAGCGCATCGTGGATTTCGGTGCCTTCGTCAACATCCTGCCTGGCAAAGACGGTCTGCTGCACATTTCGCAGATTGCCAACGAGCGCGTAGAGAATGTCTCTGATCACCTCTCTGAGGGTGATGAGGTGCGCGTTAAGGTACTGGACGTGGACCAGCGCGGTCGCATCAAGCTCTCCATCAAGGAACTCCTCGATGACGAAGAGCAGGAAGTGGAAGAAGTCGGCAACGCGTGATTTTCGCTCCTTTTGAAAGGGCGCTTCGGCGCCCTTTTTTGTGGCTTCGCGAAGAGCGCAATCTCTATCAATGTCAGAGATTTCGGCCTTTTGGCGAGCGGAATTGCGTAGACTGCGGTTCCCGGCTGAGGTCCGCCGAAGATGTGCCGCAAGCACCATTGAACTCTGCCGATTCACCAATTCGCCAAAACGTCGCTCACGTAGATTCCAGAATTCCATAGACTAAAACAATGCGCTTATCCCTCTGCATGATTGTGCGTGACGAGGCCTTCTTCATTGAAGAATGCCTTGAGCAGGTGCGCCCCTATGTCGACGAGATCGTTATCGTCGACACAGGCTCCGTGGATGGCACGCGGGAGATCGCTGAGCGCTATGCCGACTGCGTCCTGGATTTTGAGTGGATCGATGATTTCTCGGCGGCGAGAAACTTCGGTCTAGATGCGGCCACCGGCGACTGGCTGCTGGTGCTCGATGCGGATGAGCGAATTGCGGCGGGCGACTATATGGCAATGCGCGAGGCTATGGCGAATGACTCTTTCGATGGATACTACTTGGAGCAGCGTGATTACTCTAACGAATCGCTGCTGCGTGGCCGTGTGTCGATCAATCCCGAGGAAGCTTATGCACGCGGATACACCGGGTATACGACCAATAAGATCATGCGCCTTTTTCGGCGATCAAACGCGATCCGATTTCAAAGTCCAATTCACGAAATAGTGGATGGAACAGTCTCCGAGAGTCGTCGAGCTGAGTTACACGTCCCAATTCACCACTACTGTTACGAAAACCCCGTCCGCCCCCGTCTCGATCGCGCAATACGGTATATGGGGATGATGGAAGCTGAGCTTGCGAAGGGTGATGATGCGCGCCTTCTCTACATTGCGGGTACGACGGCTTTGTACGCCACTAAAGACTACAAGAAGGCCGAGCACTACCTTCGTAAATCTGCGAAGCTCGGCTATCAGCCTGAATACTCCCTTGAGGGTGCAGCGGAGGCGGCATATCGAGGCGGCGACCTTGAGATAGCAACCAACACTTATTCTCAGCTCTATGAGGGCGGTTACCGCTCAACGGGTCTTTGTCTGAATCTTGCAAACCTTTCGGTGAAAACCGGAAACCGCTTGAAGGCAATAAGGCTCCTTGAAGAGTGTCTGGCGCTGGGCGGTTTGGGCCCAGAGGTAAACAAAGTCATCGAGAATAATATCGCAGCGCTATCTTCTTGATGCATTTGGACTGAGGTTGAGGCGGATGGATTCTTTACGACGTATCTTGATCTTTGGAAACTCTGGCTCGGGCAAATCTACTCTCGCAAAGCAGATAAATTGCCGGCTTGATATTCCCCATTTTGACTTGGACTGCATTGCATGGAGGCCCAGTGTTCCACCTAGCCGAAGGCCGCTGGATGAATCCCGTGCTGAAATTTTGCGATTCACCAATGGTCGGGATGAGTGGGTGATCGAAGGATGCTATGCAGACTTGCTCGAGCTCGCAGCTCCTTTCGCCACCGAAGCCGTGTTCCTCAACTTACCGATTAACGTTTGCTTGAGTAATGCGCGAAGGCGGCCGTGGGAGCCTCACAAGTACGAGTCAAAGGAGGCGCAAGACGCAAACTTGGTTATGCTCTTAGATTGGATATCACAGTATGAATCACGCACGGACGAGTTCTCTCTCTCTGCGCACACGCAGTTTTTTGAAAGCTTTAAGGGGAAGAAAATGATGCTGAGAGAAAATTCCTCGTTCTTCGATTGAGTTGTCCCGCTGGAAGTGCTTTTCAGCTTTGGAGTCCTTCCCTACGAGCTCTAGCTTCCTTACTTAGTGAATCTTTAGCTGTCCCAGATATCGCTCCTTCCACTCACGATTAGTACTGTTGGCCTGTCTGCCAATCCTAGCGTCCGTTATTCCCAAATCACTCGCCGATGCGACCCCAAGGGATCTCAAACATGCACCAATCTCAGCATTCGGTTGCTGCACCAAGTTCTCATAGTCGATGACAAACGGTTCGATACAGTTGAGCTCGAAGTAGCGCGTCCACATTAGGTTTTGCTGCAGGACCTGCCCAAGGCAGCGATCGATGTCTGCGCGATCGTAAGCCGGATCCGTAATCGATTCTTCTAGGCTCGTCCAACTGTTTGTTCTCGCAGCGATGGCTAAGGAAATAGCCTGGGAAACGGTGTCGCGCCGATGAATGAAGATGTGCTTCGTCGGCGAAAAGACTGGCTGGATGAGCTGCTTTTCGAGAAGCGGGAAGTATTGGTTGGGGTGAGCTTTAAGGCCAAAGATGCCGTTGCTACTCGTCCGGCGTTTGATGACCTCGCGTAAGTATGTCTCGAGATCTACGGCCCGCCCCCTAGCCGCAAAAAACCTCGAACTTAGCTCCTTAGCATGCTTTGCCATGTGGAGGTATTCATGAGGAACACCGGCGACTCCACTTTTGCTGAGCAGATCGCAGAGCAACGTGCTCCCACTACGACCGGTCGAACAAATGAGATAGCAGGTCTTGGGCTTACCTTCGTATGCTGGAAGATCAAACTGCTCGCCACTTAGAAATGATTCGCTCAATTTTTCCTCAAAAGTACTTTGTGTCTGTAACGCACGCAGTGATGGCGTGATGAGCTATGCTTGTGGGGATAAGCACATCGCCGATCCGGCCCGCGGGTATTTTACTTCACCCCCAAAAGGTGAAAAAGATGATGTGGTCGTGCCGTTCTAATTGCGGCCGTCAGAACGGCTGAGGGGGATTGCCGCTGAGACTGCTTGGCCACAAACGCATGAGATTCTTAAAGCACCCCCAGGAGCAGGGGTGGTAAGCCAAGCTCTCGTTGCTAACCCGCGCGGTTCTCGATCAGTTCTTCAACTACGCTCGGATCGGCGAGCGTGGAAGTATCCCCCAGGCTGTCCAGCTCGTTCTCCGCGATCTTACGCAGAATGCGCCGCATAATCTTTCCTGAGCGTGTTTTCGGAAGTCCGGGCGCCCACTGGATGACATCTGGCTTGGCGATTGGACCAATCTCCTTAACGCAGAGACCGACCAGCGCTTTCTTGAGTTCGTCGTCCGGCTCTACACCTTCCATGGGCGTCACATAGCAGTAAATGCCTTGGCCCTTGATGTCATGGGGGTAGCCGACCACGGCGGCCTCGGCAATGCTGTCATGCAGCACTAAAGCGCTCTCAACTTCTGCGGTACCCATACGGTGTCCGGATACGTTGAGCACATCATCGACGCGGCCGGTTATCCAGTAATAGCCATCGGCGTCGCGCTTGGCGCCATCACCGGTGAAGTAATAGCCAGGGTAGTTCTTAAAGTAGGTGTCCACCATGCGCTGGTGGTCGCCATACACCGAGCGAATCTGGCCGGGCCAGGACGACTTCACAACCAGATAACCCGAGCCTTCTCCATTAATTTCCTGACCCTGCTCATCGAGCAGCGCCAGTTCCACACCAAAGAATGGGAGTGACGCCGAGCCTGGCTTAAGATCTGTGGCACCCGGTAGCGGCGTAATCATGTGCGCGCCGGTTTCCGTTTGCCACCAGGTGTCGACGATGGGGCAGCGCTGGTCGCCGACCACGTTGTAGTACCACTCCCAGGCCTCGGGATTGATCGGTTCGCCCACGGTGCCAAGGATGCGCAGGGACTCTCTGGAGTGGCGTGTCACAAAGTCATCGCCCTGACCTTGAAGCGCGCGAATAGCCGTGGGCGCCGTGTAGAACGTGTTCACCTTGTGCTTGTCGCAAATGGCCCAGCATCGCCCCGCATCGGGGTAGGTGGGCACTCCCTCAAACACGAGAGACGTGGCGCCATTCGCCAATGGCCCGTAAACGATATAGGAGTGGCCCGTGACCCAGCCCACGTCTGCTGTGCACCAGTAGATCTCACCTTCCTTGTAGTCGAAGACGTATTTAAACGTCATCGCTGTCTGCAGCAGGTAACCGCCCGTGGTGTGGAGCACACCTTTGGGTTTGCCTGTGGAGCCTGACGTGTAAAGGATGAAGAGCGGGTCTTCCGCATCCATGGACTCAGGCTCACATTCGATGGGGACGTGATTGGTAATTTCGCCGTAGTAGTGATCGCGAAGAGGCTCCATGTGAATGTTGGCGCCATTGCGATTTACCACGAGACAGGTGTGCACTCCCGGGCATTCCGCCAGCGCCATATCGGCATTGGCTTTGAGCGGGACGAGCTTGCCGCCGCGAAGGCCCTCGTCGGCGGTAATCAGGGCGCAGCAATCGGCAGCCTGAATCCGATCTTTCAGTGCTTCGGGCGAGAAGCCGCCAAACACGACGGTGTGCACCGCACCAATGCGAGCGCAGGCGAGCATGGAGAAAACCGCTTCGGGCACCATGGGCATGTAGAGACAGACGCGGTCGCCTTTCTTCACGCCGCGGTCGCGCAGCACATTACCCAGACGGCACACTTCTTCTTTGAGGGCCGCATAGCTGATATGGATGCTGTCAGCGGGGTCGTCACCTTCCCAGATGATAGCCGTCTGATCCGCGCGCTCGGGCAGATGGCGGTCGATGCAGTTGACGCTGACATTGAGCTTGCCGCCGGCAAACCAGGTTGCCTGTCCGGCTACAAAATCGTACTCGCAGACCGACTCCCATTTCTTATCCCACAGCAGAAACTCCTCCGCCATCTCGCCAAAGAAGGCGTCGCGGTCTTCGACGGACCGGCGATACATGTGGGCGTAGGAATCTGCCGTAATGTGGGCGTCGCCAAATTCGGCGGGTACGGGATAGACGTTTGCTTCAGACATTGTTGGTCCCAAAAACCGGTTTATTCGGACTCCAAAGCATACGTCGGTCGCAGGAGAGAGCAAGGCTACCCTGGTCGAAGGGAATCGATGGGCGAACCCGGCTTTCGTGAGTGCTTAAAGGACGTATAGGAGTATGGCCGCTGCCACGATGGCTCTTCGCTTGGGGGGGCGCTAAAAAGGTCTAGGAAGCAGAGGTTTAGCAAAGCGAGGGTGTGTCAGGACCTCGCGAGCATTCCCCAGTCCGACGCCGGGTTCAGCGTCAGGCGCACATTATCGATAAGGCGCGTGGCGCCCAGGCGTGCCGCCGCGAGAATGGCGACTTCCTCGGTGCTTTCATCGACAGCGCGCAGCGTTCGCGCATCGCGAATTGCGAAGTAGTCGGGCGAGAAGCCGCCCTGGAGTAACTGCATCCGCGCGTGAGATTCGAGCTGAAGGAAGTTATCAAACCCGCAGGCGATCGCTTCCCGGCATTCAAGGAGGGTCTTATGAAGAAGAGGCGCCTTGAGGCGCTGCTTCTCGGTGAGATACCCATTGCGCGAACTCAGCGCCAGGCCGTCCTCATCGCGTACGGTGGGTACGCCAACGATCTCAATTCGCATGCAAAGGTCATCCACCATCTTGCGGATAATGGAAAGCTGTTGGAAGTCCTTCTCGCCAAACACCGCGAAATCGGGTTGCACCATGTTGAATAGCTTGGAGACGATGGTCGACACACCGTCAAAGTGACCTGGCCTGCTGCTGCCGCAGAGCGTTTCGGACAGATCGGGGACCCGCACAACGGTCTGCTTTTCAAGGCCCTCGGGGTACATGTCGACCGTCTGTGGGTGAAAGAGGTAGTTCACGCCCGCCGCAAACAGCTTCTGGCGATCGGCATTGAGCGTGCGCGGGTAGGCGTCGAGATCTTCTCCGGCACCGAACTGCATGGGATTAATGTAGATGCTGACCACCACAATGTCAGCGATCTGAGCCGCACGGTGCACCAGTTCGAGATGCCCCTCATGGAGATTCCCCATGGTGGGTACAAAGCCGATGGTTTTCCCGGCGTCCCGATGGCGCTGCAGCGCGTGAAGGAGACCGTCCTTGCTCTCAATTGTCAGCATACCTTTGCCCCGCTTGCGATCAGGGAGGCGACTTTGGATGTTCTAAAACAGACCGGTCGCCTAGGGTTCTGCGGCTATTTTGCCGCTCAGGGGGCCGGAGTATGCAATTTTCACACTCCTGCAGCAAGGGACGAATCGACATCCGGTAACAGTAATTTGTTACCAAAAGAAGCAAGTTTTGTAACTTTTAGTTAGGAATATAGGCCTCGATCTGGCCGGAGCACCGCTTCGATCTAAAAAGACCTATAAATCAAAGGGTTACTCAGGGTAACAGTGCTCTTCGCGGGGATACGCTCCGCTCTTGACCGCCTCAACAAATGCACGGAATGCATCCTGAACCGAGCGATCGCCGGTCATGAAGTTCTCGACGAAGCGTGGTTGGTGCTCTGAGAGACCCAATAGATCATGCATGACCAGCACCTGGGCATCCGTTCCCGGCCCCGCGCCAATCCCGATTACGGGGATATCCACCTTTTCAGAGATGTCCGTCGCCAGGGGAGCGGGTATGCACTCCAGCAGCAGAATGCTGGCTCCCGCATCCTGAATTTCTACGGCGTCTGCGAGGATCGATTTAGCCTGCTTCGGTGTTCGCCCCTGCACACGGTAGCCACCGAAGACGTTCACCGATTGCGGCGTGAGGCCTAGATGAGTGCACACGGGGATGCCGCGCTCAACGAGGGCGTTAATCGTGTCCGACAGCCACACACCGCCTTCGAGTTTCACCATTTGGGCGCCGGCCTGCATGAGGCGTGATGCATTGACGAGGGCATCTTCCGTGGTGGCATAGCTCATGAACGGCATATCGGCCATCACCAGTGCCGACGTCGCCGCACGGCAAACGCACTGTGTGTGGTACTCCATCGCTTCGATGGACACGGGGATGGTGCTGTCGTGGCCCTGAAGCACCATGCCCAGGGAGTCACCGACGAGAATAGTCTCGGAACCTGCTTCGTCGATCAGGCGCGCGAAAGTCGCGTCGTAAGCTGTGATGCAGACGAACTTCTCCTTCTTCGTCTTCATCTTGTCGAGGGTACTGATGGTTACTTTCGCCATACGCCGGACCGCTGCTCGCTTTCGCTACTAACTATCGCTGCTTACTGTGGAATGGCCTTACCCAATCCGCTGTCATCCAAAGAACGTCGGATTGAAGTAATGGCGTCCGCTGCGGATGTCGAGGAGGTAGTCCACGAGGTGGGCGTAATCGTCGTCACCGTTCGCCAAATCAATCATGCTGGCATTCACGATCAGCAGCGGCGCGCCATCGTAGTACAGAAAAAATTCGCTGTACACTTCGTTCAGCTGCTCCAGATATCGGCGATCGATGCTCCTTTCCTGCTGGATTCCGCGTTGCTCGATGCGGGAAAGGAGTACGTCCGTTGGCGCCTGCAGGTAAATCACCAGGTCTGGCTGCGGCGCATCGATGGTCAGCTTCTGATAGACCTTTTCGTAGAGCTCGAACTCGTCGGGGTCAAGATTTACGCGGGCGAACAATGGATCTTTCTCCATGAGAAAGTCTGCGACCCGCACCGGAGAGAAGAGCTGATTCTGTCGCAACTCCTGAATCTTCTGCGTGCGCTGAAACAGAAAAAACAATTGTGTTGCCAGTGCCGCCTCTTGGCGGTTGCGATAAAAGCGCTCCAGGAACGGATTCTCCTCGGCATCCTCTATGAGAATTTCATGATTGAAAGTCTCGGCGAGGCGCCTGGCCAGCGTGGTTTTGCCAACCCCAATCGGCCCTTCAATGGCGATGTAACCCGGCGGTGTTCTGCCACGAAGAGGGAAATCCGTCATGCGCGCATTTGCCCGGGTGCCGCGTGCTCCGTCCACGCAAGGTCTGTCCGATCAATAGGGTTTTGGGGTGCAGCCTGCACTCGGTCGCTAAGGACGCTGCCATCGGGGAACGTCCACTCATCGGGCAGCAGGTCTCTGAGGGGTAGGAGGACGAAGTTGCGCTCAAAAAGACGCGGGTGAGGCACGGTCAGCCTTGGGCTGTCTATTACCTCGGAGCCGTACAACAGTAAATCCACGTCGAGGGTACGCGGCCCCCATCGCTCCAATCGCTGCCGTCCAGCGCAATGCTCAAGGTGCTGCAATACGTCCAGGAGTCTGTCTGCGTTGAGATTCGATCGGATGGCGATGGCAGCGTTCAGATAGTCATCTTGTCCAGGAGGCCCCACGGGCGCCGTTTTGTAAATGGCCGAAGTGCCCGTAACAATCACATCAGGGTGCTGAATGAGGAGTTGGTGCGCACCGCGCAGCGCGCCCAGGGCATCGCCAAGATTGGCGCCCAATCCAAGGTAGCTGTCGATCACGACTCCTCGCTCCGTCGGCGACCTCCACGTCGCCGACGTCGGGGTGGTCGGCGCGAGTCGCGTTCGCGCGGTGATTCCCTGACCTCTATAGGTCCGTGTTCTTCCTGCAGCTGCGTCCAGATCGCTCCCAGGCCGTCGCAGTCTTCGCCGGCCTGCTCGCGCAAAAGCAGGAAGTCGTATGCAGCGCGAAAGCGGCGTTGGCTCATGAGATCCAGCGCGCGTTTACCCTGGGTACGGGTGAGCCGCAGTTGGAATTCCCAGATCTCCCGCATGGGCATACTGAAACGCTTGGGAATGGCAATACGCTGTACTGCCTGCCCCACGATCTCCTGGCCAGCGCTATGCATGGCGGGAACGGGTTTCTCACCCTGCCGTTCCAGGGCCGTCCGGCGCTCGCAGACGGCGGGCCAGAGGATCGCCGCAAGAATAAAGGCGGGCGTCACGGGCTTTTCCGCCCGTATGCGGGCATCGGTGTTTGCCATGGCTGCGTCTAGAAGTACACCGTAAAAGGGTTCCTGCTCCACCAAATAGGCCGTGTCGGAGAACAGGTGCTCAAAGAGTGCAAAGCGCCGCAGGAGTTTGAGTGTCGCCTGGCTCTTGCCCGTCAGGAACAGTTTGCCGAACTCATCGAAGAGTCGGGCCGGGGGAATGTCGTCCAGCAGCCTTGCCAGGTCCCCAATGGGAGAAGCGGTATCTGGTTCGAGTTCGAAGTCGAGTTTCGCTGCGAAGCGAATGGCGCGCAGCATACGCACAGGGTCTTCCCGGTACCGTTCGCTTGGGTTACCGATAACGCGAATCTGGCGCGCCTGCAGGTCGTCGAGACCGCCCACCTGATCGAAGACCTCGAAGCTTTTGCTGTCGTAGTAAAGGGCGTTGACGGTCAGGTCGCGGCGGACCGCATCCTCCTCGAGGGTGCCAAACACGTTGTCTCGCAGTAGAAGCCCCCGAGACGAACGCTGTGCTTGGTTGGCGCCACGCTTCGTATCATCGGCGTGGTGTCCTCGGAAGGTGGTAACTTCGATGATCTCGCGACCAAAGCGCACGTGAACGATACGAAAGCGGCGGCCGATGATGCGCGAATTCTTGAACAGTGCATGCACTTCTTCCGGCGTGGCATCGGTGGCCACATCGAAGTCCTTCGGGTGCCCGCCAAGCAAGAGATCGCGCACGGCACCGCCCACGAGGTAAGCCTCATGCTCGTGATCGCGAAGCCTCGCCATCACTTTCAGAGCACTGTTGCTGATGTCTTTGCGCGAAACGCAGTGCTGATCTCGGGGAATAACCTTCAAGCGAATGGTCTGTGTCGATGAGTTAGAAGAGCGCCGCGCAAGCTGGTTTCTTGCATACGTATCAAGCCTGCGATGGTATCACGGCGGCGCTGTGTTAACGGTGACTCGGAAGTCTTCGATGCGCGGAGTCTGAGGCTGCAACTGAGCGAGACTGGGTCTGAGGATTGCCGCTCAGGGGCCTTGGTGCTCTAGAAAACACCGCAAGGACTCAGCCATTTGACGGTCTGGTTCATGCCGCTCAAATACATTGAAGGAAACGCATAGCGACGGAAAGGGAGAAAGAAGGACGCGTAGAAAACGTAGAGGCCAGATATAACAAAGGGGAAGTAAAACTTCCCCCTCTAGGTTCACTTAGCCGTTTATTATTATTGCGGTGCGCGTTTATTATTATTATTGAGCGTCCGTAACAAAGCATTGCGCGTGCCAGGCTTTAATTTTTTATATAAATCAATGGCATGGGATTTTTTGCGCGTCTGCGCGCTACGTCAATTTCGCCAGTTTGTTACCGAATTCTACTGTTACCACAGGTATCAGGGCCTGGGGGTAACGTTTGATCTGGCTATGTGGCCGCCTTCTTGGGGCGGCCGACGGTGCTCTTCTTGCGCGGGATCTCAAAACGCTGCCGGCGCTCCCAGAGGCATTTGCGGCTGATGCCCAGCTTTTGTGCCAGTTCGGTTTCGCTCATTGAATCCTGATGCTCGATGACGAAGCGCTGGAAGTAGTCTTCCAGAGAGAGATCTTCCGCCGGGTCGGGAGTTGCCGTTCGGCTGCTGCGTTTGCTTGTGGTGCCGACGCGATCACCTCGAAGGCGGTTGATGTTCACAAGTTCTAAATCGATACCGAGCGCCTCGTTATCAATCTCATCGCCCTCCGTAAGAATGACGGCGCGTTCAATGGCGTGTTCAAGCTCCCGGACATTACCGGGCCATTGATAGGTGGTAATTGCCTGAATGGCACGGGGGGAGAGCGAAAGCTCGGCCTTGGCAAGGCGCTGACACTGGGCCTTGAGTAAGCTCTCTGCCAGGAACAGGATATCTTTCCCGCGCTCGCGTAGTGGCGGCAGCAATAGGCGAAGGACGTTGATGCGGTAGTAAAGATCCTGACGGAAAGCACCCTCAGCGGACAGCGACTGAAGATCCCGGTGCGTAGCACAAATCAGACGTACATTAACCTTACGGGACTGGACGGAGCCAATGCGGCGGATCTCGCCTTCCTGAATGAATCGCAGAAGGCGCGCCTGGGCCTCCATGGGCAGCTCGCCAATCTCATCGAGGAACAGTGTTCCGCCGTCAGCGGCTTCGATAAGCCCCATACGATTGGTGCTAGCGCCGGTGAACGCCCCTTTTTCGTAGCCGAACAGCTCGGACTCGATAAGGGTTTCTGGTATCGCTGCACAGTTCACAGAGATTAGGGTGTTATCGGCACGGGTACTGAGAGCATGAATGCTCCGTGCAACTAGCTCTTTACCCGTTCCCGTTTCTCCTAACACCAGCACGGTGGAGTCCGTGGGCGCAAAGCGTTCGATGTGGCCGGCCAGGGTCTGCATGGCATCACACTCGCCGATGATCGCCGGCCGCTGCTTCCCATCGGTTTTGGCTTCGTTGCGCTCTACTTTTGGGGCCTTGGCTTTCCGCGGGTGCTTTTCGATAACACGCTGAACCGCGTTAACCATGTCCGCGTGATCGAAGGGCTTGGCAATGTAATCGACGGCGCCCATGCGCATGGAATCTACCGCCGAGCGCAGACTCGCGTAACTTGTCATTATCAGTACCGGCACGCTACCGGCCTTGGAAATCAGGTCTGTGCCCGGTGAACCAGGTAGGCGGAGGTCACTGATAATCAGGTCGTAGTCCGTCAGCGTAAAGCCGCTTTCGGCATCAGCGACGGAGCCGGCTTCGTCGAGTTCATAGCCGTGGCGTTCCAGGAGGCGGCGCAGCGCCACGCGAATAACGGACTCGTCTTCAACTATGAGAATTCTGTGCATAAACAGATCGTGTAACTCTGGCGATTCCCAAGTCTACCACCGGCGTCTTTAGGGTGCGTCGGTGTATCTCGCGTCGTACTGTGCCGGTTGCAGCGTGAGCATGGCGCGCGTACCACGGCCGATGCCACCCGGTATGGGGCTTTGCAAAGTGATGCGCCCGTTCATGTCTTCGAGGGTGCTTCGTACCATCGGAAGCCCCAGGCCTGTTCCCTGACCGACATCCTTGGTGGTAAAGAATGGCTCGAATACCTGGGCGAGCGTGTCGGCGTCGATGGGGTCGCCCGGGTTATCAACGTGTACCGTGACCTGCTCCTGCGTTGGGTAGGCGCTCACCCGTACCGGTCCTTCTCCTGCCGCCGCGCTGCGCGCGTTATCCAGTAGGTTAAGGAATACCTGTAGCAGCAGTTGATTGTCGCCGCGAACCAGAAGCTCGCGGTCGCAGGTGTTTTCGAAGACATCGGCCTCGACCTCGGCATCGAGCTGCAGCAAATGTATGGCTTCATCAATACAGTCGGCCAAATTGCACGGCACCAGCTCCGTATCGCGTTCGGCGCTACCTGGGTGAGATAGCTGCATCAGGGAGCTCACGGTTCGCGAAATGCGGTCCGTCTGTTTAAGAATCTCGGATGTCCCTTGTTCAAGTTCCGCGGCATCGGCATTGTCGGCCAGATTCTGGGCGACGCAGGCGATGCCTGTGACCGGATTGCCGATTTCGTGGGCAATGCCCGCTGCAAGGCGGCCGATGGAGGCCAGCCGTTCCTTATGAAGTAGCTCGTCCTGGAGGCGTTGGTAGTCGCTAATGTCTTCGACGAGAATCTGGCGCTGACCCGTTGATGAGGGGCGTCCGCTATGCAGAAGAACCCAGCTGGCCCCGTCTTCACCGGGACCCAGCATTTGCTTGGTCACATTATCTGTGCGGCTGTCCATAGCTTCCTCGAGGGCGTGACTCCAGGGCGTGGGGAGCGCGGCAATATGCCGGCCCACGGCAAAGCGCGGTTCCACACCGCTGAGCCTTGCCATCTGCCCGTTCCAGCGCAGGAC
The DNA here is from genome assembly GCA_038750875.1 of Pseudomonadota bacterium. Taxonomy (GTDB): domain Bacteria; phylum Pseudomonadota; class Gammaproteobacteria; order Pseudomonadales; family Halieaceae; genus Congregibacter. Next base: position 28,194 of record JBCDGU010000007.1, on the reverse strand, counting down.
CCGACTATCGTTACCTATAACGCATAGCCCCGTGGGCAGTTCATCAAGCAGGCGCTGATGATCGCGCCGCTGTCGCACAAGCAATGCGACAACGGAGAGCAACAGCAATGTGAAAATCAGGGGGACCGCTAAATCCATGACGAGTCGTCGGTTCCGGAATCTCGAATGCTACGAGGCCGGACTGTCTTGGTAAACCAGCATTTTCTGTTTCACCTGGACAAACCTCCGCGGATTCCATTGGTCTATCGCCGACTCCAGAATGGCGTCCACGTTTACCGCCGCAGCATCGACGGCGCGTTGTCCCAAAAAACGAAGGGCCAGCTGCAGGTTATCGGGCGCGCGGTCATCGTCCAGGGGCGCTGCTTTGTTCTGCTTACTGAGTTTCCCGCCATCGGCTCCCACAGCAAGGGGAATGTGCCCCACCTCAGGCGGAATCTGGCCCAGTAGCTGATGGAGGCAGTTTTGTGCCGGCGTCTGCTCCAGAAGGTCCCGGCCGCGGACGATGCGCGTGATTCCCTGGTCTGCATCATCAACCACAACGGCAAGGTTGTAGGCGAAGAGCCCGTCTTTGCGTTTGAGCACCAGATCGCCAGGGCCTTCCTTGACCACCTGCCGGCCCAGATAAACGTCTTGAAACATTGGGCTATCAGGCAGGTTTACGCGAAGGGCGCAGGGCTCCGCTGGTTTCGGGGCGCAGCGTCGGCCACAGTTGCCTCCAGGACCTAAGGTTGCTCGCGTGCACACGCAGGGGAATAGATGACCGTCTGCGTCAAGTTTCTTCAGCGCTGCGTCATAAGCGCTTCCTCGCGTCGACTGGTAAAGCACGGGCTCGTCCCAGGTGAGGCCATGGGCCTCGAGGGATCGCAGAATGGCATCGGAAGCGCCAGCCTGTTCTCGTGGTGGATCAATATCTTCTATACGCACCAGCCAGGCGCCACCCGCGGCTCGCGCATCCAGATAGCTGGCCAGCGCGGCGATGAGAGAACCGAAGTGTAGAGGGCCAGAAGGTGAGGGCGCGAAACGCCCTCGATAACGTTGTGCCGCAGACACCGAGGGACGCGCAGGCTTCGGCGATTTTTAGCCGAGTTCTTGCCGTTCTTTGATCTCCGCCAGGGTCTTGCAGTCGATGCACAACGTGGCGGTGGGACGAGCTTCGAGGCGCTTGATGCCAATCTCAACGCCACAGGCGTCACAGAAACCGTAGTCGTCCTGCTCGATACGCTCGATGGTCGAGTCGATCTTCTTGATAAGCTTGCGCTCTCGATCCCGAGTGCGCAGCTCAAGGCTGAACTCTTCTTCCTGCGTCGCTCGATCAGCGGGATCAGGAAAGTTAGCGGCTTCGTCTTTCATGTGAGAAACCGTGCGATCCACTTCTTCCATTAGCTCACCCTTCCAGTTTCGAAGGATTTGCTTGAAATGCTCGCGCTGGTTTTCGCTCATGTACTCTTCGCCGCGCTTTGGCTTATATGGCTCGAAGTTCTTGAATTCGCTGGCACTGGCCTTGCTCTTGGCCCGAGTCGCCGTTTTCTTGGCGGCAGCCTTTTTGGCGGGCGCTCTTTTGGCTGTGGTTTTGGTGGTTGCTGCTTTCGTAGGCATCGTCACATCCAGATTTCTTACGCGGGCGCCCGACGGAGGAGAGGGGGCGCATTTCGAAGCGCGCAGAAACTACCAGAATTGTAGGTAAGGCACCAGCGCAAAATGCGCTCTTATGTTCTTTACATCGCTAGATGTCAATCCAGGTAGATGGCGTCTCCAACTGCGGTAAATGCGACCCCTGTGAGTTGCTCACCCTGGCAGGGCCCGGCCACGCACTCACCCGTTCTCGCCACAAACTGCGCACCATGGCGCTGGCAGCCAAAGAGCTCGCCACCCCCGTTGCTTAGATTGCCGCCCAGCGGGTCGAGGGTTTCTTGCGCATGGGGGCAGTTGTTCTCGTACAGAAAAAGCGCGCCGCCGTGATCGACAAGAATGAGGTTCCGCCCCTCGACGGTTACACTCTTGCTTGAGTTGGTTTCGATGGGGAGAGGTGATTCATCAGAATGCGTGTTCATATCGATCCGCGCTGGGAGGCGATAGTTCTGCCGGTTACGGGCTGCGCCGCACTGTGCGACCCATGCTGCTTCGCAGTTAGCCACTGGGTGCGCCTCCCTGCAAGGGGGCTTCGCATCTCTTGAGCCAGGTTCTGCACGTCAGGCGCACGATGGGGCTGGATGACGGTCATCTGGAGGTTTCTCACCGCGGGGGTCAATTGACGCCTGATGCGCGAGCGGCGTTTGATCGGCTGGCAGCCGATGCGCAATCCGCTGGCTTTGATCCACAGATAGCCAGCGCCTATCGATCCTTTGATCGTCAGCGCCGAATCTGGAACGCCAAGCTTTCTGGTGAGCGCGCGGTGCTTGATGACGAAGACCAACCGGTCCCTATGAGCGCGATGTCCCCGCTTGAGCAGATTCATGCGGTGCTTCGCTTCTCCGCTTTGCCAGGCACCAGCAGGCATCACTGGGGTACGGACCTCGATGTATTTGATCAGTCGGCAATGCCCGAGGGCTATGCGCTGCAGCTGTGCCCAGCGGAAGTCTGCGAGGGCGGTCTCTTCGATGCTTTCCACTGCTGGTTGGACGATCGTATTGACAGCGGCGAAAGCCACGGGTTCTTCAGACCTTACGATCGGGACCGAGGTGGCGTTGCACCTGAGCGCTGGCACCTGAGCTATGCGCCGGACGCACAGGGGTTCGAAAACGCGCTGTCTGCATCGGCGTTAATGGAAGTTTTGCAAACGGGAGACGAGGAACTCGCCCTCGCCGGGGTCGTGCGCTCTAAATTGGATGCTTTGCTGGAGCGCTACGTTTTTGCCGTAGCGGAGGCGCCTGCCTCCGCCCGGCGTTATCGTCTTTAACCGGTTACTTCTGCGGAGCCTTCGCCCGCTTTCGCTTCTTTGTGAAGATCACTGTAGTGATTCCAGTAATCGGTCTCCGCCGCAGCAATAACCTTCAGGGCTTCTTCGCGGCCATAGACGTGATCGACCTTGATATCCAAGTCCTTACCGGGCTGTAACTTGTACGTCGAGAAGTAGTGCTGGAGACGCTCGATCTTGATATCGGGCAGATCGGAGATGTCCTGGACATTGCCCCAGATGTTGTCTCCTTCCAGGATGGCGATAATTTTGTCGTCAGCTTCGCCGCCGTCGATCATCTGGATGCCCCCAACCACGCGAGCGTTCAGGACGATGTCAGAGCGATTAATGTGACGTTCGGAGTAGACGCAAATATCCAGTGGGTCGTGATCTGCGACCTCTACGCCCGGGCAGCGCTTGGCAACCTCTTCGGCACAGTAGGTACGGGGAATAAAGCCATACAAGGCAGGCGGGCTTGAGGTGGTGCGCTGCGGCCGATCAACCATCAGGAAGCCTGACGCCTTGTCCAGCTCGTACTTCACCACGTCCGTGGGCAGCATCTCGACATAAACCTGCACCACGCCTTCATCGGCGCCGTCGGCGTGGGCATAAAGGCCGTGCCAGGGGTGGCGGCGCCACCGGTTAAATTTTTCGTTCCTATACATAGGTCACCTCAATCACGTATCAGTCGGCGCCCGTCCGAAAAATCGAGGCGCCTGTGGCTAATGGGTATCGTTATTTTGGGGCGGCGATTGTACCTGCTGATGCCGCCAAAATCTGTGCTCAGGTCACACGAAAACGCTTGCGGAGTTTGCGCGGCACAGGCGTGTTTTTGAGACGCACGTAGCTGGGCAGTCCGCCGCGGTAGTCCGGATAAGCTTCGCCGGCGATGAGCGGAGCCAGGTATGCACGTGCCGCGTCGGTGATGGCAAAACCGTCGCGGCTGATGAAGCTGCGCGGCATTTTCTTTTCGACGTTGGCGACGTCAGCCAGGGGCGCTTCGCCAACGCGCCAGCTGTAGCGCTTTCCTTTGCCGCGCTGGATTGACGGCATCACCGCATTCTTACCGGCCAGGGCCATTTCCACAGCGGCGCGACCTACGGCGTAGGCCTGATCGAGATCTGTTTGCGATGCGATGTGACGGGCTGAACGTTGCAGGTAATCCGCAACGGCCCAGTGGTACTTCAGGCCAAGCTCATCCTTCACCATGCCCGCGAGAGCCGGTGCTAAACCTCCAAGCTGCGCGTGGCCAAAGGCGTCGCGAAGGCCTGCGTCACTCAGAAACTTGCCGTCGGCCGTCTGCGCGCCTTCGGAAGCAACGACGACGCAGTAGCCATAGCGTTTTACGGAGCGCTGAACCCGTGCAAGAAATTTCTCCTTATCAAAGGCGATTTCGGGAAAAAGAATGCAATGGGGCGCGTCGCCTTCCTGTTCGGCCGCAAGACCTGCGGCCGCCGCGATCCACCCTGCATGGCGGCCCATCACTTCGAGAACAAAGACCTTGGTGGACGAGGCACACATAGACGCAACATCTAGCGCCGCTTCGCGCGTGGAAATCGCTACATACTTTGCGACGGAGCCAAAGCCCGGGCTGTTGTCGGTATGGGGTAGGTCGTTGTCGATGGTCTTAGGCACGTGAATGGCCTGCATCGGGTAGCCCAGCGTGTCACTCAGTTGCGAGACCTTCAGGCAGGTGTCCGCTGAGTCACCGCCTCCGTTGTAGAAAAAGTAGCGGATGTTGTGGGCACGAAAGACGTCGATCAGGCGCTCGTATTCCGCGCGATTGTCTTCCAGCGACTTGAGCTTGTGGCGGCAGGAGCCGAAAGCGCCCGCGGGCGTCTGGCGCAGCGCACGGATTGCCGCGGCGCTTTCCTTGCTGGTATCAATGAGATCTTCCTCGAGCGCGCCGATGATGCCGTTGCGCCCCGCATACACTTTGCCGATGCGATCCCGGTTTTCCCGCGCCGCTTCGAGCACACCACTGGCCGAGGCGTTGATTACGGAGGTGACACCGCCCGACTGGGCATAGAAGGCATTCGGTTTCTTGCTCACGGGCGCGCTCCATCGCGTTCTTGAAGGCCGTGATGATACGGGATCACCCCGAGCGTTTGTACGCGCTGAGTGAGGCATGCGTCGCACATGCTAGACTCCGACCGCGTTTCTGAGGGGCTTTCGTGCACCAACACCTGCATATTTTGGGCATCTGCGGCACCTTTATGGGCGGTCTCGCGATGCTCGCGCGCGAGCTTGGGCTGAAGGTTAGTGGCTGCGACGCGAACGTGTATCCACCCATGAGCGACCAGCTGGCCGCCGCGGGTATCGTCCTGCACGAAGGCTACGATCCAGAGACATTGCCCGACGATGCATTGATCGTTGTGGGTAACGCCATGTCTCGAGGCAATCCCGTGGTCGAGGCCGTGCTTGATCGAGGGCTGCCCTATATCTCGGGTCCCCAGTGGCTGGCGGAAAACGTCCTCGCCAAGCGTTGGGTGCTCGCGGTGTCAGGAACACACGGTAAGACCACCGTGACCAGTATGCTGACGTGGCTGCTGGAGGACGCGGGATACGAGCCTGGGTTCCTCGTCGGTGGAGTGCCTGCCAATTTCGGCGTATCAGCACGCCTTGGAAACAGCGACTTTTTCGTGGTCGAGGCTGATGAGTACGACACGGCATTTTTCGACAAGCGTTCCAAGTTCGTTCATTACCGTCCGCGAACCCTCGTGATCAACAATCTCGAGTTTGATCACGCGGATATCTTCTATGATCTGGCGGCTATTCAGCGGCAGTTCCACCACCTTATTCGTTGCGTGCCGGGATCGGGCCTTGTTTTGACACCGCCGGCTGTTTCGGCCATCGAGGAAACACTGGAGAAGGGGCTTTGGACCGAGCGGCAGACCTTTGGGATCGATAGCGGCGACTGGCAGGGTTCACTTGCAGTTCGCGATGGCCGGCAGTGGGCCCTCAAGGATCCGGCGGGCGTGACGGCAGAGGTGCACTGGGCGCAAGTCGGTGAGCACAACGTCAGTAATGCTCTGGCCGCTGGTGCGGCGGCTCACCACGTTGGTGTGCCCACGGCGCAGATTGCTGAGTCTCTAGCGGGCTTTAAGGGTGTAAAACGTCGCCTCGAATTGCTCGGTGAGATCAATGGCATCCACGTTATCGACGACTTCGCGCACCATCCCACGGCCATCGAGAAAACCTTGGGGGCGCTTCGGACGTTCGTTGGCGACGGGCGAATCATCGCGGTGATCGAGCCGCGATCAAACACCATGCGCCTCGGCGACCATCGAGCCGCTCTCGCGCCATCGACGGCCCACGCCGACGAAGTGCTGTGGTACCAGCCTGCCAATTTGGACTGGTCTCTGGACGATGTTGTGGCGGCAAGCCCCGTCCCGGCGAAAGTCCAGCAAGACCTTACGGAACTCATCAATCGCATTGTGGCCAAAGCCCGTAGTAACGATGTCATTGTCATCATGAGCAACGGCGGCTTCGGCGGTATTCATCAACGCTTGCTGACCGCGTTGCGCGCGCAGCACCAGGAGTAACTTTTATGCTGGCCTTCTACGAGTTGGCGGTTTTGCGCCGACCGAAGACCATTTTTTTTCTGCTGGCTTTGCTGCTTGGCGCGGCTCTGCTGCAGTTCCCCAAGATCAAGCTCGATGCATCTGCGGATTCCCTGCTTCTCCAGGGCGACCCGGATCTTGAATATTTCCGCGAGGTCAGCCAGCGCTACTCGACGGAAGAGTTCATCGTAATTACCTGGCGGCCCGTCGCGCCGCTGCTGTCTGACGGGTCGTTGGTGCCGCTGGATGCAATGGCGGAGGAGCTTCGCGCTCTGGAAGGCGTTTCGTCCGTGGTCACGGTACTGGATGTTCCTCTCCTGCAAAGCCCGCCCATCGGCCTGGGGCAGGTGACTTCTGGCGATCCGTTACCATCCCTGCGCGATGAAGACATCGATCGCGCCCAGGCTCTCGAAGAATTCACCACCAGCCCGCTGTATAGCGATCTTCTCGTCGGTGCTGGCGGCGAAGTCACCGCAGTGCAGGTCAACCTCGCCCGCAATGAAAACGACAGCGCACTCGTTAATGAGCGGGAAGCGCTTCGGGCAAAGGAACGAGAAGGCTCCCTGGCAGATCAAGAGGCCGAGCGGCTCGCCGTTGTAGAGGCCGCCGTCAAACGGCGCACGGCTGAGCAGCTCGCCGTCCAGAGCGCGTTGGTGGCCGACGTTCGCGCGGTTGTGGAAGGCTATCGGGACCACGCCAATATTTTTGTTGGCGGCGTTCCCATGATCGCCTCGGACATGGTGAGCTTCGTGCGCAGTGATCTACTGCTATTCGGCAGCGCCATTCTCGGCGTCATGGTCCTCGTGCTCTCGGCGATCTTCCGCCGTCCCAAGTGGGTGGTTATTCCCCTCGGTAGTTGCACCCTGGGCGTGGCATACACGCTAGGTGTCCTCGGTTTCCTTGATTGGCGCATGACGGTGATCTCTTCCAACGTGGTCGCCGTGCTGCTCATCGTGGGACTCGCTATTGCCATTCACCTGGTGGTTCGTTATCGGGAGCTGCATCGCGACGCACCAGAAGGTGAGCTCTACGATCGCGTGCGTGATGCCATGCGGCTGATGGCCGTGCCCTGTGTGTATACCGGCGTCACGACCATGGTGGCGTTCGTATCTCTGGTGGTTTCGGGGCTTCAGCCTGTCATCGACTTTGGCTGGATGATGACCCTCGGCATCTGCATCGCGTTGCTGGTGTCCTTTACCTTTGTGCCTGCCATGATGCTGCTCTGGCCCGCCGATGCGACGCCGCTGACCGGTGAAGAGTCGGAGCCGTTTACGCTGCGATTTGCGCGCATCGCGGATCGACATGGTGGCGCGGTATTCCTTGTTTCTGCGGGGCTTTGCGCGCTGGTGGTTACCGGCGTCGCCCAGCTCAAAGTTGAAAACCGCTTTATCGACTACTTCAAGGAGTCGACGGAGATTTATCAGGGGATGGAGCTTCTCGATGCTCGGCTTGGCGGCACCATCCCGCTGGACATCATCGTCGAAGCGCCGGATATGAGCGCACCTCTACCCGGGCTTGAGATGACGACCGGAGCCGAAGCGCCGCCCGTTGCCGCCGATGACCCCTTTGCTGCGGAGTTCGACGATCCCTTTGCCGCCGGTGACGATAGTTTCGCCGATGCATCGGCTACCAGCGATGATTTTGGCGATGACGCTTTCGCAGATGCTGGTGATGATTTCGCAGGCGACGCTCTTGGCGATGACTCCTTCGGTGACGACCCCTTTGGCGATGACACTTTCAGCGACGGCGCCTTTGATGAGGATCCTTTTGGTGCCCGCGATAGCTCGGCTGCCGCGTCCGCCGATCCCGGATTCTGGTTCAGTTTGGAGGGCATGCGCCTCATCGATCAGCTGCAGGGCAGCGTCGAGGACTTCGACCAGACGGGCAAGGTGCAATCCCTCTCCAGCACCTTCGAATTGTTTCGCCAGCTGCTGGGCAACGACATCGGTAGCGTAGAGCTCGCCCTGGCGCGAAACGCGCTGCCGGGCGATATCGGCGGTCTGTTGGTTGATCCCTATTTCAATGGCGACACCGACGAGGCGCGCATCACCGTGCGAGTGAAGGAAACGAGCCGGGATTTACAGCGCGCTCAGTTCCTCAAAGATCTTCGGGCGCGACTCATTGAAGACGGAGGCCTTGAGCCCGAGCAATTGCGCTTTACCGGCATGCTGGTGATGTACAACAACGTGCTGCAGAGCCTCTTTGCATCCCAGATTCTGACCCTGGGCGCCGTGTTCGCCGTCATCCTGATTATGTTCTGGATTCTGTTCCGCTCACTGACTCTCGCGCTCATTGCGCTGGCGCCGAACATTCTGGCGGCCGGCATGGTGCTCGGTATCATGGGGCTGGTCGGTATTCCACTGGACATCATGACCATCACCATTGCAGCAATTGTTGTGGGGATGGGCGTGGACAATTGCATCCACTATGTACACCGCTTCAAGCGGGAGTTCCCGACGGATCGAGATTACCTTGCTACCATGTATCGTTGTCACGGCAGTATCGGGCGCGCGCTGTACTACACCACCCTCACGCTTGTGATTGGCTTTAGCACGCTGACGCTGTCGAATTTCAATCCAAGTCTCTACTTTGGTGTGCTCACGGTGATTGCGCTTGCGGCAGCTGTGATTGGTGCGCTGCTCCTGCTGCCGCGGCTCATCATCTGGATCAAGCCATTGGGTGCGAACGCATGACCGAGATAGCGCTTTTCCCGCTGTCCACGGTACTTGTTCCCCACGGGCGCATGCCGCTGCAGATCTTCGAGCAGCGCTATTTGGATCTGGTGAAGTCCTCCATGCGAAGCGGCGAGGGCTTCGGCATTGTCCGCATCATGAGTGGTGCAGAAGTGGCGCCTGCGGAGGTGCCCGAGCTGGCGCCCGTGGGCAGCGTTGCAGCTATCGTCGATTGGGACCAACTGGACAACGGCCTGCTGGGCATCACGGTGCAAGGTGGCCAGCGTTTCTCGCCGATCAATACTTGGCGTGAGGAGAGTGGACTCGTCAGGGCTGAGGTCGAGCTTCAGCCCGAGCTTGAGGCGGCGCCAATGATCGACGCCTGGGAGCCGGTGCGAACGGTGCTGCAGGGTCTGGAGGCGCACCCCCATGTGCAGCGTATTGGATTGCCCATCGACTTCGATGACGCCTGGCAGGTAGGGTTCAGCCTCGTGCAACTGCTGCCGCTTGAGGAGACGCTCAAGCTCGAGTTGTTAGCGCTGGACTCAGCGGATGTGCTGATGAGAGAGCTAGATCTGATCCTGAATTCGATTAGTGGGGAAGGTTAGGTAACGGGCCTCACCTCCAAGGCTGTATGAGGTTGGAGGGTTTTGATCGAACATTCGCTGGCGACCCAAGGCAGACCAAACGAGCAACCGTTTTAAGGCGGTGTTAAGCCGCTGTCTCAGAGCGATTGGGACTCGCTTTATTGGCGTACTTTCTTCAACAGTTGACGAGCTTTTTCCTTGGCTAAAGTGAGTTCGTACAACAAACCATCTCCAGCTTCCACATTAACGACAATCAACTGAAACCCGTTTTCGATGGGAAGGTTGGATAGAAGCGACTCCGCTGAAGATCGGTTTTGTGCGTTGTTTTCCCAGGGACCAAAGATGTCGATCGGAACCGACTCAAATGTCGGATCGTAAAGATAAACATCGAAGTCACGAGCAATATGTGCTTCCGTATCTGCAATCTGATCGTAGATGGAATAGAGTTCTAACAATCCGGAACGCAAATCAGAATCTTCTATGATCCTAAGGCCGCCCGAGTTCAGCACCTCGTCAATGGTGTTCCGATTTGGGCGCATGTTTCGCGATTCCAATGCGGGATAGAACGCGCCGAAAAATTCGGAAACATCGAGTTCCCTACCGCTATAAAACTCAAGTACGGTTTTCGCGTTTTGCAGCTGAGCGCTTCGGCCGGCCAGCTCTAGCTCAATCAATTCGAGATCGGCTGACAAGTCTCGTTCAAACCCTTCAGCGTAGGTTGCGGCTATGGATCGCTCGACCCTCGCGTCATTCCAATTCGCAACTTGGATACCGATAAAAACACCGATGACTACTATGACAAGATCGATCGCGACAGCAAACCAATTTTGATCTTCTACATGTTTGGCGAGTCTACGGAGCAGCATTCCATTCCCTCAGGGTTCTTCCTTGGACCCCAACTCTATCGCTAATTGTCTAAGGGCCGCTTCGGTTTTTCGATAATCTCGTTTCTAGATGATTTCCTACTTTGGGTAGTTGTAAGCCCGTCAATTTTCGCCTGCGCCTAGCCGGGAGCAGAATTGAAAAGCTACCCTAATGGCTATACGCAAACAGCCCGTTGCAGACTCCCAATTTAAATATAAGCTGAAGCTATCCAACTTGGAGGCTAAGACGTGGATTGGGAAGCCATAGGGGCGGTCGGGGAAGTTATCGGGGCCACGGCTGTTGTGGTCACGCTCGCCTATCTCGCCTTGCAGATTCGACAGAACACTCGCGCGCTTCGCGCCACGAGTATCGACTCGATGACAACGATTGCGAATGACATACGCACAAATCTGTTTACCGATCCCGAGATCACCGCAATCTACGTAAACGGCCTCGGGGCCATTGAATCGCTAAATGATTTGGAGCGAGAGAGATTTCGCCTGCTCATGACCAACGCCTTGTGGGCATTGTGGAACGCCTATACGCAGGCCCAGCTTGGCGAAAATCAGTCCTGGGAAGCGCAGAAACTCCTGTTGCGTCGCTTCCTGACTCAACCCGGTGGTCAGTGGTATTGGAGCACCTATAAGAGTGAGTTTGCGCCCGATTTTCGAGCTGAAATCGACAGCATTCTCAAAACCAGTGGCTGACGAGTGCGATGCGCCCGGATGCGCCCATAAGCCGGTATCGGGATTTGCTGTCTGTGGACCGTCTGCGGCCACGACCCGTTGCCAGCATTCATTTGCGAAGCCGCAGGTTCTCTGCACCAAAGTGCGGATTAGCAGCGCCTACCTAAGAGTGAGTTCCGGCAGAGAGAAGGGCCGCATTCTCGTAACGAAATACACCCTCGCGGTCTTGATCTTCGCCTAGCGACAGCAAAGCACTCGCTACCGTTTCAGCTTTGATGCCCGCATAGCGGCTCAGAGGCCCGGGTAGAAGGAGTCTCGCCACCGGATTGATGATCTGCATAAACTGCTCGACCGGCCGATGTTCGCTGCGGTCACCAAGGAGAAGACCCGGCTGCACGATATCGAGGCAGCGGAACCCCAGCGCAGTGAGATCTCTCTCAACTTCTCCCTTGACCCGAGAGTAATACACGCCGGCTTTCGGGCTGGCGCCCACGGCGGTGACGACTAGAAAGTGATCCACGCCAGCATCGCGCGCTGCCGCCGCGAAGGCCAATACTGCATCGTGGTCTACGGCATAGAATGCAGAACGACTGCCAGCCGCGGCGATCGTGGTGCCCAGAGTGCAGATCGCGGCGTCGGCTGGTGGCAGTTCAGGGACTTGCTCGAAGGTAGTGAGGATTTCTGTGTGGTCAGTGGAGAGGCTCCGCCGGCCAACCAGCACTGGTTCGACACCTCGGGCTACGGCCTGGGCCAGAATGTGGCTGCCAACAAGGCCTGAAGCACCCGCCAATAGTAGCTTCATTTTCTACGCACCTTCCGCTCCGTGCGTTCACGCATTCCGCCCAGATGCGGTGACGAAATCCGTACACAAAGCGATGTTCTATCGCTCATTGGAGCTAATGGCTCCACGAAAGCGCCTCGCCTCCGACATCTGTATGTCTTTTTAGGCATAGAGTCATTAGACCTGATTTACTCTTCGGCAACCTGCGGCGTTACCGCAGCGTCTGACCAACCGCCAAGATCCCGCCAGCGATTTACGATGCGGCAGAACAATTCTGCGGTGCATTCGGCGTCGTAGGCTGCCGAGTGTGCTTTCGCATTGTCGAAAGCAATACCGGCTTCAATACATCCTTTTGCGAGCACCGTCTGCCCGTAGGCGAGACCCGACAGCGTGGCCGTGTCAAAGTGGCTGAACGGATGGAAAGGGTTGCGCTTGATCTCGCAGCGCTCGACCGCAGCGTTGAGAAAACCGGCGTCGAAGTGGGCATTGTGGCCGACCAGGATCGCCCGATTGCATTCCTGATCGCGAATCTCCTTGCGCACAATGCGGAACAGCTCCGCCATGGCATCTTGCTCATCCATGGCTTCACGGAACGGGTGGTATGGATCAATTCCAGTGAAATCCAGTGCCGACTGTTCGATGTTCGCCCCTTCGAAGGGCTTCACGTTGAAGCTGTGGGTCTCGTGCACAACGAGGGCACCCGCCATATCCATGCGGACCACGGTTGCAGCGATTTCCAGGATTGCATCGGAAGGCGCGTTAAAACCCCCGGTCTCTATATCGACAATAACCGGTAGAAAACCCCGGAACCGATCTTTGATCACAGGCACGACTTAGGTTGCCGGTATGACTTGCCAGCGCACGGGTTCACCAGCCCGCAGCGGCACCATCCGATCATCGCCAAGAGGGATGGTGTCTGGCACTTTCCATTCGACTTTAAGCAGAGCGATTGTTTCGTTGCTCACTGGCCGCCGATAAAAATCTGGCCCGCGGCGCGAGGCAAAGTCTTCGAGCACTTCTAGGGCACCCATCTCCTCAAAGACTTCGGCATAGAGCTCGATAGATGCGTGGGCGGTGTACACGCCCGCGCAGCCGCATGCCGACTCCTTAGCGTGTCGCTCGTGGGGCGCAGAATCCGTACCGAGAAAGAAGCTGCGATCGCCGCCGGTGGCAGCGGCGCGCAAGGCTTCCTGATGGCGACGGCGCTTTAGGATGGGCAGGCAGTAATAATGAGGGCGAATTCCTCCGACTAGCATGTCGTTACGGTTGAGTAACAAATGGTGGGCTGTAATCGTTGCACCCACGTTGGTGCCCTGCTCGCTAACGAAGTCCACGGAGTCTGCGGTGGTGATATGTTCCAGCACGACGCGTAATTTGGGGAAACGATCTACGATGGGCGTGAGATGCTCATCAATAAACACCGCCTCGCGATCAAAGATATCGACGTCGTGATCGGTCACTTCGCCGTGCACGAGGAGGGGGAGATCGACTTCCTCCATGACTTCAAGCACCGGGTACAGGGCCTCCAGGGAGTTAACTCCCGCCGCCGAGTTGGTGGTGGCTCCCGCCGGGTAGAGTTTGACGCCAGCGAGCCAACTCGTCGCCGCCGCTTCGCGGATGTCTTCCGCCGAGGTGCCGTCTGTCAGGTAGAGCGTCATGAGGGGCTCGAAGGCACGGCCGTCCGGCATGGCTCTCAGTATGCGCTGCCGGTATTCAGCGGCGAGCCGTGCGTTGGTGACGGGCGGAACAAGATTAGGCATCACGATCACACGGCCCATATAGCGCGCCATGTCGGCGCAGGTTTGGGGCAGCGCGTCGCCGTCTCGCAGGTGGCTGTGCCAGTCGTCGGGTCGAAGGAGCGTTAGTGTTTCCAAGGTCTTGGGCCGCGAGAGTGTGGACGAGATGCTAACGCATCTACCCTTGCCGCCAAAATCCGCGCCCTTCAGCTACAGGGTTTCGCGCCGTGCGCCCTGCGACGCTGGCAGGTACACTTGCGCGCTCTTTTTTTTGGGGTTTTAGCCATGGCCGACATCAACAAAGTGGTGCTCGCGTACTCTGGAGGATTGGACACATCGGTAATCGTCCGCTGGCTTCAGGACAGCTACGACTGCGAAGTGGTGACCTTTACCGCTGACATCGGTCAGGGTGAGGAGGTTGAACCCGCCCGTGCCAAAGCCGAGGCACTGGGCGTGAAGGAAATCTACATCGAGGACCTTCGCGAAGAGTTCGTCCGCGACTATGTTTTCCCGATGTTTAGGGCAAACACGGTGTACGAGGGCGAGTACCTCCTGGGCACGTCCATTGCCCGACCGCTCATCGCGCGCCGCCTTGTGGAAATCGCCGCCGAAACGGGTGCGGATGCGATCTCCCATGGCGCGACTGGCAAGGGGAACGACCAGGTTCGTTTTGAGCTGGGCGCCTATGCTCTGGCACCCGGAATTAGAGTCATAGCTCCCTGGCGCGAATGGGATCTCAACTCCCGCGAAAAACTCATGGCGTACTGCGAAGAGCGCAGTATCCCCGTCGACTTTGCAGCGCAGGGCAAAAAATCCCCGTACTCCATGGACGCCAATCTGCTGCACATCTCCTATGAAGGCGGCCTGCTGGAAGATCCCTGGACAGAAGCCGAAGAGTCCATGTGGCGTTGGAGTGTCAGCCCAGAGGCAGCGCCTGACGAGCCCCAATACATCGAGCTGGGCTTCGCGGCGGGCGACGTTGTTTCTATCGATGGGGCGGCAATGGGCCCTGCCGAGGTGCTCACGGAGCTGAACCGACTTGGTGGGATGCACGGCATTGGGCGTGATGACATTGTTGAAAACCGCTACGTGGGCATGAAGTCGAGAGGCTGCTATGAAACGCCCGGCGGCACCATTCTGTTGCGTGCTCATCGTGCCATGGAGTCGCTCACGCTGGACCGGGAAGTTGCCCACCTAAAAGACGAGCTCATGCCTCGCTATGCGAAGCTCATCTACAACGGCTACTGGTGGTCGCCGGAGCGGCTGATGCTGCAGTCGGCAATCGATGAATCGCAGTCTGTGGTCAATGGTGTGGTGCGCCTCAAGCTGTATAAGGGTGGTGTCTCCGTCATTGGCCGTCGTTCAGATGACAGCCTTTTTGACGAGAGTATCGCGACCTTCGAAGAAGACGCGGGCGCCTACGATCAGGCCGATGCAGAGGGTTTCATTAAATTGAATGCTCTACGTCTGCGCATTGCTGCGGGCAGGGGGCGGAGTCCGAAGGGCGATTAATCCCGTATATTGTGTTCAACAAATTCCGTGAATAAAGGGTAGGCGCGCGTGCAAGCTGCCCGCAGATAAAAAGGAAAATCCTCATGAGCGACCAGCTGGACATCGTCATTATCGGCGCCGGACTTTCTGGCATCGGGGCTGCCTGTCATCTCAAGCGGGAGTGCCCCAGCAAGACCTTTGCCATTCTGGAAGGCCGTGAGCGCAGCGGCGGCACCTGGGATCTGTTCCGTTACCCAGGCATCCGTTCAGACAGCGACATGCATACCCTTGGCTATGACTTTAAGCCCTGGGAAGAAGCGAAGGCCATCGCCGATGGTCCGGCTATTCTCAAGTACGTGCGTGAAACCGCTGAAGAGCACGATGTGGCCAGCCTCATCGAGTATCAGCAGTCCGTAAAGGCGGCGAATTGGGATAGCGGCGCACAGCGCTGGGAGCTCAGCATCGAGGATGGTAGCACCGGTGCTACACGCCAACTTGAGACGCGTTTTCTGCTGGTTTGTGCCGGCTATTACAGCTACACGAATCCGCATCAACCGGAGTTCCCCGGCCGTGATTCCTTTGAAGGAACCTTTATTCACCCGCAGCTCTGGCCCAAAGACCTCGATTACAAGGGTAAGAAGGTCGTGGTCATCGGTTCAGGTGCGACGGCAATGACGCTCGTGCCTTCGATGGCTGAGGAAGCCCAGGAAGTGGTAATGCTCCAGCGCTCGCCCACCTACGTGGTATCGCGCCCCGCCAAAGATTGGCTTGCGAATCTGCTCAGAGCGGTACTGCCGACATCCTGGGCCTACGCCATCACGCGCTGGAAGAATACGACCTTTCAGCACATGCTCTACAAGCAGACGCGGACCAAGCCTAAGAAGATCAAGAAGAAGCTGCTCAAATGGGCCAAGAAAGAGCTTAACGGGGCGGCGTCTATGGAGCATTTCACGCCCAGCTATGATCCCTGGGATCAGCGACTGTGCCTGGTGCCAGATAGTGACCTCTTCAAGGCCTTGCAGTCCGGCAAGGCGAAGGTTGTCACCGCGGCTATCGATACCTTCACTCCCGATGGCATCCGTCTCACAAGTGGCGAAGAGCTCAAGGCAGACATCATCATCTCGGCCACCGGTCTTGAACTACAGATCATGGGCGGCATGGCCATCACCATCGATCATCAGCCCTTCGACATGCCGGGCAGCTGGACCTATCGCGGCATGATGTGCAGCGGCCTTCCAAATCTGGTTTCCGTGTTCGGTTACATCAATGCGTCATGGACGCTTCGCGCTGATATTGTGGCGCGCTGGACCTGCCGCCTCCTCAATCATATGGATGAGACGGGAAGCGCGACAGTTACTCCGGAGCTGGAAGCGGGCGCGCCTGCGATGGAGCCTCGCTACTGGATTGATGATTTCTCGGCCGGGTACATGCAGCGCGTTATGCCGCTTTTCCCGAGGCAGGGCAATCGCGATCCGTGGATCAACAGCCAGCGCTATTTCCGCGAGCGCAAAGAGTTTGCCGAGATGTCTTTTGACGAGCCGGCGCTGCATTTTGAGAGTGCCAGGCGTGGTGAAAACGAACAGGAATCGCGCCACGCGGCGTAGTCCGCGACGCATTCCATGCACCTGCAGATGGTCTGTTTGTGCTTGCCCTGAGCCGTGTCTGTGTTCTGCCTGGACTTAGTCTGCGCTGTGATGATGAGTCTTCTCGCTCACGTCCAATGGTGGCGGTCTTTGCCGTGAACAAATAAGCGCCTTCTCACCGGCGTGTCTCAACGACGTCTCGGTCCTTGGGGCGAATTTGGCAGGCCTTAATTAATAATCGATTTATCCAATTGAAATATATAATTTAATTCACTTTACCGATTATTCGCTGACAGTTATTGTATCGGGATAAGATGCGCGGAAGCCGAGTAAAGCTCTGCGTAGCACTCGGCCACCGCCACTCATTCTTTCAGACATCAAACTAGGAGCACGTTTGTGATTACCCAGGTACCTAATGTTGTTTTTAAAACCCGCGTTCGCGATGAATCTGTAGAGGGCGAAAATCCCTACCGCTGGGAAGACACGACGACTGCTGATCTTTTCGGTGGCAAGAAAGTTGTTGTTTTCTCTCTGCCGGGTGCTTTCACGCCGACTTGTTCTTCCAACCACCTGCCCCGCTACGAGGAGCTCTACGAAGAGTTTCAGGCCCAGGGCGTTGATGCAATTATCTGCGTCTCCGTGAACGATGCGTTCGTCATGTTCAAGTGGGGCCAAGAGCAGGGCAACGAGAACATCTTCTTGCTACCCGACGGAAACGGTGAATTCACTCGTAAGATGGGTATGCTCGTCGACAAGTCCAACATCGGTTTCGGAATGCGCTCCTGGCGCTACTCCATGCTCGTGAACGATGGCGCCATCGAAAAAATGTTCGTTGAGCCCGATTTTGGTGACAACTGCCCGACAGACCCCTTCGAGGTGTCCGACGCCGACACCATGCTTGCCTACCTCAAGGGTACAGAAGCGGCTGGCGTCTCTGCGCCACGCAAGGCCTTCGTCGGCTAAGTACCACCAGCAACAGTGAAATAGTTTGACTCGGAAGTCCGTATGACGGACTCCTCCCTAGCCCGCGCCGACTTTCGCCGCGGGTTTTTTTGTTCACTCGCAGACTGCGGGGTCAGTCACTAAACTCAGTGTCTGTCTACCGAATACCCGCCTGTTCAATGGGCGGCAAAGGAGTTCGACGATGGTATCGGTTCAATGTGGCTGTGGTGCTTCCGAGTTAACGGTGATGCGTCCACCGCGCATGCGAATTATCTGTCATTGCACCATTTGCCAGCGCTTTAATGATGCGCCCTTTGGTGATGTGGCGATCATGAAGCGGGAAGAGGTCGTGCTGAGCGACGAATCCACGATCAGCTTTAAGCGCTACAAGTCTCCACCGGCTGTCGACCGCGGTCGCTGTGCGTCCTGTGACCAGCCTTTCGTCGAGTATCTCACGCTGCCGATACTGGCAGATCTCGCATTCGTTCCGGCGTCTGTTCTTGCTCCCCACATCGATCTTGATGAGCCCTCCATGCACGTGTTCTATGACACCCGCCAGCATGACATCCACGATGACTTGCCCCACCACAGCGGCTTCATGGCAAGCCAATGGGCCGTGACTCGCAAATTGCTTCCGGCGCTGCGCGATACGTGACGGGCCTCTTTTCTGAGCCTTCGGTCGAGCAGCTGACTCTGCCTGATGGAGAGCTTGAGCTCTTTCGTTCCCCCGACCTGGGCACAGATTACAAGGCTTTGTTTGAGACACTCGAAGCGCAGATCGCCTGGCGGGAGGAGTCGATTCGCCTTTATGGTAAAACCTATGTGCAACCGCGCTTGTTAGCGTGGTACGGCGATCCGGAGGCTCAGTACAGCTACTCGGGACGGCGTTACGATCCTCTACCATGGATTTCGCCTCTGGCGGATATGAAAGACCGCATCGAGACACTGTCCGGAGCTCGATACAACAGTGTGCTTGCCAACCTCTACCGCAATGAACGCGACAGCATGGGGCTGCACGCCGATGATGAGCCAGAGCTGGGCGCAGAACCCGTTATCGCCTCTTTGAGCCTGGGCGAGGAACGGGTCTTTCGGATGAAGCACCGCCATCGAAAAGAGGTGAAGCCAGTGCGCATACCGCTCACGTCTGGCTCCTTGCTCCTGATGCGTGGCAAGACCCAGCAGTACTGGAAGCACGAGGTGCCCAAGCAAAGAGTTGCGTGCGGGCCGCGCATTAATCTCACCTTTCGTTGGATTCACAGCGAGGCCAACAAATGAACGCGCTGTTCTGACACAACAGGGCGTGCATTTCCTTTTGCTGAGCGCTCGTGGTGCGCCCGCTTGCGACTAAATCACCTCGCGCGTTCATGCAGCGGGTATATACTCGGAGGGATGAAAAAACCTGAGCAATTTGCCGCCGAGACAACAGACGGTGGCGGGGATTCTCTTCCCAAAGTCGCCCACGCTTCTGTGCGTCCTCTTCAAACCCTTGATCTGCTTTCCGAGCGCGAAATGGCGAGTCTCGCTAACGCCGATGCTTCTCTTCATGAAGTATTTAGGCGCTGCGCTCTGGCTATCCTCAACACTGATGGCTATATCGACGATGCCCGGGGGGTCTACGAGGCCTACAGCGACTTCGATATTCGGGTGGTGCCTGAATCGCGGGGGCTGAAGTTAGAGGTGGTTAATGCGCCTGGCGAAGCCTTTGTTGATGGCCGCATGATCGAGGGTATTCGCAGTCACCTGTTCTCGGCCCTCCGTGACGTCGTGTTCACGGAGCACAAGATGGCGGACCAGAGCAATTTCGATCTGAATACCCCCGAAGGTATTACCGACGCAGTGTTTCGGATCCTTCGAAACGCCGACGTCGTGCGCAGCAATGTGCAGCCTCGTCTCGTGGTGTGCTGGGGCGGTCACTCGATTCCCCGTCACGAGTATGACTACGCCAAAACCGTGGGTTACTCATTGGGTCTGCGCGGCTTCGATATATGCACGGGTTGCGGACCGGGCGCGATGAAAGGGCCCATGAAGGGCGCCGCCATCGCGCATGCCAAGCAGCTGCACCCCGAGAGTCGTTTCGTTGGCGTCTCGGAGCCCGGCATCATTGCGGCCGAGTCGCCCAACGCGATCGTGAATGAGCTGGCGATACTGCCGGACATCGAAAAGCGCCTGGAAGCGTTCGTCCGCATCGCCCACGGCATCATCGTTTTCCCCGGCGGGGTGGGCACGGCCGAGGAGATCATGTTTTTGCTCGGCATTAAGATGCACCCGGATAACGATCATCTGCAGCTGCCGCTCATTTTCACGGGCCCATCGGGTTGCGAGAGCTACTTCGAGCAGATCGACGAGTTTTTGGTGGCATGCCTGGGTGTGGAAGTACGCGAGCACTACGAGATCATCAACGGCGATGCACCGGCGGTGGCCCGCGAGATGAAGCGCGGAATCAAAGCGGTTCGCCGCAGTCGCATTGAACAGGCTGAGTCCTTCAGCTACGCCTGGAATCTGCATATTCCCAGTGAGTTGCAGCAGCCGTTCATACCCACACACGAGAATATGGCGGCGCTCAAGCTCTATCGCGATCAGCCCCGTCACGAACTGATTGCCGAGCTTCGTCGCGCCTTTTCAGGAATTGTCGCTGGCAACGTGAAAGACTTTGGAGTGCGTGCGGTGGAGAAGCATGGCCCGTATCAGCTTCATGGCGAAGGTGAGCTCGTGGATGGTCTCGCCGGCCTCCTCGAAGGCTTTGTTCGCGATGGCCGCATGAAAATTGATCCCACAACATACCGCCCCTGCTTTGAGCTCGCGGGGCGCTAGTTCCAGATGCCCGGAGGACCTCCATGAAGACTCTTAACGCCCTAAGCGCTGCCGCGCTACTGGTCGCCGCTTTATCCGCTGCGCTGTGCATTTCTATGCCGGCTTCCGCAGAGGCTCCTTTCGAGGTGGAGGTGATCGATAGCTTCCAGGAGCCTTGGGCTCTCTCGGAGATGCCCGATGGACGCTTCCTGCTCTCGGAAAAGAAGGGCACCTTGCTGATCGTCAACGAGGCAGGCGAGCGCTCCCTGCGGGTTGGCGGGGTACCCCAGGTCGTGTTCTGGGGGCAGGGAGGTTTCGGCGATGTGCAGGTGCACCCGGATTTTGAGAGCAATGGTTTGGTGTACCTGAGCTATGTAGAAGCTGGCGTTGGCGACACCCGCGGAGCGGCCGTTGCCCGGGGTCGTCTTGACGAGAGCGGTCGCCGACCCGCGCTGCAGGATGTCGAGGTGATCTGGCGCCAGTACCCGAAGCAGGTGGGTTATGGGCACTACGGCCACCGCATTGCCTTCGATGACGAAGGGTTTCTCTGGATCAGCTCGGGCGACCGCCAGAAATTCACGCCTTCTCAGGATATACAGTCAAACATCGGAAAGATCCTGCGGCTGAACGACGATGGATCCATCCCCGAGGACAATCCCTTCGTCGACTACTACGACAACGATCCCTTCGTTGATGATGAGGGGGTCTACCCGCAGATCTGGTCTCTTGGTCACCGGAATCCCCTGGGCATGGACTTTGACCTGAAGGGACGCCTGTGGGAGATCGAGATGGGCCCCGCCGGTGGTGATGAGCTGAATCTTATAGAGAGGGGCGAGAACTATGGCTACCCCGTGGTCTCCAACGGCGAGCACTACGATGAACGGCCGATCCCTGATCACGATACGCGTCCGGAGTTTGCGGCGCCTGCGGTCTGGTGGACACCGGTGATCTCGCCGGGAGATCTGATGGTCTATCGAGGCGATGCGTTCCCCGAATGGGAGGGCAATGCTCTGGTTGCAGGCCTTTCATCACGGGCCATCATCCGCATTCAGTTGAACGACGACGGAACAGCGGAAGAGCTCGAGCGCTTCCCCATGGATTACCGCATCCGAAGCCTGGCTCAGGACGCGGACGGCAACGTGTGGGTTGTTGAGGATGACGGCGGGCGCGAGGGTGGTCGACTTTTGAAGTTAACTCCGCGCTGACCGGTACCTAGGGGAGCGATCCATGGCCACCGAAGTACAGATACTCGGTTACACCGCGCTGCTCCAGTTCGCGCAGTTCGTGCTGCTGGCTGGGTTTGCCAACACCACCCTGGGCAGCGCTTATCTTGGCGGGCCGCGCGATGAGCGGCAGGAGCCCGAAGGCATGACGGGCCGCGTCATGCGCGCCCACGACAATCACCTGCAGGCGCTGGCGCTATTCACCATTGCGGTGTTGGTTGTGGTGCTGGGTGACGCGTCCACCGAGAACACAGTCACTGCGGCCTGGGTGTATCTCATTGCCCGCGTCGTCTACGTGCCGGCTTATATGGCTGGTATTCCGATGGTCCGGTCGCTCGTGTGGGCCGTGGGGCAAGTTGCTACGCTCTATATGCTCATCGTGGCGCTTTTCTGATGCGACCTCTCTTTGCAGTGCTCGCACTGATGATTGGAATGCAGTCGACCGCGTCTGTTGCTCAGGAGTACTCGCTGCGTTCGGGCTTTGTGGAAGTAGAGGGCGGCCCGATCTGGTATGAGATTGCGGGCGAGGGCGGAGTGCCCCTGCTGTCGCTCCACGGCGGACCGGGTTCAACGTCCTGCGGTATCCAGCGCCTGTATCCACTGTCGGATGAGCGCGCGGTGATTCGTTACGACCAGTTGGGTAGCGGTCGATCGGGAAGACCGACCGACCAATCCCTCTGGCAGCGTGACCGCTTTGTGGAGGCGCTCGACACGCTGCGTTCTGAGCTCGGCCTCCAGAAGATGCACCTGCAAGGCCACAGCTGGGGTGGGGCACTCGCTGCTTACTATGTGTTGGAGAAGGGCGGTGAAGGCATCGTTTCACTCACACTCTCGTCGCCGCTGATCAGCACGCCGCTGTGGATACGCGATGCCAATGCCCTGCGCGCCACCCTGGATAATGAGACTCAGGCGGTGCTTGATCTGCACGAGGCGGAGGGCACGACGGACCATCCTGACTATGCGGCGGCAACGGATGTGTTTTATGATCAGTTTGTCTCGCGCGGCGATGCCGTCGATGAACTGGATTGCGACGACGCCCCGTGGAATCCGCTCATCTACAATCAGATGTGGGGCCCGACGGAGTTCTATGCCACGGGCAGCCTGCAGGATTTCGATCTCACGTCGCGACTGTCTGAGATCAGCGTGCCGACGCTCTTCATAGCAGGAGAGTTCGATGAGGCACGTCCCGATACGGTGAAAGGTTTTGCCGAGGCAGTTCCGGGTGCCCGATTTGAAGTGATTCCCGAGGTGGGGCACGCGTCTTTGAGCCGCGCTCCTGTTCTGTATCGATCAATTCTTCGAGACTTCATGCATGCGGCGGAGGCGCTCGATCCTTAGTTAAGCGCCACCGGGCCACCGCGTCCAGCGGGTGCCGTTACCTCGCTGCTGTAGATGCCGGGTCATCTCGCTGCAGACCACTCACCGAAAACTCCGTGGCTTCAGGCGCAGCTCTCCCAGTGCGCTCGTGTGGTCATACAGTGCGCCGGCTACGATGTGCGTTACACCGTCTTTCTTCTGTAGTGTGCCTTTCACCATCAGCAGCTTTCCCTTGAGCAGCGCCTGACGGAAGTTCTGCTGGATCGTAGGCCACACCACCACATTGTTGTTGCCCGTTTCGTCTTCCAGGGTGAGGAATACGACGCCAGACGCGGTGCCCGGACGCTGTCTGCAGGTTACAAGGCCGGCAATGCGGACGAAGCGGCCATCGCCCATGGCCTCCAGATCTTCGTAGCGTTTGCAGCGGGCAAAGGGAGCCCGGTCTCTGAGCAAAGCCAGGGGGTGGGCGCGCAGCGTCAGCCCCGTGCTCTGGTAATCCGCGAGCACCGACTCGGCAATAGCAGGGGCGGGAATGTCTACCGCATCATTCAGGTCTTCAGAGTGAGCCTGATCTTCATGAGCCAGCAGAGGTCGCTCCGGTTCCAACGCCATGACCTGCCAGCGCGCCTGGTGCCGGTTGCCGCTGAGGCTGGCCAGAGCATCGGCGTCCACCAGCGCTTCCATATCCCGCTTATCAAGCCGGGCGCGGCGGCGAAGATCGGCGATCTGCCGGAAGGGTGACCGCTGTCGTGCTTCAATCAGCCGATCCACCGCCTCGTGCGACAGACCCTTGATCAGGCGAAAGCCCAAACGCATGGGCGCCTTGGCGCCGCGTTTACCGTCGTCCAGCAACTGGTGATCCCAGGTGCTGTGGTTCACATCCACCGGCAGCACCTGTACACCGTGACGGCGTGCATCCTGAATAAGCTGTGAGGGTGTATAGAAACCCATGGGCTGACTGTTCAGCAGACCCACATAGAAAGCGGCGGGGTGATGGCGCTTCAGCCACGCCGAGACATAGGCCAGCAGGGCAAAGCTTGCAGAGTGCGATTCGGGGAAGCCGTAGCCACCAAAGCCCTTGATCTGGTCGAAGAGGCGGCGAGCGTAATCCTCGCTGTAGCCCCGGCGTAGCATGCCGTCGGTGAGTTGCTTTTCGAAGGTGAGGAGCTTGCTGTTCTTGCCCCAGTTGGTGATGGCGCGGCGCAGCTGGTCGGCTTCGCCACCCGTGAACCCTGCCGCCACCATAGCGAGGCGAATCACCTGCTCCTGAAAGATGGGCACGCCCAGGGTGCTTTCGAGCACGCTCTTCACCGCTTCATCGGGGTAGCTCACAGCTTCAAGTCCCTGTCGGCGGCGCAGATAGGGATGCACCATGTCGCCCTGAATCGGGCCCGGGCGCACGATGGCTATCTCGATCACCAGATCATAGAAGCAGGCCGGCTTGAGGCGGGGCAGCATGGTCATCTGGGCGCGGGATTCGATCTGGAATACGCCCAGAGAGTCGGCCTGCTGCAGCATGTGGTAGGTGGCAGCATCTTCGCTGGGGACATCCTGAAGACAGCGGATACGTGGATCGTAGCGCTGGATCATCTCCAGGGATTTGCGGATCGCCGACAACATGCCGAGGGCCAGCACGTCCACCTTGAGCAGGCCCAGCGCCTCAATATCTTCCTTGTCCCACTGAATCACCGTGCGGTCGGCCATGCTCGCGTTCTCTACGGGCACCAGCTGCGAGATCGGGCCGCGGGAAATCACAAAACCGCCCACGTGCTGAGAAAGATGCCGAGGAAAGCCGAGTATCTCCTGCACCAGCTGGTAGAAAAGCTGCGCCGTGCTGGGTGCCTCGGGATCGCGGCCTGTGTCGAGACCATGCTCGGAAAAACGCTTTTCCAGATCTCGCTGCTTGTCCCACCACGCGAGGGACTTGGCCAGATCGTCGATAAAGATCGGGTCCAGCCCTAGAGCCTTACCCACATCGCGCACGGCACTGCGGGCCCGATAGGTGATGATGGTGGCGGCCAGGGCTGCGCGACGGCGACTGTACTTGTGGTAGATGTATTGGATGACCTCTTCGCGGCGTTCGTGTTCGAAGTCCACATCGATGTCTGGCGGCTCATCCCGCTCCCGGGAGATGAATCGCTCGAACAGCAGCGAGACTTTTTTGGGTGATACCTCGGTGACGAACAGGCAGTAACACACCACGGAGTTGGCCGCCGACCCGCGGCCCTGGCAGAGGATGCCGCGCTCGCGGGCGAAGCGCACCACGTCGTACACCGTGAGAAAGTAGTACTCGTATTCCAGCTCGTCGATGAGGCTAAGCTCCGATTCGATGCGCCTGCAAACGGTATCGGGTGTGCCCGTAGGCCAGCGCTTATTGGCACCCTGCCAAGTGAGTTCTCGTAGATACTCTTTAGCGGTGTACCCGTCGGGCACGACCTCTTCGGGGTACTCGTAGCGAAGCTCGTCGAGACTGAAACGGCACTGGCGAGCGATGCGCTGTGTTTCGTCCAGCAGCGCTTGGGGGTAGAAGCGCGACAGCTGTTCCAGAGATCGCAGGTGCTGCTGGGCATTGGGCAGACGACGATCACCCAGCTCCGCCACGCTGCAGTTGTGATGCAGGGCATTCATGACATCGTGCAGGGGCTTACGGCTGGGACAGTGCATCTGCACATCGCCGCAGGCCACCAGGGGCAGGCCCAGATCGTTACCGAGGGTTTGTAGCTGTCGGTAGCGGCGCAGTTCGTCGTTGCCCAGCAGGTAATGCACACCGATCCACACGCGCTCTTTGCAGAGTCGGGCTAACTGCCGGCCATAGCCACGCGTACTTTCGCTGTCATCCCGCGGCAGCCAGATAAGCAGGCACCGTTTGAGATGGAAGATCACATCGCGCAGGGCAAGCTGGTACTCGCCTTTCGAGCTGCGCCGCCGACCCATACTGATCAGGCCCGACAGCTCCGCATAGGCGACCCGGGACGGCGCTAGTGCGACGATGCGGATGCCTTCGGTGAGCTGGAACTCGCTCCCGATGATGAGATGAAGGCAGTGCTCCTTGGCCTCTACGTGGGCTTTGACAACACCAGACAGGGAGCACTCATCGGTAATGGCAATGCCTGCATACCCATTGGCCGCCGCCTGCGCGACTAGTTCTTCCGGGTGCGATGCACTGCGCAGAAAGCTGAAGCAGGACAGGCAGTGAAGCTCCGTGTAGAGGTAGGCGAGGTGCACGGTGAATGGGGCAGGACATTAGCTGTCCATAGGACTCACAACGCCCATCGCGCCACGGCCGAGAACATGGGTATAGATTTCCGTTGTTTTTACATCGGAGTGACCCAGCAGCTTTTGGATTGTTCGCAGGTCGTAACCCTGCTGTAGCAATCGCGTCGCAAAGCTGTGCCTGAAGGTATGGCATCTCACGGGTTTATGGATGTCTGCGGCCAGGCGAGCCTTGCGTACCGCTTTGCGCAAACAGGTTTCATGGAGGTGATGACGTCGCAGTACCCCAGTGCGGGGGTCGGCACCTATGCGTGTTGATGGAAACAGAAACTGCCAGCCGACTTCCTTTGCAGCAGTAGGGTACTTACGCGCAAGAGCATAAGGCATGTACACCTCGCCAAACCCGTCCTCAATGTCTCGTTGGTGAAGTTTTCTCACCAAGGTTATCTGGCTCTGTAATCTATCTACCAGGGAGTTGGGAAGCAGCGTCACTCTGTCGAGATCTCCTTTTCCAGATCTCACCGTGATGGTGTGGGCTTCAAAATCGAGATCCTTAATACGTAAGCTCAAAAGCTCATTCAGGCGCAGGCCGCACCCGTAGAGCAATTCGACCATCAGTCGGTGTTTGTCACCCATTTGCTCAAGGATGCGATGTACTTCCGCATGGCTTAGAACAACAGGCAAGCGCGGCTTGATACGGGCTTTGCTGAACTCTAGCCCGCGTAGCTCTCTCTCCAGAAACTTAACGAAGAGGTAAATGAGCGCATTGAGCGCTATGCCCTGCGTTGCCGGCGAACATTGGCGTTCATTGGCCAGGTAGCTGAGATATTGCTCAACGTGCTCGACGGATAAATTCTTAGGATGCTTTTTCTCATGGAAATAGATGAAGCGGCGTATCCATTGGATGTAAGTCTTCTCTGTCTTCCACGCATAACCGCCATCACGCATATGGCGACGAAGCTGGTCCAAAAAGCGGACTGGCTTTTGGGGCACGTCCGGGCGAATCGCTGGTATTGGCGCAATGCTATTACTGTACATATATACAGTATAGCTAATGTCGACCGTTCTACCAGCCGATTTTCACCGGGCTGATTCTGATTAGATCGTAAAGCATTGAATTAATTAGACTTAAGAAAAAGTGATGGTTGAATTAGATGGGTAATAGTCCACTAGCGTGCGCGCGCTATCTTCTCGTGCTAACGTCATAGGGATGCAATATCCTGATTTTATGGAAGAAAAAACGCCCTCTAAAACGGCGGTTAACAAGTTAGCGAGCAAAGTGTTAGGTGACCAGGGTCACCTACATAGCTGTTATGTGCCCGTACAGCTATGAAGCATCGCATTGAAAAGCTTGGCTCTGTATTGATAGTCGTTGCCGTCGCCACGTTTTTCATCCAAACCTGGTCAGGCGGCAAGCAGACGGTTGTCGATCTTTCCACGACCGAACTCTCCTGTTATGGGGAAAAACGAGGAAAGCATAAGATTCGTTTCGGTTCCGAACTACACACCATGAAGAGATTCTCAAACTGTCAGAGCTTGCTAAATCGATTCAACGGAAACGAAGTTATGGTTTGGTACCTGCCAAGAAGCCATCAGGTGTACAAAGTCACGATTAACGAAACCGAACTCTACAAGGTTGGGCCTGTGCTTTTTGTACTTTGGTGGGCGGCAATGCTTGTTTTCGTGTACTTGGCGGCGATTCGGTGGTGGCGCACATAACAAGTGACTATGGTTCGAAGTCAACGTTTTAAGCCATATTGGGGTCCCAAGGAGTCCCGTTTCGCACCATCGTATTGAGGATGATCAACTGCTTTCGCATGCAGGCAATGATGGCCACCTTTTTAGGTTTTCCA
>JBCDGU010000006.1:0-244430 GCA_038750875.1 Pseudomonadota bacterium | reverse complement strand
GGCTCGTCAGCTTCCTGGACTATGATTTAGGATTCTTTGATGAGGAAGTCGGCCGGGTCGAGCCCGGCCCTAATCCTTTCGTACCGAAACTGTAAACCATGTCTCCGGTACAAGATGTAAAGGATGTCTCCGGTATACACCATGAGAAAATGGTGCCGACGAGAGGATTTGAACCTCCGACCCACGCATTACGAATGCGTTGCTCTACCAGCTGAGCTACGTCGGCAGTGCCTTGCGAGGGCGCGCATTTTACGGCCCAGCGCCTCCCGAAACAAGGCGGCATCCAGGTGGATTTCCCTGGCAGCCCAAGCGGGATTAAAACGCTATTTCCTAGCTTATTCGGGGCCATAGACCAACGATCAGCTTTCAGCGACGGAGTCGCCACAAGGTTGTCTTCCGATAGTACGACTGGCACCGTTAGCTCCTAAAAAATCAGTCTGAGCGCGGAGGCGAAGGCAATTGGCGCGGCCACAGCCTCCTTGCTCATTAAATTCACTCAAGGATTTCAAATGGCTAAAAATCTCATCAGGGCAGCATTCTTCTCTGCGACATTGACGACGCTTGCGGTCTCGCCCCTAACGTCCAATGCAGAAGCACCCTTCGTGGACCCGTCCGACGACCTGAAGCTCCTTGGCTCTCCCGACGAGGTCCTCTTTTGGACACCCGAACAGCAAGTCGCGGGGTACCGTAATTCTGATGCGCTGTTTCCCACACGAAAGATCACTGCGGGAAACGATATTTTAGAGCTGCCCTACGCCAGAGTCGATCTGGGGAAAACAGCAATCACCCTTGACGATGCCGCCATGACCTTAGACGAGTACTTCACGCGACAGAGCGTCGCCGGGCTCCTCGTTATCAAAGATGGCGAGATCCTCTATGAACGTTATGGCCTGGGTAACGACGACCAGAGCAAATGGGTGTCGTACTCGGTCGCCAAGTCGGTCGTCGCCATGCTGATCGGCGCCGCCATTCAAGACGGCTACATCGACAACGTTGATGAGAAGGTCACGGACTATCTCCCGCGCCTGAGCAATTCTTCCTACGATCGCTCGTCTGTCGCCAACCTCTTACAAATGGCCTCGGGAGTGGTCTGGAACGAGGACTACGCCGATCCCAAGTCCGATATCGCGGTGGCACCTTGGGAAACGGTAGCACTCTATGACTTTCTGAAAGACAAGGATCGAGCAGCGGCGCCCGGCGAGCGCTTCAACTACAACACCGCTGAAACTAACCTTGCGGGCACCCTGCTGAGATCGGCTATTGGGAATAATCTTTCCACCTATCTCGAAGAAAAAGTCTGGCGCCCATTTGGAATGGAGCACGATGCCTCCTGGAACCTGACTGAACCGGGAGGCGGCGAGTTCGGTGGTTGCTGTATTAACGCTACGCTGCGCGACTACGGGCGCATCGGCTTATTCGCGCTAGCAAACGGACAGCTATCTGACGGCACTCAAGTTTTACCCGAAGGATGGATGGATCACTCCATCGCACCATCGAAAGGCTATGACGGCTACGGTTACTTTTGGTGGCTAAGCGGCCCTGATCGCTACAGCGCCCAGGGCATCTTTGGCCAGGGAATCTACATCGACCGCAAGGCCGGTGTCGTCATGGCGCTGCACAGCGCGCGGCCTGATGCTAGTGCTGATATCGACTGGGCTTGGCAGGATGCGCTTTTCGATGCGGTAACACGGGCCGTCGCGAATTGAAGTCGATCGCGCGCCTGCAAGTTATGCTGGCGCGCCTAACCACAAGACAAAGTGGCCTCACCCACCGCTGATCGTCTCTGCGAACAATCCCGGGTCTACATTTCCGCCACTCATCATGATCCCGACACGCTTGTAGCTTTGGTCGAGCTTGCCGCTTAGGAGCGCAGCCAGCGCAACAGCTCCCCCGGGCTCTACAACCAGCTTGAGCACTCGGAAGGCGTAACGCATCGCATCGCGCACTTCATCTTCGGTCACCACAAGAACGCCCTTTAGAAGTCGTTGATTGATCGGGAAGGTCATCTCTCCCGGCTCGGGAGACAGCAGCGCATCGCAAATGGAGCGCTGGCTGGTATCCGCCTTCTGTCGCACGCCGGATTGCAGGGAGCGCAGATGATCGTCGTAGCTCTCGGGCTCGATGGCGAAGAAATCAGTATTGGGACTGAGGGCCTCGCCGGCTAACGCGCAGCCCGCCGTAAGCCCGCCACCGCCGCAGCAGACCAGCATGGCATCCAGTTTTTCACCGTACTCCTCGGCCTGCCGGAAGATCTCAAGCCCCGCAGTGCCCTGCCCTGCAATGATGTAGCGATCGTCGAAGGAAGGAACGATTACCCCACCCTCTTTCTCGGCGAGTGCGTATGCGATCTCTTCTCTGGATTCACTGTATCGGTCGTAGGTAATGATCTGCGCACCCAGTGCTCGCGTGTTTTCCAGCTTGATGACCGGGGCGTCCTCGGGCATGACGATCCGGGCGCGAATCCCGTTTAACGTAGCAGCTGCAGCAACCCCTTGCGCGTGATTACCCGACGACCAGGCGATGACACCGGAGCTGCGCTCATCACTGGTGAGTCGACTGATGCGGTTGTAGGCGCCACGAAACTTGAAACTGCCGGAAACCTGCAGCTGCTCGGGCTTCAGGAAAATACTGCGGCCCGTGAATTCATCAAGAAAGCGATTGCGAAGCAGCGGCGTTTTAACCGCCATGCCATCGAGGGCGTGAGCCGCGTCCTGAATATCGTCGAAGTTGGTCGCTTCAGTACTCATCAACACTCCACAAAATTAACGGGAACTTCCAGCACGTTGACGGCGAGGCCGCCGCGCGCCGTTTCCTTGTATTTGTCCTGCATATCGCGGCCCGTATCGCGCATGGTGCGAATGACCTGATCGAGAGACACATAGTGCTCACCGGAGCCACGCAGGGCCATGCGCGCCGCGGATATCGCCTTGATTGCTCCCATGGCGTTGCGTTCGATGCAGGGCACCTGAACGAGGCCGCCGATAGGGTCACACGTCAGACCGAGGTTATGCTCCATGGCGATTTCCGCCGCATTCTCGACCTGTGCGGGCGTACCACCCAGAGCCTCAGCCAATGCGCCCGCCGCCATGGAGCAGGCCGACCCGACCTCGCCCTGACACCCTACCTCGGCACCAGAAATCGACGCATTGATCTTGTAAAGAATGCCTATCGCGCCAGCCGTCAAAAGAAAACGGCCGATGTCGTCGTCAGTAGCGCCCTGACAATGGGCGAGGTAGTACTTAAGTACCGCGGGCACGATACCCGCTGCGCCATTAGTTGGGGCCGTAACAATGCGCCCGCCGGCGGCATTTTCCTCGTTCACAGCCAGCGCATAAAGCGTGACCCAGTCCATGGTGTTCATGGAGGCATCGCCCAGTGAATCGCTCTCAGATTTCAACTGCCGGTAGAGTTGAGCCGCGCGTCGCTTGACCTTCAGTCCGCCGGGCATGATGCCTTCCGTGCGGGAGCCGCGTTCGATGCAGGCGTCCATGGCACTCCAGAGCTCGAGCAAACGTCCGCGTACTTCGTCTTCGCTCCGCCAGGCTTTTTCGTTGGCCAGCATCAGACTGCTAACCGACAACTCACTCTCCCGACACTGGGCGAGCAATTCTTCGCCTGTAGAGAAAGGGTGGGGAAGGCACGTCGGATCATCCACGATCAGCTCTTCGCCGGACGCTGCAGACTCATCCACAACAAACCCACCGCCGACGGAGTAAAACACCTGTGTCAGCAGAATCTCACCTCCGGCGTCGCATGCGGTAAATCGCATACCGTTCGCGTGATAAGGCAAGGACTCCGACCGATGCATGACAAGGTCATCGCGGTAGCTGAAGTCGATAGTATGACTGCCGTTCAGGGACAACTTTCCGCCCTCACGCACGTCGGCAACGCGATCGGCGATGGTGTCCACCGGCACCGTCTCCGGCGCTTCACCTTCCAGCCCCAGAATAACCGCCTTTGGGGAGCCATGACCGGCGCCCGTTGCCCCAAGGGAGCCATAAAGTTCGGCCTTCACCCGCACCGCGGCAGCAAGCTTGCCGGTGCTTTCCAACAACCCGGAAAAACGGCGTGCAGCGACCATGGGACCCACCGTATGGGAGCTGGATGGGCCGATGCCAATCTTGAAGAGATCAAAAACGCTGATACTCATTCGCCGACTTCCTCGCCGTCACTGCCCCGCCGCTTTATTGACCATTTATTCAACAAAAAGCGATGCTCACTTGTTCTTGGGTAC
Source organism: Pseudomonadota bacterium (assembly GCA_038750875.1). GTDB lineage: Bacteria > Pseudomonadota > Gammaproteobacteria > Pseudomonadales > Halieaceae > Congregibacter. The sequence goes on along the minus strand of JBCDGU010000006.1, from coordinate 240,196 downwards.
GATGATAACCGTGGCTGAAACAGGTAAGAAGCGCGTTCGACTTTCCCGCGTAGCTCGCCGGGAAATGACATTGGATCATGCGGCGGCAATCGGTGCAGAAGAAGGCGTCAGCAGTGTCACCATGGAAGCCGCCGGGCGCTCTATGAGTGCCAGCAATTCTCCGCGCTACGCCTGCTTCCCGACGATCACCGAGTTGCTGCGTGCTTTGCTGGATCGGGAATATCGACGCTTGCGCACAGGCATGATAAATCGGGTCAGCGCTACGCTCACTGCGTTATTTGCCATTTCCCCGTCCGTCAGTCGATAGTCGCAGAGCGCGCGAACTGCAGCGCCTCGCACTGCTCGTCCAGTGATTGGTCGGCGCCAACCGCTAATCCAGCTCTAGTCAGTGCGCGGGACGCTTGCGATATGAGCGCACTAATCTGTTGGCTGTCCCACAGTCGCCCCGGGGATTGTTCAGGGAGCCTGCGAGATCGCCGCTCCACCGATGCGGCCGCACAAACAGCCTCTCTCGCGAGCAAACGGTCGTCACTGGAACGGTATTTTGTTAAACCCCCGAGAATTGGTTCGATTCGGTCTCCCAAAATCGCCGCCGCGCCCAGGCGCCGGACTGGCGAATGCGCAATGGTAAACCCCCCATCGCGATCCAGGACGGTCACCGATACGCTTTCCTCAGGGCCTTCCACAAACCCCCGCAGAGCACCGGTCTCTCTATCGAGTAAACCAAAGCCCGCTTTCTTAAGTAGCGACGTAGCACCGATCTCCCTGCTGGCAGCGATCGACACGGCGAGCCCGTTGGCGGTAATCGTAGGCGTGAGCGCATTGATATTGCTATGGCCAGGGAAGGCGTCAAGGGACGCCTTCCACGCGAGCTCGCCGCGGTCACCACGATCGAAGATCTTGAAGATGTCGTAGCGCGTGACCGCATAGAGTTCGCTGTTATCTGCGGCAACCGCGATAGACGCAGCCAGTTGGTCGCCCACGTTCAATCGCCAAATTTCTTGTAGCTCGGGTGTCAAAACGAAGACATTGCCATTTTCATCTGATGCATAAACACGCTGGCCATCGTTTGACACGGTGGGAGTGGAACCAGTCCCACCATCAAAGTGAAAGCTTGCGGTTATTGCCAAAGACAAGTCATCGTCGTCGCGATGCCAATCAAGCGCGTAGAGCGCTCCGCTGTCCGAAACACCGTCTAGATGCCCGTCGACGATATCTGGCGCCGTAGCAGCCACGTAAAGGCGCCCACTTTCAGGCTCTACCGCATAGTAGTTTGAAACATTCGAGCCGGCGCCATAGATGATTTTCACCATCTCCGTGAACAATCCGCCGTCGATCATAGGTCCGAACTGCTCCGCAGCCAGTGCGTCACCTCGATCAAGCACCCATTTTGGGGGCATCTTCGTTGCTTCAGCACCGGCAGGTTCGCCCGGCAGGACAAACGGCTTGTCGAGCAGCTGGCGACCGCTGCTACGGTCCATCGCGATAATTTTGCCATCCTGAGTCACGGAGACCAGCGCATCCAATGTAGGTACGTAATTCATACCCCAAGCGTGGGGTGGCACGCCCCCATCCTCCCAGAGCAGGCCCGTAGGTGCCTCCCAAATCACAGTGCCATCAGGTTTGAGGGCCCATGCGCGGTGGTAGGTGGCGTGGTAAATCACCTGCGTATTCGGAGGACCGTCCACCGTGAGGATAAGCGGAGCACCACCCCCTTTCGCATCCCCAGAATGCGGAACAGTCCAGAGCCGACGCCCGGTGGCGCCATCGAGCGCCACCAAGCTCACGTCTTCGCGCGGAAACACGGGACTGAAGTAAACACGTCCCTGAGAGTCCATCGTGGGGCCCTCGGGTACATACATATCCAATTCCGAGGTCCAGGCAATTTCCTGTCGGGGAGCTGTCGCTATCCACAGCTGATCGGTGTTATTGAGACCGACATGCATCGTGTGAAATGTGTCGGGTGCATCAACGTGCGTGGTCGCCAATGGCACAACCGGCTCACCGCGGGGACGCCATTGGGTTCCGCCGTCATCGACGACCCCTCTAGCCGTTGGGATGGATGTAAGCCACGCCCAGTACACAACCCCGCCGATCAAGAGGAAAAGTAGGAGCAAAATCGATTTTTTCATTGCGTACCGTCTGCGTCAGCCTTATCCCTTGATGCCGCGCCTATCGATTGAGTCCACGCCACCTTAAAAACTGGCTCGCATGGGTATCTGCGAGCCGTGGATCGCGCGTTCCTACGCGGACAAACGTGGTTTCCAGTACTCCAGGAGATCCCGCGTATCCGCATTCCAAGGATGAAAGTCCTCGCGGAAGAATTCCCGATGATGCGACAGATATCTTCGGATAAGTCCGGTTCTACCGAAAAACAGCCAGACGGCACTCTTGAGTGTTTTCCAACGCCAAAGCTGTTTGTCGTGGTGCAGCAGCTTTAAGGAAACGGTAAGAACATTGCGAAATAGGATGAGCATCGCAAGTCGCATGATCCGCTTGCGCATGACATATCCTCCACCGATTTGGACGTACACATCATGGGCCACAGATTTATGCTCCATTTCCTCCAAGGAGTGCCACAACCACAGTTCACGGACGGCGGGATGCGCGTTCTCCAAGAAATCTGAGTCCAGAAGTATCTCTGCAAGGCCCGCGGTAAAGTGCTCCAAGGCAAGGGTGCTCGCCAATCGAATTTCCGGCGTTACTTTAGGATTAGCTTTCACTTTTGCCAGCATCGCCACATAAACACCTTCGAGCGCGGCTAAGTCATACCCTCGAGCGCTGCACAGCTGACGGTTGTATTGGCGGTGCTCGCGGCTATGAATGCCTTCTTGCCGGTAGAAACCGCGTATCTCACTCAGCAGTTTCTCGTCCGAAATGGACTTTTCGTAGTGCCTGATCGAGTCGATAAACTCGCGCTCCCCTGTTGGGAAGCTAATGCTCAGCGCATTAAAAAACGCTGTGAGGAATGGATCGTCGGCAAACCAGTCAACCGCCAACGCGTTGTCGAGATCGAACTTTCGGTTTCGGGCTTCGATCGTTACGCCCTCGGGCGTCGTCGAAACAGTAGATATTGCAGTCATCATTGATTCCTCCGTAACTCTTGGCGAGTGTAGAGATGAGCGCCTTTACTTATGGAGACATTTTCGGCCATTGTAGGGATATATTCGGCCACTTTTTGATGAGAACGATGCCTGCGCTCAACCGATACATGACAGACATCTCGGTGCTTTTTGCCGAGATGCTTCTAAAGTACGGTGTTCGTCCCGAAGCGATAGCTGGGCCGGAAGAAGAGCCTGAGCAGCACTCCAGGGACCCAGGGTCAGCGACTGCCAATATCAGTGGCTCGGCCCTGCTCCAGGCTTCCCGCCTGACCGGGGACCCCGAATTTTGTCTGAAGCTCGGCGAACAGATGAAACTCACCCACTTTGGCATCATCGGTTTTGCCATCATGAGCTGCGAAACTCTGGAAGACGTTCTTCGGCTTTTAATCCGTTATCACCCGATACTTGACCTGGGCTCGTCCTGGCGATTCACCAAGACAGATACGGCCGCGAAGCTCATCATGAACAGACCGCCCATTCGGCCTGAGTTTCTCCCGCCGCTGGTAGAAGCCACGTTTTCATCGCTTGCAACCCTAGGCAAAGATCTGATCGGCGTACCCTTGGGAGAGGTCACTTTCGATGTGAGCTATGCGTCACCCCCGCACGCAAACAGCTACCAGCAATACCTGTACTCGTCGACGAATTTCAATCAGTCGCACTGCGAGATTACGCTACCGCTGTGGCTACTTGAGCGCTCCGTGCGCACCGCGAGCCCCGTCGGCCATGTAGTGTTTCGCCAGCAATGCGAGACCCTGCTCCGAGGCTTCAATCAGTCCAGAAGTGTGTCGTGGACTGTCCGACGGTTGGTGATGGAAGCGGGCCGGCGTGGGTATGAGCTGGCCTGGGTCGCCAAAGAACTGGCTTACTCGGAGCGGACGCTAAGAAGACGCCTAGCGGAGGAAGGTACGTCGTTTCGGGTCATCTGCGACGAGGTTCGCAATGTACTGGCGACCAACTACCTGACGTCAACGCAACTCACCGTGATTGAAATCGCCGAGCTCCTTGTCTATACCGATCCGGCGAGTTTCCGAAGAGCGTTTAAGCGACTGAATGGACTCACGCCTTTGGAGTACCGCGAGCGCAACGGCAACGCATCGCTCGGCGCTGGGGTCAGCTACGCAGAGGATTGGAAGAATCCGAAGACGGACACCTAGCTTTGCCCTCCCTGCTTATCGATTAACGGCTGCAGGCTTAGCCACGGGCCTATTCACAGGATACGGAGGCATCCGACCGACTAAAGGGAGGAAGGAACAATTAGTGTGTAGTCGACACAACATTCTGCTGCGTAATGACTACACTTCCCACTCTACTACCAGGTAGCACCAAAACACTATGATCAAAAAAGCCCTCGCCTGTGCCGTGGCAGCCCATTCTCTGTTTTCCGTCTCTGCCCTGGCTCAGGAAGCGCCACCCCTCGATCGACTCAATCTGCCACCGGGCTTTTCCGTGTCGCTGGTTGCCATGGTGGAAAACGCCAGACAGCTCGCCGTTGGTGATAACGGCACCATCTATGCTGGCAGTCGGCGCGCCGGGAAAGTGCACGCGATACTGGATGCGGACGGAGACTTTGTTGGAGACGAGGTCGTGCTCCTCGCCAAAGATCTGAACCTGCCTTCGGGGATCGCCTTCCGCGATGGTGATCTCTATGTGGGCGCGGTCTCCACCGTTTACCGGTTCGAGAACATCGCGGCGAATCTCGGGAACGCAACGCCGGCGGTGGTCACCGATGCCCTGCCCTCGGAGCGCCATCACGGCTGGAAGTACCTGAAATTCGGCCCCGATGGGATGCTCTACATGCCCGTGGGCGCGCCCTGCAATATCTGCGATCGTGAGGAACCGTTTGCAACAATCGTCAGAATGGATGTGAGCGCGCCAGAATCTACAGAGATCGTGGCCCGAGGAGTGCGCAATAGCGTTGGCTTTGACTGGGACCCGGCGTCCGATGATCTCTGGTTCACAGACAACGGCCGGGATCACCTCGGTGATGAGCTCCCCCCCTGCGAGCTGAATCATGTCACTGAGCTGGGTCAGCACTTTGGTTACCCCTATGTGCACGGCAACGACATCGCCGATCCGGAGTTTGGCGAGAATGGCGGTGAACTCAGCAGTTACACGCGCCCGGCCCTCACCCTGGGAGCCCATGTCGCCCCCGTCGGCATGACGTTCTACCGCGGCTCGGCGCTACCGGAGCGCTACCGTGGGGACGTTTTACTGGCCGAGCACGGCAGCTGGAACCGCAGCCAAGAAGCGGGCCCCGTAGGTTACCGACTGATGCATGCAGAGAAAGATGCCGACGGCAATCTGGGCTACGAGGTGTTCGTCGACGGATGGCTAAATGACGATGGTACGCGCTGGGGGCGGCCTGCTGATATCCTCGAGCTTCCCGATGGCAGCCTGCTCATCGCCGACGATGAGGCCGGAGCTATCTATCGGCTAAGCTATAGCGAGGAACTCGCGGTTACGCCATAGAACTTGCGGGCAGAGGAACATTCTGCATTTAACGCCAGCAGCCGCGTGGATAGGAAACGAAAAGACAAAGGGCGCATCACTGCGCCCTTTGTCTTAGGCAATCAAAAAGCCGGTTAGGGAATGTTAATCAGGGGCCCGAGGATTTGGTCAGACCCTGAACGAGGCGCTCCATCTCCGTCAAATTCAGACCACCGTCAAAGTTGCGGTCCAGCAGGTACCACTTCCAGCCAAGGCCCTCTTTCAGTCGACTGGGAAGTTCCGTGCGCTGCACTAACCCATCCATATCCTTGTCCATAAATCCCATCCACTGCGCCGTGTCCGCGGAGAAGTTCGAATGAGTGGGCGTATCGGAAGACTCGTTGACCCAGCTGTAGTTTACGGAGCCATAAAGCATCTCGTCGTGAGACTGAAGGCCCCACGGCACGGTGCGGCTTGGATCCGGGTTACCGGGGTTGTTCGCTGAGTTGTCATACACCGTCGTATGCACGATCCGAGTGCCAGCGGGCACTGTCTTGGGCTCCACAAAACTGTAAGTCCGCTGCCAGTTAAAGTCATAGTTCGGAACGGAAAGGATCAACTCCTTCTCGCCGTCTGGATACACGAGCTCGAAGCGTGAAGACCGCCCACGGTAATGAGAGTGCGGCACTAACGAATAAAGCACCGCGTCATCCCAAAACTCGAAGTACGCGTCCTCTTCGTGGGCGGGCGCATTCGGCGGGATCTGGATGCGCGGATTCAGAACGACGTGCTGCCGTAGATAATTCGCGGGTCGCTCGTCCGCCTTAGCAAAGTAAAGGCCCACCTTGGTCGTATCCGTAGTCGCGCGACCATAGGGGGTGTAATGCATCTGGAAAAGATAGACGCCGCCGACGGGAACGAAGACACCAGTGCCTTCAGGCATATGCGCAGACTCATTGCCCGGCGCGTAACCCATGATGTAATTCTGGAATACCCCCTCACGCTGATTCGCTGAAGGCGGCGTATCCGCTGATCCCATGAGAACGTGGTGTACGGCCTGCGTATCGCCCGGAATGATCGTCGCTGCAACAACCCAGACGCCCTCATCGAGAGGATTCGCGACATAGGGGAACTGGTAATCGACAATGCCATTGGCGGGCACGTCATAAGAGGGCACCTCGATGATCAGATCAGGCTCACCGAGCACCCACTGCGCTGGGGCAGGCTGCAATTCAGGCAATGGGTCTTCGCCGTCGCCTCTTGGCGCGCCCGCTTCTATCCAGCGTACGAGCATGCTGGCATCTTCATCTGAGATACCCGCGTCGTGCTCCCACTCACCGACAGCGGGATCTGCGTGCCAGGGCGGCATCCGCTTGGTACGAATCACTTCACGCATCATGGGCGCAAAACCCTGCACCATGCGGTACTCGCTCATGGCCCAGGGGCCGATACCGCCCTCGGTATGGCAATGGAGGCAGTTTTCAGCAAGGACTGGGACGATATCATCGACGTAGCTGATCTGCGCATCCTGCGCACGGTCGGGGAAGTTGATGATGCAGCCGGGGCCGTTCACCGTACTGAACTCGGGTGATTCACCGGCAACAAGCTGATCAAGTACTTCTCGAACGTAAAACTCGCTCGCTTCCTTTTTCTGTCGCTCGTAATCGACGCGATCATTGAGCGCGCCTCGATACACGAGACTCCAATCCCGAGGATCAATGATGAGCACTTCAGCAGTGCGGGATAGTTCCAGGGATCGGCCCACTAACTGGGCGCTATCGTGAAGGATGGGTAATTCGATGTTCCACTCTGACGCTTCTTTCGCGATTGCTTCGCGGGTGTCCTGCAGGTTGGAGTTGAGCATCAGCACCTCAACGCCCTGTTCGGCATAGTCAGCCTCGAGTGCATTGAAGTCAGTGATTAGGTTGCGAACGATGGGGCAGCTATTGCCTTGAACGATGAGCACAACGGCCTTGGCGTCCCGCTCGTAATAGAGCTCCCGCGCTTCTCCCTCGTGATCGATAAGTTTGAAGTTGTCGACGGTCATAGCGCTCGCCGCGCCAGAAGCTGACGCCAGAGCGCTAAGGAGGGTTGCCGCCGCGATAGAACGGAAAATTTTCATGGCTAGTACTCGAGATCGCCTTTTATATATCTCGGATACTAGCAAGTTCTAGAGGAGGATGCCGCGCCAGCGTGAGGGCCGGCGCAGCGAGAAAACGACGTTAGTCTGAGAAATTGGCGACCCGTTTTTCAAGACCGGCCATCACGGCCTCAAGCTGGTTTGGCTTACCAATGATGCCGTCCTGAAGCGAGGATTCTTTCTGCAAGACTTCCGCTGCGTTGTCGTGAGCGACGGTGTTGTAAAGCTCCTTGGAGGCCTGCACGGCAGACGGGCTCTTGGAGGCAATTTCCGCCGCGAGCGTCAATGCGTCGGCTACGGGATCCTGACTGAGGTGCGTTGCGAAGCCGTACTCCTTGGCCTCAACGCCACTGAACATGCGACCCGTATAAGTCAGCTCACGAACGATGTCGTCACTCGCCAGGGAGTGCATGATCGCGGTTCCGCCGAGATCGGGTACCAATCCCCATTTCACCTCGAGAATAGACAGGCGGGTCTCTGGGTGGACATAGCGAATGTCGCTGCCCAGCATAATCTGGAACCCGCCGCCCAGGGCGACACCATGCACCGCGGCGATAACGGGAACTCGCATGTTTCGCCATGCGAAAGAGGCCTGTTGGACTCGATTGGTTATACCGTGGGTTCGTTTTGACAGCGGTTCGAGCGTCTCACCCGCGTTGGGGTCCAGCATGGCCGCAAAGTTAGACATATCGAGACCGGCGCAAAACGCGCGACCTTCGCCGGACACGACGGCAACACGCACGCTCTTATCGGCATCCAACTGGGCTGCCACTTCGATCATGGTGTCGAACATATCGTTGTTGATCGCGTTCATTTTGTCTTCGCGATTTAGTCGGACATCGGCGATACCGTCGCTGATGGAAACCTTAATGCAGTCACTCACGGCTGCTGCTCCTTCTCGTTTCGAATTGTGCTGTTTTTTGACGCGAGGCGATTATTATCGCTCTGGGAGGTCGAGTGCAAAAGAATCCGCATCCAGGTGCGTGGGAAAAGACTCTCGATAGGCGTCCAGCGATTCCTTCGAGAAGCTGACAGTTTCCACCGCCCGTTCACTAGCAAGATCGGTAAGGGCCTCCCCGCGAGCATCAAAGGCCAGGCTATCACCGCGATACTCCCACCCGTTCGCATCTGCGCCAATGCGGTTGACCCCAACTACACAGGCGAGGTTCTCTATGGCCCGAGCCCGCAGTAACGTTCGCCAGTGCTCGGCGCGAGGTGCAGGCCAGTTCGCCACGTAAAGCAGCAGGTCATAGTCCTCTCGATTGCGGCTGAACACGGGGAAGCGCAGGTCGTAGCAAACCTCTAGTTTGATGCGCCATTTACGCCAGTCGACGACGACGCGATCCTGACCGATACCGTAGCGCTTGTGTTCCCCCGCCATCCGGAACAAGTGTCGCTTGTCGTAATGACTGACACCCTCGGGCGTAACAAACAACATGCGATTGAACACCTCGTCGCCGTCCTGAATGGCAACGCTCCCGGTGATGGCGCAATTGTGGAGCTCCGCCTGCTCTTTCATCCAATTTTCCGTCGGCCCGCCGACAGCTTCTGCATTCGCCAACGCGTTCATGGAAAAGCCGGTGGTGAACATCTCTGGCAGCATAATGACGTCAGTCTCTGGCATCTCCTTCGCCAGCAGCGTCGCAAACTGCTCACGGTTGTCCTCAGGCTGCTCCCAAAGGAGCTCATGCTGTACCAGTGTGACCTTCAAATCGCGCATAAGCGTTGCGCCGCCTCCTTTAACACGTCATGACTCTTGGCAAAGCAGAACCGGAGATAGCGCTGCTCCGGTGGGGTGTTGTAGAAAACCGATATGGGAATAGATGCGACGCCTAACTCTTCCGTCCAGCGCTGCGCTAGAACGGAGTCTGGTTCATCACTAATAGCCGAGTAATCAAGGAGCTGAAAATAGCTGCCCTGCGTCGGCCGGAACGAGAAACGTGATTCTGAGAGTGCAGATAGAAACAGATCACGCCGGGCCTGATACTCAGCGGCTAGTTTCGCCGGGTAATCTGGCTCTGCCTCCATAAAATCAGCCAGTGCGTGTTGCACGGGAGTAACAGCGACAAAGGCGACGTACTGATGAACTTTTCTTAGCTCGGCGGTCAGCGCCACCGGTGCAACACAGTAGCCCGTTTTCCAGCCCGTCACACTGAAGGTTTTACCAAAGGAAAAATGAGCGAAGCTCCGCTTTCGCAATCCTTCATGGGATAGCACGCTGCAATGGGGCAGACCATCGAATACGAGGTGCTCATAGACCTCGTCGCTGCAGACGAGCAAATCATGTGATTCTGCAATATCGGCGAGGGCCTCGAGATCTGCGGGTGTCAAAACGCTTCCACAGGGGTTGTGGGGGCTGTTGATCATGATCATGCGCGTGCGATCCGTGACGGAGTCACGCACACAATCCCAGTCGATGGAGAAGTCAGAATCAGACAACGGGATGCGAATGCTTCGTCCACCTGCGAGCTCGACCGCAGGTTCGTAGCTGTCGTACACCGGATCGAACATGATCACCTCATCGCCGACGCCGACAACCGCCGTGACGGCGCAGTAAATACCTTCTGTCGCGCCTGGCACTACCGTGACTTCACTCTCTGGATCGACAACCACGTCTCGATGTTGACGGAGCTGTTGCGCGATCGCCTCGCGCAGCCGTGGCAGCCCGGCCATCGGTGCGTACTGATTGTGTCCTTGACGCGCGTGTTCGCCCAGAGACTCACACAGGGCGGCAGGCGCGGGAAAATCAGGAAACCCCTGGGACAAGTTAAGGGCGCCATGCCGCTGTGCCAGTGCCGACATACGTGTAAAGATCGTCGTACCAACCTGCGGAAGCTTGGATTTCACAGCAGTCCTTGCCATTGATGTGTCACTTGCGACCTTGCGGCCGCTAAGGGGCTTTCTGCCCTTCGATCGGCTCACGGCCTGACAACGTTGTTAAGTTGTCGATCGCGATCTCCGGGAGTTCATCCGCGGGATCAATGCCTAGGACCTGTCCATAAAAGAAGAGCTCCGCCTCCCGCGACGCAATCTGGTTTTCTGCTTTGCGAAATCCATGGGACTCGCCCTCAAAGGGCAGATACGCCGTGGGAATGCCTTTCGCTTTGAGCGCGTCGTAAATCATCTCCGACTGGTTCGGTGGAACGATGGGGTCATCCAGTCCCTGAAGGAGAATCAGCGGCGCCGAGAAGCCATCGAGGTGATGAATGGGTGAGCGCAACACATAGAGGTCTTTTCTTTCGGGGTAAGGGCCTATGAGCTGATCAAGATAGCGAGATTCAAATTTATGGGTGTCAGCCGCCAAGGCCTCGATATCGGACACGCCAAAGTATGAAGCACCGGCAGCGAATGCTTCGTGAAAAGAGTGGGCCGCCAAGGTCGTGTACCCTCCCGCGCTACCCCCGCGGATAATCAGCTGCTGCGGATTCGCCAAACCCTGGCTTGCGAGCCATTGAGCGCCGATGACCGCGTCCTCGACATCCGCAATGCCCCAGTTGCCATACAGTGCCCGCCGATAATCACGACCGAAGCCCGTGCTGCCGCGGTAGTTAAGATCGAGTACCGCAAAGCCGCGACTGGTCCAGTAATAGTGCCCCGGTCGATAGCTCACGCCAGCAACGGACGTCGGCCCACCGTGAACGCTAACAATCAGAGGGGGCGCTGTATTCTCCGGCGCGGTTACGCGGGGATTTGCGGGCGGAAAATAAACACCGTGTGCCTCGCCTCCGCCCCCTAAGGGAAAGGACACCTGCTCGAAAGCCGGAATCCATTCGGTATCCAAGGCGGAATCGCGAGACGTGCGCAGGATCTCCAGCAGCGCCCCGTCGCGATCGGTCTTGATAAGAGCGCCGGGGCGGTCTCCAAAGCCGGCGGTAAAGTAAAAGGCATCATCGGTGATCGCGAAACTTCCATAGCTCACAGCGCCCGCATTGAGTGCGCGAGTCTCGCCTGCGGGAGAAACTTCCAGCAGTGACTCGACACTCCCCTCGCGGGCGATGGCCAGCAACCCGCCATCTTCGAGGGGATAGTAGTAGCGAGAGTTAATGCTCCAGTTGGGTCCACCAATTTCCGTGCCCTCGAAATCCGCAATGACGGCTTCGAATTCGCTACCGTTCACGCGGTACGGCTGCCACCAATTGTTCCGATCAGACAGCGCCACCAAGGTACCGTCGGACTTCCACTGAGGGTCGATGACCGACTCATCCATACCCTTGTTATGCAGGGTCACACCTTCAAGCATTCCGGCGTCATCGAAGCGAGCCGAATGAAGCTGCGTGCTGTCCCAGGGCATGTTGGGATGCATCCACGTGGTAAACGCGATGCTAGAGCCGTCTGCGGACAGGCGAGGCGCGGACACAAAGTCTGTGCCTGAAAACAGGATCTCTCCCTCCGTAGGCTCCTTGGTGCTCATGGGCAGCGCGACGAGAGCATTCATGGGCTCAACAAAGGCACGGTGATCTTCGCGTATGCAGATCAGTCGCTCCCGCGTCGGGTCCGCGGCGCAGCCTGCATAGCGAAGGTCGTCATCGGGTGTCAGCGCTACCGGCTCTTCTCCCGGTACGAAACGATAGATGCGCTGGTCTGCAAAGTTCGAGAACCAAAGGACGCCATCGGAAATGACAAGCGGTCCGCCGCCGTACTCCTGGACCCGCGTGCGCACATTCCAGGGTGCCGCGAGGAGTTCCTCGGGTTCGCCGTTTTCCGCACGCACCATGACAGTGACACGGCCACCCTCCTCCGGGCGTGACTCCATCCAGTAAAGCCTGTCGTTGTCCATGCGGACGCCAAAGAGACCCCGGGCACCCTCCACGAGCGATGCGGCGCTGATGGGAGATGGCCAGCTGCCGTAAGCAAGCACCGGTGGCGCAGAGTCCGCCGTCGGGGAAGACGCCGAGCTTTCCGCAGGCGATTGGGATTCGTTGCAGCCCGCCAGTACGGCAAAGAGGGCAGTGACGGGGAACAAAAAGGCTTTCATCGGTCGTTCCTCAGATTTACGGCACGGTTATCCATGGCGGCAAAATCAATGGGGAGTGCGAGCATAACGCAGTGGGCGACACACTGCTCCGTTGCGGAACGACGCTCCAAAAACGGAATGTTCAAGAAACTGAAGTGTGGGGAAAACACAGAAATAAAAGCTACGACAAAGCCTTCCTTAGGCCAACACGGAACGGGTATCGATGGCGATGGGGTCGCGATCAGGCGCCAGCCATCCATCCAGACTCGCGTCCTCACCCTCCATTACGTCCCCCGTCAGAATTCTGGCCACCATAGCGCCGATGGCCGGCGCCGCTTTGAATCCATGCCCGCTAAAGCCATTAGCCACGTAAAAACCCTCGGGGCCATAGGCGCCGACCACGGGATGAAAATCCGACTGATTGATAGTGTACAAACCGCAGTAGTCCCGGATGGATCGATCGAGTTGCAGACCCGGCAGTCTGTGCCCAAGCAGAAACAGTTTCTCCATTTTGAACTCATCATCTGCAACGCGAAGAAGTTCATCGGGCGTTCGAACGATTTCCCGCTCATCCTCCTCCCGCACCGAACCCACCAGCAGCTGCTGACCCCGGTTCTGAGACCGGAAGTAAATCCCATTCTCCATATCCACGCACACGGGAATCACGCCCGGCAGAGACGGCGTGCGATTGAGGTAGACGATCTGTATCCGCACGGGATCCATGGGCATGGGAGCCGGCAGACCCGCGGACTCAAATAGCGTGTTACACCAGGGGCCTGCCGCGTTGACCACCCGATCCCCGCTGAGAGCGTCGCCGTTCACCAGCGACACGCCCTCGACCTTCCCGCCCGTTAACTGCAGGCTCTTTACCTGCGCGTTGAAACGCACATCCACACCGGCTGCACGGCACGCATTGAGCAGGTCCTGGGCAGCGTTCACGGGATCCATGTATCCGCCATCGAGCTCCAGCAGGTGACGACCCTCGCCGCCGCAGACGTGCGCTTCCGGATCTGACAAATCCACGGGCATCGTGCAGCTATTGAGCGCCGGGTAGGCGTCCTTCAGATCTGCGGTGCCATCGAGCACGGTGGTGCGAATGCCCAAGCCACTCATGCGCTCGTGCTCCCGGTCGGCCCAGCATGGGTCACCCGTGAACCACAGCACACCGGGATTCTGAAACTCAGCAAGAGGCTCCTCGGTGGCGACGAAGTCAGCCCAGTTGCGGTACTCGTGGATTCCCGCCCGGGACAGGCGAATCATTTCCAGGGCCGTGTAACGGTGTCGACAGACCGCCGAAGAAGCACCCGTGGACCCCTCGCCGATACCGGATCCTTTCTCCAGCACAGTCACCGACAATTGACACCGCCGCATCAACTGCCAGGCGATAGACAATCCCACGATGCCTGCGCCAATGATGATGATGCGACCGCTCACAAAGGGGGCTGTCTCCATAAAAACCAAAACTAATGGTTCAGTGTAACCATAGAGGCTCCCAAGTCACGTTCCTGCCAACTGACGACCGCTTCCCGTACACTAGCGCTCCCCGATTTCAGGAACCCATTGCTCATGTCCCAAGTTGAAGTCACTGCCAAAGGCCACGTCCTCCACCTTCACCTCGTGCGGCCAGAAAAATACAACGCGCTCAGCCTCGAGATGTACCACGAGCTGGGGCAGGCCCTAAAGCGGCTGGAGGATGACCCGGAGCTGCGTGTGGCGGTGCTATCAGCCGAGGGCCGCAACTTCACCGCAGGTGTGGAGCTCGACCAATGGGCACCCCACTTTGGGGGCGGCAAAGGCTGGCCCCTGGGCGATAACGAAATCGATCCCATGGGCATCCACGGCCCTCGACACAGCAAGCCGATCGTTATTGCGGTACAGGGGTACTGTTTTACCTGGGGCGTAGAGATTCTCCTGAACACGGAGATTCGCGTGGCGGCGTCGGACACGCAATTCCAGATGCTGGAGGTACAGCGCGGTCTCTTTCCCTGCGGAGGAGCTAGCTTCCGACTGCCCCAGGAAGTGGGCTGGGGCAATGCCCAGCGCGTACTCCTCACCGGCGACCGCTGGAATGCGGAGGACGCTCTGCGCTGGGGCATGGTTCAGGAACTTACGGAGCCAGGCGCGCAAATCGATCGCGCCCTCGAACTCGCTCAATCCATCGCCGATGCCGCGCCTCTGGGAGTACAGGGGTTACTCAAAGCCAGCCGCTTCGCCCTCGAGGTACCCCGCGAGGCCATCGCAAAACAGATCTTCGAATCACTCGAGCCTATTATGGCCAGCGAGGATGCCGCCGAGGGCGTGCAGTCGTTTATCGAGCGTCGCAAAGCCGTGTTCGCCGGTCGCTAAAGCAAAGAAACAGGAACGGGAACGGGAACGGGAACGGGATTTTCATGCCGCAAATCACAGCCAATGGAGTCCAGCTCGAAGTCGAGACGCTGGGTAACCCTCAGAACCCTACTATTCTGCTGATCATGGGGCTGGCAACGCAGCTGACTGCGTGGCCTGAAAGCTTCTGTAATGAGCTGGTCGAGCATGGTTATCACGTTGTGCGCTTCGACAATCGCGACATCGGCCTGTCCCAGCGGATGGATCATCACAAGGCACCGAACCTGCCCTGGCTGGTGATCCGCAAAGCCATGAACGTTCCCGTTCCGCTGGGCTACCGGCTCAACGACATGGCAGACGATGCCGTGGGCGTCCTGGATGCCCTCGACATTGATGCCGCGCATATCGTCGGAGCCTCCATGGGCGGAATGATTGCTCAGTTGATCGCCGCCCGGCATCCGGAGCGCTGCCTGAGCCTTACCTCTATCATGTCGACGACGGGACACCGCTCCCTGCCCAGTGCAGACCGGGATGCAACGCGGGCCCTGATGCTGAAGCCCGAAAACCCCGACGACATCGATTCCATCATCGAGCGGAACGTGCGGGTGCGTCGCGTCATCCAAAGCCGCAGCTTTCCCAAGACCGACGAGGAACTCTGGGAAACAGCCGCCGCCGCGGTCCACCGTGGTGGATACCATCCCGACGGCGTAACGCGCCAGCTAGGAGCTATCATCGCCTCCAAGCATCGGAGAGATTTACTGAAGCGCGTGAAGCAGCCCGCGTTGGTGATTCATGGAGACGAGGACAGACTCGTACCCCTCGCCTGCGGCGAGGACACAGCAAAACACCTGCCCAACGGACAGCTCTGCGTTTTGAAGGGGATGGGCCACGATCTGCCCGCGCCGTTGCTGTCCGATATGTGCGCCCAGATTCACGCCGTTGCGCAGCGCGCTGACGCTTAAGCCTACGCGTCAGGCTAATCCGTGACGCCTATTGAGCTGCGCGCGCCCTACCTCATCTTCGTGGGCGACGAACACCGGCCCACCTACGCCAAGACCGGCCAGGGCCTCGCAGACTGGCGCAGAGAGCTCTGCGCGGGGCAGCTCCGCTTAAGCGACGACGCCCTGGACCTGGGCCTTGGCGACCTATCCATCGAGGAAGCTGCGTCCAATGGCGTGGCATCACTGGTCATCGGCACCGCACTGGTGGGAGGCTCCATACCCGAGGCGTGGCTGGACGACCTGTGCAGGGCCGCTCGCAACGGCATGGATATCGTCGCCGGGCTTCACACCCGATTGAATGGCATCCCCGCGCTGGTTGAGGCCGCCGAGGCCGGTGGCTCGAGACTGATTGACATCCGCGTGCCTCCAGAGGGCATTCCGGTGGGAACCGGAGCGCCGCGATCGGGCAAACGACTGCTCACGGTCGGCACCGACTGCGCCCTGGGTAAGAAGTACACCGCCCTCGCGCTAGAACGCGACATGAAATCAGCGGGTCTCAAGGCCACATTCCGAGCCTCGGGACAGACCGGCATCATGATTGCGGGCACGGGCATTCCCATCGACTGCGTGGTCGCAGACTTCGTGTCTGGGGCCGCGGAACTGCTCTCCCCCGCCAATGATGATGATCACTGGGATGTGATCGAGGGCCAGGGCGGCATATTCCATCCCGGTTATGCGGCGGTGAGCCACGGCCTGCTGACTGCTTCCCAACCCGATGCGTTTGTCGTCTGTCACGCGGCAGGTCGCAGTCATATCGAGGGATGGGAAGACTTTCCCCTGCCCAGCATCGGTGAAGTGATCGAGCGGACCACGCAGATTGGTTCCCTCACCAATCCGTCGATCCGGTGTATGGGCATTAGCGTGAATACCATCGCCCTTGGCGAACGCCAGCGATGGGGCTACCTGCAGAGCCTCATGGACAAGTACGGACTCCCCTGTATCGATCCACTGCGCGATGGCACGCAGGCCATTGTGCAGGAACTGATAAAGACGGTGTCGTGAGCGCAGCCCTAAAGCTCGACATCGAGATCATCCCCTTCGAGCTGAAGGTGCCGTTTGTTATTACGGGCTATCGCTGGACTACCACCGACACGGTGCGCGTCTCGCTCACCGTAGACAGCCACACGGGGCGCGGTGAGGCCGTCGGGTCTTACTACCTTAACGAGACCGCCGAGAGCATGGCTGCGGACCTCGAACGTATTGCGCCCAAGATCTCAGCCAGCACCACTCCCGAAGCGCTTCTACAACTCATGCCCGCCTGCGGCGCTCGCAATGCCCTGGACTGCGCCTTCTGGGACCTGCGCTGCAAGCAGATGGGCAGATCGATTTGGGAACTGCTCCAGCTTCAACCTGAGCCCCTCACCACGGTCTTCACCATCGGTATCGAGACTCCCGAGGTGATGGCTGAGCGGGCGCGAGAAGCTGCGGAACTAACGCATTTAAAGATCAAGCTCGACGCCGAGCAACCTGTCGAGCGCCTGGAAGCCATCAGGGCTGCGCGGCCCGACGCTAGCCTCGTCATCGATGTCAATCAGGGTTGGAGCCTCGCGGAGCTCAAAGAGTACCTGCCCCATTGTGAGCGCCTCGGAATTGCAATGCTCGAACAACCTTTACGGCGCGGCGAAGATGCGCTTTTGGACGGGTTCGTATCTCCCGTACCCCTCGGTGCCGACGAGTCCTGCCTCCATCTCGGAGAGATTGACGAAGTAATCGGGCGTTACGCGGTGCTTAACATCAAACTCGATAAATGCGGCGGCCTCACAGAGGCTTTAGCGCTGGTCAAGCGAGCACAGGCAGCCAATATGGAAATCATGGTTGGCAACATGACCGGCAGCTCACTGTCCATGGCACCGGCCTTTGTGATCGGCCAGTACAGCCGCTTCGTGGATATCGATGGCCCGCTGCTGTTCACTGAAGATATCGAAAACGGATTGAGTTACACCGAGGGCGGTCGCGTGACCCCCCCGCCCCCTTTGCTCTGGGGATAACTGCTTCTGCAGTCTGGGGTGCGGTGAAATTGCACGCTTCGAGCTTGCTGTGTTGAACTGGGTACCGTCATCAAATACGGCAACTGCATCATGCTTCTAAAACGAACTGTCCATGCCCTGTTAGCGATAAAAATCCAGTTTCTTTTGGTCTTCGCGCTGGCAGCATCTTCCACTCTGACGAGTGCTGACTCTCTCGTTTTACCCATGCGTGAACGCGCCGCCGTCATCGACAGCTGGCTGGAGTCGCGCATGGAGGGAGTGCTGCCCGGACTCATGCAACGCACCGGTATCGACCTGTGGGTGTTGATCTCTCGCGAGTACAACGAAGACCCGGTACTTCGCACTATGCTTCCCTCAGACTGGCAGTCGGCTCGCCGGAGAACGATCCTTCTGATTCATGATCCCGGCGAAGGACAAGCTTTGGAAGCCCTCGCCATCGCCCGCTACAACGTGGGCAAGACCTTCAAAAAAGCCTGGGACAAGGAACGCGACGGCAATCAGTGGAGCCATCTGGCGAAGCTAATTCGCGAGCGCAATCCCGAACGTATCGGCGTGAACATCTCAGATACCTTTGCCCTCGCTGACGGCATGACGCACACAGAGTACGCCCTCCTCGAAGAGGCTCTCGGTCCGGAGCTCTCAGATCGCATCACCTCCGCCGAAGCACTGGCCGTTGGCTGGCTTGAGACGCGCAGCGAAGCTGAGATGACCGTTTACCCACAGATCTGCCGCATCGCCCACGAAATCATCGCCGAGGGTCTGTCGAGCGAGGTGATCCAGCCTGGCGTCACGACTACCAATGATGTGGCCTGGTGGTACCGCGACCGGGTGCGCGAGCGTGGGCTTACGAGCTGGTTTCACCCCTCCGTATCCGTGCAGCGCGCCGCGAGCCCCGAGTTAGACATGAAGGCAGACGTAGATAAGCATCATGACGACGACGTGATCAGGCCGGGTGACCTCATCCACGTGGACTTCGGCATCACTTATCTGCGCCTGAACACGGATACGCAGCAACACGCTTATGTATTGCGGCGCGGCGAGAGCGACGCGCCGGAGTCGCTGAAGAGTGCTCTGGTTCGAGGCAACCGCCTGCAGGATATCCTCACGGACACGTTCAAGGCCGGTCGAACCGGCAATGAAGTGTTGGCGACCAGCCTCCAACAAGCGAAGCGCGAAGGCATTACCGCCTCCATCTACACGCACCCCATCGGGTACCACGGTCACGCGGCCGGCCCCACCATCGGCATGTGGGATCAACAGGGAGGCGTGCCAGGAGACGGCGACTATCCGCTTTACCCGAACACCGCCTACTCCATTGAGCTGTACGCCGAGTCAGAGATTCCCGAGTGGGGAAAAAGCGTCCGCATCAAGCTTGAAGAGGACGCATTCTTCGACGGTGAGGGCGTGCGCTACATCGACGGGCGACAGACGCAGTTCCACCTTATTCCGCGCTAATGAGTGCCTTGCTGTACAGCACTTCCGAAAGCTCGCCGCGAAGCTGCTCCATGCGAGCCATGGCATCGTCGCCGGGCTGCTGATCCGCGCGACCAAGCATGCGATACAGATAGTTCAGCTGATCGATGAGTTGCGGGGGCATGTAAGTCCCTTCCTCCGTCACGAGCTTCGCTACTGCGGCTTTGGCGGCGTCATCTTCGCGCTCGGAGAGATCCTCCGCCCACTGACGCGCTTCGCTGATCATGTCCGCAATGGCAAGCCGGGCGTCGACCTGGGCCTGCACGGCAGCCTCATCAATACCAACCTCCAGAGAACGTGGATCGAGGCGCAGCTCCAGCGGGGCTTCCTGCACAGCGTCGCCGGCGCTTAGACGCACCGTGTATGTCCCGGGCGCTGCGAGAGGCCCCTGGGTGTAACGGCGCTTCTCGTTGCTGTGCCATGGTCCACGATAGCGCATATCCCAACGAAAACGCTGCAGCCCCGGCTCCGCAGAAAGGGTCGCCTTCAGGAGATACCGCTCCTCGTTTAACGCCATATCACTCTCGCGAATTGCCGAGGTGTCGTCAGAACCGGCCTCGGAGCGGTAGGCATTTACGACTTCGCCGCTTCCGTCGAGAATTTCTAGGGTGATAGGGCCGGTGTAACCCGCTGGTACCACGTAATCGATAAGTGCAGCAGGAGCCGGGTAATCCAGTAGTTCCGGCCCACTACCGCGCACGGAAGACCGGTAGCGGATCGTCGATGCGGGACGCATCAAAGTGAGTGATTCAGGCAATGCGCCATCGGAGATCTGCCCGAGGGCCGTAGACGCTTTATCAAGAATCCAGAAGCCGCGCCCCATGGTCGACAGCACCAGATCATCGCGATGAATGCGGATATCCGTGATGGGAGTGACTGGAAGATTCTGCTGGAAGCTCACCCAGTCAACACCGTTATTGAAGGAGACATACAGACCGTATTCGGTGCCTGCGTACAAAAGACCCGGCGTCCTGGGATCCTCACGAACTACGCGAACCGGATGATCTGCGGGAATTCCGTTATTGCCCGTCGCAATGCGTTTCCAGCTGCGTCCAAAGTTTTCGGTGCGATACGCGTATGGCTGCCAGTCACCTAGCAGATAGCGATGCACGGCGATGTAGGCGACTGCCGCGTCATGGTGAGAGGGCTCTACGGAATCCACGCGCCCACCCTTGGGCAGTCCGCGCGGCGTAACCTCGGCCCAGGATTCGCCGCCATCTCGCGTGACGTGCACCGGACCATCGTTTGCACCGCTCCAGAGAACACCCGCCTCAACCGGTGACTCGCGCAGCGAGTAGATAGTGCTGTAGAACTCTTCCCCCGTGATGTCCCGAGTGATGGGCGAACCGGAAATCACCTGCTTGTCGGCCTCGAACGCCGTGAGGTCGGGAGAGATCGTTTCCCAGGTCACGCCGTCGTTTGTTGTGCGATGCACATACTGGGATGCGTGGTACACCACATCCGGGTTGTGGGGTGACACATGCACGGGCGACACGCGCTGGAAGCGATACGTCAGGTCTGCCGGGTTGCGGCCGTACATATTGGCAGCACCCACATAGTACTGTCGCTCGCGGCCGCTGCGCTTATCAAAGACTCCAAAGCGACCTTTGCAGTTAGCGTAGACGATATTGTGATTACCGGGCTTGGGAACCGCGGGTCCCGTCTCACAGCCACCGGTTTCCATCAGCCAGGCATGGGTGCTCTGCACGGAGAATGGCGCCTGGCTCGGTACGGAGATTGTGGTCCAGTTGTCCTGCATGCCGGCATAAAGCCAGTAGGGGTATTGGTCGTCCACATCCACCTGATAGAGCTCATTCGTCGGCTGATTGAACTGCGTAGACCAGGTCTTACCGCCGTTGTGAGTGATGTTGGCACCGCCGTCATTGCCCTGGATAAACAGCTCCGGGCGCTCGGGATTGATCCACATATCGTGGTTATCGCCGTGGGGCGGATCAAGCTCTTCCCAGTTCTCGCCGCCATCGGTGGAACGGTAGTAATCCGTTGCCATGGAATAGACGACGTCAGGATTCGTGGGGTCCACGTCGATGTTGCCGTAATAAAAAGGCCGGGTTCGAATCTCTTTCTTGTTGGAGACCTGGGTGAAGCTTTCGCCCTGATCCTCGGAGCGATAGAGACCGCCCTCGTCTCCCGGCGCCTCAACGAGGGCGTAGACAATGCTGGAGTCTGCCGCCGAGATAGCGAGGTCGATCTTGCCGACGAGCCCCTGTGGTAGCCCTTCGGTGATCCGACGCCAGTTTTCGCCGCCATCTTCAGACTTGTAGAGGCCGCCCTCTTCCTGTTCGCCCCCACTGATGATGGTCCAGGGCTTCCGCTCGGCGCGCCATGCCGTGGCAAACACCACATCGGGGTTGTTCGGCAAAAGCTCGAGATCCGAGAAGCCGACGCTATCAGACACGTACAACATCCGCTGCCAACTCTGTCCACCGTCTACGGATCGATAAACACCTCGCTCTTCGTTGGCTTCAAAGGCCTGACCGATGGCTGCAACCCACACCACGCTGTTGCTGCGCGGATCGATTTCTACGGCACCAATGTGTCCCGTCTCTTCAAGGCCGATGGCCGTCCAGCTACGACCTCCATCGCGGGAACGGTACATACCCTTGCCGCGAATCACATTGGAGCGCAGGCCGTCCGAGCCCGTGCCGACATACAGCACATTTGCATCGGTCTGCGAGACCGCGATGTCACCCACGGAGGGCGAGGCAAAGTAGCCATCGGATACGTTGAACCACGATTCGCCATAGTCTGTGGTTTTCCAAACGCCGCCACCGGATGCCCCCAGATAGAAAGTGCCAGGTTCGAGGACGGTGCCGGCCACTGCTGTGACGCGACCACCGCGGGTTGGCCCCACATTTCGATACTCGAGGGCGTCGAAGGCACCGGCAAAAGCAAAGGACGCATCAGTGATCAGCGTCAGGAAGAGCAAAACAGAGATCAGTCTCACAAGTGACTCCTAAGTCTCGTAGTTGATTCATTCATCGTGCGTAACAGCGACTTTCCACCGGCCAGGTCGACGTCGTCATGGACTGGTAATGTCGGTAGAACTGCGCATCTACCGCCTTGGCGCGAGCCGCTACCCCCTCCCGGCGGTAGCGACTAAGTCGGGAAGGTCCCCCGTTATAGGCGGCGTAGGTCGCCCGCACAAGATTATCCATGCCTCCGGGCTGGAGGTGCTCGCCTCGACGGACCGCATAGTCGAGAAAGTAGTGTTCCAGAATGTCGATACCGGCGCCCACGTTGTAGTCGACCTCCGACTCCAGCAACTCCAGATCAAAGACACTGCGCCACACCCGACCGACGATCTGCATCATGCCGACGGCGCCGACGGCAGAGCGAATGACCTTAACCCCCTCGTCCTCCGGCAGATAGTGTCGCCAGCAGGTTTCCTTCCAGGCCGTGGCACGTACCAGCGGTTCAAAGAGCTCCCGCTGTTCCTCGTTTAAACGGGAGTCGGCCCAGTGGTTATCCAACGACTCCTCAATAAGGCGCGCGACGATATCGAGGTAGGCGTCAAGATTACCTCGGTCCGGGAAAACCTCCCGAAGCTGCTCTGCAGGACTCGGCTCTTCGGCAAACGCATTGGGAATAGGATGAAGACGGTGATACCAATACTTGGCCGGCGGCTGCTTCCGCTCAAGCTCGGCGCCAAACCCGAACAGGGCCTGAATCGCTGGATCTGTCTCGAGGGGCAAGGGCGTGAAAGACACGGGCGCCTCGCCAGCGAGGAGCAGACGCGCCATGCGTCGCAGCCCATCGCGGCTGACCTCAATGCCGTAGCGAGGACCAAGGGCATCAACCAGCGCGAGCGCATCACCCGCCGCTAGAAACGATGCCAGCCGCAACACACTCCCTTCGTCTTCGGCGGGAGGTAGCTCCGCCACCGCCTCAGAAATGGCCTTCCAGCTATCCAGAAAAAGGAGTCGGAGCGGGTCCATGGTGTCTGCTTGTTCGTCGTCGGAAGCATTGAAGGCATCGTTGGCTTCGTTTCCAGTGCCGACGACATCGCTGCTGCCTGACACCTGATCTGACTCCGAATATGAAGCTGCAGCAGGCAACCCCTCTTCGTCGAGAAGGAGCATATCTGCCAGTCGCAGCCTCGCATCAAGCAGCGTCGCAGCCAGAGCCAGGCGCACGTCGGGATTCTCGGTCTGCATCGCCAGGTGGCCAATCACCACCGTCAGGAAGCCATCGAGTTCGTCCTCAAGGCGAGACCACTGTGCCTGCTCCTCGCTACTTAGGACCTCCTGCGGGCTGCCGCCGGCCTCGTCGACGGGGACTGCAGGAGCCTCTACATCGAAGACAAGATCGGCGCGAAGCTCCCCGGGCTCCAGAACAATGGCTCCGAGGCGCGCGTTGCTATCGAGGCCTGCACCCGCTGTTTCCCCGAGAAACTGACCGATGAGCAGATCAATCTCTAAAAGGGGCGCGGAGACATCCACGCGCATCTGCTGCAACCGCGGCACCAACAGTGACTCCGCCAGCGCCCGGCTTGGTTTGGTCAGCATGGAGGTAGAGCCGTCAGCATTACGAAACTCCGCGCTGACCGCATCGTAGCGTACTAAACGGCCGTCCTCTCCGGCTGTTGGCAACAGCGCAAGTCGCGCGCGCCCCGTCAGAGAACCGGGACTGCGACAGCGACCGAAAACCCGCGCTCCGGCATGGGCGGTCATACCAATATCGACCACCAATAGAACTTGCTCGGACTCCGTCGAGCTTTCCTGATCAAGCACCAGGTCAAACAACTCAACCCGACTACAACCATCGGCCGAAAGCTCACCGCGGCCCGTCTCATCGAGGCCCAGCTCGCCCGCAGCCACTGCGCTGAGGTAGGTTTCGGGAACCCGCAGGGGCACGGAAACTTCCTCTGCACTCGCTACAGAGCGACCAACCACACCGGCAAACGCGAACACGAGCAAAAACGCGCCCCGAAGGACGCGCTGTAAGTTCCTGCTACTGCGGGTCAGTCGGTTCACTTATTGGCGAGCGTCAGGCAGCCACCCGCTCGATCACGATTGCCGGCGCCATACCACCAGCGGCGCACATGGTGACGAGACCAAATTGCTTGTCCTGACGCTCAAGCTCGTCGAGCAGGGTGCCGATGAGCACGGAGCCAGTTCCACCGATGGGATGCCCCAGGGCCATAGCCCCTCCGTTCACGTTCACTTTATCTCGATCAAGACCGAGATCTCTGATGAATTTCTCGGCGACCACGGCAAAGGCCTCGTTGATTTCAAAGAGGTCGATATCATCGAGCGTCAGTCCCGCTTTCTTCAGGACCTTGCGAGCCGCCGGTACTGGCGCGTTAAGCATCAGCGTCGGCGAATCACCCATATTCGCCATGGCTACAACGCGGGCTCGCGGCTTCAGGCCGTGGGCCTGAGCGTAGTCGGGCGAGGCCAGTAGCAGCGCGGCAGCACCGTCCACGACCCCTGATGAGTTGCCAGCATG
This sequence comes from Pseudomonadota bacterium, assembly GCA_038750875.1. Taxonomy (GTDB): domain Bacteria; phylum Pseudomonadota; class Gammaproteobacteria; order Pseudomonadales; family Halieaceae; genus Congregibacter. The sequence goes on along the minus strand of JBCDGU010000006.1, from coordinate 215,315 downwards.
GTGTACGTGCTTGATCGCCAGATCTGGGTAAACCTGCGTCACCAGCTTGCGATAGGTGGTTCCCGCCTCATCGAGGGGATAGTCCGCCATCGCCTCAAACGCTGGCTTCAGTGATGCCAGGCCCTCGAGGGTCGTTTCCGGACGGGGGAACTCTTCGTAATCCAGCGCTAGCGTGCCGTCCTCATTAAAAACAGGTACGAGTGCATTTTCGAAGTGCCCACCCTCTATAGCCGCGGCAGCGCGCTGCTGGGAAACCAATGCCAGAGCATCGAGAGCTTCCCGATCGATACCCTCGAGGGTCGCGATGGCGTCCGCGCAAACACCCTGGTGGGGCTGGGGATGCATGTCGCGGAGTTGAAGGTTCCCGTTATCGAGGAACGGAGACTGGCTGGGATCACTACCATGGATAGACATCATCTCGCAGCCGCCGGCGATCACCAGATCTTCCATGCCGCTCATAACCGAGGCCGCGGCGATGTTCACGGAGGTGATACCAGAGCCACAGAAACGGTCCAGGGTCACCGCCGAGCTCCGCACGTCATAGCCAGCCTGCAGCGCCGACATACGCGCCAGGTCGTTGCCCTGAGCGCCACGCTGCCAACTGGTGCCGAAGACGATATCGTCGACGTCCGCAGTGTTCAGATCATTGCGATCCGCCAGCGCTTTGAGCACCGTAGCGCCAAGATGTTGCGGATGAAGGTGCGCGAGTGCGCCCTTGCCGCGCTTACCGATGCCGCGCGGCGTTCGGCACGCGTCAATGATGAGAGCTTCCGTCATGAGCCCAGCTCCTATTTGCCTTTCCAGTTGGGAGCCCGCTTCTCGGCAAAGGCCGTGGCGCCCTCGATGGCGTCCTCGCTGGTAAACACAGGACCGACGATCGCCATCTGCTTGGCAAACATCTCTTCCGTGGACCAGTCTTGTGCGCCGGCAACAGCCGCGAGGCTGGCCTTCACAGCAAGGGGGCCGTTTGCAGCTATGCTGTCTGCAAGGGCTTTCGCGCCTTCAACGGCACCGCCGCTCTCCACAACGCGGTTGATGAGACCCAGTTCATAAGCGCGATCGGCGGAAATGAAATCACCCGTGAGGGCCAACTCCATGGCGATGCGTGAGGGAATCTGCTTGGGCAGCTTCACCAGGCCGCCTGCCGCAGCGGCCAAGCCGCGCTTCACTTCGGGAATGCCAAACTTGCTGTCGTTGGCTGCAACCACCAGGTCGCAGGAAATCGCCAGCTCAAAACCACCAGCCAGCGCGTAGCCTTCAACGGCAGCGATTATGGGTTTGGATGAACGGTACTCGGTGAGACCCGCAAAACCGCGCCCTTCGATGCTGGGCGTTTCACCGGTGACAAAGGCTTTCAGATCCATGCCCGAGCAGAAGGTACCGCCGGCGCCCGTCAGGATGGCAACGCGTAGTTCGTCATTGGATTCCAGCTCATCAATTGCGGCCGCAAGGCCCACCGCAAGGGCCTTGTTAGCGGCGTTTTTTGCTTCGGGGCGATTGAGGGTAATGAGCAGTGTTCCACCCATGACTTCCGTGAGGACTTCGTTACCAGACATAAAGACTCCTTATCGATGTCGTGCTTGCGTTAAATTCAGGCGCGACATCTTAACGCGATCTTGCTTTCTGATGCTTGCACCGCCCAGCCCCCAAGGCGTAACTTCGCCGCCTTGAGCAAAGACGGGACGCGCGAAGCCTGCGCCAACCCGTCGCCATCGTATGAGGCCCGCAAAAACCATGATCGATACCAAGATTGGCGTGTGCTACTACCCCGAACACTGGCCCCGCTCGCAATGGGCTGAACAGGCCGCAAACATGGCGGGCGGCGGCATTGATCTAGTGCGCATCGCGGAGTTTGCCTGGTCACGGATAGAACCGGCCCGCGGAGACTTTCAGTGGGAATGGCTGGATGAAGCGATCGAGACGCTCACCCAAGCAGGACTGAGGCTGATCATGTGCACACCCACTGCCTGTCCCCCCCATTGGCTGATAGAAGCCCACCCGGAGATTCTCGCTGTCGATCAGAACGGGGATGTGCGCGGCTTTGGCTCCCGGCGCCACTACCGTTTTGCGAGCGAGGTTTATCGCCGCGAAGCAGAACGCATCTGTACCGCCGTCATCGAGCGTTACGCGGGCCACCCGGGCATCGCCGGCTGGCAGACGGACAATGAGTACGGCTGCCACGACACCGTGGTGAGTTACGCAGAGGATGATCGCGTCCAGTTCTCGCACTGGCTGCGCCAGCGCTATGAGTCCATCGACGCGCTGAACGAGGCCTGGGGCACCGTGTTCTGGAGCCAGGAGTACTCGGATTTTGACAAGGTGGGACTGCCGAATCTCACGGTGACGGAGGCAAACCCCTCGCACCGTTTGGCTTATCACCGCTTTGCCTCGGACCAGGTGGTCGCCTTCAACCAGATTCATACCAAGCTGCTTCGCGATGCCGCGCCCGCGAGCTGCTGGCTAACCCACAACTACATGGGCAACTTCGTCGAGTTTGATCACTTCGACGTGGCGGCGGATCTTGATGTCGCAACCTGGGACAGCTACCCCCTCGGCTTTCTGGATCAGGGCTGGTTCACTGACGATGAAAAACTGCGGTACCGGCAGATCGGACATCCCGACTGGGCCGCGTTCCATCACGACCTGTACCGCGCCGTGGGCGGCGGGCGCTTTGGGGTGATCGAACAGCAGCCGGGTCCGGTGAACTGGGCACCAGCCAACGCTATGCCCGTGGCCAATGCGCCGGCGTACTGGGCCATGGAGGCCATCGCCCACGGTGCCGAACTGGTGAGCTTCTTCCGTTACCAGCAGATGCCCGTTGCTCAGGAGCAGATGCACGCGGCCCTGCGCAGACCCGACGGTAGCCCAGCGCCAGCGTGGCAGTCCCTGAGACGTCTCCGCAAAGATCTCGATGCACTGCCAGAGCGAGCCGTTGCGCAAGCTCCCATCGCGCTGGTGTTCGACTACCCCAGCTGCTGGTCGACGGCGATTCAGCCCCACGCACCCGACGCTCATCATCTGGAATGGGCCTTTGTTTTCTACTCGGCGTTGCGGCAGCTGGGTCTCGATATCGATATCGTTTCTGGGCGCGAGTCTCTGGCCGGCTACAAGTTGATCGTGCTGCCCGGGACGGTGTTCGTGGACGATGGGCTGGTCGATCGCATCGAGCATAGTGGCGCCGCTTGTGTCATCGGTCCGAGGAGCGGATCGAGAACTAAGGAAGGAGCGATCCCACCGCAGCTAGCACCGGGGCCGCTACAGCGATTAGTGCCTCTGAAAGTCGAGGCCGTAGACAGCATGCGACGCGGTGCCGCGCGCGTGCTGGCTATGGGCAATGGAAGCCACGAGGTCACTCGCTGGTTCGAGAAGCTTGATACGGCCCTCCAACCGCGCCTGATTACCGAGGATGGACTCGGATTCTGGTACCACCAGGGAACGCACCACTACCTCAACGGATTCCTCTCCATTCCGTCGCTAAGGGAAATACTCGCAGAGATCGTAGCCACCGCAGGCATCGAAGCTCGCCCCCTGCCTAGCGGCCTACGACGTCGGACCCTTGGAGCGCTAGAGTTTGCTTTCAATGCCGAGCCCGAAACCCAGGCCTATAAACCGCCAGGCGGCGAGCTTATCTGTGGCCACGAATCTCTCGCCCAGGGCGAGTACGCGGTCTGGCGCATCGATAACGCGAGGTGAGCTCAAGCATGACCGAGAGCCCGCACATGCGGCCCCAGCGAGCACCGCCGTAAGCTCAGGTAATCGCCCGAGCGCTCGCGTTCGTAGAACTCCCAACAATCCACAGAGGAAAAGGTCATGGCCTACACACTGATCCATCACACCGGCTGCGGCTCTTCGAAGAAGGGGCTCGCACTGCTGCAGGAAAATGGCATCGAACCGGAAGTGCGTAAATACATGAACAAGAGCGACATGCTGTCTGAGGATGAACTGCGCACCATCGCCAATAAGATGGGCAAGGTGAGCCCCCGTGCATTCCTTCGGGCGAAAGATGCGGAGAAGTTCGGTCTTGCGGAGAGCGCGTCGGACGACGAGGTATTCGCTGCCATGGCGGCCGATCCCCGACTGATACAGCGCCCCATCGGCATTAGTGGTCGCAAGGCGGTGTTGGGTCGGCCCAACGAAAAGCTGCTGGATATCGCCTGACGGGCGCTATTTCGACGATTGTGCCGGGGTAAGGGAGCAGCGGTTACTATGGCCGCCGATTCGCCCCACTCATTTCACTCGGAACGACCCGTGAGATCTTTCAAAATGCTTTCTAGCGCTCTCACTGGATTCATCTGAGGCTGATCTGAGCGAGGTCTCGAGCTCTGATGAGGGTTCTGCTGTGCGTTGTCGGGGCCGGCTGCCGATACCTGCGGCAGGCACTCGATTTACTGAAGTTTTCCGGAACCGCTGTTAGCGAGAGGTTACGGCGCCCAGTACACGTCGGTGTGCGGCCGTCCAGCTTCAAATACAGCAGCGATGGGAAATGCTGAGCTGTCTGCTGACGCCATCGCCGTCTTGAGTACCTGGTTCTTTTCATCGCCAACGATGTGGAGTGCTCGGAAGCGACTGTCGAACAGGCGGGCCAGAGAGAGGCTCATCCGCGCATGAGGCGCATGATTCGGGCGAACGGCCAGACACTGTCGATCGCTGGGTATCGAAAGCCCCGTGGCTAATGCCTCCGCACCAGGGAACAGCGAAGCGAAGTGCGCGTCTCCACCCATTCCCAGCACCACAGCATCGAAAGTGCCCAATGCAGCGATGTCCGAGCCAAGAGCCTCCTCCGCGTCTTCCGGGACGATATCTTCGACAAACAGTGGCACAAAGCGCGCCGCCGCCGCCGGGCCCTGCAGGAGCCGTTCTGAAACGAGGCGAGCGTTGCTGTCTTCATGATCCGGACCCACCCAACGCTCGTCTGCCAAGGTCACCGCAATACTGCTCCAATCGAGGGGCAGATCACGGAGGCGGCTGAAGAACCCATCGGGTGTACTCCCGCCAGAGACGACTAGCGTCGCCGCACCCCGCTCGCGAATACCGGCCGCTAGGTGAGACGCGACAGCCTTTGCGAGCGCGGCGTCCAGCGCGCTCCGGTCATCGAAAATGTGCATTGGTGGCGTCATGGCTTCAGGAATTCCAGCTGCGGCCGTCTTTCTCGATGAGTAGCTCGCCTTTCGTGGGCCCCCAGGAGCCAGCCTGATAACGCTGGAGACTTGGACCGCGCGCATTCCAGGCCTCGATGATGGCATCACACCAGCGCCAGGATTCCTCGACCTCCTCACGACCGACAAAAAGACGTGGATCGGCGTTAATGGCGTCTAAGAGCAAGCGCTCATAGGCGTCGGGAATTCGATCCAAACTCGACGAGCCCAGGAAGTCGAGGTTCAGCGTCTGGGGAACAAGACTCAGCTTCTCCCGCAAACTGTGCAGCTTAGACACCATCTGCATCTCAATGCCCTCGTTGGGCTGCAGGCGAATCACGAGGCGGTTTGGCGTATCGGGACGACCTTGCTCGGCAAAGATATTGTGCGGCAGCGCTTTGTACGTGATCACAATCTCTGTCACTTTCTCGGGCATCCGCTTGCCGGTGCGCAGGTAGAACGGCACTCCCGCCCAGCGCCAGTTATCGATGAACGCTTTTACGGCAACGAAGGTTTCCGTCTCACTGTCGCGGCCCGGGCAGTCTTCCTCTTCAAGGTATCCTGGTACGGACTCACCGCGCAGCCAACCGGCGGCATACTGCGCGCGCACCACATGATCGTGCACGTTGGTTTCGTCGATGCGACGCAGCGCGCGCACAATCTTGACCTTCTCATCGCGGATGGCTTCCGCGGTCATGGCATTGGGCGGTTCCATCGCCACCAGACACAGCAACTGCATCAGGTGGTTCTGAACCATGTCGCGCAGCTGGCCGACGCCATCGTAGTAGGACCACCGCCCTTCAATACCAATGGGTTCGGCGACGGTGATCTGCACGTGATCAACGCAGCTCTGGTCCCATTGCGTATTGATGAAGCGGTTCGCAAGGCGAAGCACCAACAGGTTCTGCACGGTCTCCTTACCGAGGTAGTGATCGACCCGGTAAATGGCCTCCTCTGGAAAGTAAGCTCCCACCGTATCGTTCACCGCAATGCAGCTCTGAAGATCCTTACCGATAGGCTTTTCCAGTAATAGACGGCGATCACCGTCCAGACAGCCGGTCGCACCCAGATGCTCACAGATTGCGCCGAACAGCGCAGGCGGCGTCGCCAAATAGAACAGCGCCGGGCGATCGGGATGAAGAGCCTGGGCGAGAATCTCATAGTCGTCCTGCGTTGCGAAATCCAGGCGAACATAAGAGAAGCGCGCGGCGTACGCGGACCATTGATCCTCGGTCCAGCGGCTGTCATCCACGTAATGGCGAACCCGCTCCTTAATGTCTTCGAGGAACTTTTCGAGGGTGATGTCTTCCCGCGCGAGGGCATGAATGCGCACGTCTTCCGGCAGGAGCCCGCAGTTGTGCAAGTGATACAAGGCTGGGAACAGCTTTCGCGCAGAAAGATCCCCCCGCGCACCGAAGATAAGGAGATCCATAGGGCCGTTCACCATCTGCATGTCTATCATGAGAGTGCACTCCGAATCTCGTTGATCGCGCTCACGGTCTCGGTCGCCAGCGCCTCGATTGCGGCCCAGTCCTTCTGAGCCACGGCGGAGCCGGGCGTCACCCAGGAACCACCGACGGTCGCGACGTTGGGAAGGGCCAGATAATCCGCTACGTTCTTTGGGCCAATGCCACCCGTGGGGCAGAAAGTGACGTGACCGAAGGGCCCTGCGAGGGATTTCAGCGCAGTCACTCCACCGGCGGCCTCTGCGGGGAAAAACTTCAGGCAATCCAGGCCATAGTCCAGCGCCGTCATCAATTCGCTGGCCGTTGCAATACCGAGAATCGCAGGCACGTCGCTGTCGCGGCCTTTAGCGAGCAGGCCATCGGTGAGACCAGGACTCACAATAAATGTACTGCCCGCCTCGCAGGCCGCATCGTAGTCACTGGCATTACACACCGTACCGGCCCCAACCACGGCCTCGGGAACCTCCGCGCGAATAACCTGAATACTCTCCAGACCCGCGTCCGTTCGGAGCGTGACCTCAAGCACGGGGAGACCACCGGCGACGAGCGCTCGCGCGAGGGGAACCGCGTCGTCAACGCTGTCGATGGTCAGCACAGGTACCATCGGCGCCTGCTTCAGAATGTCGAGGGCCTGACTCATGTTGTCGTCCTGTTTCGAATAAGCTGTAGCGCACCGAACAAGCCGGCGTTTTCCCGGGTCATCACGCGCGTGGGGATAGGAGCCAGGTAATCGCGGAGGCGGCCTTTGGCGAGGAAGCGCTCGCGAAGCTCCCCCAGGCGAGCGATCTCGAGGAGCCTTGGCACAATGCCACCGGCGATATACACGCCACCGGTCGCGCCGACCGTGAGCGCAAGATTGCCCGCCACAGATCCCAGGACCCGGAAAAAAACATCGACCGTCTCCCTGGCGAGCTCGTCGCTTCCAGAGAGAGCGTGCTCCGTCAACTTGGCTGGCGTTACTTCCATCTGGGCAACGCCTTTGAGCTGACAGAGCGCCCAGTGAATGTTGACGAGGCCGATTCCCGAGAGAAGCCGTTCTGCGGAAACTCGCGGATGCCGCTTCATCAGGGTCTGGAGAATGGCGATCTCCAGGTCATCCACCGGGGAAAAATCGACATGCCCGCCCTGACCTGGGACCACGACATAGCCGCCCAAATCATTGGGAACGACCGTGCAAACACCCAGACCGGTTCCTGGCCCCAGAATCGCAATCGGCGCGCCCTCTTTCGGAAAGCCTTCTCCCAGCTGGACCCAATCACCTGCCTCCAGGGCAATCGCTGCATGGCCCTGCGCTTCAAAATCATTGATCACCGCCAGCTTCGGCAGCGAGAGCTGCTCCTGCAGATCTTCACGATCAATCACCCAGGCACTGTTCGTAAAGGTCACGATGTCACCCTCTACGGGGCAGGCCACAGCCAGACATCCGTCGGAAGGAAGACTCGCCCAATGCGGTGACTGCTCCACCTGCTCCAGCACGTAGGCAAGGGCACTGCTGAAAGTTGGGTAATCAGCGACGGACAGATGGTATTCCTCCGTCACATTGCCAGTGGCCGCATCAGCGATCGCAAAGCGGGCATTGGTTCCGCCCACATCAGCGAGAAGAAACCAAGACTGATCCCTCATGGGGCGCTCTCTGTTTCAAAGAAAATGGTCGCACCGGTCTCTGGCGTGGATACCGCTTTGCGGAACAGACCAAACAGCTCTCGGCCGATGCCGGCACTGCTGTCTTCACTGGGCCCAGGCGCTGCGCGACTGTCGAGGACCACATCGTCCCCATGACACTTCAGCACGCCCGTATTCGCATCCAGCTCGATGAGATCGCCCTCTTCGACCTTCGCAATCAAGCCACCCATGGCGGCTTCTGGTGTGACGTGAATCGCGGCCGGCACTTTCCCGGAAGCACCAGACATCCGCCCATCGGTTACCAAAGCCACGGAGAAACCCTTGTCCTGCAAGGATCCGAGCAATGGCGTGAGCTTGTGCAGTTCGGGCATTCCATTGGCGCGCGGGCCCTGATGCTTGAGCACCACGACGAAGTCTCGCTCCAGTTCGCCCGCTTCAAAGCGCTCCACGAAAGCCTTCTGGCTGTCGACGACAACTGCGGGGGCCTGCACGCGACGATGTTCGGGTGCCACCGCCGAGATCTTTATGACGGAACGACCAAGGTTTCCCGTGAGCAGACGAAGCCCGCCTTCGACATCAAAAGGTTGCTTCGCAGAACCGAGAACTTCCGGATCCTCGGACGCCTCCACAGCGGGCTGCCAGCGAATACCCTCGCCCTCCAGGAAAGGCTCCTGGGCATAATCAGCAAAGGTGTCGCCCCACATCGTGCGGGCATCGGCGTGCATCAAACCGGCGCTCATCAGTTCGCGGAAGAGGAGCGGCGTTCCACCCGCGGCGTGGAAGTGGTTAATGTCCGCTTTGCCATTGGGGTACACCCGCGCCATCAAGGGAGCCGCTGCGGATAAGGCTGCGAAGTCATCCCAATTGACAATAAACCCTGCGGCCCTCGCCATGGCAATGAGGTGAATGGAATGATTGGTGGATCCGCCGGAGGCGAGCAGCGCGACGATCGCATTCACAAACGATCGCGCATCGATCACTTCGCACATGGGGCGAGGATCGGAGCCAAGGGTAGAAATACGGGTGAGCTGCTGCACGGCTTCGACCGTTAGCGCTTCTCGCAGAGGAGTTCCGGGGTTCACGAAGGAACCGCCCGGCAGCTGCATACCCATGGCTTCCATGATCAGCTGGTTGCTATTGGCGGTACCGTAGAAGGTACAGGTGCCGGGGCTGTGATACGACGCGGATTCTGCGGCAAGCAGCTGGTCGCGGCCTACCTTACCCTCAGCAAAAAGCTGCCGGATCTTTGCTTTTTCGGGATTGGAGATGCCAGAACGCATGGGGCCCGCCGGTATGAACATGGCCGGCAGATGCCCAAAGCGCAGCATCCCCATAAACATGCCGGGCACGATCTTGTCGCAAATCCCGAGACCGATTATTCCGTCAAACATGTGGTGGGACAGTGCGACGGCCGTTGACTGCGCAATGTTGTCGCGACTAAAAAGCGACAGCTCCATGCCGATCTGCCCCTGGGTCACGCCGTCACACATGGCGGGCACGCCCCCCGCCACCTGGGCCGTGCATCCGCGCTGGCGTAAATGCTCTTTGATCTTTTCGGGATAATCGGCAAAGGGCTGGTGCGCCGACAGCATGTCGTTGTAGGCCGTCACGATGCCAAAGTTCGAAGCCTCCATGAGACGGATCCGGTCCTTGTCCTCTTTACCGCAAGCGGCGAAGCCATGGGCCAGGTTGCCGCAAGAGAGTTGGGACCGTGCCGGTCGCTCATCGCGGCTGCGTCGCATGAGATCAAGATAGTCATCGCGGATACGGCCACTGCGATCGATAATCCGCTGCGTAACGTCGTGAACGGTCGGATGCAATTCACTCATCGTTCGCTCGTTTCCCCCAGTTTTGTTTATTCCCGGCTATTGCCGAGACGGTTACCCGGTATTGCGCATGCCGGCGGCCACGCCGGCAATACTGATCATCACCGCCTGTTTTACCTGCTCATCGCCACTCTCGCGGTAGCGGGCGAGCAGCTCTGCCTGAAGCACATTCAACGGCACCGTGTAGATATTGCGTAAGCCCAGCGATTCCCGCGTCCAATCCGCGCGCTGCAGAAGCGTGGACTGCCCAAGAATCCTTAGAAGAGCTTCGATATCCTGCCCCAGCCGGTCCCTCAGGCTGCTGCCGATCTCCTGCAATTCCGATGCGACAAGCCTGCGATCATAGTGGGCAGACAGCCGGAGATCAGTCTTCGAATACACCATCTCGAGCATGGACATGCGCGTCGCAAAGAACGGCCACGCCTGCGCCATGGCCTTCAAATTGTCATCGCCATGACCGTCCTGCTCCAACGCCAGGGCCTCACCGGCACCGAGCCAGGAGGGCAACATGAGGCGGTTTTGAGTCCACGAGAAAATCCAGGGGATGGCGCGCAGAGACTCGATACCCCCGCCCTGTTTCCGTCGCGTCGGGCGCGACGCAAGAGGTAACACCGAAAGCTCGCCCTCCGGCGTCGCCTCTCGAAAATAGGTGATGAAGTCCGCCGTATCTCGCACCACGCGCCGATAGGCATTGCACGAAGACTCCGCAAGGCGATCCATCGTTTCACGCCACTCCGGCTTTGGCGCGGGTGGGCTGATCACTTGAGCTTCGAGAATGGCGCTGGTGTAAAGGGCAAAGGTTTTTACCGCGAGGCCCGTCATACCGAGCTTGGTGCGGATCATTTCACCTTGCTCCGTTACGCGGAAGCCGCATTCGAGAGATCCTGGCGGCTGCGACAGCAGCGCATCACGGGCCGGTGCTCCGCCGCGGCCAATCGTGCCGCCACGACCGTGGAAGAGCTGCACTTTCGTTCCTGCCTTGCGGCAAACTTCGATAAGCGCTTCCTGTGCGCGGTACTGGGCCCAGGCTGCCGCGAGAATTCCCGCATCCTTGGCAGAATCAGAGTAGCCAATCATGACCATCTGCTCTTCCGGCAGTGCTTTGCGCTGCGCGTCGATCTGCAGCAGATCCTCAATGACCCGCGGTGCACGATCGAGGTCATCAAGAGTTTCGAACAGCGGTGTTACGGGAAGGTGTTCACCACCTCCGCAAGCTTTGAGAAGCAAACGCACCGCAAGGATGTCAGACACATCCCTCGCCATGGAGATGATGTAACAGGCCAAAACACCGACGGGCTGAGCGACAGCCGTGGCGCAGGCTTTCAGAACCTCTTCCGTATCTTCCGTCGGTGAGAAGTGAGTGGGGATCAGCGGCCGTGGGTTTTCCAGTTCCTCCAGGAGCCAGCTGCGGCGCTGCGCCTCATCCCAGTCGTCGAAACGACCAAGGCCAAGGGCCTCGGAGATCTCGGACAACGCCTGGGAATGACGCTCCGAGTGTTGACGAATATCCATCCTGACCAGGCCGATACCAAAACAACGAATCTGACGGAGGAGATCCAGTAGTCGGCCATTGGCAATACGGTCCATGCCAACGGCCAGCAGGGACTCGTAGCACAGAAGGATCGGATCCCAGAGCTCGTCGATGCTCTGAGGGGTTTCATCATCTACGCGCTTGCCCGCCAAGCGATCGGCAATACTCGCCCGCCAGCTACGGACACGCTCGCGAAGTGGTGACAGGATTGCGCGGTACGGCTCGTGACTCTGCTCCGTTGCCGAAAGCAATGCTTCGCTGGCACCACTCATGGAGAGCTCTTGCACCAGGCGATCGATCGCATTCTCGTAAAGGGCGGCGGCCTGCCAGCGCCCGAGTAGCAGCACTTCCTCTGTCACTTCGGCCGTGACAAAGGGATTGCCGTCGCGATCACCGCCCATCCAGGACGAGAACTGCACTGGCACCGCGTCCAGCGGCATACGCTGGCCCGTGGAAGCAATGAGGGCATCATCGAGGCGGCGGATGAAATCGGGCACCGCCTGCCACAGAGAATTTTCCACCACCGCAAAGCCCCAGCGGGCCTCATCGACAGGCGTGGGTCGCGAACGGCGGAACTCGTGCGTATGCCACAGCTGCGCGATCAGCTCTCGAAGCCGCGTCTCTACCCTGCCCCGTTCGTAATCGGTGAGGCCATCAAACTCCAGTTGTCCCAGGCAGCGCTCGATCTCTTCATGCTTGTGAATCACCGAGCGGCGGGTAATTTCCGTGGGGTGTGCCGTGAGCACCAATTCGATGCGCAGATTCACCACGGCCTCATGAAGGGCATCGCCCGCAAGACCTTTGTCTTTCAGCTGATCAAGTACCGTCGCGAGGGTACGACTCGCCGAGTTGGTGCGATCCATCTCCCGGGACAAGCCATGGTGCTGCTCGGCAATGTTAGCGAGGTTCAAAAACTGGGCGAACGCCCGCGCAACGCCGGAGAGTTCTTCGGTGCTGAGATCAGACAGGAGTTCCTCAAGCTGTTCCCAGCTGCCGTCGTCGCCACTGCTGGCGGACTTTGAAAGAAGACGGATCTTTTCAACACGTTCAAGAAAGGCTTCGCCATGGCTCTCTACCATGGTGTCGCCGAGCATACTTCCCAGGGAACTCACGTTCCTGCGAAGACTCAGGTGCATGTGCTGGCTTTCCATCTCTGCGTTTTGCGTAACCTGATTCACGCGCGGTTCTCCTCCCTGATCGGGGCATAACGAGTTGCGCGCAGGCTTTCCTTGATTGCGCGCAGGTGGGTTTGCAGTGATTCGCCCCGACGGAGGGTGACCCCCGCTGCCAGCACATCGAGAACCGCTAGATGCACAAGGCGTGACGTCATGGGCATATAAGCATCGGTATCTTCCATCACCTCGAGCTCAATAGCGAGATCGCTGGCTTTGGCCAGCGGTGAATTCTTCGCCGTAAGAGCAATGACCGTGGCGCCGCGATCTCTGGCAAGTGTCGCAATATCAACGAGGTCACGGGTCCGCCCGGTATGCGAAATCAGGAAGAACAGGTCCGTCGGATCGGCAGCCGCCGCGTGCATGCGCTGCATCAGAACGTCGGCGTGCGCACTGACCGGCAGCTCAAAGCGAAAGAAGTGGTGCTGCGCGTCCTGTGCCACAGCGCTGGAAACGCCAAGGCCAAAAAAGAAGATATGACGCGCGCTCACAAGATGATCAACCGCCTTGTCTACCAGCGACGAAGGTAGCTGGTTTCCCAGCCCGCGCAGGGACGATATCGCGCTCTCGAGAATCTTATTGGTAAAGGTCGGTGTGTCATCGCCCTGAGCAACGGACGGGCTGACATAGGGCACGCCAAGCACCAGAGACTGAGCGAGGCGCAGTTTGAAGGCGGGATAGCCGTCAGGCTCAAATTTGCGGCAGAAACGATTGACCGTCGGCTCACTGACACTCGCCCGTTCTGCCAAAGCGGCAATGCTCAGGCGAGTCGCCGCCTGAGGGTCGTCGAGAATGACCTCTGCAATGCGGCGTTCCGACTTGGTGAGTCGTTCAAGCTCTGCGCCCATATCCAGCAACAAATTAACTTCGGCGATCTCGTTCATATCGGGTTCTATGACTAACGGACGGACCGAAGTGTGGCATAGACTTTACTAAAACTACATTATTTTTTATTTTGGAGCTCTGAAAGCTATTTTCATAAGACTAAATGTACTAATAACTACATTTTATGAGGACAGGCCCATGATCCGCGTAGCTATCAACGACTTGGGCCCTCTCAGAAAAAGGTACTGTGCGCACGCATGGCGCGGGATAAAGGCCCGCAGGTCGCGTCGTGATCGTCGCCATCAATGACTTTGGCGGTGCATCCATCAACGCGCCTTTTGCTCGCCTCTTGTCGGGGCCTGGACAGACTCCGGCGGCTTACCCATCCTGGTTGCTGTGGTAGGCTCGACCCATGACTGCATCCGCTCCCGATCTTGGCGCCACCCTCTCTGCGGGGTGGGAAATCTATAAAAAGGAACCGTTGCTCCTCAGCGGCGCAACGCTTCTCATGGCAATCATCAATGCCGTGGCGAGCTGGATTCCTTTTGCCAACCTTCTAACTTCCACGCCCCTGCTTGCGGGCATGTACTTCATGGTGATGCGCATTGATCGTGGGGAGTCGGTGGATATCAGCGTGCTGTTCAAGGGCTTTAATCACCTTGTGCCTCTGGTGATTAGCGCGGTATTAGTGGGCGCACTGATTTTAGTCGGGCTCATACTGCTCGTGCTTCCAGGAATCTATCTGGCCCTGGCCTATGGCTTCACTACCCTGAAGATTGTCGATGGAGGCCTCGACTTCTGGCCTGCCATGGAGAGTAGCCGCAAGCTGATCAACACCGTCTTCATGCAGTATCTGGTATTCAGCCTGATTCTGCTGGTGATTTGTTTCCTGGGGGCAATCCCCTTCGGCCTGGGCTTGCTCGTCGCGATTCCTGTTGCCGTCGCGGCTCACTACCGGTTCTATCACGCCATCACCTGAGTCGAGGAACCCTGGCGAACGTGCGCCTTGTGCGAAACGGTCCGCGTCAGAAAATGCACTCAGGCGTAGTGCGCTACATCCGTTCCAGCAAGTGCCGATACGTTGAGAAGCCCTCGGGCGGTAATGGACGGCGTGACGATATGAGCACGGTTACCCATACCCATCAAAATCGGGCCCACTTCGAGGGCGCCGCCCCGCATCTTTAGGATGTTTCGCACGCCCGAGGCCGCATCGCCATAGGCGAAGACCAAAACGTTGGCGGGACCTTCCAATCGAGAATGGGGGAATACCCGGGCTCGAAACTCGGGATCCAAAGCCGCATCCGTGTGCATCTCCCCTTCGTAGGCAAAATCCGGCTCGTGCAACTCAAGGATGTGGAGCGCTTCGCGCATGCGCCGTCCGGAGTCGATGTCCAGGTTCCCGAACTGAGAATGGGAACAAAGAGCGATGTTCGGCTTTAGACCAAACCGTCGCACATGGTTTGCCGCAGCGATGACCGTATCGGCGATCTGCTCCGCCGTAGGCTCCGGGTGTACATGCGTGTCCGCAATGAACAGCGGCTCTTCGTCCATGATCATCAGGGATAGCGCGCCACGGGGGTGGTAGCTGTCCCGCTCGAGAATCTGCCGGGCATAGTTCAGGTGCCAGAGGTATTGGCCGAAGGTGCCACAAACCATGCTGTCCGCATCGCCGCAGTGCACCATGATGGCGGCGATCGCCGTCGTATTGGTTCGCATGATGACCTTCGCCAAATCCGGTGTAACACCGCGGCGCGCCATGAGTGAGAGATAAGCCTCCCAGTACCTGCGGTGCCGGGGGTCATCCTCAGGATTCACAATCTCGAAGTCAGTGCCCGGCCGTATCGTAAGGCCGGCGCGCTCGCAACGTTTCGCAATAATCTCGGGGCGACCAATGAGGATCGGGATATCCGTCATCTCCTCAAGTATTGATTGGGCGGTGCGCAGCACACGCTCGTCTTCGCCCTCAGCGAAAACGATGCGGCGTTGGGAGCGGGCCGCGGCGGCAAACACCGGGCGCATGATAAGTGCCGAGCGGAATACGGACCCATCGAGCCGGTCACGATAAGCATCAATGTCCGCAACAGGCCGCGACGCGACCCCCGTTTCCATCGCCGCCTTAGCCACCGCCGTTGCGACCACGCTGATCAGGCGTGGATCAAAGGGTTTAGGGATGAGGTAGTCAGGGCCAAATACGAGCTGCTCACCGCTATAGGCTTCTGCCGCCTCAGCGCTCGTCGTCGCACGCGCCAATGCGGCTATGCCTTCAATACAGGCGATCTGCATGGCGTCGTTGATCTCCGTCGCACCCACGTCCAGGGCACCTCGGAAGATGAACGGAAAACACAGAACGTTGTTCACCTGGTTGGGGTAATCGGATCGGCCTGTCGCAATGATGGCGTCCGGCGCTACCTCCCTCACTTGATCGGGCAGAATTTCGGGCGTTGGATTTGCGAGGGCGAAGATCACAGGCCGATCGGCCATGCGTTGCACCATAGCCTGGTTCAGCACTTCAGGACCGCTCAAACCCAGGAAGAAGTCGGCGCCATCAATGGCCTCGTCGAGCGTCCGCATTTCTGTTGCTTGCGCGTAGGCACTCTTCTGCGGATTCATGTCCTCTGCGCGACCCTCGTACACCACGCCGTGAATATCAACGAGCACGATGTTCTCGCGCTGTACGCCGAGCTTGAGCAACATATTGAGGCAGGCGATACCCGCAGCCCCGCCGCCGGTGGAGACGATCTTGATGTCTTCAAAGCGCTTCCCAACGATGCGCAGCGCGTTCGTCACTGCCGCGCCGACGACGATGGCTGTTCCATGCTGGTCATCGTGAAAGACGGGAATATTCATGCGCTCACGGCAGCGCTCCTCAACGATGAAGCAGTCAGGCGCTTTGATATCTTCGAGATTAATGGCGCCGAAGGATGGTTCCAGAGCACAGACGATATCCGCCAGGCGCTCCGGGTCTGACTCGTTCACCTCGAGGTCGAAACAGTCAATACCGGCAAAGGTCTTAAACAGTACGGCTTTACCCTCCATGACTGGCTTCGAAGCAAGGGCACCGATATTGCCCAGGCCAAGTACCGCACTTCCATTGCTGACCACCGCCACGAGGTTGCCGCGAGCAGTGTATTGCGCAGCGCTAGCCGGATCATTCTTGATCTCAACGCAGGCCTCGGCGACCCCGGGAGAGTAAGCAAGCGCAAGATCCTGACCGTTCGCCAGCGGTTTGGTCGCACGAATTTCCAGCTTCCCGGGTTTGGGATGCGCGTGGTATCTCAGCGCCGCGGTGGTCGCGGGCGGCTGATTCTTGTCGTCACTCATCGAGGGTCTCTCCATTAGAGCGCGGCATTATATGCCAGCAGCGAGAGCGGTCTCAGTACTCTTCCTTGCAGAGTCACGGACGTGGTCTACCCTTCAGTCAGCTTGGGAGTTCCCAAGTCTGTTCCGAAGGAACGAAGATCTTCTCTACAACAAGGAAAATAACCATGTATAAGATCGCAAAGCGGGCGCTTCTGGCGACTGCACTGTGTGCTGCAACCGTGGCCAATGCAGGCCACCACGGCGGGGATAACAAAGCAGTCGCCAAAGGCTGGTGGGATGCAAGCTGCGGTTCCCTGGACGGATTTATGGCCTACGTCGACAAACATATGGCGGACGATGGGGTGTTCATGCCCGACCGGTATGTGGGACTAGGCTTTCAAGTCGACAATGAAAACGGCGACGAGTTCGGTACGGTGCTTCGCGTAACGCCCGCAACGCCCGCTTCAGAGGTGCTCAAGGAAGGTGACCGCTTCGTATCCGTAAACGGTATGGATATGACCTTTGAAAACCGTGGCAAAACCACGTTCCGCGGAGCACCCGGTGAAGCGGTATCCGCAGTCATCGTTCGCGATGGCAAAGAGATGCCTGTCGAGATTAACCGCGGAATCATCGCCGTTGCATCCTCAAAGGCGCAGTCGCTGGCAAATCTTGAACTTGCTGACGCGGAAGATTGGCCGTCTGATTCCTGCAACATTACGGAAGCAGTGCAGGAAGGGAACGTGGTTTACGTAATGGGTGAATGGTCCGATACGGAATCCGAAACGGGCATCAAGTTCACGTCACGCGGCGTGAGCCGTTTCGAGTTCAACGATAGCGGCCAGATCAGTAAAGCCTGGAACCTCAACGAGCAGCGCTTCGTGCTAGAGCAGCTTGGGTTCACCATCAGTCGCTGAATGGAGTCCGCGTCGCTTCCTGCGACAAAAAAGCCCGCGGCATTGTGCGCGGGCTTTTCTTTGGGAGCATCACGGCTAGCTACGGCCCTCCAGTTGGAGACTCATTTCATACCGCCCCGACTCAAGCGCCTTACTTAAGCCTCTCCGCCAAAGCTCTCGGCTAGGGGTGAAAATGCACGAACTCTCAATCGAGTTCCGCTAATGCCTGCTCCAAGTCCGTCACCATGGCGTCGAACACCTCAATGGTCTGATAGACAGGCTCAGGCGTGGTCATATCGACGCCCGCATCCTTGAGAAGCTCAATGGCATAGTCGCTAGAACCACTGCGCAGCATGGTCAGGAACTTATCCCGCGCGGGTGCGCCCTCTTCCCGGATCTTTTTAGCGAGCGCCGTCGCTGCAACGAAGGATGTCGCGTACTGGTAAACGTAAAAGTTATCTGTGCGCATGAAATGGGGAATGCGACTCCACTCACTGGCGTTCAGAGCATCAGCGTGGACCGCATCACCGTAGTAGTCGTTGAAGACATCGGCATAAATTTTGTTCAAAGAGTCCTTGCTAAGAGCCTCACCTGCCTCAACGGCGGCGTGCGCCTGCATTTCGAAATCCGCAAAGGAAGCCTGGCGATAGAAGCTGCCGCGAAACTTATCCAGATAACTTTGCAGCAGGTAAACACGCTGCTCCGCAGTCTCCGCCTCTGCGAGAAGCTTTTGTATGAGTAACGCTTCGTTCGTCATGGACGCCACTTCCGCCACGAAGGTTTCGTAGTAGGCATACACGTAGGGCTGGGTATTGCGGGACAGGTACGAATGCAGGGAGTGCCCGTACTCGTGGGCCAGCGTCGACACGTCATCGAGTGTGCCCTGGTAGCTCATGGAGAAGTACGGCTTAGAGTCCATAGTCCCCCAGGAGTAAGCGCCACCGCGCTTTCCTGCGTTATCGAGAGAATCGACCCAACCGTCCCCGAATCCGAACCAGTATAGATCGACATACTCATCACCCAGAGGCATCACTGCTTCGGCGACCATTTCCTTGGCCACTTCCCAGGGAATATCTGAGTAAGCGGGCTCGATGATAGGGGCATACAAATCCCAAATCTCCTGCCGCTCAACGCCCAGGGCCTCGCCGCGAATCTTGAGGAAACGCTGAAGAGGCGCCGTACCTTTCTCACGGATTGCCTTCAGAAGACTCAGATAAACCGCTTCGGGAATGGCGCTGCTATAGGTGGCTTGCTGAAGGGCAGAGTCAAACCCGCGCGCCTTCGCCTCGAAAATCTGAGCCTTCACGTGGCCTTCGTAGTTCGCCGCAAGCGTGTTGCCAAGCTCTTCATACGCCGCGAACAACCCTTTCCAAGCGTCCTCGCGAACCTGACGATTTTGCGAGGTCAGGAAGGCCCCATACAGTGAGCGCGTCAGCGTGATCGTCTCGCCGTCTTCGTTCTTAATCTCACCAAAGGTCAAATCTGCATTGTCTAGGGAAGTGAATACGGACTGAAACTTACCCAGGGGATCGTTCGCCATCGCGATAATGCGCTCTTCTGCCTCACTCAGGGTGTATGGCAGCATCCTCGATTCTTCTTTGAAGTAGTGACGATAAGGCACCAATTCGGGCGTGCTCTCAATCATAGCCTCGATATCCTCTGGCGCTATGGCGAGCAGTTCAGGGCGAAAAAATGCACTCGCCTGTTGGTAATCGGCGCTCAGGGAGCGCCCACGAGAATAGCGCTCGGCACTCTCTCCAGCGCGCTGATCTTCGAAGTATTTGAGTCCCGAGTACACGACGAGGTTGTCGACCACACGGCCAACCCTTTCGCGAGCCTTCAAAGCGCCGAGGAGCGTCTCACCATCTTCACCCAGCCGGCCTTGATACGCTGTCAGATCATCAATAAGGGATTGGAGGACCGCCGCATCAGCTTCCCATGCATCGCCATCGGCGTACATCGTCGTAAGGTCCCACTTGTACTCCGCCGATACTTCCGCACGCTCCGGTACGCCCGTCGCTTGGGTAAATGAGGCCTGAAGACTGCCTGCTGTCAGCGCGACCGCGAGGGCTGAACGATTGAATAAACGGGTGATGTAATTCATGGCTGATCTCCGGGAGCAAACGCTTCCTTATACCGGAATGGGGATCTGTCATGAACAGATGAGGGACAAGACGAGCCGTCGACGCGACGGGTTGCGCAGTAGAACCGGGAAGGTCTGATTTATTCGCTTAATACTGTGGCGAGCCGGGGGAGCGCTATGCCAAAGCAGCCTTACGTAGTCGGTCTGTAAATCCTCACACCGTCAGATGTTGATCCACCAGTTCATCGGATAGTGAATCCATCGCGCCCGATGCCACCACGCTGCCGCGATCCATGATGACAAACTCATCACCGACCGCTCGTGCAAAGGGTAGCTTCTGCTCCACAAGCAGGATCGTCATGCCCTCCTCGGAGCGGAGTCGTCTGAGCGCATTCCCAATCAAATCGACGATATTGGGCTGAATACCTTCGCAGGGCTCGTCGAGAAGCAGAAGACTTGGCGCCGTCACCAAAGCACGGCCGATGGCGAGCTGTTGCTGCTGACCGCCTGAAAGGTCACCACCGCGCCGATTGAGCATGTCCAAGAGCACCGGGAAGTATTCAAAAACCCGATCGGGTACCCGGCGCGCGCCATCGCTGCGTGCGGCAAGCGCGGCTTCGAGATTCTCACCGACCGTGAGGTCGGGAAAGATCATACGTCCCTGAGGCACCACTCCAATACCGCGACGAACACGATCCTCCGTGCTGAAATCGTCGAGGGGGGCACCGCCCAAGGTCACACTCCCATCGCGAGCGGGCAGAAGGCCAAGCACCGTGTTGAGGAGCGTTGTCTTGCCGACACCATTGCGCCCCATGAGACAGCAGATTCGCCCTTCGTCGACGGAAAATGTGACGTCGCGGAGCGTATGGCTGGCCCCGTAGTATTGATGCAGTCCCTGAACGCTCAGCATGACTCACCCAGGTAGACTTCCCGCACCCGGGGGTCGGATTGCACTTCATCCATTGTCCCTTCCATTAGCACGGAGCCTTCATGGAGGACGGTGACCTTGCGCGCGATGGAACGGACAAAGGTCATGTCGTGCTCAACCACGACTACGGAGCGCTCAGGCACCAGAGACTGAAGGAGCTCAGCAGTGCGCTCCATCTCCGGCTGAGTCATCCCGGCTACGGGCTCATCGACGAGTAGCACCTGCGGATCCTGCGCGAGGAGCATGCCGATCTCGAGCCACTGCTTCTGGCCGTGTGACAGGCTCCCCGCCTGCCTGTTCACCTCTTCTGCCAATCCGATGGTATAGAGTAGAGCCGCGAGCCGATCCTGATCTTCTGAGTTCTCCCGATAGCGGAACGCAGCCCAAGGACGCCGGTGACCGGCCTGGGCCAGCACCAGGTTCTCGCGCACGGACTGCTCAGGAAATACCGACGGCTTCTGGAACTTGCGGCCAATGCCAATACGCGCGATCTGCGCCTCGTCGTGCTGCAGAAGATCGATACTCTGCCCCAGAAAAACGCTTCCAGAATCTGGGCGAGTGTTGCCCGTCACGACATCCATAAGCGTTGTTTTACCCGCGCCATTTGGGCCTATGAGGCAACGGAGTTCACCATGATCGATCGTGAGGGTGAGCTTGTTTAATGCCTGGAAGCCCGAGAAGCTTACACTGACCTCGTCGAGGTAGAGCACCACCCCATGGCGTGTGTCGATATTGTCGATCACGAGGAGGCCCCTCTTGCGAAACCCGCGATGCCCTTTGGCAGTAGCAGGGTGACAAGCAGGAAAAGCGCACCCAGAGCAAAAAGCCAGACCTCCGGAAACAGACCCGTCAATACAGTTTCTGACGCCGCGATAACGACGGCGCCCAACATGGCACCGTGGAGCGTGCCTCGGCCCCCAACGGCGACCCAGATCGCAATCTCAATAGAATTCAGTGGCTGAAACTCACCCGGATTAATGATGCCCACCTGCGGCACATAGAGTGCCCCGGCGAGCCCAGCGATCATCGCAGAATAGACAAACACACGGATTTTGTAGCTTTCCACGGAATACCCTAGGAATCGCACCCGGCTCTCGCCATCACGAATAGCGACAACGACGCTGCCAAAACGTGTGTCCAACAGGCGCCGACATCCAAGATACACCGCGGCAAGAGTCAGCGCCGTCAACGCAAAAAGAACGCTGCGGGTCCCGTCGGCCTGCAAATCAAAACCCAGCACATCTTTAAAGTCTGTGAGGCCATTGTTACCCCCAAAACCCATCTCATTACGGAAAAAGGCCAGCATGAGCGCAAAGGTCATAGCCTGGGTCATGATGGAGAAATAAACCCCGGACACGCGGGAGCGAAAGGCGAGCCACCCGAAGACCAGCGCCAGCGTTCCAGGCACCAGCAGCGCCATCACGGAGCTGAAGAAGAAGCTGTCGAAACCCCACCAGAACCAGGGCAGCTCCTGCCAATCCAGAAACACCATGAAATCGGGTAGAACAGGATCCCCATACACACCTCGGGGACCGATTTCCCGCATCAGGTGCATGCCCATGGCGTATCCACCCAGAGCGAAGAACGCGCCGTGCCCGAGGCTCAGAAGACCCGCGTAACCCCAAAGCAAATCGAGAGCCAGAGCGAGCATGGCAAAGCAGAGATACTTGCCCATGAGGGAGACTGTGAAGCTCGATAGCGCCAACGGTGAATCAGCCGGTAAAAGCAGATTGAGCGCAGGGACAACGACAGAGAGACCCAGGAGCAGTCCGACGGTGCTTTTCTCGATACGCCCTTTCAGCAAGAGCTTCATCAGATCGCGTCCTGCCGCCCGGTCTTGGGAAACAGACCCTGCGGGCGGCGCTGAAGAAACAGTATGAGTGCCACCAGCAAGAGAATCTTTGCAAGCACGGCTCCCGTTGCCGGTTCCAAAAGTTTCGTCGTGATCCCCAATGAGAAAGCACCCACCAGCGTTCCCCAGAGATTGCCAACACCACCAAACACCACCACCAGAAACGAATCGATGATGTAGGCCTGGCCGAGGTTGGGTCCGACGTTGGTCAACTGCGAGAGCGCGACACCAGCGATCCCGGCTACACCGGAACCCAGGGCAAAGGTCATGGCATCGACGCGCGCGCTTCGAATTCCAAGGGCCCGCGCCATCTCACGATTCTGGGACACCGCACGCACATGGAGCCCCAGACGGGTGTAACGCATAACCGCCATCAAAGCGAAGAAGGCCATAAGGCAAAACACCAGGATTGCCAAGCGGTTATAGGTCAACGTCAGGCCTGGCGTGACGGTCCAGGCACCGCTTAACCACTCGGGTGTTACCACGAAGCGATTGAGGGGGCCGAATACCGTGCGCACCATCTGCTGGAGGATCAGGCTGATGCCGAAAGTCGCTAACAGCGTCTCCAGCGGCCTGCCGTAGAGACGACTGATAACACTGCGCTCAATGAGCCACCCCATTGCACCGGAGACGACAAACGCAGCGGGAATGGCGAGCAGTAGCGCAGCGCCTGGCATCGCAGGCATCAACTGCTGCAAAACCCAGGTCGTGTAAGCGCCCAGCATTATGAGCTCACCGTGGGCCATGTTGATGACGCCCATGACACCGAAGGTGATAGCCAGGCCGATGGCTGCCAGCAGCAGCACGGAGCCGAGACTGAGCCCGAAGAACACCGACTCAATCCGTCCCATGACTCGCAATCGATACTCGATTCGATCCAGGAGTGTCTGCGCCTGGACCGTAAGCTGCGGCGCGAGATCATCTCGAGCCAGAAAATTAACCAGGGCCGCACGCACCGCGGTATCGCGCCGTTCAGAGAGCGTGAGCAGCGCCTTCCTCATTTCGCTGGCGTCGTCGCCCGCCAGACTAGCAATTGCCAGCGTTGCGGTAAGTTCGAGCCGGAGCTCCGCAACGGGTTCCACGCCCTGCCGCTGGCGCATTGCCTCCAGCGCTCCGGCACTCGGATTCGAGGCGATGCGCTGTATCGCCGCTCGGCGCACCGCAGCCGATGCCGCACTCAGCTGGGCCGTTGCAAGAAGTCGGTCCAGTTCGCCGCGTAGTTGATTATCGACGGGCACACGGCGCACATCCCTTCGGCCGGCCTCACCGAGTGCCTCACCAGTCATCCAATTGCTGAGTTCGTAGCGAGAGCCCTTTCGCACCCCTTCGACAAGCGTGTCGGAGCGCCGATCCACATAGAGTGCGCCGCGGGCGATTACCTCAAAAAAAGTGCCTACCCGGACGTCGCCCGTGGCAGCGAGATCCTGAAGCAGGGTCCGACGCTCAGCGGCATTTGCTGAAGGAAAAGACTCCAGGATTTCGTCAAAGCTTTCCGCGCGAACGCCCATGGCCACTGCCATCAGCAACGACATGACGAAAGCCGCCCCCAACCACCGGGGAATTTGGCGCCGCACGCCAACACCGCAGCGCATCGGTGAAGAACCCCGAGTTACTGTTGGGCCAAGCAGCGCATCGCTGTTCTCGAGTAGTTGCCGCAGCGCCTAGGCGCTGTCCAGTCCGCCTCGAGATCCCGAGATCCTGTGAGGTAATCAGACCAGGCATCACCGGCAACGGGTTCGGGTGTCTCGTAAACGACCTGGAACTGGCCATCATCGAGCACCTCCCCGATGAGGACAGGCTTCGTGATGTGATGATTCGGGAGCATCGTCGCGGTACCTCCCGTCAGGTTGGGCACGGAGACTCCAATAATCGCATCCTGTACCGCAGTGGCATCGGTGGTACCCGCCTTCTCGACCGCCTGCACCCACATATTGAAGCCGATGTAATGCGCCTCCATGGGATCATTGGTCACGCGATTGTCATCGCCAATGAAGGCCAGCCACTCATCGATGAAGTCGTAGTTCGCGTCTTCCTCGACGCTCATAAAGTAGTTCCACGCCGCAAGATGACCGACAAGGGGAGCTGTGTCGATCCCTGAAAGCTCTTCCTCCCCCACGGAGAAGGCGACCACAGGAATGTCCGTTGCAGCCACGCCCTGATTCGCGAGTTCCTTGTAGAAGGGCACGTTCGCATCACCGTTCACCGTCGATACCACCGCCGTCTTCAACCCTGCGCTACCGAAGCGCTTGATCTCAGCCACGATGCTCTGCCAGTCGGAATGACCGAAGGGCGTGTAATTCACCATGATGTCGTCTTCGCCCACGCCCCTCTGTGCAAGATAGGCCTGAAGAATCTTGTTGGTCGTGCGTGGGTAGACGTAGTCGGTTCCAGCCAGCACCCAGCGCTTCACACCCTGCTCCATCAGATAATCCACGGCGGGGATGGCCTGCTGGTTTGGAGCCGCGCCCGTATAGAACACGTTCCTGGAGGATTCTTCCCCTTCGTATTGCACCGGGTAGAAGAGAAGGCCATTCAACTCTTCGAACACAGGGAGCACGGATTTACGGGATACACTGGTCCAGCATCCGAAGACAACATCCACTTTTTCGCTCACCAGCAACTCTCGCGCTTTTTCCGCGAACAGGGGCCAGTCCGATGCCGGATCAACGACCACCGCCTCCAGCGGACGACCCAGCACACCACCTTTTGCGTTTTGGGCGTCCACCAGCATCAGCACCGTATCTTTGAGCGTCGTCTCGCTGATGGCCATGGTTCCGGATAGGGAATGCAGGATTCCCACCTTGATGGGCATCTCCTGCGCCGCACTTGTCGCGCTGGTACCCAGGACGGTCACGAGCACCGCAAAAGCAGCAAGCCGGCGCGAAAAATAGATGAGGGAGTTAAGTAAGGACGCGATCATGAATTGGGCTCGTTTTCTTGGGATATGAGGCATGGCCCAAAGGGAGCAAAAGCTGGGCCACATTTATGGACCCTTTCGGTGCACTCACGCGAAAACTTCGCACCGTAATCGTGCGAAATCGATTTTAATCCGCACCAAATTAGGGCGATGCCGATGGAGGTAGCTCCAGCGGATACTGGCCACTGCGCTCCCGAACAAACGCTTCGAGTCGAGCATTCAGTTCCCTGGACTGATAATCCACCAGCACCTCAGAAGAAACGTGGTGGAACGGCTGAAGTTCCTTCTCCCCCCGTTCGGTGACCAAGAAGTAGTGCCATCCCTCCAGGGTCTCTACGGGGCCTATCCATGTTCCGAGCGGCGCAGTCTTCAGCTGCCCCAGAATTTTGGGGCCATAAAGACCAGCAATCATGCTCTCTCCGTAGGCGGGAAAGTTGTTGCCGTTAATGGAACGGTTCCCCGGTGGGGCATCGCCCGCCTGCAAGGCTGCGAGAAGGACCGCGGGATCCTGCGGTGGCGATTTTAAGAAGTACTGCTCAAAGGTCACGTTGGCTTCCCGGTAATAGCGACTGATATGCCGGGTGTAAAAATCCACGAGCTCCGCTGGCTTCGGTTGATCCAGTTCTCCTGTGACGCGTCGCTGCATCTCCATGATAACCGCCTCTCGAAGATTTCCGCTGTCGCGCACCAGTTCCTGTCGAAGACCCTCTCGAAACAGCACCTCTCGCCTATAGTAGTCGCGCAAGATGGTCTTTCGCATTGCTTCATCGGGCGTCTTGCCTGTGACCCCCTTGTAGTCTTCCAAAAGTAATTCTAGCCCCGCATCGCTCAGCGAAATCGGAGTGACTTCTTCCTGCGGGTTCAGGGCGTTAAAGAGGCCAAACAGCGCAATCCCCAACGCGAAGAAAAGCAGCAGTGGATCGCGGAGCCAGACCTTCACGAATTATTGGCGAGGCCTTGCGTAGTTTGGGTCCACCTCTTCCATCTCGCCGGACTCGCGCCATGCATCACCATTCTCTGGTCGCATGTCATTAGTGGTTAGCTCAGAGAAGTAACCACCATCCGTGATGCCTTTGCGCCGCATCGCTACACCCGTAAGACAGGCATGCATGATGTAGTTGGCGTTGAGAGCCGAGCGATAGGTATTGTCGAGGAGCGGGTCAAGCTCCACGATCTCGAAGCCGACCATGTCACTTTCTGTACACAGTGCCCGTACGATGGGAATCGCCTCACGCATGGTCAGACCACCTGGGACCGGCGTCCCCGTTCCAGGCACCACCGAAGGGTCGAGTACATCCACGTCGAAGGAGATAAACAGCTTCTCCGTACCTTCTCGCGCTTCCCTGAGGGCATCTTCCATGACCGCTTTCCATCCGCGCTTTTCGACTTCCGCCATGGTGTGGTAGCGCATGCCGTTATTGCGCATCCACTCGAATCCCCAGGCGCCAGGCCAGGGACCGCGAAGGCCTACCTGAATAAAGTTTTCGCCCTTCACATGGCCTTCCTTGATGGCGCGATACACGGGCTGCCCATGCGTAATGTAATGCGGCCCTTCTTCTTTGCCCGCATCAAAGTGTGAGTCGAAGTGCACGACACCAAAACTGCCTTTGCCATGCACGTCCGCAAGACCGGCGATATCCGGGTACTCGAGGGAATGATCTCCGCCAACGATAAAGGGCAAAGCGCCTGTCTCAGCGATCTCTGCAACACGCTCGCGCACATGATGCACAGAGATTTCCGTGCTCATGTTGTCGATCGCAATGTCGCCGTAGTCCACGATGATGAGCTCCCGGTTGGGATTTATCATCGTGGCCATGTCACTGCCGCCGGTGTAGTAACCGTTGCGCATGGCCTGAGGGCCGAAACGCTGGCCCCGGTAGTAAGAGCCCATATCCAATGGCGCGCCAACGATAGCGACATCAACATTGCCCGCTATGAGATCTTCCGGGTAGACCGCGACCGGCGAATTCGCGAAGGTCCGGATACCGCCGCGATAGCTGCTGGCGTAGTAACTCAGGTTAATGGGGCCAGGTTCCCGCTTCGGATCCAGAGCCTTTGGCCGCATGACCTTCCAGCCATTGAAATCTGGTGACTCCGTCGCCAAAGGTATGGCAGCGAGGTCTTTCTCCTCGTCAAACTTAGAGGATTCCTCGATGTAGATGAGCGCGTCGACGAAAGCTTCGACCTCTTCGGCGGTTTTACCCTCCAGCCGCTGATAGAGCTTTCGCCAGGTGCCCGCGAAGGACTCGCCCTCCTCCATAAGGTATTCCCGTTTCTCGTCAGGAAGCGATTCGAAAACCGCAGCCAGCGCCTCGGGAGGTTCTGGCGGAGCCTCTTTGCTGAAAGCGCTTACAGAGGCAACAAGCAGGACTGAGGCAGCGAAACGGGATGCAATGGCCATAAAAAACGTGTCCGCAATGGGAAAAGACTTAGCTAAGCACAGCAAATAGCATGCCTCCAGTTAAAGAAACGCTGGGACGCGTCGGTGGGTCAACTTTTCTGCCGGGCAACCCACTGAAAATGTCGAGCGAGGGCCTCGTCTTCGAGTAGCGTATTGATGGAGTTGAACTCCTTTGCCAGCGTCATTTCATCATAGGTCTTGTGAATCCCCGTATGGCAACGCCGGCACAGATAGACACCCTCATTGAGATCTTCTTTCGAGAAATTCCGCCGAAAGTGCGCTCGTCGATGCATCTTGCGCGGAATGAGGTGATGAAACGTCAGGGGGACATCGCGACCACAGGTTTCACAGGTCGCGCGAGTTTTTCCCTTCAAAACGCCAGACGCTCCTGCACGGGCTTACCCTCAGCGATGTGCGCGGATGTCTCCGATGATTCGGTCGCAGCCGCAAGACCTGAAAGTGTAAGCCCAAGCAGCCGAACGCCCCGAGGCACGGGGAGCACGGTGCTCAGAAGCGCCTGTCCCACATCCTCGAAGGCCTGTCGGGAATCAACGGTTGCGGGCAGGCTCTTGGCCCGAGTGATCTGGCGAAAATCAGCGTACTTCAGCTTCAGGGTGATCGTGCGCCCCTGCACCCCTGCCCGCTCAATGCGCTCCCAGACCGTCTCTGCGATCTCCGTCAGTGCGGCTCGCAAATCCTGCTCGTCGGACAGATCGTCACCGTAGGTCCGCTCCGCGCCGAGGGACTTGCGCTGCCGGTCAGCGCGCACGGGGCGATCGTCCTCACCGCGGCAGGCGCCGTAGAGGTAACTGGCGAATTTACCGAAATGCGCTTCAAGAAAGGCGCGGGACTGATTGCGGATGTCTTCGCCCGTGTGAATGTCCAGTGCAGCCATTCGCTCCGCGGTTCGCGGTCCTACGCCGTGAAAACGTCTGGCCGGTAAAGCCGCGACAAAGTCAGCGCCCTGCTCGGGACGCACGACGCAGATTCCGTTGGGTTTGTTCTGATCGGAAGCGAGCTTGGCTATGAATTTGTTGTAGCTCACTCCGGCGCTGGCCGTCAGAGATAGTCCCTCTTGGATGTCGGCGCGAATTCGCTCTGCAATGGCGGTTGCGCTACCTACGCCTGCAATGTCAGCTGTGACGTCCAGATAGGCTTCGTCAAGGGACAGTGGTTCGATTAAGTCACTGTAGCGACTAAATACATCGTGGATCTGACGGGATACGGTCCGGTAAACATCGAAACGTGGTTTAACAAAGATCAACTGGGGGCAGCGACGCCTCGCCGTCGATCCAGGCATGGCAGAGCGGACACCAAAGTCACGCGCTTCGTAGCTCGCCGCGGCAACCACACCGCGTTTGGCGCCGCCGCCAACGGCGAGTGGCTTGCCTCGCAGCTCCGGGTTATCGCGCTGCTCGACGCTCGCATAAAACGCATCCATGTCGACATGGATGATCTTTCGCACGCAGGGCTCCTCAATTGCTAAAACACCAGCGATAGCACATTCTACCGGGGTCGAACTCCGGCAACCAAAGTAAAGATGAACGCCGCCCTGCACCCTCACAATGCGCGACCCGCAAAACGTCATGGTGACGCCATCATCGGTACCGAGGTCAGTCCGGCCCGCTCGTCTGATCCGGCACTGCCGGTGGTGACGTAGGTGAAGCATCGCGCCGCTCTCGTGCAGCGCTCATTGAATAACAATCGCTCCAGGAGCCTTCTTCGTGACCCCAACTAACCTATTCCGTGAACGCCCACTGGCACTCAGCCGCCGTGGCAAACGCCTCATGACCCCTGCGCTGGTGATAGCCATGGTGTTCGCACCGTTCGCCGCCTACGCTCAACCGACGGCCAAACCGGTGCTCCATGGTCGGCACTGGGCCGCGATAACCGGAAAACCATTGGCGGCGAGCGCTGGCGCCATGATGTTCGCCAAGGGCGGCAATGCCATCGACGCGGCCTGCGCCATGCTCGGCGCAACGTCCACCATGTGGGACGTGCTGAGTTGGGGGGGAGAAACCCAGGCTCTCATCTATAACCCCAATACCAAGAAGGTGATCGGCATTAACGCCCTGGGTGTTGCACCGACCGGCGCAACGCCGGAGTTTTTCCGCGAGCAGGGGATGGTATATCCGCCCGAGTACGGCCCCCTTGCGGCGGTGACACCCGGCACCCCCGGCGGCCTGATGGTGATGTTGGCCGAGTTTGGAACCCTTAGCCTGGCCGATGTACTGGCTCCCTCCATCGAAATGGCTGAGGGCTATCCCATTGAGGCATCGCAGGCCAACAACATTGAGCGCCGTCGCGACATCATCAGCCAGTGGCCCGATTCAACCCGCGTTTTCCTGCCGCACCTGGATGCGGATAACCCGGAGAAACGAGCCGCACCCGCGCCTGGCGAAATCTTCCGCCAACCGGATCTGAAGAACACCCTGCAGAAGCTGGTTGACACGGAAGCCGAGGCCCTCGCGAATGGCGCAACACGCAAAGAAGCGATTTACTCAGCCTATGAGCGCTTCTATCGCGGTGATATCGCCAAGGAAATCGTTCGTGCGAGCCGTGAGCACGGCGGACTATTTACTGAAGAAGATCTCGCCAACTGGGAGGTCTATCTCGAAGAGCCTGTGAGCACTCGCTATAAGGGTGTCGATGTCTACAAACTCACCACCTGGGTTCAAGGCCCCGCGATGCTGCAGGCGCTGAATATCCTTGAAGACATGGACGTGAAGTCTATGGGCTACAACAGCGCTAACTACATCCACACGCTGTATCAGGCCATGAATCTGGCCTTTGCAGACCGAGACTTTTACTACGGCGACCCGTACGTTCCACCTGCGGAGCCCATTGAAGGCCTTCTATCAAAGGAGTATGCAGCCGAGCGAAGGAAGCTGATCGCACCGGACCTCAACGACATGGAAGCTCGACCGGGCAATCCTTATCGTTTCCAGAAGGGCGAAAACCCGTTCATGGAGCTACTGGAGAACTGGTCAGCGATTCCCCCTTCCGCCGACGCCGATGGTGCCGACGGGTTTCAGCAGGCTAACCTCATGAGCCATGACGAAGGGTTCGTCGCGGGCACCACATCGATTCAGGCAGCGGACGCCGATGGCTGGGTGATCTCGGTCACGCCGAGTGGCGGCTGGATTCCGGCCTTCGTTGCCGGTGACACGGGCGTAGGCCTAAGCCAGCGCATGCAGAGCTTCGTACTGGACAAGCGCATCAACCCCTACAACGTGGTGCAGCCTGGTCAGCGACCGCGAGCCACGCTTACACCGAGCCTTGCCCTTAAAGATGGTGAACCCATTATGGCCTTCTCTGTGCAGGGTGGAGATTCCCAGGATCAGAACCTTCTGCAGTTTTTCCTGAACGTCGTGGAGTTCGGTATGAATGTGCAACAGGCCGCTGAGGCGCAGAACATTACCAGCTACCAGATGCAAAGCTCCTTTGGCGCCCACCAGAGCGAACCGGGACGTTTAGCAATTACGCGGCAAATCCCGCCTTACACTCGTGATCGACTGAAGGCTATGGGATACAAAGTAGAACTTGTTGAGCGCACCTACAGCCCCATCACCGCCATCCTGATCGACCCCGAGCAGGGAACATTCCAGGGCGGTGCCAGCGACTACGGTGACGATTACGGCATCGCGTGGTAAACGATGGCGCCGCTGGACGCTCTCGTTGAGCGGCGCATGCTGTTAAGGGTTGAGAAACTGCTTTAGCGGTTGCTAGACAGCGCGCTCATCGACTCGGCCAGGTCGAGGTCTTTCTGCGTAATCCCACCCGCGTCGTGGGTGGTCAGCCAAACGCTCACGGCGCTGTAAACGTTAAACCATTCGGGGTGGTGATTCGCGCGCTCGGCATGCAGAGCTACCGCGCTCATGAAGGAAAAGGCGGAGACGAAATCGGCAAAGCGAAACTCGCGATAAAGCTTTCCGTCATCCATGGCCCAACCCGGAAGATCCTCAAGCGCTGCCTGTACTTGCTCCTGAGAGAGCTGCATAGTCGGCGGTTCCTCTGCAAGTGAATTCGTCCATGCACTATAGCAAGCTGTTCTCGCACGTCATGCGGCCGCTTCTGATCACGCTGCTCACGAATGCCTTGCTGGCGCACGGTATCGACGCACCGATCGCGGGAGACTCCAGGCCCCCATCGGTATTTATCGCCTCCGTGATTCCCGTAGACCCCATCGATGGAGAGATGCCGGTAGCGGATGTGCTGATTGCGGGCGGACGCATCCATGCCATGGAAGCCCCGGGACAGTTGGCGCCACCCAGCGACGCGTCATTCATCGACGGCCGTGGACGCTACCTCATACCCGGTCTGTGGGACATGCACGCCCACTTTGCCTACGACGAGAACTTCGCGGAGGCGATGGCGGATCTTTTTGTCAGCTACGGCATTACTAGCGTGAGGGACACGGGTGGCCCGACGAGTTTTTTGATTCCTTTCCGCGAGCGCATGGAAGCCCGAGGAGCAGCGCCACGCATTCATCTCGCCGGCCCGCTGCTGGATGGCATCCCTACCGTTTACGACGGGCACTCTGTGCCCGAGGTGGGGGAGCCGATCACGAGCTCGATCGCGGCCAAATCCCGGGTGAATGAACTCGCTGCGCTCGGCGTCGATTTTATCAAGATCTACGAGATGGTCACGCCCGAGGTGTTCCATGCACTCGTTGCCGCTGCCGCAGACCATCAACTCCCCATAGCCGCTCATGTCCCTCTGCGCATGCGTGCCCGCCAGGCCGCGCCTAAGGTGCAGTCGCTGGAGCACTTTCGAAATCTCGCCATCGATTGTGCGTCCGATGCAGAGACTCTTCTGGAAACGCGCATCGAGTTGCTCGATGCTGGCACGGACGAAACGGGCTTGGCTCTACGCGCCGCCGTGCACGCCGCCCAGCGCGATAATGCCATTGCCAACGAGGATCCCGACGAGTGCGCCACGGTTATAGCCAGCCTAAAAAATACCGTCCAGGTGCCAACGATCCGGCTCACGGCCATGACTCAGTACCCACCTTTTAAAGACGTCGATTGGAATGATGCGCTGGAAGACCTGCCCGAGCCGATGCGTTCCTCCTGGAGACGGGCACCGCAGTTCATGGACCCCCTAACCTATCGAGCGCTGGGGGAATGGGCGCTGGCATTTGTGCCTCGCCTTGCCGCTGCGAACGTGACTATTGGTGCCGGAACGGATACACCCATCGGCTGGGCGGTACCCGGTTACAGCCTGCACCGGGAACTGGAAATTCTTAGAGACGCCGGCTTGACGAATCAGCAGGCGCTGCAGGCCGCAACGACTGTACCTGCGCAGTTTTTTGGCATCGAGGAGCAACGCGGACGCCTCAGAACCGGCTTCGATGCGGATCTGGTTCTATTGCGGGCAAATCCTCTCGAGGATATCAGGAACACCCGTCACCTCGAGCGGGTCATTCTCCGCGGAATTCCCGTGAACTTATCAAGCCGCTGATCACATCGCTCAATTGGCGGTTAGGGGAAGGTCGATGCGAATGCTAAAGGGATTGGGGAATCAAGCCGATCGTTTTTAGCCGCCATTTGGCTCGTGCGTCACACAGCGACGTCGCCAGTCGGCAACCGCTTCGCCGATTTCATGGGGCGAGTCCTCCTGAATGAAGTGACTTCCCTTCACGGTCACCGATTCCTGGTTCTGCCAGCGTTTGCAGAACTCTCGCTGCCGCCCCACCAGAATTGAACCGGGATCGGCATCGACAAAGAGTTTCGGAATCTTCGTATCCTGCGCCAACCACTCACTGTAGCGGGATACCAGTTCGACCATGTCCAGAGGCTCCCCTTCGATGGGAATCTGACGCGGCCAGTTGAGCATGGGCTGCCGATCCTGAGGTAGAGGGAAGGGGCGCCGATATTCGGCCATCTCTGCTTCCGTGAGGTCACGAATGACCGAGCTGGGGAGCACCGCATCAATAAACAGGTTGCGCTCCAGAATCAGCTCTTCGCCTAACGTCGAGCGAAAACCCTGAAAGATCTCTCGTCCGCGTTCGGGCCAATCGACCCAATCGATCGGCATTACGATGCCTTCCATGTAGGCAATCCCTGCCACCGCGGACGGATGCTCTCTCGCCCAGTGAAAACCGAGGGCACTGCCCCAGTCGTGGATCACCAGTGTCACCGAATCCGTGACACCGAGGGCCTCGAGATGCGCGCAGAGATAATCATACACGCGCAAAAACGTGTAACGTTCAGCCCCTAGACCGGCATCAAGCTTATCGCTATCGCCCTGCCCAACGAGATCAGGAACGATGACTCGGCCCTGCCCCGCCAGATGGGGAATGACGTTCCTCCACAAGTACGACGAGGTCGGGTTGCCGTGCAGCAATACGATGGGATCGCCCGCGCCAACGTCCACGGCGGCAAGGGTCAAATCCTTAACGGAGTCGTAACGTTTCTCAAAAGGCATCTCTGCCGAGATGTCGCTCATTTTGCACTCCAACAGTGTTATGTTTATGGAAGTGTGCCTAACGCTGAAGACACTCTGTTGACAGCGGCGCGAAGGGTAACCCAAGGGGCCGCCCCGTGCACACTCTCGTGAACCCCAGTTTCTTAAAGGAAAATCCTATGAAAGCACTCGCTTTAACTGCCGCCGTCGCCGCAGCTACGCTAGCGATGACCGCGCAGGCACAGGACGTGACTAAACTTGTTGAGTCCGTCGACACCGATAAAGCCATGGAAGCGGTCGATATGGACAAAGCCAAGGACGCCGTAGGTACCGATGGCGTGGACATGAAGAAAGCGGCCGAGGCCGTTGATATGGAGAAAGCCGCCGAGGCCGTCGATATGGACAAGGCCAAAGAAGCACTCATGAAAACTGGCGACGGAAGTTAACGCCAGAAAAACGCAGATCGCTCTCTGGCGCTGGCACTACGGACGGGGTTAGGGACGAAGGAAAAGGGGCGCCGAGGCGCCCCTTTTTAATGTCGCGGCTTTTGCTCGCGACCGATGCTGCCGAGCTCTCTACTCGAAGTTGTACTTGAGTGTCAGGCCGTAGGTGCGAGGCTGATTGGGGTAGCTGCTGAAGCTACCGGCCTGCGCCACCGATGGGAACGCTGACAGCAGATACTCGTCATTGTTCAGATTACGGCCCCAGAGATTCAACTCAACGCCATTAGAGAACGTCAGGCCCGCACTGGCGTTGAACATATTCACTTCGCGAGAAGCGAGGTCCGCCGAAATGCCATCGACGACCTTCACTTCATCCTCGAATACATGCTCGACCCTCACGTAGCCAAAAGCTTCACCCACGTTGAAGTTGTAAGTCACGTTAATGTTCGTTGACAGTTCGGGGATACCCGCCGGCTGCTGACCCGTGAGCGGGTCTCCATTTTCATCGAAGCTGATTTCGAAATCATCGTAAACAGGATCGAGGAAGGTTGCGGCCACACCAATACGCAGCGCCTGAATGGGCACCCAGGTCAGATCAACTTCCAGACCGTCGGTAGATTGAGTACCAGCATTCAACAGCTGGAAGCCCGTCCCCAGGAAGAGGTTCTGCTGGAATCCGTCAATCTCCTGATTGAAGAGTGCGAGATTCAACGAAACGTTGTCCCACTCACCTTTCAGGCCGATCTCGTACACCGTAGACTCTTCCGGGCCAGCAAAGCGGGTCGCAGGGCCACTGCTGCCGGGATAGTTGGCGATACCCGGACCGAAGCCAACATTGGGTAGCGCCGGATCACCGGCGGCGATCAGCGCAGCGAGATCCGCCGCTACGGGACCGCTATCGCGAGAGAGGTTCCAGGACGTCGCTTTGAAACCGGTGCTTACGCCCGCATAGACGTTCATGTTCGATGTCAGGTCGTAAGCCAGACGAACCGTATAGGTGATGTCGTCATCCTTCGTCTCGTTGTCTTCGACGGAGTTTGGCAGTGCGACGATTGACGGTAGGAACTGAGCCGCCGAAAGCGCGCCCAAGCCCAGTACATCCAGCGGCAACTGACCGAAGATATTGTTGTTAACCTGGCTGAGGGATGCTTCCTTGTTGGATTCCGTGTAGTTCAAACCTACCGTTAGCGTTAGCGCGTCATTGAAGGCGTAGTCGAACTGGGTAAATAACGACAGCGTGTCGTCGTCCAACGTGTACAGCTCGTCAAGAGAGCCGGTGCCCTCAGCGTAGATGGAGCCGGGAGGTAGGCCCAGAGCGCCCTCAACAAACGCGAGCGTCGCCGGCCCCCCAAGGAGGAAGTCGACGTAGTTGCGGAAGTCAGCACCCAGGGGGAAGTTACCCGTAATTTCGGTTTCTTCCGTGTAGTAGAACGCACCAACCATCCACTGCAGCGGGCCGTCCGTAGCGGACGTCAGACGTATTTCCTGCGTCCAGTTGTCGATCTCACCTTCCGTGAAGTTACCGGGCGCCGCGACAAGGCGAGCACTCGTGTAGTCAACGTCACCGCTCTGTACCTGCTCTAGACTCCGGACAGACGTGATCGAGGTCAGCGTGAAATTGTCGAAGTCGTAGTCGATTTGCATCGACACACCGCGTGTATCGATTTCATTGATCGGGTCAAAATCGTAGAAATTTTCGTAAGCGAAGGGATCATCGCCAACAAGATCACCACCAATGGCTCGAACAATGGCGCCCGTCGGGCCATCCACAAGACTCGCGACACCACAACACGTTTCGTCGATGCTTTCGCCGTCGACAATGAAACGAACTTCCGCGCGATCCGATGGATTCCACAACAGTTGGCCTCGAGCACTCCAGCGGTCGAGATCGTTGTACTCCGTGCCGAGTTCCAGGTTATCGAAGTAGCCATCGCGCTCGTTGACACTCGCATAGGCGCTAAAAGCAACGTTGTCGCTAAGAGGTCCTGTGACGTCACCGCGAACCAGCGTCTGGTTGTAGTTACCCAATGTCGCGCCAACGGATCCTGAGTAACCGGTCAGGTCAGGCTTTGCCGTGACCACATTGATAACACCTGCCGAAGCGTTCTTACCGAACAGCGTGCTTTGTGGTCCTCGCAGGACCTCGATGCGCTCGACCTTTGGAAGGTCAGCGAGAGCGCTACCTACACGAGAGCGATAAACACCGTCGATGAACACACCAACGGAAGGCTCGATACCGGCGTTGTTGGCGCCGTTACCAAAGCCGCGAATAATAAAGTTCGTTTGTGCACTACCCTGAAGCTGGGTAACGCGGAGACTGGGAACCAGCGTCTGCAAATCCTTAATGTCTAACACCTGAGACTGTTCGATAGACTCGGCGGTTACAACGGAAACAGCGATGGGTACTTCCTGGAGCGTTTGCTGACGCTTCGCGGCGGTAACCACTACTTCTTCTAAAAGACCCTGCGCAAAACTTTGGGGCGCCATAGACGCAGACACCAGAGCTAGAGCAGAAACGAGACGACGGGGCGTGAACACACGGTTAGTGAGCATCATAAGTTCCTTTTATCGGATTTATTCGAACCGTGGCGTAATGACACCATTAACTAGACAAGTGGTCAATGCGGATAAATCCCAATTGGTAACGCTGATTTGCGCCACAATTGAGCGTCAATAAATGCTATGGCCCTAGCGCCCGAGGGAAAATCCTGAGCGCGCAGACGACGTTAGCTGGCGACTCTATTTAGGCGGCGACACAGCCGTGATTCGGCTGGACCCGAGTGGGGCCAGCGCAATCATCGCGATAGAATTGAGCGACGCTATTGTTGCAGGAGTCGATAGAACCAGGCCGAGAGCTGGCCAGCGGTTCGCGGCCAGCCTTTGACGCCACCGAGACCTCGATAGGCCGCGTCGACGTCACGGTAAACACCGCTGCTATGACCGAGACCGGTTTGCAGGATCAACTCTGCCGAACCAAGCCCCCCGCGGTTTACGTTTTCGACCAATACTTCGGCGCCGTAACGCGATTCATACTGATCGTATTCGTTGAAGATGACTAGCACGGGCGCAGCAATCGCGCGCCAAGCTGCAATAAAGTCGTGCTGGGCAGCCTGCTGATGCCACCGAAACGGCCTCCCGTAGTGGGAGTCCTCGTCCAGGCCGAGCATATCGTTCCTAACCAGAGCCAGCTCCGGACTGTCGTTCGCAATATCATCCGGGTGGCGCTGCTTGGCCAGATATTCGATGAGAAACTGCGCGCGATACGCATACTGACGATTCCGTGAAGCCGCATCCGCCGCATCCGCCGCATCCGCCGCATCCGCCGCATCCGAGCGATGGTCCAGGTAGTTCTGCTCGAAGGCCAGCATCCGCTCCAGATAAGAGTAGGCGCCGCCGCCCTGCACGGCGATGCCACCAATCGGATAACCCGTTTCCTGAAAGTGCTGGGCAAGGAGCGGCGCTGTGGTGGCGCCCAGACTCAATCCCAGAAAGAAGACCTGTGATGGATCGACGTCCGGTTGATCAAGCACCCGCTGAAACGCGACTCGGTAGTGCTCAAGCTCCGTGTCGTAATCGAGCTCCGAGCAGGGCACTCCAGCGCTATCACCAGAGCCAGAGCGTTCGACGCGAACCAGCGAGAGACCGCTGTCCCTCGCCATCATCGCGAACATCTCAGACATGCTGTCGCCCCGTTGGTAATGCAAGGGACCGCACGAGACCCACTGTGTCAGAAACAGTGGATGCAGCGGTTGAGCTACGTTGTCGGGCCGGGTGATGAATATGCGCAGTCGCGTGTCTTCGTCGACCGCGACGGATCGATAGAGCGTAGACACGCCCGGCATCTGTTCCGACTGATCGGTGCGAATGGGCAGTGGGTCCACAGCGTCCGCATTTGCCGATACCGCTGCCGAGCCAACAGACGCGCCCGCGAGTATTAGAAAAAACAGCTTGAAATAGCCCTTCATATCGCGGCTTCCCCATTAACAGAGTTGAGCTCGATGGGGATCCGCAGCTCGGTGACATAGTGATCACTCCGCGTTGCCAGCACGTGCTTGGGTAGCTGGTACCCCCGCTGATCAGCGCCAAAGCGATGATAAATCTCCCGGGGCGGCCCAATGCGTGAAATACCCACCGATGTGAGCCAATGGAGCATCGCCTCCAAGGCGGGCTGGGTTTTTTCGTAAGCACCGACATAGGTCATATAGCACGCGATACCCAGTGACCCGACAAACTCCGCGTCAACATCATCACCCGCAGAATCGCTGACAGGCACACACACGCGCCAGTCATCGTCTGACTCCAACTCACAAAAAGGAGCCACCGGTGCGCGCGCCTGTGACTCGGCCGCCAGGCGCTCAAGAGCGTCAAAAATTGGTGCAAGAGAATCGCTGGTTGTGCGTTGAACCGTATGTTGCAGCGCGAGAACCGGCTCCGTTGGGACCATGCGATAAGGACCGGGCGAATAGCCGCTGGCTAGGAGCGTCTGAACTAACTTGATCTGTTGATCAAGGGCATCACGCTTACCTATGAGTACCTTCAGCTGTCGCTCAAGAAGACCAGAAAGATCGGATGATGCTTCGGCGGCAAGGACCGACTGGATTTCGGCAATGGACACCCCCGTCGCCCGCAGGGTGACGACCGTATTCGCAAGGTCTAGCTGCGACTCGCTGTAGTAACGATACCCCGACTGGTCATCAACCTTTGCCGGTGATAGCAGGCCAGCAGAGTCATAAAAGCGCAGCGCCTTCACGGAAATCTGGGTGAGCCGAGAAAAGGCGCCAATACTGTGAAACGTGTCCATGTACGCCATTGTGGACCCTCCCCTTACAGGAGGGTCAATAGACCGATTGTTCTTGGGCTAAAGCATTGGAGCGACGCCAACCCGGGGGGCTGGAGCTGGGGCTGGCGCTGAGGCTGCGGAGAGTCTTGGGGAACTGCGGTAAAGCAGTATTCAGCCTAGGACTGAGCCTCGGCTTTAAGCGCCTCTAGCTGCTCGCGAACCTTTTCCGCCTCAGCGGTTAGCATCGAGTAGGAGCGGATGTCGCCGTTTCTCTGAGCTTGAAACGCCCGGGTGAGCAGATCTTTATGCTCGATCTCCATCTTGTCGATGGGAGACTTTTTGAACAGACCAAACATGGGTTTACCAATGAATACACGTAGGAAAATTACGGTTCTGGCCACCGCTTAGATCGACGAAACTTCAAAAAAGTCGCTGAAGCCCCGCTGCAGCGTCCTTATCATGCGATACGAGGGGCTTTAAGTGAGCAGTTAAGTGCGCAAATGGAGCTTGGCTCGGGACGACCGGAGCTCCCTGGCCTAGCGCCGAGATAACCAACTCAAAGCGGGTCGTCGTCGCTCGCGTCCTGCTCGCTGTCCATGTGCGTGTAGAACCAGCCCGTCTCGTCTGAAGACGCATAGTCCTCCGCGTCAGACAGCAGTTCGCGCCGCAGGGCCTCAGCACTCCCCTCCTCCAGGTAGTCCATGTCGATAGCCCTGAAACCGTTGTCCTGCTCAAAGGTGTCGGGCTCTAAGCTAAAGTCTCGACTCTCCAGTACGTGGCAGTCCCTCGCGATAGGCACGTCTTGGCTTTGAAGTGCGACCCGCATTTGCTCCCGTAGCGCGTCGCGGCTCTGCGTATCGCGCGCGAGCATTACCCAGGTGTTATCCCGCGGAGCGCGCAGCGCCTTTACTGCCGCGCGCTGCTCATCGCTGAACACGAAAGCGGTGGTCACCGCATCCTCAAGGTCATCAAACCAGGCGACGAGCTTGGGATGATCCATCCAGGGATCTGACATCACGGTGCCCCAACGGCGATTTGAACGATGGGCACGAGGAATACGCTCAGAGCCAATCGTTTAGGGAGAAGCCAATGCCGACACGATTGGTGTAATTGTCAGCATCGATCATGTTCTCACCATAACCTGAGTAGAACTGCACGTATCCCTTGAGCTGCTGGACCAACGGAAAGGTCCAATTGACCTCAACGCCGCTACGGTTTTCGCTGGTGCGCAGGTTGTTGATTACATTGACGGAGAACGTCTGCTCCCCGCGTTTGTAACTGAGTCCGAGCTGCGCCCGACCCATGAAATCCTCGATATCCGGGTTATCGTCATCCTCGGCTTCCTCCTCGAGGCGATGCCAGGCTTTGACGGTGCCCACAAAATTGCCTCGGTCAAACACCGCCTCTCCTACGACTCGGTTCCAGCTTCGACTCAGAAGCTCCGGCTGGCCATTTGACTGGTGGTTAATGCCCAGACGGAGCAATCTGGCCCGCCAGCCGAGGAGTTCGTGACTGACCGGCACCTCCCAATACACTTCCGGTTGGTAGTTCGTTTCACGGAAAGGCGCAGATGCAAAGTCTTCCGCATACAGCTGCCAGTACGACTGCTGGGTGTATCCAAACCAGATTGACGAATCACGCCATAAACCGCGCGCGAGGGGAGTCTTGAGGCTGATTTGCAGCTTGATTTCTTCGTCCGTAAAAGTGCGACCGAGAATTGCGTAATCTTCAAAATCCGAGTCGAAGTTATAGGTGAGGGGCAAAATGTAGTTGGGTCTGTGGGGGGCGATGGCGAAGGTGTTGGCGACGACGTCTGCCTCCATGGCCAAACGATTGTCGAGAGCGGTGAAACCAGGCCCCTCAACGGGCTCGGTGATGAGTTCCTTATCGTTCGACATTTCCTCAGGCGCGGTCCGATCCGCTGCGAAGAAAGCGTCATAACAAGCGAGTCGTGCGAGATCATCGGCAACAGATACACAGTGCCTCGCAGCGTGAGTACTCACCGAGGCAAGCGCAAAAAAGGCAAATATTGCTAGTCGAAACCGGTATTGCGAGTGCCGCTCTCGAAGAAAACTCGAGGCCTCCGCGCAATACCAACCAATCGATTCGAGGCGCTTCATCATCGATCTGATCTCTCTTTCAGGATTGTTGATTGGCAGAGGTTCTCGACCACTAATCCAGCAGCGAAACCCAAATTACGGGGACGGCATCGATCGTTCTCTGTATTCACGCAAAGCTGCCTTGGTGTACAGCCCCACGCCGACCACGCCGACCACGCCGAAGAGAAGACCCAGAACCACGAGTATGTTAATCCACCGATTGAGCTCTGATTTTGCACCAGTGACGACGCTCTGCATGTACAAGGAGGTTTTGCACTCAGCAAGCCAGTCTTTTGCCCCTTCGACACTACAGACCTCTAACGTTGGCTCTGAGCCAATTGCCTCCTCAACCTGATAGTGAAGCACCCGTTCTTCTTGGGCATATTCGATGAGCGGTATCCCGATCGAGGCGACGGCAGCGCCCGCACCAATCAGGCAAAAGGCTGCTGCCCTAATCAGGAATCTTCCGAATTCATCCATACGCAAAAAGATAGCATGGGCCTGCGGTGCACGCAGGCTTTCAGGTCTATTTTCATGACGCGCACCACCCTGGGGCATCTGCCGTCGGTTACACTGAGCGCCCTTTGTTTTATAGGCAGGCCGAGGCATGGCGAAGCGCGTGTATTTGTTCACCGAGGGCGGAAAAGACGACCGCGACCTCCTGGGCGGCAAGGGTGCCAATCTTTGTGAGATGACTTCTTTGGGATTGCCAGTCCCCT
The DNA here is from genome assembly GCA_038750875.1 of Pseudomonadota bacterium. Taxonomy (GTDB): domain Bacteria; phylum Pseudomonadota; class Gammaproteobacteria; order Pseudomonadales; family Halieaceae; genus Congregibacter. Next base: position 172,914 of record JBCDGU010000006.1, on the reverse strand, counting down.
ACGGCTTCATCATCACGACGCCAACCTGTCGCGAGTACTTTGACGCCGGCAATAAGCTGCCAACTTTGCTGGAGCAAGAGTACCGCGTCGCCCTGGATCTTGTTGAGAAACAGATGGGTGCGCGCTTCGGTGATCCGGAAAACCCCCTGCTCTTCTCGGTGCGCTCCGGTGCCCCCATCTCCATGCCCGGCATGATGAACACCATTCTCAACCTTGGAATCAACGACGAAATTGCCGAGGGGCTGGCCAAGCGTACCAACAACCCACGCTTTGCCTACGACAGCTACCGGCGCTTTATTCAGATGTTCGCGGACGTTGTTCTTGAGGCCGACTCAGGATCTCTCGAAGAGATCATCACCGACTACAAAGCAGACAGGGGCTACACCAATGACGTCGATATGACGGCAGAAGACTGGCGGGCAGTCATTGCCCGATTTAAGGAATTGGTGGAGTTTCCCGAGGATCCTTTCGTTCAACTCAGGCTCGCCGTGGAAGCGGTGTTCCGGTCCTGGTACACACCCCGAGCCAACGTCTATCGCGAGATGAATAACATCCCCGATTCTCTTGGTACCGCGGTGACGGTGCAGTCCATGGTGTTCGGAAACTTCGGCGACGACTCTGGATCAGGCGTGGCGTTTACCCGAAATCCCTCGACGGGAGAACGAACGTTCTTTGGCGAAGTTCTGTTCAATGCTGCGGGTGAAGACGTCGTTGCTGGTATTCGTACGCCAGAACCCCTGGCTGCTTTGCAGGGGAACATGCCAGCGGTCTACGAGGAGCTGAATAAAACCCAGGCGCTTCTCGAACAACACTACCGCGATATGCAGGATATTGAGTTCACGATCCAGGAGGGGCAGCTCTACCTGCTGCAGACGCGAGCTGGAAAGCGCACGGGCCGGGCATCGATCCGCATCGCCGTAGAGATGGTGCGAGAAGGCATGATCACTGAGAAGGAGGCGCTGCTGCGCGTCTCGCCCGAGCACGTCGAAGCGTTTCTCCATCCTATGGTCGACCCCACTGCAAAAGAGCGGATCATTGCCAGCGGCTTACCCGCCAGCCCGGGCGGTGCTACAGGCATCGCGGTGTTCTCGGCAGACGAAGCAGTGGAGGTCGAAGCCGACGGCCACAAGGTCATCCTTATTCGCCGTGAGACCACGCCGGAAGATATTCACGGCATGAAGGTGGCTGAGGGCATCTTGACGGAGCTCGGCGGTATGACGTCTCACGCTGCGGTGGTTGCCCGCGGAATGGGGGTCTGTGCCATCACCGGCTGTGGCGACCTGCGCGTCGACATTAAGGAAGGAGTCGCCGAAGCCGCGGACGGTACCGTTATTACGCGCGGCGACCTCCTGACGCTGGATGGCAGCACCGGCGAAGTGATGCTTGGTGATATCCCAAAAGTTGAAGCGAGCACCTCGGAGGACTTCCAGATTCTGCTTTCCTGGGCCGATAAGTACCGTCGGCTCAAAGTTCGGACCAATGCGGAAACACCCGAAGACGCGGCCAAGGCGCTGGAGCTGGGTGCCGAAGGGATCGGTCTGTGTCGCACGGAGCATATGTTCTTCGGTAGCGAGCGCATCGACCACATGCGTGCGATGATCCTCTCTGAAGACAAGAAGGAGCGCAAGAAACATCTGGCGACGCTGGGTGAATTTCAGCGCGCCGACATGCTCGAACTCTTCAAGGTGATGAACGGCCTACCCGTGACCATTCGCCTTCTAGATCCGCCGCTCCACGAGTTCCTGCCTCACGACGAAGAAGACCTGCAGAGTCTGGCGGAACGACTAGGCAAGCCTGCGGAAGCGCTGCGCCGCGCAAAAGATGATCTGATGGAAGTGAACCCCATGCTGGGATTTCGGGGGTGTCGCCTGTCGGTGGTCTACCCGGAGATCACCCGGATGCAGGTCAAAGCCATCATCGGTGCCGCTCTCGATGCCCTTGAACAAGGGCTGAAGCCTTTCCCTGAAATCATGATCCCCCTGGTGATTAACGTGCGGGAGATTCGTCTCATCGGTGACATCATCGATCGCGGCATTCGCAAACAGCTCAAGGAGAAGAGTGTCTCCCTGCGCTACCGCGTGGGCACGATGATGGAGACTCCACGAGCTTGTCTCGGTGCCGATCGTCTGGCCTCAGCGGTGGAATTTATGAGTTTCGGCACCAACGACCTTACGCAGATGACCTACGGGTTTTCCCGCGACGACGCGGGGCGGTTCATCCCCCAATACCTCGATAACAAGCTTATTGAGAGCGATCCCTTCGTTTCCCTGGACCAGCGGGCCGTTGGCAAGCTCATGCGTATGGCCGTGCAGGATTCTCGCGCCGTTAAAAAGGGCATCAAGTACGGCATTTGTGGAGAGCACGGAGGTGACCCGCGTTCCATCAGCTTCTGCCACGAATTGGGGCTCGACTACGTGAGCTGCAGCCCCTACCGCGTTCCCGTCGCCCGCATTGCCGCCGCTCAGGCACGCGTGTTGGACGACCTCGACCACTGACTGGAGATTAATCAATGAAGTTTTCGAATCGCGTCACGGAACTGACTGGCGCGGAGATTCCCGTTGTTCAGGCCCCCATGGGGTGGATCGCCCGATCACAGCTGGCATCTGCCGTTTGCAATGCGGGGGGCCTCGGAATCATTGAAACCTCCTCCGGTGAGTTAGACATCATCCGGGAAGAAATCCGCAATATGCGCCGACTCACGGATCGCCCCTTCGGCGTGAATATCGCGCAGGCTTTTGTGCGGGATCCGGACATCGCTCAGTTCATCATCGACCAGGGGGTACGCTTCGTCAGCACCTCTGCTGGGTCCCCCGAGCGCTATACGGAGACGCTGAAATCGGCGGGGCTCACGGTGTTCCACGTAGTGCCCAATCTCAAAGCAGCCATCAAGGCCGTGGAGTATGGCGTGGATGGTCTGATTGTCGAAGGCGGCGAAGGCGGCGGTTTCAAGAACCCCCAGGACGTCGCCAGCATGGTTTTGCTGCCGCTGGTGCGCGCCAATGTCGACGTCCCCATCATTGCTGCCGGTGGCTTCGTCGACGGGAGTTCAATGGCGGCGGCCTTCGCCCTGGGCGCTGAGGGCGTTCAGTTGGGGACTCGGATGGTATCTGCCCTTGAATCCCCGGTGCACGAAAATTGGAAAAACGCCATTGTCACGGCGGAAGAAACCGATACGGTGTTCCTCAATCGGTTCCAGTCTCCGGGGCTGCGAGCTCTGCGCACGGAGCGCACAAGCGCTCTCGAAAAGCAGCCGGATGTCAATGCGATGGCAGAGTTTGGAAAGCCGCAGGATCTGTACTTCGGTGGTGACATGGAAGCGGCCATTCCCCTCACCGGGCAGGTCTGTGGCCGTATCGAATCCGTGCGCCCCGTGGCGGAAATTCTCGACGAGATTTGCCGCGAGTTCGAAGAGACCATCGAGTTACTGCATTCCAACTATCCGCGCTGAGGTCAGATTCGTCGTTTTTTGCGACGAATTTGATCAATATGTCACACAAAGCGAGTCCAAACTGCCCATCCAGGGCGGCTTTAGCGCCGTATAAGCAGCAATTATCACTAATTTGCGTCTGTCATCATGATTAGGCAAAACGTTGGCAAAGTTGAGCGCGTGATCCGTATCGTCCTTGCGGCGGTGCTCTGCGCCTGGGTTTTGCAGTCTGAAGCCCTCGGCATTGCCCAGTACGCAGCGTTGCTGGCCGCATCAGCACTGATCTGGAACGCGTTCTTTGGGCGCTGCTATCTATGGAAGTGGCTGGGACTGAACACCTGCGAAGACAAAGGTCACGGCAGCAACGAGCCAGAGTGCGGGTGTAACTGCGGCACCAAGGTCTGAAGTCATCACGGAGAGTTCAGAAAACTGTGCGCGGGACACGCTCTACTATGACGGTGCCTGTCCACTTTGCAGCCGTGAAATAGACGAGATCCGCGCCCAGCGTGGAGATGCCATCGCCTTAATCGATGTCCACGACCTGCATCTCGGCGTCGAACCGGGTAGCGGACACGGCGATGTGCTTCAGACGTTTTCGAGAAACGATCTTCTCAAGTCCCTTCATCTGCAGCGTGCTGATGGTCGCTGGCTTCGGGGTGCTGACGCCAATGTCGCCGCCTGGGAGGGCACCGCGCGCTGGCAGGTCCTGAGAGTCCTGCGTTGGCCGCTAATCCGCTGGTGCGTTGATCGAGTCTACGCGATCTGGGCGAACGTTCGCTTTCGGCGAATGTATGGAGTGCCCCAGCCTCCGTCGGACAGCTCAGCGCCTTCGCTCAATAGGCCTGAGGAAACCGCTGGTGCGGATTGATCGGGCGGGAATCGACGCCCTGGAGAAGCAACGCCGGGCCGCTCTCATCAACTCCATCACCGGGTTCAAACCCGTAAATCTCATTGGTACCGTCGATAGGGATGGCCAGACCAATTTGGCCATCATGAGTTCGCTGGTGCATATCGGGTCTCATCCTCCGCTCCTGGCCCTGATCCTCAGGCCCGACAGCGTGGACCGGCATACGCTTGCTAACATCCGGGCCACCGGTTCCTACACGATAAACCACGTTACGTCGGTCATCGTGGATGCTGCCCATCAAACGGCCGCTCGATACCCTAAAGAAGTCTCTGAATTCGATGCGACTGGGCTGAGTCCCTTGTTTCGCGACGGCTGTGATGCGCCGTTTGTGGCCGAAGCACGCGTACGAGTTCAAATGAAGCTCCGAGAAGAACACCTGCTGGAAGTCAACGGCACGCATTTCGTTATCGGGGAGATCATGGCGATTGAAGCGCCCGATGAGGCCTTGAACGCAGAAGGTGCTCTCGACCCCGCCCGCGCTGACTCTGTCGCCCTGTCGGGGCTAGACAGCTACTACCGCGCCGAGTTAACCCAGCGCATGGCTTACGCGAAACCAGATCAGCCTCCTCGGCGCATTCCAGTTATAGAATAATCGACACCGATTGGTCGCTGCTGAGTAGCTGTTCCCAAGGGGTGCGCTCAGGGTGGCCTCACTAGTCATTCATCGACGCAGAAATGGGCTTTACCGGACGCCGTATCCTTGCATGCCCGTCGCACCGCGCCACGGCATCGCCTAAACTCGACCTTTGCACCATCCATTGCCGTAGGGGAACGAAAATGCAGGCAGATCGCGGTGACCGCATTGGTCAAGAGTCGGTGTCCGGCCGGCACAACACGCAAACCATTATTACGGCGATTGCCGTACTTATTCTTGCCGGCGGTGCATACATCCTGATGCCGGGGAGCGATGAGAATGAGCGGCCAGCGGTGGAAGTTGCTCCAACAGAAAATGTTCCTGCCGTACTGACGCCCCCGGAGCCCGTACAGGCAGACCCGGTGGAAGCTGCTCCAGACATCCCCGAAGTCGAAGAGGTGGTCGAAGCTGAACCGGAGGAGCCCAATGAAGTTATAGCCCCTCCTCCAGAGCCGCCGACTCCAGAGGAGCTGGACGCAGCACTGCGCGAGGCCGTGAGCGGCGCCGGTATTGCTATCCCCGAGCCCATGGCCGCGGCCTACTCAGCACCGTTCCTGCTTGATCGCGGCGTCAGTGCACTCGATCAGCTGGCCCGCGGATTCGTGCCCCTGCGAACGCTAGCCATCCCTCGTCCGACGGGGCGCTTCGAAACAACCCGTGAAGGAGCGACCTATCGAACGGACCCCGCCGGTTATGCACGCTACAACGGTCTGGTGGGATCCATCACGGCGCTCCCCACGGAGTCGCTCGCGCGCTTTTTCCATAGCTATCGCGATCAGCTTAGCAATGCCTACGCTTTGTTGGGTTACCCCGCCGAAGACCTCGACAATACGCTCATCGCCGCCCTCGACGGTTTAATCGCAGCTCCCGTCGTCGAAAGCCCCCCTGCGTTGGTCAGCAAAGGGGCTCTGTGGGCCTACGAAGACCCAGCCCTTGAAAAGGCCAGCGATCTTCACAAGCAGTTAATGCGTACGGGGCCCGAAAATACTCGCGCCCTGCAGGCGTGGGCCTCAAAGCTGCGCGACGCGCTGCTCAATCCCTAAGAATGCAACAGATCCAATGGGCGCACGCAGCGTAGCGGATCTACCAGCATAAGCCTTCGTGCTTGCTGTGATCATCGTTAGCGCGAGGAGGCAGACTCCTAGCGGGGATCGCCCACGACCTCGGCCGCAAGATCACCAAAGCCGCGCCGCGCCAGAAAACGCATGCGCCGTGCCTTCTCAGGAAGATCATTGGGCGGCCGCTCACCGTACTTCCGATGCACCAGGGCCACGGCCTGCTCCAGCCAGGAAGTTTCCGCTGCGTCTGGAACATCGTTGAGGACCGTCGATGCTATCGCCGACGCGACACCCCGCTCGCGCAACTCAACTTCGATACGGCTCGGGCCATAGCCCCGCATCATCCGCTCCCGCGTAAAGCTTTCGGCAAATCGGTGGTCGCTTTGCAGGCCTTCCTCGGCCAGCACATCGATCGCTTCATTGAGTTCATCAGGGTCGAAGCGTCTGGATAACTTCCGCAAGAGTTCGCGCTGCGAGTGCTCCCGTCTCGACAGGAGATCCACCAGTGCATGACGCGGCGCTTTGACAACTTTGGGCACAGTGAAAGGAGGCTAAAAAAGGCGCCGGAGTAATGGTAAGGGGAAGAGGATACCCCAGCGCCTTGAGGGTTGGCCGGTGGAGTCAGGACCGGCCGCTACTACCGAAGCTCAACGGTAAGTGGTTTACTCAGCGTCGCTCTCTGCTTCCGCCGTGTCCTCGGCTTCCGCTGGCTTGGGTGTATCAAGAAGCTGGCTTCGTATCAGGCCCTCAATCTCGCTACCCACCGCAGGGTTGTCCTGCAGGAACTTTGCGGCGTTCGCTTTACCCTGGCCAATCTTGTCGCCTTTGTAGGCATACCAGGCGCCAGATTTATCGACGAGATTCAGCTTGACCCCCCAGTCGATGAGTTCCGCCGTGCGATAGATGCCGCGCCCGTACATGATCTGAAACTCGGCCTGCTTGAACGGCGGCGAGACCTTGTTTTTGACGACTTTTACGCGGGTCTCATTACCGACCACCTCATCGCCCTCTTTCACAGCGCCAATGCGGCGGATGTCCAGGCGGACGGAAGAGTAGAACTTGAGGGCATTACCACCGGTCGTGGTTTCTGGTGAGCCGAACATGACGCCGATCTTCATGCGGATCTGGTTGATGAAGATCACCAGACAGTTTGTTTGCTTGATCGTCGCAGTGAGCTTGCGCATGGCCTGGCTCAGGAGTCGCGCCTGAAGACCAACGTGAGAATCTCCCATGTCGCCTTCGATCTCCGCGCGGGGGGTCAAAGCGGCGACGGAGTCTACAACCAGCACGTCGACAGCACCGGAACGCACCAGCATCTCGGCGACTTCAAGGGCCTGCTCCCCCGTGTCCGGCTGAGACACGATGAGATCATCAATCTGGACACCGAGCTTTTCCGCATAGATGGGATCGAGAGCATGCTCAGCGTCGATAAACGCGGCGGTGCCGCCGGCTTTCTGGGCTTCGGCGATGACTTGCAGGGTCAGAGTCGTTTTACCCGATGATTCTGGCCCGAAGATTTCACAGATCCGGCCTTTAGGAAGACCGCCGATGCCCAGCGCAATGTCGAGCCCAAGGGAGCCGGTGGAGATCGAAGGGATCGCCGTCTGCTCATTATCACCCATGCGCATCACGGTGCCCTTGCCGAACTGACGTTCGATCTGGCCCAGCGCGGCTTCCAGTGCTTTCTCTTTATTCGCGTCCATGTTGTGCTCCTCTTCCCAGCGGGATGGTCTTTAGTTAAGCCCTTGGTTGAAACTTTGGTTGAAACTTTGCTTGAAACTTTGCTTGAACCCTTACTTGAGGTCTCAGCGCCTTCTCAGAGGCTTGGCGACACCCTATTTCTCGACGTTGGCAGCGTTGGAAGCCTGCGTTTCGCCCTGCGCAAACTACTGTACGTATAATCAGTGGTTTGTGGCGCGATTGCAACCATCTTAAGGGGGTAAAACCCATCGAAAACACGACATGTGACGTCACATGTCGTCATTGGCGACAGGTTCCAGAAATCCTCGAGCACCGACGGACCCGCACCCTATTGGCAGCCGTCTTCGACTGGATTTAGACACCGGAATGAACGGTATACGGGCTGGTTTAGAGCGGCGTCCACTGTGCGACGGGCTCATTGCCCGCAGAGTTTTGCTGATAAATCTCCAGCATGGCTGCCAGCGCAGCTGATTTACCGAGTCCCCGCTCCATGAGCGCCTCGGTGGCCTGCCGCTGCCAAGAAGCACCGGTCTGGCGAGTCTGTAATCTCTGTTCGATCACGCCGAGGTACCGATCTCGATCGTCCTGCGCAACCCGCAGGGATGCGAGTCCGTCACTAGCGGTGCCCAGCAGATCGGCGATGACATCCGTAACGGCAGCCTCCGCAAGGCCGTGCTGGCGGAGATTCGGCCAAACAGGGCGTGCCGCCAGCCCCTGTTGTGCAGCCCGGTAGAAGTTGTACTCGGAGTGAGAAAACGGAATAGCCGACGCCAGGCGGTCCATGCGATCCCGCAGACCAATGGCCAGACCCACCTGAAAAGCGGCATTGGCTACCATATCAATCGCTGTAGGCCCCGAGGGTAATGCGCGCATCTCGATGCGCAGGTGCCCGCCATCTGTATCGTCATACACCGGACGATTCCATTGCCAAACGGTACTCAGATGCAGACGCAGTTCTGCAAGTCGCGGCGCAATCCCGGGCGGAGGCATGGGCTCCTCTTCACCGCAGGCGGGCAGCAACGGTGGATAAAGCCGCACGGTCTGCTCAAAGAGCTCCTGGGGCGACCGTCTTGCCCAGCCATACCCATAGGCGACTCGCGCGGGCTCACTCCAGCGGTATCGATCCATGTGGCGGGTATCAACCGCCTGCTTGAACAATGGCACCCGAGTTTCATCCCATAACTGGTGTCCAAAGAGGGAAGGGCTGTTACCGCTGCAGGCCAGGACGATGGGCGCAGAGAGCTGAATCGCATTAAAGGTGTCTACAAATTCATCAGGAGCGACCCGCAAATGCACCTGAAAAGATGCATTGGCGCCTTCAAGAGTGATGTCCGCCATTGCCATCTGCAGCGGGTCAGCCCCGTTGATATCGATATGGAAAGAGGCTCCACGATGCTCGAGCAGATTGGCGGTTAATGCGTCGTAGCGCGGCGTGGGCGTGACCGCATGAGCGCCGAAGTCCGAGGGTCGCAGCGTCGGCAGTATGCCCACACACGCCAGGGATGCGGCGTGAGTCGAGGCGATGCCCGATAGCATCGAAAGCTTCTCGCGAATCTCCTGCTCCATAAGCCGGAAACCGAGCGCGGCCGGTGACTGAACGCTGAGATTGAGCTCAAGGTTATAGCGGTTGAGCTCGAGGGCCACCTGGGGGTCTAAGGACTCCTCGCGAAGCTGCGGCCCGAGCATCGCTGGAAGACCCTGCTCATCGACCACATAAAGCTCCAGTTCGGCACCGATAGTCTGTTGCCCCCGGCCAAACTCGCGGCGTCCTAGGAGTTCTGACAGCTTCTCAAGCTGTTCGTCGAGACGGCGCTGAAAGTTGCTGCGGTCCGTCGCAGTGAAGCGCGTTCGATGGATCTCAATTCCCATGAAAAACCACCCTTAGGATGGTAAGCACAGTGCTACAGACCTGCTGAAAGTTCAAGGAAAGGCGTGAATTCGCGGCTCACTGGCCGCGGTGTCCTGCCATGTCTTACACTTCGCGTTTACTTGCGAATACGCCACCGCCTTGCCCGCCGATAGCACCCAACACACACCCATGATGCAGCAGTTCCTGGCCATCAAACGGGAGCATCCCAATGAACTGCTGTTCTATCGCATGGGCGATTTTTACGAGCTTTTCTACGACGATGCTCACCGCGCCGCTGAACTCCTCGACATCACGCTGACGGCTCGCGGCAAATCAGCCGGCGAGGACATTCCCATGGCGGGCGTGCCCTATCACGCCGCAGAATCGTACCTGGCGCGACTGGTCAAAGCGGGTGTCAGTGTTGCCATTGCCGAGCAAATCGGCGATCCCGCCACGGCAAAAGGTCCGGTAGAGCGAAAGGTCGTGCGCGTTGTTACGCCGGGGACGCTCAGCGACGAAGCCCTTCTGGATGAACGACGGGAACGACTACTGCTGTCGGTGAATGGATCACAAGGACGCTTCGGCATTGCGCATCTGGATCTTGGGAGCGGCCGCTTTCGGGTGGCGGAGTTGGACGATGAAGAAGCCCTTGAGGCGGAGCTGGAGCGCCTGGACCCCGCGGAAATTCTCTATCACGAAGAGCTGGTGCAGGCAGAAGTGGTCAAGCATGCGGGCGCACGCTCGCAACCGGCCTGGGAATTCGATTTGGCGGCTGCCGAGCGCAACCTGTGTGAGCAATTCCAAACTCACGACCTGAGAGGATTCGGATGTGATGCGCTGCCTTTGGCCGTTGCCGCCGCAGGTTGCCTGTTGAGCTACGTCCGTGACACGCAGCGCAGCCAGCTGCTACACATCACCGAGATGGCCGTTGAAGCCCGTGAAGACAGCGTACTGATGGACGCAGCGACGCGTCGGAATCTCGAGATCGACCGAAACCTGACCGGCGGCGAAGAACACACGCTGCTGGCGGCGATGGACACCTGCTCCACGCCCATGGGCCGCCGTCTGCTCCGCCGGCGACTGCATCGGCCCGTCACGAAAATCGACGCGTTGGAAGCGCGCCTCGATGCGCTGGAAGCGTTCCGGGAAAACTACACCTTTGAGACGCTGCGAACTCTTTTAAAACCCATTGGCGATATAGAGCGCATCGTTACGCGCATCGCCCTGGGCAGCGCTCGTCCCCGCGATCTGGTTCGTCTTCTACTCTCGCTTCAAGCCTCCCCACAGCTACGAGAAGCCCTGCCGTCACCGGGGACTCAAATCATCGAAGCTCTGCGGGGCGCCCTTCGTGATTTTGACGAGCTGGTCGCTCTCCTCGATCGAGCCATTATCGAGAACCCGCCCGTCGTCATACGCGACGGTGGCGTTATCGCCGCGGGCTACGACGAACAACTCGACGAGCTCCGCTCCATCAGCGAAAACGCCGCCGACGTACTGGTGGCCATAGAGACGCGGGAACGAGAACGCACGGGCCTTGCGTCCCTCAAGGTTGGGTACAACCGAGTCCACGGCTATTACATCGAGCTCAGCCGCAGCCAGTCTAACGAAGCACCAGGGGAGTATCAGCGGCGCCAGACGCTAAAGAACGTCGAGCGCTTCATCACGCCGGAGCTCAAGGAGTTTGAAGATAAGGCGCTCTCAAGCAAGAGCCGGGCCCTGAGTCGCGAGAAGCGGTTGTATGAAGAACTCGTCGAGCGACTTCAGGAAGACCTCCAGGCGCTGCGCGCGTTTTCCGCAGCCATCGGCGAGGTGGATCTGGTAAGTACGTTGGCGGAGCGCAGCCTCAGCCTTGACCTAAACCGCCCCACCTTTAGTGAAACGCCGCTACTGGAGATAGATCAGGGCCGCCACCTTGTCATCGAGCAGGTTCTTGAAGAGCCGTTCATCGCCAACGACACCTTACTGAACGATGATCGCCGCATGCTGCTGATTACCGGCCCTAACATGGGAGGTAAGTCGACCTATATGCGTCAGAACGCGCTCATCGTGCTACTGGCGCACGTGGGCTGTTTCGTGCCAGCCCGGGCCGCACAGTTGTCCACGGTGGATCGCATCTTCACGCGCATTGGGGCCTCCGATGATCTCGCCAGCGGACGATCTACCTTCATGGTTGAGATGACGGAAACTGCGAACATCCTCCACAATGCGACTCCGCGCAGTCTGGTGCTCATGGATGAGATTGGACGCGGCACCAGCACCTTTGACGGTCTTTCCCTAGCCTGGGCCGCCGCCGTGCACCTGGCGGAGCAGCGCAAATCCTTTACCTTTTTTGCCACTCATTACTTCGAGATTACCGCTCTCGCGACGACCCTCAATGCGGTGGCGAACGTGCACCTTGATGCGGTCGAACATCGCGATCATGTCGTGTTTATGCACCGCATCCAGGAGGGCCCGGCGAGTCGGAGCTTCGGCCTTCAGGTGGCCAAGCTTGCGGGCGTTCCTGCTCAGGTCCTCAGCGCTGCATCGGCGAAGCTCGGAGAGCTCGAATCCAGTGGAGCGCAGCCGACGGTGCCTGTGGAGCTGACACCGCAGGGCGATCTGTTTTCCGCGACCGCGGATCATCCGGTGGTCGCCGCACTCGAGGAGGCAGACCCAGACAGCCTCACTCCGCGGGAGGCGCTGCAGTTTCTCTACACTCTGAAGGACAAACTTTAGCCATTCAGTTCTGTGCTTCTAATCGTCGAGGCATATCGCTAAAATTCGCCCCGCGCCGCGGTCGGGGCTCTCGCGATCACAGCGGCCACAGTTATCAATCAAGGAATTGCTGTTATGACATTTGTCGTTGGTGAAGATTGCATCAAGTGCAAGCACACGGATTGCGTTGAGGTTTGTCCCGTAGATTGCTTCTACGAAGGCCCCAACTTTCTCGTGATTCACCCCGATGAGTGCATCGACTGCGCCCTGTGCGAGCCCGAATGCCCCGTTGATGCCATCTATTCGGAAGATGAGCTTCCAGACGATCAACAGGTGTTCCAGGAGCTGAACGCCGAACTGGCGGAAGTGTGGCCGAACATCACCGAAATGAAAGACGCGCCGGCCGATGCCGAAGAGTGGGCGGGCAAGCCCGGCAAACTCGCCTTGCTAGAGCGCTAGTCGCGCGCGCCGTACCCACCTCCGATCCCGGAACATCTCTCCACAGCCCGCTTAATCCCGGTACACCTTCCCGCACGCCTTTGGCGGATGCTGGAACGCGGCACTCTGGGGTTACAGACACAGCTCGCAGCTCAAAAGCCATCCTGCACGCTGTTTAGCGTGGTTCCGCAAATGGATTTGTAGAAAACCGGCGACACCACACCGGTGGGCGATTACTGCTGCAGCAGGGCGTCCGCAGAAAGACCCTGGCGTTCGAGCACACGCCGCAGGCGTTTGAGAGCCTCTACCTGGATTTGGCGTACCCGCTCGCGGGTGAGGCCAATCTCCTGCCCCACCTCTTCGAGGGTACAGCTATCGTATCCAAGTAGACCGAAGCGTCGAACCACAACCTCACGCTGCTTCTCCGTAAGCTGTGAAAGCCAGGCCGTGATGCTCTCGTGTATGAGATCGTCCTGCAGCTGCTCAGCGGGGTCGCGTCCACCGTCATCGGCGATAGTTTCCACGACCGAAGCATCGCTGTCGGGGCCCAGGGGAGCATCGACAGAACTGACCCGTTCGTTGAGGCCAAGGAGTCGCGACACTTCTTTCGCGGGCTTTTCAATCTTGTCGGCGATCTCATTGGTCGTTGGCTCGTGGTCGAGCTGTTGTGTCAATTCTCGGGCAGCACGCAAACACCCGTTGAGATCTTTGACAACGTGAATCGGCAGGCGAATGGTGCGGGCCTGGTTCATAATGGCGCGCTCGATCGTCTGACGAATCCACCAGGTAGCGTAGGTGGAAAATCGAAAGCCGCGCTCTGGATCAAACTTTTCAACGGCACGCATGAGACCGAGATTTCCCTCCTCGATCAGATCCAAAAGGCTCATGCCGCGGTGAAGATAACGACGGGCGATCTTCACCACCAGACGCAGATTGCTCTCGATCATCCTCTTGCGGGCCGATTCGTCGCCTTTCTGGGTCAGCCGCGCGTAGTACTTCTCTTCGTCCGCGGTCAGTAATGGAACGAAGCCAATCTCATTGAGGTAAAGCTGGGTGGGGTCCAGTGTGATGTCGGATTCACGACCGTCATCGGGATCTTCGGCGTCTGCTGAGTTCTTGGTTGTAGAGGAAGAGGAGCTTTCGCTGGAGACCGCCTCGACTTCCGCGTCTGCAGCGGCCAGTTCGGCATCGTCAGGGGCGTCTTTTAGAGGAGCGTCTTTTACAGGGGCCTTGCTCGGCGGATCGTCTGGAGCGCCTTCGGCCTCGGGGGCTGCTGCAGCACATTCTGACCGGGTCGCTGCTGCGCCGTCGGCGGCATCAAGGGCAGCCAAGGCCTCCCCCGCCAGCTCCGCAACTTCCGGCTGACTGCGCCGCTGTCGTCGACCCCCACCCGTGGTGTGAGCATCGCCGTCCGCATGCACCTTCGATCTGCCCATGGACGTGAGTCCCGTGGTTGCCCACGCGCCGGGGCCGAATCGCCCGATAGGGCCTGCCGATCTCCGCGGGGCCGTTCAGCTTAGCGCAGCGAATGTTGAGAAAACAAGCGCGGTGTCAGCGACGAGGTAAAAGAGAGAGCGGATCGACAGGACGACCGCGACGCCGAATCTCGAAGTGGAGTTTTATAGCGTCGGTGCCGGAGCTGCCGCGGGTTGCTACCTGTTGTCCGGCGCGCACCGTATCGCCCTCGGCCACCAGGAGGCTGTCATTATGGCCGTAGGCGCTAAGATACTCGTCGTTGTGTCGGACGATCAGCATCAGCCCATACCCTGCGATCGCAGTTCCGGCATATACGACCTGCCCTCCCGCCGTCGCCTTCACAGGATCACCGCGGGAACCGCCAATATCGATACCTTTGCGGAGCTCTCCATCGAATCGACGGAGCACAGGGCCAGATGCAGGCCATTGCCAGCGACTTACAGCAACGTTTGCGGGCTTGTTAGCTTGGGACGTAGAGGACGACGTCGCTGCGCTGCCTTTCGCTGCGGTCGATGTCGAGTTGGACGCCGGTGTTGGTGTGGTTGTCGTGGGCTTTACAGTGGGTTTTGTGCGCGTGCTGCTGCTCGAAGACGCCTTCGACGTGGACGACGGCGGAGCTGCAGCACGCTTCACCGGCACCACTGCCGCTGGCACATCAGCTTCGGCCAGCACCAGCGTTTGGCCCGGATAAATCGTGTAGGGAGCCCCAATGCTATTGGCCGCAGCCAAGCGTCGAAATTCGAGGCCGTATCGAAAGGCAATGGAATACAGCGTATCGCCGCGGAGCACAACGTAACGGCTAACGCGTTCGCTCGCTCCCGGTGCGCTGTGATCGACGATCGGTGCCGGCGGACTGCTGCCACAACCCGTCAGGAAGCCGAGAGCGAGAAGGAGAACTCCTACCGCCCTGATGGATTTAACGCTCGAGGCCACCCCAACGACTCTCGAGCAGGGCAACAAGCGCAAGGCCAACCGCCATTAAAGCGAGACAGGGCAGCAGCTGGCTACCACCTAACTCTGCGGCATAGGCCCCAGGCATCGCCGGCTGCATAGCCCCCTCGTCTCCCAGCTTCCACGGCCAAACGACGGTCAGAGAGCCAAAAAGAAATCCTGTTAGCGACGCCAGTGTAATGGCGTGATAGCGCGCGAGCAGCAGATTCAGGAGCCGCGAAAACACCAGCAAACCTGAGCCCGCACCCGCGGCAAAAACGAGTATCTGCAACAGGTCCAGCGTCTCGATGGCGGTCAGCACTCGCTCGTACATACCCAGCAGCACCAACAGGAAGCTTCCTGAAACTCCGGGAAGGATCATCGCGCAGATCGCAACGAAGCCGGCAAAGAAAAAGCTGACGGAGCTGTCCGGCAAGGCCATATCGGGGGCAAAGGCAATGCCCGCGGCGACTGCTGCGGCTAACAACAGCCCCACAACGGCGCTGGCCGACCATTGATCCACGTGACGCGTGAGCGTCACGGCCGACCCCAAGATCAGTCCGAAGAACAAGGACCACACAAGCAGCGGCTGGGTTTCCAGAAGATGGGTGATCAAGCGCGCCAGGGAGAAGACGCTCACCGCAATTCCACCGAGCAGTGTCAGCAGAAAAGCGCCGTCACAGTAAATCCAGGCTTCACGCCAGCGCCGCGCTAATACCAGCTTCGCGAAAGCAGGGTCGACAGCACTGACGGCCGCCAACAGGCGATGATAGATGCCCGTAATAAATGCCATGGTGCCGCCCGAGACGCCGGGAACAATATCTGCAGCACCCATGAGCACGCCGCGAAGAAAAACGCCTGGGATTAGGCTGTGATGCCTCGATGCGCCCTCAACCATTGCCGATCCCCGGGACCAGAGGTACAAAACGAACAGGCTCCACGTTCCGGCGTTCGAACCCTGAGTCGGTTCGCTCGATCACCACCAGCGTCTGATCGCGACCGCCTACGGGCATCACCAGTCGACCTCCTGGGCCCAGTTGCTCAAGGAGAATTGCAGGTACATTTTCCGGTGCTGCCGCCGCCAGGATGCCATCGAAGGGCGCCTGGGACGCCCATCCGTCATAGCCATCTCCATGGCGCATTTGGACATTGCGGAGCTTCAGCTGCCGCATCCGCTTGCGCGCAGCTTGTAGCAGGGGCTTGATACGCTCCAGCGCAAAGACCTCGCCCACCAGCCCGGCGAGTACGGCGCTCTGGTAACCCGAGCCGCTGCCAATCTCCAGCACACGTTCGGGAGTACGCCCCTCCATGAGAAGCTCGGTCATTCTCGCCACGATGTAAGGCTGGGACAGAGTCTGCTGATAGCCAATGGGCAGCGCCGTATCTTCGTAGGCGCGATGGGCCATGGCCTCATCAAGGAACAAATGGCGCGGCACATTTCGCATGGTATCCAGCACACCGATGTTGGTGATGCCCTGCTCTACCAGGCGCTGCACAAGACGCTCCCGTGTACGCTGGGATGTCATACCGATGCCCGATATGTCCGACGAGCGTCTCATGAGACCAACAACACCACGGCATGCGCAGCAATGCCTTCCTCGCGGCCAACGTAGCCCAGTCTTTCCGTCGTGGTCGCCTTCACGCTCACCTGCGATGCATCCACAGCAAGATCTTGGGCAATAGTTTCAATCATTGCCGAGGTGTGGGGCGCCATTTTTGGCGCCTGAGCAATGATGGTGACATCGGCATTCCCGAGGCGCAGCCCGGCATCCGTCATCAGGCCAGCGCAGTGACGGAGAATGTCACGGCTATCCATTCCCTCATTTGCTGAATCTGTATCCGCAAAATGCTGACCGATGTCGCCAGCGGCAAGGGCACCCAAAATTGCGTCACTGAGGGCGTGGAGCACCACGTCACCATCGGAATGGGCGATCAACGGTCGATCATAAGGCACGGGAACGCCCCCAAGCGTGAGATCGACGGTACCCGTCACAGACTCACCGAAAGCGTGTACATCAAAGCCGTGACCGATGCGCATCACGCTACTCCGGTCAGATTCGATGACGGCATCAGCCAATGAGTCGCCAGGGCCATATCTTCGGGATAGGTGACTTTCAGATTGTTCACGCTGCCTTCTACCAATTGTACGGGTTCACCAAAGGCCTCCATGGCCGAAGCTTCATCGGTCACCGGCAACCCTTTTTGCGCGCAGTGCTCTAGCGCCTGCTGCAGTCGCAGCACGCGGAACATCTGAGGCGTCTGCGCCCGCCACAGGCTTCGACGATCGACGGTACCGGATACGCGCTGCGCCTCGTCGGCGCGTTTAATGGTGTCGGTCACCGGCACTGCCAGCAGACCACCCACGTCCATCTCCGTGACCCGGCCAATCAGGCGATCTAAATCCTCGGCCGCCAGGCAAGGCCTCGCGGCGTCATGAACGAGGACCCAATCACCATCGTCGGCACCCAGGGCCTTGATACCCGCGAGCACAGAATCCGCCCGCGTCACACCACCTTCACAGACACGCACTCGCGGATCGCTGAGCACCGTACTTTCCTGCGATACGACTTCGCCAGCAGGCAGTGCCACTGCACACTGCGTCAAGTCATCGCGCTCAAGAAGCGCCGCAACACTCCACTCCAACAGGCTGCGTCCACCAATCTCAAGAAATTGCTTGCGCGTGGGAACCGCCATGCGAGAACCACTCCCCCCCGCCGGCACCACGGCTAAGAGGCGACTCACGGTGTATCGTCCGGAACCGGTGCGGGACGCTCGTCCGGTTCTACAAACTGGTAGTAAACCTCGTCTTTCTGAGTGAGGCCGAGTTCTTCGCGCGCACGCTGCTCTAGAACCGTATTGCCGGTTTTAAGGTCCATCACCTGCTCGGCAAGCTCTGCATTTCGCTCTCTGAGCAACGCGTTTTCACGTTCATAGTCGGCGGCCTGCCGCCTGAGGTCCCGCAATTCCATGCGGCCACCTTCGCCCATCCACAGCTGATACTGGAGATAAACCAGCAGTAGCGCGAGGATGCCAACGAGCCAGCGCAATCCGTAGGCCTCAGCGGGCAAACTCCGCACGGCCACGATAGGGCGCTGTGCCGTTTAAGTCCGCTTCAATGCGAAGCAAGCGGTTGTACTTGGCCACGCGGTCGGAGCGACACAGGGAACCCGTTTTGATCTGGCCGGCACCGGTGGCTACGGCGAGATCGGCAATTGTGGTGTCTTCTGTTTCTCCACTTCGATGCGAGATGACCGAGGTGTAACCAGCATCGGCCGCCATAGCGATGGCATCGAGGGTCTCGGACAGCGTGCCGATCTGGTTGAGTTTGATCAGGATGGAGTTCGCAATTCCGCGATCAATGCCCTCTTTCAGTATTTTCGTATTGGTCACGAAAAGATCGTCGCCTACCAGCTGGATACGTTCACCGAGACGGTTCGTCAGAGACTTCCATCCATCCCAGTCGGACTCATCGAGACCATCCTCAATGGAAAGAATGGGATAGGCGTCCACGAGCTTTTCGAGATACGCGCCAAATTCTTCGCTGTCAAAACTACGGCCGTCACCGGCGAGACGGTAGACGCCGTCGCTGTAGAACTCGGAGGCCGCGCAGTCGAGAGCCAAGGTCACATCGGTACCCAGCGTGTAGCCCGCTTTGCCCACGGCTTCGGCAATCATTTCCAATGCAGCATCGTTAGACGGGAGATTGGGCGCAAAACCACCCTCGTCACCCACGGCGGTATTCAGACCCTGGGCCGAAAGGACTTTTTTGAGCTGGTGGAATATCTCCGCGCCGCAGCGCAGGGCCTCGGCGAAGCTCGTGGCCGCCACGGGCTGAACCATAAACTCCTGAATATCGACATTGTTGTCGGCATGCTCACCGCCATTAAGAATATTCATCATGGGGACGGGCATGGATAGACTGCCGCGGCCATAGAGTTCGGCGATGTGTTCGTAAAGAGGCTTGCCGTTAGCCGCTGCGGCAGCCTTCGCCGCCGCCAGCGATACGGCCAGCATCGCATTGGCGCCGAGGCTGGCTTTATTGTCGGTACCGTCCAACGACAACAGGGTGTCATCGAGGGACCTCTGATCGGCCGCAGCTGAACCCAGGAGCGCGTCACGGATGGAACCGTTCACGTTCCCGACGGCTTTTTGTACGCCCTTACCCAGGTAACGATCTCCGTCGCCATCACGCAGCTCCAGCGCCTCCCGGGAACCGGTGGAAGCACCAGAGGGTGCGCAGGCGGACCCGGTCGCACCACCGTCGAGAGTAACCTCCGCCATGACCGTGGGATTACCCCGGGAATCGAGTACTTCGAATCCCCTCACCTCTGCAATCGAACTCATGCGAAAGAAACTCCCTGAAGAAAAACCAAGTTGAAAATTATACGGCGGTGGACCGCAACCTGACGATCAGTTGATGACGACCGCCGGCAGGCTTTTAACCAACTCATCCACCGCCTTCACCTGCTCCAGAAACGGCTTGAGGAGCGCGAGGGGTAGCGCGCTGGGCCCATCGCACAGCGCTTTATCGGGGTCCGGATGGGATTCGAGGAAAAGCCCGGCGAGCCCGAGCGCCATTCCTGAGCGCGCCAGCTCTAAGACCTGCGACCGACGTCCCCCTGAAGCAGCACCCATGGGATCGCGGCACTGCAGTGCGTGTGTCACATCGAAGATGAGCGGCAGATCACCGGTCGCCTGACGCATGACGCCGAAACCGAGCATATCGACTACAAGGTTGTCGTAACCGAAGTTGGACCCGCGCTCGCAGAGCATGAGCCGTTCATTGCCGCATTCGCGAAACTTCTCAACGATGTTGGTCATCTGCGAAGGCGATAGAAACTGGGGCTTCTTGATGTTGATGGCGGCGCCGGTCTGCGCCATTTCGCGCACCAAATCAGTCTGACGCGCCAGAAACGCGGGCAACTGAAGAATGTCACAGACCTCAGCAGCCGGGGCTGCCTGCTCCGGTGTATGCACATCCGTGATCACTGGAACTCCGAAGGTGTGTTTCACCGCGGCAAGGATCTTCAAGCCTTCTTCGAGCCCGGGGCCTCGAAATGAATGGATCGACGATCGGTTAGCTTTGTCAAAGGAAGCCTTGAACACCAGGGGGATCTGCAGCTCGCCGCACACCTTCACATACTCTTCCGCTACGCGAAGAGCAAAATCCATATCCTCGAGAACGTTCACGCCGCCCAGAAGAACGAAGGGTTCCTGGTTGGCGATGCGCAGATCGCCGACTTCAACCATCGCCATAAGTCAGCCGACCGCCGTGTCTTGAGCACGGCGGTTGCCCGCCGCATGCTGCACCGCAGCCTGAATGTAGCTGGTGAAGAGCGGATGTCCGCCCCGGGGTCGCGAAGTAAACTCCGGGTGAAACTGGCAGGCCACGAACCAGGCGTGCTCCGGGAGCTCTATCATCTCGACCAGGCTCTTGTCCTCAGACCAGCCTGCGATGACCATGCCGTTGTCCTGCAGCGTCTTCACATAGTTGTCGTTGATTTCGTAGCGGTGACGATGGCGTTCGTGCACGACGTCGTTGCCATAGATCTCGCGAATTCGCGAGCCCTCCACCAGATGACAAGGCTGCGAGCCAAGACGCATGGTGCCACCCAGATCGGAGCTTTCGTCCCGTTGCTCTGTGCTGCCATCGGCGTTTTGCCATTCGGTGATAAGCGCCACGATCGGATGCGGCGTGTCCCGCTTCATTTCCGTGGAGTGAGCGCCTTCCAGGCCACAGCGATTGCGCGCGTATTCGATGAGCGCGACGTGCATGCCCAAACAGATGCCAAGGAACGGAATATCGTTTTCGCGGGCATAGCGGACCGCCTCAATCTTGCCTTCAACACCGCGATCGCCAAAGCCGCCCGGCACGAGGATCGCATCGACACCCTCGAGCACCCGCGTGCCGTCGCGCTCGATGTCTTCTGCTTCGACATACTCGACGTCGACATCCGTGAGGGTTTGCAGCCCCGCGTGCGATAGGGCCTCATTCAGTGATTTATAGGCGTCGGGCAGCTCCATGTATTTGCCAACCATGGCAACCCGGACCGATGCCTGGCGATCTGCGCCTTCGCGCTGCAACACTTCATCCCATTCGCTGAGATCCACGTCATCGCAGTCGAGGTTGAAACGCTCAATCACAAAGTCATCGAGGCCGTTGGCATGCAGGGCCGCGGGGATGCGATAGATGGAGTCGGCGTCAAGTAGTGGGATCACTGCCCTCTCCTCGACGTTGGTGAACAGCGCAATCTTGCGGCAGGCACCGTCTTCGATCGGTACCGTGGAGCGGCAAAGCAAGACGTCGGGCTGCAGACCAATGGAGCGCAGCTCTTTCACGGAGTGCTGCGTCGGCTTGGTTTTGATTTCACCGGCAGTCGCAATGTAGGGCACCAGCGTCAGATGCATCAGGAGTGCGCGCGAGGAGCCCATTTCGACCTTGAGCTGACGGGCGGCTTCCAGAAACGGCAGGCCTTCGATATCACCAACCGTGCCGCCGATTTCCACAACCGCGACGTCCGCATCGGCGGCGCCGGCCAGGACGCGACGCTTTATCTCGTCGGTGATGTGAGGGATGACCTGTACCGTGCCGCCGAGGTAATCGCCGCGGCGCTCTTTGGCCAGCACTTCGTTGTACACGCGTCCCGTTGTGAAGTTATTGCCCCGAGTCATGGTGGCCCGAGTAAAGCGCTCGTAGTGGCCCAGGTCGAGATCAGTTTCTGCGCCATCATCCGTAACAAACACTTCCCCATGCTGGAAGGGACTCATAGTGCCTGGATCAATGTTGATATACGGATCGAGTTTGAGGAGTGTGACCTTGAGCCCGCGTGCCTCCAGCACTGCTGCCAGTGAGGCCGCTGCAATTCCCTTGCCGAGAGAAGAAACTACACCACCTGTCACAAAGACCAAACGCGTCATGACTCAATTTCCTTTTGACGCCGCACGGCCGCGAGAGGTCGCTGCTCTAATGCTGCATCACGCTGCAGTAACGCCGAACTGGCGCTGAATTGACGCTGTCTCGGGACTGAGCAGGACCGCTCTAAATTCGTGCCCGTGACCTGCGAAAGATGGGAAGTCAGATTACCAGAAAGCGGTCGGCGCCTCAATCAATGGCCGGCGCAAAAGGCTGCTCAGGGGCGAAAAACAGGCGCCTCCCAGTCCAAACTTAGCCCCCTCGCGATCGCCTCAGGAGCGCGCGCGAGGTGCCCCACGGCAAGGACCCTTTCGCCCTGCGACCCGGCGCTGCACAGCAGCGGAATCTGGTGGCGCCACCACGGTGGCAGTCCGTGATCCTGGAACACTTTCTTCAAGTCGTGGTGATGGCCGTCAGCAAGCTTTATGCGGTCTCCAGGCCCGCGCGTCCGCAGGCGCAGCCCTTGTTCCGCGCGCTCTACGCCTTTCACATGGACTTGACTCCCGTCTGCCCAAGGGAACCGACCACTTGCCTCCAGAGTCACCGGCGAGGGCACCTCGTCGGCGCCGTGGGGTCGGCAATAGAGGCGATGCCGATAGCGCTGCAGCAGGTACTGGTCCATCTCCAGGAGACCACCTTCACTGCCCCTGAGCTGGCGTAGGAACTCCACGAGCCGCGCCTCATTGGGCACCTCGCATCCCATGGACCTGAGCCACGTACGCAGCGCCTCCTGCGCGAGAATCGCCTCGTCGGGTAGGTCTGACAACGCCAGACCGGGGTCGCCCACGGCACTAAAAAGAGTGGGTAGACCGCTTTCATCGAGTAAGCCCGATAGCTCACGGAGCTGGCGCGCTGCCCGGCTGATAGTGGCGCGATAGCCGGGCCAGCGTTCAGCAAGGCGCGGAACAACACTGTGACGAAGGTAGTTCCGATCGAAGGCATCACTGGCGTTGCTGGGGTCGTCAATCCACATCAGCTTTTCGCTTTTTGCATAGGATTCCAGCTCGGCGCGGGGCAGGTTCAGGAGAGGCCGAAGCACCGACCCCATGCCATGGGCTCTCTGGGGCGCCATGCCCCCCAACCCAGCGGCGCCAGCACCCCGCAGCAGCCTCAACAAAACGGTCTCCACCTGATCATCCTGATGGTGGGCCAGGAGCAGTAAATCGCCCTCCCCGAGCACCGATTCAAACCACTCATAGCGCGCGTCACGGGCAGCGGCCTCTGGCCCCGAGTCAGAGGTTCGAGGTGGCGTTAAGCTCGTTAAAAAGCTGACACCCAGACTCCGACAAACAGACTCGCAGTGTCGCTGCCAGTTGCGGGCATCGGGCTGCAGTTGATGATTTGCATGAAGGGCCGTCACTCGCGTGGGATAGAGTTGCCACACGGCGTGAAGAAGCACCGTGGAATCCACGCCGCCGCTAAAACCAACATACAACTGTGATCGCTCTGAGACCTGGGCCTGAGAGACTGCCAGAGTGACTGCTTCGGTGACGGCCGAGTCGCTGGCCATCGGGAGACTCAGTTGCCGTAAGAGAGAAGCCGCGCGTAGCGGGCGTCGAGCATCTCGCTCTGATCCATGCTGCGCAGGCGATCCAGCTGACCAACGAGATGCTCACGAATCCGGGTCGCCATAAGCGGCAGATCCCGATGCGCACCCCCTAAGGGCTCTTCAATCGTCGCATCAACGATGCCCAATTCCTGAAGTTTTTCAGACGTCACGCCCATGGCAGCGGCGGCATCCGAAGCAAACTCGCTGGACTTCCAAATGATGTTGGCGCAGCCCTCGGGGGAAATCACGAAATAAGTGGCGTACTGGAGCATGGCCAGATGGTCTGCAACACCAATACCCAGAGCTCCGCCGGAGCTGCCCTCTCCGATAACGACTGAAACGATGGGCGTTTTGAGTCGCGACATAACCGCCAAATTGGTTGCAATGGACTCGGAGATGCCGCGCTCCTCCGAATCAATACCCGGATACGCTCCGGGTGTGTCGATGAGCGTTACCACGGGCATGGAGAAGCGCTCGGCAAGCTCCATGAGGCGCAACGCCTTCCGATAACCCTCGGGCTTGGGCATACCGAAGTTGCGAAACACCTTGTCTTTGACGGAACGACCTTTCTCTTGGCCGATGACCATGACGGGCTGACCTTCTAGGCGAGCCACGCCACCGACGATGGCCTTGTCGTCGCCAAAGCGGCGGTCACCATGCAGCTCGTCGAACTCGTCAAAAATGTGGGGAATGTAATCCAGCGAATAAGGCCGTAGCGGATGCCGCGCGACCTTCACCACATCCCAGGGGCTGAGACCCGCGAAGATTTTTTCCGTCAGCTTTGCGCTCTTGTTCCTGAGATCTTCAATCTCTTCATTGAGATTGAGTTCTGCGTCGGATCCAACCAGCCGAAGTTCCTCGATCTTAACTTCGAGCTCGGCGATGGGCTGTTCGAAATCCAGGTAGTTTGGGTTCATGAGCGCGCTACAACATTGGGATCGCGAGAGTTTATCGAAAAGCGGCGGTAGCCTCTACGGGCTACCCCACGAGGGTGATCATGACACCGGCCGCGACCGCAGAGCCGATAACGCCGGCCACGTTAGGGCCCATCGCATGCATAAGCAGGAAGTTCTGAGGGTTCGCCTCAAGACCGAGCTTGTTCGAGACCCGCGCCGCCATAGGCACGGCGGATACACCCGCCGACCCGATAAGCGGATTGATGGGCGTTCCGCCCAGGCGGTTCATAAGCTTAGCAATCAAAACCCCGGATGCTGTTCCAATGCTGAACGCCACTACGCCCAGGGCCAGAATCCCCAGCGTGTTCACATCCAGAAACTTGTCGGCGACCAGCTTCGATCCCACGGAAAGGCCCAGGAAGATCGTCGTGATATTGATAAGCGCGTTCTGGGCCGTCTGACTGAGGCGCTCAACGACACCGCACTCCCGCATGAGATTACCCAGGCAAAACATACCCAGCAGCGGTGCCGCGTCCGGCAACAGAAGCGCCACAAGGAGCACCAGCATCAGGGGGAATACAATCTTCTCTCGCTGACTGACGTCGCGCAGCTGAGTCATCTCGATACGACGTTCCGCCTCCGTAGTCAGCGCTCGCATTATGGGCGGCTGAATCAGGGGCACGAGCGCCATGTAGGAGTAAGCCGCTACAGCGATAGCGCCCAGGAGATCCGGCGCCAACAGGCTGGACACATAAATAGCCGTAGGACCATCCGCACCGCCAATGATGCCGATGGCCGCGGCGTCTGCGATGGAGTAATCGGTGAGGCCGGCATTGCTCATGGCAACGGCGCCCAGCACTGTGGCGAAGATTCCGAACTGCGCCGCAGCGCCCAACAGGAGTGTGCGGGGGTTTGCCAGCAGGGGCCCAAAATCGGTCATGGCACCGACGCCCATGAAAATCACCAGCGGTGCGACCCCGCTACCGATGGCGACGGAATAAAAGCTGTACAACATGCCGTGCGTGAAGCCGGCGTTCTGGGCAAACTGCGCGGCCGCCAGCTGCACCTCGGCCGGAGCCGCCGCCAGCGCCGCCTTCAGTGCTGTGGGATCAGCATCAACGCCCAGCAGTAACCCCAGAGCGGCCAACTGGTCGGGCGACCCCGCAACAACCGCGCGCTCTACCGCTGAGTAAGCCAAGCCTGCGCCGGGAATGTTGGCCAGAATGCCGCCGAAACCGATGGGCACCAGCAATAACGGCTCGAAGCGTCGGTAGATGGCGAAGTAAAGAAGCAGCAAACCGATACCCAGCATCACCAGCGAGCCGGGCGTCAGCTGAGCGAGGCCGGAAGCCTCCCAGAGCTGTAGCAGTGGTCCCATCAGCTATCTCTCCGAGCCATTAGCTATCGCTCCGAGCCATCAGCTATCACTTAAAGTGAGGAGCGTATCTCCAACGGCAACGGCATCGCCCTGGCTGACGGCGACAGAGACAACGGTGCCTTCCGCGGGAGCACGCACCTCGGTCTCCATCTTCATGGCTTCGAGGATCAACACCACCTCACCGGCCGCTACGCGCTGCCCCGCCGTGACGGGTACGTTAACGATGTTCCCTGCAAGGGGTGCGGCGAGAGGCTTGCCTGCCGCTTGAGCCGGTGGGGGCGCGGCAGCAGGTGCAGCGGCAGCGATCGGTCCCGCGCTTGCTGCACCCCCTGCAGCTACTTCAACGACAAACTGTTGTCCCTGGACGGTAACCGTATAAACGCCGCTATCGGCTGCTGCAGCGGCGGTTGCGGGAGCCACGGGCGGTGCCGGCGCGGCGACCGGCTCTTCCTCCCCAGGCCGCGGCTCGAACGCGCTCGCATCACCGCGATGTTCCAGGAAACGCAGGCCCACCTGCGGGAACAAGGCATAGGTGAGCACGTCATCAATACGTCCTTCACCACTGGTAAGGGATACGCCTTTCTCAACCGCGAGAGATTCCAACTCGGCATCCAGCGCTTCAAGCTCTGGCTCAAGGAGGTCTGCGGGCCTGCAGGTGATCGGCTCGGCGCCATCGAGGACCCTGGCCTGCAATTCTGTATTCATGGGAGCCGGTGTGGCGCCATACTCGCCTTTCAGCACACCGGCCGTCTCGCGAGAGATGGATTTGTAGCGTTCGCCCGTCAGCACATTCAAGACCGCCTGCGTTCCCACAATTTGCGATGTAGGCGTTACCAAAGGGATGTAACCGAGGTCTTCGCGAACAGCGGGGATTTCTTCCAACACATCGTCCAGACGGTCCGCGGCATTCTGCTCGCGTAACTGGTTTTCCATGTTCGTGAGCATACCCCCCGGCACCTGCGCCACGAGAATCCGCGCATCGATACCCTTTAGGGACCCTTCAAACTTCGCATACTTCTTACGGATGTCGCGGAAGTAATTGGCGATTTTTCCGAGGCGGACAATATCCAGCCCCGTATCCCGACCGGTGCCTTCGAGGATAGCCACCATGGTTTCCGTCGGCGAGTGGCCGTACGTCATGCTCATGCTAGAAATAGCCGCATCGATATTGTCGATACCCGCCTCGATGCATTTGAGGTTGGTGGCGTGAGACAGACCCGTCGTGGCGTGACACTGCATGTGGATGGGTATGTCGCAGGACGCTTTGAGCTTTGTGACCAGTTCGAAGCCGTCGTAAGGCCGCAACAGCCCGGCCATGTCTTTGATGGCGATGGAATCGGCACCCATGTCTTCGATGCGTTTGCCCTGCTCGACCCATCCGTCGATGTTGTGCACGGGACTCAGCGTATAGGCAATGGTGCCCTGGGCATGCTTGCCCACGTCCTTTACAGCCTTGAGTGCAGTCTCGATATTGCGCATGTCGTTCATGGCATCGAAGACGCGGAACACATCCACGCCGTTGAGCGCTGCCCGCTCGACAAACGTGTTCACGACGTCATCCGCGTAGTGACGGTAGCCCAGCAGATTCTGCCCCCGAAGCAGCATCTGCTGAGGGGTGTTCGGCATTGCCTTCTTCAGCTCGCGAATACGCTCCCACGGGTCTTCGCCGAGATAGCGGATGCAGGCGTCAAAGGTGGCGCCACCCCATGACTCCATGGACCAGAAACCAATGGCGTCGAGTTCGCTGGCAATGGGCAGCATGTCCTCGAGGCGCATACGGGTCGCGAAAAGAGATTGGTGGGCATCGCGCAGCACCAGCTCTGTGATGCCGAGTTTGGCCGCCGAATCCGTCATGGGTGATTCCTCAAGCTAAGGCGTGTTGTTGGATGATCGGGCCCGGTGCGCATGTACTGCAGCAACGCCAGCTGCCATGAGCACGCTATCGGCTGATGGTGCAGGCGCCGTCGCGGGCGCTCTCGTAGGCGTTCTCGCGGGTGTTAGAGGAGCGGGTGGTTCGGGAAAAAAAGTCTGAACAACATGGGACATGGCGCGGATAGCCACGACGAGGAGCGCAAGAAATACCACCACGGTACCCATACCGTAGATGAGGAGTTCGGTTCCCTGTGCCAAAAGACTGGGCGTCATCTGCATTTCTTCCACTGTTTACCCATGATAATCCACCGGGCACCCCGGGGTCACTCGGGCTGCTCAAAGAGCCGACCCTGCGTATACTTCGTCCTCGTGAGTACCATGCCCCAACCCCGTATCATGCTGGCGCCCATGGAAGGCGTTATCGATCACACCATGCGCGAGCTTCTGACGGAGCTCGGTGGCATTGATCGCTGCGTGACAGAGTTTCTCAGGGTCAGTCATGAACTGCTGCCCTCCCGTGTTTTCTACCGCATTTGCCCGGAGCTCCGGCGCGATGGCCATACGCCTTCGGGGACTCCCGTGTATCTTCAGTTGCTCGGTGGCGACCCAGACCTCGTGGCCGCCAACGCGGCCCGCGGAGCCTCCCTGGGTGCCGTCGGGATCGACCTCAACTTCGGTTGCCCCGCCAAGACTGTCAACAAATCAGACGGTGGCTCCATCATTCTGCGCGATCCGTCCCGGGTCGGCGCCATTGCCGGCGCAACCCGCAAAGCGGTGCCCGATGAGGTTCCGCTCAGCGTCAAGATTCGGCTCGGCTTTGAAGATCGCAACAACTTTCTGTCAGTGGTCGAGGAAGTTGCTGAGTCCGGCGCACAAGAACTGGTCATTCACGCGCGAACCAAAGCCGACGGTTATCGCCCGCCCGCGTACTGGGCGGAAATCTCACGGGCACGAGCCGCAGCGCCTGATTTACGAATAATCGCCAATGGAGAAATCTGGAGCGTCGAAGATGCTCGGCGCGCTCGCGACGAGGGCAATACGCCCGATCTTATGCTTGGGCGTGGTGTACTTTGCAGACCGGACCTGCCGAGGCTCCTAAGCGCCGCTGATAGGGACGCAGATCAACCCGCCCTGAA
Organism: Pseudomonadota bacterium; assembly: GCA_038750875.1. Classification (GTDB taxonomy): domain Bacteria; phylum Pseudomonadota; class Gammaproteobacteria; order Pseudomonadales; family Halieaceae; genus Congregibacter. The sequence goes on along the minus strand of JBCDGU010000006.1, from coordinate 144,056 downwards.
ATGGCAGGAAGTCCATGAACTGCTGGGTCGCTACCTGCAGATGCTGCTCGCCCACTACGATGCGCGCTACGCCTGCAATCCCATCAAACAGTGGCTGGGCTACCTGAGGTATTACTATCCACAGGCTGCGATGTTGTTCGCGGAGATCAAACGTATCCGCTGTGCTCAGGCATTGCAGCAGGCCCTTGGCCCCAACACCCGTGACACCGCGCTTGCGGCCTGATCCAACCCTATTCCAGTAAGACTGAGGACACAGACGCCCATGGAAGCAACCGCCACACCGGGTCTCTATAACGACCGCAGTTTCTTCGGCCATCCCCGCGGCCTGATGATCTGCTTCGCCACAGAAATGTGGGAGCGCTTCTCCTTCTACGGCATGAAGTACCTGCTGCTTCTTTACCTCACGAAGTACCACCTCTTTACCGACAGCGCGGGCCTCGAGGTCCTCGGCGGCTATGCGGCGCTGGTTTACGCGACGCCCGTAATCGGCGGACTACTCGCCGACCGATTCCTCGGCATGCGCAAATCGGTGATTTTCGGGGGCCTGCTGTTGGTTGCCGGGCACCTCGGTATGGCCGTGGAAGGTGAACAAGCTCGGCTGGTAGGCGAGAGCGTAGTGCGGGATGACTCGGCAATACAGGTTTTCTACGCGAGTCTTGCGCTAATTGTTGTCGGAGTCGGCTTTCTGAAGCCGAACATCTCGACCATCGTTGGGCGGCTCTATGCACCCGATGACTCCCGCCGCGATGCGGGCTTCACCATCTTTTACATGGGCATCAACATCGGATCATTTACCGCGACGCTCCTGTGCGGCTATCTGGGCGAAACCCTGGGATGGAGCTACGGTTTCGGCGCGGCGGGTATCGGCATGCTGTTCGGGCTAGTGGTCTTTATATGGGGTCAGAAGTACCTCGAGGGGCAGGCCGAGCCCCCGGAAGACGGCGGCCTTGATGAGCCAGTCTTCCCAGGCTTAAACCGCGAGCGCACCATCTACATCTCCGCCATCGCTTCGGTAGCGGTTATTTGGCAGATGCTGCAGTTTCACGCGGCGGTCGGGCTGGTCCTCAACTCCATGTCGCTTGCGGTCCTGGTTGGACTTGCGTGGTTCCTATATGCGCGCTGCGACTCGATCGAACGCCAGCGGATGATTGTACTTATCGTCCTTACACTATCTACCGTGGTGTTCTGGGCGCTGTTTGAACAGAGCGCGGCGTCGATGACTCTGTTTGCTGATCGGGTGATGGATCGCGAGGTCTTCGGCATGACTCTCACCGCCAGTCAATATGGCTCGCTGAACTCCTTCTTTATCTTCACCCTCGCACCGCTCTTCGCATGGCTCTGGACCAGTCTTTCAGCGCGAGGGCTGGAGCCTTCGACGCCGGTGAAGTTTGCCCTCGGTATTGCCCAGGCTGGTCTCGGTTTCGGTGCGCTGGTTTATGGCGCCGCGCACCCCGATCAGGCGGGTCTGGTGTCGGGCTATTGGATGATCCTCGCTTATCTGCTGCACACGTCGGGTGAGCTTTGCCTGTCCCCCGTCGGGCTCTCAGCGGTGACCAAACTCGCTGTCCCAAGTGTCGTAGGCGTGATGATGGGCGCCTGGTTCCTGGCGACTGCCTATTCTGAGTTTGTGGCGGCACAGCTTGCGAAACTCGCCGCGGCCGATACGACCGGCGGCGTGGTCACCGATGTTTCTGCGGCACTGGCGGGCTACACGGAGCTCTACAGCAGCTTGCTGTGGATTGGCGTCGGCGTCGGGGTTTTCATGCTATTGCTGTCGCCGCTGCTCCGTCGCATGATGCACGGCGTCCACTAACGAATTTACTCACTCATTCACTAACTCAGGTGCCCTGAACCATGGCGGATCGCCCCTACGACGTCGTTCTCTATGGAGCCACGGGTTTCACAGGACGACTCGTCGCCGAGTATCTCCTCGATCAATACGGCCCCGATGGCGAGTTGCGCTGGGCCATGGCGGGACGCAGCCTCGAGAAGCTCGAGTCCGTTCGCAATGCGCTTCAGGGCCATAAGACTCCAACGCCTGTCCCCCTGATTACCGCCGATAGCAGCGACGCGGAAAGTCTCAGGACACTCAGCTCTCAGACCGCCGTTGTTTGCAGCACCGTTGGTCCCTATGCCCGTTTTGGCAGTCCCCTGGTAGCGGCCTGCGTGGCCGAAGGCACACACTACTGCGATCTGACGGGGGAGGTGCCCTGGATCGCGAAAATGGTTGAAGCCCATCAGGCCGGCGCGGAAGAGTCCGGTGCACGCATTGTTCACTGCTGCGGATTTGATTCGATTCCCTCTGATCTCGGCACCTGGTTTGTGCAGCAAGCGATGATGGACGCGCACGGTGTTCACGCCTCTCGCGTGCGTGGACGTGTCGGTAAGAGCCGCGGCGGCGTCAGCGGTGGCACCGTGGCCAGCCTCATGGGCGTACTTGAGGGTGCTTCGGGCAACAAATCCGAGCAGGCGCGTCTCGCCGACAAGTATCTGCTTTACCCTGCGGGCGAGGCTCGCGGTCCTGCGGTCAAAGATCAGAAGACACCGGTTTACGACCCCTGCTTCTCACGCTGGACAAGCCCCTTCGTCATGGCGCTTATCAACGAGCGCGTCGTGCGGCGGTCGAATGCGTTGCTGGGCTTTCCCTGGAGCAAAGACTTCAATTATGACGAAGCACAGCTATGTGGCAGCCGCGCCGAAGCGGTCGCCATCAGCATGGGCATGGGAGCCGCGATGCTCAGCGCGGCGACCAGTCCCGGGCGGGCGCTCATGGGAAGGCTTCTGCCGGACCCCGGCGAGGGCCCTGATCGAGCAACGAGAGAGCGCGGATTTTTTGAGCTGTTCTTTCACGCCGAGCATCCGACGGATCGCGGCAAATCTCTGCGAGCCCGCGTCGGCGGAGATCGAGATCCGGGCTACGGAGCAACCTCTCGCATGCTCGGTGAAGCGGCTGTTTGCCTGGCCAAAGATAATATCTCGGTGGGCGGAGGCATCTGGACGCCGGCATCTGCGTTGGCTCCCGTGCTCATCCCACGCCTCGAAAAGAACGCGGGCATGAGTTTCGAAATGGTGCAGCACGCCTGAGCGCCCGAGCCACAATCAAGCAGCCTTCGACCCCTTGAGCGAGCCTGCACAGCCCAGTTTTAACTTGATATTCGAGGGGCAGCTTCGACCCGGCACCGACGCTCGTCGAGCCCGACTCATGTTGACGGCCTTCTTTGGCCTGCGCGACCCCAAAGCCGTCGAAGGGTTCTTCAAAGGGGGTCGCGTCCCCCTAAGGCGAAATCTACCGCGCTCTGAAGCGCAGAAGCTCTACACCCAACTTCGAAGCGTCGGCCTCATTTGCTCGCTGGAAGCGGTGCAGCCCGCGACCACGCCCCAGCAAACGTCCCGTGCTTCTGCACCCTCGTCTCCAGAGGGTCAAACCAGCGTTCAACCGCGAAGCACAGAGCCCCCCAAGAAAACGCGTAGCAAAAAAACCGCTAAATCAGCGAGGAAAAAAGCCGACTCTGCGGTGCTGGAGCCGAGTTCTGCGACGCAAGCCGCGCCCGCGGCGTCGGCCCCGGAATCGGCGTTGACGCCCGAATCTGGATCGCAAGCATCGTCAAAATCAGTCCCCGCGTCCGAACCCGAACCAGGGCCGGAGCCAATGGCACAGAGCGCCGCAGCCATTGCGCCTGAAGCTACAAGCGAACCTGCGCCAGCACCTGCAGTCACTCCTGCCACTCCTGCAACTCCTGCAACTCCTGCAACTGAAACCGAGTTCCAAGCTCAACCGTCACCCGCAATACCGAAAACTGCGGTTGGGGCGGGCCCTAACCTTTTCGCCCTCCGGCCGGGCACCAGTCTTCGCAACATCGCGGCACTTCGTGAAGCGACGCAAATGCGGAGCATCATCGCCGGCGCCGTCGGTGTCGCTCTACTGCTACTGGTGGCGGCCATTCTTTTCCGCTTTCCCATTCCGGAGATCGGAGCCCGCCCAGATGGCCCCATTGCTGTCGCAGCGCTTCCATCCAATGAACTCTTGTTGATGACGAATGATGCGCTGCTCCTGCATGAGCGATCGGGAATTGCCAGCGAGCGCATAGGCGCTACGGAATTCGGACTTGGCGCTTTCGCACCACCCATGTTGACGCTGCCTGACGGCGACGTCCTGTTGAATGGCGCTGCGATGGATAACTCCACCTTCGAGCTGCACCGGTGCCAGCTAGAAGAGCGGACCTGCGCAGCGCTCAGAGGCGATACAAAGGGTCTTGAGATCGTTGCGGCTGCTGTCTCTTACCAGGGTGACTCCTACTTCCTCCTCGGCCGCGACGGCGAGCTACGCCGGGTTGCGTCCACTGGCGACGTCGTAGCAGCGACGCCGGTGCTCACGCCCGCCGGTGTCCCCCGTGTACTTATCGAAGACGGACTTCTTTACCTGCCGGCCAATGAAGGCCCTCTACTTGGCGTCTACATTCCCGACGAGGGCCGCTATGGCACGCAGCTCGACGCCATTTTTCTTCTTGCGCAAAGCGAAACTGAGATGAATGCCGTTCACGACATCGCCTTCGTCGCCGACACCCGTTTTGCACTATTGAGGGATAGCGTCGGAGACCTCCACCTTCATCGCTTCGATGCGAAGTGGGGTGGAGGACAAGCTATTGCAATGGCACCGGGGCCCCAAAGTTTCCTGACACCCTGGCGGGATAAATTACTTGTAGCAGAGCCCGAAAACGCAACGATGCATCGCATCGCTGCTGAAGGTAACCAGGAGGCGGATTTTGCGTCAGAACTGTTAAAAGACGAGGCCAGACGCTGGGAGTCCGCTCGCCGCCAGCGACAGCTCATCAAGCAACTGGGTGTTGGCCTTCCGCTGCTCATCGCCGCTTTCGCCCTGTTCGCGGCGTTGCTTTTTCAATGCCAGTACCGCGAGCTTCGCCAGCGTCAGGGCGAGGCGACAGCGCTTCTCGACCCTATGCCCGCCGGGATCCGCTGGCTTAAGGCAAATCCTTCCCTTGATGACGTTCTCCTGCGGTTAAAAACCATACTTCTTATCGCGCCCCTTGTTGCCGGCATCGCCCTACTCTTGGCGGGTGCACCGCTCTTACTTTCCATCGTCATCATCCCCGCTCTCATTGGTGCTGGTCTTGCCTGGCGAAATCTCGAAGTCGGCAAGGGCGGCTATCTGGGGGTCCTACCCAACCGCATCATCATCGTGGACCACGAGGGGCGTTACTTCTATGGCGAGCGGAGGCTCCTCCGCGGAAGTGCAGTAGCGGTGCTGGCGCCGACTGCGTCGCTACCCCTGCACTTCTTTGGTCTTCGCAACTTTGAAATCGAGCGCAAGACCGCAGAATCGTTACTCGCTGGTCACCACCTTGGAGCAGCGGAGATCATTGGCGGTCTATGGCGCACACGACACCCCTGGCTATTGGCGTTCTTGTGGGCGGCGGGAAGTTGGCTGATGAGCGCAGCGACTTACCTGGCCCTCGCCTGACCGAGAGGGGGATATAATCTCGCTAACCTCCCAGGCAGTGACACGTTTGTGGCGCCCTCAGCGAAGCAGTCAGTAAACAGCAAATCGACGGTAGCGCTCTTTGTCACCTGCCTGGTGGACCTGTTCCGCCCATCGGTCGCAAAGGCCGCCATAGAATTACTGGAAGCGTCGGACTTGGTCGTGGACGTCCCGCTTCAACAAACCTGCTGCGGCCAACCTCAGTACAACAATGGCGACTACGAGAGCGCCCGGCGAATTGCCCAGCAAACTATTTCATTACTTGAGCCCTACGATGTTGTCGCAGTTCCATCGGGGTCCTGTGCCGGGATGCTTATCGCGCATTATCCAAAGTTGCTCACCGGGGAGTGGAGCGACCGAGCGACAGCACTAGCGGCCAAGGTTTTCGAGCTGACCCAGCTCCTGGCGAGTCTCAGCAACATACGGGGCCCAACGGTATCCATGGGGCCAATCGCCTATCACGATAGCTGTGCAGGCTTGCGTGAGCTGGGAATCCGGGAAGAACCACGAGAGCTTTTGAAACAGGCGGGAGTCGAAGTTCGAGAGCTGGATCAGCGCGATGTCTGCTGTGGGTTTGGCGGGACGTTCTGCGCAAAGATGCCCGACATTTCGGCGAAGATGTCCGACGACAAGCTCGAGAGTGTAAGGCGCACGGGTGCAGCGACACTGATTGGCGGGGACCTGGGATGCCTGCTGGCGCTGGCGGGTCGTGCGCGACGGGAGGGCAGTCATCTGCAGTTCTTTCACGTCGCGGAGGTGTTGGCCGCCAAGGCGGTTGGCGCCGGTATCGGTGAAAATGAAGGCTAAAGCTCGTGCAGCAACGCAGCACTGATTTTCTGTCGGAGGCGAGCCGAGCCATTCAGGACTCGGAGCATGCCCATTTCCGCGAGGCCCTCGGCACGTTCATGCCCACGCTGCGCGATACTGCGGTGGAGGAGTTTGGAGGCGATAAGCGGTTCCAGGCCCTTCGCTTGCAGTTTAAAGCCGTGCGCCAGCATGCGCTCCATCATCTGGGTCACTACCTGGCTGAATTCGCCGAAGAGGCTCGTAGCAACGGCAGTCAGGTTCATTTTGCCCGTACCGGCGCAGAACTAAATCAACGGGTTCTCGAAATTTGTGCCGCCGCAAAGGCGCAGCGGGTGATCAAGGGTAAATCCATGGTCACCGAGGAAACGGCCCTCAACGCCGCCCTCGAAGAAGCGGGTATCGCCGTGCGTGAAACAGATCTGGGCGAGTACATCGTCCAGACGGCCGGAGAGACACCGAGCCACATCGTAGGGCCTGCACTGCACAAAACGGAAGCCGAGATCGGTCAGCAGTTTCTTGACCAGCATCGCCTCGGGACTCGGGAACTCAACACTGCACCCGAGATGGTCGCGGAGGCTCGCGCCGTGTTGCGGGAGCAGTTTCTGGCTGCAGACGTCGGCATTATCGGCGCCAACGCCCTGGTCGCCGAAACCGGCTACTCCATGCTTGTCACGAATGAGGGCAACGGCGACCTGTGCGCAAATATTCCCGATACGCTCATTGTCTGCACGACGGTAGATCGGGTGCTCCCCCGCACTACGGATGCCATGGCGATGCTCCGGTTGCTCGTCCGTTCAACGACGGGACAGCCCATCACCTGTTACACCAGTTTCTATGGCGGTCCGAGACGCTCCGGGGACACCGACGGCCCCCGTCAGGTCCACTTCATCCTCCTGGACAACCACCGCTCGGAGATACTCGCCAGCGATTATGTCGAGATGCTCGAGTGTGTGCGCTGCGGCGCCTGCCTCAATCACTGCCCGGTGTATATGAGCGCGGGCGGGCACGCCTATGGATGGGTCTACCCCGGCCCCATGGGATCCATCCTTACGCCACTCCTGACGTCCCTGGAAGCAAGCTCACCCCTGCCCGACGCGTGCACCGCCTGCGGGCGTTGTGAAGCGGTATGCCCGGCGGCCATCCCCATCCCCGATCTGCTGCGGGACTTACGCGCGGAGAAACATCAGCAGCGCATCACGCCACGACGCTGGCGCTGGGGAATTGCCCTTCATGCTTGGCTGGTGCAGCGACCTCGCTTATACCGGCTGTTCACTGGCCTGGGCACTGGCTTTATGCACCGTATCGCCAAAGATGGGGTACTGACCCGACTGCCTCTCGCCGCTGGCTGGCTCTCAGCCAGAGATCTGCCAGCACCGGCTAAAGAGACCTTCCTCAACGAGCTTCGGAGAACAGAGTCTTGAGCGCGTCTGACGCAGAAAGGGAGATCTTTGCAAGGGTGCGTGGTGCGTCCTCCAAGGCAGCCCCAGAATTCATTCATCGGGAGCTTGCGGAGCTCGTGCAGCCGATAGCCGCCCCCGCCGAGGGCTCTTCGTTGGAAACCTTTGTCGAACGGATACAGCGCAATGGCGCGACGCTCGCGCTGGCCCAGAATCGTCAGGAGGCGATAGCAGAAGTGGCACGCTTCGTCACGGAGCGTCACGGTCAACGCCGCATCGTGGCCGGCCACGATCCGCGCCTCGCGGCGCTGCCCTGGCGCGATGGCGGATTGCTGCCTCGCTTCGGAGAAGCTAACGGCGAGGATCGTGTTGGCGTGAGCTACGCCACAGCCGCCATTGCCGAAACCGGGTCCCTGGCCCTCTGGCTCAATCGGGAGAACCCGGCCCTGAATAATCTGCTCGTCGAAGACCATATCGTAATCGTGGACGGCGCCGACGTACTCGATCGTCTCGAGGATCTGTGGGCATCGAAGAGTCTGCGGGATGGGAGCCGTCGACCTCGCGGTCTGATGATGATCTCAGGGCCTTCGAGCACCGCGGATATCGCCATGAAACTGGTGTTGGGCGCTCACGGTCCGCGAGCACTCCATGTGATCGTGATGGACAAGGATCAGCGCTGACGCCTGTCTCGCCCGCTCCCACCGACATCCGTGCTGAGCAGACACAAAAACGGCGACCGAAGTCGCCGTGATTAAAAACCGCCTTTTGTCACGGCGAACTTGTTTTACAGCGGCTTGTAGCTGAACTTCTGCCCGCCGAGGGAGGCCTCGTACATTAGCCCCCCGCGAGCAATGGTGAAAATCGCCATGCCTTTGCGGTAGCCACCATGGCTGAGGTTCGCATCGTTACGACCGCCACTCGCGCCCGCTGCCGCACCACCACCGGTGTTGGCCTCGGCGGACACACCAGCGGTCAATGCAACGGCCGTCGCCTGGGCGCTGAACTCAAAGTTACCGGAGGTGAAGCTCTCGAAGGCGCGCTCGTCCTCAAGGAAGATCATCTGACTGAAGGCTTGACCACCCAATTGGATACCAATTGTCAGCTGGGTCATCCTGGTGTCACCAACGTACTTACCCTGCTCGTACACACGACCCGCGCCATGAGCACCGCCAATACCAATACCGCCCTTACCAATGGTGGGAAACACCACGTAGGCGTAGGCGTCGCCAAAAAATGGCGCCGTGTCATCGGCGGCCTTAAAGGACGCAATCGTATCGTCATACTCACCAGCGAATGTCGCTGGGCTGAGAAGCACTGCGAAAGCGAGCGCAATGCGCGAAATGATGTTATTCATGAGCTTGCCATTCCTTTGTTTGCCAGATCGTACAGTGTGCGAACACTGCCGGGATTGCACTTTTGGGTAGTCACTTATGTAAGTCACTTATGTAAGTCACTTAGGACAGTCTCTTAGACCAGTCCTTTAAGATCGTCCCAGGAGACGGTCCTTGAGTTAGTCCTTGAGCCTTGAGCCTTGAGCCTTGAGCCTTGAGCCTTGGAGACGGTCCTTTAAACAGTCCTTGGAGTCAGTCCCACGATATCGTTTTTTCACTTACGGTTGTATCAAGAGGCACAAAGCAGCGGGCCATTTCGATGTCGAACGTTCAAGAGTTCCAGCCACTCATTACTGCGAGCACATCACAGACCCTAGAGCTATAGCCCCACTCATTGTCGTACCAGTTCAGCACTCGCAGGTAGCGTCCCTCGGTCACCGCCGTGAAGCCACGGTCGTAAATCGACGAGTGGCTGTTTCCAATCACATCGGTAGAGACAATTGGGCGATCACTGTAGGCCAGTATACCGCTGAGCCGAGGTGATTCGGCGGCGGCGCGCACTAGATCGTCTACTTCTTCGACCGTGACGCTGCGATCGAGTTTCACAAACAGATCGACCACGGACCCGTCGGGTACCGGCACTCGGGAGGCGATACCGTGGAGGCGACCCTGAAGTTCTGGCAGCACCACCCCAACGGCCTTCGCCGCCCCGGTAGACGTGGGGATGATGTTTTCCGCTGCTGCGCGACTTCTGCGCCAATCCGAGTGCGGCACATCAGCCAGGCGCTGGTCATTCGTGTAAGCGTGCACCGTGTTGATCACACCCTCAGTGATACCAAAGGCCTCGTGCAGCACACGCGCCATCGGCGCGAGGCAGTTCGTGGTGCAGCTCGCGTTGGAGATGATGCGCTGGCTATCGTTCAAGCCGTCCTCGTTGACGCCAAGCACCACCGTGTAATCAATATCGTCTTTGGCCGGCACCGTCAGGAGCACGCGCTGTGCCCCCGCTTCAAGATGAGCCTCCAACTGGTGACGAGCACGGAACACTCCCGTGGCTTCGACCACCGCGTCGATCGCCAGCTCCGCCCAGGGAAGATCCGCAGGGTTTCGCTCGCTGAGCATGCGAACTCGGCCCTTCGGCGTTACGAGATGGCCATCCTGCAGCGAAAGCTTATGGGGAAAGGGCCCCATGACAGTATCGTAATTGAGGAGGTAACGGAGCGCCTCATCTTCAAAGAGATCATTAACAGCAACAATGTCGATGTCCGATCGTTGTTCGAGAATCCTGAAAACGGCACGACCGATTCGGCCGAAACCATTGACGGCGACACGCATGGTGCTCATGCGGCCACCTCCTGAGCGGCGTCGAGGCCGGCATAGAGACGCGCTACATCGAGGAGCCGTGCCGCGTGGCCACGGGTCTCGTACCAGCCCAGGGTCTTCACAAAAAACTCGCCGGCTCGCAGAGTCCCTTTCGTATCGAAAAGCAATGAGAGCTCGCTGCCCAGGACGTCGGAGCTCACGATGGGGTCGTCGGTGACACCGACAATCCCGGGCAGTGCTTGAGCGGCATTGCGCATTGCATCATTCACGGCTTCGGCATCCACATCGGCTTCGCGAAGGACCAGCGTAGTGTCGAGCAGTGATCCTTCCTGCACGGGCACGTTGAGAGTCGATGTGTGTATCTTACCGCCGTATTCGGGAAGCACCTGCCCCAACCACAGACTCGCCTCATGCCCATTGGGAATAATGTTCTTGGGCGCCGAGCGGCTTCGACGATAGTCACTGCCCGCGTAGTCTTGAAGCGCCTGATCTGACGTGTAGGCGTGCACGGTCGTCATACTGCCGCATTCGATGTCAAACGCATTGCCGATGCTCTTAAGGAGCAAACACAGGGCTGTCGACGTCGGTGACCCTGCCGAAATCATGCGATCGCCCACGTCCGCCAGCTGTTCATTAATCCCAGGCATAACAATGCGATCGATACCGTCCTCGGGCAGGGTGCGAATCAGCACCCGTGGTGCGCCGCCCCTGAGGTGCGACTCCATATCAAATTCGCTGCGGTAGATCCCCGTGGCGTCGATCACCATATCGACCCCAAACACATCCCAGGGCATCTCCACCGGCGTATCAATGCACATGAGCCGCGCGCGCTGATTGTGCGTGCACAGGAAGTTACCCTCGAGGCTCACGCTCAACGGATCATCGATTTCCGATTGCAAGAGGTAATGAAGAATTTCCGGTCGACCAACATCGGCGATGGCCGCCACCTCCATGTCATCTGAATGCGCGGCCAGATCAAAGAGTTGACGACCAGTCTGGCCAAAACCCATGATGCCGAGTCGTATGCGCGAAGCCTTACTCATTCTGACCGCCCCCAGAGCGTTGAACGGAGCCTAACCGCTACGGGTCAGGCAAACGCTTTCGAGTGTTGCACCGGGCTGTGCACCTGTCAAAGAAAGTGGGACAAGCCGATCCGAAGACTCCCGAGTCGCGTAAAAAAAGGACATACAAGGAGACCGAGCATGACTCAGGCACTTAGCCGTAAGACATTGAATTTCCCGCAGGAAATCAGCAGTGAAGCCATGCTGGTGCGGCAGGCCCTGATCGACTGCGGGCTGGAAACTCCAATGGTCGCCAATGACCTGGACCGCCAGCAGAAATATGAACGGATTCGCGACAACTTCCGCGAGATTACGGAAACACTGGGCCTTGATCTGAGCGATGACAGCCTCGCTGAGACGCCTCACCGCATCGCCAAGATGTATGTGGACGAGATCTTCAGTGGTCTGGATTACAGCCAGTTTCCCAAGATCTCCGTCATAGAGAACAAGATGCAGGTGGAGGAAATGGTCCTCGTCGACAACATCGACGTGGTGAGCACCTGCGAGCACCACTTTGTCACTATCGATGGCAGCGCGCGTGTCGCTTATATCCCGGGCAACAAGATCATCGGCCTGTCAAAGATTAACCGTATTGTGCGCTTCTTTGCCCAGAGACCCCAGGTGCAGGAGCGACTGACGCAGCAGGTGCTCGTCGCGTTGCAAACGCTTCTGGAAACAGACGACGTTGCGGTAACGATCAACGCGGTGCATTACTGCGTGAAGTCACGTGGAGTTATGGACAGCAACTCCGCGACACGCACAACCGCCCTGGGCGGTGCTTTCAAAAGTGATTCCGCAACCCGCGGAGAATTCCTCCGCTAGGTTCCCGCCTTCGCACGCTTCGTCAACCAGCGATCAAGCACGTTGGCGAAGCGCTGCTTATCCGTCGCATCCAGCGGCGGTGGACCTCCTGTCCGAACTCCCGTATCACGGAGCTCCGTCATAAAATCGCGAACCGCGAGACGCCCGCGCACGTTCTCCTTGGTGAAGGGCTCGCCCCTTGGGCTCACAGCAGTTCCGCCCGCGGCGACAACCTCAGCGGCTAAGGGGATGTCCTGGGTAACCACCAAATCACCCGCAGATATACGCTTCATGATTTCGTGATCAGCAACGTCAAAGCCGCTGGGCACATGGACAAAGCTGATCCAGGGAGACGGGGGCACGGACATTCCGTGGTTCGCCAATAGCGTCAACGGACACTTGGCGCGCACAGCGGCGCGAAAGAGAATTTCCTTGATGGGGCCGGGACAGGCATCGGCATCAACCCATACCTGTCCCGAGAGAGGCGCTTCAGTTACGCCCAATGGAAGAGCAGCTTGCCCTGCTCGGCAGACTCACGGGCCAAACGCTCGCCCGCTTCACCGAAGTGCTCGTCGATCTTGTCACGCTTGATCTTGAGGGTTGGCGTTAGCACCTCATTTTCAATGCTCCACGGCTCACGACTGATAATCACCGCACCGATACGTGCGTGTTTCTCAACGCTGTCGTTGATGCCCGTCACCGTGTCGCCAAGAGAGGCCTCGACATCGGCGGAATCCAATTCCGCTGCACCGTCTGCCAGCACTGCGACCATGACCGTCTTAGAGAAACCGCGGCCCATGAGGCACTGCTGCTCCACATGCTTGTTCTCGGCAAACTTGCCTTCAATGGGCGGCGGAGCAACGAACTTTCCTTGAATCGTTTTGAAGTAATCCTTCACACGACCTGTGATGTAGATGAAGCCGTCTTCATCGACACGCGCCTTGTCGCCCGTGTGAATCCAGCCGTCACGAATCAGCTCGGCGGTTTTATCAGGCTGCTTGTAGTAACCCGGAGTACAGCCAAGGGCCTTCACTGCCAACTCGCCCTCTTCCGTGATCTTGTACTCCACTTCACCCACGGCCTTACCGATGGAGCCAATACGACGCACTTCGTGGCTACTGGCGATGAGCCCCATAGCCTCCGTCTGACCAAAACCTTCCATGAGCGTAAGACCCAGATCATTCCACCAGTGGATCAGTGGCGGTGGCGTCGGTGCGGCTGCCGTCAGACAGTACTCCACCTCACCGAGACCCATGGTATCCAGCACCAGTTTGCCGATGCCCTCGGCATCTTCTTTGAGCGCAGCTTCGAGCGCCTCGGCGCCGCCGAATTTTCCAATGATGGCCTGCTGGAACTGCTCCCAGATACGGGGCGGGCCGAAGAACATTTGAGGCTTGGTGCGCTGAAGGTCCCGAAGGATCGTCTCGAGGGATTCGTTGAAGAAGACCTCGCCGCCAGAGAACAGAGAGGCAAACTCAACGATCTGCCGCTCTGCAATGTGAGATAGCGGCAGGTAAGAGAAGTACCGGGGCTCTGAGGGCAACCCAAACGCATCCTGGAAACGAAAAATAGGAATAATGTTGGACTCGTGAGTCTGGATGACGCCCTTGGGCATCCCTGTGGTACCGGAGGTGAAGACCAGAGACATCATGTCGTCGGGCTTGCACACATAATTTGGCGTCTTGCCTTCGCCCTCGGCCAGGAGGTCTTCCCATTTGAGATGTTCGCCCTCGATTTCAACGCCTGGGAGCGCGACGATGGTGATGTCATCCGGCAGCACGGGCTGCACGGAACCCCAGTTCGGGCTCTCGCCAACAAAGATTACGTTTGCCTCCGTAAAGGAGGCGATGTATTCGGCGGTCGCCGCGGGCAGCGTCGTAAACATACTAACGGTGACATTGCCGGAAGAGATGATCGCGAGATCTGAGAAGAACCAGTGCGGACGGTTCCTGGACAGCACAATCATGCGGTTACCGCTGCCAAACCTCGCTTCGAGGGCTGATGCCGCGGCGTTGATTTGCTCGCGGGCTTCAGACCACGTGTAGTCTTGGCTCCCCTCTCCTTTGAGCTCACGCAGCCAAACCTTGTCGCCTTTGCTCTCGGCCCAGTGGTCCAGATACGCTGGCAGGGTTGTGAGTTCCATAGCTTATTCTCCGTTATCGCTGGGATTCACCGTTCTTCTTGTAGCCAGGAACGCTGTCATTCATGGCTGAATAGGGCTCGTAATAATAACGAAGGGTAACCTACTGTAAAGCTCGGTTTTTCTACCAGGGGATGGCTTTTCCGGCCCAGTCGACATAGCTCAGCTCGCCGTCTACCGCGCACCCCTCGATTACCGCATCGAGACGCTCAGCAACAAAATCGGCGTCAAAAAGCTTTCCCTCCGGAACCCCTCTCTGAAACGGCTTCGAGAGTGCCGTGTCCACGGTGCCTGGATGGAATGCGATGAGTTTGATTCCCTTGGCCTGGCGACCCAGTTCGATAGCTGCAGTTTTGAGCCCCATGTTCAGTGCGGCCTTGCTACATCGATAGCTGTACCAGCCCCCAAGTACATTGTCGGAAATGCTACCCACCCGGGCGCTGAAAACGGCGATACGGGTCTCCGGAGATTTTCGAAGGGCGGAAGTAAGTGCTGCGACCCACTTCAGGGGACGCACGCAGTTCACTTCATACACCTCGTGCATGGCCTCGGGTGCTAGGGCCCGCAACGACTTTTCTGGCGCGTAGGATTCGCTGTGGAGAGTACCTAGAACGATGGCGACGCGTGAGAGCGTCACGCCGTCGGCGGTGACGCTTCTGACAATCGCTTTGATGTCGTCGGCTGCATGAGTCGTCGCAAGCGGTGAAATCTTGTTTGCCACGGGAATGGAGTCCGCATGGCGACTGACCGCCCAGGTCCTTTCAATCGTGGAGTCTGCCGCCCACCGCTTCGCGATGGCAGCTCCCAGACCACCACCAGCGCCAACGATGAGCGCGTGGCGAGGTTTATGCATAGCGTTGCGTATCCACCGAGGTGTCCATTCGATTTTTTGTGCGCGTCTTAGTGTTGTGATCAGTCCGCAAATCAACGCCAAATAAAATGGATGGTTCAGCGCTCCGCTGACTGTTCAGCTCCGTGCTAATTGCGGTGCCCATTCCCTTGGCTCTTCCAGTGCCACTGTTTACGCGCGGGGGGGAATCGCGGATGTACAATCCGCATTTTCCTGCATAAGACTTCCATGACTGACGACACCCATTGGGTATTCGGCTACGGTTCGCTGATCTACAAGGTGGACTTTCCGTTCCTGGACCGGGAACGCGCCAGCATCACCGGCTGGACCCGCCGCTTCTGGCAGGGGTCTCACGATCATCGAGGCACGCCCGAAGCGCCCGGTAGAGTGTTGACGCTGGTGAGCGCACCAGGGCACCTCTGCCGCGGCATGGCCTACCGCATCAGCCACAGGGTTTTTGAGCATCTCGACTATCGCGAGAAAAATGGGTACCGGCGCGTTGAGATGCCCATGTCCCTCGTGGACCGCAGAGAGTGCGTCCAGGGCACCGTTTACGTAGCAGATGACGAGAACCCCGCGTTTCTGGGTGGTGCCTCGGATGCCGCTTTGGCGGCGCACATTGCGGCAAGTCATGGGCCGTCAGGCAGCAACGCAGACTATCTGCTCAATCTGGCCGAGGCCCTGCGAGAACTCGGAGAAGACGATCAGCACGTGTTTGCTCTTGAAAAGGAGTTGCTGCTGTTACGAGCCAGCTAGCTGTTGCACTGCCCACAGGCGCGAGTAGTACCCGCCGTTACGCAACAGCTCATCGTGGCGCCCTTCCTCCACAACACCCCCCTCACTCAACACCACGATGCGATCAGCATCGACAATGGTTGAGAGGCGGTGGGCGATCACCAGCGTCGTGTGAGTCTGAGCCATCTCAGCAAAGGCGCCGA
Organism: Pseudomonadota bacterium; assembly: GCA_038750875.1. Classification (GTDB taxonomy): domain Bacteria; phylum Pseudomonadota; class Gammaproteobacteria; order Pseudomonadales; family Halieaceae; genus Congregibacter. The sequence continues at coordinate 127,911 of JBCDGU010000006.1, read as the reverse complement.
GCACGGCAGCCTCAGACTCGCTATCCAGACTCGAAGTGGCCTCATCGAATACCAGAATGGGTGCGCCCTTCAGCACCGCGCGAGCGATGCCTACACGCTGCTTCTCGCCACCCGATAACTTGAGACCACGCTCACCGACGACCGTTTCCATGCCTTCCGGCAACCGAGAAACAAAATCATCCAGATGAGCGGCCGTCACCGCCGAGGCCACAGCGTCGTTGCTCGCCGTCGGGTCGCCGTAGCGGATGTTGTCCTGCAGACTCGTGTTAAAGAGCACGCAGTCCTGCGGGACGATGGCGATGTGACGCCGTAGGGAATGGAGCGTCAGATCGCGCAGGTCGTACCCATTCACAAAGACGCCACCCTCCGTCGGATCATAGAAGCGAAACAGCAGCTTGACGATGGTGGATTTGCCACCGCCGCTGGCGCCTACCAACGCGACTTTTTCGCCTTCACCGATGCGCAGGTTAATGCCCTGCAGGATCGGCCGGTCACTCTCGTACGCAAAAAACACGTTGCGAAACTCGATAACTGCGCGCTCAGCGTTTAAGGACTTCGCCTTCTCAGACTCAACCACTCGCGGCCGCTGGTCCAGTAGCGCGAAAAGCCGCTCTATATTGGCAAGGGAGCTCTTGATTTCACGGTAAACGAACCCGAGAAAACCCAGAGGCATAAATAGCTGAAGCATGAACTGATTGACCAGCACAAAGTCGCCGATGGTCATGGTTCCATTGGCGACTTCTGTGGCCGCCATGGCCAGCATGATGGTCTGGGACGCCGCGATCACAAACGCTTGACCACTATTGAGGGCAAATAGGGAGAGCCTGTTCTTGCGCCGGGCGCCTTCCCAAGCTGCGAGGGATTCGTCGTAGCGTCGAGCTTCGAATGCCTCGTTCGTAAAGTATTTCACGGTCTCGTAGTTCAGGAGGCTGTCTACCGCCCGCGTATTGCTGCTCGAGTCAGCCTCGTTCACCTCGCGCACAAACCTTGTGCGCCAGGCCGTTGCCCGGAAGGAGTAGAGCGCGTACACCATGACGGAGCACACCACGACCAGCGCGTAGGACGGCCCGTAGTTCAACAGGAGGATCGTCGCCACCATGGCGATCTCAAAAATCGTGGGTGCAATATTGAACACAAAGAATCGAAGTAGAAAACTGATTCCCGACGTCCCTCGCTCGATATCCCGCGCCAGCCCGCCCGTGCGCCGATTCAGATGAAAATCGAGATCCAGGCTGTGCACATGCCGAAAGACCTGCAACCCCAGCTGGCGCATGGCGCGCTCGGTCACGCGCCCAAAAAGCGTGTCCCGCAACTCGCCAAACAAGGTGTTGGCGAAGCGCGCCGACCCGTAAGCGAGCACCAGCACCAATATCCAACTGACCGGCGCCGCACTCACCCCTTCTTCTAAGCCATCGACGAGTGCTTTGAGTAAGAACGGTATAACGAGAAGGCCGGCTTTAGCGGCGACCAGGCAGCCCAGGGCAAGGCCAACTCGCAGGGCGTTGTCACGAAGCACCGGTGCGAGGCGATGCCAGATGGCCACCAGCAAGCCGCGATCTGAGAGCCCTTCGGCTGATCGAGTGTCTGAGCGCGTCATGACAACCACCTACGGTCGCCGGGTCGGGAGCGATCAGTCCGCAGGCTAACCCCCAAGAAGCTTAAGACGCGGGCGATGTGGGCGCCCCTTTAGAAGACGGTGGCGACACGCTGGTTGCGGTGTCGGTGGATGAATCAACGCTTCGATCAGACTCCGTCGATGCGCCATCGGCTTCAGATCCCGAGGCCAGGCGCCACTCATCCCCCGCTCTGTGGGCCAATCCCACGCGTTCAAGCTTTGCGAGGGCATCCTCGATCTCAAAATCAAGACGCGCGCTCCAGGTCTCCTCGAACCACCGCTCAATGGCTGCATCGAGCTCTCCTACGGAGGCTCGGCCCCCGGCGGCGAGGAGAAAGTAGTACACGGCATAGGCTTCTTTACACTCCGAATCCTCGCCGTCATCAAGAATCCGAAGGAGCGCGCCCGCATTGTTATCCAGCAGCTTGAAGTAAAGACTGCGGGTTAATGTCTGGCGAAAACGCGCCTTGCGATTGCGGTAGCTGGACCACTGCTTCCACAGGTAGGCGGTGAGAGCGCCGGCGCCTGCCGAAAGCACCAGAAGTCCTTTTTTATCGAGTTCAACAGGCTCAGCCTGAAGCCCCAGCCAATAGCCCAGGAGCGCTCCCAGAAGCAGCAATGGCGCCCCGAGCTTGGTAAATGCAACGACAGCTCCGCTGGCAAGTGCCGGCACGCCGATGAGCAGGCGGTCAATCCAGCGCATGGCTACCTGTGTATTTGGAAACAGCATTTCCAGATCCGCGTCTGGCACATGCTGGAAGAGCTTAATCATGACCCGGCCCGGCCCCATCCCTTCATCGACGGGGGCATTGCCGGCAAAGCGCAGGTACAGCAGGACCCGTTCATAATTGACGAAGCGGATGTCACGCTTGAACAGGCCAAACACTTTTATCGTCTCCGCTCGCTCGCTGCCGCCACGACAGTAAAGCAACACGTCGGAGTAGTCCTTCAAATTCACCTTAAGGCGAATCTGAAACAGTGACGCGCTGCGAAAGGCGCGCTTCAGATCACGATCAGTCAGGACTTCGTAGTTGGCCCGATTGAGCAGGTCCTTGAGCTGAGCAGAGAGCGCTGTGGCCTTAGCGTCGAGAGCAGCATCATTGGAAGCACCAATTGGGGCGTCATCTTCCGACAGGGCACGGATTGTTCGCGTATCCGCATCGGGGTCGAACGCCGCATAGGCATCCTTCAGGTCTCGCCGAAAAGCATGGAACTCGCCGGCCAGCATCGAATCGATGCGCTGCACTCCTTCCTCGAACGCTTCCAGCTGTGTGGGCTCGCAGTGGCCCGATGATCGCAGCATGCGGACGAGGTCCGTGCGGCGGAACGGAATGAAACGCAGGCGATCGAGGTCAGTTGCTCGGGTCAGAAGGGGATCTTGTTCTTCAAGAACATCGGTCATGGACTGGGGGTGCATCTACCAACAACAGCTGTCCGACGGGGGTCGGACTACGCTCCGAGCTTGTCACGCCCCTTGCTGCCGATCAAGATAATCCAATTTCCGCAAGAGTCACGACGATGTTATCGCTGCAACTCGACCTACAAAGCCTTCGCCAGTCCGCCGATGAGGTGTATGCGCACATGATGCCGACACCGCAACTCGCGTGGCCAACGCTGCAGGCGGCCCTGGGCTTGGATGTGTGGGTCAAGCATGAGAACCATACGCCGACGGGCGCCTTCAAAGTCCGCGGCGGTATTCGCTTTGTGAACTGGCTGGCAGGCGCCGAACCGGATTGCCGGGGCATTGTTACCGCAACGCGCGGCAATCATGGCCAGAGCCAGGCTCGAGCGGCGACGGCGGCAGGCATGGCTTCGACCATTGTAGTGCCTCGCGGGAACGCAGTTGAAAAGAATGAAGCCATGAAAGCGTTTGGCGCCCGGCTGGTGGAGTTCGGTGCTGACTTCGATGAATCACGCGAAGAGGCGAGGCGGATTAGTGAAGAAGAGGGCCTGTATAGCGTGCCTTCCTTTCACCCGGCGCTTGTTCAGGGTGTGGCAAGTTACGCCCTCGAGCTTTTTGAGGCGGTGCCGAATATCGACACGGTCTACGTCCCCATCGGCTGTGGGTCAGGAATCTGCGCGGTGATCGCAGCCCGCGATGCACTTGGCCTCGCCACGGAAGTTGTTGGGGTCGTATCCACAAAGGCCAATGCGGCGCAGCAAGCCTTTGCCTTAGGAAAGGTAGTAGCAACCGAGACTGCCGAGACGTTTGCCGACGGCATCGCGGTGAGGGTCGTCGTGCCCGAAGCCCTGGCGATCTATGGAAACGGGGCAAGCCGTGTTATCGCCGTTAGCGACGACGAGGTAGCCGAGGCCATGCGCCTTTATTTTCGCTGCACGCATAATGTGAGTGAGGGCGCCGGAGCTGCGCCTCTGGCCGCGCTCATGCAAGAACGGGAGCGCCAGAGGGACAAGCGCTCGGCGGTGATTTTGTGCGGCGGGAATGTGGACACACCGGTCTTTCAGCAGGTGCTCGCTGGAAACACACCTGCCGCGGTCTGAGGCGCAAGAGAAGCTTCAGCCGGTGCTACTCAGCATTCGGCGAGCCAGAGAGCTTTGACTTGGATGGCGAACAGACACAAATTCAGCTCCGAGATCGTCGGGCTAAGGGCGGCCGGTTCGTCACGATCCAAGGGGTAGCCCTATTTGGCGAGCAAGTCGATGGTCATCGATGGGGCCAAAAAAAAGCAGCCAAGGGCTGCCTTTTCTAGGATCGCGCGCTGACTTCCGCGTGATCGGATTACTCTACAACGAGTCCCGCCGCGTCTGCGGCGGTCAGGCGTAAGGCCGAGACCACCATGTTGAAGAAATCGGCTTCACGAGACGAGATGCGATCATCCGCACGCATCACCGATACCAAACCACGAAGAATGGTCTGACGTTGTGCAATGCTCAGCTTGGGAGCGGCATCGGCCAAGCACTTCTGCAGGGGCGCGGCCTCATAAACCTTCGAAAGAGCCGCTGTACGCACTTCACTGTCCGAAAGGTCTTCACCAAGCTCTTCACGAATCACCGCTTGAACGGAAGCGATCTCTACAGGGTGCGTGTAGGAATCCGCGTCCGTCGCTCTGGCCAACACCAGCACGAAAAGCTCGCGGAACAGGTCAGCGTCGTCACTGCTGGACGTATCGCCAAACAGCTGCCGTACCTTGTTGAAGTCTACTAGTGCCATGCCCCTGAATCCCCTGTTATTTGGCCTTGAGCCGAAAGATGATACTGACTTTTTCGAAGTGAGAATACCGCAGGCCGCCGTCGAGGCCTAGAGCGCACTCGGTGGTGACTGCGCGCATCGCTCGAAGCGTACACCGGCAGTGTCGCCTCGAGTCTGCAAGGCGCACCCGGTAACGACCTCGGTCGTCGTCATTGTTCATCGCTGGTCGTGGTCCAGCGGCCAACGGCGATCCAAAAATCCGGGGACAACAGTGAGCGAATTCAAGCAACCACGCGTATAGCAATTACAGCTGCTTCGGCGAGCTGTGAAACCGACTTCAGAGCGGAACATTATGGTCCCCGAGCCGTCTTAACACACACTGGCTGTAGGGCGATTGAGTGCTTCGAAGGCTGCGGTAACTGGTGATAATCACACGGTAACGCGCTGCTACCGAAGGTCTTCGGCAGGTATAATGAGCAGGTTCACTTAGACGAAAGCTTTATGAAAAAGAATCTGGTTATCGCGACGATGATCGCGGTGGTCATCGGCCTGTGGCTCGCCTCAGGAATTTTCTTTGCCGAACCACCCAAGAACGTCGCCAGCGGAGTTAATGATTTGGCCCTCGATGCCGGCGGTCTCCCCCATGTGCGCGTCACCCGCTTCAGCGCCGAACAGCGTACCCTTACGCGTATTCTGCGCGGCAAAACGGAGAGTAAGCGCATGGCCCGCGTCAGCGCTGAAGTCTCCGGCCGCGTGGTTGCACGTCCGGTGGAGCGCGGCGACCGCGTGAGTGCAGGCGACTTACTGTGCCAGTTAGACACGGGCGAGAGAGACGCCAACGTGAAGGAGGCGGAAGCGCGGCTCAGTCAAGCCGATATCGAGTTTAAGGGTGCTTTGGAGCTGAAGGACCGGGGCCTGTTGTCTGATATACGCATCGCCCAAGTCGAAGCCGAACTCGAGTCTGCAAGAGCAACGCTTGAGCGCCAGCGCCTGAACCTTCAGCGCACTAACATTGTCGCTCCCTTCGACGGCGTGGTGGAAGCACTCCATATGGACGTTGGCGATCTAGCGACCTTGGGCACCAACTGCGCGACGCTCATCGACCTCGACCCGCTGCTTATTGCGGCCAATGTGTCCGAGCGTGACATCGACCTCATTGATGCGGGCGATCCCGTCACTGCGCGTACCAGCACGGACCAGCGTCTCAATGGTGAAGTGACGTTTGTAGGTAGTCAGTCTGACCCCACAACACGCACTTACCCGGTGGAAATCACCGTGCCGAATCCTGAGTATCGGATTCGCGCAGGCCTCACCACGATCGTCAGCGTTGAGTCTGACACGGTGCTTGCGCACCGCGTATCGCCGTCGCTGTTTACGCTCGATGACGATGGCGTCATTGGTCTGAGAGCGGTAAACAACGACAACCGAGTGGTTTTCCACCCCGTCACCATCGTCGAAGACGCCCTGGATGGCGCGTGGGTCACGGGCCTCCCCGGTGAAGTGCGCCTCATCACGGTCGGCCATGAATTTGTAGCGGCCGGGCAGCTCGTCGAGATCGACAGCGACGAGTTGTCTGCCACCACGGCGAGCCGAACATGATCGGCTTTATCGACGCGGCCATCAGCCGCTCCAGGACCACGCTCCTCATGATGGGCGTGGTGATTCTCTGCGGCGTTATCTCGCGGGCCGTGCTGCCCATCGCCAACGATCCGCACATCGTGTTGCCGTATTTCTATATCGGCATTCCGCACGAGGGCATCTCTCCGGAAGACTCAGAGCGGCTGTTGATCCAGCCCATGGAAATTGAGCTGCGGAAGATTGAGGGCATCAAAGAAATCACCTCCATGGCCTCCGAAGGCCGGGCGACGATGTTTGTTGAGTTCGAGCCGGAGGTAGATCTGAACTCGGCACTGGTCGATGTTCGCGAAGCCGTTGATCGTGGCAAGTCGGAAATACCCTCTACGGCAGAGGAGCCTATCGTCAAGGAACTGGACGTCGACGACTTCCCGCTGATCCAGGTCAACCTGCTCTCGAACGGCGCCAGTGAGCGGCAGATTTACGAGGCCGCGCTGGGACTGCGCGATGACCTCGAGACGATTCCATCGGTGCTCAGCGCCGAATTACGCGGTGCTCGCGAAGAGGTGCTCGAGGTCATTATCGATCCGCAGGCACTTGAGGCGTACGCCATTTCCAGCGAAGCCCTGGTCGACACGCTGAGCCGCAACAATCGGCTCATTCCTGCCGGCTCCGTGGACTCTGGTGGTGGCCGCTTCTCTGTGAAAGTACCGTCGGTCGTGGAAACTGCGGCGGATGTTATGGACCTCCCCGTACAGGTCAGCGGCGATTCCGTGGTAACACTTCAGGACGTCGCAACGATCCGGCGGACGTTTAAAGATCGCACGTCCCATGCTCGTTTTAACGGCGTGGAAACCATCTATATCGAAGTCAAGAAGCGCGCCGACGCGAATGTCATCGATACGGCCGCAGCTGCTTTGGAGGTTATCGAGGACGTAAAGAGTCGCACGCCACCGAGCATTCGCATCATTCCATCGCAGAACACCGCTGAGTTCGCTGAAAACCAGGTGACCGAGCTCCAGGGCAACATCATGACGGCCCTCGCCCTGGTGATGGTTATCGTGGTTGCCGCCATGGGCTTTCGTAGCGGTGTCATCGTCGGCCTTGGCATCCCAGTATCGCTACTGTTCTCTGTCATCATCATTTACCAGCTCGGGTACACCTTTAACTTCATGGTGATGTTCGGGATGCTCCTGGGCCTGGGGATGCTGATCGACGGCGCTATCGTGGTCACGGAATATGCCGACCGGAAGATGAGCGAAGGTATGGATCACAAAGAGGCTTACTCCGAAGCGGTCAAGCGCATGTTCTGGCCGGTGACCGCTTCGACGGCAACGACGCTCGCCGCCTTTCTGCCACTCATGTTCTGGCCGGGTGTGTCCGGGCAGTTCATGCGCTATCTGCCGGTCACAGTGTTCACGGTACTGAGCGGTTCCCTCCTCTATGCCCTGCTGTTTGGGCCCGTACTAGGCACCATCTTTGGGAAGCCTTCGGCCCATAGTGAAGCCTCCCAGGCTACCCTTGAGCAGCTTGAGCATGGCGACCCGACGGCGCTGGGCGGCGCTACGGGCGCCTATGCACGGCTCATGTCGTCTGTTTGCGCCCACCCCATCATCACCATTAGCTTTATTTTCAGCCTGCTGGTTGGCGTGTTCTGGGCCTACGGCCAATACGGCCGCGGCATGGTGTTCTTCAACGATTCTGATCCCCAGTTCCTGACCGTGTCTGTGAGTGGTCGCGGCAACTTCTCTGCGGAAGAAGTGAATGCGCTGGTCTACGACGTGGAACAGCGTGTCCTGCAGGTCCCTGGTATACGATCGGTGAACAGTGGCACAAGCCTGCCCGGTGGTGGCAGCCTTGGAGGTTTCGGTGGTGGTGCGGCCAACGACCGAATTGGCTCCATGTTTATTGAACTCCTGCCAGAATCACAGCGGGACCGCTCAGGCTTTGACGTAATGCGCGACCTGCGGGAACGCACCGGCAGCATTGCCGGGATCCGTGTCGAAGTTCAGGCCATGGAGCAAGGTCCACCGGTGGGCAAGCCAATCCAGATCGAGCTTCGCTCTCGACACCGCGAGCTCCTGGAACCTGCGATGCTGCGGATTACCGATTACATGGAGTCGCTACCTGAGCTTTTAGACATCGATGATACGCGCGCGCTGCCTTCCATCGAATGGCGCATGGAAGTTGACCGCGCCCAGGCAGCGATCTATGGAGCAGACGTTCTATCTGCAGGTGTGGCGCTTCAGCTCGTAACGGCGGGCGTGAAGGTTGCCGAGTACCGCCCCGACGGGGCCGATGACGCCGTCGACATCAGGGCCCGCTATCCACTCCAGAATCGTGGCATTCGCGCCATGGACGAGCTGCGTGTGAGCACACAGCAGGGCCAAATCCCCCTCAGCAACTTCGTCAAAATCTCGCCGGCACCCGGTGTGGATACCTTTGAGCGTATAGACGGTTTTCCGGTGGAGCGTGTTCGTGCAGCAGTCGCGGAAGGCGTCCTTGCAGACACCATGGTGAAAGAGATTCAGGAGTGGATAGAGACTGAAGATTTCGATCCGCGCGTCGACATCCAATTCCGCGGTGCTAACGAGGAACAGGCTGACAGCATGGATTTTGTGTCTTTCGCATTCCTCCTTTCGCTGTTGCTCATGTTCATTCTGCTAGTAACCCAGTTCAACAGTTTTTATCAGAGCGCGCTGATTCTTCTTGCGGTTATCATGTCGACCGCTGGCGTGCTCCTCGGCTTGTTGGTTACGGGTAATCCCTTCAGCGCAGTTTTGACCGGTGTTGGTGTGGTATCTCTCGCGGGCATCGTTGTGAACAACAACATCGTCCTCATCGATACCTACAACTATGTTCGCAAAACCCATCCGGAGTTAAACATCCCAGACGCAATCGTTCGCGCTTCAGCACAACGTCTGCGCCCTGTGATGCTGACAACGATCACTACGGTTTTCGGGCTGTTGCCCCTGGCTTGTGACCTGTCGGTGGACATCGTCAATCGCAGTGTTACCGCCGGCGGTCAGATGGCGACCTTCTGGGGACCGCTGTCCCAGGCCATTGTGTTTGGACTGTCCTTCGCGACCATTCTCACGCTGATAGCGACGCCCGCACTATTGGCCATGCCCTCCCATGTGAGGCTCCGGTTCCGTCAGGTTCGCCGCAAGGCAACGGGCGCAAAACCCGCACAGGAAGCCATCGCCTGATCGTCTAGGCGATGGCTCACCTCCCCGGCCCCTCCCGTACAATAGGGGCTATGAACCGACACCCCATGAAAACCAGTGACTGACAAAGCGGTCACCGGCAACAAAGGCTCATCAGCGAGCGGCCTGCGCACCTACGGCCGCCTGTTGGGGTATGTGGGCCCCCTTTGGGCCGCCTTTTCCATCAGCATGGTGGGCTTTGTGCTGTATGCACTCACCCAATCAGCGTTTGCGGGCCTGATGCAGTACCTGCCGGCTGCCTTCGAAAATGAAACCTTGATGGCACTGGGCGCAGAAAAAAGTGCTGCACTGACTTCTTGGGAGCAGAAACTCGGCCTCGATCAGCCCGAGAAGGTTCGCAACTTTCTGCCACTGGCGCTCATTGCCATCGTAACGCTGCGCGGTATCGGCTCTTATCTGGGCAGCTACTACATCACCTACGTGGCCCGCCGTGTGGTCAACCAGCTACGCATTGATGTATTTGCTCATATCAACCGCCTGCCAGCGGCCTATCTTTCGCAACGAAACTCTGCCGAGCTGTTGTCACTCATCACCTTCAACATCGAGCAGGTAGCTGCAGCTGCCTCTACCGCGATCAAGGTGATCGTGCGCGAGGGGCTGACCGTCGTCGCCCTTCTCGCCTACATCTTCTATCTCAACTGGAAACTGTCACTACTGTTTCTGGCCCTGGCGCCGCTCATCGGCGGGATCATTAGCCTAGCCTCGTCCCAGTTCAAGAAGTACAGCCGCCGCATCCAGGAATCTATGGGTGACATTACCCACGTAGCCGCAGAGGCGATCCGGGGCTTTCCCGTCGTTCGCGGCTACGGTGGAGCCGACGATGAAAACCAGCGGTTCACGGACCGCAGCGAGTACGCCCTTAAACAGGATCTGAAGCTCGCGCGCGTCAACGAAATCAGCACACCGATTATTCAGTGGCTGACCTACTCGGCCCTCGCCGGTCTGTTCTGGTTTGGTCTGGACCCGGCGTTCCGCGGTGACATGGATGCCGGTCAGTTCCTGGCCTACATCACCGCAGCCAGTCTGGTCGCAAAGCCACTGCGTCAGCTCACCCAAGTTAACGCGCGAATCCAGCGGGGCATCGCGGCTGCCGAAAGCGTGTTTGAGATTCTCGACGAGGAACCGGAACGGCTCGGCGGCCTTGCGCCTTCTTCGCCCCTGAAAGGGCACTACCAGCTCAAAGAGCTGCACTATCGCTATCCAGGAACATCAGAGCCGGCGAACAATGGCATCTCTTTAGAAATCCAACCGGGTGAAACGCTGGCTCTTGTGGGCCGATCCGGTTCTGGTAAGACCACGTTGGCAAACCTTCTCGCGGCCCAGCTGCCCGCACCGGAGGGCAACATCATTCTCGATGGCCAGGCCATGGATGCGCTCGATCTTGCATTGGTCCGGCAGCAGATCGCCTTGGTATCACAGCACCCCACACTCTTTGCAGCCTCCGTACGCGAGAACATCGCGTACGGTGATCTTGGCGACGCCAGTGACGATGCCGTGCGGCGCGCCCTTGAATCGGCGAACGCTCTGGATTTTGTGGAAAAGCTTCCCAATGGAATCGACACGGTGCTCAAGGAAGAAGGGGACGACTTCTCCGGTGGTCAGCGCCAGCGCCTTTCCCTCGCGCGGGGGTTCCTGAAGGACGCACCCATCGTCATCCTCGACGAGGCGACCTCGGCCCAGGACGCGGAGAGCGAGGCTCTCATCCAGCAGGCGCTCCGGCGATTCCTCAAAGGCCGCACTGCCGTTGTGATTGCTCATCGCCTAGCTACCGTTGAAGAAGCAGATCGTATCGCCGTCATGGATGGTGGGCGTATCGTGGAGCTCGGCTCTCATGTAGACCTGCTGGCTGAGCGCGGGCTCTATGCCCAGCTCTATCGTCAACAGCTCGAAGACTGAGAGCGGGCGACCCACTCCATGAAGGTGTTGCAGGTTTTACCAGCCCTGGACAGCGGCGGCGTCGAGCGCGGCACCGTCGACATCGCTAAGGCACTGGTTGCTGCTGGTCACGAGTCACACGTCGCTTCCGCTGGCGGCCGGATGGTATCCAGGCTCGTCAAACAGGGGTCAACGCACCACGACTGGCAGTTGGGCAAGAAGTCGCCTCTGACACTGCTCAAAGCGAGCGCTTTCCGCCGCTGGCTCGAAGAAGAAACCTTCGACCTGGTACACCTGCGCTCACGCATGCCCGGATGGGTGAACTGGCTGGCGTGGCGCCGTATGGACGCGGCGACGCGCCCCCGTCTGGTGAGCACCGTTCACGGTGCTCATTCTGTCAGCCGCTACAGCGAGGTGGTGACCTATGGAGAAAGGGTCATCGTCGTCTCCGAATCCATCCGCAGTTATGTCCTGGACAACTACCCTCGGTGTAATCCGGAAAAGCTGCGACTGGTCTATCGCGGCATCAACCCCCTGGAGTATCCCCACGGCCATAAACCGGCAGCGGAATGGCTCAGCGAATGGTATCGACTACATCCCCAACTGCTGGATCGACGGGTCATTACCCTGGCCGGGCGCCTGACTCGTCTGAAAGGACACCATGACTTCATCACCATCGTGGAGAAACTGCGCGACCTTGGCGAGCCCGTCCACGGACTGATCGTTGGCGGCGAGGATCCGAAACGGGTTGCCTACGCCGAGGAACTCTACAAACAGGTGGATAAACGCGGGCTTGCCGAGCACATGACCTTTGCGGGACATCGGGTCGATCTGCGGGATATCTACGCGGTCAGTGACGTCGTGCTTTCGCTCTCAACCCAGCCGGAGTCCTTCGGTCGCACGGTACTTGAGCCGCTGAGCGAAGGCCGACCGGTTGTGGGTTACGACCACGGAGGTGTCGCCGAAATTCTCGCCGAGCTCTACCCCTATGGCGCCGTTCCAGTGCGTGATCACGAAGCCGCTGTCACTCGCATTCAAGGGATCCTCCGGGGCCAGCATGCGCCGCCACGACGCAACACCCGCTTCCTCCTCGAGGCGATGACTCGCGATACGCTGGCTCTTTACGAGGAGTTGCTAGCTGCACCCCGATAACGGCGACACCGATTGTCGTCTGATACGGTTTGAACAAACCGACTAAGAGAACACCACGAAGAGGATCGTTTTCCATGCTTTTGAAGCTTTCAACCTGGTGTGACGTCGAGGCGTACCTCGAAAAGAGTCGCGCCGTACTCGTCCCCATCGGCTCCATGGAGCAGCATGGCCCTACGGGTCTCATCGGCACGGACGCTCTGTGCCCGGAGATCATTGCCGAAGCAGCGGCGGCCGACGATCCGGATATCCTCGTCGGTCCCACCTTCTCCGTAGGCTGTGCCCAGCACCACCTCGGCTTTCCCGGCACCATCACGCTGAAGCCCAGCACCATGATTGCCGCCATGACCGATTGGGCGGCGTCCCTTCGTCGCCATGGTTTCGAGCGCATCTACTGGCTGAATGGCCACGGTGGAAACGTCGCGACCATCGGTGCGGCCCTTGCGGAGATCTACGCCGAACGCAGCTTCTCCGGACCCGATTCGCCCGTTCCCGCGCTAAAAATGTTGCAGCGGAATTGGTGGGAGCTGCCCGGGGTAATGTCCGTGTGCCAGCGCTTGCATCCTCAGAACGACGGATCCCACGCAACGGCCTCAGAGATCGCGGTGACTTACGCCGCCTACCCGGAACAGGTTAGGAATGTCTCACCGACGCCCGTAGTTGCACCCAATGGTGGGTTCACAGACGCCGAGGACTATCGCGGCCGTTTTGCCGACGGTCGCATCGGCTCAGATCCGACGCAGGCCACCATCGACGGCGGTAAGCAAATTATCGCCGCCGCGGCCGAAGCCGTGCGTCGCGAGTTTAGGGCCTTTGCCGATCGTGCCTGATGCTCTGAGCGGGCGACGCGAGCCCTCAGAGCGTCGCAAACGCCGTATCGAGGTCTTCGATCAGATCGCCTGGATCTTCTAGACCGATGGAGAAACGCAGCAGCCGCTGGTTCTCGGGAAGATTGCCAGCTAATGCCGTACGCGTGACTTCCATAGGCAGGCAAAGGGACTCGAAGCCTCCCCAGGAATAGCCAACGCCGAAGAGCTCCAGCGCGTCGATGAAGCGGGCCAAAGCCCCTTCATCGGCCATTTCCACGACGGCGCCGAAAAGGCCGCTGGCTCCCTTGAAGTCGCGCTTGAACAGCTCGTGGCCTGGGCATTCTTCCCGGGCCGGGTGAAGAATACGCAGCACCGCAGGCTGATCTTCAAGCCAGTCGATGACGCTTCGGGCATGCCGATCATGTATCTCAAGTCGTGCTATCAGCGTTCGCAATCCACGCAGCGCGAGCATCGCATCGTCGCCCGCCAGATGAGATCCCGTCGCAAGCGTATAGTGCTGCAGTTTCTTATAAAGCGCCGCGTCTCGAGTAGTGGTTACTCCATAGAGACAATCAGCGTGACCATTGAGGTACTTTGTGCCCGCCTGCATGGCGAGATCGACGCCGAAATCCAATGGATTAAAAAGCACGGGCGTCGCCCAGGTGTTGTCGATCGCCGTAATGATGCCTCGGGATTGGGCGACCGTCACCAGCGCCGGCACATCCTGCACCTCAAAGGTTCCCGACCCCGGTGACTCCATAAAGATCATCCGGGTTTGCGATTGCACAAGGCTCTCGATGTCTGCCCCGCAGGACGGCGCATAAAAAGTCGTTGAAATATCCCGCCGCTTGAGGGGGCCGTCACAGAATTTGCGGGTGGGGCCGTAACAGCTATCTACCATGAGCAAGTGGTCACCGGGCCGTAGAAAACAGCTGAGGATGTCGGTGATAGACGCAGTGCCCGAAGGCGTGATCACCGCGCCCAGTGAATCATCAAGGGCCATTAAGGCGTCTTCCAGCGCCCGCGTTGTCGGCGTACCGGAGCGACCGTAGTACAGGTGCTCGCGATCTCGTGGTGCCGCCTCGCGCTCGCGGAAGTCGGCGTAGTCTTTAAACAGTACCGTCGAAACGTGGTAGACGGGACTCGCCACCACGCGTGGGTCGGAACGACCGGCGTGCGCCATGCGTGTGGAAACCTGTCGATGGTTTCCCTTGGATTTTCCGTCCTTATCTGCCAAGGCTTAGCCTCCCACTTCACAGGCAAGTGAGGCTAGCATCGGCCTTTAGCAAGCTCCAGTGCTGGACGGCAGTTCCCGTCTTTGCCACAGTGTCGCCCCCAATCAACGCGGTAAACCCATGAGCGAACTCATCCTCCACGAATACCCCGCCTCGCCCTTCTCCGAAAAGATCAGGGCGCTCTTCGGCTACAAGCAGCTGGCTTACCGATCCGTGGAGATTCCGGTCATCATGCCCAAACCCGACCTGACGGCGCTCACGGGTGGCTATCGAAAAACACCGGTGATGCAGGTTGGCGCAGATATCTACTGCGATACGGCGCTCATTGCGCAGGTGATCGAAGATACAAAAACCAGCCCCGCTGTCCTCGACGAAACCCGCGGTGCTGTGGCCGTGGCAGCGGCTCGATGGACTGACTCCGACTTCTTCCGCGTCTGCGTCGGCATGGTCTTCAAACCCAAAGCGGTCGCATCAAATCCGCGCTTTCAGGACCCGGCCGTGGTGGAGGCATTTCTGAAAGATCGCGCGGCGCTCACGGCTGGCGCCCCGAACCTCGCCATGCCCGAAGCCCGTGCCGAAGCCGCTTTTTTGGAGCATCTGGAACGCATGGATAAGACTCTCTCGGCGCTGCCTTATCTTGGAGGCGATTCGCCATCTATCCTGGACTTCTCCACCTGGCATTGCCTGTGGTTTGTTTACGCGCAGCCGGTGCTTCGGGAGTATTTTTCTTCGGCTAGCGCCGTACAGATCTGGATGAAACGCATGGCTGAGTTCTCACAACGGGGCGAATCGATTTCCCTGTCCGGTGAGGAAGCCATAGAAATTGCGGGGAACTCGGAACCCCAGGGTTTTGATGCAGCCGAGATTGACCACGCCTCCGGCCTAAGCGTCGACCAGACCGTTGCGGTGATGCCCACAGACTATGGCTTTCAGCCCGTCACGGGAACGCTGCAACGCCTGACAGAGGACGTCATTACCATTGCCCGCAATGACGATCGCGCCGGCAGGCTCCACGTCCACTTCCCCCGTTATGGCTTCGAAGTTTCCCCGGAAGGAATTGACTCATGATGCATATCAACCCCACCCGCGACCAGTTTGATGCGTTTAAAGCGTTGCCCAGGGATCAGCCCGTGCTGATGCTCAACCTCATTCGCCTCCGAGAGACCGCGGTGTATGAAGACGGAGAAACTTGTTCCGGCGAAGAAGCTTATCGTCGCTATGGGGAATTCAGTGGCCCAGTCTTTCGGGAGCTGGGTGGTGAAATCATCTGGCGTGGCAACATGGAATGCATGTTGACGGGCCCGACGGACAAACAGTGGGATATCGCATTTGTAGCGCGATACCCCACGGCTGGGGCATTCCTCGCGATGGTCACAAACCCCGAATATCAGGCCATTGTCCACCACCGCACAGCAGCCTGTGAAGACAGCCGCCTCATCCGCTTCGGTGAACAGGACAAAGGAACGGGATTCTCTGGCTAGGGGTTACGGGACGCAGCACTCGGAGCACGATGGCGCTGCGATGTCCCTTTCTTGGCGAACCGTCGCGCCGCTCCTCAGACTATCTCAATTGCGGCTGTCATTAAGGTAGCTCAAGGCAAGGTCGCCGCAGCTCCCGGCGCCAGCTTTCGCCTAGAGGAAAGCACCCCAAGTCTTGTAGATCACGGTGCCGACAAATGTTCCGAGGGCGTAACCCAGCACGCCGACGAGTACCGCAGGGGTCACCAGATCTCTCCAACCCTTGGCCGCTGCAAGAGCCGGCGCCGTTGTCGCGCCCAACACCGCCGCGTTAGAGGCGATGACCAGCTCAGGCACGCTCAACCTGAAGACCCGTCCTAACACCAGGAGAACCAACGCGTGCACCGTAAGCAGTATCAGGACCAGCACCACGAGGAGCGGCGCGACAGACAGCATGGCCGGCACGTCTGCGCCGGCGGCGATTGCCGCAAAAAAGACGAACGATAAACAGACACCCAACTCAAAGGCACCCGCCAGCCGATTCGCAAGATTCGGAATCAATGTTGCCATGACGAGCACCAACGTGGTGATCATCACATAGCGCCAGGATTCGGCTCCGAGCCAGGCCAAGGCACCATCGGTTACGGCGACAACGATCATGGAGGTTGCAAGAGCAAGGCAAAGGGTAGCGGCGGTCACCGGTGCTTTCTCCTCGGATCCCACGACCTCCGCTGCACGGTGTACTGGAAATCGTCGGGCGATCCAGAGCCATCCCGGTAGCAGCGCCAAAAATGCGAGGTATACCGCGCTAAATAGATTGTCGGCAGCGGTCGCTGCCGAGAAAAATGAGGGATCCTGATTCAGTCCCGTGAGCTCGCCCAGCGCCGCATAGTTCACAGAACCACCGATGTAGGTCGATGCAAACAGCCCTGCGATGGCGGGCTCGCGCAGTTCATCCGCCAGCTGCGCCGCGGGCGCTAGGGTTCCAAGATCCAGTACCAAAGCACCCACCGTCACGCCGGCCACTGTGCCCACGGTCGCTACCAGAAACGCCAGGGTGAGTCTCGACGACTCAAAGACGATCCGTCGCAAATTGGCCTGATATAGAAACAGTGGAATCAGCACCGGAACAAAGTAGCTGAATACGAAGTCATAGGCTGGCGCCGCATGGGGCAGCAACCCCAGATTCGAAGCCAGAATCGCCCCGAGGATTGCGATTACAGCCCCGCTCAGCTGTGCGCCCACACGGGTTCTCTCTAACAGGAATGCCGCGGCGCTAATGCCGAACAAACCTGCCATTACCGCAAGATGATTGTCGGCGGATATCAGACTCACTAAAAGCTCCCTATCGGTGAACCGGGCGGAATCGCGGTTGGATCCCAAGGAACCGGTACCGCATCTCCCTCCAGGGCCTTCTCGATGCGCCAGGATTCGTAGCGATAGAAGGCACGGTACGCCGGTGAGCTCCGATAGTTCGCGCGCATCGATCTTTTGGATCGATCCAGAGCGCCAATGGCCGCGGCGCGAACCTCGGGCGCGACGGCGGAATCGCTCTGCAGTTTACGCCAGTGCTCAAGGAGGAGTCCCGCTGCTCGACGGCTTACGGCTCCCTCAAGCCCAGGAAGCTCCTCGTCCAGAAGCTGTTTCTGCAATTGCCTGAACAGCTCATCGGAACTTGGCAGGCTGTCGTCGAGGCTGGCCTGTAGCTCAAGACGGGCCAGGCGTTCCGGATGCAGCAGAACACGCAGCGTATGGGCTGCGGCGGCCTCACCCAGCGTCACTGGATCAAACTGGGCACCGGTGCGGGAAGGCGCACTTTCGCGGTTCCGCGAATACCCATACGCCTTCGGTGGGATGGCATCGATCACCGTATTTGGCAAAGTCAAAGCATCGGGTGACAGGGTGCCCAGCAGGGCTTCGATCGCTCGACGCTGTTCCCCACCGTCAACGGGCTCGGCAGCGACCTCTGTGCCCCCCCTATTCAAAACATACTGATAGTCGACACCGCCAACGAGCTTGCCGGCGGCCTCGACCTGGTAGCGGTGGAAAAGAAACACCGGAACCAAGGCTTCCTGCAGGTCACTGAGTGGTGCGCCCTGAGGAATACTGTCCGGTCCAAAGCGACTCAGCGCAGCTGCACGCAGCGCCATGAGCTTGTTCAATTCATCGACGGCATTGCCCCCGTTGTCCCAAAGATGAGAGCGCGGATGGAAGTCGGCGTAGGCCCGTGAATCGGGATCGGAGATGAACTCAAACCCGTCGGCTTCGTTCTCGGCGATCAGGTTCTTAAGGGCTTCCGATTCGCTGTCGCCGTACTCACCGTACCCGTAGCGGATGGCACGCTTGTCCCAGTCCCCAATGCCCACGGCATAGGCATCGTCGAGCACCACCGCACCCTCTTCCGACAGCATCATATCCGGGTAGGGATAGTCCATCACGGAAGCGCGATCTTTGGCGCTGGCGGCAAAGTTATGGGCCAGACCCAGCGTGTGGCCAATCTCGTGCGCAGAAAGCTGGCGAATGCGAGCCAATGCCATGTCCTTTGCGACGGTATCGTCGCCACCTTCCGCAAAGGGTGAGGTCATACCCCGAGCCAATAGCAAGTCCTGTCGCACGCGCAATGAGCCAAGGGTGACGTGCCCCTTGATGATCTCGCTGGTCCGCGGATCAATGACGCTGCCATAGGACCACCCCCGCGTAGAGCGGTGCACCCATTGGATTAGGTTGTAGCGCACGTCCATGGGATCGGCATATTCGGGGAGCATCTCGACGCGGAAAGCATCCTTGAATCCGGCAGCCTCAAACGCATCAGCCCACCACTGCCCCCCTTCAAGAAGCGCGCTGCGCACGGGCTCCGGTGTACCCGGGTCCAGGTAGTAGACCAGCGGTTCGACAGCCTCACTCAGTTCCTGCTCGGGATTTTTCTTCTGCATTCGATGACGGGGAATGAAGCGCTTCTCCAGGGCTTCGCCAAGCGGCGCGGCATAGTCTGCGTAGGTCATGGCCCAGAAGCCAGACGACGGATGAAAAACACGCGGCTCGTAGCCTTCCTCGGGCAAGGCGATAAAGCTGTGATGCATATGCACCGTCACGCTATAGGGGTCAGGAGCGACGGAGCGCAACTCGGGACCGGGCTCGGAGCCCGTCAGCGTGATAATCACCTCCAGCTCTGTATTTCTGGGAAATGCGCGACTGCGAGGGGGGTACAGGGCGGAACGGGATTTATCCGCCTTGTAGCTACCCTCGCCCATGCCTTTCAGGCGCCGCCCGATGCCGTGCGTATCGCGCAGCAAGAAATCCGTGGCATCCACCAGTAGTTGATTGCCCTCGCGCACCTCGATGGGAAAGCCCCATAGCACGGAACTTGCGAAAGCCTGCTCCACTGCCTGGCGCTCCGCTTCATTCTTCGATTGAGCGCGGTATCGAAGGTTTACCTTTTTCAGAAGCACCTTATTGCCAGCCGGCTCAAAACGGACCAAAGCCGTGCGTCCGCCGAGCTGCCCCCGGTCGAGGCCAATATCATTAGATCCAACGCCTCGGGGAAGGCTTTCCTGGTAAAGCAACTCCTGAGGCTCATTGGGAAGCAGCAGGTAAACCTTTCCCTTCTGTTCATCAATAAAGAAGCTCACGAAACCATCTTCGCTTTTCATCCCCGCGGTAAACGCCGAGACCTTCTCACCGACGACCGGGCCGTCTGAACCACAGGCGACGAGAGTGAGGGTCAGCGCCAGAAACGTTAGGGTGCGGGTCATCACCCGTTCAATCGCTGTCATCATTTGCTCGCTTAGTCATAGGTTTTTTTGTGCTTAATCGTGTGTCGAGTGTCTTCTAAGGCAGGTATTCCGCTTCAAAGCGCAGCTCGGTTTCGCCCTTATCGTCGAAGAGCTCAAGGTGCTGACCAATGATCCGGTATGACTTTACAGCGCTCAATGCGGTTTGGAACTTACGCTCAAGGTTCATCTGCGAATCCGGACACGCCATCATGGTCGTCGCTAGAGGGCCAATGGAGAGCATCTCCCCCTCCGCTTCATATGCACCGGTAAAACGATTGCAGCCGGAGAAGCCGCTGGCGCGTCCGTTTGCAGCGGAGAGCAGTAAATGCAGCTGCCTGACACCGGCCGCAGGCTCGTAGGTCTCATCCCCAAGCTGCTGCAGCTTCCAGTAGGTGTCTGTGAGGTTCGCTGTCGCCATCGCCCGATCGCAGTTCAAAGCATCAGAGTGAGACACCACACGCTCGATCACAAGGGATTGCGGAGGCCCCTCGCCTTCCATGACAGACCGATTCTCAATACGGCCATCAACAACCAGATAAAGGGAGTCCTCTGACAGCGTCTGTTCGCGCACAGTGAACCGACGCTCGGCCTGAAGGTAGTCCCCCTCCATCTGAACCGGGAATCGATGCCCGCTCACGCATTCAGTAAAAGTCGCCGCATCCGCGTGGTAGCGAAAATCCCCGCGCAGGGAGACGGAAAGTTCTACCGGCATGAATGCAGCGGTACGCTGAAGCTCGTAGGGCAGCGTCGATTCGAAGGCTTGGCCCTGCCGATCCATGAGGCGAAGCTCTCGCTCATCGATCCACTGGAGATAGGTTGCTGATTCTTGGCCGCTCCGGAGGGTGAGGCGTTGCTCGTCTGATTTCCACTGACCTACATCACCGCTTGAGAAATCGCGACCCTGGTACGTTTGCCGTAGGTGGAAACGACCCTCGGGCCATAGATCCAGATGCCAGTCGATGCCCGGGCAATCAGCGCAAGGGAGCGTGCCACGGAAAGTGCTTGGCTCAGTGATTTGCGATGCTTGCGCCGGTGCGCCGAAGAGCAGAAAAACCAGCACAGCCAGAGATCGGGAAAACATTGATGCCAGGCTCCGTTACCGCCAGGAATATAGAGACGCATGATCTCGTTTGAGCCTTGGCGGATGCAAGTTCAGCGCCGCGCGCGGAACCGAGGCCTGAATTTAACGGCCATTTCGCAAAAGAGACACCCATCCATCTTGCACGGGGTCAGTGATAAGTTCAAAATAAAGGAAATTATCTACTATATTGGAATTATGAAGGCGCTGGTCAAAGCACAGGCGAAGGAAGGCCTGTGGCTACAAGACGTTCCCGAACCCGAAGTTGGCATCAACGACGTACTGATCAAAGTGCGTCGCACGGCTATCTGCGGCACGGATATGCACATCTACAACTGGGACGACTGGGCGCAAAAAACCATCCCGGTCCCCATGGTAGTGGGCCACGAGTTCGTCGGTGAGATTGTCGATGTCGGTAATAACGTCAACGATTTCGCCCCCGGTCAGATCGTGTCCGGTGAAGGGCATGTTGTCTGCGGTCGCTGCCGGAACTGTATGGCGGGTCGTCGTCATCTTTGCAATGACACCAGCGGGATCGGCGTGAACCGGCCCGGGGCCTTCGCCGAGTACGTCGCCCTGCCCATGTCAAATGTCTGGGAACACACTCCCGGTATCGATCTGGATATCGCTGCCCTCTTCGACCCCTTAGGCAACGCGGTACACACGGCGCTGCAATTTGATCTGTTGGGCGAGGATGTATTGATTACCGGTGCCGGCCCTATCGGTGCGATGGCCGCAGCAGTCTGCCGCCATGCAGGCGCGCGTCACGTCGTCATCACCGATGTGATCGATGAGCGACTCACCCTCGCGGGAAAACTGGGCGCGACTCGGACGGTGAATGTCGCGAAGGAGTCGTTGGAAGACGTGAAGGCCAGCCTCGGCATGCGCGAAGGTTTCGACGTGGGTCTTGAGATGTCCGGCAATCCTCAGGCCCTCAATGATCAGATCGAGCACCTGTGCCACGGCGGCAAGATCGCCATGCTGGGTATTCCCTCACAGAACACCGCCATCGACTGGAGCAAAGTGATTTTCAATATGCTAACGCTCAAGGGCATCTATGGTCGCGAGATGTACGAAACCTGGTACAAGATGTCCGTCATGATCCAGTCGGGCCTGGATATCTCATCGGTCATCACACACCGCATGCCCTTTGAAGAATTCGAGGACGGATTCCGGGCCATGAAGAACGGAAGCGCGAGCAAAGTCGTGCTGCGCTGGGACGACTAAAAAACGCGACTTAGAAGGGCGAGCAAGACGCGCGAATAAGGCGCTCGAGCAAGGCGCACGATTAAGACGAGCGAATAGGACGAGCGAGTAAAAAGCAACGTATTGGGGCGAGGCATGTACGGCAATTTTAAGGACCACCTTCAGTCAGAACTGACGGCCATCGAAGACGCGGGGCTCTACAAGCGCGAGGTCGCCATCACCTCCGCCCAGGGTGCTCATGTCGCGATTGAGAGCAATAGCGACATGCTGAATCTCTGCGCCAACAACTATCTGGGCCTGGCCCAGCACCCCAGCGTCAATCAGGCCGCCGCGGAAGGACTCGCCGAGTGGGGCTACGGCATGGCGTCCGTGCGCTTTATCTGCGGCACCCAAACGCTGCATACACAGCTCGAAAGCGCCCTCGCCCGCTTTCTTGAGATGGAAGACTGCATTCTTTATCCATCCGGCTTCGACGCCAACGGCGGTCTATTCGAAGCGCTCCTTGGCCCCGAGGATGCAGTGATTTCCGACGCGCTGAACCACGCGAGCATCATCGACGGCATTCGTCTGTGCAAAGCGAAACGCTTTCGCTATGGGAACAGTGATCTTCTTGATCTGGAAACCCAGCTGCGCGCCGCCGATGCGGCCGGCGCCCGCTTTAAACTGATCACCACCGACGGCGTGTTCTCCATGGACGGCAGCATTGCCCACCTGGATGCGATCTGTGACCTGGCCGAAAATTACAATGCACTGGTTCATTTCGACGACTGTCATGCGACGGGCTTTCTCGGTGAGCGCGGCCGTGGCACCCACGAATTTCACGAGTGCATGGATCGCGTCGACATCATCACGGGTACCTTGGGAAAGGCCCTCGGTGGCGCAAGCGGCGGCTTCACGGCGGCGCGCAAGGAAATTGTGGAGTTACTGCGCCAGCGCTCGCGCCCCTATCTCTTTTCCAACACCGTCGCGCCCCCCGTGGTCGCTGGTGCGCTGCGGGCATTGGAACTCATCGACGAAGAGCCGGAACTCCGGCAGAGATTGACCGAAAACACCCGCTACTTCCGTGAGGGTCTGACCGATGCCGGCTTCGACCTTCTCCCAGGAGAGCACCCGATCATTCCTGTGATGCTGCACGATGCAGTGAAAGCCGCTGCGCTTGCCCAGGAGATCCGTCGTCGCGGTGTCTACGTGATTGCCTTTTCTTTCCCAGTCGTTCCGCAAGGAAAAGCGCGCATTCGAACGCAAATGTCTGCAGCGCTGAGCCGTGAAGATCTGGATCGGGCGATTAGCGCCTTTGCCGAGGCTCGGGACGCGGTGGGCGCCTAGCCGACGGACGCGAGCGAGCGGAAGCATAGCAAGGGCATGTATAGCGAGGGACGCACCGCGATGCTGCGGTACTTTCCAGGGCAGAGGATCGAGGGAAGCGTCCCTCGGAGACGGAAACCGTTTGAGCCGTTATCAGCCCACGGCAGAGAGTTCGTGGTCACCCGTTGACGCGCGACCCGATAGTAGCCAGGCAACAAGCACAAGAGCCGCCAGCGTGGCGACGCCCAGAGCGAGCTGCGCAGCATAGATCCGATCAAGCTCGTAGAGCGCGGTACCCGCAACGGGACCCACAACGAAACCGCCGGCCATGGCCGACTGCAGCACCCCGGCGACCCGGCCCTGGGCGTCGGCACCGGTAAGCAGTGATGCCAGTGCACTAACGCCGGGCGACGTCAGGCCGAAACCCACTCCCATAAGTACCGATGCGCCCAGCAACAGGGCGAGACTGTCGGCGGCAACGTACAAACCATGACCCGCGATAATGGCGGGGACTCCCAACATAATCAAAACTCTCGGGCGAGGCTTCCAAATCTGAATGACACCAGCCTGCATCGTCAGCATACCGAGGGCCACTGCCATAAACAGAAACCCGGTCAGCCGTGCAGTGGCCACGCTATCGGTGAGCAGCACGTCCTGAAGATTGAATGCCATGGTCTGCTGTACCACGGACATGCCGATGTAGAGCATGAAAGAACAGAGTATGAGAGGCCACAACCTGCCCAGCGGAGGTGTCGACCCGCCGTCGGCACTGCTTTGCTTGCGGCTGTGCGTGGGTAATACCAGTGTCGCGAGGACTGCACCGAGCAAGCCCAGAGCCGCTACCGCGTAGAGCGGTGTCAAAATAGAGAAGCCCACTAGCAGGGCGGCGGATGCGGGCCCAAGCACCATTCCCAGCCCAAAAGCCGCGCCCACGGTAGCCACCGCAGATGATCGATCAGCTTCCGACGAGGTGTCCGCCATCAAAGCGACGGACGCAGGCTGTATGCCCGCTCCAAGAGCAGCGTAGATAAGCCGCAGTATGAGCAGGCTTGCAAAGACCGCATTGGCACTGAGGGACTGATTCAGCCCTGCATTCATTACCAGCGTAAAGAGGAGACTGACCAATCCATAGCTTGCAAGGCCGAGGACTATGGTGATTTTGCGTCCTATAGCGTCGGTGATGGCGCCCCAGATAGTAGAGGCAATCACCATAACGATGGCAGCCGAAGAGATGATGATCCCGAGCTGCGATTCGCTCAGACCAATGTCGCGAAACACGGGGCCGGCGACAGCAAACAGCACGGTCTGCCCCATCGAGAATGCGATAAGACCCGGGATGATACCGAGGCTTAGACGGCGGCGTGTATTCCGCTGCGCAACAAATTCGGGGGCCTGATCGCTCATGAGGCAGAGCGTATATTAAATGATAATCATTCTCAAGTACGTGTCTAAGCCTAGGGGTCTACTGATGGCATGCCCACTCGCGATGGAGACAACATGGCACGACAAACAGAAAGCGTTCTCGTGCCCGCTCACTAATCAACCGGCAAAGAACATTGCGAACAACTGTGCGCAATTACGAACAGTGCCGGAGGCAGTGGCCGCGAGGCGTAAAACCGTCGGAAATTGCGATTTCTGTGGGTCGAATCCGGGACCGAAATCGACTACAACGGCAGACGCCACGATCACCGGTTCACAGCAACGATGAACGAAGAAATGCTCCGACGAATGCGCTGAACCCTGGATACGCGCGCGTTAAAAGCGCACGGTAAGCTCGAAACCCACGACGCGCGGCGAGCTAATCGGTGCATAGAAAGTGCCGTCCCAGCCGGTGAGTAGGTTAGCGAAGGCCAACCCGGAAGCCATGCGCTCGTCGCTGATGTTCTCCGCATAGAGTGTCAGCAAAAACTTGTCCCACTCGTATCCTGCGTAGGCATTGTAGAGCCACACTGCTTCTTGTACGGCTCGCCCCGTGTTGGGGTCGCCGTCTCGGCTGCGCTCCTCAAGGGGCGTATCTCCGACGCTGTTAATTTCTGCTTCAGCAAAAAAACCGCCGCCAAAGGAATAGCGAGCTGAAAGGTTGAGGTCGTACTCCGGAACAAGCTTCACAGCAGTGCCATCTAAGCCCTCTATTACAGGGACTTGACCCCGCTGACCGATAGCAAACTCATAGTCGCGATAGACGGCGTCCGTATATCCCAGCGCGGCACTGAGCGTGAGCGACTCCGTAGGTTTGTAGAAAGCTTCAATCTCGAAACCGCGACTTTCGATGTTCGCAGTCGTTGCCAAGTGCGTGGGCGTTGTGATCGCGCCAGTGTCAGGATCGACGCGTACTTGAATCTCCTGCCAGCCGTCAGATTCAATGTAAAAAGCCGCGAGATTGAGGTAACCGTTTCCATCTGGAAAGCGCAATTTCATGCCAAGCTCGTAGCTCCAGACGGACTCTTCGTCGAAGGTCAATATATCTTCTGCCACCGTGGGGTCCGCAGACGCTGCCAGATTGAATCCGCCGGGGATCCAGCCCTTGGCCGCACTCACGTAGTAATGCAGGTGATCATTAGGTTTGTAGCTGAGCGCTGCGCGAGGCAGGATTTGATCGAAGTCCGACTCACCTTCAGCGGTGAGAAACTCAATGTTCTGAAAGCCAAACGCGATAGTGTAGCCTTGTTGGAGAGAGGAGCGCTCCGCGCGATCGTAGCGCAAGCCTAAGGATGCGCTTAAACCTTCAATCCCAAGGTATGCCGTTGCTGATCCAAAGATAGCTAGGTCTTCGCCCTCCGTGCGCTGTTCTGGGATCGGCTGGAAAGGGTTGTAGCTGTTCGTGAGCGGATTAAAAAAGGTGATATTCCTGTCGTCAATGCGTTCCTCCTTGTACCAGTACCCCCCCAGGATATATTCGAAGATATCGCTGTCTGGTGAGGTATAGCGAAGTTCAGCGCTCCAGATTTCGTCGTCGTCACGAGAAAACCCAGCTTGAAAGGGAAATGCGGTGCCATCGGTATCCAGCCCCTGGCTGTCTTCCTTAAGGTGTGAGTAGGACAAGGCAAAATCCAGCTCACCATGGGGTAGCTTCTGGTTCGCACTCACGCCAGCCACGATGTCTGTCTCCGTGGTGATCTTGGGTACATCACTGAAGAACTCAAACTCACCCAGCGCTCGACCGCCGTGATACACGTTCTGCACCGTACCCAGAAACTCACCAGTTGCGAAGTTAATCACCGGCGCCGTGTCGTAGGCTTCGCGATTGAGAGGAATAAGCTCGTTCTCGAAGAGCCCTGGTGCCTCAACGTCGAGGTAGTACGCCGTTGCCTTTATCGTCAATGCGTCCGTGGGTTCAAAGCTCACTCGCCCATGATAGAAACGCTCGCTGAGGTTCCCTGACTCTCCATCTATGGAGAATGGGTTGGTGTTGAAGGCGTCTTCTTCTGTCACCCTCATAGACAGCGAGGCAAACAAAGTATCTTCGACGATAGGGCCGCCGATAAATCCATCGACCAAATAGCTTTCGTCGCCATTGTAAAAACCAGTGCTCAATCGCAGCTCTGCTTCAGCTTTGTCCCTCGGTTGGCGCGAGTTAATGATGAACAAACCTGCCTCACTGTTAGCGCCGTATAGCGTCCCCTGAGGTCCGCGTAGCACCTCAATAGAGGAAATTTGGCTGAGCACAGTGTTGCTCAGCTCTCGGAAGGGGATGCCGTCGAAATAAAGAGCCGCGCGGTTAACGTTGCCTTGGTTGGATTCAATGCCGCGAATCGTTGCGAAGACAGAGCTGACTTGTCCAGACTGATTAAACTGCACGTTGGGTACAAGATCATCCAAACGCCGTAGGTCCCTGATTCTGTTGTTTTCAATGTCTGCTGCGGTGAATACGGAGACAGAGATGTCGCTGTCCAGGAGCGTGGTGTCGCGTTTCTGCCCCCTGACGATGACTTCTTCGACCAGGGGTTCACCAGGAACACGGTTGGCGAGACGCAAGGCAAAGCTACGCCCATTGACGTTCACTAACTCTAATCCAGTTCCGGCGACCAGCGCATTAAGGCCATCGTGCGCGGACAGAGTCCCCACCACTTCGTTGCTGGAAATATCCCTGATAGCGTTTGATTCCACCGACACTTGTCGCCGGGTAATGCGGCTGAAGTCGACGAGAGCTTCCGCAAGAGGTTGGGATGGGATTACAAACTCAAAGGTCTCTTCGGACTCTGAATTTTGCGCGGTGGCTGCGGCTGCAACGCCACATAGCGGAACCCCGATGAGAAAAGCTAAAAGAAAGCTCACCACCTTGTAATCAGTCGGTTGAGGCTTGTTTCGCAAAGTCGTTCTCCAGCAAGGGTTTTGGTCTGCAGGATTCGCAGCCCTTACTTGTAGTTACGGATTGCCTGGGGTGCGACCGTAACTTTCTGAGAAATTACTTCGGCTGTTTTCTTACATCCTGCAAGATCAAAGTGTTGCGACCGCTGTCTTTTGCCCTCAAGCGATGACTCTCGAGCACAGTGAAAAGCGCCTCATCGGCTTGATCAATGAAGAAGACACCCGACACGAGGCCGCCGTGTCCACTGATGGCCGTTGTATCGATGCGAAACCGCGTGAAGGGCTCTAGGTCTTCAATAGCATCGACGATAGGATGATCGTTAAATATCAACATGCCGTCTCTCCACTGGCCCATTTCTTCAATGGAGCGCATGGCAATGGGCATCAACTTTTCGCCAACCACCTGGACCGTGTCGGTAGGGCCAAGAGTGGCCAGCTGATCCTCAGGGGAACGTACTTCAACTTGCCCCTCCAAGACGGATACTTCTACTTGGTTTCCGCGTCGAGCATCAACAATGAACTCGGTACCGGTTACACGGGTTTGCGTGCCATCTGCGCTGACAATGAATGGACGAAGTGCGTCGCTGATCACGTCGAAGGCTGCTACGCCGCGCCTCAAAGTTACGCGGCGATGTGTCGAAGAAAACGCGACCTCTATCTCGGTTCGCCATCCGAGCCAGACGGTGGAGCCGTCAGTGAGAACGATGGTGTCCTGTTGGCGATTACGCGTTCGGTACTGTTCCACCTTTGTGGGCGGTGATGCCAGCGCAGCGTGCTCCACGATCGACGGCGCGTCTAGCTGCGGAAGGATCCAAGCCAGCAACAGCGCGGCTGCTACGGATGTACCGAGTACGAGGGGTTTACCCAAAGTCCGCACAAGGATCAGCTCCATGCGCAAAGCGGCGCTTTGAAAAAAGCCTGGAGTTGTTGTCTTTACCCGGCGTGAAAGGGCGTTGAAACGCTCAGCGCTGCGAATTGCGGAATCGTGTTCCTCCGACTGCCGCCGAAAAGTTTCGATCTCCGCCTGCGAATGGGCATTCGGCGAGCGCGCGTGCTTGCTTACAAGCTCAAGTGCTTTTTCCTCGATCGGCGAAAAATTGGGCCGCGATCCGTCTTTACCTGGAATCATTCCGCCGACCACCCGTAGTCTTTGTTCGCCCTTTACCTAATAAAACGACGCAGCAGGCTTCGAACCGTAAAACGGCTTCAATCGTCATTCAGCTGCGAGCGCACTTTCTTGTAACAGTGCTCGCGAGCTTTGGCGAGGCGTTTCTCAACGGTCGACAAGCGCAAATCCAAAGCGCAGGCGATTTCTGCTCTTGGCTGACCTTTCACATAGGCTCGGATGAAGAGCTCTCGATTAAGGGGACTCAGCTCTTGCAGCGCCGATTCCAATAGTTCTAAGGCCTCCAACCATTGCACACCGGAGGCTGGGCCACGCTCGTCGATAAAATCCGCCTCGACGGCGTACTGATCTTCATTTCTTTGCCGCGCTTCGGCAGCGCGCATCCTATCAATGGCGGCGTTGCGAAACATCACGGAAAGATAGGCCGAGCTAGGGGGGGCTCCCGAGCGGAGGACCTTTTCGCAAACGGTTTGAATCACATCATCGATATCGTCAGGCCGGTGAAACCAGCGCCTCAAGATCTTTCGAGCTGTTTGCAATGCGCTTGGGCTGAGAAGGGGGTTCGACAAAGATGTTTACCTTATATCTCTAGCTTTTCGGCCTAAGAATGGGCCAAGGCGGATTCGCCGAAGTCACGTGCAGAGACCAATGCGTCGATATAGAAGCTCAGCTGTACGTTGATTTTAGGTATCTGCGTCCGCCATTAGACTGTGTTGGCTCAACTGATCGTTGCCGTCGAACGCTAACGCAAATGATCATCATTATCAATTTTTCGCGGACGATCGATCTCGAAAGTGTTCCAGACGCCAAGAACCCTATGGGCTGATAGGCATGGATTGCGAGCATCGCAGCTAAAACGAGGCGCTACGGCAGTGATGCTAAGCGGCAAGCCTGGAGCGAAGGCGCTTCGCCCGCACGTGTCTTAGGTTTTTGACACACCTGGCCCCGGTATCACATCGATCCCGCCAGGGCGGACCTCTTCGCCACTCTGAGTGAGGAGTTTCATCTTGCTGATGGGCTCTCCGGAATCTCGATCGATGAGCGCCAGGCGCTCGCCATCGGGATGCGGGCGATACTCATCGCCCCACTGGATTAGCGACACAATGACCGTACGCAGAGAGCGTCCCGCCTCTGTCAGAACATACTCCGTATGGGCCGTCTCTTTTGCCATTCGCTTCTCAAGGATCCCCTGCTCGACAAGGTGATACAGGCGGGAAGTGAGGATATTGCGCGAAATCCCCAGCTCTTCAAGAAACTGACTAAAGCGCGTTCGACCGTAAAAGGCTTCGCGAAGAATCAGTAAGGACCAGCGCTCCCCGATCGCTTCAAGGGCCTGAGCGAGAGAGCAATTCATTCCTTTGAACGATTTGTACTTCATGGCGCCATCTTAACTCAGGTAGCATCAAACAACTAATAGGTTGCATATCAAAACTATATAGTTTTATGATAGGACCTTTCGCTACCGAGCTACGAAGGAATTTCCCATGATCCAATGCACCTGTATCGTCCAGCAAGGTCAGTCGCCTGACCTCCATGAAACTGAGCTTCGAAACCGGCTCACGTCATTTACCACAACAGCTTTTGACTCAGATCCGCATTTCAACTGGGTTCGTATCCCGCCCGGCAACGGCTTCACAGCAGGCAAGCCGTCAACCTCTTCTGTCGTCTCCATGGTCGCTAATCGCCCTTTGAGCGCCGAGCACCGTGAGCAGTACCTCCGGGAACTCGTTGCGCTGTGGACGAGCGCAACCAGCAGCAGCGTGGACGAGATCGTTGCCGTCATCGCTGACCCCGCAAACGCCAAGGAGACTCAAAATGCCGCTATACATCTGCAACACCGTGCCGAACACCCTTGATGAGCGATCAAAGGAACGCATCGCCAGAGACATTACCGACATCCACTGCGCCGTGACCGGAGCACCCGAAATTTTTGTCCACGTTGCCTTTTTCGAGGACTCACGGATGGTCCCCCTGGGATCAGATCGCGCGGCGGTACGAGGCACCATCCGCAAGGGACGCAGCGGTGAGCAAAAGGACGAGATCACCCATGCAATCCAATCGTCCTTGGATCGGGAGGCGGGTATCACCGAAAGAGACGCAACGGTCACCATCGCCGAGACACCTGCGAGCTGGGTGCTCGAGGGTGGGGAGATCATGCCGGAACCCGGTGAGGAAGAGGCATGGCTAGAGGCTCACAAAACCACTCATAGCCAGGGAGCGCAATAGTATGAACACCCTTCTGCAGCGCTACTTTCTCCTTTTCACTGGCATTTCCTTGAGTGCGATCGGCATCGCATATATCGCCGATCCCAACCTGCTGCTACAGCGATATGATCTCGCGGTGGCTGGTGTTTCCGACGACAACATGTACCGCGGGGCTTATGGCGGTCTCTTCGTCACCATGGGCATCGCCATCAGCTTGGGGTTTAAGTCACCGGCCTTTCGACAGACTGCGACGCTCATCACCCTGCTCTTTATGGGGGGCTTCGCCTTTGGACGCATCGCAAGCATCGTCGCGGTCGGCACACCTCATGAACAGATCGCAGGCCTCTTGTCGTTCGAGCTCATCGCCTCTGCCGCGTGTCTATGGTTCTTGCTTAGCCGCCGTTCATCCCAGAATCTGGCTAGCGCTTAAAGAACCTCCTCGAATGGCGCTAGTCACACCGCCAGCATTGGAGTTATCCAGCCTCAATAAACTGAATCCAAGTCCAGCTCAGGCCCCGGCCTCTTTGATGGAGCTTAAGAATTGCAGAAAAATCTGGCCATCATGGTCAATGCGCGAATGCAAAAGCCAAGGCCCGTCGTTAACCCCCGATAACCTGGACCAGGCGGTTAGGACTAGACAGCGGCGATTGGCGCACCTGCAGAGTCCTTGTGAGCATTGATTTTATTGGTATCGCAGATTGAATTCGATGACGTCATTCGCGATGCGTAGAACGTCTTCTGCACTGTAGGACGGATCGACAAGCGTCTCTATGTCGGCGCCGTAGAAAAAGTGGGCCCATACGAGCCCGCTGATGTGCTCACCCATCGGCCCCGAATGCCCAACGCCGTTGTCACTGAACAGATACAATGGATCTTCCCCCGTATCTGCATTGCCCGATGGCGACAAGAAAT
The DNA here is from genome assembly GCA_038750875.1 of Pseudomonadota bacterium. Taxonomy (GTDB): domain Bacteria; phylum Pseudomonadota; class Gammaproteobacteria; order Pseudomonadales; family Halieaceae; genus Congregibacter. Next base: position 95,905 of record JBCDGU010000006.1, on the reverse strand, counting down.
CCAGATCCTCCAGCTCGCCGGACTCGAACTCGGCTTTCATCTGACTCAGCACCTTCCCGTAGTTGATGTAATAGATCGGGTTGTCGGGATACAAACCTCGAAGCCCTTCAACGATGGGGAAGAAGTTTTCACCCCCTTGAGTGATTTCCTCATCGTAGGGGGTGCTATCCTTGTTCGGGCCGCCCTGGAGGTAGGGGAACCCGATGAAAATCGCTGTCTCAGGGTTATAGCTGATGGCCAGATCGGCCCAGCGGCCGTAAAACTCTGCCGGGTTGTCCTCATTAAGCTCGCCAATGGTCTTCCCAAAAAGCTGCACTTGGCCGGTCGCCAAGATCTGCTCAATTTCCGCGCGCCGCTCTTCGTTCTCCCAAAGCGCCTGTGGCGATCCGCTCGCCCCGCCGGCGAATACGGCCTGAAACGTGTGATCTGGGAAGTTCCCCGCAGTGACCGACTCATTGAACGCGGTACCTACAGGGACAAAGAAGCTCTGACCAACAAAGAGGCCCTGAGCACCTGAGGAGAAGTCGCTACTGGAAGCGCCATCAGCAGGCGGCGCTGGCATATCAATGACGCTGACGGGTGTTTCATTGATAACGTCGGTGAAAAACGCATGGGCGAGTTCGATACCATTGGCATCACGACAGATGACGGGACCACGCCCGGCAATGTTTTGCTGGCTTTGCTCGAAATCAGGGTCGGGGATGTAGTGCCCACTTCCTTCGCCTTCCAAAAACTGCACTGACATCAAGCCCGCGCCATTTTGGTAGGTTTCCTGGAACAGTTGGCAACCATCAGAGGGAGCCGCGTCGTCGAGCGCAACACGAGGGGGGGCAATGCTGGTATCCGAGAGAGTCCCCTCAACGAAATAATCGACGGTTTCGGGTATCGAACGGTTGTTGGCATTTCCCCCATAGGGCAATACGGGGTCTTCCATTGCGCCGAAGATAAACGTTGCCGGCAATGGAGAAGCCGTTGGGGCCGGTATGGGGTCTTGCGCAAGATTGCCAACGAATGCAGCGATAGCCTTGACGCTAGCCGTCGCCTCAATGGCCATACGGAAGGCCATCATCGCGCCATTGGAGCGGCCGCCTACAAGAACCTTATCTGGATCAATGTTGCGACCGACGACCACTTCTTCGATGAGGGCCCGCAGGAAGCCCAGGTCATCGCCACTGGAAAGGCGTCCGTTCAGGTCATTCCAGCTCTGCGAGTCTCCAAGACCATCGCCATCTTCATTGGAGTAACCGTTGGGATAAACAACGATGAAGCCATCCCGATCGGCCAGATTCATCCAGTCCGCTGGCGTTTCGCCATCGGCGATGAACTCTTGCATATTTCCTCCCGCACCATGGAGGAAGATGACGAGCGGCGGTGCCTCAACCACTTCAGCCGGGGTATAAATCGTGTAACTGCGCCGGACTCCATCAACGCGGGCTTCCATCTCCAGGAGGCTGGCACCATCGCGGGGCAGAACCAGCATCGTTGCGGTGGCGGTGCTCGTGCCGCCACTCGCATCGGTGCCAGTGACTTCAAAGGTCACGGTGGTTTCAGCCGGTACAAGGGGCAGTTGAGCCGACAAATCGAGGGTGTCTTCACCCCACAGGACAGCCGCCGGCCCTTCTATCTGACGCCATGCATAGCTAACAGCGCCATCCGCACCGGATGACGATGCGGCGATCTCAACCAGCGCCCCTTCACTGCCGTTAGCAGCGGCAGCCGCTGAAACCGTGAACGCAGGGGCGGGGGTATTGGTTACCGGAGTCTCAGTGCCCGAGGATGATGATCCCCCGCCCGAGCATCCCGTCAGTACCAGCACGCAAAGAAACAGGATGCCTGCGTAAGCGAAAGCACTACCAAAAAAATCGAGCTTTAGTGGATAAACGCCGAAACTTCGATATGGGTGGCAAGCTTCGTCCCGTTTCAGACCGCGATCCGCCAGTGGCTGCTGCATCTATGAGTTCCTATTCCATCAGAGTCTTGGGCGCGCTGGTGACGCCATCATCAGCCGATTAGACGCAGGAAATGTGCGAAACCTTCCCAACACCGTCTTTTTTTGCCCGTGCGCCAAGAAGGGCTTTTTTTCAGATCTTGGAAGGGTTGTGCGATTGACAACGTCTAATCAGGTGCAAGTTTGATTAAGCTGTGGGTCCGCATGCGATTCGCTTTGGATGACACAACTCGAGCATGAGCCTAGGCCGATACCTGGACGACCAGACCGACGATGAGATCATCGCCGCCGTGGTCGGCGGTAACCAGCAGGCTTTCCGAGCGCTGGTCGTTCGGTATCAAAACGTCGTGGCAAGAACGGTGATTGGAATGCTGGGGCCGGGAGACGATGCAGATGAAGCTGGCCAGCTGACCTTCCTGAAGCTTTACCAGGGTCTTTCTTCGTTTCGCGGTGAGGCTGCACTCAGTACCTTCATTACAAAGATTGCAATGAATACATCGCTGGATCTAATTCGCAAACGCGAGCGTGATCGCGCCCGTTTCGGAGCGTCCATTCGCGATATCGACGACCAAGAAATGGTTGATGGCCCGGGAATGAGCGCAGCCATGGAAGGAATCGAGCTGAACGACCTCGTCACTCGCGCCCTCTCACAACTATCGCCGCCTTATCGGGCCGTCACCATGTTGCGACTTGTTCAGGGGTTGAGCACCAAAGAGGTCAGCGAATTACTGGGTGTTTCTGAGGGCACGGTGCACTCGCGGCTCTCAAGAGCTCGGGACCAACTAAGGAAAATCCTAGCGCCAGAGGTAGGAGAACACTATGGATGAAAAAAAGGATAAAGGGGATGAGGCATGGGAGGCTCTGCTTTCAAACGGAAGCCAAGAGAGCTTCCGACCCGGGTTCGAAGACCGGGTCATGCGGCGCATTGCCGAAGCTGGCGCCGTGTCTGGTGAGAGCGTCATAGACTGGATTCGCGCGCTCTTCCCTCGATTGGTTCTGCCGGCGGCTGCGATTTCCATTGTGCTGCTTGCCAACAACTACAGACAGGCTATCGATGGCACTGCTGTCGTAGATGCGCTTTTCGGCTTACCGGATCCTCAGATTTTCGCTGAGCTCTCCGGGCTGGGGCTAGCAGGATGAACGTCTGGAACAGCAGTAAATGGAAAGCCCTGGGTGCGCTAGTGATAACGCTGCTTATTGGCGCACTACTCGGTGCGGCGCTTGTGGGAACAGCGATGCGCCAACGGTCGATCATGTTTCTTCAGTTCTCTACGCCCGAAGGATTTACGGAACGTGTTCTGTCCATCGTTGAGCCCGTGAGCGACGAGCAGTTGAAAACCATCCTGCCGATAGTGCAAGCGCATGGCGAGGAGGTCTACGCGAAAATCCGCGAAAGTCGCGCAACGCTAATCGATATTGGCCAATCACTCTCCGATGAGCTTCAACCGCACCTCAGTGAGGAACAGAAGAAGAGGCTGGCAGAGCGAAGGGCGGAGAATCTGCGCCGAGTAGCAGAGATGGAAGAGGCTCAAAATCGCTGACGACGTTGAACGAAAAGGTCGTCATTGCTTCGGTCTGCTTGTGCAGTTAGCCGCCAGTCGCTTTGAATGAGACCAAAGCAAAAGAGCACAGTCTCCAGAAAGGCACTCAAAAGAGCGCCGGATAATCGTTCCAGTAGTACTTAAGATCCCGTCGCTCCCAGCCCCGATACACATAGCCCCAATCCAGCTCCGGGATTCGCCAACCATGGTGCGGCTCGAGATTCGTTGAGAACACGCGGGCCCCGTAGTCGCAGAAGCGCGTATCCACGCTCAGGCGTACGCGACGCTCGTCGGTATTGGGCTGTGCACGATGCACCGTTTGCGAGTGAAAGATGATCACATCGCCGGCTTTGACATCAGAGACATGCCACAGGGTCTCGTGGGGGTAAATCTCACACTGAACTCCGCCGACACCCTGTGCCTCAAACACCGGGCGCACGCCGTCTTTGTGAGACCCCGGGAGCAGCGTCAGGCGCCCCATGGCCGCGTCAACGTTGTGAAGAGCAATCCACAACCCTGCCATGGTCGGACCCGCGTGATGGCTGAAGGCATCCTGGTGCGGCGGCGTCTCGTACCCCAGTTTTCTCGGTGCGGCGATGCGGGCCATTTTCATGGGATAGACGAAAGGTTCGGCGTCTCTGATGCGCGCCATTAGCGACAGCAGCGCAGGACTGTGGAACAAGGCGTGGAGACTCTCCAACGCCTGCACCTTTGGATAGAGCGCGTCCCACAGCTCATCGGTCTCAAAAAACGGCTCGCCATGGAGTACCGGTGAATCCGTCTCATTACTCCATCTGGCGTGCGGATCCAGAACCGCCAGAAACTCGTTCAGCAGTTGGGAGACACCATCATCGGGCGCAGCACCGGGCAAATACAGATAGCCCTCCTCCTGAAAGCGCGCACGTAAGGTTGCGTCCGCCTCCAGCAGCGAAGAAGGCGTTAACGGTGCGTAACGAACTTCACTGAAGTCCGGCGCGGGTCTTGTGGCAGGCGCAGCGGTCATGGCGCAGCCGGCCTCTCATAAATCAGTCTGCCTTCCTTGTAGGTCGCGTTGACCTTGAGATCGGCGAGTGTCTCTTCGGGCACCTCAAACGGGTTGTCGGAAAGGACCACCAGGTCAGCGAGTTTCCCGACCTCCAGGGAGCCTTTGCTGTTTTCCTCAAAATGCTGCCACGCAGGCCAGATGGTGAGAGAGCGCAAACCCGTCGCGACATCGACGCGCTGCGCTGCGCCAAGGACGCGCCCAGAGCGCGTGCGACGAGTCACGGTGGCCGACAGCACTCGCATGGAGTCCGGAAGCGCTACGGGTGCATCGTGGTGCGAGCCGAAACGCATTCCCCGCTCACGAACCCAGCCCGTTGGCGAAATATCCTCAGCGCGCTCTGGGCCGAGCACGGACTCATAGTGCCAGTCGCCCCAGTAGAAAGTGTGCATAGGGAAAAGTGAGGGAAAAATCCCCAGTTCGTCCAGTCGCGCGACCTGGTCTTTACGCAACGTCTGGCCGTGAATCAGCACCGGGCGCCGGTCATCGTCAAAACCAGCATCTCGCGCCGCCTGCACCGCGAGAATCAGTGCATCAATCGCGGCGTCACCGTTAGCGTGGACCTGAATTTGCCAATCGTTCTTGAACGCCTTCAAAACCTGCTCATCGACAACATCCACGGTAATGGCTGGGTAACCAGCATAGGCTTCGTTCTGGCCCAAGGGTGGTACGTGGTACGGCTTTGTAAGCCATGCGGTCTTGCCTTGAGGAGAGCCATCAATGGTGAGTTTCACACCTCCAACTCGGAAGCGGTTCCGGTATTGCCTTCTCACAGGCGGGCTTTGCAGCGTCAGCATGTCGGGGAAGGAAACGACATCGATGTCGAGCTCACCACGCACCGCGACACGCGTGAGAGCACCCAGGGTCTGGGGATCCGTGCGACCGTCCTGCGCTGTTGTGTAGCCGTAGGTCGCCATGAGTCTCGTGCCCTGACGCACCATCTCGTCCTGCAGATTCTCATCCGCGCCCGCCATGGCCGTGTAGATGAGCCTAAAGAAGGCGTATTCCTCCATCACACCATTGGGTTCAAGAGTGCCCTCCTCTCGCCGAAACACGCCACCCTTTGGATCCAGTGTTTCGGCGGACACGCCAGCCACTTTGAGCGCTGCAGAGTTCGCAACGCCAAGATGCCCCGACTGATGGATGAGCAGCACCGGTCGATTCGGCTCAATCTCATCCAGATCCCGGCGCGTGGGATGTGCCCTCTCATCGAGTTGGGAATCGTCATAACCAAAACCAATGACCCAGCCCAGATCCTCAATCAAAGGAGCCTCGGAAGCGATGTACGCCTGCAGGATCTCCTGAATGGCCGCAACGGAGTTACCGCGACCATCGGGCGCAGGTAGAAGGTTAGCGGCCATGGCCTGCAGACCAAGAAAACCCGCATGACTGTGTGAGTCGACAAATCCTGGGAGCAGCGGCTTACCTTCAAGGTCAATATGATCCGTCTCGTCCGTCGCCAGGGCCGAAATCGATTTGAAATCTCCCACGGCCACGATCCGTCCGTCTTCGACAGCGATTGCCTGGGCAATTTGATCATCCGCGTCCAGCGTGATGATCGGGCCCCCATGAAATATGACATCGGGAGCAGCGACGACATTCTGGACGGCCAGACCAGCAAGCAGGATCAAAGTCGCTGCAAGGCGCAAGCAGGCCCCTCTAACATGCGTCCCACAGGCCATCATGGCTCCATGCGCTCTTTGCTCATCAGGTAGTCAGCCACGGCTTGATACGCAGGCAGGGACGTGGGATCAATCACCGCGTTGAAGGAAATGGGATAGGTGGCAAAGCGGGCGATGACCATCTCCGCCGTCGGGTCGATATAGATCGCCTGACCATGAATACCCCGCGCGCTGTAGGCACCATTTTCGTTGTGCAGCGCCCACCACTGACTCCGATAGCTGCCGCCGTCAAGGGTGGTGTACCCAGCGCTCGCAAACTTCTCGGGGCTGCCCCCCCCGCTGATAGATTCAACGACAGCCTTGGGTATTACCTGCTCCCCTTTCCAGATGCCACCCTGCAGCATAGTTTGGCCAAATCGAGCCGCATCGCGAAGCGAGAGGCTGAGCCCGCCAGCTGACAGCGGAGTGCCCAAACTATCCACCATCATGTCCGCCTCCTGCTCCATGCCTAGGGGCTTCCAGATGCGCTGAGACAGGTGTTGAACGAAATCCTTGCCACTGGCGCGCGCAATCACCCAGGCGAGCGCGTCGGTGTTAACGGACTTATATGCAAAGGCTTCGCCATGCTCGCCGTCCTTTTGAACCGTTTGCAGGTACTCATAGAAATTTCTTGGGCCGGCATAGCTGTCTGGCTTCGGCGTAGCATCTCCAGCCGCCGCATAGATCCAGATATCAGCATTGGGATCGGCGTAGTCTTCGTTAAAAGCCAGCGCCGTCGTCATATCCATCACTTCTCGAACCGTGGCAGAACCAAAAGCGCTCTTGGCGAGTTCAGGCACGTAGCTCTCGACCAGCGCAGACTCATCAAGAACGCCATCAGCCACCAGCATCTCAGCAACGGTTCCTACAAAGGATTTGGTCACGGACATAGCACCGTGACGGCCTTGGCGATCAAGGCAACCGGAGTAGTACTCGTAAACGATCTCGCCTTTGTGCATGACGAGAATGCCATCGGTGTAATTGGCATCCAGAGAGTCACGCCAACTCATGAGTGCTTTCGTTCCCATGGGGGTAAAAGTGAGGTCGTTGATGGACGAATCCAAATTTTCCGTCATTGCCGACGCAGGACCAATACCTCTGGAGACGCGTCGCGTAGCCTGAAGATCACGAAGATGGCAGAAGCTCCACCGCAACTTCGGGAAGCTTAGGAAGTTGCCGGCGGGCGGACCGATCACCTTGTCGGGCGCCGGTGGAAACCCCTGCATCCAGCCCATGGTTCTTGGATCGGAAGCCTTTGCATCCAGTTCGTGGGGTTGAGCAATGACGTCAGTCATTAACACAGCCCCGCTCAGGGCCAGCACTGCGGACAATTTCTTCATGGCGTCTTATCCTTCTTATGATTGCATGCAGCAGTATCATTTTACGTCTCGCTTTCCTCTGCAAGGGTTGGCTCACCGACCTCTTCGTGTTCAATGACCCAGCTTTCCTTGGCCGCCTCCGCGAGCCAGTGCTGCAGATCAGCATCAACCAGCCACTGCTGCACATACTGCGTCGCAGACTCGGGCAAATCCAGTTTGTAAGCTTGGAAACGCAAGGCCACGGGGGCGAACATCACGTCCGCTAGCGACATGGATCCAAAGAGCCACCCCTCACTACCCGAGGCGCCTCGCGCGAGATCCCAGAGTTCGCAGATGCGCGTGATGTCAGCAGCCACATCGGCATCGATGGAGACTAGTCTCTGCAGAGCACGACAGTTCATGGGAAGCGCATTTCGCAGGGCAGAAAAACCGCTATGCATCTCTGCGGCCATAGCCCGGCCCATGGCTCGCTGTTTCGAGTCTTCGGGCCATAGCCGTCCCGCGGCAAATCGCTCGTTGGCGGTTTCTGCAATGGCCAGGCTATCCCAGATCAGTTCATCACCCAGCCACAGCACCGGCACCCGACGCGTCGGAGAATATTCAGCAATGGTGGCCTCAAACTCTGGGGTATCCATGGGCAGCACAACGACGTCGGGATCGACACCGGCCTTGCGCAGGCTGAGCCACCCGCGGAGAGACCACGAAGAGTATCGCCAATTGCCACATATCAGTTTTGCTTCAACACTCATGGGGTGTGTCATGGTTCACCTGCCTGCTGCCTTAAAGCTGTAAAAAAATGTATGCCGCTAGCGACAGGATTATGCAGTTTCTGCGTAGAGGCTCACGAGTTCAACGACCGGGGCGCGGGACAGCCATGCGCGAAGTCACTATTATGGGGCACCGTGTGCAGACACATTCCCCCCACGTCATCACCGAGCAGATACCTCTTGCCTCGCAAGCGTTGCCTACTCGCCCTGGTCATCCTGCTGGCCGGATGCGCCACGTCACCAGAAGGCCGGAGACCTCCCGGATTCGAGCGCTGTGAGTCGTTTTTCATCTACGATATTTGCGTGTCAGATCTCGATGAGGATCGATCGGCCGACTATATCTATTTTGACGATTCGCGGGAGATCTTCATGTACGCCGACCCGATGAGGCCGCGGCTGGAAGGCGTTCTGCCATTCCATCCCTGTGCCATCGGTATGAGTAAAAGCACGCGGGATTACAGTTCCCAGCTGCTGTACAGCGACGACCTCGGCCTCACCGCGCGAATAGGTCTGAAAGGCAAACTCATCAAGAACTATCGTAAGGCCCAGCCGGCGGTCGACGCCTGTAATGCGGCGTTGAAATCCAGAACTGAGCAGCAGGATGCTGAGCGTCCCTTCGTCGACGATGATGACTGGGACGAAGCCTGGGAACAAGGAGAAGGATGATGGCTACCGCGGTGACGTTACTCAGGACTCTCGCGGTAATCACACTCTCCATAGCACTGTACGCCTGCGGCGGCGGTGGCGGTGGCAGCGGCGGCGACACGCCAGCAGCCATTCCTCCGGTCACTGACGGGGGCGGCAGCGGTGCTGATGGTGGCGATGACAACAGCGGCGGAAACAGCGATGGCGGTGATGGAGATTCCGACCCTCCCGCAGACCGCAGCATCTTTGACGCCTCGCGCTTTGCGTCCAGAACAACCTTCGGCCTCGACCTGACGGACCTTGAAGAATTGCGCGCCCAGGGCGAGGAAGCCTGGCTCGAGCAACAGTTTGCGCTGCCCGTCACCTCCCATGATGCTGTGGTGGCTGACTTGCTCCAGCGCCAGGCGACGGGAGAGTTCGACCAAGCGATCGAGCGTCAGGGTGCAGACGATTTCACGCCCGTTTTTGGGCGCATGGCCTGGTGGCACAACACGGTGACGGCGCCGGATCAGCTTCGTCAGCGCGTGGCCTACGCGTTGAGTCAGATCTTTGTGATTTCCGACGAGGTCAATAACCTTTTCGTACCCGCCTACGGCACCAGCAACTTCTACGACATGCTGCTGGACAATGCCTTCGGGAATTTTCGGGATCTGCTTCGGGACGTCACGCTGCACCCCTCCATGGGCGTGTATCTGAGCCACATGAATAACGCCCGGAGCGATCCAGATGCGGGGACGTTCCCCGACGAAAACTACGCGCGTGAAGTGATGCAGCTCTTCTCCATCGGTTTGTTTGAGTTGAACAGTGACGGCTCGGAGATGATGGACGCGGACGGCCAGCCGGTCCCGACCTACGACAACGACGATATCGGGGAGTTTGCCAAGATCTTCACGGGGCTGAGCTGGGGCGGGAGTAACCGCAGCTTTGGTGGCAACCGCTTCTTCTCCTACCAGGACCCCATGCAGATGTTCGACGACTTTCATGAGCCCGGCGAAAAGCGTCTGCTCAATGGAACCGTTGTCCCTGCGGGGCAAAGCGGCATGGAGGACATCGAAGCAGCCGTAGACAACCTCTTCAACCATCCAAATGTACCGCCGTTCATCGGAAAACAGCTGATCCAGCGACTGGTGACCAGCAATCCTTCACCCGCGTATGTCGAGCGAGTGAGCTCTGCGTTCATCGACAATGGTGTGGGGGTGCGCGGCGACATGCAGACGGTGCTACGAGCTATCCTCTTGGATTCGGAAGCGACAGCGGAACCGGATACTGCATCGAGTTTCGGAAAGCTGAGAGAGCCGGTTCTACGCTACACCGCAATGCTCCGCCAGTTGGGGGTCAGCAGTCCCGATGGGTTCTACGCGAACCTCGGCTACTTCGTTCAGGCCAGCGTGCAGCAACACCCGCTTTCGTCGCCCAGCGTCTTTAACTTTTATCTGCCCAGCCATATGCCCATCGGGCCCATCGGCGAGCAGAACCTGGTGGCACCGGAATTTCAGATCACCAATACGAACAGCGTGGTGCAGATCTCAAACCTTATGCAGTTCGCAGTGGTTGGCGATTTTGTGAATGACATTTCCGACGCACCCTTTTTTGAGGCAACGCTGACCTTTAGCGACTACACCCCATTGGCTGATGACCCGGAGGCGCTTCTTGAACGGCTGGATACGGTGTTCACTTATGGCACGCTGAGTGATGAGACACGCGTTACCATTCGTGACCTCATAGCGTTAATCGATGACCTTGATGTCCGCGTGCGCGTCGCCGCCTACCTCCTTTTGATATCACCCGACTACGCGGTGGAGATCTAGTCATGATGAACAGGCGACAGTTTCTTCGTCATAGCTGCAGTATGGGCGTCGCGAGCGCAACGCTCGGATCCAGCCTTCTTCAAATGGGGATGGCCCGTCAGGCGAGTGCCCAAACCGCGGGCGACTATAAGGCCATGGTGTGCATCCTTTTGGCAGGGGGCAATGATTCTTACAACATGCTCGTGCCCACGGACATGGATCAATACAACGCCTACGCCGGGATTCGAAGTGACCTGGCGCTTGCGCGGGAAGACCTTCTCCCCCTTGCCAACACTGACGCCAGCGGCCGCGCTTACGGCGTTCATCCGGGGATGCCCGGATTACAGAGCCTCTTTGACGACGGTAGCGCTGCATTACTCGCGGGCGTCGGTACCTTACTCGGCCCTCTGGATGGGATGTCGATTCAGGATCCCGCACTCAAACTACCCCTCGGCCTGTTCTCTCACTCAGATCAGATTCAGCAGTGGCAAACCGCAGTATCCGATGTGCGAGTCGCCCAGGGCTGGGGTGGTCGCATCGCCGACATTCTTGAGATGGGCGCCCCAGCCAATGGCATCTCCATGAACATCTCCCTGGCAGGAAACAACGTGTTTCAGAGTGGCACTCTGACAACGCCTTACGCTATCTCGCCGCAGGGAGACGGCGCGCCCGCCCTCAGCGGCTACAACGACGAGGGTGAAATCGGGGAGTTCACGAGGGCCTCTATTGACGCGCTTCTCGCTGCCCCGCAGGAAAGTCTTTTTCGCACGGAGTACGGGTCGCGCCTGAGCCTGGCTATCGAATCGCAAGCCGTGTTCGTCGATGCGCTACAGAGCGGCGGCGATCTACCCACCGCATTCTCTGATGCGCCGTTCTCTCAGGCCCTGCGCCAGATCGCGCGAGTTATCAACGCAAGAGAAGCGCTAGGTGCGTCGCGGCAGACCTTCTTCGTTACCGTGGGGGGCTGGGATCATCATGACGAAGTTATCGCGAATCAGGCCGCCATGCTTCCCGGCATTGATGTAGGGCTCGTGGAGTTCCAGGCGGCTATGAACGCCCTTGGAATTGCTGATCAGGTAACAACCTTCACCACCTCTGACTTTGGCCGAACGCTGACTTCTAATGGGCGCGGGTCAGACCACGGCTGGGGCGGCCACCACATCATCATGGGCGGCGCGGTGAACGGCGGGGAAATCTATGGTGAGTATCCCGAACTCTATGATGGAAATCCCCTGGACGTCGGCCGCGGCATTTACGCGCCGACCACCGCTGTGGACGAGTATTTCGCAGAGCTCGCGCTCTGGTTCGATGTCGCCGGCGGCGACCTCGAGACGATTCTTCCCAATATCGGTCGCTTTTACACGCCGATGACGGGGGGGCGACCCGTAGGCTTTTTGGCCTGAATACAGACCGTTCGTCGAGACTGCGCGAGTCCTGAAACCTGCCAACAAGCCCACGGCGAGCGGTAAGCCGTTGAAAGACGCTTCGTCTCATGGGGCCCGTGCAAACCGGTTGTGATGCGAGATCTGGCGTAAAGGCTGGGCAGATGTAGCCCTTTCTTCTATGCTGCCAGCTTTTGCGAAAACGCTGCGACCATGCTGCCCAACCTCTTGATTGGCGTCGCCACCATGACGCTTTGCCTGACCCTCCAGATCGCACTCCTGACCCGCGCACTGATGTACTACGCGCGTCATCAATCAGAACTCGACGCGGCCTCGTTTATGACGACGATGATCATTCTCAATGGCGTCATGTGTCTTCTGGTCGTTGGGAATCTTGGCCAGGTCGCTATCTGGGCGCTGGTGTTTCAGTTTCTCGGTGAGTTTGAGCGATACGCCACAGCGTTTTACCACTCAGCGGTGAACTTCTCGACGCTGGGCTACGGCGATATTGTGATGAGCGATCGTCATCGGCTCCTGGGCCCCATTCAAGCCATGAACGGCGTGCTCATGGTGGGTGTCTCAACAGCGGCATTTATGACGACCTTGCGCGACGCCGTGAAACACAACACCCGCGGCTGGCCGAGCAAGCACGCGGCTCAGATCCAAGACATGGTGGAAAAGCACAGCTGACTTTATGTCACACAATCGACACAGTTATGAAACAGTATCGCCACACCCAACGGCAAATGTCCTTTGAGTAGCAACGTGCACACAGCGCATTACCTCCCCACCATTAGCTACGTGCAGCCCGGTGAGAAATCGGCAAAAGCAAAAATCATCGGTGTCATCGAAAAGCTGAGCGGTCGTGACGAAGTTGAAGCGGTCTATCACCAGTTGAAGAACGAGACCTTTGACTCACGCACCTTCTTCGCCCGTGCGCTGCAGCTCGCCGGGATCGAGTACCGCATCACCGGCAGCACAGAGGAGGCCGTTCCGAAGGACGGCCCTCTTGTACTTGTCGCAAACCATCCTTTTGGTGTGGTCGATGGGCTGATGCTATGTGACATTGCGAGCCGCCTTCGCGGCGAGTTTCGCATTCTTATCAACAATCTCCTTTGCCGAGACGAAGACCTCGATCCATATTTTCTGCCCATCGACTTTCGCGACAGCAAAGAAGCGAGGCAGATTAACATCGCTACGAAAAGGGACGCGCTCAAAACCCTCGCAGATGGTGGCGTCATCCTGATCTTCCCCGGGGGTGCCATATCCACGCGAACCCATAAGGGCTTTGGCGCCGTCGCTGAGTTTCCGTGGACCACATTTACTGCAAAGCTGATCGCGAAGTCTCGGGCGACGGTCGTGCCCCTCTTCTTCCATGGCAACAACAGCCGGTTGTTTCACTTTGCCAGTGGGGTCAGTGAAGCCTTGCGTGCCTCTCTACTGCTGCACGAGGCGCGCAACAAAATGGGAAGAAACTTTGAAGTGAGTATGGGCGAGCCAATCTTTTATGGAGACGTCGATGACCTCGATCGACGCGAACTCACCCGTTTTATCTACGAGCGCACCTGGGGTCTCTCAGCCTCCTATCGCTAGGCTGCGCGACTGTAGCCCGCGCGAATCAGCAGCTGCTGGTCGCTGACATCACAGGACTTGGCCCGGGCTCGATGCGAACAGATGGCCGGAACAAAAAACGGCGCCGAAGCGCCGTGTTGCTCTTCAAAAGCGCTAGGCGTTGGGAAGAATAACCGTGTCGATGACATGAATCACGCCGTTGGACGCTGCCACGTCGGTGGCCACCACCGTCGCACCATCGACCTTCACTGCACCATCTTCAACGGCGATCGCAACATCACCGCCCTGGACCGTTGTCGCGCTACTGAGCTCAACAACATCTGCAGCCATCACCTTGCCAGGCACCACGTGATAGGTGAGTACCGCAACCAGTTGATCCTTGTTCTCTGGCTTTAGCAGATTTTCAACCGTGCCCTCAGGCAACTTGGCAAATGCTGCGTTCGTGGGAGCAAATACCGTGAAGGGGCCTTCACCAGCAAGAACATCGACAAGGCCCGCAGCCTGAACGGCTGCTACCAGCGTAGAAAAATCGTCATTGCCCGCAGCAACTTCAACCAGATTAGGGGTCGCCATTTCAGCTTCTTCATGGTGACCGGCGAAAGACTGCATGCTCAGGAACGCGGAGAACACCACCGCGAAGAGCGTCGTGATTGATTTCTTGAAAGACATAATCTAATCCTTTGGGGGAAAGGGTTTGGGGACCTTCGGTAATGAAGGTAATGGGGTTACGCGCCGGCCCGGGGAGGTGATCAGGGCTGTTCACTATTTGTCGACGCAAACTTCGGTCCACAGACGTCGATTCCCCTGCTAGTCTTCGCAAACGCGGTTTTGCGCAGCGCTATCGCGACAGATTCACGACATAACAAAACATAACGAGGAATCATCATGCTGACGGAATCTCATGCTACCGGCACCAGCGTCCCGCCCGTTCGAGACCTGACCATCGGCGAAGCCCTGCGCGAAGCTGCCGCTGATTCACCGGACGCCGTTGCGCTGCTTGCAGGCACGCAGGATCCCGCTGAACGGCGCCAATGGACTTACGCACAATTGCTGGCCGAAGCGGAAACCACCGCGCGAGCGCTCCTGGAGCGCTTCGAGCCGGGCGAGCGGGTTGCCATTTGGGCGCCCAACATTCCCGAGTGGATCGTCATGGAATATGGCTGTGCACTGGCGGGCATGATTCTGGTCACCGTAAACCCGTCCTACCAACCTCACGAACTGGCCTACGTGCTCAAGCAGTCCGGAAGCGCGGGTATCTTTTTACTCCCGGACTTCCGCGGCAATCCCATGTTGGCGCACCTGGAGTCCATTGCGGACGAATGCCCGACGTTGCGTGAAATCGTGCTTTTCTCAGACTGGCAGGCGTTTCTCGCCAGCGCTGGAGACAAAGAATTACCCAGCACGACACCCGGTGACGCCTGCATGATCCAGTACACCTCGGGGACTACGGGCTTTCCAAAAGGCGCCCTGCTCCATCACCGTGGCCTCGTGAACAACGGCGCCCACACACTTTCGGTGATGAATCCCCAGCGGGGCAGCACGTACATGGGCATCATGCCCCTATTCCATACTGGCGGGTGCGTGCTCGCAGTACTCAGTGCGCTCGCCAACCGATCACGCCTGGTGCTGGTGGAAATGTTCGAACCCGGCCTTGTGCTGGAGCTGATGGAAACTTACCAGGCTGCGGCCATGCTTGGCGTTCCCACAATGCTCATAGCGATGATCGAACATCCGAGCTTCCGCGAACGTGATCTCTCAGCGGTGGAGTGCATCTGCTCCGGAGGATCAACGGTCCCCGCGGATCTCGTTCGACGATTGGAGGACACCGTGGGAGCACCCTTTGTCATCGTTTTCGGTCAGACGGAATGCTCTCCGGTGGCCTGCATGACGCGCCCCGACGACTCCATCGAAGACAAAGCCAATACGCTCGGGCTACCTATGCCGAACGTTGAGGTCAAAATTATCGACGTTGATACAGGTGCGACGTTACCCGTCGGTGAATTGGGTGAATTCTGCACCCGGGGTTATCACGTGATGCTCGAGTACTTCGAAAACCCTGAGGCCACGGGCAACACCATCGACGCAGACGGTTGGCTCCATACGGGCGATCTCTGCTCCATGGACGAGCGGGGCTACGCAAGCATCGAGGGGCGCCTGAAGGACATGATTATCCGTGGAGGCGAGAACATTTATCCGAGGGAGATTGAAGAGCTGCTGTTCCAACACCCCGATGTCGGCGAAGTCGCCGTTGTCGGTTTACCCGACGATCGCATGGGTGAAGAAGTCGGTGCGTTCTTGCGGGCGGCACCCGGGGTGTCGCTGGATCGCAACAAGCTCTTTGCCTATCTAAGGGAGCACCTGTCTCCGCAGAAAACGCCCCGCTTCTGGTTTGAGGTCGACGAATACCCGCTCACGGGCTCCGGCAAAATTCAGAAGTTTGCCCTTCGCGATGCCTGGAGCAGCGGCGCCTACGAAGAGATGCGCGCCGACGGCTGATCAACCCTCACTCTTCGGGGGCTGGATCGGCCCCAAGTCTTTGCTTGCACCCTCGGCGATAGGTGCTCCCGAGTCCCGCTCAGCGACGGCCTGTTTGAAGCCCACATCAATCGCCCGCTGCCGGAACCAAAGGCCCTCGGGAGAATGTCGTGCGACGCCATCGAACAGGTTGGCAAACCGCTGCGTGTTGGCCAGCCCCATGGCCTCATAGGCTTGGTTCACCGCCATCTTGCTCATCATCAGCTGATTGCGAGGAACGCCCTTTATTCGGTCACAAAGTTGCTGAACTGCGGCGTCGAGCTCTTCCTCCGGCACCGCGCACTGAATCAGCCCCATGCGCGCAGCCTCTTCGCCACTGATCAAGTCGCCAGTGAATAGCATACGCTTGGCATTTTCGATGCCCAGGCGATAGACCCACATCATGGGCGTCGGAATACCCCAAACACGCGCGGGCGGGTAACCGATCCGCGCGTTCTCAGCCATAACCACCATGTCGCAGCACAGGGCGATATCACTGCCCCCTGCCGCTGCGGCTCCATGTACACGAGCGATGGTCGGCTTGCTGGCCCGCCAGAGCGACATAAAGTCTTCCGTGTTGCGGGACATCATGCGGTAGTCGAGGGTAGGGTCCCAGGGCATGTCCTGGTTGCCGTGCATCTCTCCGGGCATCTCGGCGTAGTCCACCAGATCGTAGCCGCCGCAGAACCCCTTACCGGCGCCCTGTAGCACGATCACATGAACATCGGGATCATCATCAGCTCGCTCCACCGCCGCCCGGAGATCGCTAGGCAACTCGGCGCTAATTGCATTGAGACGCTCCGGTCGATTCAGCGTGAGCGTGGCGACGCGATCATTTGCTTCATACAGCACCGTAGACATAGCAAAGCTCCACAATTGATGGGGGCACGATCATAGCGCCCGATGCGGCCCATCGGCGAATCAACGCGTACAATGCTTTTTTTGATACGAGAAGAGAATCCTCATGCTGACGATCCACCACCTCAACAACTCCCGTTCGCAGCGCGTTCTGTGGTTGCTGGAAGAACTCGACGTGGAGTACGCCATCAAGAACTATCAGCGCGATGGTGAAACCAATCTCGCTCCGCCCGAACTCATGGAGGTACACCCCCTCGGCAAGTCACCGGTTCTCACGGATGGCGACCTCACGATCATCGAGTCCGGCGCCATCATTGATTACATTGTGCGCCACTATGATATGGACAAGGACACGGTCGAAGGAAAACTCTCGCCGGAGAGTGGCACCAAGGAGCACGAGGAGTATCTCCAGTGGATGCACTACGCTGAGGGCAGCGCGGTGCTGCCGCTCATGTTGAAGCTGTACACGAGCCGCCTCCCGGATCAGGGTGAGGCGCTCCAGCCGCGGATTCATAGCGAAATTGACAACCACCTTGGCTTCATGGATCGCGCTCTTTCGGTCGGCGACTGGTTTGTGAACAACACCTTCAGTGCCGCGGACATCCAGCTCTCTTTCGTACCCCAGGTTGGCAAGCTGCTTTATGGCCTGGACAGCTTTCCGGACCTGGATGACTTCCTATCTCGTATCCACGCTCGCCCTGCGTACCAGCGCGCGGTCGAACGCGGCGGCCCCTACGCCTACGGCAGTTAAACGCGTTGGAAGTCTCTGAGCGACAGAGGAAGATCGCAGCGGCGCCCATCATGCCGGTCCTGCGCATGCAGGCGCTGTCGCATTTACCCGCCTGGGCGTTTGGTCTGCTCTGCGGCGGCGCAATGTTCAGCCTTCTGATCGTACCGGTACTTGTACTCGATCTGAGTACGACCGCCGCTTTGGAAATTCTCGGAAATGCCCTCTTCTTTGGACTCAGTGTGAGCATTGTCGCGGGAGCAACGGGATCGGTGATCAGAGGTGCAGAGCGAGATTTGGCCCAGCTACGGGGCGTTGTCGTCATGACCGACGAACAGTTCGAATGCCTGACCCGCTGCCTATCTCGCCAGAGCACTCGGACGAGCCTGGTGCTGCTAGTCCTAGGCCTGTTCTTCGGAGGGCTCCATA
Source organism: Pseudomonadota bacterium (assembly GCA_038750875.1). Classification (GTDB taxonomy): domain Bacteria; phylum Pseudomonadota; class Gammaproteobacteria; order Pseudomonadales; family Halieaceae; genus Congregibacter. The sequence continues at coordinate 77,713 of JBCDGU010000006.1, read as the reverse complement.
ACTACCTGCTGGGGCAGTACGATAACCGCATGCCGTTTCTGCTAACGCAGACTTCGGCCACCTTCTTTATGTGGGTGATCATGTTGGCCGTGCTCCCGAAAATTACGCAGAACGCCATGACCTTCTCGCGCCTTGGAAGCGCTGCGAAACCTGATCTCCTTCGTCCATCACGGCACGCTGCCTTTGGCGCAGCGGCACTAAGGCCAGCAGTATTCCTCATCGGTACAATCTGCATGTATGGATTCTTGATGCTTGGGGATAACGATCCCTTTGATCAGGGTGTTTGGATTGGGATCGCCTCTTCACTCGTCACTCTCATCGGCATCGTTGTCTTTCCCTTGAAAGGCATAAGGGCTCGCATCATGGAAACCCGACAGGAATCCCTCGCCGCCCTCGACGCGCGCATAGAGAGCCTCGATATTGGCGATGTGGCAAATGCCAGCGTCAAAGTAATGGACGAAATGGACACGGTCCTTGATATGCGGGAGAGGGTCGCCCGAGCCCCGGGCTGGCCGCTGGATCTCGCGGGTATCCGCCGCATCCTTCTCTACATCGTGCTACCGCCTCTAACCTGGGCAGCCGCGGCCATTGTAGAAATGCTAATCGACAGCGCTTTGTAACCCAAAAAAGGAAATAAAAATGACCACCAACCAAACCTGGATCCTTCGCAACCGACCCGTTGGCGATATCAGCGAGACCGACCTCGAACTTGTCGAGAGCGCAATGGGGGCACTGGGCGAAGACATGGTTCGCGTTCGCACCATCTACCTGTCCCTCGACCCCACGAACCGCATTTGGATGAGCGATATGGACGCATACCTGCCGCCAGTGCAGATCGGTGACGGCATGCGCGGGGGCAGCATTGGTGTTGTCGAAGAGAGTAACTACGAGGGGGTCGCCGTTGGATCCATCGTCAATGTCGGGCTCGCGGTCTGGGCGCTCTACAACGACGTACCCGGTGCCGCGGTGAGCGTTTTGCCACCGATCCCGGGCTTGCCGCTCCTCGCATTCATGGGGCCCCTGGGCGCCACCGGTATGACCGCGTACTTCGGTCTGACCGATATCGGTAAGCCCCAGGCAGGAGAGACATTGGTCGTCTCGGCGGCTGCCGGTGCCGTCGGCTCGATGGTTGGCCAAATTGGCAAGATCCATGGCTGTCGCGTCGTCGGTATTGCAGGCGCAGATGACAAGTGCCAATGGCTGACGGAGACCGCGGGATTTGACGCGGCCATCAATTATAAAAGAGAGGAAGTGGGTCCCGCGCTGGATAGGCACTGCCCCGACGGCATCGACATCAACTTTGAGAACGTGGGAGGGAAGATCATGGATGAAGTGATCGCTCGCCTGAACGATTTTTCTCGCATGCCCCTCTGTGGCCTGATCTCCTCCTACAACACGACCGATCCCGTTCCGGGCCCCTTCAACTTTGCCAACCTGCTCATGCGTCGAACCCTGGTGAAAGGCTTCATCATTCTCGACTATCTGGATCAGTTTCCCACGGGGCTGGAAACCATGGCCGGGTGGCTTATGGATGGCAAAATCAAGTTCGAAACCGATGTTGTGGATGGGCTCGAAAAAGCGCCGGGGTCTCTGGAACGCCTTTTCAGTGGTAAGAATCTTGGGAAGCTTGTGGTGAAGGTCTCAGAGGAGCCCTGAGCCCGGGCCGCCTGAAAGGATTCTCAGCGACAGCACCGTTCGCGACGTATCTTGGAACCCTCCGTGGGAATATAGATACCGCCAAACTCTGAGTGAGCGGGCTCCGTACTGAGTTTACGGCTTACGGGGCAGCTCCCTGGGGTGGGTGTGAATCCTCGGCAGACGCTGCTTCGCCCGCCACGCGCAGGCAGTGATCTGGAGTGCGATTTCTCCAACACGTCAGCTGCCTGGGCTTGATCGATGCGTAGGCCAGCATCTGCGTTGGCTTTATCAGACCGCTGTCGATGCCCGCGTCGTTGAGTATTTCCAACTGATTGACGAAGGCCAGGTCGTCTTCATTCTTCAGGTCAAAGTTCGGCCCCAGCGCATGATTTAGAAACCGCTCTACGATTCCACCGAAAGCGTAGAAGCGGAAGAATGAGAAGCGCTCAAGCATAAGAGGAAGAATGTCCTGAGCCCTTACGCCCTCAAAGGACTTGGCCGAGTAGTCCCGGTCAGGAAAGGCTTCGAGGAAGCGCTCTTCGCGATGGCTGTACGTGTAGCGGCGAGGCATTTCCTCCCAGATACGGTCAATGAGCTCTCTGCACTCCGGCCACGCTCGGTGTCCATTTCGACCGATCACATCGCGCGTTAGAAACGCGCCTCCGTCCTCGATCATTTCTGCGATCGCATCGAAGAGAATTTCGAGCTCGGAGACATGGTGCAGCACCTGATTAGCGATAACGACATCGCGCTCCCGATCGGCGCTGAGCTCATTGAAATCACCGACAAAAAAACGCACCTGCTGGCCAATACCGGCGTCTTCTGCGGCTTTGTTTGCAGCTGCGACGTTGGCCTCCGAGTATTCGAGCCCCTCGATGAGAAAGTTCGAGCAACCCCTTCGCAGCAGACGCTGAGCAATTGCCATCTCCTGCTGGCCATTGCCACTACCAATACTCAGGACACTCACATGTTTTTTCTTGGCGGCACGAGCCTTGATGGGACGCGAGTAATATTCGTACTGGTTAGCCGAACCGAAAACTTCATTTACCCGCGGTTGAACATATCGCCGTGTGCGATATACACAGATAGGCGGTGCCTTGGAGTACGCGTGCTCCCCCTCAAAATGCCGTAGCTCATTGGCCCGCCGGTCGGCGAGGAGCGCTTCAGCCTCTTCAGTTTCGTGCTCATCACTCATGGGCAGACCATATCATCGGCTCAGCGCGTTCAAAAGTCTGACGAGCAGTCGCCCGGGACCCACCTATACCCCTTGTGCAATTCACTGGCGTCTTGTGGCAACGAGGGCAAGACCTGCGAGCAGTTGAACACCCCCGAATGCCAGCAAGGTAAGCAACACCATGTCGCCAAGGGGATCCGGCACTCCCACCATCGCGGGAAAGATTGATGCCTTAATCAACACAGAGAGATTGATGTTGCGAACCACCACTTCAACATCGATGGCCGTCGCATCGTGCTTGGAGAGCCCAAGTAAGCGACACGCCAGCAGGCTGGCAACCGCAAGCACCGCACAAAAAAGCAGAACCAGCAGCAAATTAGTGAAGCCGAACGCTTCAACATCGAGACGCCCTGATGCGGAAGAGCCCACCACGATCGCTGCTATGCCCAGCAGCGAACCCCGGATGCACCACTTCGAAAAGGCCGGTGCGTACATTGGTAGCTGTCGAAGGAAAACCATGCCTAGCCCCAGGGGCAGCAGCAGCGTCCAGGCAATTTCGCGCATGACCTGTCCTCTGGGCATCGCGAAGTCCGCCGGCATGTACTGGGCGATGAGCAGTCCAAGGATCAGTGGCGTCGTGAAGAGGCACGCCAGTGTCGTGATGGCGGTCAAGCTGATGGAGAGGGCTGTGTTTCCTCGTGCCATATGGGTAAAGATGTTTGAGACGGTTCCCCCGGGGATCGCGGAGATCAATGCCACTCCCACCGCCACTCCGCCAACCAATCCAAAACCCGCTATGAAAAGCGCGGCCGCTGCCGGCACCATAATCAGCTGAATAGCGAGCCCGATACTGACGGCTTTGGGCTCGATGAGTACATCGCGAAATTGTCCCGGCGTCAGGGTAGCTCCCATGCCGAGCATCGCGAGAACAAGCTGCGCTGCCGCAAACCAATACTCGTATTGAAGATACAGCTCTCCCAAATCACCACCTCAAAGGCACGCTCCCGGTAAACCTCACGCTACTGGGCAAAGAACGAGGCATCGAAACGAGACAGCTGAGCGCAAGACCTTCTCAATTGTGCAACGCCGTTCGCACCGAGACATCGGACTACTACCGATCGGTTGCCGGGCACTGGTATCCCAGCTTAAGCCGAGCCTGACACTCCATCGGTGACCTCCATAGTTGTAGCGCGATCAAGGGGCGCGCTCTCGAAGGGCGTGCGCCAGTGGCAGTTGGCCCGCAGTAAATCCTGAATCACGGCACCGATATCGTCGTAGGCGCGACGGGCGCGCGCTTCCTTGAGGGCCTCTATGCGGCTGACCCGCTCGCCGTCTTCAAAATCTACCGTGCCTGACAGAAGAACAAAGGCCTGCTGGGTCAGCACGGCTCCCTCGATCCCAATCTCCCGGGGCTCAACGGTGCGGAATGTTAAGAGCTGGTGATCGGCCAACCAGATCAAGGTTTCGAAACACGCGCGGGATCGTCGATCCGGCAAACCCGTGAGATCCCATTTAATCGGTCCTTTCAGGTCTTCAACCAGCAATAAATGCCGCACGGGAAACGCGGCGTACAGAGCGCAGAAAACCTCTGCACTCACGTCGTAGAAATCATCAATATGGAGGGCGCCCATGGGGATCCTGAACGATTGCTGAACCTTGAAGTGTGACACAAAGTGCTGCGCGCTCGCGCAAAGCAGAACTCGTGGGGCGGTGATTCAGAACCTGACTCCGAACCGATACCTACCGCGTAGCGCGGTTAACCCTGACCAACCAGGAATCGTTACCGTAGCTCCCAGCAGCGACGGCATTCGGCTCAGCTGAACGTGGGCAATAGAAACCGGAACACTCTCTTCGTCGTTTTTTTGCTCTACGGACGCCTGCTCAGACCCATGAGCGGCACCCTCACTCACCGACAAGCATGGCCTCTACGCCAGTTCCTGCCAGGCACGCATCCACTCGATGACGGTTTTCTTCTGACAGCGCTTCATATCGATCCCTGGTCCATCGAAGCGTTTTCGCCTGGTACGGGAAGGTCGGTTGCGTCCAGGGCGCCCCATCGATTTCGCAGTCCCAGTTTTTTTCTCCTGCGGCAAACGCCCGGGCATTTGCCAGCTGGGCCGGCGCGTAGACGCGGCCAATTTCTCTGAGCAGACCTTTGAGGGCGTCGGGTTGCTGCTCGAGGGCCACCCAGTCGGCCTCTGCCGGTTCCTGCCCGCTACCGTCAGCCATAATGCCCACCCACGCCACGGTGCGCGGCGATAACTCATGGGCGATCGCTCGAGGAGTTGGGTCAAATCCAACAAGCTGTGTAAGCTGGCCATACAGGCCGAAATCCCCAGCTGAGGGCCGCATGCCCAGCAAAAAGGGTTGTATCGACAGTAGTTCTTCCATAGCTCCCAGGAAACGACGATAACTTGCATCGATAACAGGCGCCGTTATGTCATTCGACCCCACGACGTAAAGCCGGTTGATCTGCCGCTCGGAGAAGAACGCTTTGAACTTACTATGCTGCTCAGAAGGCGTTGTGACACTCAGAGCCAGCGGTAAGATCGTGCCGGCATTATCAGCGTCCGCGGCCGCATACCAGCGGTAGTGAAACATGTACTTGGTACACCACTCATCCGCAAAATCCTCAAGCAGATAGTCTATAAACGCTAGCGCGGGATCCGGAGGCAGCACCGACCGCTCTTCGTGAGATTCCTCGAGCGTGCGAATGATCGGCGTGGAGTCACATACGGCCCGCGTCTCCCCATCGCTAGAGAGGAAAAACGTAGGCATCAGGGCTGGTCTTGGCCTTGAGATACCAAGCTCTTCGCAAACCGTCTCCGGTTGCCCCCAGGTAATCGCATAGGGAATCCGACGATAGCGCAGCAGCGCCACCATTTTTTGCGTATAGGGGGAAGCGGTCGCGCCCACCAGACGAACAGGCTCATTCATCGGCATCCACTGCTCCTTGATCTTTTGCGTGACTGACTGAAGCGCCGGTATATTGGCATAGGAGGTGTCTTTGATACATGGACGAAGAATCCCCACCCACGCTCTCGGGAGAAAGACGATGATAAAAATTCACGGTGCCCACGGCTCCCCCTTTGTGCGCAAGGTTTACATTGCCCTGGCCTACAAGGACATTGCCTATGAAATGGTGCACCAAATGCCTTTCGCCAGGGACGCCGATTATGAGGCCTTGAATCCCATGGGACGCATTCCGACGCTGGTCGATGGCGACCTCGTGCTTGGCGACTCGAAGGTCATTTGCCGTCATCTCGAGAACACGCATCCCGAGCCACCCCTTTACCCGCTAGACAAAAGTGATCGCGCCCGGGCCGAATGGTTTGAAGAACTTGCCGGTGATCGTCTTGCTGAATACACCGCGGGCATCTTCTTCCAACGGTTCATGAAGCCAATGGCATTCAAGCAGGAGCCGGACGAAGAGCTCATTACGAAGCTCACGACCAAGCGGCTGCCACCGCTCCTGGACTTTCTGGAGCCGCTCATGCCAGCCGAGGGTTTTCTCTTTGGCGAATTCATGATGGCCGACCTATCGATAGCGAGCCCCTTCTTCAATGCATCCTACGCGGGCTATGACGTTGATGTTGAGCAATACCCCCGTCTTTCGGCAATGATCGAGCGTGTGAAGGAGCAGCCCGCAGTGGCGGGAGTGCTCACGGAAGAAGCCAAGATGTTTGCGGGCAGCTGAACCATTTAGGAAGTGCATCACCGCGGCCACGAGAGCCTGCGGATGTAGCGATGGAGTTCAATAACCTGGGGGAAGGCTGGGGACCGCGCGAACGCTTATTCCACTGCTTGCTCATTCCAGGACTTGATCATTACGCGACTTGATCATTCCAAGGCTTAGGCCGGCGTACTCCCCCGCGCCCAGGTGAAGTTGATCGACGCACACTCTTGCCCACCTTGAAGGACCCGCATCTCTGATACTTCGGCCGTGTTACTCACGAGTTGAAGCGTGAAGACTTGACCCAACTCCACGTAGCGCCGGAATTTCATTTCTCCGCCCAAGCTTTCAAGACCCGGGTTACGCCTCAGCAAACGAGCGAACTGCGTCGCCGCGTCCGCCAGATGGGAGGAATTGACATGATCCCCCGATCCATCGTGATAGGGGTGCCCCGGTGGAAACCCATTTTGCGCAGTAACAAGCGCATCAACACAGGTGGGATCGGCGGCATCGAGCGACGATACGATGCTTTCGATCGGACTGCCCACTCCAACCTCGTTGTGGGAGGCGAAGCTGAACTCCTTCAATGACACCTCTGGGCCGAGGCCCTGCTTCTGGGAATTGCGCCACTCCTGGAAATTCCGGTCTCTGAAAACAACACCTTCGCCGGTCATTTCATAGACCAAGGCATCATTCTCGTCCCAGAATTCCATGATCTGGCCCCCAAGAGCCGCCCCGCGAAGACGCGCGACACCGTGGGACGCGTGGCCGGTCGCATCGCCTGCGCAGCGCCAGGAGATGCCCGTAAGCGCTGTCCACTGGCCGTCGTTGAAGAGCCCTCGCGCGACATCGGTCTCGTAAAGGGCATAGTAGGTGAGGGCCTGAACGACGATAGGATTTTTTGGATCGAGGACCAACCACGGCCAATCTTCGGAACTGGTGGGAATGGAGAAGCTCATTGACTCATCGTCGTGGAGGACGTGGTCGAAAGTAAACTGCTCAGAGATGCCATGGGCCATACGCAAGCCTTGCAGATGACACGCGGTGTGACAAGCGGCCGATAACGCCTCACCACGACACATAGGGTGGGCGTCTCCGGGTTAGAATAGCGATCTCGAAATTAGGTCACCGGCGATGATCAGCCCCCAAAGCAAAACCTCCTACGCTCTGCGTCTGTTGCTGACGCTTTACCTATCCGGCACCGCCGCCACAGCCTGGGCTCAGGATTCACGCCGTGCGCCTGTGCGCGTGGTTATTGCGGAGGAATCCCCCGTGCGACAGGCTCTCGCTCTGTCCGGCACGGTAATCGCGGCGCGCGCCGCATCGCTCTCCCCGGCCACGGAAGGCCTCGTGGCGAGGCTTAAGGTAGATGTGGGTGATACGGTCGAGGCAGGCGACCCCCTCCTTTTGCTGGATGATGAACTGGCGCGTCTTCAGGTCGAAAGTGATCGCGCCGCTCAGACTCGAGCCCGCGCGGCCCTCAGGGATTCAAAGCGAAGACTTGAGGAAGCGGAGGAGCTGATTGAGAACAACACGATCGCTGAAAGCGCCGTGCGGGTTTTGAAAACGGAAACCCTTGAAGACGGCGCGGAGCTGACCCGCATGGAGGCGATGGCGCGTCTTAGCGCGGCAACGCTTGAGAGGCACACGCTTCGAGCCCCTTTTTCGGGGGTCGTCAGTGCCCGCAACACCGATATTGGCGAATGGATCGCGCCAGGCGACACGGTATTTGGCCTGGTATCGCTGGACGAACTTTATGTCGATATGCAGGTGTCCGAGTCGTACCTCGACTCAATTAGGCAAGGTATGCCTGTTGTTGTGGAACTGACCGGATCGAGCGAGCAAGCCTTCGAGGGAATTGTCTCCAAAGTGGTGCCCGTCACAGACCCAACGGCGAGAACGTTCCTCGTGCGCGTGGCACCATCCAGTAAAAACGCGACGATGCGCCCGGGCATGTCCGCCAATGCGTCCCTTGCACTTGATTCGGGGTACTCGAGGGTCACGGTGCCGCGCGATGCCATCCTGCGTTTCGCCGATGGGCGCAGTATTGCGTGGGTCGTCAGCACTGTCGATGGAATCAACCGCGCCGACGAGCGCCTTGTACAGACAGGGTTGTCCTTTGAAGGCCGCGTAGAAATTGTCAGTGGTATTGAAGTGGGTGAGCGAGTGGTCGTGGCGGGGAACGAGTCGCTGCGCGACGATCAGATCGTCTCCATCGTTGGCGAGGATGCCTAGGTGTTTGAGCGGGTTGTCAATCATGGGATTCTCACCACCGTCGTCACGTTGATCGTCTGCGTTGTCGGCGTGATGGCCGCCCTGCGCATCCCGGTGCAGATGATCCCGGATCTGGATACACGGGTCATCAGTGTGCGCACTAACTGGCCCGGTGCCACGCCGCAGGATGTGGAGAAAGAGATCCTCATAGAGCAGGAGGACTACCTCCGAAACCTTCCGAACCTGGCCCGCATCATCGCGACTGCCTCAACGGGTTCCGCGGAGATTGAACTGGAATTCCCCCTCGGCACCGACATCACGGAAATGATGATCCGGGTCAGCAATGCACTCAGCCAGTTGCCGTCTTATCCGGAAGACGTCGATGAGCCACAGATTTTCGCGAGTTCCTTCTCGAGCAATGCCTTCATGTTCTTCTCGGTTCGTCCCTTGGACGGAAACCCGCGTGGCATCGACATGGATCTCAGCCTCGACTTTCTGCGCGATACGGTGCGGCCGCAGATGGCGGGCGTGGCCGGTGTCTCTGAGATAGCCATCTGGGGCGGCGCTCGTCGCCAGATACAAATCGAAGTCGACCCGGCGAAGCTCGCACAACGAGGCCTGACGCTGCCTGAGGTTCGCTCGGTGATTCGCACCCGTAACCGGGATCGCTCCGGGGGCGACGTAGAAGACGGGAAACGGCAGTACCTGCTGCGCACCGTTGGCCGTTTCGAGGATCTCGACGGCCTCAGACAGCTCATTCTCGCGCGCCGACAAGACCAGATCATTCGCCTGGAAGACGTGGCCCGTGTCTCTTTGGACCACTACGAAAAACGCTCGTCGTCGCGGTACAACGGCGGTCAGAACATCATGATGGCCGTGCGTCGAGAAGCGGGTTCCAATGTTATCGACATCAAACGCAATATGACCCGCGTCGTCGAGGAACTGAACGAACGGGACCTGGCACCGGCGGGCCTGCAAATGTCACTCATGTCAGATGACGTGCGCTACGTAGAAGCTTCCATTGCCAACGTTTGGCAAAACCTCTTTATCGGCGCGGTGCTGGCCACACTCATCATGTTTCTGTTCCTACGCTCATCCTCTGCAACGCTCATTGGAGTGCTGGGCATACCGATCTGCATCATCGTCGCTTTTCTCGGGCTGCTCCTGGCCGGAAGAACGGTCAATGTGATTTCCCTGGCGGGTATCGCCTTTGCTCTGGGGATGACGCTGGACAACAGCATCGTTGTGCTGGAGAACATCGAGCTCAAACGACGCAAGGGGATGGCTGCGTTTGAAGCCGCCATCGAAGGGGTGAGAGAAGTGTGGCCTGCCGTCTTCGCGTCGACGCTAACCACGGTCCTTGTATTCATTCCCGTGGCATTCGTTGAGCAGGAGGCTGGGCAGCTTTATTCGGACATCGCGATTGCCGTCTCAGCCGCCATCCTGGCGTCCATGCTTGTCGCGGTGACGGTGCTGCCGACAGCTGCGGCTCGCCTGTCCATGGGCAGCAGCCAGAAGCACGACGACGCTCATCCCCCCGCCGCGCAGCGCATCCTGGGTTGGGCTGGAGCGCTGATCGCAACTCCACAGCGTCGTATGGTGACGGTCACTACCGCTGTCGGCGTGAGCATGGGGATCATCCTTTTGCTGACACCGGCCGCAGAATACCTGCCCGAAGGCGAGGAGCCCAAAGTATTCGCCGCCATGAGTGCGCCACCGGGCTACAACCTCGAGACCATGGAAGCTATTGGTGACGCAGTGGAAGAGCGCCTCATGGTCGAGATAAACGCCTCCGACGAACGTTATGAAAGCGGCCAGACGCAGGTACCGCCGCTACGCTATTTCTCCATGTTTATCGATACGGGTGGACTCCGCATCGTCTCGGAACCTTTGGAGGGTCGACATCTCGAAGGTGTCATGGATGGGCTAACCACGCTTTACCGGGAGTTCCCAGGTATGCGGGCGTTCGCGAGCCGGGGATCCATCATCTCCAGTAATGACGGCGGCAGTCGCAGTATTAATCTCGATATCTCCGGCCCCGACTTAGCAACCATCTACGAGGTCGCGCAACGGGCCGAACGTCGCGCGGCGGAGGTGCTCGGCAATCCCCGCATTCAAAGCCAGCCTTCGTCCCTCAGTCTGGCGCAGCCTTTGATTCAGCTGCGGCCCGACTGGGAACGCGCGGCGTCCATCGGTCTTTCCGCGGAAAATCTTGGCTTTACCGTCGCGGCCCTCACCGATGGTGCCTACGTTGACGAGTTTTTCCTCGGCGATGACAAGATCGACATCTACCTCTACAGCGCCTCGGGGCGGGACCTGGTTCTGGACCGCCTCGCCCAGGCACCGATTTACACCGCTTCAGGCGACATCGTTTCCCTCGGCAGCCTGGTGACCCTGGAGGAAACCGTGGACACAAGTTCCATCCGCCGAGTCGGTGGGCGCCGCACCGTTACGCTCAACATCATCCCACCTCGGACAACGGCTTTGGAAACGGGTGTAGAGATCGTTCGCAACGAAGTCGTCGAGTACCTCCGCACCGCTGGCGAAATACCCCAGAGTGTCTCCATTGCGATCACTGGCGCCGCAGATCAACTCGATGCCACTCGAGAATCGCTGGTGGGCAACTACCTGGTGGCCCTCGTCATCATTTATCTCATGCTGGTCGCCATCTTCACTCACTGGGGCTATCCACTGCTGATTTTGGTGACCATTCCTGTGGGGGTCGCGGGCGGTATCGTCGGTCTCGTGCTTTTAAATGGGGTCGGCGGCCTGCTCCCGATGCTGGGACTTGGCGCCGTAAGCCAGCCCTTCGACATGATCTCTATGCTGGGCTTCCTTATTTTGATGGGGACGGTCGTGAATAACCCGATCCTGGTGGTGCACCGGGCTCTTCAGAACGTTGAGAGTGGTAACGCACCGGAGGAAGCCGTGCGGGAAGCGATGAGCGCCCGCCTCCGCCCCATTGCCATGTCAACGCTTACAACGCTGTTTGGTCTTGCGCCCCTGGTGCTCATCCCCGGCGCGGGTACGGAGCTTTATCGCGGGGTGGGTGCCATCGTGATGTTCGGCATCCTCGGCGCAATGCTGGTGACCCTGACTATGCTGCCCGCGCTCACTATCCAGGTACTGAAGCTTCGGGAGAACGGCTTCCTGCAGCGTCGCCAGGCTGCTTAAGTTCAACAAACCGTCGGCCCTTGTCCCTCACGCTCTGAATACAAAGGCGGAATTCATGCTGCGCCAGGTTTGATCGACTGAAGCGGCTGATGTGTAGCCAGGCCTAGAACCCGCTAAATGGCAGCTAGCGATGGAGGTACATCCCACCCTGCCATTGAGTTCTGCAGTGCGACTCCTTGTACCGCTTTACGTCGTAGCGAAGACGGGCCCGGATACTCAGGGGCGGGCCCGCGCGGCTTCCGTCGCCCGCCTTGCTTCAGTCCTCGCCGACAACCAACATCTCCAGCCCGGCATCGCGAACCATGTTGTTAAGCGCGGGAACGCGCTCACTCCAGATCGATTCAAGCTGGGTAAGCTGACCTTCCATGGCCTGCGTCAGCTCCGCCTTCACGGCAAGCGCGGCGCCCGTGGGTCCGACATCGTCAGACGCTACTCCGCGCATGAGACTCGTGAGTTTATTATTGAGGCGGATAGGGAAATTCAAGGGATCCTGACGGCTTTCGTTTTTCGTCTGATACAGAGCCTCTTCCACGGTGGTCATCTGCCCATCCACCGCCATCATTTCGGCAAGGAGCTCCGAGGGAGATTCTTCGCTGTCGCCAGCCTCGATCAGGCGTGACTCCAGAGCCGAGAGCTGATTACGCACTGCACGAATCTTCTTGATCTCGCGATGGGTGCGCGAGAGCAAATCCCTTGACTCCATCACAAATGCGAACTGCGCCGCGTAGTCTTCATCGCTTGCTGTAGAGCGAGGATCGGCAATTACATTGAAGGTTGCCTCGTAGCTGTCATCGCCCAACGACAATACGGCTCGATATTGGCCGGGAATAGCTCTCGGGCCAGTTTTCATATCGGCCCACATGATGATGCCGTCAAAGCGCTCCATACCCGCATACTCCAAATTCCAAATGTGGCGATTGAGGCCCGCGTCTGTAGTGAGCACGCGAGTATCCACGCCATCCTGCGGCTCAGCCTCGTCACCGGCCGCGTCATCAGGCTTCGCCGTCCACGTCCAGATGGGGTCTTCACCGGTAGAGTCGTAAACAGAAAGCGCTACGTCCTCCGCGGACACACCCTCCGGCAAGGTGTAGTACAGGTGGACGCCAGGCTGTGAATTTGTACCCGCATTTCCAGGGGTTGCGGTGTAGCCACCGGCAATATATCGGTACGCGTCACGCGGCGTGAACAGATGTGCACCATCATGATTGCCCTGATGGAGAACGCTGAGATCATCAAGAATCCAGAAGCCGCGACCCTGCGTGGCGGCCACCAGATCGCCCTCCTTCACCTGCAAATCGGTAATCGGCACGAGGGGAAGATTCAGCTGAAGCGAGCGCCAGCTCTTACCATTATCTTCTGACAGATAGAGCCCTCGCTCGGTGCCCGCATAGAGGAGCCCTTCGCGTCCGGGATCTGCTCGAATCACCCGCGTGAAATGATCCTGAGGAATACCATCGCTGATACGTTTCCAGCTCTTGCCCCAATTGGTCGTGTGGTAGAGGTAAGGTTTGAAGTCATCCATCTTGTAGCGCGTCGCCGCCACATAGGCGCCACCCTCATGGAAAGGGTCGATGTCGATGCTATTGATCATGGCCCATTCGGGGATGCCCTTCGGCGTCACATCGGTCCAGCTATCGCCACCGTCCCGAGTTACATGGAGCAGTCCGTCGTCACTGCCCGCCCACCAGACACCATCCTGCGTCGGAGACTCGGTGAGCGCAAAGACCGTGCCGTAATATTCGACTCCCGTATCGTCCTTGGTGATCGGCCCTCCGGATTTACCCATACGGCTCTTGTCGTCTCGCGTCAGGTCCGGACTGATCTGCGTCCAGCTCTGGCCGAGATCATCGCTGCGAAACACGGCGTTGGCAGCCACATAGAGCGCATCGGGGTTGTGAACGGAGAAGGCAATGGGGTAGTTCCATTGAAAACGATACTTCAGCTGTGCAGCGCCCCAACCCATGGGATTGTCGGGCCACACATCGATGCTCCTCACCGCACCGGTGCGGTGGTCAACCAAACGCATGAAGCCGCCGTAGGAGCCGCCTACCACAATGTCCGGGTTATCGGGTTTCGCCGCAATGTGACCACTTTCTCCACCGGCCGTTGGCTCCCAGTCACGAACGCCAATAGCATCGCCGGTCGCCGAGCGTGAACGAATACGCACTGCTGAATTATCCTGCTGCCCACCGAGGAGCCGATAGGGGAACGCGTTGTCTGTGGACACCCGGTAAAACTGGACGGTCGGCTGGTTGCTCTGCGCCGACCACGTCTCGCCGCGATTGAAGGAAACGTTCGCTCCGCCGTCATTGGCTTCGATCATCCGCGCAGGATCCGCAGGATCGATCCACAGATCGTGGTTATCGCCATGGGGCGTATCGATCTCGGTAAACGACTTGCCGCCATCCTTTGAAGCATGGAAACGCACATTGGTCACGTAGAGCGACTCCTCGTCCATCGGATCTGCGTAAATGCGGCTGTAGTACCAGGCGCGCTGGCGCAGGTTTCTGTCTTCGTTGACCTTGCTCCAGCTGTTGCCGCCATCGCGTGAGCGGTAAACGCCGCCCTCGGCGGCCTCGACGATGGCGTAGAGATTCTTGTTGTTACTCGGTGAGACGGTAATGCCGATAATTCCCAGTGTGCCCTTGGCAAAACCGGCGTTGTCGGAAATTTCTTCCCAGCTCTCACCCCCATCAGTACTTTTATACAACCCCGATCCGGGGCCACCGCTTTCCAGTGAGTAAGGGGTGCGCTTCACGCGCCAGAAGCTGGCGTAAAGGATGCGCGGGTTTGTTGGATCCATGGCCAGGTCAACGGCGCCCACCTCGTCGTTCACATAGAGCACCTTCTCCCAAGTGTCGCCCCCATTGGTAGTCCGGAAAACACCGCGTTCTTCGTTAGGGCCGAAGAGGTGTCCCATCACTGCCGCATAGGCCACATCGGGGTTGCGGGGATGGATACGGATTCGAGAGATGTGCTGCGAGTCGTCGAGGCCCGCGCGCGCCCACGTGTCTCCCGCATCAACAGACTTCCACATACCGTCACCGGGAGACACATTACCGCGCACGGTCTTCTCCCCTGTGCCTGCATACACAACGTTGGGATCCCACGCGGAGACTGCGACGGCTCCAACAGAGCCGCCGAAGTAACCGTCGGAGACATTGGACCAGGCGGTACCACCGTTGGTCGTCTTCCAAACGCCGCCGCCCGTGGCGCCGAAATAGTAGGTGTCGCGGTCAGCGGGAATGCCGGCTACGGCGGCGGAGCGCCCACCGCGGAATGGCCCGATTTCGCGCCATTCCATCGCTCGCAAATCAGAGGGGAATGTGTCTGGATCGATATCGGCCTGGACCGCCGACGAAAAGAAAAACGACAGGACTATAGTCGTCAAGAACACGGCCGTCTCAAGCGGCGCAAACCAAACCTTCATCACTGCTTCCTTATCAATTTATTGGAGACTTCGGAGAGACCGGAGCCTAGCACAAGGTTCCGCAAACGACGGTACGTCCAACGGGCGCAGCGGGACTTGGGAAGGGAACTTCACGTTCCGCGCGCCTAGGGGGCGACAGCGTGCGTTCTGCGCGTATGCGAACTCCTGCTCTCGAATGGAATACACTTCAATCCCCACGCAAGAAATAAACGCAAAAAAATAAAAGGCTCTTCGCTCATGCGCAAAGCAATCTTCGCCCTTATCGGTTTTCTCGCCATTGGTGCCGTGGTCAATGTCCTTTCGACGCGGCCGAATCCCGTGGATATCGCGCCTCTGCAGGCTCTGGGCGAGAAGTACACGGTGCGAGTGATCCGAGATGAATGGGGCGTGCCCCACATCTATGGCGAGACAGATGCAGACACTGCCTTTGGTCTCGGCTATGCGCACTCGGAAGATGACTTCGCGACCATCCAGGATGTGGTGCTGGCAACGCGCGGTCAGCTTGCCGCTGTGCGCGGCCCGGATGCAGCCCCTACGGATTACCTCATTCAGTTGATGAGAGTCTGGGAGGCCGTGGAAGCCGGCTATAGCTCACAGCTTACAGAGCATGCTCGGGCGGTTGCCGAGGCCTATGCAGATGGCATCAACCTCTACGCATCAACGCACCCGAATGAGGTCGCTGACTTCCTGCTTCCCGTGAGCGGCCAAGACTTCGTCGCAGGTTTCACCTTCAAACTGCCGCTCTTCTATGGCTTCGATCAGACCATCACGGCACTGTTCGACGGTGAACCTCGAGAGTTGTCCCGCCAGGGTCAAAGTAATCTGGAACTCACACCGGCCCCCCAACCTGAACTGGGCAGCCAGGGCGTCGCCGTAGCACCGCACAAGTCTGCCGATGGTAAGACGAGGCTCCTTGTGAACTCTCATCAGCCACTGACGGGACCCGTTGCCTGGTACGAAGCGAGACTCCACTCAAAGGAGGGCTGGGATGCTGCCGGCGCAACATTTCCTGGCTCGCCGCTGATCCTCCATGGGCACAATCGGCATGTGGGTTGGTCGAGCACCGTGAACAAACCCGATCTGGTGGACGTCTATCAGCTGACTCTCAATCCCGATAACGAAAACCAGTATCGCCTGGACGGCGCCTGGCGAACGCTTGAGGAGCGAGATGCAGAGATTCTGGTGCGCCTTTGGGGTCCCTTCCGCTGGACGTTCAAGGAGCCCATGTACTTTTCTGAGCACGGTCCCGTAATCAAGCGCGATGATGGTGCTTACGCAATCCGCTGGGCGGGGATGGGTGAGGTCCGCACCCTCGATCAATACCTGGCGCTCAATAAAGCGCGCAATATGGCGGAGTTCGAAGCGGGGCTCGCTCAGGGACGACAGCCCAGCATCAATCAGGTCTATGCAGATTTTGAGGGAAACATTGCGCACTACTACAACGCCATGTTTCCCGTTCGACAAGAAGGCTGGGACTGGAGCAAGGATCTGCCCGGAGATGACTCGAGCCTGATCTGGACTGAGTACCATCCCTTTAGTGCAATCCCAGCGACGCGCAATCCCGCCAGCGGTTTTGTGTTTAACGCTAACAACACGCCATATGTATCATCGATCGGACCGGGGCAACCGCAAGCTGAAGACTTTTCCCCAACACTGGGTATTGAAGAGCAAATGACCAATCGCGCACTGCGACTACGGCGCCTACTCTCCGACCAGGATATGATCAGTCGTGAAGACTTTTACCGCATCAAGTATGACCTCTTTTATGACCAGGACCTTGAAGCGGTAAAACGCCTTCGGGCGTTCATTGGCGCGGGCAAATCAAACCTCCCCGCAGACCTTACGAAGGCCTTCGATCTGCTTTCGACCTGGGACTACGGCACGCAAAGCAATAATCCAGCGGCAGCGCTTGCCGTGCTCACGCTCGAGCCGTTCGTCGATACACGAAGACGCCGTGAAGACGTAGATCTGCTCGTGGAACTTAGGCGCGCTCAGGATTTTATGCTCAGGCATGTGGGCCGTATCGATGTGCCCTACGGTGACCTGGTGCGCCATTTACGTGGGTCTGAGAGCTGGGCGCTGGATGGTGGTCCGGATATTTTGCGCGCGGTATACACAGAATTCGACGAGGCCACGGGCAAGCTTAAGAACATTGCCGGTGACAGCTACATCATGTGGGTGGAGTGGGACGCCGATGGCAAGGTAAGCTCCCGATCGGTCCATAACTTCGGCAGCGCGACCCTCGATGAGGACTCGGTGCACTATGCAGATCAGGTAAGCCTGTTTGTAGATCACACCGATAAGCCCGTCCGCCTAGAGCTCCAAGATGTCCTTCAGCATGCGACCCGGGACTACCGGCCCGGTATCGCTGGCGATTGATGCGCGTTACGGGAATACGATATTGAAGTTCCCAGTGTAACGATCCTGAAGCCCAAAGAATCGCGCGAGGGCCAATCGACTGCCCTCCACTTGAAGATCGTCGTCCATCGCCAGGGAAGCGATGTTCGCCTCACCCAGAATTAGATCAAGGAACAGGTCCTGGGTAACACTCAGGGTCGCATCTGCATCGGGAGCGGGTTTGCCAATGCGATGATGCATGACGGAATTCTTTACCCTCAGCACATGATTCTCTTCAAGATCGGTGAAGGTAAAGTTGATAAGAAACTCCTCTCCTTCCGCCTTCTCGGCATTGAGTTGAGCGGCCATCACGTCAAAGAAGTGTCCGCGCTCCGCATAGCGGATCATGCCTCGCGCCTGCCCCGGATCAAGCGTGACCTCTGAACTACCCTGGCGTAGCTCGAGTGCGCCGGTGAGATAAACATCTCTCCAGGGGCCCGACTCCGCCTGATAGCCCAACTGGTCGTAGGTTCTGGCCAGCAGTCCTCTTGCCGCAGCACTCTCGGCATTCGCGAACACAGCATGATTGAGCAGCGTCGCCGCCCAGCGGTACTCACCGGCGTCAAACGCGGCCTGGGCTTTATCCACCACGGCGTCTTCGCCACCCATAGCCTCGACGTAGCGAACAGCTTCGTCCTCCGGCGTCAGCGGGGCGAGGTTCGCCGGGTTGCCGTCATACCAGCCAAAGTAAAACTGATAGACGGCACGAACGTTGTGATAAACGGTGCCGTAATAATCACGGTTGGAAAACCCTCCGCGCAAAGCCTTCGGCAGCTCTACACGCTCCGCAATTTCACGGGGGGTATATCCCTGGTAAGCGAAACGCAGCGTCTGGTCGTGAATAAACTTATAGGTGTCTCGATGCACTTCGAAGAACTGGCGTACCGCCTCAGCACCCCAGACAGGCCAGTGATGACTGGCAAAGTAGGTATCGATATCTGGGAACAGCTCCTCGATCTCGTCGATGAATCCGCTCCAGGCGACGGCATCCCGCACTTTTGCGCCACGCAATGTATACAGATTGTGGAGATTCCGGGACAGCAGTTCCGCGCCACAGAAGGCACGGTACTGCGGTAGGTAGAAGGTAAACTCCGCCGGCGCCTCGGAACCGGAAACGATCTGGAACTCGATTTCAACGCCATCAACGGTCAGATGTTCACCGGTGCGGGTTATCTCACGCGTGGGTGAAAGAATGCCGAAATCCCCGGCCGCCGGTTCTTTCCCGAGCCCTGTATCCACATGGCCGCGCTCTGTTCGCGGAAGCGGCATCCCATACATGTACTGAGCGCGTCGCATCATCGTCGGACCGGCAAGGATGTTCTCGCTCGTCGCCTCGTCCAGGAATCCTGAAGGCGCAATGACCTCCACCGAGTCGGCGTCAACGCCAGCAGCCTTCAACACACCAAGCACACCACCGAAATGATCAATGTGCGAATGGGTAAAAAGCACGGCACTAATCGGTTTGCGGGGCAAATGCTCCAGGGCGAATTTCATGGCGGCCTCGCCCGTCTGCGCACTGGTCATAGGATCGACAACGATCCAGCCCGAGTCTCCGTCGATCAGCGTCATATTCGCCAGGTCGTAGCCACGCACCTGATAGATGCCCTCAACAACCTCGAAGAGGCCATGAATGTTATTGAGCTTTGCTTGACGCCAAAGGCTCGGATGCACCGAATCGGGGGCATCGCCTTCAACGAAGTTGTAGGCGTCACGATTCCACGCCGGCACACCGTTGCGTCCAGGCACAAGCAAAGACGGTTCGCTGGCGATAAGGCCACGCGTTGCCAGCTCAAAGTCTGCCGTGTTCTCAAAAGGTAATTCGGCGGTAGCATCGCGATTTTCCTGGGCGGTAAACACCGTTGGCGCGGAGTTCCCATTTTCATCGGCGCCCTCATCGAGGGTCAGCGGTGGCGGACTCGAATCACAGCCGCCGAGCATCGCGACGGCTGCAAGCACCGCTATCGCACCCCTTGGCATGGATGCACGCGAAAACTTAAGAATTCTCGTCAGAATCGTCGATCGAGCCAACCGCACTGCAAACTGCTTCATTGATACTCACCTCGGGAGCACCGATATTCGAAGAGAGAAATCGATGCCTTTGAACTAGAAAACATGGCTACCCTCGTGGACGGCCCGAACACTATCACGTCAGCAAAGCGCCGGCGGAAATCGACGCTCAGATATCTTCGAAGTTCCCTCCGCGACCATGGCCATCCGCGAAGCGGCTCGCGCCCGTAACGGTCTCTCCCGACAGGAGCGTTTCCCGGCCCAGGCGCGCCTCGTTCGCCATTGCCTCCTCAAAGCTCAGGTCCCACTGATCGATGGCCGATAAACGATCATTCCGCATGCAGTGTTGAGGGAATCGCGTGAGGTCGCCCGCGATCTTTAACGCGGTGTCTACGGCAGCGCCCCTCGACACCACTCGGTTGGCCAACCCCATGATCTTGGCTTCTGCTGCTTCTACCGGTCGTCCCGTCAGGATCATGTCCATGGCGTTAGAGTGACCAATGAGGCGGGGCAGCCGCACGGTGCCGCCGTCGATCAGGGGAACACCCCATCGGCGGCAGAACACACCCATCACCGCATCCTCCTCGACGACGCGCATGTCGCACCACAGGGACAGCTCCAGACCGCCAGCGACCGCATAGCCGCTGATGGCACCGATAACGGGCTTTGAGAGGCGCAGATAGGAAGGTCCCATGGGGGCTGGCCTTGCATGTCGATCCAACGGAAGTGCCAATTCCCGCAACTCGTCGAAGTTACCCTGACTGACGGCTTTCAGGTCAGCGCCCGCGCAAAAGGTGCCGTGGACACCCGCAAAAACGGCAACACTCAAGCGGTCATCCTGATCGAACTCTACAAAAATCGCGGCTAGCTTCTTCGCGGTCTGCGGGTTAACGGCGTTCCGGACCTCAGGCCGGTTCAGCGTAACCAACAGGACTTCCCCGCGCTCTTCGACGACGACCGTGTTTTCTTCGCTCATTTCTTCCCCCAGGAAACTGCCAACGAAAAACCAATGCAACAAATTGCATATAGCATGGACGATGAGCATCCCTTGGGACAAGCGGCCTTGCAAGCTTGCGATAGGTACCCCTCAGCCGCTCGATGCATACTCGCTCAGATTTGGTTTACAACCCGATGATGGGTAGTCTTGCGACGCAGCGGCAGGCACACCGCCCGGCGCCCCAGATCAGACGCTTTCATGCTCACGTTTCTTCGCCAGAACTTCCGGTGGATCGCCGGCGGCTTCCTGCTCACCTATTTCTCGAGCTTCGGCCAGACGTTCTTTATCTCGGCGTCCATCGGTGAATGGCGTGATGCCTTCAATCTGAGCCATGGGGAAATCGGCAGGCTCTACATGTTGGCGACGCTGGCGAGTGCCCTAAGTCTCCCCTTCATCGGCCGACTCGTGGACGTGTTTCCCGTGCATCGGGTCATTGCGGTTGTTGCGCCAACGCTGGCGGGCGCGACCCTGCTAGCGGCCTACGCGCCGTCCGTAATCGTTCTGGTTTTTGCGATTTACCTATTGCGCCTGTTTGGCCAAGGCATGATGACACACATCGCATTGACGGCGACCGGGAAATGGTTTGATGCCCAACGCGGGCGTGCGGTTTCACTGGTGGTGCTGGGCCATCAGGGCGGAGAGGCCACACTGCCCATCCTCTTTGCCAGCGTATCGATTGCTTTCGGATATCAGGCGGGATGGATTTCCGGCGCCGTAGCACTACTGACGATTGGCTTACCCCTCACCTGGCTGGCCTACCGACAGCCACGGACACCCGAAACATCTTTCGCAGCAGCAGAAGAAGCATCGGCGATGGAGGCGCGTCAGTGGCGCCGGGGGGAGGTCTTGCGAGACCCCATCTTCTGGATCCTCTTGGTGGGCGTGCTCGCGCCACCGTTCGTGGGCACGACGATCTTCTACCACCAGGATTACTTCACCGAGTTGCGGGGCTGGCCTCCTCAGTTCTACGCTCTTTCTCTATCGGTAGCCGCACTGACCACGGTGATTTTCACCCTTCTCAGCGGGGCCCTCGTAGATCGCTTTCGCTCAGCCGCCCTCCTCCCATTTTTCCTGCTTCCGCTGGGAGCGGCCTGCTGGGTGCTGAGTGTCGATGGCGCGCCCCAGCTGCTTTACCTCGTCATGTTTCTTCTGGGCGTTGCTTACGGTTTGTCATCGACCTTGTTCGGTGCACTTTGGCCCGAGCTCTACGGCGTGCAACACTTGGGAGCCATTCGTTCCGTCACGGTTTCTGCCATGGTGTTTGCAACCGCAGCGGGGCCAGGCATCACGGGCACCTTCATCGATCGCGGGGTGAGCGTCCCGGCGCAGATGGTTTGGATTGGGGCATACTGCTTTGCCGCTGCGGCGGCAATGACCGCTGTCTCGTTCATGATCATGCGACGACGCTAGCGTCTGTGTTCACGACGTTTCGGGAGAGCCAGAGCCGTACACTTCGCGTGCATCCAGAATTTTTACGTCCATTCAAATCAGAGGCATTTTTGCATGGCCCATGAACCACGCTACGACCTGATCCTTTACGGAGCCACCGGCTTTACGGGCAAGCTCACTGCTGCTTATCTGGATACGCATCCGGACCTGCGAGACCGGACCTGGGCGATCGCCGGCCGCAACGAGGCCGCACTGCAGAAAGTGCGTGCCACGCTCAAGAGCGACACCGTGGACGTCATCGCCTGCTCTCTCGATAACGCCGAAGCGGTCGAGAAGATGGTGAAATCTACAAAAGCCATCATCACCACCGCCGGTCCTTATTCCACCTACGACGGCGACAAGCTGCTTGGAGCGTGCGCCAAGGCGGGGACACATTACTCCGATCTGTCAGGCGAGGGTTTCTGGCAGCGCGAAATGATCGACGCGTTTCACGCGGTAGCCAAAGCCAGCGGTGCCCGCATCGTCCTGGGTGGCGGCGTAGATTCCATACCCAGTGATCTGGGGGCCTTTTTGGCGCTCAAAGCCATTGGCTTTGAGCCTACGAGCGGCGACAACATTCGCTTAACCGGTAAGTACACGGAATACAGCGGCTCTTTTTCTGGGGGTACCTTGGCGTCAGGCCGGGCAAGAAACGCGGCGATAAAGAGTGGCCGCCTCACAAAAGAAGCGCTCAATGATCCCTATGTGCTGGCACCGGGGGCTAAGGGATCATCCCTGGAGCAACGATCGCTGGACGGCATGGGCCCCAATGCGAAACCGCACTATGAGTTGGGGCACGGCTGGCTGATTCCATTCTTCATGGCGGCCATCAATGCGCCCGTTGTCCGCCGCTCTCTCGCCCTGGTGGGCATCGATGAGCAGGTCACCTACCGGGAATGCTGCTCGCCCGGTATGTGGTCACGCATCAGCTGGCTGTATACAAGCCGTGGGTTGGGTTTTCCCCTGGGTGAACCCATTAACTTCAATCCCAAATCGGGCGAAGGGCCGCCTCGTTGGTTGCTCAAGCAAGGCGCCTTCTCCGTGGAGGTGACCGCCGAAGATTCTGAAGGGCGGCGCGAAAAAGCTGTGGTTTCCGGCAAGGGCGATCCTGGATATGGAGCGACCTCCAAGATGCTGGCCGAACTTGGCCTTTGCCTTGCGAACGATCTGAAAGGTGCGCCGGCCGTCGCAGGAGTGCTAACCCCATCGACGGCACTGGGAGACGCCCTCGTCGATCGGCTGAACGTCGCGAACAGAGGGGAGTTCATGTCCCTGGCCTAAGGACAACGGCGCGCTGCAACGCATGCAGCCGTTGCTGGCCTCTCGCTGACTTGTGCGGTCATAATCGCCCTGAATTTTTCAGCGAGGGCCAGAGTCATGAAGAACGTCCGGAATCAACAACGCGCCCCAGAGCACTGGCCGGGAGCCATTCGAGCGTTGCTTCGCCTGTTGATCGGCCTGTCGATTTCACTCGGCGTGATTGGATCGGTCAGCGCTTTCGCTGAAGACCATCCACAGCTTTCGTTTTCGGTTCAATTCGATGAATCGCTGAGCGAGACGCAGCAAGACGGTCGTCTCCTCCTCATGCTCGCCAACAACAACGACAGCGAGCCTCGACTTCAGATCAACAACTCACGCAATGCGCAGTTGGTCTTCGGACAAAACGTCGAGGATTGGGAGGCCGGCGAAGAAGCCACCTTTGACAGCAGCCACCTCGGCTTCCCCATAACCAGCCTCGCGGATGTCCCTCCTGGCCGCTACTTCGTTCAGGCGCTACTGAACCGCTACAAAGACTTCACGCTTTCCAGCGGCAAAGTCGTCAGCCTTCCACCAGATGAGGGCGAGGGGCAGCAGTGGCATCGCAAACCGGGCAACTTCCTTTCCACGCCCATGGCCATCGAAATCACCGAGGCCGGTGGCACCTTCGCAATTGTGATGGATCAGGCGATACCGGCCATGGACCCTCCAAAGGACACGGAGTTCATCAAGCACGTCCGTATGCGCAGCGAATTGCTCTCCGAGTTCTGGGGCGAAGATGTGTACCTCGGTGCAAACGTGCTCCTTCCCAAGGAATTCGCCAAGCACCCCGATGCCCGATTCCCGCTCATGGTGTTCCACGGACATTTTCCGCGGACCATTGGTGACTTCCGCACAGATCCGCCGGAGGAAGATCTGGAGCCCGTTTACAGCGAACGATTCAGCATTGATGGCTACAACATCATCCGGCAGCAGGAGGCCTACAACAACTACCGGACGTGGGTTTCCGACGATTTTCCGCGCTTCCTCGTCGTAGAAATTCAGCACCCGACACCTTACTACGATGATTCCTATGCGGTGAACTCAGCAGCCCAGGGCCCCTACGGTGACGCCATCAATTATGAACTCATCCCCTACATCGAAGAAATGTTCCAGGGTATCGGTGAAGGATGGGCTCGCTTTACCTATGGCGGCTCAACGGGTGGATGGGAGGCCATGGCGACGCAGATTTTCTATCCCGACATGTTTAACGGCGCCTTCGTCGCATGCCCGGACCCCATCGACTTTCGCGCCTACCTCAGCATGAATATTTATGAGGAACCCAACGCGTACTACTACGAAAGCGACTACCAGATGCTGCCGCGTCCAGGCCACCGCGACTACCTGGGCAACGTGGACGTCACTATTAAGGGTTATAACGATCTCGAGCTCGTACTCGGAGACAGAAACCGCTCCGGACAGCAGTTCGATATCTGGGAGGCTACCTTCTCTCCCGCCGATGACGACGGGTATCCGAAGGATCTATGGGATCCCATCACGGGAGAAATCGATAGGGAAGTCGCCAACTACTGGAGAGACAACTTCGACCTCGGCTACATTTTGCGGCGCGACTGGGAGACCCTGGGGCCAAAGCTCGAAGGAAAGCTCCATATCTACACGGGCGATATGGATAACTACTACCTGAACAATGCCGTGTACCTGGTGGAGGCGTTCCTGGAATCAACAACGGCGCCGTACTATGCGGGCGAAGTGGACTACGGAGATCGCGCAGAGCACTGCTGGAACGGCGACCAGGAAAATGGCAATCACCTCTCCCGACTGCGCTACAACACGATGTACGTCCCACGCATCCTCGAACGTATCGAGGCATCTGCCCCCGAGGGCGCTGACCTCAGCAGCTGGCGTTACTGAGGCGGCGCCTGCGTTCGCGCCGGGAATCTACCGCTGGGCGAAATGAAAAGCCTCCGCCAATGGCATGGGGGGGAAGTAGCGGAAACCCTGGGCGAGCTCAACGCCGAGTTCTATCAGGGTCGCTTCTTGCTCGGGCTGCTCAATACCCTCGGCCAGACACTGCATTTCAAGCGTATGGGCCAAAGAGACGATGGCTTTGACCACTGAGTGCGACGTGTGGGAAGACTGCACTGTCGATACGAAGGATCGATCAATTTTCACAACGTCGATGGGTAGCTGCTGAAGGTAGCTCAGGGATGAATATCCCGTACCAAAATCATCCAGGACAATCGGACATCCATAGTTTTTGAGCGCCTGAAGGTTCTCTCGCGCCTGATCAATACTGATGATCAAAGCGCGCTCTGTGATTTCAATTGCCAGGCGCTGAGGATCCAGACCATGCCGTTGCACTAGATTGGACACGGAGGAAGCCAGGTTGGGCAGTGATAGAGAATTTCCCGAAAGATTCACGTTGATGTAAGGCGCATGTTCGTCCGCCTGCGGCCAGGCGCTCAACACTCGGGCCGCACGCTCAAGCATGTAGTCATCGATCTCCGTGATTTGACCAGACTTCTCAGCGACATCGATAAAGGAGTCAGGCATTACCAAACCCCTTGCGGGATGCTTCCAACGGATGAGCGCTTCAAAGCCCTGTACGACCCTGGTCTTTAGGGAGAGCACCGGCTGAAGGTAGAGGTCAAACTCTTCGCGCCTGAGAGCGTCGGCGATTTCCTGCTCAATTCGCAGGACATTGATAAAAGTACCGTCCTCCCGACCACTGAAATCAAAGCGCGCCTTACCGCGCGCTTTTGCCCGGTACATGGCGTTATCCGCGAGCTTCATCAGTTCATCAGCGACATCACAATCATCGCTGGCCTTGGCGATGCCCACGGATGCCGACGTATTGAGCACGACTCCTTCCAGAACTACGGGCTCTCCGACAACTTCAATGATGCGCTGCGCCAGCGCTTCCATTTCACCATCGGTCTGCACGTCTTCAAGAAGAATTGCGAACTCGTCACCGCCCAGGCGCGACAACGTGTCAACGCCTCGGAGGCATTTTTCGATGCGCGCGCTGACCTCCGTCAGCAACTGATCCCCAATACTGTGGCCGTAGGCATCATTAATCAGCTTGAACCGATCCAGATCGAGAAACATCACCGCGAGCTCACGGGACCTATCCCGTTTGTAACGCTCCAGCGCATGCTCAAGTCGATCACCGAAAAGCAATCGATTGGGCAGACCCGTCAGCTCATCGTGGAGCGCCTGGTATCGCAGTGCGGCATCTTTCTGACGCCGGGTGATAGTGATACTTAGCTGCCGTGCCGCGTAGGTCAGCAGATCCAAATCCGTACTGCTGAAGGCACTGGAGGACTGCATGTTCTGCACCACGATGCCACCGCGAACATCCTCATTTACAAAGGGAACACCGAGCCAGGAGAAGGGTATGTCACCCTCTCTCAGCACCAAAGATGTCCGCGCCAGTTCCGAAATCTCTTCCTGTTGCAGCAGCCTTGCCTTGCCCGACAGCACCAGTTGCGCCGCTAAGCTGGATGCAAAGCGCTCTGATGGAATCTCGATGTCCACGTAGCCGCCCGCTGTGGCGTCATAACAGTAGGGAAATGCCAACACGCTATTGTCCGCAGCCATGATGCAGACAAATAGCGCATCACTGGGAATAAGGCGGCCGACGATTTCGTGCATACGCTGGTAGAAATCATCCAGCGTCGGCGTCGTGTGGGTTAGCTCAGCAATATCGAACAGCGCCTGCTGCAGTAATCGCGACTCTTCCAGTTCCGTGATCGTATCGCGCAGTTCGTCGAGCGTCCTGCCCTTCGCATACTTCGTCGAGATGATTGAAGCCAAGGCCTGCAGTGTTCCAATGTGCTGCCTCGTATAGAAGCCGACGCTCGAGTGCTCTGAATCAATAACCCCGACGGTGTGTCCCTCATGAAGGATAGGAACCGCGAGCTCCGAGGCGCGCACCGCGTCGTCAACGACGTAGTCCCTCTCTGACGAAAGGTCGTCGATCAAGATCGTGGCCTGGGTTCTGGCACAGCGACCGACGATGCCTTGGTCAAAGTCCAGCTCGATGGGATCAGTGACTTCATGACCCCCCCGATTTTTTGGGCCATAGGCTGCACGCTGCACCAACTTTCCAGTGGTGGGATCAACAAGATAGATGATGCAGTCCTCGAAGCCGAGGTCTGCGACAACGTCGCCCGTGAGAAGCCACAACAACTCATCCACCGAAACCACGTCGATGGCGGACGTTACAAATCGTATAAGAGCACTGAGGTGCTGATTCGAGCGCAGCGAATCCTCAGGTGAATCACCCTGCTCCGAGGCGAGGTGGCTGTAGAGCGCTCTTTGCATTGCTAATCCCGCGGCAGAAAACCTGTGCCCCGCCTTCAACGCGGAGTCGACGGGCCATCCCGTCAGCATCTTACTTCAGTTTGAAAGAAGCTCTAGACGTCGTCTGGGCCCGTGCTGAGAAACGAGAACCTCGTCACTCATCACAGGCACAGTCACAGGCAAAACGCAGGAGCACAGTGCCCCAGTAGGAGCGCCAGTCGCGGCTTAGTTGCGACGGGCCTTTGAACGCAGCATGAAGGCCAGCCCTAATCCGAGGAGGAATACCGGCGCGGGCGCTGGCACCGGCGTTGGAGGATCGTCCGGGGGTGGCGATTGCGTGCACGCAACAAGACAGTCATCACCCGGTGGTTGTGGCGGCGGCGGATCATCCCCTGGTGGAGGATTGCTCGGTGGCGGCGTTCTCCGCGGGGGCGGAGGTCCATCCGGAGGTGTGTTGCCAGGCGGCGGATCAAACTCTGCAAATGGCTGCACGCTAGCGACGCGCGGCTGGATACAGGGGCTCACAACCAAGCCACCGGGTGGGCACGGATCGATAAAGGGTATGTAACAGGGGCTGACTACAAGCCCGCCTGGTGGGCACGGATCAAAGTCCGGAGGTAAGTTACCGCGCTTTGATCCCGTCAAATCGTCAAACAGCTCTTCTGGATCGAGCGGGTCTGTAATATCGGCAATATCCAGATCGTCGAAGATCGACTCTGTGGCAATGGAGCGATTCTGCAGTGCAATGCCTCCGCCAAAGCCGCCCATGCCGCCCATGCCGTCAAAACCACCACCGAATCCCATCCCACCGGTGGCACCCGACCGCCCTGAGCGTCCTGCTGAGCCAGCGAATGACCCACGGCCGAAGCCAAATCCCCGAGCACCCGGTCCACCAACACTGGCTAGATCACTCACAGACCACTCGGGAGCGTCGCGCAAGTCCGTATCACTTGGCAACGACGTCGACAGGTCATCATCGGATTCCTCGAGGGGGACCATGTCTTCGGAGATGGAGGAAAGCACGGAGCGCGACGACGGCGTCTTCGCACCAGCGGACGTACCAGGCAGACGAATGTCACCCGCGCCCGCGCGCTTACGTGCTTCCATAAGTCGGTCAACGCCCGAGCGAGCATCACGCTTCGTAGGCGACCAGGAGTCTTCCGAGGCTACCGCGAAGACGAAGGCGAGCAGGGCCGGCGTCAGTGCGGCGACGGCGGCAATAATCCTTCTTTTCTGGCGGCGACGCGCCCTGCGACTACTCACGAAAACTCACCCAAGGGCCAAATTGATTCCATGGATGAATTGTCGTCGCAGCTTCGTCTATGGCATAGCTAAGCCAAAGAAAAGTGTGTTTTAAATCACGGGTTTAGGGCGATCGAAGAAAAAAATGTGAACTGCGTTCGCCGAGTGTAAAGCCCGCATTTCAACGAAATTCTGGTCAAAACAACGGTGTGCAAATCAGCGCTCTTGCTCCAGCGTGACGAGGGCGAATGCCAAAGCGATGACCGGGGTCCAGAGGGCTGGAGCTCCGGACTAAAAATATGGGCTGGCCGCAACAATAAAGCCGGAATACCCGCTGATGCACGCCCATGGCTAGCCGTGCTTACCCAGCTCCCAGCCCGACAAATTCGACTGTGCAAAGGCGAGGGGCGAGGCTTCCAGCGTCGTGGCCATGGTGTCATTCCATCGATTCAGAAAACCAAACAGGGAGATGACGGCGACGATTTCCACAACCTGCCGATCACTGAAATGTGGCTTCAGGGCCTCGAAATCGGCCTCGTCCACCGCGTTGGGAACCATCCCACCATGCGCAGCGAGGCGCAGGGCAGCACGCTCTGCATCATCAAACAGCGGGCTGGAATCGAACTCAAAAGCCGCCTTGATTTTTTCCGCCGAAACCCCGCGCTTCTCCGCGTTTTCTGAGGTGTGTGCCTGACAGTAACGACAGCCCGCAGCGTTTGACGACACGTGAGCAATCAACTGCTTCAGACCTGCATCCACTTCACCCGAATTCAGAATCGTCGCGCCCAGGCCGCCAAAGGCGCCGAGCAGTTCAGGCCAGTGCGCCATGGTGGTCATGCTTTCGGGAACGAATCCCATGGATTGCTCCACAAGCTCAAACAACGGTGCCAGTTCCGGGAGATCCTCGCGGGCTTTGGGTTTTATGTGGGTCATGCGGTTACCTCTCTTTATTGTTGTCGGACAGCTTAACCAGCTGGGAGCTTATCACTCACCCGTCCCGCCAGACTTCGCTGCGCGCCGG
Organism: Pseudomonadota bacterium; assembly: GCA_038750875.1. Classification (GTDB taxonomy): domain Bacteria; phylum Pseudomonadota; class Gammaproteobacteria; order Pseudomonadales; family Halieaceae; genus Congregibacter. The sequence continues at coordinate 47,756 of JBCDGU010000006.1, read as the reverse complement.
CAAGGAATCGCCCTCCTGGCACCCTGATATGGACTACCCGCTATACAATTCGTCTATGAACTCACTCCTGACGCATCCGGCTTCGCGCTACGCTCTGTGGCTTCTTCTGTCGGCGCCGGCGGCCCACCTCCTGTATCGCTACACCAATGGCGATACCTTCTATGGAGAAGTCGTCCATCAGACCGGGTTTTGGGCAATGCTACTGTTGATCCTGGCGCTCGCTGTGAGCCCCGTCAGACTCCTGCTTCCATCAGGGACGGCATCCCGTTGGCTTCTCCAGAGCAGACGTTACTTTGGTGTCGCCTCCTTTGCCTATGCCTCCCTGCACACGACGGTGTATTTACAAAAAAAGGGAAGCCTTGAACGAGTGATCCAGGAGGGTGCTGAGCCCGGTTTGCTGACAGGCTGGTTGGCCCTGGCGATCTTTCTTCCCCTTGCGATCACAAGCAACGATTGGTTCGTTCGGCAATTGCGGAAGTGGTGGAAACACCTTCACCGGTCGGTTTATCTGGCCACGGCTCTCGTGTTTGCCCATTGGCTAATGACGGCGTTCGATCAGACATCCAGTCTCAATTATCTGGGTCTAGTGCTGGGGCTTGAGTGCCTTCGGCTCATCGTTCTGGTCATTAAAGGGCGCGTCAAATAGGCCAAAGCACCCGTCCGCAGGAACAGTCGGTGTAGTCACGCAACGATGGAGATGAGAATGAATATCATCTATCATCGCAGATCGTATCAGCAATTACGGGAGTTACCCCATGCGTCTTCAGGCAATCTGCCTCGCCCTGTTCGTCACCGCTACCGCAAACGCCCAAGTCGGAAACAACGAAGGGCTTCTCGATCCAAATCTCGCCTCCGCTGACGACCTGGCTGCGGTTCCACACATGAGTTCAGAACTAGTGGACGCCCTGGTGGCGGCCCGACCTGTTAACACCACGTCTGAGCTCGACGAAATTCTCGGCGCGAGTCTGAGCGATGAGCAGAAGACCGAGGTTTACGGGAGCCTGTTCCGTCAGATCGATCTGAACAACGCGTCAGACGCCGACATCATGCTCATTCCTGGCATGAGCAAAAAAATGGCGCACGAGTTTGATGAATACCGCCCCTACGCTTCCCTTGAGCAGTTCCGACGGGAAATCGGCAAATACGTCGATGAAGACGAGGTTGCGCGTCTCGAGCAGTACATCTTCATTCCCATGGATCTGAACACCGCATCCGAGGACGCATTCCTGACGATCCCAGGCATGACCAAGCGCATGGCCCACGAATTCGACGAGTATCGTCCCTACAGCGATATGGAACAGTTCCGCCGCGAAATCGGCAAATACGTCGATGAAGACGAAGTCTCTCGCCTTGAGAGTTACGTCACTCTTCAGTGAGAAACGCCTGGGTCACGGATAGAACGTGACCCGCCACCTTCGGCCTGGCTGGCCAAGCCTGTGAGGGGCGCCTTCAGCTATCAGGCCAGTAGGCCTGCTCAGCCCAAGGTTCTCGATCCTCCGTGCCACCGAAGTAGTCGGGGTCATCGACGATCTGTTGCAGCGGCAGTGCGATGCTCTGCGCGCGGGGGAATGCGGTCAGAGACTCATGCATAGAATCCCTGATGGCGGGCAACTGGCTGGCGAGGTCATCGTCCTCAAAGGGATCGGTCTCGAGGTTGTAGAGCTGCAGCTTGCCGCCCATCGACACGAGTTTGTGGGGATATCGATAAAGCGCTGTCATATCGAAAGCGTTTGATGTCACCAGGTAGTCCATGGGCTCTATGGGCGCCCCCGTCCTCAGGGAAGGCCATAGGCTGCGCCCGTCAAAATCCCCTGGAACCCCGTCAATACCAGCGACCTGTAAAAGCGTGGGCATCACATCCTGAACCGTCGCCATTTGGTTAAAGGGTGCCGATCCCAACGTCGCCGGCCAATGGATTACTGACGGAACACGCACCCCACCCTCTTGCACCGACTGCTTGGCACCCTTAAAAGGCCGATTGTCGGCGCCGCCGTCCCGGAGGTTTGTTCGAATGAAATCCACGAAAAGCGGCGTTGCCGAGATTCCAAAGCGCCTCTCAACACCGATTTTCAGCAGCGGCTCCGGGAGGAAACGGAGGGGGTTATAGGGATAGAGCCCACCGTTGTCGCTCATGAACCAGATTAGCGTCTCGTTTTCGATACCCTCGCGACGGAGGCTTTCGCGAATTTCTCCGACGGCGGCATCAAGCTCCGTGACCATCGCCGCGTGATAGCGCCGGCTTTCATCTTCAATATGGCTGTAACTCGCTACCGTGGCAGCAGGTGCTTCGTTCGGCAGATGTGGTGCGCCAAACGCCACGTACAGAAACAATGGTCTTTCCGTATCCCGCTCCTCGATCACACGCATCGCTTCGCGCGCGATGAGATGGGTCGTGTATCCAGGTTCACGTACCGTCTCTCCGTTGCGCTGCCAGTCATAGCCGCCTCCGTGGACTTTGTCGTAGTACCCCACTCCCCCCGTTAAATTCCCATAAAAATGATCGAAGCCACGTGCGTTTGGGTGATAGTTGAGATTCCTGGGGCCCAGGTGCCACTTTCCTGTCAGCGCCGTCTGATAGCCTGCCTTCTGCAGGCGCTTGGCGAGCGTGGTTTCTGACAGAGGAAGACCCGTGGGATTTTTCTTAGAGAGTGGATCAAAGATGCCCAGACGCAGGGGCGACTTGCCCGTCATGAGGGCGGCACGAGTGGGGCTACAGGATGGATGCGCGTAGAAGCGGTTCAGCGCGACACCTGTCCTCGACAGTTCATCGATGGCAGGGGTGCGGATTTCACTGCCGTGATATCCCACGTCGCGCCAGCCCATGTCGTCGGCGACGATAAGCAGAATGTTGGGCCGTTTTAGCGGCGGATCGTCCGTCGACGTAGCTTGCGACGGCATACGCCGCGTATCGCTGCGAATACCCATGGCTATAGCACGGGATTCCGCGACCTCCGCGTCCCTAGCCATGTGACGCATCACACCAAAGCCCAGAGCCAGAACGGACACTAAGAGCAGAATTATCAATCTACGCAAAGTTAGCCTCCCAGGCGCTCCAAATGCGATCTGCGCACGCGTATTCGGTGGCCAACACCCCTCTCCTCGGACCCATTGAACTAGGCATCCGCCGGACGATCAGGCATGTGGTGTTTGGGCTTTGCAGGAAAAGGCCGACCCATCCAGGAATGAAAACGTTGTTCCCCATCGTATTTCTCACGCAGTTCATCGAGGCGACGGAGGTTCTCGTCCTTCATAAACCGTGCAGGACGCCGCCCAAGATTCTCGTCAGCCAACTGCATCCCGATGGCATGTTCACTCAGTTTCTCCATGCAGTCGCCCGCCCAGTTTTCATAGCGCCGATCATCCGCGGGGTTCTTCCACTCGCCATAGACGGCCATGTAGCAGTTTCCCTCCAGGGAATACGCCATGTCCGGTCGGCCCTTGGTCGGATACCAATTCATCCAGAGGCTGTGGCTTGGTGCCGGCGGCATGGTGTCCGCAATGTGTTCAATACCGGGTAGCAGGTCGTCGACAGACGCGTTGGTCCACATGTTGTCGGCACTCCATCGCACATCTGGAGGAAACAGCGTAAAACTCGCCAAGCGTGAGAGTAATCCGGCGTTAACGGGCACCAGCGGCGTTGTGAAGCTCGCTTTGGAGCGAAGGGGGCTCTCCGTGACAAAACGCAAATCTTCTCTAGCCTGTTTGCGGCTATCCGTCAGAACCGGCGCGATCACTTCGATGCCCGGTTTGTAGATCCCGGTGGCTTTGCGGGTTAGGAGCATCTGAAACTCGATGGACCGAGGTACGTCGGGTCCGACGTCTGCCGCCCAACGATAAACATCCTCGAGATGCTTTCGGCGAAAAACCTGCATCACAAGCCCGAAGAACTTGAAACGTGGGTGTAGCTTGAGGTGGTAACAGACGACGACCGCAAAAAATCCGGGACCCGAGCCACGCGCGGCCCAAAACAGTTCGGCATTTTCCGTAGCGCTGGCATGTAGCTCTGTGCCATCGGCCAGCACCAGATCCAGCCCCACGACGCTCTCCGTGGCGATGCCCAACTCCCGGCTGGCCCACCCAAAACCGCCCTGAAGGAGAAACCCGCCCATCGCGACATCAGCAGCGTGAGCCACGGGAAAGAACAGCTTGTGTGGCCGCAGAGCGCGATCAAGATCAGCGCTCCAGCAGCCAGGACCAACACGCGCTAGGCCCGCGGCTGCGTCAATCTCAATCTGATTAATCCGTGCCATGCTCAGAAGCACACCACCGTCGCGAAGATGGTTCTGGGCCCACGAATGTCCGCCGGAGCAGATACTGACTTGCAGTCCGCGATCTCTTGCTATTGCGAGCGCTCGCTGCACGTCCGAGACATCATTGGCCTCCACAAGGATTTCGGGGCGATGCCCGGGATCACGCCCATTAAAGCTGGTTCCTAGCACCCTGGCATCGAAGCCAGGCTGACCCCGCTCCCAGCTTCGGCCCTTTCCTTTCGGACGCTTCACGATGCAGCCTTCGGTCCAAAAGCGTCGTAAAGCTCGGGCAGGAACTGTGCTAGATGGGCCATTTCCTGCGCGTTGTGAACGAGCAATTCGTGGGCATCGGGCAGCATACGGTTTCCCAGAGGCCGCATCACACGGCTGATGGCGCGCGCCACTGCACCGGGATTCTCGCCCATTGCCGAGTTTTCGCCACCCAGCCACATACGCGAGCGCATCTCGCACCCGCCGTCGACGGGGCGCAGTTGATGAAGAAGCCATCCCCCCTTTGCGGGCGTACCCGGAACACCAATACGAGCGCAAACGGCGATTTCGCCCTGTTTCTTGAGAAGCGCTTCATCCAGGCCCATTACAGAAGGCGCAACAAAGCTGATGCCAGCGGACTTCAACTCGGAGCCAAGGTACTCCCTGATCAACGAGGTGCGCCCGATGTAGCGCTCATCGCGACCACCGTCTGCCCACTGTGCACTGACGTGCGCGTGGGGATGCCAAAGCTGATAGCGCCTTGCCTCACAGCCATGCCATCCGAACCACCAGTCCCACATGTGAGGGGAAACCCGCGGCATGGGTGTCAGGCAGGCAATACGAATTGCACCGCAGGGAGCACGCGCATAGCCCGTCTCGACGGTCTGATAGCCGGGCTTGTGTAATTCAGGTGCAGCGCTCACAGGCGCAATGAGTTCATGGGCCACGCTCCCCATCAGGAGCGCGTCGACCACGTGCTGGCTCAGGGGCTTTAGATCAGGATCGTAGAAGCGGCCGTAGGGCCCTTTGCTTCGCTCTTCTTCGCTGTAACCAAGATGTTTTTTGCTCATGGCAGCTGGCCTCGCGCACCCCTCTTCTTTGCGTTCCTGGTTCAGGCAGTAACGCTTGATCCGTGAACTCGCCCTACGCCAAATTGGTGTGTTCGTTGTCGTTGGGTTGCTGTGTTTGGACTTTACCGTCGGTGCTTCATTGACCGTATGAGAAGCCCTGCCTTCGCACCGTACAGGGGCATTAGGATGGCCTGCTTCGTGCCGGAAACGGTGTGTTATGTATTGCTATGTGGTACGATTGAATCACTATACGATATAGAGCTGATTCTGTCGAGGTCTGAAACCACCATGAACTCCGCCACTGGCATTCAGGTCATCAGCCGTGCCGCACAGATACTTCGTGAGCTCAAAACCGACAACTCCGGTCAGAGTCTCGGGGAGTTGGCAACGCAAACGGGGCTGCCCCGATCTACGGTGCAGCGAATTGTGAACGCGTTGATCGTCGAGGGGTTCGTAACCACGTCGGGCAAAGACGGAGACCTCCGTCTCGGCCCCGAGGTTCAGGCACTGGCGGCGGCAGGCCGGGTAGATATCACAGTCATGATGCGACCGTGGCTGGAGCAACTCGCCGAGGAAACCGGAGAAACGGTGGATCTAGCGCGCTTCGATGGCACGCACATGACGTTTGTCGATCAGGTTGCGGGCAGGAATCGCTTGTCTGCTGTCTCCGTCCCAGGTCTGCAGTTTCCGCTGGTAAACACCGCAAACGGCAAAGCTGTCTTGGCCCTGCTCCCGAAAGAAGAGGTGAATCGACTCTGCGCTATCAATACGCCCGGGAAAGAAAGAAACGCGCTGCTTGAAGAACTCAGGGAAACTCGAACATCGGGTCTTGCCCTGGACCTGGATGATCACACTCCCGGGATCTCTGCGGCGGGAATCGCTTTCAGAACCGTCGGTGGTGAAGTTTTCGCCGTATCAATTCCCGCACCCTCTGAACGCTTTATTAAAAAACGAAAGGCCATTACGCAGGCGCTGGAATCCTTCCGCACCGCTGCCATCGCATCAACCCCCTACTTCCTCGCCTGAACCACGAGTTAAGCCCGCGCGTTTTCGCTTTTACGGGTACTATGGCGGGCCGTTTTGAGGCGGCTGCCGATTTTGCGCCGCCCCCCTTTCACCTGCGAACAATCGAGGATAGAACAGCATGCCCGCACTCAATCTTACTCAGTCAGACGTTGCCGCTTATGTCACTCAGGCCGCCCACGACGCATGGATTGTCCCTGATGTTCCCGCCGATACGCCGCTGCGACCAGTTACCAATGTCGGTGTCATCGGCGCCGGTACCATGGGCGGTGGAATCTCCATGAACTTCGCGACCGCGGGCATTCCCGTCACAATCCTGGAGCGCGAGCAGGAGGCGCTGGATCGGGGTCTTGGCGTCTGCCGTAAGAATTATCAGCGCAGCGCCGACAAAGGGCGCTTCCCACAAGATGAGGTAGAACTGCGGATGGGGCTGCTCAACGGCACCCTCAGCGTAGAGGACTTCGCCGACTGCGATCTGATTATTGAGGCGGTCTTCGAGGACATGGACGTTAAGAAATCTATCTTTCGTGATCTCGACCGCGTGGCAAAGCCCGGCGCTATCCTCGCAACCAACACCTCAGCGCTGAACATCGATGAAATCGCGAGCGTGACTGAGCGTCCTCAAGACGTCATCGGCCTTCATTTCTTCTCGCCCGCCAACGTGATGAAGCTGCTTGAGATTGTTCGCGCCGATCACACCGCGGACGACGTCATCGCTACGAGCATGACGCTGGCGAAAACCATCAACAAGGTGGCCACCCTCGTCGGTGTCTGCCCAGGTTTCGTCGGCAATCGCATCCTCTTTGCCCGTCAGGCACAGGCTCATAACCTGCTCATGAAGGGCGTCACGCCCTGGGCCATCGATGCGGCGATCAATGGGTTTGGTTTCCGTATGGGGCCCTACCAGATGTCAGATCTGGCCGGTCTCGACATTGGCTGGAAGAAAGGTGCAACCACCGACAATCCCATTCGCGACGCGCTTTGCGAGTTGGACCGCCGTGGCCAAAAGACCCGAGCGGGCTTCTATGATTACGACGAAAATAATCGCCCCGTACCCTCCGAGGTAACCGCAGAAATCATCACGCGAATCACCGGCGTGGAGAGCGGACAGGCACCGAGCGATGGCGAGATCATCGCCGCCCGCATCCATCCCATGATTAACGAAGGGCTCAAGATTCTAGAGGAAGGCAAGGCACAGCGCGCATCGGATATCGACATCGTCTGGCTGAATGGCTACGGCTGGCCAGCGGATAAGGGTGGCCCGATGCTTTACGGCGATATGGTGGGAGCCGAGGCTGTGCTTGCGACCATGGACGCTCTGGCTGCGGATGATCCCAGTGCTGCCCCCTGCGAAACGCTGAAGCGTCTCGCCCAGGACGGCTCACGCTTCATTGATGTAAAGGCTGGCTGACGCCAGGCACCCACGCCCACACCCACACCCACACCCACAAAAGGAGCGTCATGATGGCTCGTGTACTGATCACCCCTCTCATTGCGCTACTGCTGGCCTCGGGACCCTGGATTGCGAAAGCACAAGATCCCGGGTCTCTTCCGGGCTATCAGGAAGAAGCCGTCGAGTTCACCGAAGAAACCAATACCCGTCGGCATCTCCTCCAGGTATCGCTGGGTCGAACACCGGCGGATCTTGTGCTTCGTAATGTGACTCTCCTGAATGTGTTTACCGGCAACTGGGAGCCTGAACAGGACATCGTTATCGCCGGCAAACGCATCGCCTGGGTCGGGAATACCGGTAGTTGGACCGGCGAGGCCAAGACGACGCGAGATGGCAAAGGTTTGTGGGCGGTGCCGGGTTTCGGCGAATCCCACAAGCACATTGAGAGCTCCTATCTGACGCCCGAATACGAGGCCGAACTGGTCGTACCGTTTGGCAGTACCTGGACCGTAGAGGGCTCCCACGAACTCTCCAACGTAGTCGGGCTTCGTAACGTGGAGTTCTGGCTGAAGGCCGAGGACGCAGGAAGCCCCCTGAAGATTTTCCCCGCCGTTGGCTCGGCCACGCCACCGACCGTTTATGAAGCGGGCGGCGGCTACTACGGTTACGACGCCATGAACGGCTTCATGCGCGAGGACCTCCGAGTTATCGGCCTTGGCGAAGTCATGGACTGGACTGCCGTGAGCGAACTCGAGTCGCCCGGCCACGAGCGGATTTGGGGAATGATGCAGGCGACCCGCGATCACCGCGGTGTGGTCGAAGGTCACGGTGCAGGCCTCGTGGGAACAAACGAGATTAATGCGTTCGCAGCGGCAGGGCTATCCTCAGATCACGAGGTCAGACTTCCCGAGGAAGGATTGGAGAAACTCCGACGCGGTGTTTTTCTCGAAGTTCGTGTGGATACCGCCCGCGATCTCTTCCCGTACTTTCTCGAGCAAGGCGTTTCAGACTGGAGCAATGTCTCCGTCACGACCGACGATCGAGACGTCCACACGACTACGCAGCTTGGCTCCATGGATTACAACATCCGCACCGCCATCAAGGCCGGTATCGAGCCGCGCATCGCCTATCAGATGGGCAGCTACAACACGGCGCGACACTTCCACATAGAGCATCTCGTTGGGTCTATCGCCCCAGGGCGCTTTGCCGATGTGGTGCTGCTGACGGATCCTGAGACCGTGGCCATCGAGTCTGTTTACGCCAGCGGGCGGCTCGCGGCGAAGAACGGTGAATACCTGCTCGAAGTGCCATCGATCGAGTACCCGTCCTGGGCCACCAATACTGTCAACGTGGGTCGCAGGCTGTCGGGCGGTGATTTCCGGGTTGCCGGCGAGCCGGGCCGCGATGAAATGAACATCGCTGTTCTCGAGCCCTTCTATTTCGGTCCTGAGCTGCCATCCACGACCCTGGCCGTGACGGACGGTGAACTTCGAGCTGACGCAGCCCTAAGCATCACCAAAGTCGCCATGGTCGATCGCTACCGGGGCACCGGCGAGGTTTCGAAGATGTTCTGGCGTAACGTCGGCCCCATCACCCCAGGATCAGCGATCGCTAGTTCCCAGTCCCACGACCTTCACAACATCTGGGTCATTGGGAACGACGACGATGCAATGGCGCTGGCGGCGAACACCGTCGCGGACATGCAGGGCGGCTGGGCGCTGGTGGCGCATGGGGAAGTCGTGGCCACCGTGCGCCTTGAGATCGCGGGGCTAGTATCCCAACGGCCGGTCAATGATGTAGGCGAAGAGGTCGAAGCGCTCTTCAACGCTGCCGATGCGATGAAATGGATCGGCAATCCAGGCCTTCCAGAGCGCATGCGCTTTGCCTTTCTCACGGCCTCGCCGTGGAAGTGGCAGCTCGTCGCCCCCTATGAGGGCAATCCAGGTGGGCTTGTGAACGTCACCACCGGCGAGACACACGCCATCGCGTGGTAGGCCCATTAGGTGCGGCAACTCGAGGGGCCACATTGAGGCGCCCTTTCGCAGTTGTCGTGTGCTTTTTCCTGTTGTGCATGGGTGACTCCGGGCACGGGCACCTGCTCAACATGTCCAAGGCCCGCATCGTCCTTCTGGAGGGCGGGCGCCTCGAAGTCCGTCTCTCACTCGACCTGTTGGTTGAAGTCGGAAGCCGCGAGCGCTACTACGCACTATCCCAGTCGCCGGACCCTCTCGCTGATCCAGACATTCAAGAGTTGCTGGCGCCGCTTCCAGAGGCTATTGAACTCACCGTCGGCAATCTGCGCATCCCTCTCAAGCTTCAATCGATCGACTTCCCCAGCGTGTCAAGAGAGGAATTCCTCGACCCGCTAAGCTGGCCCCGAACGGACCTTTTGCTCTTCGCGAAGCCAACCAGTGTGATCGGCAACGGTGCCGATGGAAGATTGAAGGTTCGCTACGGCACGGGGTTTCGCTTTGAAGAGCCCATTGCGAATACTTTTGAGGACACCATAAGCGGACGGTCGCAAACTCGATGGCTTGTGGCAGAGCAACGGTCACCAGCGTTCGACGCCAGCGGATGGCATGGAACTGCACCCAACGATCTGGAAACGTCCGTCGACTGGGGCGGCCTCGCCAGCTTTTTCATTGCAGGATTCGCGCACATCCTTCCCGCGGGCTTCGATCACCTTCTGTTTGTTGCCGCGCTCTGCCTGGGAGCGGCTGGGCTGCGAAGCATCGTCGAGATCGTTACCGCATTCACCATCGCGCACTCCCTCTCTCTTGCGGCCATGACGCTAGGCTGGATCAACATCTCCGGTGCCTGGATTGAACCCTTTGTCGTTCTAAGCATCTTCTGGGCCGCTACCATCAATCTGCGATCAGCAGCGCCCGCAGCACTCACGCTACCCACGGCGCTCGGGTTTGGACTGATCCACGGCCTTGGCTTTGCTGGCGCGCTTAGGGAAATCGGCCTACCCGCCGAGCAGCAAATCCTGTCTCTCCTTTCCTTCAACCTCGGCGTCGAAGCGGGACAAGTCCTGTTTGTCGCTCTACTGCTGATTGCCGCGCAGATCATCCCTCGAAAGACGACCGAGCAAAACAAAGCCAACGGTCTTCCCCTGGGCTCGCGAGAGCGGCGCTGGGGCTCCGCCCTCATCATGGCGTGTACGATTCCATTTGCGATGACCCTTCTCTAGAGTCGGATCTCGGCGCCCTTCGAGAGACATCTGAGAAACGCTGCCTGTTCAGGCAAACTGCCTTGCGACCGAAATACGGTCCAGACCCAAGCCGAGACAAGCATTGAATAAGGAACCGAGCCAAAGGCTACGGGACTAGAATGTCGCGGCCATTTACAATGCGAAGCACGAATGCGAAAAGCAGGCTCTGTCGCACCGCGGAGAGAGGCCGATAACGCGTCGTAGATTCCAATAAAAACAGGCATGCCGTACCAGGACCTTCATTCTTGCTAGCCATCAATCAGCTAAAGATTCGACCGAGTAGTAAGCCGGCAGACATCGCATGCACGGCGGGCAGCATTACCGTAGTGCTGGGTCGGAACCAGTCGGGCAAAACTGATCTGTGTCGCCTAGCGGCCGGGCTTCCCACCAAGGCATCCGGTACCGTCACTATCGGAGGCGAGATATACCAACGCAAGAGCGGCCCCGTCGCCATGGTCTTCCAGGCCTTCGTTAACTATCCGAGCTGGACCGTTGCCGGCAACATCGCGTCGCCCATGCAGGCAGCCGGTATCCGGGACGAAGGTCGGGTGAGGGAGCTTGCCGCGCTAGTCAAGATTGAGCACCTTCTTCACCGCATGCCGGACGAACTGTCTGGAGGACAGCAGCAGCGTCTGGCCATCGCGCGCGCGCTGGCTAAGAAACCCAAAGTGCTTTTGATGGACGAACCCTTCGTTAATCTCGATTTCAAACTGCGAGAGGCACTCAACGCTGAGTTACGAACACTGGTTGAGGAAACAGGTGTGGCGCTGCTGTTTACGACATCTGATCCATCAGATGCGCTGGCCCTTGCCGATCAACTCATCCTCCTCGAGTCGCACGAGGTACTTCAGCAAGGCTCTGCGCTTGAACTCTATCGCTCTCCAGTTGGCTTTGCTGCCGCCGACCTGCTGTCGGATCCTGGGATCAACCGTTTGTCCGACACCCAGTACGTGCGTCCGGAACATGTGCATCTCTCAGCGGATTCAAACGGTCATTCATCAACGCTGCGCGCGGTGGAAACCAATGGCGCTCAGTCTTATCTGCATGCCGACGTCACTCTGACTCACGGCACGGAAGAATGGGTCGTGAAGCTTCCCGGGATCGTCACGCATCAAGCGGGCGAGCATGTATTGCTGGCCGTCGACCATCGGGACGTTCTGGAGTTGGGTGCCTGAGATGGCAACGATACGACTGGAGAACGTGTCCTTTTCCTACCCGAGCAGCGAGGAAACGACTCTACGGGATCTGCACCTCACGGTTGAGCACGGAAGCACCCATGCCCTCCTCGGCGCGTCGGGCGCGGGCAAAACGACGCTTCTAAACCTCTTGTCGGGTCTTCTTCACCCCAGCGAGGGAAACGTCTTCATCGATGATAGAGATGTGTCTCTCGTCGGCGCTCGCGAGAGAAACGTCGCCCTCGTGTTTCAGTTTCCTGTGCTCTACGAGTCAAAGAGTGTGCTGGCGAACCTGACGTTCCCCCTCCTCAACCGCGGCTGGTCAAAGGTCGATGCGAAAGCGCGCGCGCTGGAGATCGCAAAGGAGCTGGAGATTGATGATGTGGTGTCCGCCAGACCGGGACAGCTGTCTCTTTTCCAAAAACAGCTCGCTGCCATCGGAAAGTCTCTGGTTCGCACTGATGTGGATCTCGTGCTTCTGGACGAACCGCTGACCGCTGTTGAACCCGCCATGAAGTGGCGCCTGAGGCAAACGCTGTCGAAGTTTCAGAAGCATCATGGCCTCACCATGATCTACGTGACCCATGACCAGACCGAGGCTCTCACCTTCGCATCCGAGGTAAGCGTACTCGCCAATGGCGCAATCCTTCAAACGGGGACGCCCACGGAGATTTACGACCATCCAGCAAACACCTTCGTGGGTAACTTCATCGGGTCCCCCGGCATGCGCTTTGTCGGCAAGGGTGCCGTCGGAACAGAGACACTGACAGACCTTGAGTTTGAGCAGCCGGTTCAGCTGGAGCGACAAACCGTGGGCCTAAGATCAGAGTGGCTCGATCCAAGGGCTCACGGGTCTGGTGCCTGGGAAGTAACAGGCAGCCGCCTGCTGGGAACGCGCGCGGGTGAAGTGCGAAGCCTGCTGACACTTACCCAGGGAGCCGCCGAGCTCCTTGCTGAAGGCGCTGGTGCGTGGAGCGTGGGAAGCCGCGCGACGCTGCGCGCAAAGCGCCATGCGGTGATCCCGGCGGGAGATATCCATGCAGGATAATCGCGCCTGGTTCGGCGTTCTCCCCGTGTTGCTCATCGTTGCCTTCAGTGCCGTCATTCCACTCATGACGGTGGTGAACTACTCGGTTCAGGACATTCTGGATATCAATACGCGGCTGTTCGTTGGATTTGACTGGTACAGGGAGACGCTCGGCGATCCGCGCCTGCAGAATGCCCTCAGCCGTCAGCTGCTGTTCAGCTCTCTGGTCATCCTTATCGAAATCCCTCTGGGTATCCTGGTGGCTCTGGCCCTGCCGCGCGAGGGCAAGCGACTTTCGTTCCTGCTGATCCTATTTGCCGTACCACTCCTCATTCCCTGGAACGTCGTCGGTACCATTTGGCAGATCTTTGCACGGGGTGACATCGGGTTGCTGGGCGTGACCCTGAAAAATCTGGGACTCAACTTCAACTACGCGGCGGAACCGCTTCATGCCTGGATTACGCTGATGCTCATGGACGTATGGCACTGGACGTCGCTTGTGGTGCTGCTGGCCTTTGCCGGCCTCTCGTCAATCCCACCCGCGTTCTATCAGGCGGCAGAGCTCGATGGCGCGAGCCGCTGGCAGGTGTTTCGTTACATTGAGCTCCCACGGCTCAAGGGCGTGCTCACCATCGCGGTTCTGCTGCGCCTGATGGACTCCCTGATGATCTATACGGAGCCCTTCGTCCTCACTGGGGGCGGACCCGGCAATAGCACCACCTTCCTGTCCCAGTATCTGGCGACAAAAGCCGTGGGGCAGTTTGATCTGGGGCCTGCCGCCGCGTTCTCCGTGATCTATTTCCTGATGGTGCTGCTGCTGTGCTGGATCTTCTACACATCGGTGGTCAAGGGAGACGCTGATCGTGGCTAGATCATCCTGGAACGCGCGCCTGCTGCTCGTCGCCTACTCGGCTTATCTGCTGCTGCCCCTGTACTGGCTGTTGACCATGGCGGCGCGGAGTAATGCGGACATTCTCGGCGGCTTCGAGCTCATACCCAGCGCCCCGACCCTGGCCAACTTTGCGGAGATTGCCCGAAGCGAGGTATGGCGGTCGGGCTTCATCAACTCGCTCACGTATGTCGCGCTGAATACGGTTATCTCCCTCGCCGTCGCCCTACCCGCGGCCTATGTGTTCTCACGCTATCGTTTTCTCGGGGACAAGCAGCTGTTCTTCTGGCTGCTGACGAATCGCATGGCACCGCCCGCGGTGTTCCTGCTGCCTTTCTTCCAGCTTTACTCATCCATCGGCATCTTCGATACGCCGCTGGCCGTAGCCCTCGCCCACTGCCTCTTCACCGTGCCGCTGTCCGTATGGATTCTCGAGGGCTTCATGTCAGGCGTGCCCAAGGAAATCGATGAGATGGCCTGGCTTGATGGTCACTCCTTCCTGAGTTTTTTCTTCCGTATCTTCCTGCCCATTAATCGCGGCGCCATCGGCGTTACGGTGTTTTTCTGCTTCATGTTCAGTTGGGTAGAACTGCTCCTCGCTCGTACGCTCACCGCCAGCAATACCAAACCCATTGTTGTCGTGATGACGCGAACGGTCAGTGCATCGGGCCTGGACTGGGGCGTACTTTCAGCCGCGGGGATTCTCACGGTGATCCCCGGATTAGTGGTGGTGTGGTTCGTGCGCAAACACCTGGTTCAGGGCTTCACCCTGGGGAGGGTGAGCTAGATGGCATGGATGGCCTGGACAACGCCGACGGCGATCTTCTTTTTGTGCATTGCCGCGGGCATCATCACCATGACCCTCGCGGAACTTCGGTGGCCCACCCAGGAACGACGAGGCTGGCTGCCCATAAGCACCACCCGCGGCGACCGGTTCTTCATTAGCCTTCTCAGCGCCGCTTATGTGCATCTTACGTGGCTGGCGACGTCGGAGGCTCCCCTTGTCCTGGCAAGCCTGCTTTCCGTCATACTGGCCGGCCTGATCATGCGATGGGGTTAACCCCCTTTTCCGGAATACCCACATGAACCGAATCCTGCTTCCTTTCTCGGCACGTTGCTCGGCACGTTGCTCGGCACGTTGCTCGGCACGTTGCCCGGCACTTGGCCCGGTACTTGGCGCGGTACTGCTACTCGCGGCCTGTGGCGCTGAAGACGACAGCGAGGCATCCGCCAGAGCCCCCGTTGAAGCGCAGGACTATGCGGCCAATGCCGCCCGCTGGGCAGCAGATGAGTTCCAGCCGTCGACGCTGAACACGGAGGGGCAGCTCTCTGAGCTGGCATGGTTCACTCAGGCTTCCGAATCTCTCCGGGGCATGGAAATCAGCGTCGTCTCCGAAACGCTGACCACCCATGTTTATGAAAGCGAAACCCTTGCCCGCGCCTTCTACGAGATCACGGGTATTCGAGTCACCCACGACCTGATTCAGGAAGGGGACGTTATCGAGAAGCTGCAAACGCAGATGCAGTCTGGCGAAAACGTCTATGACGCCTACGTCAATGACTCAGATCTGATCGGCACTCACTCCCGCTACGGCTACGTGGTTCCCCTTTCAGACTTTATGGAGGGCGAAGGCGCGAACGTCACATCACCGACCCTCGATTTAGACGATTTCATCGGCCTGTCTTTCACGACGGGTTTCGACGGCAAGATCTACCAGTTACCCGATCAGCAGTTCGCCAACCTGTACTGGTTCCGCTACGACTGGTTCAATCGCGACGACCTGAAAGCGCAGTTCGAAGATAAGTACGGCTATGAGCTGGGCGTTCCCATGAACTGGTCTGCCTACGAGGATATTGCACGTTTCTTCTCCGAGGACGTGAAAACCATCGAAGGCGAAACCGTCTACGGCCACATGGACTACGGCAAGAAAGATCCGTCGCTCGGCTGGCGCTTCACGGACGCCTGGCTTTCCATGGCTGGAGCGGGCGACAAAGGCATTCCCAATGGCATTCCCGTCGATGAGTGGGGAATCCGTGTCGAGGACTGCCGCCCCGCTGGGTCCTCCGTCGCCCGTGGTGGCGCCACCAATGGGCCCGCAGCCGTGTATGCCCTCACAAAATACATTGACTGGCTCAAAGCCTATGCTCCGCCGGAAGCTGCCGGCATGACCTTCTCAGAGGCCGGCCCAGTACCCGCCCAAGGACGCATCGCACAACAAATCTTCTGGTACACAACGTTTACCGCCGACATGATTAAGGAAGGTCTTGCCGTTGTTGACGAGAATGGTCTCCCCAAATGGCGCATGGCGCCCAGCCCTCGCGGACCCTACTGGGAACCTGGTATGAAACTGGGGTACCAGGATGCGGGTGCCTGGACGTTCCTCAAGTCCACACCTCTTGAGCGCCGCAAAGCCGCATGGCTGTACGCGCAGTTTGTTACATCCAAAACCGTCAGCCTCAAAAAGACTATCGTCGGCCTCACGCCGATCCGCGAGTCGGATATCAACTCCGACGCCATGACTGAGCTGGCACCAAAACTTGGTGGACTGGTGGAGTTCTATCGCAGCCCAGCACGCACAGCGTGGACTCCCACCGGCAACAACGTTCCCGACTACCCCAAACTCGCCCAGCTTTGGTGGGCCAACGTCGCCAATGCGGTGAGTGGGGAAGAAACGCCGCAAGGCGCGATGGACCAACTCGCCCAAGAGCAGGACCGAGTGCTTGAGCGCCTGCAGCGTCACGGCATTCAGGGCGATTGCGGTCCACAGCTGAATGAGCCTCGGGATGCCGAGTATTGGCTATCCCAACCTGGCGCGCCAAAGGCGAAGCTGGCCAATGAAAAACCCGCGGGAGAGACGGTGCCCTACGACCAGCTCATTCAGGCATGGCGGGAAGGTCGCGCACGCTGATGTCGCGCTTGTAATACCTTCAACCCACACGCCATCGAACTCCGCGCTCGCCGCGCCGGCTTCCACTCATGCTCTGTCGCATCCGAGTCCGACTCGAACGCTGCCCAAAGACCTCAGCCTAACTTTACATGTCATCTGACATGCCATAGCATGTCGGCTGACATGTTGCGGGCAAGGCGCAGGAATGACTGAACGGCAGCGGGAGATACTGGGTTTCGCGATCCAAATTATTGCTGATGAGGGTTACGGCAAGCTGAGCATGCGCGCGCTCGCACGGTTGGCGGGCATCAAACTGGGCGCGCTCCAGTACCACTTCCCCACCTGGAGTGCGCTGCTAACAGCACTGGCCGATCACATCATTGCGGAGTACATGCAGTCAGTGATTGATCTTCACGGGCACGATGGAACCCTTGAAATCGTGTCCCTCGTAGAAACACTGCTTGAGGACAACGCAGGACAGAAGCTGCGATCTGATCGATTGCTGCCCCAGTTGTGGGCCATGGGTCGGGTAGAGCCCGCAATGGCGACGCTTCTGAAACGCATCTACGAGAACTATCTCGCACGCCTTGAAGAGAGCCTTGCCACCGCGGGCAGCAAGTATCCAAGAGCCGAAGCGCTCAGCCTCATGTCGATGATCGAGGGATCTGTTCTATTTGTGGACGGAGAAAGCCCCTGGGCTAGCGACGCCAAAGCCATGCAGGATTTTGTGTTGGGAACCCTGCGTGAAAAGTATGGGTTCGTTCGCCCTGCCCGTTCCCGAAAGAAGGAGAAAAAAAGTGTCTGAAATACTGGGCGCGCGAATCAATCGTCTGGCTTTCTGGTCAGCCATAATCATGTTGGTTGTTGGGATGGCGTCGATGGTATTACCTCTAGACGCACCTCTCGACACCCTGGCGGCCGATCGCGCCCAATGGCTCAATGAAAACCGTGGCGCAATCGTGCTCGGCTGGATCAATCAGATGATTGCCATGATTACCTTGACGCTCGTGCTCGCGGCATTGGCCTGGCGAGTCCGAAGGGGCAGCCCACTGACAGCCCTACTCGGCGCCATCACACTCTTTGCCTCTTTCATGGCCTTCGTCATCCCCAAGTTCATCGCAATCTGGTCTGTGCCGTTGCTGGCTCAGGAAGCGGTGAGCGGCAGCGGCAACAGCCCATTGGCCAGCAGCCTCCTTGAGCTTCTTCACATCACGCTCCCTTACTCCCTGTTCACCTCTTTCGATTACCTGGGCTTTTGGCTCTACGCCGTTTTCGGGCTTCTGATTGCGGGCCCTCTCTTCAAAGGTTCCCTGGCCTGCAAGGTGGCGGCGCTATCACTCGGTGCCTACGGTGTCGCATACCATCTGGTGTTTGCCGGCATTGCCATGGGCCGAGTTGCGGCCAGCGACGTCGAGGGCTACGCACTTACGTCCTCAGCCCTGCTGATCATCGCTGCTCTGGCAAGTATTCCGCTATTTCGAAACTCCGTCGTTGCTACTCCAGCGGCTCCCGTATCCACCGCGGGCTGATCTCGAGGCGAATCTAAGGAAAGCACATGGCCAGCAGGGTTACGCGCAGAGATTTTCTTAACGGCGTCGCGGTATCCGCCGCGAGCCTGCTGATTCCTCGCACCGCGATGGCTCGCGCGGTGGAAAACGCCCTGGGGACGACCAGCGACTACTACCCTCCCACTCTGACTGGTCTGCGCGGCAGTCATGACGGGTCGTACGAAGTGGCCCACGCACTGGCCTGGAACGGCCAGAAACCGGCGACCTATCAGAGTGTCGACGAGCACTATGATCTGGTGATTGTTGGTGCCGGCATGAGCGGCCTCGCGGCAGCGCACTACTGGCGAAAGGCCCGCGGTGAAGACGCGAAGATACTCCTGCTGGACAACCACGACGACTTTGGCGGGCACGCCAAGCGGAACGAGTTCCACCACGGCGGACGCATGGTGCTGAACCTGGGTGGCGCCCAGAATTTAGAAAACCCCCAGAACTACAGCGTCAACGCCAAAGCCCTACTTGCCGACCTGGGCATCGACCAGGATTACTTCGACGAAATGGCGAAAAACACGCCAGACAATTTTTTCCTTGGCGGGCAGTTCAAAGCACGTACGGGCATGGCGCTGCCGGATGGCGACGGGCTAAAGACGGTCTCTGGCGACTGGACCCGCTGGTTATTCGGTGAAGACGGCTACGACGAGGCGATCAAACAACTCCCTCTGACCGCCGAGGAGCAGAAAAACCTTATCGCATTTATTGGCGGCGAACGGGATTTTCTGGATGAGCTGTCGCTAAGGAAAGCTTACGAATATTGCAACACCACGAGCTACGAAGAATTCCTGCGCGAGAAAGCAGACTTAAATCAGCGGTGTATCGAGATCCTTGATAACCAGCTGCGAATTTTTATGGGTTTTACGGCCGGGAGCGTCACTGTCACGGAAGCAATTAGCTTAGGCATGCCAGGATTGAATGCGCTGGGTTGGCTGGCCCGCTTCGCAAACTCTTTGATCGTGGACAGCGCTCTCGACTCGACACAGGTGCGTATGTTTCCCGATGGAAACGCCTCCATCGCGCGACTACTTGTGCAGCGACTGATACCAGAGGTAGCACCGAAAATGCGGGGTAAGGATGACGTCGCAATCACGCGTTTTAACTACGCTGCCCTCGACCAAAAGAGCAACGACACTCGGATTCGATTGAATAGCACCGCGGTCAGCGTTCGCGAACTCATGGATCGCCAGGTTCAGGTGGACTACGTCAGACGCGGCGCCGCAGAACGGGTAAGCGCCGACCACTGTATCCTCGCCTGCTACAACGCCATCATCCCTCATTTGTGTCCGCAAATGCCTGACGCCCAAAAGAAGGCCCTCGCGTATCAGGTCAAGGTGCCATTTATCTACGCGAGCGTGCTGCTCAATGACGGTCAAGCCTTCTCGAAGCTAGACGCAACGCTGATCCGTTGTCCGGGGCAGATGTTCCAGTGGGTAAGCGCCGCACCAACAATCAGCGTCGGCGGCTATGAGCCACCGAGAAATGCCGAAGACCCCATGGCTCTTTTCCTAATGTCGGCACCCACGGAATCGCCGAAGGGCAATGAGACCCTCAAGGATCTGCTGCGCTTCGCCCGCCACACGATCTACGCCACCAGCTTCCAGAGCTATGAAACGTCAATTCGTGATCAGCTTCAGTCGCTGCTGGGCACTCACGGCTTTGAGCATGAAAGAGGCATCGCCGCCATTACCGTAAACCGCATTTCCCATGGCTATGCCTACGAATACATGAGTCTTTACGACCCGGATTTCCCCGAAGGCGAAGCCCCCCACGAAATCGCGCGTTCGCGGTTTGGCCGCATCTCCGTTGCGAACTCAGACTCTGAGGCCCGCGCCTACATGGATGCCGCTTGGGATGCAGCCTGGCGAGCGGTGAACGAGCAGGCCGCAATCAGCGAAAGTTAAGCGCCGCGTCCCTACTGGCGGGCGCGTCCCACCCTAGGTACTCTCCACCTTCGAGCTGTCTCGGCCAGAGGCAGCGACCCCAGCGGACGGATAGGAGATAACAATGCATAAGCTATCCCTGGTCGACAAAGGCTTCCTCATTGGTGAGAGTCGTGAGATGCCCATGCACGTGGCGGGGGTATCGCTGTTCACCTTGCCCGATGGTGCTGATGAGCAAGAGTTTCTGACAAACCTCGCTGCTAATCTCAAGGATGCCGAAGAACTGCTGCCACCTTTCGGTCACCGCCTGAAAATGGGCCGCCTGGGACTAGCCGGCAACGTCTACTGGGAGCCCGATCCAGCCTTGGACCTCGACTATCACGTTCGACATTCAGCGCTCCCTAAACCGGGACGCTACCGGGAACTCTTCACTCTCGTAAGCCGCCTTCACGGCACGCTACTGGAGCGCACGCGACCGCTGTGGGAGATGCATCTGATTGAGGGGCTGGAGAATCGTCAGTTTGCGATCTTCAACAAAACGCACCATGCCGCCGTCGATGGTGCTCGTTCAATCCACGTCAGCCGCAGCATGTTGTCGTCTGACCCCAAGCTCGTTCGCACCGAGTCTCCCATGTCCCTGAATTCCTGGAACGCCTACAAGAAGGCGCTCAAGGAAGGCCGGCAAGCAGAGTACACGGACGCGGAGGTTCGCACGGTCGCGGACGTACTCAAGTCGACCTACGGCAGTGGCGCGAATGCCTTCAATGCCCTCAAAGATATCGCGGGCGCCTGGTCAGGGCGCAAGAATCATTTGGCGCTACCGCACCTTAAAGTTCCCCGCAGTTCTCTAAACGGCAAGATCGATGGCGCCCGCCGCTTCGTTGCTCAGACCTGGCCCTTTGCGCGCATTCGCGCCGTGGGCAAGGCCTTCGATGCCACCTTCAATGACACGGTATTGGCCATGTGCGCCGGGGGGCTGCGCCAGTACATGATCAACCACAGCGAGCTGCCCAAGGACTCCATGAAAACACTGGTACCGGTGTCTCTTCGTCAGGAAGGCGATGTGGATTCAGGAAATGCCGTGGCGGGAATTAGCGCTGATCTGTCGACCACGATTGCAGACCCCGTTAAACGGTTCATGGCCATCAAGGCATCTGTGGAGGCCGGGAAAGCCCACTACGCCGGCATGTCACCCAAAGAGGTCGAGCTGCTGACCATGGCCATGTCGGCGCCCAGCATGCTGCTGATGCCTTTGGGGATGATCACCCGGCTGCCACCTTATAACCTTACGATCTCCAATGTTCCCGGAATGCGTGAAACCATGTACTGGAACGGCGCCCGCATGGACGGCTCCTACCCCCTGTCCATCATTACCGATGGCATGGCATTGAACATCACCCTGGTGAGCTATGCCGATCAGGTCGATTTCGGCATCATCGCCTGCCGCCGCAGCGTGCCACAGGTGCAGCGCATCATCGACTACATGGAGGACGCCCTTCAGGAGCTCGAAGACGCGGCGGGTATCAAGACCAAGGCAACGCGCAAACGCGGAACCGGCAAACGGAAAAAGAGCTCAGCGGTGGCCTCGGGTAAGAAAACGTCTGCGCGCAAGAAAGCGCCGACAAAGAAGAAGACCGCAGCGAAAAAGGCAGGAGCGAAAACGCGCGTTGCCGCAAAGGCAGCCCCCAAATCGAAAGCCCGCACGACCAAACGCGTGCCGAAAGCGAGTGTCCCAAAGAAAAAGGTCGCAGCAAAAAAGACAGCCTCCAAGGCGACAGCCGGCGCTGCCAGGAAATCTCCGCGAACCAGGAAGTGAGCAGCTAAAACGAGGCTCTCCATAGAGGCATTGAGAGCGCCGACCAGGCTCCGAGAGTCACACCACCGGGCGTGACTCGTACCCCTGGAGGATTCCCCGCAGGCAGCGGCTAATGCGCGTCTGCTGACGAATCATCTCGATCTTGGGCCAGGTGCACCGCTCGCCGGAAGCAATAAGCTTCCTGACCTTTTTTTCGCCGGGAAAACCCAAAAGCTTGGTGGGATCGATGAATCGGTAGTCCGGGAGAATATTGATGTCTCCCATGTAGTCCTGGTTGATGACGGACCGCATCATGCTCGTCGCTCGAGTGATACGGCCATTGGACCTGTCCGCCTGATCGAGGATCATGGTCACCGCATTGAACCACTCGCGTGCTGAGCGCCGCCCGGCGTTCTGCAACAGGGCAAGGGGCGTCTTCTTGCGAAGCCCATCGTTAACGAACGGCAACACCGCGGGATTGGTCTGACTGACGATGTAGTGATTAACGCCATACAGC
Source organism: Pseudomonadota bacterium (assembly GCA_038750875.1). GTDB lineage: Bacteria > Pseudomonadota > Gammaproteobacteria > Pseudomonadales > Halieaceae > Congregibacter. Next base: position 25,085 of record JBCDGU010000006.1, on the reverse strand, counting down.
CTGGCGAGGCGCTTGGCTGGCATATCATCGCTGACAGAGCCGTCCACCCAGCGCCGTGATGGCAGGTAGGCCTTCAATTGGCCTTCGCTATCCATGGCCTGGAGCATCACAGGCGGAAACACTCCTGGAACCGCCGAAGACGCCATCACGGCGCTGCGCATGAGGACGCTGGGTGACGTGGTCGCGTTCATAAGACGAGAGGTCTGATGGGTTTCAGCGGCAGCGATGGAGATGTTCACGGCGCGCCCGCTCAACTCGAAGGCCTTGGCAAAGGTTAAATCGTCTGGCAGGAAGCGACTGAGTTGGTCTTCCATATCACCGGGATCCGCCACACCGGATTGATCCGGTGCATCGGAGACCTTCTCCAGGAAGTAGTCCGGGTTCAGCACCTCATCGATACCGTCGTCTGGGCAGCTGCAAACGATAGCTCCCACGATCGCACCGCCAGAGGAGCCAGAAATTACCGTGGGCAAAAGCTCCGCCTGGTGAAGCGCGCGCGCCACGCCGACATGGAAATACAGCAGAGAGCCCGCGCCACTGAGCATCAATGCCGTGTGGCCGAAACAATGACTCGCCCGGCGGAAGAAATCGAGTTTCTCTGCGGGGTCGATATCATCGGTCGATTCTTCGGCGAGGTATTCGAGGGCATCGACAATCTCATCGATGTATTGCTCGATGAGGTGTTTGGTGCCCGACAGCGCATAGGCGTAAAGCCCAGATCGCCCCATACCCGCCATGTTCCCATGGATGCCCTCGTTCAGAGCGTAGAGTAATCCCCGATTATCACCCCGGACCTTGAGCGCGCGGAGTTGATCGAGGCGAACGCGTATCGATACATAATCGTATTGTCGGCTCTGATCGCGCTCACGCCAGCGATCTCGTCCCAGATGCTGGTCATAGGCCTGGGCAGCCTCTCGCCACTCCGAGTAGGTTGTGGCGGCTTTAAGGTTTTTTTTGAACCGGCGTTCGGTGCCTATGCGCATCTAGAGGCCTTACTGAGGCTGGAAGAAGTTTGATCCCCATGAGGATAGGGTTCGCTAGAGATTAACATGCCCTAGACGCGCGTCTCGCCAATGGCAACGCACGGTTCTATCGCTCCTGAGCGCCAAATAGCGCTAAAGTATCTGGGCTAACGAACTGCTAAGAGAGAACGATCTATGCAATCGGCTCACGCAACACAACCACTCCCCGGCCACGAAGAGTATCCCCGCCTCTTCGAACCATTGGATCTCGGGTTCACCACTATTCGCAATCGATCGATCATGGGATCGATGCACACGGGTCTGGAAGAGATGCCCGATGGATTCGAGCGCATGGCCGCTTTCTACGCGGAACGAGCCGCTGGTGGCATTGGCATGATCATTACCGGCGGCATTGCCCCCAACGAAGAAGGGGGAATCAAGGTAAAAGATGACAGCGGAAGCTCCGTGTTTGCAGCGTCCAAGCTCAGCAACGAGACAGAGGCCGCCGGTCACAGGCTCATCACGGATGCAGTTCACGGAGCCGCACCAGACGCGAAGATCGTAATGCAGATCCTGCACATGGGCGCCCTGGCCTACAACGAGGAACTCGTTGCGCCATCAGCCATTCGTTCACGAATCGGCGCCTACTCGCCAAAGGAACTCGACGAGGCGGGCATCGAAAAGCAAATAGCCGACCATGCGAACTGTGCAGCACTCGCCAAGGCTGCAGGGTACGACGGCGTGGAAATCATTGGATCAGCGGGCTACCTGCTCTCCACCTTCTTAGTAGAAAAAACCAATCAGCGGAAAGACCAGTGGGGCGGCAGCTACGAGAATCGGATGCGCTTCCCTCTGGAGGTGGTCCGACGCGTGCGACAGACCGTGGGTGAGGACTTTATTGTTATCTTCCGCATCGCCGCCATGGACATGCTGCAGGGCGGCATGAGCTGGGATGAGGTTGCTCAGCTAGCAAGGGAACTCCAAAAGGCTGGCGTGACCATCATCTCAACGCACTTCGTATGGCACGAGGCGCAGGTGCCAACCATCGCCACTATGGTTCCCAGAGCTGCGTTCACCCGGGTCACGCACCGCGTTCGCGATGAGGTCAGTATCCCCGTGATCACGTCCAACCGCATCAATATGCCCGAAGTTGCAGAAAACGTTCTGGCCAGCGGTGACGCAGATCTGGTGTCCATGGCTCGCCCTATGCTCGCCGACAGTCAGTTCATGGCGAAAGCCGCCGAAGGTCGTGCCGACTTGATCAACACCTGCATCGCCTGCAATCAGGCCTGCCTGGATCACACCTTCAACATGAAGACCACCTCTTGTCTGGTGAATCCGCGCGCCTGTCACGAAACCATGCTGATCTACCCTCCCACGGACTCTCCAAAGCACATAGCGGTCGTTGGAGCCGGCCCCGCCGGGCTTTCCTATGCCTCTGTTGCGGCGGAGCGCGGCCACAAGGTCACGGTCTTCGATGCCGCATCGGAAATTGGGGGACAGTTCAATCTCGCAAAGCGCGTTCCCGGTAAAGAGGAGTTCTTTGAGACGCTGCGATACTACAAAAACCATCTCGCCGAGCTTGGTGTCGATGTGAGGCTCAATACACGAGTCACCGCCGAGATGATTGCCGAGGGCGACTTCGATCATACGATCGTCGCGACGGGCATTACGCCTCGCACGCCGGACATTCCCGGCATCGATCATCCAAAAGTGGTGGGCTATATCGACGCCATCAAAGGCAATACGCCGATCGGTAAGACAGTGGCTGTCATCGGCGCCGGTGGCATCGGCTTTGATGTCACGGAGCTCATCACCCATGAAGGTCCGTCCGCGGCCACTGATATTGACGTCTTTGCCCGGGAATGGGGTATCGATTTTGATAACCATCCGCGAGGCGGCGTTACCGGTATCGAACCCGAGGTGGCTAAAGCCGACCGCGAAGTCTGGATGCTCCAGCGCAAGGAAACCAAAGTGGGTCGGGGCCTTGGGAAAACGACGGGCTGGACCCATCGCCTGACACTCGCGCGTCGCGGGGTGAACATGCTGAACTCCGTGCAATATGAAGGCATCGATGATGAGGGCCTGCACATACTCGTCGACAATCAACCCCGCACCCTCGAGGTCGACACGGTCATCATCTGCGCGGGCCAGGAACCCCTGCAAGAGCTCCATGAGGCGCTGCAAGCTCGGGGGCTGCCGTCTGAACTGGTTGGCGGGGCCTTCGAGGCCCTGGAGCTCGACGCAAAGGCCGCGATCAATCAGGCCAGTTGGATGGCCGCTGCGATCTAGTTCGATTTGCTTTTGAGTCCGCGAGCCATGCAGCGAAGAATTCCGCGGCGAACTAGCGGTATGTCGACGCAGGCTTTGTCACGCTGACAGCCCCGACGACCTACCCAGGTTTCAGGCTGCTGAGTTTCGTTTTCCAACAAGGCAGGGGCACCGTCACTCCCTGATCGACTTTCGATAGGCGCGGGGCGATACGCCGATTGTTTTGCGAAACAGCCGTGAGAAGTAAAGGGGATCGTCGTACCCCAACTGATCTGCGATGGCGCTAACCGTGAGATCAGAGCTGTCTAGCAGCGAGCACGCGTGTTCAATTTTCATGTTCTGAAAGTGCTTCACTGGCGAATAGCCGGTCATCGCTTTGTATCGCTTCGAAAAATGAAACTTGGACATGTGCGCGGTCGCGGCCATCTGATCGAGACTCAGCGGCTGATCGATGTTGTCGCGCATGAACGCCTGGACCTGGGACAGTTCGAAACCACCCCGTCCTTGCCCACGCTGCGCGCTGATCTCCAGGGCCATCTGGCTGAAGATATGTCGCAGCTGATTCGAGGCATTGATAAAGGCCCGGGTGGAATACCCCGTCCGCCGAACCTCCATGAGGTTAGTGAACGCGGCCATCAGGCCCGGGGAGACACCGGCATTGGTCACCGGTCGAGACTCCCTGAAACCCAGGTATTGAAGAAAAATACCCGTAGAAGCGCCCTGAAAATGCACCCAAAACAGAGTCCAGGGTGCCTTTTCGTCAGAGACATAGAAGTGTTCCGTTCCCTGGGGAAGCAAAATCACCTCCCCGGCACGAACCTCGCCCTGCCACGATTCGGTACGCAGGAATCCACGACCGTCAGTGCAATATATGATCAGGTTGTCATCATGACGCTGGCGTTCCATACGGTGTCCAACGGCGTTTGGGTAGTACCCTAAAGCGGTAGGAAAACAGTCTTTAGTTAGTGGGTTTCGCGCCAATTTCTCGACCATAAAGGCCGGCGTCATGAAGCGAATGCCTGCGTCTGGGAGAGGCCATTTTGAGGGAGCACTCATAGAACAATATAATCCATGTTTTTCGCAATATCGTCAATGTGGCTATTTTTTGTACAACCGTAATATGCGCGCCTGCCCTATCTATAAAGCTTAATGAGGTACTTGCACGTGTCTGAACCAGCAACGCAACAGAACGCATCCGAAGCTATGAATCCGAAGCAGCAGATCGCCGAACTCATCGAGCGCTCGCGGGCTGCGCAGAAGCAGATTGAGCACTACACACAGGAGCAGGTGGACGAACTCATCGCTGCCATGGTCTATGCCGTGGCTCGCGAAGACCGCTCTGAAGAAATCGCGCAGTTCACCGTGGATGAAACACAGTTGGGCAACTACGAAGGCAAGTACCTGAAGATCCACCGTAAAACCCGCGCGACGCTGATGGATATCATTGACGATAAATCTGTCGGGATCATCGAGGAAGACGCCGATCGAAATATCGTCAAGATCGCCAAGCCTGTTGGCGTCATTGGCGCCCTATCGCCTTCAACGAATCCAGAAGCAACACCGGTGATCAAAGGGATTCATGCCGTCAAGGGCCGCAACTCGATCATCGTTGCTCCCCATCCCCGTGCAAAGCTGACCAACAAAAAGATTTGCGATTACATGCGTGATGCGCTGCGCCGCTGCGGCGCGCCGGAAGATCTGGTGCTTTACATCGAAACCCCGTCGCTGGATCTGACCAATGAGCTGATGGCCCAGTGCGATCGCATTCTTGCGACCGGCGGTGGCGCCATGGTGACTGCTGCTTACTCCAGCGGCACCCCGGCTCTCGGCGTTGGTGTCGGCAACGCTTGCATCACGGTCGATGACACCGCAGACCTCGATGAAGCCGCCGAGAAAATACGCATTTCCAAGACACTGGATCTCGCGGCAAGCTGCTCTTCAGATAACTCCGTTATCGCATTTGCATCTATCTATGATGAGCTCCTTGAGAAACTGCTGCACGAAGGCGGCTACCTCCTCAACGAGGAAGAGAAAAGCAAACTGCAGAACACCATCTGGCATGACGGTCATCTGAACACGGATATCGTGGCTCAGCCGGCCCACAAAATCGCCGGCATGGCGGGCATCGAACTTCCCGAAGGCAAGCAGTTCCTCATCGTGCCGGAATCTGGTGCTGGCCCTGAACACCCCTTCTCCGGTGAGAAGCTATCGGTCGTAATGGCCTTCTACAAAGTGCAAGACATCAACGAAGCCATCGAACTCGTCGATGCGATCCAGTCGTATCAGGGGCGCGGCCACTCCTGCGGCATCTACTCCTACTCTGACGAGAACATCATGGCTTACGCCAACGCCACGCATACCTCACGCGTGATGGTGAACCAGCCGCAGGCCGCCTCGAACAGTGGCAACCTGTGGAACGGCATGCGCCAGACCTTCTCTTTGGGCTGTGGGTCCTGGGGCGGCAACGCCACCAACAACAACATCAGTTGGCGCGATCTCATCAATGAGACATGGGTATCCAAACCCCTCACAGAGACGAAGGTCATTCCGTCCGACGAAGACCTCTTCGGTTCTGTCCTCGACAAGTTCGCGGACTAAACCATGGACTTTTCCCTCAACGACGATCAGCAGGCCTTCGTCGATAGCGCCCGTGCGTTTTCTGAGGGCGTGCTAGCGCCCAAGGCAGCGGAGTGGGACGCAACATCTCACTTTCCCAAGGACGCTCTCGCCCAGGCCGGGGAGCTGGGATTCATGGGCATGTATACGCCCGAGTCCGCCGGTGGCCTGGGCATGAGCCGACTCGATGCCAGCCTCATCGTCGAGGAGCTTTCAAAGGGCTGCACGACCACCGCCGCCTTCCTGACCATCCACAATATGGCCACCAACATGATCGGCAAATATGGCACGGAGTCGATCATCGAATCCTGGTGCCTGGCACTGGTCATGGGGTCGAAGCTCGCCTCCTACTGCCTCACAGAGCCAGGCTCTGGATCCGATGCTGCATCACTTCGCACAAGCGCCACGTTGGATGGCGACGACTACGTGGTCAATGGCAGCAAGGTGTTTATCTCTGGTGCGGGTGAAACGGATGTTCTGGTCGTCATGCTTCGCACCGGCGGCCCCGGCCCGAAAGGCATCTCGACGCTCGTGATCCCGGCCGATGCCGAGGGCATTTCTTACGGTAAGAACGAAGAAAAAATGGGCTGGAAGGCCCAGCCCACGCGCATGATCAGCTTCGATAACGTGCGAGTACCGCGGGAGAATCTTCTCGGCAGTGAAGGCCAGGGCTTTGCCATTGCCATGGAAGGTCTTGATGGCGGTCGTATCAACATCGCAACCTGCAGCATTGGCACCGCGCAGCAGGCACTGGAAGAAGCCGTTGCCTATGTGCAGGAGCGCAAACAGTTTGGTAACGCCATCGCTGACTTTCAGGCCACGCAATTCACGTTGTCGGACATGCTTACGGAACTGGTCGCGGCTCGTCAGATGGTGCGCCTTGCAGCCAGCAAACTCGACAGCGGCGACAGTCAGGCCACGACGTACTGCGCCATGGCGAAGCGCTTCGCTACCGACGTGGGTTTCAAGGTGACCAATGATGCGCTGCAGCTGTTCGGTGGCTACGGCTACATCAAGGAATACCCCTTGGAGCGTCACGTACGCGACAACCGCGTGCACCAGATTCTGGAAGGAACCAACGAAGTCATGCGCGTCATCATTTCCCGCAGGTTACTGATGGACGGCGCTCTGGAGATGATCAAATGACAGTGAGCACATCCGACAAGCTGACAGTGGAGGTGCGGGGTCATACGGCACTCGTCACTATCGACAACCCCGCCGCCAATACCTGGGATACGGAAAGCCTGCCGGCCCTCAAAGACCTGGTAGAGACGCTTAACGCCGACAAGAACATTTACGCCCTGGTGCTGACTGGCACTGGCAATAAGTTCTTCTCCGCAGGCGCAGACCTGAAGCTGTTCGCAGACGGCGATCCCAAGACCGCCGAGACCATGGGTAGCTTCTTCGGTCAAGCATTCGAAACTCTTGCGGACTTTCGCGGCGTATCTATCGCTGCCATCAACGGTTTCGCGATGGGCGGCGGCCTCGAAGTGGCCATGGCCTGTGATATTCGCATTGCTGAAGAACAGTCGCAGATGGCGCTGCCCGAGGCAAAGGTCGGCCTCCTTCCCTGCGCCGGCGGTACGCAGCGTCTCGCGCAACTGGTCGGTGAGGGCTGGGCCAAGCGCATCATTTTGTGCGGCGAGCGGATCAAGGCTTCCAAAGCGCTGGAGATCGGGCTCGTAGAAGAGATCGTTCCCCAGGGCGAGGCTCTGGAGAAAGCGCTGGCGCTCGCCGAGCAGGTTGGGCAGCAAAGCCCCATCGCTGTCACGTTCTGTAAGGAACTCATTCACACGGCCCGGGATGTAACAATTCCCCAGGGCCTCGTTGATGAGCGCACAAAATTCGTTGAACTGTTCAGCACCGAAGACCAGCGCGAAGGCGTGAATGCGTTCCTTGAGAAGCGCCCTGCTGCCTGGAAAAACGCCTAATGAGCGAACCGGTACTCTTTGAGGAACTGGCCGCCGGCGACAAAAAGCTAGGACGCATCACTCTCAACGTAGAGGCGACGCTCAACTCCCTAACGCTGGAGATGGTGGACCTGCTGCAAAACCAGCTCGATCGCTGGTCCTCAGATGACAACATTGTCGCCTTGTTCATCGAAGGAGCGGGCGAAAAAGCCTTTTGCGCAGGCGGTGATGTGCAAGCCCTCCACGCATCGGCGGTGGAGACCCCCGGTGGCCCCTGCGAATATGGAGAGGCGTTTTTCACGCGGGAATACCGCATGAACTACACCCTGCACACGTACAGCAAGCCTATCGTGTGCTGGGGCCACGGCATCGTGATGGGCGGTGGTCTTGGTGTCATGGCGGGCTGTTCGCACCGAGTCGTTACTGAGCGCACCCGCATCGCCATGCCCGAGATCACCATTGCGCTGTTCCCGGATGTGGGCGGTAGTTGGTTCCTGAATCACGCGCCCGGGCGCAGCGGAGAATTTCTCGCGCTGACTGGCGCTTCTATCAATGCCGCTGACGCGATCTTTATCGGCATCGCTGATCGCTTTGTCGCCAGCGAGCACAAGCAGGCAGTCATAGATGGGCTGCTGACCCAGCACTGGACCACCGACGTAGAAGCAAACCATGCGTTGGTGCGACACGTGCTGCGTCCATTCTCCGAGCAAAGCGTGGGCAGCCGTCCGGCGGGTCAGGTGGAGCCTCATCTGGAGTCCATCAACGCGCTTATGGATGGGGACAACATTCATCAAGTGATCGATCGCATTACAAGCCAGGACACGGACGACCCTTGGCTCGCGAAAGCACGCGACAGCCTTGCCCACGGCTCCAAGCTTGCGGCCCTGTGGATTCACCGACAGCTGCACGAAACCCGGCACAGCGCGCTGCGCGAGGTGTTTCAAAGTGAGATACGTCTGGCGACACACATTATCCGCCATCCAGAGTTTGCTGAAGGGGTTCGCGCCCTGCTCATCGACAAGGATCGCAATCCGGCCTGGCAGTACAGCACCTCCGGCGACGTCCCCCAATCGGTGATCGACAGTTTCTTTGTGGAGCCGTGGCCCGAAAACCCTCTTTCAGACCTCACCTAAGGAACAGGCAATGGCAAAGGTAGCGTTTATCGGCCTCGGCAATATGGGCGGCCCCATGGCCAAAAATCTGGTCGCTGCGGGTCATGCGGTCACGGTTTTTGATCTCGTGCCTGAAGCGTGTACTGAGCTCGAAGCTGCCGGTGCCAGCGTTGCCGCAACCACGTCCGAAGCGGTTGAAGGAGTCGAATACGTTATCTCCATGCTGCCCGCGGGCAAGCATGTCGCCGGTGTCTATCTCGGCGAGGAAGGGCTTCTCGCCCAAGTGGATGGCAGCACCACTGTTCTCGATTGCAGCACCATCGACGCCCCGACTTCCCGGGAAGTTGGCGAAGCGGCGGCGCAGCTTGGCATCGGTTTCATGGATGCACCGGTATCCGGTGGCGTCGCTGCTGCCGCAGCGGGAACGTTGGCTTTCATGTGTGGCGGCAGCGAGGAGACCTTCGAGAAGGCAAAGAGCATCCTCTCCGACATGGGTAAGAACATCTTCCATGCCGGTCCAGCCGGTGCCGGTCAGGTCGCGAAAGGCTGCAACAACATGCTTCTGGCGATCCATATGATTGGCACCACTGAGGCGCTGGAAATGGGTGTGCGCAACGGTCTTGATCCCAAAGTGCTGTCAGAGATCATGCTCGCCAGCTCAGGTCGGAACTGGTCCCTCGAGGTCTACAACCCCTACCCGGGCGTGATGGAAAACGCGCCTGCCAGCAACGACTACAAGCCCGGGTTTATGGTGGATCTGATGGCTAAGGATCTCGGCCTTGCATTGGCAATTGCCGAAGGCTCAGGCGTCGACAATCGCATGGGACAACTTGCTGGCGAGCTTTATGGCGAACACCAGCAAAAAGGTAATGGACCGCGGGACTTTTCCAGCATCCTGGAACGCCTTCAGGACTGATGCCCTCCCCCGCGGAGCGCGTCGCGCAGACTCTCGGCTCTGCCCGAATTCATCACACAAGCTACGAGGGTGGGGAGCTCTACTGGCAACGCTGGTCTGCTTCCAAAGCGTTAGACGCTCCTCCTCTGCTTCTGTTCCACGGCGGCTTCGGCTCGTGGAATCACTGGATCGCTAACGTTGAGGATCTTCGACAGAAGCGGGATGTGTGGACCTTTGATCTTCCCGGTCTGGGGCAGTCCGACGATATGCCGGAACCCCATACCATCGCGCACTTCTCGGAAATCGTTCTGTCTGGGATCGATCAATTGCTTGGGGACCAAAACCCTTTCGCTATCGCGGCATTCAGCTTTGGGGCGATGATCGCTGGACAAGTCGCAGCCGATGTCGGCGAACGCTGCACCCGTTGCACACTGATTGGCGCCGCCGGATTCGGTGATCTTCATGAGCAGGTTTCGTTGCTGCCACCACCTACTCTGAAAACATCAGCAGAGGAGGCCGAACGCATTCAGCGCGAGAACCTGCGCAGACTGATGCTGCACTCGCCCAGCGCCATTGATGACCTCGCCGTGTATCTGCACAGTGACAATCTATCGAGGTTTCGGTTTCGTAGCCGGGGCCTCGCCAAAACCAATGAACTCGCCAAGCTGCTGCCCAGCATTCGTGCGCCACTGACGGGAGTTTGGGGATCAGAAGACACGACAGCCGGTGGGGCGGAGCAGATCGCGGCGCGGCGGCAGTTATTTGCGTCCGCTAATAACGACTCAGAGTTTTTTGTGCTCAACGGCGTGGGTCATTGGGCGATGTATGAGGCTCCAGCAGCAGTCAACAGAATCCTTTTGAACGACCTCTGACCAAGCGCTTAAAGCCAGCAAAACGCTCCGCCAGGGCGAAAGGAATGGGTACAGCTTCTACCGGATACCAATGCTGTCACCAGCGAAACTTCCAACGTAGATCCGATCTCCTACCGGCATCGCCACGCTGATCGCGCCAACACCCGTCAGCAACTCCTTCATCATCATCGAATTGGGGTCGATTGCATAAACGCCGTACGGAATATCGCAGGTCGTCGGCGGCGTATCGAAGCAGCCCAGGATGGAAAAGGCATCGCCCTCCTGAGCCGCGACAATCAGTGTGCCATCAGATCGCCACGCGAAATTATCGGGGGCCATCGGCAATTGCACCTCGCGTCGCTCCTTTTCTTGGCCTGACAGATCGAGGCGAACGACTTTCTTCTGCCCCCACTCTGCAAACAATAGAGCAGTATCATCAAAAGCCAACGCAACGCCATTGGGAGCGCTACCCTCACTCCCTTCGACGGGGCTGATGCCTTTGGATGCGGACCAGTGATAGACCATGCCGGTATTGCCACCTGTGAAAAGGCTGACGAAGTCGCTCAGCAGATCGAAGCTGAATACTGCCGGATTTGCGCTGAATACGGAGACGTAGAGATCGCCGTTTGCGGCAATGGCAACGTCGTTGTGACTCCGCTCCCTTGGCAGCATTACGCAACCGCGCCAGGTGGCCATTGGTGTCTCGCCAGATACACCAATGGAGAACAGTTCGATCGCCTCTCTTTCACCATGGTTTATGGCGGCGAGCAGCGTAGAACCATCGGCTAACCGGCGAGCGTCGACACCATGCCCGCCGAACCTGGCCGGATCCGGCGGCGTGCTGCAGGCGGCATCCCCGAGCGAGGGCAGACTATTATCCAACGCAACTTCAAGGCCATCCTGAAGAAACGGGGTCACCACGTCGCTGCCAACATCCAGCCACTGCAGACGCCCGAACCTGAGCCCCTCTGCCTCTGTATCCGACATCATTTCGCTGACAACTGCCCAAGCGTGGCCGGGCAGCAGGACCATGTCCTCGGGGTTTTGCAGGCCACAAATTGAGTTGGCATCGTCTTCGTCGCAGGCAGCCAGCATTGCAGGGCCTTCTGAGCACGCACTCAGGCCTAGAAAAATGAAGATGCCAAGGAGCGTGAACCCGATGCGGACCGACCACGGTCGCTCTTCAGCTTGGCCGGGCTGTGTTAATCGCTCATTGGTCATTGGGGTAGTTCTCATTGGCGATTCCAAAGGGTTAACAAGCTGCCGAGAACGTTACTAAGAAAGCGGATTGACCGAAAGCGTGTCAGCGCTCAGATTCCGTCTTGTAGAGTTTGAAACCACGAGCCTGATAATTGGGTAGTGCCGATTCATGGTCGAGGGTGCACGTATGCACCCAAACGCGCTGTGTGCCCTCCCAGGCCCAAGCAGAGTCGATGGCATGGGACAGCAGATAGCCACCAAAGCCTTTGCCTAGAAACTTTGGCCCGAGTCCAAAGTAGCAAAGCTCGACATTTCCATCATCCTGCCTCTGCAACTCGTAATAGCCGGCTACCGCGCCCTCGCTATACGCGACCCACGTGCGCAAGGCATCATCCTCTGCGTACCGGGCCCATTCCGCGTCGCTCTCCTGGAGTTTATCGATCCATCCCCACTGCTTACCCACTAACTCGTAGAGGAAGCGGTTGAAACGCCCATCTTTTATGCGCGCCTCCACCACATCAAGGTCCTCGGGCTGGAGCTTTCGATTTCGATGCTCCTCGGGTGAGTCCATCTCCAGATAAAAGGTAATGACGTCGGACACGCTACTTGCTCCTTGATGCGCGCGTAGAAGAACACACCCGCGGCCCGGCGAGCAAACAGACTGCGCAGGGCGCTACGAAAATAGCGCCTTCTGATAGCACGGACCGGCGCGTCAGTCTTAAGGGCGGTCTTTTAAGCGTCTGCCCACTCGCTGGGATAGCCAACGTCAAAGGCGTATACCGTTTGGCTTCTAAAAACATCACCAGCCCGCAGGAGCGTTGATGGAAAAGCTGGCTCGTTTGGAGAGTTCGGAAGATGCTGCGTTTCCAAACAAAGGCCCTGATGAGCCCCGTAGGTGGCGCCGCTTTTTCCGACCCATGCGTCCGGCACGAAATTAGCGCTGTAAAACTGAATGCTGGTTTGATCTGTACTCACACGCATTGAGACCCCGGATTCGGCTGCGAAGAGAATGGCCACGGGCTCATGCAACTGCTCTTCACCACCCTCCAGTACCCAGGCATGGTCGAAGCCGCCGGCCAACTCGAGCTGCGGGTCTTCTCTGTCGATTCTTTGTCCCACGACTGCGGGACTGCGAAAGTCAAAAAGGGTTCCCTCCACGGGCACAGTGCGACCCGTGGGGATGCTCTCTTTGTCGATCTCCGCAATCTGGCTGGAGCGTATTTCCAGGCAGTGGGAAAGCGCGCTGCCTCTGTCGTGACCTGCCAAATTGAAATAGCTGTGGTTCGTCAGATTGATAACCGTGTCCGCGTCGGAAACGGCGCGGTAATCAATCTGGAGTGCATTGTCGGCGCGCAGTGTGTAGCGCACGCAGACGTCTAGACTACCGGGATACCCGCCTTCACCGTCGGGGCTTCGACAGCTGAACTCAGCGCTGTCTCCGGCCAGTTCAGAGATGACCCAATGCCGTTGGTGCAACCCCGTCACGCCACCATGTAAGTGGTTTGGCGGTTGATTTTGATCCAGGCGAACAACGCCGCCAGGAAGCTTAAACTGGCCGCCCGCAATCCGACCGCTATAACGCCCGATGGTCACACCGATGTACAGCTCATCGTTCTTGTAGGCATCCTCGCTAGACAGGCCCAGTACAACATCGATCAGGTTCCCACGCTTTGTTGGAACGTGAAGTGATCGGACGCTCGCGCCCAGCGTCGAAAGCGCGGCCTTACACCCGTTTCGGTTTTCAAGTTCAATCATCTGCATTAAATCGGGGGCACCCCAGGGTAAGGCGTGGGGTAAAAGAGTAAACCAACATCGCTATGCTCGCTGAGATGTGACCTAACCGTGACCCTGGGATAAACGAATCGTACGCGTCTGGGCCGGAGGCTGTGAATCGGCGACGCGTTTGCTTCCCGTGGACGCGCACATGACCTCCCTCACAAACAGCGACAGCGGCACAAATGGGGGAGCTATACTCCCGCATCGATGGAAGACAAGCTTAGACATGTTTTACGTTCCCTAAAGCTGAGGCGCGCTCACACGCAACGCTCATGCCAAGACACCGCATACGCATGGCGCCATACCTGCGGCGCGGTTTACGCTTCGCTTAGATCTTTTGTCGGCTCGGTCTTCCTCCTTGCCTCAATCTCCGTGGGCGCATCAGGCCTGACTGAAATCGACACGATACTGCGTGAGGAACACCTCCCGGGAATCGCCTGGGTGAGCATTCATGGTGAAGACTCGCAGGCGACCGGCAACGGCTTCGCAGACTTGGCGTCATCCTCACCCATGACCGCTACCACCAAAGTACAGGTCGGCTCCGTCACCAAGACCCTCGTCGCCCTGGGTGTGCTTCATTTGGTCACCAGCGAGCGTATCTCTCTGGATGACAATGTCCAAAATGCTCTGCCGGAACTCAACTGGGATAACCCGTGGACAGAAACCCCCATCACCGTGCAGCACCTGCTAGAGCATACAGCCGGGCTCGATAATCTCCGCATGTGGCAGTTTCTGAACAGTCGCGTGACGGAAGACACGCCGCTTTCAGCGGCATTCCCGCCAGACTTCGATCATCTGCTCAAGGTGCGCACGCGCCCCGGAACCCAGTACTCATACTCAAATATAGGGTACGCGTTACTGGGAATGATTATCGAACGAGTCACGGCAGACCGGTATGAGGACTTTCTCCAGCACGCCTTGCTGAATCCCCTTGAGATGAACGACAGCAGCTTCCACTTCATCTCACAGCAATCTGACGCACGCCTGGCAATGGGCTACGTTGACGATGGCGTAGAGCAGATTGCGGTTCCTATGTTTTTGCGTTCGGCAGGGCAGTTCACCACCACTGCCAATGACATGCAGATCTTCCTTGAGTTTCTCCTGGGTGACGGCAACAACGGCGGCAGCTCCTGGGTCGCACCAGAGTATCTGCAACGCCTTGGAACCCCGTCGACGACGGACGCCTATGCCCATGGACTCCACGTTGGTCATGGGCTCGCCCTGGGCCTGCGAGACCGCCATGGAGCACTTGGTGAATGCCATCCTGGCACGACGTTTGGATTTCGCGCCCAACTCTGTGTCTTTCCGAAACAGAGGAAAGGCTTTTTCTATGCCGTGAATGCGGACAACGAACAATCCAACTATGAACGCCTGACGAGTCACTTCATCAATGGGCTGCAGATCGCACCCGGGGAAAAGCAGCTGCCCCGTTCATCCGAAAATCTGGATCGGTATAGAGGGCTCTATCGACTGTCGCCTTCAAACATGGCCCAATTTGCTTGGCTGGACTGGATGTTCAACTCCGTGTGGGTAGGCATTGACGAAGATCGGGAGCGTCTTGTCATTAGATCCCTACAGGCGCCGGATAAGACGCTAAGGCCCTTAGGAAATGGGTTGTTCCGAGAAAATGGGCGTCTGCAGGCATCCCATGTGATTTATGGGGACAGCACACTCAAGTTAAGCAACGGGCTAATGACATGGGCGCGCGCATCAATGCTTACGCTGGCTTTAGCCTGGATCAGCCTCGTTGCGGGTGCGTGCGGACTGCTTTACATCACTCTGCGAGGCGGCTGGCTCTTTTTTACCGGTCGCCTGCGCAAGCACACCGCAGTACTTATCCCATGGCTTTCCCTTATCGCATTTGCCTTGCCCGTATACCTGTACACCACACAGTCCTTCCTGCAGTTCGGCGAACTCACCGCGGCAAGCGCTGTGCTGGCGGCACTGACTGGCGCACTACCCATTGCCCTGGGCACTGGGGTCTACCTGATTGCGCAGGGTGGCAATGCAACCCGGATCGACCTATACGCCGTGGTCGCTGGATTTCAGCTCTGTTCGATACTCGTGGTGCTGGGCGTTCTGCCCGTAGTGTTCTGGCGCTAACGCCATAGCTATTGCGATAAAGATCGCCGCCCATCGCAATCTGCATAAAGCAGTTGACCATCCCCCCACGGGGACAATGTGGCGTTCAGAGCATGTCTGAGGGCATCAGCACGATGCCCCCGCTGGTTGGATCGTCTCAGGAAACCAGTTCTTCTATGAACGGCTTCACGCTATCAACCCCATCACGATCAATCACGCGAATCGTCTCGGAGCCCACGACTGCGATATCCGCTTTACCGCGGATGAAGCGCACATCCTCGTTGGACGCCACGCCAAATCCGAGTGCGATCGGCAGGTCCGTCGCTTCACGGCAGCGACCCAGGTACGCGTTCAGGTCATCGCCAAAGGTCGTTTCCTTGCCCGTCACGCCTTTGCGCGCAACGGAGTAGACGAAGCCACGGCTCTTCTCACCCAGCATCTTCAGACGGTCTTCAGAGCTGTTTGGCGTGAAGATGTGAATCGGCGACAACCCGTGCTCGGCCATCGCCACGAGGTACTCCTCGCCCTCTTCCGGCGGCAAATCAGGAATGATTGCTCCCTGGACTCCGATGGACGCCATGCGCTCTACAAAGGCGCCGACCCCATACTTGAAGAGGATGTTGTAGTAGGTCATGAAGACGAAGGGGATGTCGAAACGCTTCACGACTTCTTCGGCGAATTCGAAGCTCTTCTCTACCTGCGCACCATGATCCAGCGCTTCGGAATTCGCCTTGAGGATGACCGGGCCATCCGCCATGGGCTCCGAAAACGGTATCTGCAGCTCCATGAGGTCGACGCCCGCAGCGACCATCTCTTCAACAACCTTCATAGACTGATCGAAATCCGGGTAACCGAGAACAATGTGTGTCATCAGCAGAATGTCTTTGTCTTGGCGACGTTGGTGAATGTAAGACTCAAGCAAGGTTACGGTACTCCTCAGCCTTGGCCAGAATGAATTTCTCCCACTTGGGATCCTTGAGCGCATCGGCCACGGTGAAGATGTCCTTGTCGGCACGACCAGACTGATTAATCACCACCGAATCGTCGGGCGACAGATCACCAACTTCCTTGAACGCCTGCACAAAGGCATGCGATGTCTCCAGAGCAGGTATCAAACCTTCGCGCCGCACCGTGCGACTCATGGCGTCCACCACCTCGTCATCGGTGGCTGCTTCAAAACGCACACGGCCGTTTTCATGAAGAGCTGCCAAAATCGGTGACACGCCGACGTAATCGAGGCCCGCAGAGACGCTGTGCGTATCCTGCATCTGCCCGTCATGATTCTGAAGGAAGTACGTCTTGTAGCCCTGCGCGATACCGATAGTTGCATCATCATAGGCAAGGCGGGCCGCATGCTCACCGATGCCCTTGCCGCGACCACCAGCTTCGACGCCGACCAGTTCAACCTCGGGATCATCGAAGAAGCCACTGAAGAGGCCCATAGCATTGGAGCCACCACCGACGCATGCGTAGGCGCGCTTGGGCAGCTTGCCGGTTTCCTTGAGAATCTGTTCCCGCGCTTCAATGCCGATGAGCGACTGGAACCAGCTGACCATCTCCGGGAACGGATGCGGGCCACACGCGGTGCCCAATACGTAGTGGGTGTTATCCATGTTCGTCACCCAGTCGCGAAACGCCTCGTTGATCGCGTCCTTTAATGTGCGGCTACCGGAGGTTACGGGGATGACTTCTGCACCCATACGCTCCATCCAGAACACGTTGGGACGCTGACGCTCCACATCGACCTCACCCATGTAGATGGTGCAATCGAAGCCGAACTTGGCCGCCATGGTCGCCGTTGCGACGCCATGCTGGCCGGCGCCGGTCTCGCCGATTACGCGGGTCTTACCCATGCGGCGAGTGAGAAGGCCCTGCCCCATCACGTTATTCGCCTTGTGCGCACCCGTGTGGTTCAGGTCTTCTCGCTTGATGTAGATCTTCGCGCCACCGAAATCTGCGGTCAGGTTCTCAGCCAGCGTCAGCGGCGTTGGCCGACAGGAGTAGGTGGACATGAGCGTCTTGTACTCTTCCCAGAACGCTGGATCTTCCCGGGCATCCCGGTACGCAGCTTCCAGTTCGTCGAACGTGGGTACGAGGATTTCGGGGATAAACGCCCCACCAAATCCGTCGTAATAACCTCTCCTATCCATAGCGATAAATCTCAGTTTTGCCCGCTGGGGGCGCTTAGGGTTTGCGTAAAGTTGTAGCGGTCTGTGAGGCAGAAGATATCGCTGTAAACGGCGTCAGTCTGCGCGCTAAAGTGAATGCTGCGTGAAACCGCGAGAATCGGTGTTTCCCTTTTCACGCCCAGCAGCTTGGCTTGTTCCTTGTTTGCCAGCGCAATACGGAACGACTGATCTGCACTCGTTGCATCGAGGAAGTAGTGTTCTCTCGCGATGCGCGCCAAAGAAGCCTGCTGATGATTGATGCGCTCAAGGCCTGGAAACAGCGCCCCATCCAAGTAGATCGTTTCAAGCAATACAGGCTCTCCGTCGATGCGACTAAGGCGCCGCAGCTCGAAAACGGGTTGACCAGCAAGCCTCGGTGGAAGATGAGCGGGGCCAGCTATCTGCAACAGCGGAGAAAGGAGCTCCGTGTGCACCTCGAAAGGCAGATCCTTTAGCGCCGCACTGGTTCCTGCCAGTGAGAACAGATCGATGCGACTAGAAGGCGGCAGAACGTACGTGCCCGAGCCTCTGCGCCGCTCGAGCAAGCCATCGCGCACCAGCAGATCTGTCGCCTGTCGCACCGTAGGTCTGCCAATCTCATATTTGCGCGCCAACTCTGTCTCCGACGGAATCTTGTCGTTGACCTCAATCGCACCGCGGTCGATATCCGCTCGCAAAAGCTGTGCAAGCTGATGGTAGAGGGGTAGTGGCGAACTCTGGTTTAGCACGAAGGTTTTTGAAGCTGATTGCGAGATACGGATTGTAGGCAATTTTGTTAAGTTGTCAATACAACTTAAATGCAGCCAAACGTCATAGAGTCGACCGATTACGAGCGCTATCCGATGCGTCGTTGGAGCGCTGTATGCGAAGAAAGATAGACTGTACCGATTCCGTCTATTGTCGCTAATCCATGAACATGCAGCACGCCGCACCGCGCTCACGATTTTTTGGCCCTGAGCATTCGAGACTGCACTACGTCGAGTGGGGCAACGTCGAAAATGACGCCGTTGTCCTGGTTCACGGTGGACGCGACCATTGCCGCAACTGGGACTCTGTCGCCCAAGCGCTCTGCAAGGACTGGCACGTCATCGCACCTGATCTGCGCGGTCATGGCGACAGCGCCTGGTCGAGCGATGGCGACTACGCCATCAACACCTATGTTTATGATCTGGCGCAGCTGGTGGCAGAGCTCGACGCGCCAACGATACGCCTCGTGGGCCATTCTCTGGGCGGAGGCATCGCCACGCGCTATGCCGGCCTCTTCCCGGAAAAGATCGAGCGGCTAGTCGCCATTGAGGGCCTTCGACCCCTGGCAAGCGGACAGGTGACGCAGGACGCTCCACCGCTGCTGGTACGACTGCGCGAATGGGTCGAAAACAAGCAGACTTTTAATGCCCACGGCGGGCGCAGATTCCAATCCATCGACGAAGCCTGTGAACGGATGCAGGAGGCGAACCACCATCTCTCGGGAGCGCAGGCGCGGCACCTTACAGAGCACGGCCTGCGAAAGTGCGACGATGGCTCTTACCGCTGGAAGTTTGATCGACGGCTTAGGTTTAGCATGCCGCTCGATATTTCGGACGCAGAACTGCACGAGATCTGGAGCAACATCAGTTGCCCCACGCTGCTCATGTATGGGCGGGATAGCTGGGCATCGCCGCCGAACAATGATGGCCGACTCAATTTTTTTCAGGACGCACGCGTTGTCGAATACGAGAACGCGGGTCACTGGTTGCATCATGATCAGGTTGAGCGATTCGTTGAAGATCTCATCGGGTTTCTGTCCTAGGCGAGCGATCCTTTGGGAGCCCCTACTTCCTGCCGGTCTGTCTGCTCGAGAGAGCGACTCACGAAGGCCAAGGAAGCATTTTTCTATAGCGGCGTAAAAGCGCAGGTAAAGTGCCTGAGCTGGCGAGGCTGCTGGACAATGCGAAGCCCCCTCAGCTGGTCCTTTTCACCGGCGAGAACTTCAAAAGCCTCGATTACATAGTCCGCATGAGACTGCGTGTAGGTGCGCCTGGGAAAGGCCAGCCTGACGAGTTCGTTTAGCGCAGGCTTCTCCTGGCCATCGGGCTGAAGACCAAACATGACCGAGCCAATCTCACAGGACCGGATACCAGCGACCTCATAGAGCGCGCAGGCAAGTGACTGCCCCGGGTATTCCAGCGCCGGTATATGGGGTAGCCAGGCGCGAGCATCGACAAAAACCGCGTGGCCACCGGCAGGCTTCACAACGGGAACATCCAGCGCATCAAGTCGCTCGACAATGTACTCGTTGGTGCGGATGCGGTACGACAAGTAATCCTCATCCACGATTTCCGTCAGCCCCTGTGCCAGGGCATCAAGGTCGCGACCAGCAAGTCCGCCGTAGGTGGGAAAACCTTCAGTCTCGATCAGTTTCACTCGCGCCAACTCCGCAAGCTCGTCATCGTTCAGCGCCAGCCATCCACCGATGTTGCCAAACGCGTCTTTCTTGGCGCTCATGGTCATCCCATCGGCCAACGCAAAGCAGTCCCTAACGATATCCGGGATGCTTCGATCGCTTTGTCCCGGCTCGCGCTGTTTGATGAAGTAGGCGTTCTCAGCAAATCGGCATCCATCGATGAGGAAGAGAACACCATACTCACGGGCAATCTGGGCAACGGCACGAATGTTCTCGAGACTCACGGGCTGCCCTCCCCCCGCATTGTTGGTGATCGTCAGAAGGATCGCCGGCGTCTCCTGGGCCCGGCTCGCCATATGCTCTCTCAGGGCCTCCAGATCCATATTGCCCTTAAAGGGATGTGCCGCAGCGGGGTCCTTGCCCTCGCTCGTGATGAAATCTACGGCTTGTGCGCCGCTGGCCTCAATGTTGCCGCGTGTAGTGTCGAAGTGCGTGTTGGACGGAAAGCACTTCCCGGGCCCTCCCAGCACCGACATCAGAATCGCCTCGGCGGCCCGACCCTGGTGTGTCGGAATCACATGCTTGAAGGGCATCAGGTTTTGCACAGCGGATTCGAACCGGTAAAAAGATGGCTAACCAGCATAACTCTCGTCGCCGCGCATGATGGACGCCCACTGCTCGGCACTCATGGCGCCAGTTCCACTGTCAGTTAGCAAATCGATCAATACGTGCTGAGACTCGAGGGCAAAGAGGTTCCGCTTGACGCTTTCAAGCAGCTGCCTTCGTTGTTCGCGAGTCGTCATGCGGATCGGCTCGACGCTTTTGATCCGAAAGGGTTCGATGACAGTTTTCATAATGGAGCTCCTGTTCAGGGCCCCACCTTCTGGGTCAGCTTGCGCGGATGCGCGTCGCGAAAAGACTGGGGCTAGCGCCGCGGTTGCTGTCTCCCCATGAGACTGCCGCGCTCAGCGCCCATTCATTGGAGGCGAAACTATCACGCTGAATTTTGGGGATCAACGCTCACCAATCACCAATGCGACGCTACGGTGAACGCTGAGTGTCAGCGTGTGCGCGGAAGGAGGCGGGTTATGAGTGACAACGATAATTTATTTCATTACCAGGCTTGTGGTCTTCCTAAGGTCTGGTTGGCTGACGGGGTTGATAAGCGGCAGACGCCACGCGGCCCCGTGTTTCACATTGACCATGTTAAAGATTTGCATCGCGTAATCAGGCTTATACTGGTGAAGCAAACGGGAGTGTTGTCGCCAGATGAATTCCGTTTCCTGCGAACATAGATGCGTTTTTCTCGTGGAAATCTGGGCGATCTGATCGATGTAGCGGGAGAAACTATTAAGGCTTGGGAGAACGAAAAGAACCCCATTCCCGAAACTGCTGACGTTTTTTTGCGAGGCCTCTATCTAGATCATTACTATAATGATGAGGTGAAAGCGCTCATATCGGCGATAAATCATATGGAACGAAAGGAAGTCAAAATCTGCCTTTCAAAGACAACTCAGGGGTGGTCTAGCAAGGCTGCCTAGTCACCATCTCACCTCTTTGAGAACCCCGGCCCGTGCGGGGTTTTTTGTGGGTGGTAGCATCGCCGGATGTCGAAAGCCCTTTTTGACCAAAGGCAGATCGCCCTCTTTCTCATTTTTGTCTCGCCGAATGGCTGCGCGACGCAAGTCGTACCGATCGCTAGTGGTGTCGATGAGGATGGCCGGATTGAGATGTCGTACGAGCGCCCCTGGTTCTCTACCCCTAGCTTTGATTACAGAGACATGGAGAGCAGTGCCATAGAGCGATGTCAGTCTCTCGTTTACGACTCGGGACGGGATACCTATGAATGGATCGAGACTTGTCTTCACGACACAGTGATCGGTTGTCGCAAGATTCGGGTCGCATACCAGTTTCAGTGTGCCGTGGATGCTCACTCTTATTGAATGAGTGAGCCAAAGCCCGCCAACCGCTTGACCTAAATCAATGACCCACCCGACCCAGGAGGCTAGGTTTACCTGCGGCTGCATGGACAATGCACCCCCACCTCCTCTGCCCGCTTTGAGCGGGCTTTTTTCTAGTAGCCGGGGTGTGCGCGCTCCAGGTACTTCCAGGTCGCGACCAGGTCATCAAATTGCGTGTACGCTGAAGGCATGGTTTTTTGGCGCTCTTTTCGATACTGGCGCGTTAGCTCCTCGATCCCGTATAACGTAGTTTTATAGGTCTTAAAAAGCATTCTCTGGTCATACACCCCCGCCTCGATGCCTAACGCCAACCGCTCCCAAGCGTTGAGAATGTCACGAATCGATTTAGACGTAGGTTTGTAATAGTTGTGGCCGTGAGCCCATTCCTCGATGGTATAGCCCCTCTCGTTGTCTAGGGCCTCCATCAGAATCCTGATGTCTTCCAGGAACTCTTCCCCAAGAAGCTCCTTCTGAGCATCGATCGTATTCTTTTGTCGGGCAATCTTCTGGTTATTCTTCAGTGCCTTCCAGGCGATGCTCGTCGATAGCAACAGCGCCAACGCTGTTTGGAAGTCTTTGATCAGCTCAAGCATAAGGCCCCTTTTTTACAGGCACAAAAAATGGGGCCGCAGCCCCATTTTTATCCTCGGTAAAAATACTACCGTAGTATGTCCTGTTCACCTTTCATGATATAGCCTCCTCCATCTTCTCTAGGTTGAAGACACGTCCGGGTGTCGAACGCCAGCAATTATGCGGCTTGGTGCCCGGGAGTCAACATATTTTAACACACAGAGGAGCCCGCTTCTCCGCCTTCCGCGTTTTTCAGCAAAGCGATGCCGAAGACCCACGTCAGTCGAAAAACCTATATAAGTGAGTCACTTGAAGCGATTCTGCACCCCGCTAAGAGGGCCGCAATGCTGCAACAAAGACAAAACGAGGTTAGACCGCGACGTGAGCAGTGTCAACATTCCGATGGCGAAGGCCCCCGCCCTGGGGGTTTATGGCTAGCGCCGAAGTGCGCCTGGGCACGAAGTCCGTAGCATTAGACCGAATTGAACTGGATCGGGTTCTCGACCACTATATTCAGCGCAATGGGCGTCGTCTGCGGGTTGTTCTACCGGTGGACGGTTCATGTCAAACCGCAACAGGATGCCAGGTCTCTGACTTGTCGGCGGCATCTGGCGCAAAGAAAAAACGGCCAAGGACACGAAGTTGGGGGTGGCTCAGGGAAAGCACAGGCTCGGCTACCCGAGCTGTGGCAGCGGAATACTTAGTCCGTCAATTGGCAGAGCTAAAGTCTAAAGCCGACCTCCATCAGTCGGGCGCATTCACTTTCGAAGACGCTGCCTTCAGGTCTATTACTGATGGTTTTGTAGAACGAATCCGCCCGCTCAAAAGAGTACACCCCACAAGTTAAAAAGGCGCGCCCGATACGATTGACTCAAACAGCCTAGGGGCTGTTTTCGCCCTTCGGGCGTCCTCGCGCTGCGCGCTGCGGGCGTCCAAATCCCTCCTATAGTCGGAATTTGTCGAACGAGTCCATTCGCTCGACCGGACCCACCGGATACAAAAAAGCCCCACCCGAAGGGTGAGGCTTTTTGACCTTTCGGGCGCATAGGTACCGTTTTATTCCGGGCGCATAGGTTACACATTTCGGCATTTGGAGGGCTCTCCAGATGCCATGGAATGAGTGTAATCACATGGATGAACGTCTCCGCTTTGTCGCTCGAATTCTCGAAGGCGAGAAGATGGCTGTTGCCTGTCGGGAATTCGGCATCAGCCGTAAAACCGGCTACAAGATCTTCAATCGCTACCGAGAAGCTGGCATCAAAGGCCTCGAGGATCGAGACCGTAGCTCCTATCGCCACCCCAACAAAACGCCTTTCCAGATCGAAGCATCGATCCTTCGCATCAAGAAGGAACATAAGAGCTGGGGCGCACCTAAGATCCGCGAGAAGCTCCGTAAGGAGTTTTCCATGCTGGAGCCTCCCGCTGTCAGCACCATTCACAGCATTCTCGATCGCAATGGGCTGGTAACGCGCCGCAAGCGGCGGCGCTACAAGGCTCAGGGGACTCCCCTGAACGATGCACAGGCCCCCAATGAGCTCTGGTGTGCTGACTTCAAAGGCCAGTTTCGCCTAGGCAACAAGCGGTACTGCTACCCGCTAACCATTACGGACTATCGTTCTCGCTACCTATTGGCCTGCGAAGGACTCGATTCCACGAAGGACAACGGCGCTTTCCCCGTCTTTGAGAGGGCATTTAAGGAGTTTGGTTTGCCCGCAGCCATTCGAACGGATAACGGCCTGCCCTTCGCGTCACCCCATGCCCTTTTTGGCCTCAGCAGGCTGTCTGTATGGTGGCTACGGCTTGGCATCAGCATCGAGCGCATCAAGCCCGGCTGCCCCCAGCAGAACGGACGCCATGAGCGGATGCATCTGACGCTAAAGCAAGAAGCCACTAAACCACCGAGCTTTAACTTCTTGCAGCAGCAGGAGCGATTTGAAGCGTTCATCGAGGGGTACAATCATGACCGACCCCATCAGGGCCTGGGCGGCCTCTACCCCGGTGAGGTGTACACACCTTCAGCCAGACCGTTCTTCCACCCAGAGCAACCTGATTATCCCGCTCACGACCGTGTCATTCAGGTCACTCAGTGCGGACGCATTTGCATTGGCCGGCGGAAGATCAATCTCAGCACCGTATTCGCTGGGCAGTTTGTGGGTGTTCGAGAAGTCGCAGACGAGGTCTGGCTTGTCAGCTTTATGCGCTATGACCTAGGCTTCTTCGATCGAACAGTGAACCGAGTAGAGCCCGTCGGGGACAACCCCTTCGCTCCAAAAGTGTTACCCATGCGCTCGGAATAAAATGGGTACCATGCGCCCGGAAAGGACACCT
>JBCDGU010000005.1:0-249181 GCA_038750875.1 Pseudomonadota bacterium | reverse complement strand
TTCCCGCACCTGGATTGGACCAACCTGTTCTCGTTGCGCTACGGCAATCTGTTCTGGAATCCGTTCCACATGCTTTCTATCGCCTTCCTTTACGGGTCGGCGCTGCTCTTTGCCATGCACGGTGCGACGATTCTTGCGGTCAGCCGATACGGCGGTGATCGGGAGATCGATCAGATTACTGATCGAGGCACAGCATCCGAGCGCGCTGCCTTGTTTTGGCGCTGGACCATGGGCTTCAACGCGAGCATGGAGTCGATCCACCGGTGGGCATGGTGGTTTGCAGTCCTGACGGTTATCACCGGTGGTATCGGCATTCTTATCACCGGAACCGTGGTCGACAACTGGTACCTCTGGGCCGTGAAGCACGGCGTCTTGGCCGGTTACTAAAGAAATCAAGTTACGCGTCATTAGGTGAGCGAAAGGTTTGTCTGAGGTACGGGCGTAAGCCCAGGATCAAGGATAGAAACAATTCCGATAGCTGGGGGGACAGCTGTCAGCCGACGCAGAAATCTGAGGGTGGCGTCTCAGCGAGCATGCCATCAGCAGGTGCAGTGTCTGTTAGAACCCGTGTGGATCTACGCGGCGCTGTGAAGGCCCCCAGCTCATCTCGAGAGAGTTGGGGAAAGTAAATTGACATGGGAGATAGATATCCATGACTGATCCTAGCAGCAGCCTAACCGGGCTTTCGGAGGGCGCAGCCAGAGAGTTTCACAGTCTTTATGTGAAGAGCTTTCTTGGTTTTACCGCAGTAGCGGTAGTCGCACACCTCTTGGTCTGGTCCTGGAGACCTTGGTTTTAAGGGCTGATTTGACACTAACCTGCGAGTTCAGAAATGCACTCGCTACATCTATAGGAGAAGCGTAATGCACAAGATCTGGATGATCTTTGATCCTCGTAGACTGTTGGTGGCCAATGCCATCTTCCTGTTTACGCTCGCGATCTTTATCCATTTCGTCGTGCTGAGCACCGACAAGTACAACTGGATCGAAGGAAGTTCGATGTCAGGCGCACCTGTCGCTCAGCAGACCCAGGCACTGCCCGCATCGCGCAGCTAGCGCACAGGGCAAGGCAACTCTGCGCTCGTGGTCTCCCCCGGCCACGAGCGCAGCTTTTTTTCTGACACTGCGCAAATGGATAGCGACGCATACAAAACGGCTTCCGTGGGCTCGAGAGTGAGTCGTCTGGAGTCCGTATCTTCACCCAATGAAGAACTGATCCTTGTTGACTCCAGCGATCGGCCCCTGGGATATGCAACAAAAGGCCAAGCCCACAAAGATAAGGGCATGTTGCATCGTGCCTTTTCAATATTTCTCTTCGATGAGCAAGGCCGTGTACTCCTGCATCAGAGGAGTTCCCAAAAGCCGCTTTGGCCCGGGTTCTGGACCAACAGCTGCTGTAGCCATCCACGTCGGGGCGAAACTCTGCTAGGTGCGGCGGAGCGAAGACTGTATGAGGAATTGGGCGTGCACGGTTCCGTGCACCCCGTTTATCGGTTTGAGTACCATGCCTCGTTTCACAGTCAGGGGTCTGAGCATGAGCTCTGTCACGTTTTACTCTCTCGGACCCACTCTGCGTCGTGCGTCAGCGTCCACCCTGACGAGATTCAGGCGGTACGTTGGTGCACACCAGAAGAGATCGATGATCTCGTTTCTTCAGAAAATGACCGATTGACACCCTGGTTTCTCATGGAATGGCGGGAATTGCGAGACACTTATCGCGAGACTTTTGACGCTTTTCTGGCGGGTGCGGCGGGCGATGTAGCTGCCTGAAGATCAAGGCTTGATGGGATTTCGTTAACTGGCTCACGCCGATGTTCGGCGCCTGAGGCCATCGAAGTTCAAGGTCGCCGAATAATTGGAGACCAAAAAAAGCGAGGTCTAAGCCTCGCTCTCTGGACCAGCGCCTTTCGGGCTGCGGCTTTCGTTACTGAACCTGAGCCAGCGCTTTTGAAAGGCGATCCTTGTTCATGGCAAAGCCACCTGCTGCCTGCTGTGCTGCAGCGGTTGCCGCCTCTAGGTTTGTCGCTTCGCCGACCTGGATCACGCCCGACATACCCATAACCAGATGTGGCTGGCAGACGTACACGTAGACGCCTTCCACCGTCATCTCGACTTTGTACTCGCTGTCAGGAGGACTAACCCAGCTGGCAGCGCCGTCGGGTACATACGAAGACTGAGAGTTGTGGCCGCCGCGTTGCGTTGGCTGGAAGACTACCGTATCGCCCACATCAACTTTGAGGTACGCGGGTTCGAAAACCATGGGTCCTTCGCCACCCATGTTCAGCATTTGTATAACGTGCTCAGCCGCCGTAGCCGGTGCTGTCGCGAGTGCCGCCCCCGCGCTAAGGGCCAGCGCCGCAGACAGTTTGGTCAGCGTCGATACCTTGAGGGCATTGCTCTTGTTGTTCGTCATTCGTGACATCTCTCCAGTGTTATTTGTAAATCCCGCTCTGCCTGATTCAGGAAAGCCAAGACTGAATGACGCGCACAAAGTTGAGTGGGCACCATCTACCTACATATTACGGTCGGCAGGCATTTTTCGATCACTGTTTGGGCACCAACAAGCTATAGCTTCGGACGATCCAAGGTGAGGTATGGGAACACGAGCTGATACCGCCGCAAAGGTGCAAAAGTCGCCTGATGTAGGCGAACATCAACGAACCATAGGCGAATCCGGTGGCACAGGAGATCGTGCGCCCCATAAGCGGGGAACTCCATCGCGTTCAGGCACGGATCAGACAGGCTGGTACGCTCTGTTAAACACCCGCGATACCGGGCTGATGCGCTGATCGGAGGATAAGTGGACCGCCGGATCGCTAGGCTGGAGGATTGGCGAGCTGGTGGGTTGCCTAGCTGGTGGACTGCCGGGTTGGCGTATTGCCGGCTTGCCGAATTGGTGAGTTGCCGAATCGGCGAATCGCCGAGTTGCCGAATTGAGAGTCGCTAAGCGGTTGCCCAGATTTGCTGCAGTGCAAGTCGACCTTCGTCCGTGACGGCCAGAGTGCTGCCCGACAGCGAAATCACCCCAAACTCCAAGAGTGACTCAAGACTTTGCTCGCCGGCTTGACTGCCCAGAACGAGGCCGTCAGCATCGTTGATACGCATGTTGCACATCAAATCAGAAAGCGCATTGCGCCGAGCGCGCTGAGCCCCACTGAGGCGCTTTCCGGCACTCACCGGTAGGTTTTCCTGTTCGAGTTCCGTTTGCCAAGCATTCACTGAGTAGTGGTTTTGCAAGGACAGATTTGGGAGGTCCGTACGCGCTGCGCTACCAAAGCCCAGCATCGTGCGTCCTGGCTTGTCTGTGTACCCGATCCAGTTGCGTCGCAGCGCTCCCTTGTCTTGTGCAGCGCTGATTACATCATCGGGTCGCGCAAAGCAGTCCAGACCCACCCAGTTATAACCGGCGTTATCGAAACGTTCGAGAATCTGGTTAAACATGGCAACGCGGTCTGCCAGAGACGCTCGCGGTGCCGCGAGACCGGTGCTGTCGCCCGCGGTTTTAACGGAGCCACAGTAAATGCGATCTGGTTCAAGGGCTAAAACGCGTGCCGCCAGCGACGCCATACCGGCGATGTCGTGATGTGGTGCGCCATAGCGCAGGCTGACCGTGAGCGTATCGAAGCCTAGCCCACGTGCATTGCGGACCACATCCCCAACTACGGCGAGGGATTGGTATTGTCCCAAGCCGTCAAAGGTCGGGCGATCAACCCCGGACAAGTCGATGTTGAGACCCTGGAATCCGAATCCTTTAAGGAGCGAGAGCTGGGTCAAAGAAGCGCGGTACACCGTAGCATCGACGCTGGCTTCGGTGTCGTCCGTTATGGAAAAGTGGCTATCGAGATGATCGAACAGCCTGGCAAGCTGTATCTCTGACAAACAGTTTGGTGCGCCTCCGCCCAAATGCAGCTGCTGCAAAAGGGGTTTTCGGCTCAGCTTTCGGCTGACGAGTTCGAGTTCCTTACACAGTGCATCGAGATATCGATCTATCTGGCGTGAGTCATGTCCAAGACCGCCGCCATCCTGGCAGACGTCGCCGAATTGCTCATGCAGTGGCAAGCGAACATAGATCGATACAGCCTCTTCCTCACAATCATTGATGGTGAGGGCATCGGCATAGTCTTCAGCGCTGCATTCTTCGTCGAGAGCGATGAGTTCGGAGTAAAGCGTTTTGCTTACGCCAGATACATGACCGCCAGCCGTAATCATTAGACGCGCTTCGTCTGCTTCAGAACGCGACCCTGCAGCTGGGCCTTGAGAATCTTTCATTGCGACAACCCCCGGCAAGTCCTGTGATCCGCCGTCAATGCCAACGTGTTGAGTGTCGCTGGCTCGAGCGGGGCTTGATCGGTCGCTTTATTATTCGGCTCATTCACTGCAGTAGCCGCGGGGCTCACAGTACCCCTCAGAACAAGGTAGTCCTCAAGTCCATAAATTGCAACATAAGAGGGTGTCACGAAAGGGGGCTCGTGCGCTCTTTCGGACACAGCGTGTGGACAGAGGCGAGTTGCGGTTGAACTGGCTCCGCAGGTGTCGAGGAGGGCTTGCTGACGGCCCACCGCCACAATTGGCTTTCGTTGAACGGGAGTACCAGGAACCAGTGCTCCAACACGCCAAGAGTCAGCAGTGCTCCAATCAAAAGCCCAGCCATCTGATCGTAGCCGGTTCCCGACGTGGCTCCCTGATGAATGGCTAAGGCTGCTGCCACCGTTCCAGCGGTGACAGACAGCGGGAAAAGAGCATTTAGAGGTGCTCGTTTCGTGTAGCTGTCCAGATGCTGGAGATGGGACGGAAACCAGTCGACATTGTAGTTTCTCACGCCCAGGAAGAGATTGAGTTTTGCGCTCCAGCGCATGGCCCAAAGGCTCAGCAGCGTATAAAGCGCTATTTTGTTGGGGCCAGCGACACTCATGGCGAGCACAATTCCCACGGCTGCGATAACCGCCACGTCGTGATAGATGCTCGTTTTGATGCCAAGGACGAAGCGCTCCCAATCGGTGCTGCCCTCCGGGCACGGCGCTTTTTGGGGGCCTGTTAGGTAGCCGCTGAGATAGGTGTATTCAAGCCATGCCCAGATGACCAGTCCCTGGCCGAAACCCATCACGGACGCGAAGGTTGTCGCGTTCATATTTACGGCAGGAACAAGGGCTAGGCATGCCAGTGAAGTGAGCGACAGCAAAACCAGATTCTGAAACTGGGCCCGCTTTTCACTGCGACTCAGCATGAGTATGACGCCCGTGCTCAACCACCACAGGAAGATGACCGTCAGAAGCGCCACAATGTAGCCCATTGCCTAGGGCGCTCTGGGCTCAACAGCCGCAAGTTGTGGGAAGCTTGCATCTTCCAGCAGCTGCTCAAAAACGACAAGATTGTCGGGGCCAAAGGCATTGAGCTGGATCAACTCCCCGGTGATTTCGTCGGAGAGCGTCAGGCGACCATCGGCCAGCCGGGAGAGGGTGAAAGGCGCATCACGGTCTTCATTCACGGCTTTTCTTTGCCGAGCAAGGCCGCGAACAACCGTGCGCAGAAAGACCTGTTCTCCCATGCCAATTCGCAGAAGCAGTTCCTGCCTGTGCGCTTCTCGCACTTCAATGACCCCGCGCGATACATCGGCAAAAACCAGCTCTCTGGACTCAACAACAGGGCTGTCGGCTACTGTCGGTGCCTGATATCCAGTCCACGTCGCAATGACCGTCAGAATCAAAGCGACAATCGCAGCCGAGGTCACCCATTGCATACCGCGCACGGTGCGTCGTGCAGTGGCGCGTTTCTTTTCGATCTCAGCCGGGTCAGAGTGCTCCATGTCTCTCTTCCTCAACGCGCGGCGGCCAGGGCATCGCCCATGGACCCCGTTACCGGTGCTTCCGCGTCCGCTTCGCGTCCACCACTGGGTGCAGGGGAGGCGGGTGCGACACTGGCCAGCGCTGCGGCGGCAAGATCGGGACGTACCAAGCACCGAAGGGCCGGTTTTGGACTGAACATCTTCCATGGTGCAACGTGCGGCCACAGGATGATGTAGGACATACGCTTGCCATCGCACAGCGTGAGAATGATGTCGCCGCTTCCATCGGAGAACCGCCTCAAATCGGCGGCTCTCACCGTGGACAAGGGGATGTTGATCACCATGGGAATCGCAAAACCAATGCGCAGCACCAGGCGTTTGGTGGTGAGCGTATATAGCGTGGTTTGGGAGTAGGCGTAGGCCAGTCCCAACAGCAATAACAGAGCGCAGCCCGCCAGTGCAGCCATCCATGCATTGTCTGTGAGTAGCGCCGCGATACTGGCGCCGGGCGACCATTGCACGAACAAATGGACACCGAGCAGCGCCAGGAAGTAGAGGCTTACGGCTCTCACAAAGAAGACTCGCCGAGCCAACAGGCGACGATCCGGGAACCCCCGCCAGATAATCTCCTCATCCGCCGGTAGCTGTTCCTGCAGGCCAGCTACCGGCTCATCGATGTAGCTCTGATGACTCATAGCAGCGGTTCCCTGCGCTCATCCAATGCATACAGATAACCGCCACCGTAGTAGGCGCAGATCTTGTCTTCTTCCTGCAGGGTGACAAAGTCGGGATCTGCTGACGTCGGCGCATCGGCAAAGTGCTTGCCGCACACCGATTTGGCGACCACATCGCCATTACGTTTCACGCGGGCAAAGTTCATGGGCATCATCACTCGTCGGCCACCGGCGTCGATTTCGAGGTACCGAATATGCGGCTCGCTGAGGTCAATCCACGCGTCCGTGATCGTGCCACCGGCCTCACCGTCTACGCCGTATATGGTCTTGCCTCGCGGATCGGGATCCCGGGTTTCGATCATCCAGTCGCTGGCAACTCGCATGGGAATGATGCGAGGCGTGCCGTGATCGTGAGTCAAGTCGGGCTTTTCCGGACGAATTGCCCAGGCGGCGGGGCCAATACCATCCAGCATAGGGTTGCCCGTGGGCTCGATGGGGAAGCCCGGGCCAGGCACCGTCTGCTTCGCTTTCAGTTCGTACTGAGGATCAGCCTTTGGAGCCACTCGCGTGCCCTGACCGTGGGGCAGCGTGAAAGTTTTGGGTTTTGGAAATCCCCACAGAGTGCCCCCTCGGTAATTTGGGTCGTGGGAATCGACCAGTGGATAGCCTTCCCTTTTTGACTCATTGTGCAGGTACACAACGAGTGAGAAGAAAAACAGCCAGAACAGATACAGCAGTAGCTGCGGCAGATCGATATAGCTGGTTACGTTACCAAATTCCATGTGACGCCCTCCCTTTTGGGCACGTGTCAGGTGGGAAAATCCTGTAGTTGCAATCCCCGGTTTTGCGCCGTGGCGCCACTCACAAGTGGGCCAATAGCGACTAAGGCTGCAAAGAGCAGCAAAATTTCGATGTGGTAGACGGTGCTATAACCCGCCTGCACGGTGTCCAGTGCGGGGCCAAGGCTGCCGTTGATGGCGAGGTAGCTAATGGCATCCTTGATGGCTCCGCCAAGGGCGATGGCGATACCCGCGCTCGTTGCCTGTACGGCGCCCCAGGTGCCAAGGGCTAGGCCCTTCTCCTCCTCGGTACCCAGATCCATGGCCTCCGACAGCGTTCCCACCGCAAACAACCCACCGCCAACACCGATGAGGAACGCTCCGCAGACAAACAGCGATGCGGAGTTAACCGGCGCGGCGCAGATCACAGCGGCGAAGGCAAAAAGCCCGATAACGAGACCCGCGCCTGCGACCCGAAGAGGGTTCGAACCCTGGTTCTGCATCCGCGAAGCCGTCACGAATGCCGCCAGCATTCCTGTCGCCCACACTGCGGATAGCCCCGTAGTCCCACTCACGGACATTCCAAGGACTTCGCCTCCATAGGGCTCCAGCAGAATGTCCTGCATATTAAAAGCTGCCGTACCTAGTCCAATGCCCAGGAGCAGGCGGCGTGCTCGTCGCTCGCCCATAAAACGCGCTAAGGCTTCTCTGAAGCTGGGACGCGTTCGCTGAGGATCGGTCTGATTGGGGTTCAGGCTCTCCTGTCGCCACAAGGCAATGACGTTAAGGACGATGGTGACCACAGCGGCGCCCTGGATGACCTTAATCAGGCGTAGGTAGTCGAAATCGGCAAGCAGCAGGGAAATCAGCAGGGAACTACCAATCGTCCCCAGTAGCAGCATGACGTAAAGCATAGCGACCACATTCGGGCGCATATGATCACTCGTGATGTCTGTCGCCAGCGCAAGCCCGGCGGTTTGTGTCGTGTGCAAACCCGCGCCAACAAGCAGGAAGGCCAGGGCCGTGGCGCCAGGGCCGACCCATGTGGGGGCTGTTGTTGGCTCCGTCAGCACGATAAGTGCGAAGGGCATGATGGCGAGACCGCCGAACTGCAGCAGTGTCCCACCCCAGAGGTAGGGCACGCGGCGCCATCCTATGAGGGAGCGATAATTGTCGGAGCGAAAGCCAATGAGCACACGCAGGGGCGCGAAAAACAGGGGAAGCGCGACCATTACGGACACCAGCCAGGCGGGCTGCTGCAATTCGAGGACCATGATCCGATTCAAAGTGCCCGTAAGCAGCACTGCGGCGATGCCGACAGAAACCTGGAACAGCGATAATCGCGCAATGCGCCCCAGGGAAGGCTCAGATTCGCTGTCTGGCGCATACGGCATCATCGCGAGGAGCGCTCGCGATGGGAAAACGCGCTGGCTGAGCCTCGTGAGATTCACCGTCGCACCAACTCCTGCGCCTGAGAAATGTAAAAGCCCCGATGGGTTCGCTCTGCACGCCCCTCGTGCCATGCTTCAAGGGCAGGATGCTGCCCCATCATTTTGCGAAGCGCCTGCTGGCTGACCGGTTGGATGGCCGGTGAACGATCGCTGCGGGGGAATAGTTTTCCCGCCGCATGCATGGCGCGTAACAGAGGTGTCGCAGGCGCATGGGTAAACAGAATGCTGCCACGGACCCGGGGTGCCAATTGGGCTAATACGTTGACGCCGTCGCTGACCGCGTAGTGAATCAGGGAGTCCATAGCGACGATATGATCGAACTCTCCTTCTGCCGCACTCGCCATATCGCCAACGACGAAGTTGATGCGACCGCTACCGACGTCCCTGGGCAGGCGTTCGCGGGCGAGCTCAATGAGTTGCGGCGACAGATCAACGGCCAGTACGTTGGCACCTCTGCGGGCCATGTCTACGGAGAGCAGCCCTGTACCGCAACCAGCGTCGAGAACACGCAAACCGGTGAGATCTTTGGGTAGCCAATTAAGGAGGCGCAGCCGCATCTCATCACGACCCTCGCGCACCGTCTGCCGAATTCGGCTAACCGGGTCGGTCGTTGTCAGCCGGGACCAGGCATCAACCGCCGTGCGATCGAAGTAGTGTTCGATCTCGGCGCGACGCTGGTGATAGCTCGTCTCACTCATTAGTCGAAGCCCAAGAAATCAAAGAGATCGCGATCTTTCATGGGCTGAGCGTCCAGGGGATCAACGCCTTCCCAGAGTCTGGAGGCGAGCTGTAAATACTCCTGCTGAACTTCCGCGAGTCCGGGAGCATCGTCCATTTCGAAGAGCGTGGACTTTTTGAGGCGGCTACGTCGGATGACATCAAGATCGGGGAAATGCGCCAGACGCTTAAGACCGACCTGCTCATTGAACCGATCGATTTCGTCCGTCGCTGCGCTTCGGTTGGCAATCACCCCACCAAGACGTACCGGATAGTTTTTGGCTTTTGCCTTTATCGCGGAAGCGATGCGATTGGCGGCAAAAATTGAATCGAAGTCATTTGCCGTGACAACCAGGGCCCGCTCGGCATGCTGAAGCGGCGAGGCGAACCCGCCGCAGACGACGTCTCCAAGGACATCGAAGATGACAACATCGGCGTCATCGAGGAGGTGGTGCTGCTTGAGCAGTTTGACGGTCTGTCCCACCACGTAGCCACCGCAGCCTGTGCCCGCAGGAGGGCCGCCGGCTTCGACGCACATAACGCCGTTGTAGCCCTCGTACATATAGTCATCAGGCGTGAGTTCCTCCGAGTGGAACTCCACAGATTCGAGTACGTCGATCACCGTCGGCATAAGTGCCTTGGTCAGCGTGAACGTGGAATCATGTTTCGGGTCACATCCGATTTGGATGACCCGCTTGCCAAGTTTCGAGAAGGCAACGGATAGATTGGATGACGTGGTGCTCTTCCCGATGCCGCCTTTACCGTAGACGGCGAAGACCTTCGCCTTGTCAATCTGGACGTCCGGGTCGAGGTGAACCTGCAGACTGCCATCGCCATCAAGACCCCTGCTGTCCGTGGGGTCAATCTCACGAACGGGGATGTTCACGGGTGTATTCATGCGGCAACCTCTTCAGCAATGCCTTCAAGCCAATCCTCGAGATCTTCACTGGCACGGTGCAGTGCCTCGAGGCTTTCTTCGTCAGGTTTCCAGTACTCCCGCTCATGTGCTTCCAAGAGTCTGTGAACAACCTTGACTGCGGAGTGGGGGTTCAGCGCGGCAAGACGCTCGCGCATGGCGTCATCGAGAATGAAGGTCTCAGAGAGGCGCTGGTAAACCCAGGGTGACACCTGGCCCGTCGTTGCCGACCAGCCCATGGTATTTGTGACGTGGGATTCGATCTGGCGGACACCCTCGAATCCGTGTTCCAGCACGCTCTCATACCACTTCGGATTGAGAATGCGCGTTCGAGTCTCGAGGGCAACCTGTTCTTCGAGGGTGCGTACGGCACCCGAGCCCGTCGTTTGATCGGAGATGTAAACCGGCACTTCCTCTCCATCTCTAGCGCGTTTAACCGCGCGGCTGATACCGCCGAGCGTGTCGAAGTACTGATCAAGAGAGGTAATGCCGACCTCAACGGAATCGAGGTTCTGGTAGGCGAGATCGACGGTCGCAAGCATTCGGTTCAGGTGCTCCGCCTGGGGCGCGGCGACACCATCGCGACCGTAAGCAAAACATTTGCGTGCGGTGTAGGTGTCCGCGAGTTCTCCCTCGTCGTCCCAGCGACTGCTATCCACCAGAAGGTTGACGTTCGACCCGTAAGCGCCTTCGGCGTTACTGAAGACGCGCAGCGCCGCGGTCTCAAAGTCGACTCCCTCCTGCTCCATCTGCTCAAGGGCATGTTTTCGGACGAAGTTTTGCTCGATGGGTTCGTCCGCTGAAGCAGCAAGGTAAGCCGCCTCGGCCAGCATACGTGTCTGTAATGGCAGAAGATCCCGGAAAATGCCCGACAGGGTCATGATCACGTCTATCCTCGGGCGGCCGAGGTCTTCGAGGGGTAGAAGGCGTGCGCCGCTCACGCGTCCGTAGCCGTCGAACCGTGGTTCGGCGCCCATGAGCGCTAGAGCCTGAGCAATGGGCCCACCCTCCGTTTTCATGTTGTCCGAGCCCCATAGCACCAATGCGATGGACTCTGGCATCTGCTGTGCCGACTCACCGTGGCGTGTGAGGAGCTCCTGCGCCTGGCGCTGGCCTTCCTTCATGGCGAAGGCGCTTGGGAGTCGGAAGGGATCAAAGCCGTGAAGATTTCGTCCCGTGGGGAGAATGTCGGTGCTGCGCAGCACATCGCCACCCGATACGGGTGGTACAAATCCCCCATCCAGGGCATGGATCAGCGCGTCGAGTTCGGGATTGCGTGAGAGCTCCCGTTCCGCGTGAAGGAGCGCCGAAGTCAGCTGGTGCACGTCGCCCGGTTCTTCGAGCACCTCACCCAGAAGTTTTTCCAGATGCGTGAGGTCCCCCACCTGGAGCGCATCAACGTGTGCATCGCGGAGATCAATCTCGTGGCTGGCTTTAGCAATGGCCTTGAGCATATCGCGACGCTCGTCGGCGGAATGACACTCACCCACAACGTGAAGGCCATAGGGAATGAGGGCCTCCTCAAGCTCGAGAAGATCACGGCGCAAGGTTTCGATGGGTTCAATGCTGTCGCTGTTCCAAACGGGCGACGCCTCGCAGAGGTCCAGTTCATGGCCCTGGCTCTGTATGAGCGCCGCGAGGTCACTTCGAACGTCTGGCGCCTCATCTTGCCCTGTGCGCCATCGGTCCACAGACGCTTTGAGTTCCACCAGACCCTGGTAGAGATCGGCCCGTGCCACCGGCGGCGTCAGATAGCTGATGAGGGTGGCTCCCGAGCGCCGTTTGGCGATGAGACCCTCAGACGGATTGTTTGCGGCGTAAAGGTAATAGTGGGGGAGGTCACCGATGAGACGCTGAGGCCAGCAATCTCCCGCCATCCCGGTCTGTTTGCCCGGCATGAACTCCAGAGCACCGTGTGTCCCAAAGTGCAGTACGGCGTGAGCATTGAAATCTTCGCGGATATAGCGGTAAAACGCCGAAAAAGCGTGAGTCGGTGTGAAACCACGCTCAAACAGCAGTCGCATGGGATCACCTTCGTAGCCAAAACCCGGCTGCACACCGATAAAGATGTTCCCAAATTGCGCCCCGAGCACAAACAGGGACTGCCCGTCCGTGAGCTGCTTACCGGGCACGGGGCCCCACTGCTTTTCGATCTCGGCGAGGTGAGGCTCTCGCGCCACATGGTCATCGGCGCTGATACGCGCATGGACATTGGCAATGCTGCCGAATCGATCGGCATTGCCTTCGATAATGGCCGTTCGCAGAGCATCGACGGACTCAGGCAAATCGACGGAGTACCCCGCTTCGCCCATGGCTTTGAGCGTGTTGAACAGGGACTGAAACACCGACAGATTTGCGGCTGTACCTGTATTTCCTGAGTGCGGCGGGAAGTTAAAGATCACCATGGCGACCCGGCGCTCGGCACGCTCGGCGCGGCGCAGTCCCACAACGCGCGCGATGCGATCTGCCAGGGCATCAACGCGTTCCTGATGCCCTTGCATTGCGTGAGCATCCTCGCCTGCATCTGTGCTTTGCTCGCCCCGTCCACCGAATACCGATGGCATGGTGGCGCCGTCAAGTTCAGGGATGGCCACCATCATGGTGGTTTCAATAGGCATCAATCCATGGTCACTGTCCTGCCAGTGCTCGAGGCTTTGAAACTCCAGTGCATGGGCCGCAATGTAGGGAACGTCGAGGTCTCTGAGCATGGTCTCAGCGGCCGCGCTGTCGTTGTAGGCGGGTCCGCCCACGAGGGAGAAGCCGGTCAATGAAAGTAGCAAATCTATCTGCGGCGTTCCGTCTTTGGCGAGAAAGTACTTTTCTATGGCCGGCCGCGCGTCGAGGCCGCTTGCAAACGCGGTAACAACGCGCAGGCCGCGGGCGCGAAGTGCTTCGATTACTGCGTCGTAGTGCGCCGTGTTTCCTGCCAGGGCGTAGGAGCGCATGATCAGCAGACCCACAGTGCCAATGGTTTTCTTGCGACTGGATCGCGTCAGTTTCTCGCTCACGGGCGCTGCCGCCGACGGGTCGTACACTCCCACGTCGGGATAGTGGATCGGATCACTGGTCTTTAGCACGCCGCGCAGGGCTTCTCTTTCGCCAGCCGCGTAGCGGTCCGTGAGGAAGGCCACCATGCGCCCAAGGTTCTCTTCGGAGCCAGCCAGCCAATACTGGAGCGTAAGAAAATAGGCGCGGACGTCCTGTGCTGTTCCGGGTATGAACTTCAGCAACTTGGGCAGGCGTCGCAGGACGCGGAGTTGGCGGGCGCCAGCGCTGGCGCTTCGATCCTCGCCTTTTCCGCGTAATCGCTTAAGCAACGCCACGGGCCCACTGACTTCACCGTCCATGGTGAATTTGCCCATGCGTGTGAGCTTCATAACTTCCGCAGCCGACATGCAGCAAATCATGGCGTCGCAGGCATCGCGGCGTTGCTGCAGCGCGGGGAGTACCGCGTTGATGTGTTCCTCCATGAACAGCATGTTCACGACGATAATGTCACCCGTCGCAATATCCGCAAGGCAGCGCTCAAGGGTAGGGGCGTCACCCCAGTCCGCAGCGGCGTGGACCTTTACCTCGAGCCCGGGGGCCTCTTTCTCCAATGAATTTGCCGCACGACGAAGGCTGCCCGTCACGTGGTTGTCCAGCGTGACAAGGACAAATTTTAGCGACGTGTCAGCGGCTGAAGTGGGCTTTCGCTTCATAGAGCGTGTCCACCTTGATAATGCTGACCCCCTGATCGGCGGCAAACTGTTCTGTATTTCTTCGTGCCTTGCCCCGCACGAAGAACGGGATCTTGCGCAGTTCCCGTTCTGCGTTTAGATCCCAGGTCGGGCCTGCGCCCGCAGTTTCTGTGCTGTCCCCAGACCCTGCTGGCCGCGTAACGTGACCCTCGGCGGCGAGATGGGAAGGCTGCACGTCATCATGAAATTCGAAGTCCTCCCGGAACATGGCGAGAAGATGTTCCTCAAGCCCCATCATCAACGGGTGGACCCAGGTGTCGAAAATGACATTGGCACCTTCGAACCCCATTTGGGGCGAGTACCGGGCCGGGTAGTCCTGCACATGTGCTGGGGTGGAGATCACGGCGCAAGGGATGCCAAGTCTCTTGGAAATATGCCGTTCCATCTGCGTGCCGAGCACAAGCTCCGGCTGCACTTCACTGATGGCTTTTTCTACTTCCAGATAATCGTCGGTAATTAGCGCTTTTAGTTCGAGGGCGGAAGCAGCCTCGCGAACGCCACGGGCTTGTTCGCGCGAGTAGGTGCCAAGGCCAACGACGTCGAAGGCAAGCTCCTGATCGGCGATGCGCGCCGCAGCGATGGCGTGGGTCGCATCGCCAAAAATAAATACCCGTTTGCCTGTGAGGTACGTGGAATCCACAGATTTTGAATACCACGGCAACCGAGACTCTTCCGCGGTTTCCTGCGCTGTGAGTCCCAGGGTTTCGCGTACCTCTGCCATAAAGGCCTTGGTCGCGCCAACTCCGATGGGGACGGTACGAATGGTCGGTTGCTTGAAGTTACGCTGAAGCCAGTCGCATGCCGGCCCGGCAACCTCCGGGTACAGACAGATATTCGCCTGTGCGTCGGGCAAGCGCAGAAGGTCTTGGGGGCTGGCGCCAAGGGGTGCGACGACGTTCACCGTAACGCCCATAGACTCCAGAAGGCATCGAATCTCGCGCACATCGTCGCGGCAACGAAAGCCCAGGGAACTGGGCCCAATAATGTTCACAGAACCCGCAATCCCTGGTGCGGGCTCCGTACCGGGCGCTGGGGTCTTGTGCTGGAGAAGGCCACGGATAATCGTGTAAAGGGTCTCACCGGCCCCCCAGTTTTCTTTTCTCGAATACGCGAGCATCTCTACGGGGATTACCGGTACATCGACACCACCACTGCTCACCAGCGTGCCCGGCTGATCCTGAAGCAATTCAGCAGTGCAGGAGTCTCCAACGAGAAGAACCTGGGGCTGATGCGTGTCCACGGCAGCTTTCGCGGATCGCAGAACCAGATCGGCTGTGTCACTACCCAAATCCCGCGCTTGAAAGGTGGTGTAGGTCACTGGTGGTCGATGGTCGTCGCGCTCGATCATGGTAAAGAGCAGGTCCGCGTAGCTGTCACCCTGCGGCGCATGCAAAAGCAGGTGGACACCCTTCATGGACGCAGCGATGCGGATGGCACCAACGTGAGGCGGTCCTTCATAGGTCCAGAGGGAAAGCTGCACGCTAAAACTCCAGCCGCGACTGTCGGGACAGGGGCCTGGAGAACAGGCCCGCAAGATCGCCAGCTTGGTCAAAGCCTTGAATAGGGCTGAACACCAACTCAACAGACCATTTGCTGCGCAGGTTCTCTGCTTCGAGGGGGTTCGCTATACCCATGCCGCAAACGGTCAGGTCTGGCCGCTCCTCGCGGATGTGGGCCAGGCGCGTCTCTAGATCGCCACCCTCGATGATGGGAATGTCTACGCCGAGGAGTGCGACTTCCGCGGCCATACGCTGGGGGTCGTGGAACGGCGTCGCCACGGAATCGATCTCCATGTCGCATTCTCTGGCCAGGAAGCGCGCCAGGGGCACCTCAAGCTGAGAGTCGGGAAGGAACGCAATTTTTTTGCCCCGCAGCTTCTCGCGCTGGGCTCCAACGGCTTGCTCGGCGCGCGCCATGGGGGCTGCGATGGTTCTGTCGAAGAGTTCGGCGTTAACACCAAAGGCATCCGCGGCTGCCTTGAACCAAAAGCGACTGCCTTCGGCGCCCAGGGGGTAGGGCGCACTGAGAATGGTGGCTCCGCGCTTTTCAAGGGCTTGCGCCGTCGCCGTCAGGAAGGGTTGGGCCAGCAAAACGCGGGTGTTCTTCCCGATGACCGGAACACCACCACCATGCCGGGACGGTAGGAAGGCGACAGATTCGATACCCAAGGCCGCGAAAAGGCGCTGGAACTGGTCTTCGATGATGTCTGACAGGGTTCCGGCGATGACCAGGGCGGGCGCGTCACCCTCCGATGGGGCAGAATTCACGAGCGCTGTCAGGCAACTGTCTTCGCCTTGGGTGAAGGTGGTCTCAATGCCGGATCCGCTAAACGCCACCATACGGACGCGGCCCTCGTGGCGGGTCTGAAGCCGATTAGCAGCGTTATCCAGATCGAGTTTTATGACCTCCGAAGGACAGGATCCAACCAGGAACAGCGTCTTGATTTCCGGCCGTCTCTCGAGCAGTTCCGCCACGACCCGATCGAGTTCCTCATGGCAGTCAGCCATGCCGGCAAGGTCTCGATCCTGGAGAATGGCGGTGGCAAAGCGTGGCTCGGCAAAGATCATCACTCCGGCTGCTGATTGCAGCAGGTGCGCGCAGGTGCGTGATCCCACAACGAGGAAGAAGGCGTCGGGCAGTTTGCGATGGAGCCAGACGATAGACGTCAAGCCACAGAACACAGCCCTCTGGCCGCGCTCAATCTTCACATCGGCGGTGGTGCTGTTTTCACAGTCGCTGGCCAGAACCCCCGTGCTCACCGATAGCCCCCCTGTTGAGCGAGCGCCAGGTTTGCGCTTGGGTCATGACGTCGTGCAAGGCGGAGTTTGTGGAGAAACTGGGCGGCGTTGATGACGTAGGTCGCATAAGCAGCGAGGGCGACCCAAAGCTGCTGTACTGGCGTTCCAATGTTCATCAGCCAGCAGAGTAAATAAGCCGTGTGAAGGGCAATGACGGCCATGCTTACGACGTCTTCCCAGAAGAAGGAGGGCGCAAAAAGGTACTGACCAAACACGACCTTCTCCCAGATCGCGCCGGTGATCATGATGGTGTAAAGAATGAGGGTTTTGAGGATGATGGAGGCGGTAGCGGCCTCCATGCCATTGCCGGTGACCAGCGTGTTGATGACCAGACCCAGACTGATCAGAAAAACCAGGAACTGCAGGGGCGCGAGAATACCCTGAACGACAGTCCAGTGGCTTTCATCGCGGCGCTGCCGCTCCTCGTTGGTGTACAGCGGCGCGCTGCGCTTCGCGCTCTTATTGCTTTTACCCATGCACCGATCCCTGATCGAACACCCAGTGATCCTTCTTCTTCAATGTAGTGTTGGGCGGGGAGTATGTCAATTAAGATTTACACTTTAAAAGTTGAACAGAATTGACACTTTAGGGCGTGTGGGCTTTACTGTAAACCTGCGAGTCTTGGCAACAGTGTTAACTCCACGTGACGAGTGCAATAATCGCACCCCTTCGGGGTTCCCAAGGTGTTCTAACGGTGCCTCAAAACGAAAAATGCCCGCTTTACCGGATCAAGACTCTTGCTCGCTGAACAGACTAAGTCCGCCCTGGTCGCCCTTTTAGGGTGTGTTGTTGATCTGACGCTGACACTCGATGGCGATGGGGTCATCACCTCTGTCGATCTCACTAGCGAAGAACTTCCCCAATCCCTTGCTACGAGTTGGACTGGCCGGAAATTTGGCGATGGGCTCCTGTCGGGCGACAAGGCCGCCGTAGCAGAAGCGTTCGCGGCGGCCGCAGAGGGCGGTGCTGGACGCATCGATTTGACCCATCGTGTCGACGGGTTTCCCGAGGGGCTACCCATGCAGTATCAGCTGGTGCCCGCCGGGGATGGCGGGTTTGTTGCCGCGGGGACTGACCTGCGGCCTAGCGCCAGCCTGCGTCAGCAACTCGTGAACGCCCAGGTCGCGCTCGAGCAGGATTACTGGCGACTTCGCCAGGTCGAAACTCGCTACCGACGCCTTTTTGACATGGTGGGAGACGGCGTTCTGGTGCTCGATGCCGCGACGCTGCGCGTTCTGGAGTCGAATCCTCGGGCCAACGAACTGCTGGGTGATGGCGACAAGGGCGTGGTGGGAAAAGTATTTCCGCGCGGCTTCGTCGAGGAAGCAAGTCGCCCGTTGCAGGATTTGCTTGCAGAAATCCGCGCCGTAGGGCGAGCGCAGCTCCACAACGTCCGTCTTGCTGATGGCGACCGCCGAGTGGATGTCTCTGCCAGTTTCCTTCGCCAGGCCGGTGAGGAGCGCTATCTCCTGCGGTTGGGTTTGCGCGACGGTTCGGCGGTCAGCGCTGACGGCGCGAGTACCGTCATGCCCGAGATGCTCCGTGAAGCTCCCGATGCCGTTCTGCTTGTGGACGATGATGGTCGAATTCTCGCCGCCAATCGAAGCTACCTGGAGCTTGCCCAGCTGGTGGCCGAAGAACAGGTGCTCGGTCACTCGGCGGACCGGTGGCTAGGGCGCAGCGGTGTGGACGTTAGCGTGCTTTTGTCCAACCTGCGAGAGAAGTCGGTGGTGAAGCTGTTCTCATCAACACTCATGCCGCAGTCGGGTATACCGGCTCAGGTCGAGGTTTCGGCCTGCCGGCTCGATGAAGCCGACTCCGCCGCTTTCGCACTGTTTATTCGCGATATCGAGCGGCGCGTGACCCATGATCATCCCGTGGCTTCAAAGCTTCCAAGCTCTATCGATCAAGTGACGCAGAGAGTGGGCCGCGTTCCCCTTAAAGAACTGGTGCGTGAATCTACGGACCTCATTGAAGCTCTTTGCATCGAAACGGCGCTGGAGGTGACCCAGGACAACCGGGCATCGGCCGCCGAATTGCTGGGTTTATCTCGTCAATCGCTGTACGCGAAGCTTCGCCGCTTCAATATTGGTGGTGATGGGCACGACGACGCCTGATCGCCTCTGAGGAGTGTCAACTTTCGGCGAAAACCAATGCGTCAATTTAAATTGACACTTAAAAGTGACGTTTCTATATTACACGCATGCAGCGTGTCGACGTCAGAGCTACTCCTCGTACCTTTCCCCAACCCAGGGCGCTGCTTGAACTCCTGAAGCCCATCACCTGGTTTCCACCCATGTGGGCCTTCCTTTGCGGCGCCGTCTCCTCCGGTCAGGCGCTGTCGGACAATATCTGGCTTCTCATCGCCGGTGTGCTGCTCGTCGGACCGCTGGTTTGTGGTGGCAGTCAGATCGTCAACGACTGGTTTGATCGCCACGTCGATGCCATCAACGAGCCTTACCGGCCGATTCCTTCCGGGAGAGTTCCCGGCGAGTGGGGGCTTTACTTCGCCATCGCCTGGTCCGCACTTGCTATGGCTTTTGGCATGCTCCTTGGAGCGTGGGTGGCGCTGGCAACGCTGGGGGGTCTCCTCCTTGCCTGGGCCTACAGCGCGCCTCCCCTTCGTTTAAAGCAAAACGGCTGGTGGGGTAATGCTGCGGTCGGCATCAGCTACGAAGGGCTTGCCTGGGTTACCGGAACCGCGGTCCTCCTGGGTGGGGCCATGCCCAGGGCAGAAGTCCTTCAGCTGGCGCTCCTCTATAGTCTCGGGGCTCACGGCATCATGACGCTCAACGATTTCAAATCCATCGATGGCGACCGAGAAATCGGCATCCGGTCATTGCCGGCACAGCTTGGTGCCGAGACGGCGGCGCGCCTCGCCTGCGTCGTCATGGCTGTGCCACAGATGATCGTCATCGCCTTGTTGCTGTCTTGGGGGCATCAGGTCGCAGCAGGGCTCATCGCCGGCTCACTGCTCGCCCAGGGCTGGGC
Organism: Pseudomonadota bacterium; assembly: GCA_038750875.1. Taxonomy (GTDB): domain Bacteria; phylum Pseudomonadota; class Gammaproteobacteria; order Pseudomonadales; family Halieaceae; genus Congregibacter. The sequence goes on along the minus strand of JBCDGU010000005.1, from coordinate 229,334 downwards.
GATGCGACGCCTGCTGACAGACCCAAGAGCGCTGGCGCCTTGGTACAACGGAACCGGTGTTTCGCTGTATGTGCTTGGGATGATGGTCAGCGCCATGGCCGTGGGCGGCGTGCTTCCATGAATGCTTTGGCGGGGCTGAGCTGGTTTGCCATTGTGCGCCTGGGTCTGGTGCAAACCTGTCTGGGGGCGGTGGTAGTGCTCACCACGAGCACCATCAATCGCATTATGGTGGTAGAGCTCGCATTGCCGGCGATGCTTCCTGGGATTCTCGTGGGGATACATCACGCTGTGCAGATGTCCCGTCCTCACTTTGGGCATAGCTCTGACGTGGGTGGACGCACTACGGGATGGATTGTGCTGGGCATGATTATTCTCGCCCTAGGTGGTCTCGGTGCCGCTCTGGGAACGGTGCGGATGGCTGAGCACACGCTGCAGGGCGTGCTGATCTGCGCGCTGGCCTTCACTGCCATCGGACTTGGCGCCAGCGCGGCTGGTACTTCGCTGCTCGTGACCCTGGCGAAACATGTAGATCCTCACCGCAAAGCGGCCGCAGCAACGATTGTATGGATCATGATGATTGCGGGCTTTGCGGTCACCGCCGGGGTCGCCGGCCACTACCTCGATCCGTTCTCGCCCCTGCGTTTGATTCAGGTCACCGGCACCGTATCTGCACTGGCGGTCGTAGTGACCCTCGTCGCGACGTACCGTGTAGAGCCAAAGCAGGCGCCGCAAGGGCTTGGCGAGCCAGCCGATGAGAAAGCAGCGTCGGCGCACGCTTCATTGGACTTTCGCGAGGCTCTCAAGGTGGTGTGGGCAGAGTCTGAAGCCCGACGCTTCACGGTGTTCGTTTTTGTCTCCATGCTGGCTTATAGCGGGCAGGACTTAATTCTCGAGCCCTTTGCCGGCCTTGTCTTTGCGATGACTCCCGGCGAGTCTACGCAGCTTGCCGGTGTGCAGCACGGCGGTGTTCTCCTGGGAATGCTTCTGGTGGCATGCACCACATTGCTCAGAAAGGACTCGAGCGCCCAGGCGCTGCGTTCCTGGACTGCGGGAGGTTGCTTTGCCTCCGCGGTTGCGCTTCTGGGTATCGTCTTTGGTGGATTCAATGCGGGCAGCTGGCCCCTGGGCGCCAACGTCATGTTCCTGGGGTTGGCCAACGGTGCCTTCGCTGTTGCTGCCATCGCGTCCATGATGACGCTGGCAAGTGAGGGCGCAGAGAAGCGCGACGGATTGCGCATGGGATTGTGGGGTGCCGCTCAGGCCATTGCCTTTGCGCTGGGTGGTTTTCTCGGCACGGTCGCGGTGGATATCAGCCGTGCCCTGGTCACTGAGCCTGCCCTGGCTTACGGAATGGTTTTTGCGCTGGAGGCGGTGCTGTTTGTTGCCGCCGCCAGCATTGCTCTCACGCTGCGCGCGGCCCCCAGGGCCGGTAGGCACACCCCAGATATTGGCGAAATTGCCATGGTAGAGGTGATGGATGTCCGGTAACCCCAACGAATCATCGAAAAAAGTCTACGACGTTGCTGTGATAGGTGGCGGTCCCGCGGGAGCGACCGCGGCTGAAGATCTGGCGCGGCAGGGATACTCGGTGTTTCTCATGGAGCGAGGATTTCGCATTAAGCCTTGCGGTGGAGCCATCCCGCCCAGAGCCGTGGAACAGTTCGCTATCGACAGCAGCCAGATCGTCGCGCGTATCAAATCCGCTCGCATGATCTCTCCCAAGAACGAACGCGTGGATATGCCAACAGGTGAAACCTATGTCGCCATGGTGGATCGTGAGCACTTTGATCCCTACTTACGCGAGCGGGCAGCGAAAACCGGTGCAGATCTCGAATTCGGTGCGTTCAAATCGCTTGAATACCTGCAAGATCAAACGATCGCGATTCGCTACCTCGATAAGTCGCCCGGCGGTGACGGTGCAGAAAAGCAGATTCATGCACGTGCAGTCATCGGTGCCGACGGCGCTAAGTCCCGTGTTGCCGCTCAGTGTGTGCCCGGCTCCGAAAAGCTGAAGGTTGTCGTGGCCTACCACGAGATCGTCGAAGCACCCCCGATCGGAAGTGACGCCGATTATGAAGCGAACCGCTGCGATGTCTGGTACCAGGGGCGTCTATCACCGGATTTTTATGCCTGGGTGTTCCCCCATGGCTCCCAGGCAAGCATCGGTAGTGGAAGTGCGCTGAAAGGCTATTCGGCCCCGAAAGCCGTGGGATCGCTGCGAGACGCGGTCGGTCTGGCCGATGCGAAGACGATCCGCAAAGAAGGCGCGCCGATTCCCATGAGGCCTTTGAAGCGTTGGGATGATGGACGCGCAGTTTTACTGGCGGGCGATGCCTCTGGCGTGGTTGCACCCGCTTCGGGTGAGGGGATCTACTACGCGATGCTGGGCGGTCGAATCGCGGCCGAGACCATGATGGAGTTTCTAGAGAGCAAGGATGCGAAGGTGCTTCGCCTCGCTCGTAAGCGCTTCATGAAACTCCATGGCCGGGTATTTTTCATTCTCGGGCTACTGCAGAAGTTCTGGTATAGCAGCGATTCTCGACGTGAGAAGTTTGTTTCCATGTGTCGCGACCCCGATGTGCAATACCTGACGTGGCAGTCCTACACACAGAAGGAATTGGTGAGGGAGCGGCCCAAGGCTCACGTTCGCATTTTCTTCAAGGATCTCGCCCAACTGTTGGGTCTCGCCCGCGCCTGACACGCCTACGAAGACGCGCCCTATGACACTGGAGGGTTTTCTCACCGACGGACCCGCGGCGGTTATGGTGCTGTCCCTCGTCGTTCTTGAGCTTTGTGCCCGCGCTTACAAAGCGGTCGGGCGAGACAATCGAGGGTCTAGTGGTTCATGGTTATCACCGCTGGTTGCAGGAACGGGGTTAGCCGCGGCGCTGGTGACGTCTGAACTCGCTTCTCATGCCTCGTGGGCGCCGGAGGTCATTGGCATAGCGCTCACGGTGTCGGGGATTGCTCACCTTGCGGGTACGCGGCAGCGCTGGAGCTAGGTTGATCAGATGAAAGCCCTGCCTGTGTCTGGCTTGTCGAGGATTGTTGAGGTCCCAAGAAAAGTGTCAACTTTGCTTGATTCTTTTATTGTAAAGCATAGTTAACTATACTGCCTGGGACAGGGCTTATTAGCTCCCTTAGCGGGGCGGGCGGTCATTACGTTGCGACGAGTGGTTCACAGCGATGGGGACAAAAAGTGGTAGATAAACCCCGCGCGGCGGTCCCGATCAATGGCAGATCAAAGTCTGGCGAAGATGGGCTCTATTCCCTGAGTTATGTGAGCACGCAAACGGCGCCGCTCAATAATGAACAACTCCTCAATTTACTCATGCAAGCCCGGCAAAGGAACAATGCCCTCAACATCACGGGGCTCTTGTTGCACCGGGACGATTCGTTTTTCCAGGTTCTGGAAGGCGACCGCGATGTGGTCAGTAAACTTTACGAAAAGATTTGTTTAGACCAGCGCCATCATCGCGTTGAGGTGGTGAGCGAGGGAGATGTAACCAGCCGCGAATACGACGACTGGCAGATGGCTTTTATTGAGCTGGACGGCCAGGACTTCAGTGCCTTGCCCGGTTTCTCGGATGTGCTCAAGAACACGCCGGCGGCGAGAGACTTCCTCCACTCTCTGTCGCGAAGTAAAAAACTGGCACTGTTGTTCAGTATTCTGGACTAGCCTGCGTCCAGACCAAACCGCTCCCTACCGCATTCTGCGAAGACAACGCTTCGTGATTGCGTTGTTTAAATCGGCTGGCTAGCGCCAGCCGGTCATATTCCAGCCGTAGATTTGACTTTTTACGGCGCGAGACTTTCAGAACTGGAGGCACAAAAAAGGCCGCAAACGCGACCTTTTTCGCGGGCGCTAGGTGCCCCCGGGCACGAGGTTCGGATCCGGCGGCGCAAAAGTGACGCACGGGAAGGAGCGAACCACTGTTTGTGCCGTGCTGGCTGGATCCTGTGCGCTGACGATCAGCTGACCGCCACCACCATCTCCCTCTACAGAGGCGGTAAAGCCAAACGCTCCTGGCACGGAAGTGTTCGGTGCCGTGAAACTATTCGCGGTCAGCAGCGTACAGTCACCGCTGGTAGTCAGCGAAATTGTCGTTCCAGCGCCAGGTGCGTTATTGAACACATCTGCCAGATAAATCACATGGAGATCGCCCTCAGTAATCCGGTCAGTAGCGACATCAGGCTCGTTCCGCGTATTCGCGATGAGTGCTTCAACATTGGGCTCTGAGGGGCTCAGCGTGAGAACAAGATCAGCGCGAACGTTCACCAGATCCCGGCTACAGAAGATACCGTCACCTTCGACAGGGCAGAGGCTACCGTTGTAGACGCCTTCACCAGTGTTCGGATCCACGTTCAGGCTGAAATCGCCATCACCGTTAAAGTCGAAGAACTCTTCTTCAAATCCTGCCGCTTCGCAGTTTTCATCCGTGCTGGGAAGCGGACAGTTCGGTCCCTGAACAGGAGTGAATTGGCTGTCTTCGTTGTCATCGGTGAAGGCTTCCGTCAGGTTCTCGAAAGGTTCGCCTTGGTCGTAGACGCCATTACCGTTGGTATCCACGAAAAACTCTTCACCGACCGAGGTTACGGTCACAGTGCTGCGGAAACCGCGGATGGCGCCCAGGTCATCAGGGCAGGGACCAAAAGAGCCCGTGTGCGATGGACATTGGTAGCTTAGATCGTCCTCTGTCGTTTGGATAAGGTCTGTGTTGAATACTGGTGTGCGAGGTTCCTGGCTAATCCAGAGAACGGTACAGGTGCCGCGTAGCGGAGCCGTGGTGTTTCGAAGGTCCTGGAACCGTTGTCCGTTGCTTACGCCCGTGATACAGGACGAATCAATAGCTCCGTACTCCGTGGTAAATGAAGCAGGCGTGCCATCGGCGACCGGGTTATTGAACTTGTCTGCAAAACGAACGGTGATAGCAACAGCAACACCGTCAATGTCTCGGGCGGAGGGCACGCGGAATACTTCGCTCGACATGCTCACGGAGTTTTGGTCAGGCAGGCCGGTACCAATGACGATCTGGTTTGACGTCGCGGTTTGAAGTTGCTCAATACCTTCGTCAGCCGCAGCATCGAAGGTGGCCGTTACTAGGGTAGAAGTTGCGACGTTGCCGGAGAAGACATCTACTGCGACTAGTCCATTGGCGTCGCTGACTGCAGACATATTGCCGAGGGAAATTCCCCCCAGCGTGCTGGTGAGAGCGAAGTCGACAGTAACGCCGGCAAGAGGGGCGCGACCAGCAAGGTCCAGGTAACCAGGTTCTCCGGGAGCCGGATCGCCAGGCGCGAGAACGACGGCTTCCTCGAGAACCTCGAAGGTGATAGTTGCCACTTCCGGACGGCCAGGGCCGCCAGTTCCCGCGAGCGAGATGATAGTGCGGCCATCAACAACCCCGCCTTCGAGGGGCTCGGAGGTGACGTAACCGATAAAGTTCGCATCGCGGCCAGCGATCATGATAGACGCGGTGGCCGTTGCGTTAGTGCCGATCAACTCGGCAGTAAGGTCATCCGAAGTCTCGCAATTACCACCCACGTATTCGGCAGAAACAAGGCCGTCGACCGTGTCCACAATCAGGGTGCTTGTGCCATCACTGGTGTCGCCTTCTTCCCGGAAGCCCGCAAGACCACTCAGCGAACACGCGCTGCTGAATCTGATTTGCTCTACGTTACTGACCGTATTGCCGAGATCGTCTACGACCGCTACACGGACCACCGCGGATCCGCGGAACGGGATGTTGTCTGAACTGAGGCCGATCTGTCCGGGGACAAACAATGTACCGTTGAAGAAGCCCAATGATGCGCCGGTCGCTTGAATATCTACGCCGATGGTCGCGGTGATAGTTCCTGCAGGGCTCTCAACGGTCACCGTAATAGTGTCAGCGCCGAGGACGTCACCCGCCAAAATCTGCAGTTCCCCTACGCCTTCGGCATTTGTGAGCGCCTGCCCGTTAGCGGGGGACAGGATCGCCGAGTTGACCGTAGCAGCAGCAACAACACCTTCAACAGGCGCTGCATCGAAATTGTCCTCACGAACAAGAATGCGCAGTGTGGCGGGGTTGATATCGGTAACGACAGAGATGGGATTACCGTCCGCATCGACAATGCTAAGCGTGACGGTATATGAGAGTAGGTCGCTTCCAGGCGTGCTGGGGATGAAGCCGCCGCCACTGCCGCCGCCACCGCCGCAGGCGGATAATCCCAGCAACATGGCGCAAAAAAGGGCGCTCATGTGTATCCATCGGCTGCACGCTGTGCGAAGGCCCTGTTTCATTATCGTCCCCTCGGGGATGGCCGCGCCGCTCTTCTGGCGGTACCTGACCGCTCCCACTCCTGATGGTATGGCTGCCTTGTGCTCATCGGGATACCCAAAAGCACCAAAGGCTTCGGCCTGAAGCTCTGGGGCTACTTTATCCCGACAGTCTATGGCTGTCTTACACAGGCTACCACATTACATGGCGCTGCATAGAAAAAAATCATAAATAACATGGCGATAGGAGAATATTGTAATTTTTTACACAAAGTGAGAGCGGTCTTAGCCATCAACCCATGAACAGGCTCAGCAACTTGTTGCCTCCGAGCCCTAAACTCACAAGGACCACGAGCAGGCCAAGGGCGTTGCTGCGCCAGTTGTTGGCGGCTTCATTCAAATAGCCGCGCTGATTCATGAGCCAGATCAGTACCGCCGCAATAATCGGAAGCAGCAGTCCGTTCGCGGCTTGAGCAAAAAGGATCATCGCCAGCGGACGAGCGCCTGTTGCGGCGAAAACGGTGCCACAGAGCACGACCAGCACGGCGACTACTCGAAACGCCCGTCCATCGACAGAATCCTTCCATCCAAGGGCACCACAAACCGCATAAGCGGCGGCCAACGGTGCCGTCACGGCGCTGGTCAGGCCTGCGGCGAGCAGGCCACCGGCAAACACGTACCGCCCGGCCGGACCCAGTACCGGCTCAAGCTGGGTCGCGATCAGATCCGCAGAAAATGTCGCATCACGAAAAAAGAAGGTCACGGCGGCGGCGCTGACGATGGCCATGGTAATCAACCCGCCCAGGGCAACGGATACGTAGGTATCGGTGCGCGCAGCGTGCAGCGCCGCTTCACGATTCTCCGTGTCGTGCCACCGGTCCCTAGCCGCGTTTGCCTGGAGAAACAGGTTGTAAGGCACGACGGTCGTTCCAATCAAAGCGATGACGGTGGTGATCGATCCAGCGGGCAACGACGGCATTGCGATACCGCGAGCAATGGCGGCCCAATGGGGTGATAGAAGGAGTGCACTCACCACAAAGATCGCGCTCATGATCAGCACGAGACCCACAAGCACGCGCTCGATCGCCCGATAGCCTGGAAGAAACAGCAAAGTAACTGCGATTGCACCGATTAACAGCGACCAGCGTTCACCGGCGATATCGCTGACGGCTTCAAGAGCGAGAGCGGCGCCTGCGATATTGCCCGACTCGTAAGCGGCGTTGCCGAGCCCGATGGCCGCGATCACGAGCATGATGGCCGCGCTACCCAGCAGTGATCCTCCCAGTGCTTTGCGCAGCGTGGCGGCCAGGCCATCTCCCGTGATGATGGCCTGCCGCACGGCCATCTCCTGCAAGACCATGGTCGCGATGACGGAAAACAGCAGGGCCCACAGCAGGGCGTATCCGAAGTTTGCGCCCGCAGCGCTGGCTGTCGCGATGGTGCCCGGTCCGACAAAGGCTGCCGTAACCAGAAGACCGGGGCCGAGACTGAATCGAGAGGGTCCTTGGGTGTTCAAGCCTTCCTCGCTTTTCGCGGGCTGTTAGGGGAATCGCGCGCTCTGGCGTCGAATCGGTGCAGCGGTCAGACTCGGCTGCTAGTATCCCGCCGATGATACCCGAGGCTTCCCGGACACCGACACTGCATATCGCTATCGTGGTGTATGAGAGCGATCTTTCGCGACTGCGGGCGACGCTCGAAAGCCTGAACGCTTCTGCCGTAATGGCAACGGAGAGCGGTACACTCGCTGCCATCGCATTGACACTCGTTGACAACGGGTCCTCAGCGTCCTACCGCACTCAGTTGCATACCCTTTGGTCCACCTGGCGGGAAAGCGCGATGCCCGAGCTAAAAGTGGCGCTGATCTCCGCGCCGAACAATGAGGGTTTCGGCGCCGGTCAAAACTCAGCGCTCCTGTCAGCGAGTGAAGATCATCTCTTGATACTGAATCCTGACGTCGTGCTCGATGAGAGTGCTCTCGCGCGATCCGCCTCTGCGTTGGCCGAGAATTCTTCGCTGGTTGCATTGAACCCAAGAAGTACTCGGTCGGACGGCCAGCGTGAGTATTTGAGTAAAAGCTATCCATCACTGGGCGTGCTGTTGTTCCGAGCCCTCGGGCTCAAACGCGCAAGCGCGTGTCGGCGCTACGAGTACCGTGATGAGGATGGCAGTACCGCATTCCCCGTGATGCTGCTGAGCGGTGCGTTCCTCTACTGCCGAGGAGAAGCGTTCCGCGCGATCCGGGGCTTTGACGAGCGCTACTTCCTATACTTTGAGGATTTTGATCTCTCTATGCGCCTGGCTGGCCTTGGACCCTTGTGCTTCGACCCAGCGGTAGAAATTACCCATTACGGTGGTGAGGCGTCACGGAAGGGCGTCAGGCACGTTCTCTTTTTCCTTCGCTCTGCGTTTCGCTTTTTCTCAACGCACGGTTGGCGCCTGTTCTAGACGCCCGCGGTGTTAGAATTGAGGCTATGAGCGCCGCTGCAGAACTTCGACGACTTCAGTACCTCCAGGCCATGGGCGTCACTCCTCTGGTGTCACGGCGCGCGTTGCCTGGCGCCGCAGCCAGTCAACGTTTGTATCTGAAGAATGCACCAAAGAACATCGGCCAAGGCTCCGAGATTGCGCCTGCGGACCAATCCCGCGAAACAAACCGCACCGCCTCTGAATCTGCGCAGGCCATGCGCGCGTCGCTGCGGTCAGACGCTCGTAGGAGCGCCGAAGTACCCGTACAGAAAACTCAGGGGATTACAGAGCACCTTGAGACAGCGCCCGAAGCGGTGCAGCCCCAGGTGTCCGAGCGTTTCAGCCTGATTGCCGTCCGGTGCGCATCGCGCCTTTGGGTCGAAGATCTGGGTGGCGAAGCACTGGCGCAGGACCAGCTTCAACTTATCGCTGCCATGGGGCGCGCGTTGCAACACTCAGACGGCGAACGTGTTGTAGTCACGCATACACAGTTCGATTGGCCGCTCCACGGCAATATGCAGCTCGATCTTGGAAATGAGGAGGCGGCAGCCACGCTTGAAGGGTTTCTTCAGAGGCAGCTCGATGAACATGGCTGCGTTGAACTCGTGTGTCTGGGCGAGGCCGCCGCCGAAAGAGTAAATGGACTTCGGCTGCCCGTAGCGGCCCGGCAAATTCATTCAAGCCGCGAGCTCCTTTCGAACGCAACGCTCAAGAAAGCAGCCTGGGACCGCCTCCGCAACTGATGCTGGCCGTGAGGCCAGCCTCGGCCACTGATCTCGCTGCCATCCATCTGCTGGATCGACAGTGGTCGCCTGTGTATGCGAGCGACGACGGCTACGCTGCACTCCTGGAGCCACCGGCAGTCTTGCTCGTAGCGGAATCGGACCACTCTCTCTCAGGATTTGCTGCCCTCTCTGTCGTTCTCGATGAGGCTACGTTGTTAAACATCGCTGTGAAGAAAAACGCTCGGCGACGCGGACTAGCGTCGAGCCTTCTTGACGAGGCACAGGTATTGCTTAGCGCAAAAGGTGTACACCGTATGCTCCTTGAGCTCCGCCGCAGCAACAGCGGAGCCAGACGCCTCTATGAAAGACACGGATTCGCCGTCGACGGTGTGCGCAGTGCTTACTATCCCATGGCTGACGGTCAGCGAGAGGACGCCGTACTCATGAGTAAAACACTGGAGGGCGACCGTGAGAGTGCTTGAAGCCGGAGACTGGAGCCTGCTGCTCCCAGAGGAATGGTTCGCAGAGCAAGAGGATGATGCCATCATCGTTGGCGATCGCGACGGCGTTGGCTGCCTGGAAATCAGCGAGCTTCGGTCAGAGCGTGGCCACTTCACTGACGACGAAGTGCGGGAAATCGCGGAGCTTGGTGACGAGGGCAGTTCGGTTACGGCCGGCAGTTTCACCGGTCTCTACGCCTCTTTTAGGGAAGACGACGCCGCCCTTCGTGAGTGGTATCTATCTGTCGAGGGGCTGATGCTTTACGTCACGTACAGCTGCGATCTGGATAACCAGGGTCTCGACGATGCGGTGGTGGATGAGATCATGGGGACGTTGCGCTACGCGGCTGAGTAGGCCTCGGCGTGTAGCGTCGACGGGGAGCCGCTAGCGAGCAGTCTTGTCGCAGCCTGGAACTGCTTCCGATACAAGCAAGAAAAACCGAAAGATTCTCGGACCAATCCTGCTATAGCCCCTAAGCAGATCTTTAGCCGCCACAAGCAGCAGCGCGCCCTTACGCTCTAGCTTATCGTTCCTGTTACGCGTACCCGCTTGCCACCGCTGCTCACGGGAGCTGCGCGCGCCGCGGCCCGCTTTTCAATCTGCTCATCGATGATGTTCTTCAGGGCGATAATGAGACCCGTGAAGATGAAGGCGCCGGGTGGCAGGATCGCCAGCAGAAACGGCTGATAGTCTTCGAACACCACAACACGCCAGTCAGCAGCCGTCGGGCCGAAGAGAAGATCCATGTTTGAAAACACTGCACCGGTGCCTATCAACTCTCGAAGGAACCCGAGGAGTACGAGCACCACTGCGAAGCCCACGCCCATGATGAAACCGTCGTACAGTGCCGGCAGCACGGAGTTCTTTCGGGCAAAGCCATCGGCTCGACCCAGAATGACGCAGTTTGTTGTGATGAGCGGCAGAAAGATGCCGAGAATCTCATAGAGCTCGTAGCTGTATGCCTGCATAAGCAACTCGATGCAGGTCACCGCTGCAGCGATGATCATGACGAAAGTTGGCAGGCGTACTGCGTCGGAGGTGATGTTGCGGATCATGGAAACCGCCGTATTGGAGGTTACCAATACAAAGCAGGTGGCAATGCCGAGGCCCAGGGCATTGACGACGCTGCCGGTAACAGCCAGCAGAGGGCAGAGACCAAGGAGCTGAACAATCGCCGGATTGTTCTTCCAGAGTCCGTTAATGGATAACTCTCCGTAGCTGCTGCTCACGGCCCAGATGCCTCCGTCATCGACGGCTCGTCAAAGAGCTCATTATAATGTGCCTGCGCGTATTCCAGCGCGCGCGCCGTTGCCTTGATCACCGCCCTGGGCGTAATGGTCGCGCCTGTGAATTGATCGAAGTCACCGCCGTCCTTGCGCACGGTCCAGCGCTCCATGGGTGGTGACCCAATGGCTCTACCCTGAAGATCAAAAACCCAGTCGCTCTTGCGATGATCGATGGCATCGCCCAGGCCGGGGGTCTCGCGGTGTTGCAGCACGCGCACGCCGGCAATGGAGCCGTCACGATTCACACCGACAATCATTTCGATGCCCCCGCTATAGCCATCGGGTGCCCGCACCGGCAGTACCGCAGCAACGGGCTTTCCCGCCAATCTCGCAATATAGATGTCTCTGGATGCTGCCAGTTTGAGGAACGGATCGCCTGCAGGCGCGGGGAGCCGATCGTCCAGCATGGAGTTGTCGTGGGCACTGCGCGGCACAATTTCCAGAAGCGCCTTTTCTTCGGCGGCCCGCTGTGCGTCCTCAATGCGATCCTGTGTGCCCAGAAACGTAGACGCAACCAGCAGCGCAGTGAGCACGGCAAAACCTGCGAGCAGCAGGCTGTTGCGGGTAATGGCTTGTCCCATCTCGCTCATTGCGAAGCACCGAGGCGGCAGGCAGCGCGGTTGTGCACGTTAATCACCGTGTTTATGAGCCGATGCAAAGCTGTTCCAGGGGCAAAGGCTTTCTTTCGAGATCTCACAAAGTCCGACCGGCAACTCATTGCTGTTTGCCTTTCGCCGTGCCATAGGCAGTGGGTTGGGTGTAGTTATCGATGAACGGTGCCGCGAAATTGGCAACGAGCACCGCGAAGGCCACAGCGTCGGGGTAATTTCCACCGACGCGGATCGTGTATACGATGACCCCGATTAGTGCGCCGAAAATCAATCGGCCGCGGTTACTCACCGCGGACGATACGGGGTCCGTGATGATAAAAAACGCCCCGAACATGGTGGCGCCACTCAAAAGATGGAACAGAGGCGATCCACCACTCTGGGAGCTTCCCTCGTCATAGAACAGCGCGGCGCAGAGCGCGATGGCGACCAGCATGGCGATGGGCGCGTGCCAGGTGAACACGCGTTTGTAGAGAAGCCAGAGACCACCTAGAAGAAAGGCAATGTTCGCGGCCTCCCAGCCTATGCCACCGTAGGAGCCGAATTGGGGCGTTTGCTCGTAAAGGTCGTCCAGCAGCATGCCAGCGTTCTGGCGCATGAGGTCCAGCGGCGTTGCCATGGTGACACCGTCGTAGCTGGAGGCGCTGAAAACGGCCGTGAACGCGTCCATGAAACCGGGAACGTCGTCGGCCAGTGGGCGAGGTGGTGCCCAGCTGCTCATCTGCAGTGGGAATGAGATCAGTAGAACCACGTAGCCCACCATGGCGGGGTTGAAGGGGTTGTAGCCGAGCCCACCATAGAGATGTTTTGCCATGAGGATGGACGAAGCAACTCCCACCAGCAGCAGCCACCAGGGCGCGTACGGGGGGAGCGCAATACACAGTAGTGTCGAGGTAACCAGCGCGCTGTAGTCGCTAAGAAACGGCCGCAAAGGCTGCCCGCGTAGCCAGAGCGCGAGACTCTCGCAGAGGACTGCGAAGGCAGCGCCCAACACCAGATTGATCAGCGTGCCCGGGCCAAAGTAGTAGGTCAGCACTGCGACGCCCGGTATCGTCGCCAGCAGCACGGTCCGCATCACCTTCGCAGTGGATAGATTGCCGTGGGCGTGCGGTGATGTGACAACCAGAAGACTCACGAGACCGCCTCGTCCTTGCCGGCGAGTGCATCAAGCTTGGCTTCCGTTGTGGCGACCGCCTTTTCGAGGGCTGCGGTGACAGTGGGATTGCTGCCATCGTCGGCGGCAAGTTTTTCTCGGGCTTTGGAAAGGCGGACTTCGATTTTCTGGCGCTGCGCGTCAGCGCCACTGCTATCCGCGGAATCCGCGGCCGAGGGCTCCGGTAGCTCAGCAAGTTTCTGCTCTGTGGTCGCTACCGCTTTCTGCAGTGCGGCGGTAATCGTCGGGTCGCTGCCATCGTCGGCGGCCAGTTTCTCTCTGGCCTTGGAAAGGCGTGCTTCAATTTTCTTACGTTTCTCGACGTCATCGTTGGCGGATGCACCCGCCGCCATTTGCGCGGCCTTCTTCGCCTGCGCTCGTTCAATCGCGGCCTTAATGGGGTCCTCGCCGTCGGTCTTATCGGCCGCTTTGGCCATGGCGGCGCGTTTGCGCGCGGCTCTTTTCGCTTCTTTCTCGGCGGCCAGGCGTTCCATGCGCTCCTGTCGGGCTTCGAATCGCTCTCGGGCCTGTTCGGCTTTCATTGTCTCCGCTTGATGCTCTCGCACCGCGGCTTTGGAGGCTCGGTAGTACTGCACCAGGGGAATGCGGCTTGGACAGACATAAGAGCAGGCACCGCATTCGATGCAGTCGAAGAGGTGGTGCTCTTCCAGTCGTTCCAGATCCTTGGATCGTGCGAACCAGTACAGCTGCTGAGGCAGCAACTCCGCGGGGCAGGCTTCGGCGCACATACCGCAACGGATGCAGGCCTGGGCCGCCGCTGGATCGGCGAGTTCACCCTTTCCAGGAACCAATAGACAATTGGTGGTTTTAACGATGGGGCACTCATCTGAGGGCATGGTGAAGCCCATCATGGGGCCGCCCATCACCAATCGCTGAGGCTTCGTGGGTTGATAGTCCGCCTGCTCCAGCAGGTCGCGCATGGGCGTGCCAAGGAGCACGTCGAAGTTGCCGCGGTCCGTCGCAGATTCTCCGGTCACGGTGGTAACGCGACTCACGAGGGGGCGACCATCCACAATGGCATCGCGTACTGCGACAGCGGTGCCTACGTTCTGGCAGAGGATGCCAATGTGCGCGGGCAAGCCGCCGCTGGGCACCTGTTTGCCGGTCAGGATTTCGATGAGCTGCTTTTCACCGCCACTGGGATACTTCGTTGGGAAAACCACGACTTCCCAGTGATCTCTATCGCCCACCGCCTGCTTCATAGCGGCGATGGCTTCGGGCTTGTTGTCTTCGATCCCGATGAGTACTTCTTTTGGCTCTGCGATATGCGCGAGTATGTCGATGCCCTCGACGATGCGGTGTGCTTGCTCGCGCATAAGCAGGTCATCGGCCGTAATGTAGGGCTCGCATTCGGTTCCGTTGATGATCAGCGTTTCCGGACCATTCCCTCCAGCCCTCGGCAGTTTGCGCGCCGCCGGAAATCCCGCGCCGCCCAGTCCCGCAATGCCCGCTTCGAAGAGCCGATCGATAAGCTTTTGGGGGTCGGCGCCTCGGTAGTCAGCGACAGGATCAAGATCAATCCACGTATCTTCGCCATCGGTATCCAGCACAATGCAGCGACCCAGCATGCCCGATACGTGAGGAATGGGCCGGTCCTCGATGGCGGTGATGGTGCCCGACGTTGGGGCGTGCACGGGTAGGCCGGAAAGATCTGTAAGCCGCTGCCCGCCGAGCACCCGGTCACCGGTGCTCACGGTGACCTTGGCCGGTGGGCCGATATGCTGAGATATGGGGAGGACGAGCTGTCGCGAAATCTTGGCGCGGCGAATCTCCCGCTGGTTCGAGAGCTCCTTGCGCTCGAGGGGGTAAATGCCGCCATGAAAGTCATGAGGACGCCTCACGCTGCCCGGTCCTCGTTCGAGCGACCCTCGTTGGGCCGATCTGTGGCGATAATCTGGCTGACGTCCGATAGACCGGCAACGGGGAGATCCCAGTGCCAGTTGGCAAGGGTTTTGGGTAGCGGACGCATTTCGATGCAGTCTACTGGGCAGGGCTCCACGCAGAGATCGCAGCCGGTGCATTCGTCGCTTATGACCGTGTGCATCTGCTTTGCCGCACCGAGAATGGCATCAACGGGGCACGCCTGGATGCACTTCGTGCAGCCGATGCAGTCTTCCTCGATGATGAAGGCTACGGCGGTCTCAGCTTCTTCGCCGTGTTCGGCATCGAGGGGTATGGGTTCCACATCCAGCAGGTCCGCCAGCGCCTGGATACCGGCTTCGCCCCCGGGAGGACATTTGTTAATCGGTTCTCCCGCGACGATTGCTTCCGCGTAGGGTCGGCAGCCAGGATAGCCGCACTGGCCACACTGGGTCTGCGGCAGGATTGCATTAATCTGGTCGGCGATCGGGTTGCCCTCGGCCCGAAAGCGAATCGAGGCGTAGCCTAATATGCAGCCGAACAAGGCGCCGAGACCGAGCATGGCGAGGAGCGCGGCAGAGAAGGGGGATCCAGTCAGCAACTCCATCGGTTCAAACCAGTCCCGCAAAACCCATAAAGGCCAGTGACATCAGCCCGGCTGTCACCATGCCGATGGCGGCTCCGGAGAAGGGGGCGGGTACATCGGCGACGGCGATGCGCTCACGCATTGCTGCAAAGAGAACGAGGACCAGCGAAAAGCCTATCGCAGCACCGAAACCGTAGAGCAATGCATCGATGAATGAATGGCTCTTGTTGATGTTGATGAGCGCGACGCCCAGAACAGCACAGTTGGTGGTGATCAGGGGCAGGTATACGCCCAGCACCCGATGAAGGAGCGGACTGGTTTTGCGCACAACCATCTCCGTGAACTGCACCACCACGGCAATCACGAGGATGAAGGAAATGGTTTTGAGATAGCCAAGGCCCAGCGGTAGGAGCAGGTAGTGGTAGGTCAGATGGCTGCAGGCGGAAGCTAGCGTAAGCACGAAGGTGGTCGCAGCTGACATGCCCATGGCTGTTTCGAGCTTATTGGATACGCCCATAAAGGGACACAGCCCGAGAAACTGCACCAATACGAAATTGTTGACGAGAATCGCGCCGATAAGCAGCAGCGAATAATCAGCCAGCATAACCCCCCACCTACGGCGCACTCATTAAGCGCGGGCACCGACCGCGCCAGCGTGTACTGATTCAGGGTATTCGAATAGGTTTTACGCTTTTGATCCGCGCAAAGAAACAAAGCCCCCGAGGCGACACGCTCACCCCATGGTAGGGAGATAACCCTTAGAAAACAACGTGTTTGCGACGGTCTCAGGTCACGCGCATGCCGGGCGAGGCGCCGCTGTCGACATCCAGCAGGAAGACACCTTCATCACCTTCACCCGCAGCCAACACCATGCCCTCGGAAACACCGAAGCGCATTTTTCGAGGAGCAAGATTCGCCACAAGAATCGTCAGACGGCCCACCAGATCGGCTGGTTCGTACGCGGACTTGATGCCGGAGAAAACCTGTCGCTGCCCAAGAGCTCCTACGTCCAGCGTTAGCGCCAGCAGTTTGTCAGCGCCCTCAACAGATTCTGCGGCGACGATCTTCGCGACGCGCAGTTCCACTTTCTGGAAATCCTTGATGTCGATGGTTCCATCCTCTTTCTTTGCGTCGTCAGTCGCGTTTGATTTTCCTTTTGGTCCATCGCCGGCCTTTGGGGCCGGTATCTCGGCGCGATTGCTGTCGATCATCTTCTCAATGACCTTGCTGTCGATACGCTGCATCAGCGGTTTGAAACTCGAAAGCTCATGATCCAGAAGATGCTCGCTCAGCGTGTCCCAAGCAAGATCACACCGCAGATACTCGGCCGCTCTCACTGCCATGGTCGGCAGCACGGGCTGCAGATACACCATGAGTATGCGGAACAGGTTGAGGCCAGTAGTGCAGACATCCTGCACCACTGCCTGCCGTTCCGGATCCTTCACCATCACCCAGGGTTTGTGGTGATCGATGAACTGATTGGCAACGTCGGCCTGCTCCATAATGAGACGGATGGCTTTGGAGAACTCGCGATCTTCAAAGGCGGTAGCAATCTCGCCGCCCGCCGAGGCTACGGTGTTCAGCACGTCCTCGTGGCAGAGTGTTGCTGAGGTTCTGTTACCGAAGCCTTTTTTCAGGAAGCCAGAGCACCGGCTGGCGATATTGACGACCTTGCCCACCACATCTGAATTGACGCGCTGTACGAAGTCTTCGAGGTTCAGATCGATGTCGTCGACGCCCGAGCCCAGCTTCGCTGCAAAGTAGTAGCGCAGGTACTCGCCATCGAGATGGTCGAGATAGTGCCGTGCGTTGATAAAGGTGCCGCGGCTCTTGGACATTTTGGTGCCGTCTACCGTGAGGAAGCCGTGGGCGTAGACGCCGGTGGGTGTGCGCAGTCCCGCAGAGTGGAGCATGGCCGGCCAGAACAACCCGTGGAAGTTGATGATGTCCTTGCCAATGAAGTGATAAAGCTCCGTATCGCCGCCCGGCTGCCAGAAGTCGTCAAAAGACACGCCCTCGCGCTCGCAGAACTGCTCGAAGCTGCCCATATAGCCCACGGGTGCGTCCATCCAGACGTAGAAGTACTTGTCGGTCTCGCCAGGAATCGCGAAACCGAAGTAGGGTGCGTCGCGGCTGATATCCCATTCTTGAAGCCCGCTCTCAGTCCACTCGCTGAGTTTGTTGGCGACCGCATCCTGTAAGGTGCCTGAAGCGATCCATTCTCGAAGCATGTCTGCGAACATGGGAAGTTTGAAGAACAGGTGTCGCGACGCCTTCTCGATGGGTTTGGCGCCGGAGAGCGCTGAAACGGCGTCGATGAGATCTGCCGGCGAATAGGTGGCTCCGCAGACTTCGCAGTTGTCACCATACTGATCGGGTGACTTGCAGTTGGGGCAGGTGCCTTTGATAAACCGATCCGCAAGAAACAGCTGTTTTTCCGGATCGAAGGCCTGGGTGATCTCACGCTCGGCGATGTTGTCGTTGGCCTTCAGGGCCGCAAAGATCATTTCGCACCAGCGGCGTGTCTCTTGTGAATGCGTCGAATAGAAGTTATCGAAGCTGATAGCAAAGTCCGTGGAATCGCTCAGGTGTTCCTTCCGAATGCGATCGATCTGCTCCTGCGGCGTGATGCCGAGAGACTCAGCGGTAAGCATGATAGCGGTGCCGTGGGCGTCATCGGCGCAGATGTAATAGCACTCGTGCCCGCGAGAGCGCTGGAAGCGAACCCAGATGTCCGTCTGCACCTGCTCGAGCATATGACCGAGGTGGAGAGGGCCGTTGGCGTAAGGCAGGGCGCTGGTTACCAGAATGCGTCGCCGCGCGTCCGTCATGATCGTGAATCCCGATAAAAAAGGCGCGACATAATAGCGACTGCCTCCGCCGATTTCATCTGAAGCGTTGAGGCAGGGATGCGCGGAACCTATACTGGCGCGCGTTTGTTCTTCAGCCGGTTGCCATGTCTTCCATCTCCCACATCATCGCCATTGCCTCGGGAAAAGGCGGGGTTGGCAAGTCCACAACCGCCGTGAACTTGGCCGTGGCCCTCGCAAGCTCCGAAGGCGCGAAGGTTGGCCTGCTGGACGCCGACATCTACGGGCCGAGTACGGCCATGATGCTAGGCATTGCTGATGGCACCCGGCCGGACACGGCAGATGGAAAATCGCTCCTACCCATCGAAGCACACGGCATCGTGACCATGTCCATGGCGTATCTGACCACGGCCAAAACACCGGTGGTCTGGCGAGGCCCCATGGCTGGTGGCGCGCTGGTGCAGATGCTCGAACAGACGGACTGGGGTGACCTTAACTACCTGCTTATCGATATGCCGCCGGGCACTGGTGATATCCAGCTGACCCTCTCCCAGAAAGCTGAATTGGCGGGGGCAGTCATTGTGACTACGCCGCAGGATATCGCTCTTCTTGATGCGCGAAAGGGTATCGAGATGTTCCGCAAAGTCGAAGTCCCCGTTTTAGGGGTTGTCGAGAACATGGCCATGCACACCTGCAGTCAATGCGGACACTCGGAAGCGATTTTTGGTGATGAAGGCGGCAACCGCATCGCCCGTGAATATGGCGTGGAACTCCTGGCCAGTTTGCCCCTTGAGCGTCGTGTCCGTGAGAGCACTGACGCTGGCAGGCCCTTGGTCATCGCCGATCCCGACGGGGCCGCAGCCGCGGCCTACCGAGCGGCGGCTGCGGCGTTGACTCGCGCTGTGGCCCGCACGACATCGACTTCTTTTCCCAATATCTCCATCAGCGACGACTGACAGGATGCCCGAATGAGTATTAAAGCTGACAAATGGATCCGACGCATGGCCGCCGAACACGGCATGATTGAGCCGTTCGAGGCGGGGCAGGTGCGCGGAGAAGAGAACACCGGTCGGGTGATTTCCTATGGCACTTCAAGCTATGGCTACGACGTGCGCTGTGCTGATGAATTCCGCGTCTTCACAAACATCAACTCAGCGACCGTCGACCCGAAGGCGTTCGACGACAATAGCTTCGTGAGCGTAAAGGACGATGTCTGCGTGATCCCGCCGAACTCCTTTGCCTTAGCGAGAACCGTTGAGTATTTCCGCATTCCTAGGAACGTGCTCACCATCTGTCTGGGCAAATCGACCTATGCGCGCTGCGGCATCATCGTGAATGTGACACCGCTGGAGCCCGAATGGGAGGGGCATGTCACCCTCGAATTTTCCAACACCACGACCCTGCCCGCGAAAATTTATGCCAACGAAGGCGTTGCGCAGATGCTGTTCTTCGAATCCGACGAAGTTTGCGACGTAAGCTACAAGGATCGCGGCGGAAAGTACCAGGGACAGACGGGCGTTACGCTGCCCAGGGCCTGAGGCTCTAGCCGGGATTATAGTGGCGTCTGATTAGCCTCGGGATCGTGTATTTCGCTGGGCCTTCAGTGGCATACAGAACCCGAAGAGCGCAACGCTCTGTGGAGAGTCCGTTCTGGTCAGGATTTAACGCTGCCTGTGATCAGGCCACAGATGGCCAGTGGCTTTTTGCTACGAGCTCTCACCGCTAACAGCTGTTCCATTCAGGCTGGCACTGATGATGTCCGCCTCGGTGGTTTTGCCGTCGTCCGTGTGCACGGTTCGCACCATCAGGTAATCCCACTCCGGTGCAATCCAAACCGCCGAGCGACGTTCCTCGTCGTCATGATCGCGTTCGAAATGCAGCGTATTGATCCAGCCCATAGGTGTTTCCAGACGCTCTTCGCCCATAAAGATGAATCTGTATTCCTTCACCTTGCGGCCATCAGCGACGGTAAAGAGCATGTCTTCCTTGGGGGTTGGGTCATTCAGCAGTGACAGGCGCAGCTGCTCCTGCTGGCTCATGCGATCCAGCGTGCTGTCGGTGCGGGGCAGCTCGTACCACTCTTTTTTGTAGAGGCTGCGAATGACCTCGGAGTCGGGATCAAAGTGAACTTCCCGGCGGCGTCTGATGGGGCCGCTAAGCTGATAGACGTAAGACTTGGGTTTGACCTGCGCACCCTCTACACCAAACACGCTAATTTCGCTGATGCCCGCCACCAGGAGTTTTCCTTCGCTGGTCAGCTTGCAGTCGCCGTTCTCATCCATATTCAGCGAGCGTTTGAGCTTGATGCTGAGGCCGGACGTCGACGTTTTGTAGACCGCATCGTAAGGCGTCAGCGCACGGTGTCGTGCCTCTTCGCCTGCAGTCTGCGCCGTCTCTTGAACCTGGGGCGGTTCGGGCTCTGACGCTACTTCCTGCGAGAGAGCTGGCCCGGAAAGCGTGAGGCAGAGTGATGCGAACCCTGCGGTTGGAAGCTGGCAGAGGAGCTTGGAAATCCGCCTCACAACATCGGAAAACACCTGATCTAAAGTGGAGCGGTCAAGGCTTTTTAGTGCCCAATCGGTATGCGATATCGATGCCGCACCGAAAACGCTCTCAGGTTCCCCGGTGTCGCCGCAGAAGATTTGCGGGCTGATCGCTGAAGTTGTGCTCGCTGTATTCACTCTAAGTCTTTAGTAGCGTCCGGTGCCTTCCAGAGTTTTCCATCTCTCAGCGCGACGCGTCCTTCGACGCACCACTTCACCGCCAGGGGATAAATCCGGTGCTCTTCTTTGAGCACCCTCGCTGCGAGGGTGTCTGCGGAGTCGTCGTGGCGGATGGGAACCGCTGCCTGGACGATCGCTGGCCCTGCATCAAGCTCGGGAATCACGAAGTGCACGGTGGTGCCGGCCTCCGGATCTCCCGCATCAATGGCGCGCTGATGTGTATTCAGTCCTGGGTATTTAGGCAGCAGAGAGGGGTGAATGTTCAATAGCGATCCGTAATATTCCCGAATAAAGCGCTCCGTCAGAATTCGCATGAAACCGGCGAGGACGACCAGGTCGGGTTGGCATACGGCCAGATCATCCAGGAGCGCCTCTTCGAAGGCTTCTCGGGAGTCGTAGTCACGGTGAGAGATGGTCTGGCAGGCGATGCCGCGCTCAGCGGCGAACTCGAGGGCTCCGGCTCCTGGCACGTTACTGATGACGCGTACTAACTCGCCGGGTATTTCACCGTTCGCGCAGGCATCCGCGATGGCGACCATGTTAGAGCCACGTCCTGACACGAGGGCGGCAATTCGTTTTGGCGATTCCATCAGGCGAAGACTCTCGCTACGACTCGCGCCAATACACGAGGGTAAACTCTAGCAATGGCTTAAATGATCGCTGGAGTGACGGCGTGCATGACGGCTTATCTGATGGCTTATTTGATGACAATGCCCTGACTACCTTCCCGGACTTCACCGGCTCGCCACGCGGACATTTCATGCTCGGCAAGTACCATCAGCGCTACATCAACATCGCCCGGGGGTACGCACAGCAGCATGCCGATGCCGCAATTGAAGGTTCGGTACATTTCTTCCCGCGAAATGTTTCCGCCCTCCCGTAACCACTGGAACACCTCGGGCCACGCCCAGCTGCTTTCGTCGATCACCGCATCTGCGTTTTCCGGCAGCACGCGGGGAACGTTTTCCAGTAAGCCGCCACCGGTAATGTGAGAGGCAGCACGCAGGTCGCAGCGTTCTTTAACCGCTCCCATGGCTTTGCAGTAAAGGGTCGTCGGTGCGAGAAGCTGGTCTGCGAGGGATACGCCGCCGGTGGAGAGTGAGCTCCCGAGGTCGTCGCCGGTGCGTTCGATGACTTTTCGAATAAGTGAGTAACCGTTGGAGTGTGGTCCGCTGCTTGCGATGGCAATGAGAGCGTCACCGGGCTGTACGCGGCTGCCATCGATCAATTCGCTGCGTTCCACAACCCCAACACAGAAGCCCGCGAGGTCGTAATCGTCCGTAGCGTACATGCCGGGCATTTCCGCGGTTTCGCCGCCGACGAGGGCGCAGCCAGCGAGTTCACAGCCCTTCGCGATGCCCTGAATGACGTCTGCGGCAACATCGATTTCGAGCTTGCCCGTCGCGTAATAGTCCAGAAAAAAGAGGGGTTCGGCACCACTGACGGCGATATCATTGGCGCACATGGCGACCAAATCGATGCCGATGGTGTCGTGGCGGCCCAGATCGATGGCCAGGCGCAGTTTGGTACCCACGCCATCGGTGCCAGAGACAAGCAGCGGCTCGCGATAGCCGCTGGGGATAGAGCAAAGGGCGCCGAAGCCGCCGAGATTGCCCTGCACTTCTGGCCGGCGCGTGCGCTCAACCGCGTCTTTGATGCGGCCCACCAGGGCGTTGCCGGCATCAATATCGACGCCCGCGTCGCGATAACTTAGTCCCTGATCTTCTACGCTATCGCTCATGGTTTGGTCCCAACCTCAAAAAGCGCGCAGTTTAGCGCTACCGCCCGGTCAGTAAAGAGCCGAGTTCCGCTTTCTCACTGGTACACTAGCCCCATGCCAAAAGCCCGCTACTTCAGGGACCTGCTCCGCGCAGCCAGCTTCCTCGCGATGCTCTGGGGCGCCTGCGCCGCGCAAGCAGAGCTTGTGTCCGACGTTTACTCGGCCCTGATCGCTGTGGGTGACCGGCAGGCGGACAGTCTCAGCGAGGCCCGGCGAGAGGGCCTTTTGCAGGTCGCCGCCAAGGCTTCGGGCATGCAGGTGCCTGCCGACAATGAAGTCATAAAGGGGGCGCTGGCAACGGTCAGCAGTTATCTGCAGGGTTTCAGCTACGTTGATGGCGCGGAAGGAGCCCTGAGCGTTCGCCTCGATTTTGATGAAGCGGCGATACAGCAGCTACTGGGCGATGCGGGCTTACCCCTGTGGACGGCAAACCGTCCTTCGGTCCTGACCTGGCTGGTGATGAATGACGGCAGCCGTCGGCGCTTCGCGTCCCTGGACGAGATGCCCCAAGCTTACGCTGCCATCTCCGGAAGCTTCGAACGCCGCGGTGTGCCACTCCAGCAGCCACTGTACGATTTGGCCGACGCCACGGCACTGACTCCTGGTGAGGCCTGGAGGCAGTCCTCAACAGCACTCACGATCGCTTCCCAACGCTACGGAGATCCAGGGGTGCTTGCCGGGAGGGTCGCCAGGCTGTCGAATGGGCGTTACGCCGGTGACTGGCAGTTCCTCGACGAGGGCGTCTGGCATCGGGTTACGGTGCAGGTAGAAGACCTTGAAGCCTTTACCGACGCCGGCGCAGACCTGGTGGCTTCGCGACTCTCTGCGCGGTATGCGGTGGCCGCTGCGGCCATAGATCTTCGTCATCGCGTGGTATTGCGAGGAGTTCGCTCCTACGGCGACTACCGATCAGCGTTGATGGCGCTGGAGACGCTGGAGACGGTGCGTCAGGTGATGCCTGAGCAATTGGTGGGCGACCAGGTCACGCTGCGTGTGGACGCGGATGCCGATAGCGATCAACTGTCGCGCATCATTGAACTTGATGAGCGTTTCGTTCCAGCTCGGCTCACGAGCGGATTTGCTGACTTGAGTTATGAGTGGATTCAATGAGTAGCCCGTCGACGAGCCATGATCACAAACCCGAGATTCCCGTGAATCGCTGGCCGCTGATCCTTGCGGTGTTTGCGGCACTGTCGGTGCTGTTCTATTTGTTGCAGCCGATTTTGCTGCCCTTCGTGCTGGGCGCGCTGATCGGCTACCTCGGAGATCCCCTGGTAGATCGCGTTGAAGAGCGCGGAGGTAGTCGGACTCTCGGTGTCGTGCTGGTTTTCGTGGTTTTCACAGTGCTGTACCTCTTGGCCCTGTTTTTTGCTGTGCCGCTGCTGGTGCAACAGCTCGATGGCTTGATCGGCCGTATTCCCGCGCTGTACGGCTGGCTGCGTGACGTCGCGGTGCCATGGCTACAGTCGCGAACACTGGTCACCGGCGCGAACCTGCCCCAGGTGGACTGGTCTGCGGAGCTTGTCGATAACTGGCAGTCCGTTAGCAAGATTACGGCGCGAACCATCGCCAGCATCATGGGTTCCGGTATGGGCGTGCTCCTGGGTCTCGCTAACATGGCGCTGGTACCTGTTGTGGCGTTTTATCTCATGCGTGACTGGGACGACATCATGGCAAAGGCGTTGCACCTACTTCCGCGAGACTGGCAGCCGGGCACCAAGCAGATGGTGGGTGAGGCCGATGAGGTTGTTGGCGCATTCCTTCGCGGCCAGTTCATTGTCATGTGCGCCCTCGGTGTCATGTATGCCCTCGGTCTGTGGATCGTTGGTGTACAGCTCGCGCTGTTGCTGGGGCTGATCGCGGGGCTTGCGAGCATCGTCCCTTACCTCGGTTTCATCGTGGGCATTACCGCGTCCCTGGTGGCGGCCTGGATCCAGTTTCAGGAGTTCCTACCGCTTCTCTCCGTCTGTCTCGTTTTTGGGGCCGGCCAAATGGTGGAGAGCATGGTTCTCACGCCGATTCTTGTGGGTGACCGCATAGGACTTCATCCCGTTGCGGTCATTTTCGCCTTGATGGCGGGAGGCCAGCTTGCGGGCTTCGTGGGCGTGCTTGTCGCGCTGCCCGTGGCCGCCATCATCATGGTGTTTGCCCGTCATGCGGTTGCGCATTACCGCGCAAGTCATCTCTATGGCCCGGAGGGCGATAGTTCCGATGACGCGGGAAATAGCGATGCCGACGAGCCTGGGGGCGCCGCTTCAGCAGCGGGTAACTCTGAGTCCGCATAGATGGTCTCTCCCTTCGAGGTACCCCAGCTTGCCCTGCAAATGTCCCTGGATGACGAAAATACCTGGGACAATTTCTACGCGCGCGGTGCTCTAGAAGCGTTGCTCAAAGCAGTCCAGTCTCCGAATGCGGAGCCGCTGTCATTCCTCCACGGACCTGCAGGGAGCGGGAAAACCCACGTGCTGCAGGCGCTATGCCATGCTACGGAGGGAGCGGTTTACCTTCCCCTCGGCGAGCTGAAAGAGATGCCCGCAGACGCGCTGCTCGCTGACCTGGAACAGTCCGCCCTCATCGCGCTGGATGAACTGGAAAGCATTGCTGCAGAAGCCGCATGGGAGGAGGGGCTTTTTCATCTGATTAACCGCGCTCGACAGGCGGGGAGCCCTGTTTGGTGCGCCGCAAGCAAGACACCCCTTGAGCTTGGGATCGCGCTGCGGGACCTCAGTTCACGATTAGCCGGCGGCGTGGTCTGGGCCATGCCGGCGTGCAACGACGAAGACCTCCGCGCCGTACTGCATCACCGGGGTCAGCAACGAGGACTCAAGCTGGAGGATGCGGTAATTGCCTACATTAGTTCCCGCGAGCGCCGGTCCCTCGATCAACTGCTCTCCTCGTTAGAGAAATTGGATCAGGCCTCCCTGCAGCTCAAGCGCCCCATTACGGTTCCGCTGGTCCGCGAAGTTATGGGCTGGTAGCGCTAGTCGTCGCCCTGTGTGCTCAGGGGCAGCGCGGTGCTGTTCTTGATTTCCGTCACGGCCATGTGAGAGTGCAGTTCTCGGACATCGGGGTTCGCCGAAAGAGTCTCCCGCACAAAGCGTTCGTAGTGGCGCACATCGCGCGTCACGATCTTCAGCAAGTAATCCCAAATACCGGTCATGGTGTAGCACTCGATGACCTCTGGATAGCGAACGATATCCTCTTCGAAGACCATAAGATTCTGCCGCCCCGTCGCGGTGAGATTAACGGTGGCGAACACGACGACGTCCATGCCGAGAGCCTGCCGATCCAGTAGCGCGACCCGCTCGCGGATAAGCCCTTCCTCTTCAAGGCGGCTGATGCGACGCCAGCACGGCGACTGGGACAGGTTGACTCGCTCCGCGATCGCTGCGGTGCTGAGATTGGCGTCCTCCTGAAGTAGTTCGAGAATAGCTAAATCGGTCTTATCAGGAATAAATGGCAAATTTATTCTCCTTAAATCGGATTGGCGCATAATTTATACCATAAATGCATATCCGTCCCCTCAGATTGCATAGCAATACCCCCTCGAAACCGTAGACTGGCTTCACAAACTCGCGAGGACTACCGATGACCAGCAAAGCGGTACGCGGGATAAGAAAAATATCCCTGGACGACAAATACGCGCTCGACGCGACGCGTGCCTATATGACGGGCATTGAGGCGCTCGTGCGTCTCCCCATGCTGCAGCATCAGCGCGATCAGCAGCGGGGCCTCAACACAGCTGCCTTCGTTTCTGGCTACCGGGGTTCACCTCTGGGCGGTGTCGACCAGGCGTTCTGGAAAGCCAAGCCCTGGCTCGGCAAGCACAACGTTCACTTTCAGGCCGGTGTAAACGAAGAGCTCGCCGCCACAGCCGTTTGGGGTAGTCAGCAGACCAATCTGTTTGACAAGGCCCGCTACGACGGCGTCTTCTCCATGTGGTACGGCAAGGGTCCTGGCGTTGACCGCAGCATGGATGTGTTCAAGCACGCCAATGCCTTTGGAACCTCCAAGTACGGTGGTGTGCTGGCGGTAGCCGGCGATGATCACGCCTGTAAATCCTCGACATTGCCACACCAGTCCGAGCACAACTTTGTCGCCGCTTCGATCCCGGTTTTGAGTCCTGCCAACGTGCAGGAGGTGCTGGATCTCGGCATCTTCGGCTGGGAATTGTCCCGATACTCCGGTTGCTGGGTGGCACTGAAAGCCATTACTGAGAACATGGACTCGGCGATCTCCGCCGACATCGATCCCGGTCGCATCCAGATCACCATTCCCGAGGGTTTCGAACTGCCAGAAGGCGGGGTACACGCGCGCTGGCCTGATAAGCCCATGGAGCAGGAAGAGCGCCTGAACCGCTACAAGATTTATGCGGCGCGAGAATTCGCCCGGGTGAACGGACTGAACCGCGTGGTGCTGGACAGCCCCAACGCCCGTTTCGGCATCATCACGTCGGGCAAGGCGTATCTGGACGTGATGCAGGCCCTGGATGATATGGGTATCACGGCGGCAGTCGCTGCAGAGATAGGCCTGCGCGTTTACAAGGTGGGCATGCCGTGGCCTCTCGAGCCGCAGATGACCCATGAGTTTGCGGATGGTCTCGAAGAGATTCTGGTGGTTGAGGAAAAACGCTCCATCATCGAGGACCAGCTCACGGGGCAACTCTACAACTACCCTGTCGCCGCGCGCCCTCGCGTGGTTGGAGAATTCGACGAAGAGGGCAGAGACCTGCTGCCAAACCTTGGTGAACTCACGCCAGCCATTGTTGCCCTCGCTGTGGCTGCACGTATCCGCCGTTTCTTTAACTCCGAAACCATGGATCAGCGGATCCGTTGGATCGAGGAAAAGGAAGCCTCTCTGGCCCGTCCCGCGGATGTTGCCGAACGTGTTCCCCATTTCTGTTCCGGTTGTCCACACAACACCTCCACGCAGCTTCCCGAGGGCAGTCATGCCATGGGCGGGATCGGCTGCCACTACATGGCGACCTGGATGCCGGATCGCCCGACGCTAACGTTCACCCAGATGGGTGGTGAAGGTGTGACCTGGATCGGCCAGGCACCGTTCACGGACACCGAGCACGTATTCCAGAATCTGGGTGATGGCACGTATTTCCATTCGGGGATTCTGGCGGTGCGCGCTGCAGTCGCAGCAGGCGTGAACATCACCTACAAGATTCTTTACAACGATGCCGTCGCCATGACCGGTGGGCAGCCCATTGATGGGTCCCTGTCGGTGCCCGATCTGCTGCGTCAGCTGGGGGGTGAAGGTGTCCGTCGTATCGCACTGGTGAGCGACGAGCCTCAGCAATGGCGCGGGCACATGCCCGCCATCAGCGGACTGACGCTGCACCATCGCGACGAGATGGATGCGCTCCAGCGTGAGCTCCGTGAATTCCGCGGAACGTCAGTCATCGTCTACCAGCAGACCTGCGCGGCGGAGAAGCGCCGGCGCCGTAAGAAAGGACTGCTTGAGGACCCGTCAAAGAGTCTCTACATCAATGACGCGGTTTGCGAAGGCTGCGGCGACTGCTCCGTGCAGTCGAACTGCCTGTCAATCCTGCCCAAGGAAACACCCCTTGGTCGCAAGCGCAAAATCGATCAGAGCGCCTGCAATAAGGACTACTCCTGCAACCGGGGCTTCTGCCCGAGCTTTGTGACCGTCGTGGGCGGTGAACTCCGCAAGCCCGATGCCGTTGATACCACACAGCTAGTGTTCGACCCGCTTCCCGAGCCGGAATTGCCGGATATCTCCCACCGTCCCTGGAACACGGTGGTGACCGGTGTGGGCGGCACGGGTGTGTTGACCATCACCGCGCTGGTCGCCATGGCAGCCCACATCGAGGGCAAAGGTTGCGCCACCATGAACCAGACCGGTCTCGCGCAGAAGTTTGGTGCCGTGGTCTCTCATGTACGCGTTGGGTGCACCCAAGACCATATTCGCGCCGTGCGGATTCCTGCCGGTGAAGCCGACCTTCTGCTGGGCTGTGATCTGGTGGTAACCACGACCTACGAAGCCATGGGTAAGGCCGCGGCTGGCCGCACCCACGCGGTGATCAACGATGCGGAAGTGCCGACGGCGAGCTTCATTCTTAACCCGGACGCGCGATTCCCAACAGCTGCGATGAAGCAGCGGGTGCGGTCAGAGGTCGGTGACGAAGACTGTCATTTCCTGGATTCAACACGCATTGCGACGGCGCTTCTCGGTGACTCCATTGCCAGCAATCTGTTTCTGTTGGGCGTCGCATGGCAGCGCGGCCTGGTGCCGGTTTCCGCTGCGGCGCTGGAAGCAGCTATTGAGCTCAATGGCGTTGCCGTGGATTTCAACAAGCAGGCGTTTCTCTACGGGCGCCGTTACGCAAACCGTCCTGAACAAGTTCTGGCGCTTTTGCCGGAGTACCAAAAGCCGGCCGACCTCGCGCTCGAGGAGTTGATCGCTGATCGCGCTCGCAGACTCACGGAATACCAGGACGAGGCCTACGCCCGGCGTTATCTGACCACCATTAACTCGGTGCGTGAGCAGGACCCGGCCGCTGACCAACAGGATTCCTTCACCGAATCTGCGGCAAAAGCTTTGTTCAAGCTTATGGCCTACAAAGATGAGTACGAGGTAGCTCGTCTCTACACGCGTCCAGAGTTTTTGGAGGGTATTGAGAGTACGTTCAGCGGTGACTTTGAACTGCGCTTCAATATGGCACCGCCACTGCTCAGCAAAGTCGATCCCGAGACGGGCAAAGCGGAAAAACAGGAATTCGGCCCCTGGATGCTCAAGGCCTTCCGCTTGCTCGCGCCCCTGCGTCGATTCCGCGGAACCGCACTGGATCTCTTTGGCTATACCGCCGAGCGTAAACAGGAGCGCAAGGACATCAGCGACTACCTGATGGAGCTGGAAGCTCTATCGGATCGCCTTGCCTCAGCAGATACGGTTGCCATGGACACGCTCAAAGAGCTGGCTGCGCTGCCTCTGCAACTGCGCGGTTTCGGTCACGTGAAAGATCGTAACCGGGCGCAGCTCGCTACGCGTCGTCAGCATCTGATGGCCCAGTTGAACGGCGCCGCCGCCGATCCCGTGCGGATCGTTGAAGCGGCCTGATGCTCGCTCTCAAATCCCTGACCCAAATAAAAAACACAGAGGCTTTCCCATGAGTGTCTTCACAGCGACTGCGTTCGATAACCACGAGAAGGTGGTTTTCGTGTCCGATAAAGCCAGTGGCCTGCGCGCAATTATTGCCGTGCATAACACCGGATTAGGGGCTGCTGTCGGTGGATGTCGCATGCTGCCCTACGCCAGTGAGGACGCGGCGATTCACGATGCGCTGCGACTCTCGCGCGGCATGACTTACAAATCCGCACTGGCAGGCCTCCCCCTGGGCGGTGGCAAGTCTGTGATCATCGGTGATCCCTCAGCGGACAAGTCGCCAGAGCTCTGGCGCGTGTTTGCTGGAGCACTGAACGACCTTGGCGGTACTTACATCGCGTCCGTGGACTCTGGGACATCAGTGGAGGACCTGCGCGAAATGGGTAAGCACACGAACTTCGTGAGCGGACTGAACGCCGGTGCCAGCGGAGGGGACCCGTCACCCAGCACGGCTCGCGGCGTTTTTGAGAGCCTGCGCACCGCCGTTGCTCATCGTCTTGGTAGCAGCGACCTCGATGGCGTTCGCGTTGCGGTTCAGGGCTTGGGGCATGTGGGTTATGCCCTCGCTGCATCTTTGCGTGGTGAGGGTGCGGAGGTATTCGCTTCTGACATCAGTGCAGAAAGGATTGCCCGAGCCGAAGCCGAACTCGGTGTGCGGGTACTTCACGGTGACGACATCCTGGACGCCGATGTCGATGTGTTTGCACCCTGTGCTCTGGGAGGCATTCTCAACAGCGGCACGATTCCGCGCCTTCGTGCGGGCATCGTCGCGGGCGCCGCCAACAATCAGCTGGCGACGGATGACGACGGTGCGCGCCTCGCAGACCGCGGCATCCTGTACTGCCCAGATTTCCTGATTAATGCCGGCGGCATTATCGACGTGCACCTCCAGCAGTCGGGCGTGGACCGTTCAGCTCTCGACACCCACATCAAGCAAATCGTTGAGCGTCTCGAAGAGGTGCTTCGGCGCGCTGATCAGTGTCACCTGCCCACGGGAACCATCGCGGAGCGACTGGCTGAAGAAATCATCGAGCGCGGTCTTCCTGCAGCCGCTGCGCCAGCGCTTGCGGTCGCTTAGGCGCGCATGGGAAGCAAAATTCTGGTCGGGTACCTGCGGGAGTCAGGCTGGGACGTGCTATCGCCCAATGGAACCCTCTCGGGCCATCTGGAATTCCTAGCGCCGAAGAGGCCCTGCTGGGTTCAGCGCCGTGGCCTTGAAGCCGAGACTTCCGTGCACTGCATGACGAGCATCTATGCGGGCGACGACGCTTCGGCCGCCGCGGCGTATTCACCTTCCT
The DNA here is from genome assembly GCA_038750875.1 of Pseudomonadota bacterium. Classification (GTDB taxonomy): domain Bacteria; phylum Pseudomonadota; class Gammaproteobacteria; order Pseudomonadales; family Halieaceae; genus Congregibacter. The sequence goes on along the minus strand of JBCDGU010000005.1, from coordinate 198,124 downwards.
CAAGCTGAAGGTAGCGGCGCAGGTAATGCACCGCCACATAGAAGGGCCCGGTGTCGAGCAGGGCTACCGTCGCTTTGAACAGGTAATTACTCCCCACAAGAATCGCCATGGTTTTCAAGGTGATTTCATCTCTGAAAAAAGCAGCTCCGAAAGTGACAGTGACCACCATCACCGCATCCACCATCTGGCTCATGAGGGTAGAGAAGTTGTTTCTTACCCACAGGTATTTGCCCTTGGTCACACGTTTCCAGAAGTGAAACAGTTGCACGTCGCAGTACTGCGCGGCGATGTAGGCGAGCATGGATGCGAAAACGGCGCCCGAAGTTGTGGCGTAGATCAGTTCGTACAGGCCGATGCTGTTCTCCACGACCTCGCCGTTGGGTAAAGCCACGGGGGCTGCCAGCTGGATGATCTGCCATGGAGGCATCTTATCGACGGGAACTTCGGGCATGCTGTTGCCCAGAAAGAGCACAAACAGGATCAGGAAATTCAGCCCCAGCCCTACGGTCACGAGAAAGTTGGCGCGAGCCTTGCCATAGAGCTCGCAAATCAGGTCTGTGCACAGGAAGGTGAGAGGGTAGGGGAGCACGCCCACGGCCAGCGCCATGGGGCCAAGTTGCACGAAGCGCGTAATGCCGATGACGTTCAAAAGCGTCATCGCGCAGAGGAATGTGCCAGCGAGGACGAGGAATACGCGTTCCCGGCGCTCCTGAAGTTGTCCGACGCTCACCTCAGCTCTCGCGCTGCCCAAGGTTGGCGTGCAGCACCGCGCCGTTCATGACCGGGTTGCGGTGCGCCCACAGAAGCACCGAGGCGATCTCCTCGGGTTCAATGAGACGACCAAAGCTGTTCATACCGCCGATCTGCTGGAGGGCTGCCTCGTCATTGCCAAGATGATTGCGCAACATCTCGGTGTCGGTGAAGCCTGGACAGATCATGGCCGTGTGAATACCTGAGCCCATAAGGTCCTGGCAGGTAGCGCGCATCATGCCCAATTGCGCGTGTTTGGACGTCACATAGCTAAAGGTATTCGGGACGGCTTTTTCTGCAAGCGTAGACCCCACATAGAGCACGCTGGACCCCGGCCCCATGCCCGGAAGGAGGGCACGCGTGAGCCGGTTCACGGCGATCACATTGGTTTCGAACACGGCGCGAAGGTTCTCGTCGCTGCAATCGTCGGCACTGTCCTTGCGCATCTGGCTCGCATTGTGAATGAGTGCAATTTCTGACAACCCGGAGATGCGAGACAGGAGCGCATCGATGGCATCACCGACGCTGTCGCTGTCGGCGAGATCGCAGGGCAGGTTGTGTACACCGGGAACGGAGCAGCTTCGACGGGACAGGTTCACCACCTCGTAGCCACCGTCCTGAAAGGCCCGCGCGGTGGCTTCGCCGATGCCTACGCTGGCGCCGGTGATGATCGCTATGGTCATGTTATGCTCCTTGAGATTTCGTTGCGCCCGCCTTTGACCCGTCAAGTCCGGAGTTTCTTCGCTGACTACATGTCCCGGTGGGCGCGCCATCGTAGCAGTGATCGGGTTTCTACGCAGTCAACCATGCGGTGAACCACAGGAACCGTCTCTTTCGTATCAGGGCTGCTCTGTGTCTCAGATTACGCCGTGAGGAGGCGATTGGATGGAACAGCTAGCCACGCTCTACATCGACAAGGAAAGTCACAAATTCTCAGTGGCTCACTACACCATTTTTTCAGCGGTCGAGCGCGAGCGTCTCCACGGCCATAATTACTCCGTCTCCGCGATGATCGCGGCGCCCATGGGCGACAACGGCTTTGCCGCGGACTATAACGTTTACAAAAACCGCATCAAGACGCTGTGTGATGAGCTTGATGAATACATGATCCTGCCCGCCAACAGCCCCTACCAGTCCGTCGAAGAGGTGGGCGACAGCTACCGGGTTCGATTCAATGGCGAGGAGATGTCGTTCCTCAAAAGCGACACCCTGGTGCTGCCCATTCGCAATGCGACGGTGGAGGAGTTTTCCCAGCTTCTCCTGGCGCGCCTGTTGGAGCTCTCAATGTCCGATGTGCTCGCGGAGGTGCAGGTCTGCGTAGCCTCCGGGCCTGGCCAAAAAGCCTGCGCGCGATGGTGTGCGATGGATGAAGCCACTGCCCGCACTTAGAGGCCGAATCGCAACCGCGCACCGGCGGCGAAATTCTCCGTTAGACGCGTTCCACGTAAGTAGGTCCCCGGGTCTCCCTTCGGCCTCTCACCATGTCCGTGAAACTGGCTCCCCTGGTCTATACTTGGCGTCCCCGACCTTCACCGAATAATCACGTATAAGGAATGTGTCATGCGACGATCTTTTACTCGTCTCAGTGGAGCCCCGAGCGCCATCAAAACGCCGTTTTTTTGGCTTTCATCTGCCCTGACACTGACACTGACACTGACACTGACACTGACACTGACGCTCGTCGCTGGCGCAACTAGCGCAGAGACTATGCGGCTCGAACACGTGTTTGATATGCGGTGGGCGACATCTCCGCTGGTGAGCGCTGACGGCGATACGGTGTTTTATCTGCGCAACAGCATGGACATCATGAAAGATCGCCGCCGGGCCAATCTTTGGCGCGTCGATGCAGACGGCGATAACCACGAGCCTATCACCACCGGCGCGCGCAGCATCAGTTCGCCGGCACTATCGCCTGATGGTGAGCGAGTCGCCTATGTTGACAAAGACGAAGTAGGTTCGCAGATATTCGTGCAGTGGCTCGCATCCGGTGCCGTTGCCCAGGTCACGCGCGGAGATCAGTCGCCGCGCAATCTCACCTGGTCCCCTGATGGTCGATATATCGCATTCGCTATGCGCGTCACCGTAGACGCGGCAACCATAGGAACCCTGCCCACGGCACCCAAGGGCGCCGAGTGGGCTCCACCACCGGTGGTAGTCGACCGGATGGTGTATCGCAACGACGGCGCAGGAAACCGTCCGAGGGCCTTCTACCAACTGTTTGTTGTGCCCTCCGATGGCGGTTCGCCCCGGCAGCTGACGGAAGGTCCCTACGATCACAATGGCCGTCTCGCTTGGTCGGGTGATGGCAGGGCGATCTACCTGTCCGCCAATCGGAATGATGATCGCGAGATGAATATTAGTAACTCTGATCTGTACCGGGTTTCCGTTGCCGATGGCGCCGTCGAGCAGCTCACAACCCGTCAGGGCCCCGACAGTTCGCCGGCCATTTCGCCGGACGGGAAACGATTGACGTACCTGGGCTTCGATGATGAGCGCATGTCACACAGTGTTAGCCGTCTGTACGTGATGGATCTAGAGAGCGGAGATGTGAGGGAGCTTCTTCCCGATCTCGATCGCAGTATCCAGAGCCCACAATGGTCCGAGGATGGCCGGCGAATCTTTTTCCGCTACGACACGGAGGGCGACACGATCCTTGCGTCCACCGATTTGCGCGGTCGCATGACAACGCTGGCCAAAGGCCTGGGAGGCACCTCTCTCGGGCGACCTTATTCTGGGGCTGCCTTTGCCGTAGGTGGTGACGACCGCTATGCAGTGACTCTTGGCACTTTGCAATCGCCGGCCGATATGGCGACGGGCGTTGGCGGCGGCAATCTGAAGCAACTGACCGACCTCAATGAAACCGGCCTTGGCAGCCTTGAACTGGCCGCCATTGAGGAACGCTGGATCGAATCCTCTGCAGACGGTGAGCGCATCCAGGCCTGGATCGCGTACCCGCCAGGGTTCGACGCGAGTAAGAAGTATCCGCTTATTCTGGAGATTCACGGCGGGCCCCACACCAACTATGGCAGCCGTTTCTCAAGCGAAGTGCAGCTCTACGCGGCTGCGGGTTACGTCGTGCTGTACGTGAATCCCCGTGGCAGCACCAGCTACGGCGCTCGGTTTGCGAATCTGATTCACCACAACTATCCCAACGAGGACTATGACGACCTCATCTCTGCGGTTGACGCGGTGATTGATGAAGGCTACGTCGATCCCGATCAGCTCTATGTCACGGGTGGAAGCGGCGGCGGTGTACTCACAGCCTGGATTGTAGGCACGACAGATCGGTTCCGTGCCGCGGTCGTCGCCAAGCCAGTAATCAACTGGACAAGCTTCTCGCTCACGGCCGACAACGCGCCGTACTTTACCCAGTACTGGTTCCCCGCGATGCCCTGGGATGATCCTGAGGGGTACTGGAAACGTTCTCCCCTCTCGAGAGTGGGCAATGTCAGCACACCGACAATGCTGCTCACGGGCGAATCCGATTTGCGCACACCCATCAGTGAGACGGAGCAGTACTACCAGGCACTGCGACTGCGCGGTGTCGATACCGCCATGGTTCGTATCCCAGGCGCTTCTCATTCCATTGCGAAACGCCCCAGCCAATTGATGGCAAAGGTCGCGGCCATCCTCGAATGGTTCGATCGCTACGCGACGGACGCTGAAAACGGAGCAGCTGAATCATGAGCCGTACCGTCGAGATTAATGCCACTGGGGGCCCGGAGGTCATGCAGCTCGTTGAGCGGGATGTGCCAGCACCTGGCCCTGGAATGGTGACCGTCGAAAATCGCGCCATTGGCCTTAACTACATCGATACCTACCATCGTAGCGGGCTTTACCCATTGCCACTCCCCTCCGGTCTGGGTCTGGAAGCGGCGGGCCTTGTTACGGCGGCGGGCGAAGGCGCGTCGTTACAGGTGGGAGACCGCGTTGCTTACTGCGCTGCAAACATAGGCGCCTACAGCGAATCCCTGAACTTGCCCGCTGAGCGTCTCGTTTCAATCCCCGAAGGCGTCGACTTTGATACGGCTGCCGCAGTACTGCTAAAGGGCGGTACCGTTGAGTACCTATTGCGGCGTCTCTACACGCTTCAGGCAGGGCAGACTACGCTGTTTCATGCTGCCGCCGGTGGTGTTGGCCTGCTTTTTGGTCAGTGGGCTGCAGCGCTGGGCGTGGAAGTTATCGGCACCGTAAGCTCTGAAGCGAAGCGGGAGCTTGCCATGGCCAACGGGTATAGCCACTGTTTCCTAAGCAGCGACGATGAGCTGGTTGAGAAAGTTCGCGAGATCACCCATGGCGCAATGCTGCCGGTGGTCTATGACGGTGTTGGCGCCGCAACTTTTTATCAGTCGCTTGACTGCCTTGCACCGCGAGGGTTGATGGTGAGCTTTGGGAATGCCTCCGGCAGCCCTCCCGCGTTTGACTTGCAGCAGCTGTCGGCGCGCGGATCTCTGTTCATCACCCGCCCATCGCTGATGGCCTATGTCGCAAGTGTGGAAGAGATGCGAGCCTGTGCTGCGGCGGTGTTTGAGCGTGTCCTGGATGGAACGCTGCAGGTGCAAATCAATCAGCGCTATCCGCTGGTGGAAGTCCAGCGCGCACACGCTGAGCTGGAGGCGCGGCGTACAGTGGGGTCCTCTCTGCTCATCCCGGGGTAATCCCGGGCGGCTCTCCCTACAAGTTTGGCGTCTAGTCGGTGGAGCTCTTCGCTGTAGTTTCTGCCGCTTCGGCCCCGATCGCGGCGATCAGCGTCTCCCGCGTCTGGGGACCGATAAGGACCTGCAAGACCTCGCCGTCAGGGTCAATGATGACCGTTGTTGGAAGCACCTGTGGGCGCTCGACGCCCAGCCTCGCAGCGGGATCAGCGGGCAACGTCGGGAACTGAACGTTCAGTTTCGAGAGCTGCGCCTCCAAATCTTCACCCTTCGCTCCGTCAAAATTGACGCCCAGCACCTGGTAGCCGTCCTCCGCATGCAGTTCGTTAAGCTCGGGAATTTCTTTAATGCAGGGCTTGCACCACTGTGCCCAGTAATTAACGAAGGTCCACTGTCCCGGGTTTTCTAAGGGATCCTGCGGAGTGTCACACGCTGAAAGCAGCGCCAATAAAGCTGCGCTGAGTACGGCGTTCGCGATGGTTTTCTTCAGTGATGTCACGGTAATTCGCTCTTCGTCGAACCAGCAGATTGACTGAATAAATCCGCCAGGTTGAGATTCATCATCTCCCGATTGTATGTCTCACGCGCCCCCAAAAGACGCAACGTGTTTTTCTCCCAAAGAGGTAGATCCTCGCAAACCGCTCCCGGAACCCGGGTGTCGTCGCTTAACCAGGATTCTAGTTGCCATAAGGTGACCTCGTGAAGGTCGCGGGCCAGCAGATAGTGGCTGCGCTCATCCTGGGCGATCACCCTGTGATCCAACAATGCATCGCGTATGAGCTGCCAACTCTCTGCATCGATACCCAGCCGGCGGTTTTGCAGGAGTTCGATCTCACGCAGCGTGCGTCCATCGGACTGGCGGCGCCACAGGATTTCCAGCAGTTCCAAGGCCTTGAGCAGCATGGGTCTCCTGGATTGCGCTTCGCTCTGATACGCCGAAAGGCTGTGCACCACGATGGCCGATATCAATACGATGTTCCAAGAGATATAGATCCAGAGCAGGAACAGGGGAACCGCCGCGAACGCGCCATAGATAAAGGTAATGCTCGATCCAGCCACCAGCTTGGTGAAGAGGGCGCGAGCGACATTAAAGGTCGTTGCTGCCAGCAATCCACCCACAAGAGCATGGCGCAGGGGAACACGACAATTGGGAACTGCGGCATAGACCAGTGTGAAACCCAGCACCAGCAGCAGATAGGGCGACACCCTCAGTAGCAGGGCGCCGATGCCAATGATGTCGTAGGCCTCAAGCTGGTTGGCGAAGGACGCCAGGTACGTGCTGACGCCGAGGCCGAGGCCGATGGTCACCGGCGCGAGGGAGAGGACCGCCCAATAGAGGAGAAAGCTCGACACCGCGCCTCGATTGCCGCGCGTGCGCCAGATGTGGTTAAACGCCTGCTCAATGTTGCGCAGCATGAATACCGCGGTGACAACCAGAAAGGCGATGCCGAAGCCCGTAAGGTTCCTCGCCTGCCGCGAGTACTCTTCGAGGTACTCCTCCAGACCAGCAGAGGTCTCGGGCACGAGGTTCTCGAACAGAATGTCCTGAAGATTAGCCTCAAGGCCCTGGAACGCCGGCACCGCGGATGCCATGGTGTACAGAACCGTGAGTAACGGTACCAGCGCGAAGAGGGACATGTAGGTCAGCGCCGCCGAAGCGTCGCGACACCGATCCATCTTATAGCGGCCCATGAGGTACAGCGTTCGATGCCGCAGTCCGTCGTAGGCGTTCTGCCATTTTGTCATGGCGGCGAGTATCTCAAATCTTGACGCTCGCCGTAGGCCTGAGGGCGCACAGGGTTTGAGTGTATTCCCCAAGCTGCGTTCGGCAAATTTGCATGGGCCCCTTTGCTATAATTGCCGGCCTTTCGCTGTCTGCGTGTTTCATGGCAACGCACCCGTATATCCTGATTCTTTACTACAGCCGCAACGGAGCGACCGCCGAAATGGCGCGACAAGTCGCGCGCGGCGTCGAAGCTGCGGGGGGCTTTGAAGCGCGGTTGCGCACAGTGCCTCCCGTCTCCAACGCAGTTGAATCATCTATGGATCCTGTACCGGAGGACGGCCCGCTCTTTTGCGAGGTTGACGATCTGCGCGCTTGCGCTGGTCTGGTGATGGGATCGCCCACGCGCTTTGGCAACGTGGCAGCGCCTTTGAAGTATTTCCTGGATAGCACGTCTGATCTCTGGCTTAGTGGGGCGCTCATTGATAAACCTGCCGCGGTTTTCACGTCGACATCGAGTTTGCATGGTGGGCAGGAGAGCACTTTGCTGAGTATGCAGATACCCCTTCAGCATCACGGAATGATGATTGTGGGCTTGCCCTATAGCGAGCCGGGGATGATGACGACGACCTCTGGCGGAACGCCCTACGGCGCCAGCCACTACGCGGGGCCTGATGGTAGCCGTGGTGTTGACGAGACAGAGGCCGGCCTCTGTCGGGCCCTCGGCAAACGCGTTGCGATGATCGCCGCGAAGCTTTCCTGATGCGAGAGAATCGATTGCCGAGGCAGGGAGCCTCTCTCTGGTTCTGGTTGGGGCTTTGGGTATCCATCGTGGTGCTCCTGGGTACTCAGATCTACGACGCATGGCAACGGTCCGCGCCCGTTGTTGTCTGGGTAATGTGGATTCTGCCAATACTGATCTTGGTGCCTGGCGTGCTTAGCGATCGTCTGCGCACCGTTGCCTGGCTGTGCTTTGTCAGCATGCTCTATTTTCTTATTGCAGTGCCTCGCTCTTTTGCGGAGCCGGGGAACCTTCGGACGGCATTGGAACTCGTAAGTGTTATCGGTCTGTTTCTCTGCACCATGCTCTATCTCCGGTTCCGGGGCAGAGCACTCCGAGAGGCGATGGCTGCCCAGGAGCCGTAGGCTGTCGCAGCAAGTAGCGCGGACATGAAATCCCAGGAGGTATAGATGATCAAACGCTTCTTCTCAGGACTATGGAGAGCCATTACCGTTGTCCGGCTGGCGTTGGCGAATCTGCTGTTTATCGGCATGTTGGTCATCCTTTACTTTGTGTGGACGGACGCGCCGGCGCCGCTCCCTGAGAAAGCCGCACTGCTCCTCGATCCCGTGGGTCGGGTGGTCGATCAGCGCACACGCGTTGAGGCAGCCTCACTGCTGGTGGAGGCTGATCCGGCCAGTCACGAAGTTCTACTCTCGGATCTCATTGACAGCGTCGAGCTGGCCGCGGAAGACGATCGCATTAGCGCACTGGTGATGGACCTGCGGGGGCTCATGGGCATCGGTCAGAGCAAAACCTCAGAACTTGCTGAAGCGATCGAACGTTTTCGCCAAACGGGCAAGCCGATTGTCGCCTATGGCGACTACTACTCGCAGGATCAGTATCGGCTGGCAGTCGAGGCGGATTCGGTGCTTTTGCACAGCTACGGCGGTATCGCTCTCGAGGGCTTCGCCGTTTACATGAGTTACCTTGCTGAAGCGCTCGAAAAGGCCTCTGTCACGGTGAACGTATTTCGCGCTGGGGAGTTTAAGTCCATCGCGGAGCCCTTTTTGAGAAGTGATATGTCCGACGGTGAGCGCGCGGTCACTCAAGCGTGGCTGGACGACGTATGGGCGGCGTTTACTACACGCGTGGAAGAACGACGTGGCCTGCCTGATGGAAGCATTGACGCGTTGCTGAATGACTATCCGGCCCAGCTTGCCGGGGCGGGAGGCGATCCCGCACAGCTGGCAATTGATGCTGGCCTGGTTGATCAGGTCTTGGATCGAGAAGCACAGCAAATGTATCTGAAGCGTATTGTCGGAGCCCAGACCGAGGATGGAAGGGCAGCGCTTATTCCGTTTGACGCCTATGTCTCGCGTATGCGACCCAGCTTTGCACGGCGGAGTGCTGACACCGTCGCCATCGTGACGGCGCAGGGCAACATGGTGCCGGGAGACCAGCCGCCCGGCGTGATCGGCGCAGACTCAATGGTCGACCAACTTCGCGTCGCAGAGGAGCGCGATGGAACACGCGCCATTGTGGTTCGCATCAGTACCGGCGGAGGTAGCGTGTTCGCCTCGGAGGTCATCCGCGAAGAGATGGCGCGGATTCGCGATTCGGGCATACCGCTCGTCGTCAGCATGGGAAATATTGCTGCCTCCGGTGGCTACTACATCGCGACGGCGGCGGATCTGATTGTGGCAACGCCCACCACTGTCACCGGCAGCATTGGCGTCTTCGCCGCATTCCCGACGGCGGAACGTCTCTTTGAGCGCGGTGGTATCTACACTGATGGTGTAGGGACGACACCGCTTGCGGGAGGCCTGCGTCTTGATCGCCCTATGGCGCCGGAGATTCGTGCGTCGGCACAGATCGCGGTCGATGATACGTACGAGAAGTTTCTTGCGCATGTGATGGAAAGCCGCGGACTTGATCGAAGCAATCTGGACGAAGTCGCTCAGGGCCGGGTTGTCAGCGCGCAGGATGCGCAGTCTGCGGGCCTCGTGGATAAGCTCGGCAGTCTGAAACAGGCCACGGAAGAAGCGGCGATCCTCGCAGGACTTTCTGAAGGTGATTACGAGGTTATCGAAATCCTGCCGAATTTTTCGCCGCGGGATCTATTGCTGCAGCGGCTGTCGGACACCTTGGGTGCGGGGGTGATGAGTCGCCTCGGGCTGGATGCGGTGGCGCTGACAGCTTGGTTGGAGCCCGTGACATCAACGGTTGAGCTGGTCGAGGGATTTAAGGATCCCCGCCACATGTATATGCGCTGCCTGGCGTGCGAGCACTGATGCACGCCAGACCGCGTAACTTCTAACAAGCGCAGGCTGCCAAGATCAGGCGGCCTGATCTGCCTCTGGACGCTGCATGTGCAGCTCCATTTGCGGGAACGGGATAGAGATGCCTGCGTCATCGAAGCGGGTTTTGACTGCCTCGGTTGTTTCCCATAGCACTGCCCAATAGTCCGAGGCGTTTACCCAGGGGCGTACGAGAAAGTTCACGCTGGAATCTGCGAGTTCGCCAACGGTCACTACCGCGGCAGGCTCAGCGAGAACGCGTGAATCCGCTGCAATGATGTCTTCTAGAATGGATTTGGCCTGGCGGATGTCGTCGCCGTAAGAGATTCCAAAAACCATGTCCACGCGGCGTGTGGGCTTGGCGGAGTAGTTGGTGATGTTGCCACCAATGATGCCTCCGTTGGGCACGATGACTTCTTTGTTGTCGGGCGTTGTTAGCACCGTGGTAAAGATCGTGATTTTCTCAACCACACCCATGGCGCCACCGGCCTCGACGAAGTCGCCTTTTTGGAATGGCTTGAAGATGATCAGCATCACTCCCGCGGCGAAGTTGCCCAGGGAGCTTTGCAGCGATAAACCTACGGCCAGACCCGCGGCACCCAGCAGAGCAACCAGTGAGGTGGTGTCGACACCGAGCTGGCTCAGGGCGGCGATCACAACGAACAGCAGGCCAACCCAGCGCATGATGGAGCTGACGAAGTTGGCGAGGGTCTCGTCGACACCGCGCGAGAGCATGACTCGATTGGTCACATTCACGATGCGGTTAACGATCATGCGACCGATGTAGAAGATCAGAATGGCAAGGCCGAGGGCCGTGCCGTACTCGATGGCCAGGGGCATCCACTGCTCCGGATCGTTCAGAAATTCCATGCTTTTCTCCTGATTAGTTGGCTTTATTCCTTAATGGCCGCGGCGAGTTCGTCCGTGAACCGCCACAGTAGCTCGCTCATGCGAGCAGCGATGACTTCAGCGTCGTCACTAGCTAGCAAGGCTCGGTCTTCAAAGCTGATTACTGCGCTTGCTCCCTGTGTGGCTTCAGCGCGCTCGAGGCGACCCTCTGCGCTGAGCTGCACTTCATTTCCCGCCGCTTCAAAATGGCGGACCACCACGCGTAGGTTCCAGTCCGTTGGTTTACGTGGAACGTCGGGAAAACTGATGACTTGTCGAGATCCGGTCACAGACTCCAGGCGAGTTGCGAGGACGCGCTGGATGCCAAGGTCGATGGGTTCCGCCCAGCGATGAGAAGAGAGGTATCGGATCGAGTAGGCGCTATCGCGGACCAGAAGTTCGTCCCGCAGCATGTAGTCGGGAACGGCAATGGCGTCGAGATAAATGACCGGGTCGTCGCTCTGGGGAAGTTCCTCGTCGCCCGCGCTCAGCTGAAGGTAATAGATCGGGGGCGAGGTGCCTGCACAGGCGGCGATGACAAGGACCGTCAGGACGAAGAGGAAACGCTTCACTGGCTTTCCTCCTGACGACCGCGCAATAGCGCCTCAGGATGTTCCTCGAGACTTCTGGCCAGGGACCTCAGGGCGCGCGCGGCGAGGGAGAGCTCATGCATGGATTGACTCAATTGACGGCGTGTCGGTGAGGTGGGTGCAGAGGCCTCTTCGAGGCTCTTGAGCGTGGCGTCGGCGCTCGACAGCGCGCCATTGAGTTGCAGGAGAGCGCCATCGATTGCCTCGGTAATCTCCGGCAGCTCGCGATTTAACGATTGGAGTGTGTTTCCGCCTTCATCCAGCAGGCGCGCCACTCGCTCCGCATTATCCCCGAACACGCTGTTCAGGGTTTCGCTGGTTTCCTCCAGGGATTCCAGTGCCGAGCGCGTCGACGATGGCAATGCCTGCATATCGTCGCTGTTCAGGAAGTTATCCATTCCCTGGGCAATGCGATCGATGTTCTCGGCGATGTCGCCAAAATCCACTTGCTCCAGTTTTTCCCGCAATTGCTCAAACTCCGTCGGTATCGTTGGAATCTGTGGGTGGGCCGACGCAAAGGGCTTGATATCTGGGTCCGTGTCTGGAAAGAAATCGAGTTGAATATAGAGAAGGCCTGTGAGCAGGCTTTGCGTATTGAGCTGGGCCCGTAGGCCGGCTTGCACCAGCTCAGCGGTAATGGATTCGTTGGCCGATCCAACAAGAACCATGGAGGTAGGGTCGATTTCCGCCTCGACCGCCATCGTTACCTCACCCGTTTGCTGCTTGAGTATCAAATCAATATCAGTGACCTGCCCAATGGTGACGCCACGAAGTGCGACTGGCGCGCCGACGGTCAGACCATAGAGGGAGCCCTCAAAGATCATCACGACCTTGCCGCGCTCGCCGCCCAGACCACCGCCGGCGAAGAAGAGTGCTCCCACCGTGAGGATGACAAAAGCACCCACCACAAAGGCCCCCACCATGACGCTGCTGGAGCGGTCACTCACAGGCGCCATCCTGAGTCGCTTCGCGGCTCAGAAACTGCCGTACTACCGCGTGCTCGCTGTTGTCCCGCATCCAGCTGGGATCCCCCGTTTCGATCATGCGCCGCGTTCCTGCATCCAAGTAAATGGCGTTATTTGCAATGCCGAAGATGCTCGGCAGTTCATGAGTCACCATCACTACGCTGGCGCCGGTGGTCTCTTTGAGCTGCACAATGAGGTCGTCCAGCCGCCGCGAACTGATCGGGTCCAGGCCTGCTGACGGCTCATCGAAAAACAGGATATCAGGGTCGAGCGCGATTGCACGGGCTAGCGCCGCGCGCTTTCGCATGCCACCGGAGATTTCCGCGGGCAGGTATCCCTGGTAGCCGTCTAGTCCTACAAGGGCAAGCTTAAGGGCGACGATGTCCCGGATCTCGTCGGCATTGTGCTGCCCCGCCTGCTCCAGCGGCAGTGCGACGTTTTCTGCGACGGTCATTGCGCTGATGAGTCCGCCCGACTGGTAGGTGATGCCCCAGCGCTTTCGAAGGGCTTGGCGCTCCGGTTCCGTCGCGGTGGTGAAGTCTTGATCGCCGAACAGAATCTGCCCCCTGGCAGGATTCAGAAGGCCTAGGAGATGCTTGAGAAGCGAACTCTTGCCGCAGCCCGACCCACCCATGATCACGAAAATGTCGCCGCGCATCACGTCAAAGGTCACCTCCTGCTGAATCACCCTGGGCCCATACGCCATGGTCAGGTCTCGAACGCTGATGACGGCTTCTGTTTCCATCAGAATCCCAGCTGCTGGCACAGAATGTTGACACCCGCGTCTGCAATAATCAGGTAGACCACTGAGGTCACGACCGCATCGGTCGTGGCTCGGCCGACACCGGCGGAATTTCGCCCTGCGGTCATGCCTGCCCGGCACCCAGCGATGGCAATCAGGACTGCGAATAGCAGGGCCTTCGACAGCCCCACCAGGAAGTGAGGCAAGCTCACGGCGGCCTGCAGCTGAACAAGGTACTGCAGCGGGGTGACACCCATGCTGCCGGCGACTAGCGCACCGCCGGCAATGCCCAGGACATCAGCGAAGATCACCAGTAAGGGCATCATTGCGACCAGGGCAATAATTCGCGGCGCCACCAGAAATTCCATGGGGTTGATACCGAGCGTGCGAATCGCATCAATCTCTTCGTTGGCCTGCATGGTGCTGAGCTGGGCTGCATAGGCGGCGCCCGTACGCCCCGCCATCACGACGGCGGTCATCAGTGCGCCCATTTCCCGCAGCATGCCGATTGCGACGAGGTCCGCGACGTAAATCTCCGCGCCGAACTGCTGAAGCTGAGCGGCTCCGAGGTAGGCCAGGATCATACCTACGAGAGCACTGGTGAGCGCGATGATCCCCAGGGCATCGGGCCCAGATTGGTAGCTAGCTCCCAGAAGTTCGCGTGCGCGCATGCTGCCCCGTCCAGTGATGGAGCGGAGCAGGGCGATCATGGCCTCGCCGAGGAAACCGAGGGAGTTGAGGAATCCATCGCCGATCGCAGCCAGCTCATTTCTGACGCGGGTGCCGTCAAAAAGCCCTGCTTTTTTCTCCGCAGGCGGTGCATGCAGAGGGACAGCAGTGGCCAGCGAAAGCATACGTTCAAGGGTAGGCGGCGCACCCTCGAGGATTAAAGATCCCCCTGCTGCCGCGGTCTGCCGGGTTAGGCGCAGAAGCAGCGATGTTACGGTGGAATCAAACTGCTCGAGATCAGATAGATCGACGGTAATCTTTGTACTCGCCGCATTGAGGGCTTTCAGCTGGGTATCTAAATCGTCGTAAGCGTCCGCGCGCCAATCCCCGCGGAGCACGAGCCTGCTCCCGTCGTCAGTAACCTCGATGTCCCTGGCCGTCGTCGGCACGATGGGGCCGTGCCCTCAGGGGGCTTCGAAAGGCAGTGGGGGGCGGGCTTCTTCGGCGGCCATGGACGCTTGCTCGTAGATATCCTGTACGGGAGTCGTGTCGCCGACAGACCAGCGGCGGGCAATCATCGTGACGGGAAAGAGGTAGCTTTCTGTGCCTTCGATCTGCAGCGCTCTGCTCCGACCGGCAGCGTCTTCATACACCACCCACTGCAAATCGTGTTCTGCGGCGAGCAGGTCGCCGAGCAGTACACCCATGGCCTGGAGTTCCTGAGTCTGCTGCGGCGACACATGGCGATCATCAAGGAGTCGCTGCAGTAACAGGAGTTCGGCGGCGCTGCGACAGCATCGACCGCCGTAGTAGCGCAGCGTGAGCTCGTTGATCAGTTCCCGCTGGAGCTCCATATACTGGCGATCAAGGGGATTGAGCGGGGTGACACGCTTCTCGAGGAGCTGTGCACTGGCACTACCCGGCGCCACGGCAAAAGCCAGCAACAGCGATAAGAGCGTGTGTTTGGAGAAGGCCGCACGCCGGACGGTCCGCAGGAATGTCAAAGCTATCTCCCCCGATTTGCTTGTCTTCGGCATATTGTCATGGATAATTGCTCGCCTTCAATGGCGCCCGCTAGCGCCCCCGCCTTCGGTACACGCAGAAATATGATCACTGGCAGCATCGTCGCTCTTGTAACACCTATGAACCCGGACGGGAGTTTGGATTGGGAGGCTCTGCGCGAGCTCCTGGACTGGCATGTGTCGTCGGGAACGGCGGCCATCGTGGCCGTGGGCACCACGGGCGAGAGTGCCACACTGGACGTGGATGAGCATCTGCAGGTTGTCCGCTTCTGTGTCGAGCATTTATCCGGCCGTATTCCCGTGATCGCGGGGACCGGCGCCAACTCCACGTCCGAAGCCATCCATCTTACCCAGGGCGCAGCCAGCGCCGGGGCCAATGCATGCCTCTTGGTGACTCCTTACTACAACCGGCCTTCTCAGCGTGGGCTGTACGCGCACTACCGAGCCGTCGCAGAAGCCGTTGATGTACCGCAGATTCTGTACAACGTACCATCGCGCACGGCGGTTGATTTGACGAATGAAACGGCATTGGCCCTTGCAGAGGTTGATGGCATCGTAGGCATTAAGGATGCGACCGGCGATCTTGATCGCGCCCGGGAGCTGATCGACAGAAGGCCTGAGGGATTCGCGGTGTATTCGGGGGATGACGCCACCGCCTGTGGTCTCATGCTATTGGGTGGCGACGGCAATATCTCTGTGACCGCAAACGTCGCGCCCGCGACGGTTGCTGCCCTTTGCGCGGCAGCTCTCTCACGTCAGGAAGAGCGCGCAAAGGCCCTGGACGCGTCACTGGGCGGTCTCAATGAAGCACTGTTTGTAGAAGCCAACCCGATGCCCGTGAAGTACGCCCTCGCCAAAATGGCACGTATTGGCGCGGGAATCCGCCTCCCACTGTTACTGCCTGAGGGCGATGCGGCGGCGATCGTTGATGCGGCACTCGCGGAGGCGCCTCAATGAAATTGGCACAGGTGCAATTCAAGGGGCTTCGCGCGTTTTCACTGGCGCTGGTTGCGGTATCAATCACCGGCTGCGGCTATCTCTTTGGAGATGACGGTGTTTTCCGTGACGACGTGAATGACTATCGACGGGCCGAAGAACTGCCGCCGATTCAGGTTCCCGAAGGTAAGGAAGCGACAAACCTGGCAGAGATCTACGCGATACCCGAAATCCAGGCCGACCCGCAGCTTATTGATCAAGACAAGGTCCCCAGGCCCGCACCGCTTTTGGCGGCTAACGCGGAGCAGCTGGTCCGCATCCAGCGCCTTGGCAGTGACAGTTGGGCGCTCATCGCAATTGCTCCCGGACAGCTGTGGCCTCAGCTTCGAAGCTTTCTTTCGGCCGCAGGTATCGATATCTCCCGCATGGACGCGCGCGCCGGCATTATTGAAACGCCGTATCTCGAGCTTCAGAATCAAACGGTACCGTCGCGTTTCCGTTTCCGTGTTGAGCGCGGCGTCCAGCGCGGTAACAGTGAATTACATGTGCTGCAAATGAATCAGACCTCAGCGGAGAGCTGGCCCGCTTCCTCCGATAATGAGGAACTGGAATCGGAGATGTTGCGCGGCGTTGCACAGTACATTGCCAATAGCGCAGATACCGCGCCGGTCTCTATGATGGCGGAGCAGTCCATCAGTGCCACCGGTAAGGTCTCCGTTGAGCAGGATGATGCCGGTCAGGACTTCATAGCCCTGCAGCTGCCCTTCGATCGAGCGTGGGCGGCATTGGCTCGCTCCCTGGACGTTTCTGGATTCGCCATCAACGACCGAAACCGCAGCGAAGGCCGCTACTGGGTCGCTTTCGTCGGCGACGAAGAGGAGCAGAAAAAAGGCTGGTTTAGCTGGCTCGGTGGTGGCGACGATGACGATCTGCCCGGTGGCGGGCTTCCGCTTCTTGTCACCATCGAAGCCATTGCTGATGAAGCGATGGAAATTCGCCTGCGCGAGGAAAACGCAGGCTCTGGTCTTGAAGACGACGATGCGCAGGCGCTGCTCCTACTCATTAAGGGCAATATCTACTAGTGCAGCTGGCCTCTCTGGGCAGCGGCAGCAAGGGTAACGCGACCCTCATTCGCGCCGGCGAGACGCTGGTGCTCGTAGACAACGGATTCTCCCCGAAAGAGCTAGTGCGTCGCGCCGAACACCTCGGCATCGATCTCTCGACGCTGTCCGCAATCCTGGTCACCCATGAACACTCGGATCATTGCGCTGGCGTTGCCGCCCTCGCACGTCGTTTCTCGCTGCCCGTCTACGCTACACACGGCACCTTCGCCAGCGGTCGCATGGAGGGTGCATTCGAGCGCCATCCCTTCGACGCCGACAGTGATCTCAAGATCGGCGACCTTTCGGTGCATGCCGTAGCCGTTCCTCATGATGCCCGAGAACCAGTCCAGTACGTGTTCCGCCACGCGGAGCAGACCGTGGGAATCCTCACGGATCTGGGGATGGCGACCTCTCACGTGCAATCGGCGTTCAGCGCCTGTGATGCCTTGCTTCTGGAGTTCAATCACGATCGACGGATGCTGGCGGAGGGGCCATACCCACCCGCATTGAAACGTCGCGTCGGTGGTGACTGGGGTCATCTTGCGAATACGCAAGCGGTGGCGTTGCTGGCTTGCATCGATCATGAGCGACTTCAGCACCTCGCGATCGCTCATATCAGCGAAAAAAACAATTGTCGGGATGCCGTCGAATCTGCGATTCGTCAGGATTTCGCTCATCTTCTGGATCGGGTGGTGTGGGCAAGCCAGGGCACAGGCTTCCCCTGGTTGAAGGTTACCGATCGCTCCTCATATGCCGCAGCGCGACCTGCGTCAGCGCTGGAAACACGAGCCGGCGCAGAGGCATACTAGGCGCCCCCGAGGCAGCGTAAGTATTGTGACCAGAGACCCCATCAGCATCGTCCAGCGCGGCAACCTCCAGAGCCTGGAGAAAACCCTGCGCAAGCAATGGCGGCTAGGCCAGAACATTGTGCTCTGCTGGTGCTGGGACGAGCGCGGACTGCTGGTCATCTTTGTACCCCACTACTTTCTCGGGAACTACTGCGCGAGTCGCGACGACCACGAGACGGCGCGGGAAAACGAAAATTACATCCGCGCCCTCATCTCTGGGCGACGACGCAATACCCGCGACGAGCTCTTTGCCGTCGCCGTACGGCTCGGCGTATCCCCGACCTTTATCAAGCTTGAGCATCCGCTGGACGAGTCCATCGCGGTCATGGGGGCGGTAGAAGAAATCATTCGTCGCTACGGTCTCAGTTTTGTCGAGCGTCGTGCCGTGGTGCTGTTCGATATCACGGATTTTTCCCTGTTCAGTTCTTTCGAACAGGCCAGTCAATTGAACAGCCTGTCCTACTCCATGAATTCGGCGTACAACAAGCTGTTTAAGCGGGGGATCAAAATTAATTTTGCCCGCACCACGACCGGTGACGGCTACTACGTCTGGAATCGCGATACCCATCCCCATTCGGATCAGGAACTCTTCCTGTTCTTGATTCTCGTGTTGGCGGATAACGCTCTTGCGCGCGCTGCCTCCCGCGGCAATACGGTGCCGGTTATCCGCTCCGCCTTCCACATTGGCAGCCACTACGAGCTTTATCAGGCGGAGGGTGTGAATCCCACGGTTTTCAGCTACATCGTGGGCGATGTCACCATCGAGCTAGCGCGCATCGTGGAAAAGACTCTACCAGGGCAGGTGATGCTGGGGGATTTTTCGGGCAAGCTTGGTGAAGCTGAGGGCACCGCAGATTTCATTCGAAGCTCCCGGGAACTGAGCGAGCATCTCGTCGGGCTGCCGCTGATGGGCAAACCCCTTAGAAGTTTCGAAACCTGGCTGTCTCGCGATTTTTCGAGCGACGACGAGGGACAGCCCCTGGACGTTACGATCACAGACAAGCACGGTCTCCAGCATCACGCATTCAATATGCAGGCCAACCTCAAGTTTGATGATGACACCCTTGCCCTCGGACTCACTCCAGAGGAGTTTGGCCGCGGCGCCGAGGACGCCTCATAGGGTCCGTAAACGCAACGCTCATCGGTGTGTTGGCGTCGACGGCTGAGGATGATCTGGTTGCCGCTGCTCTTGCCGAAGAGTTGTGTGTGCCGTTCATCGATGCATTGCCGACAGCGCGCAAACATTCCCAAGGCAAGCTGGCGGTAATCGTAAGCGAGGGTATTCCTCATCTACAGCTCGTGGACGCCAAAGCCCCGGGGCCTGTCCCCGTCGGATTCGAGAGCGCCGCCCTCCGCCATCGTCGTCGCGCTGGCCATAATGAGCTGCTGGGCCGAGCCGTAGGTTGGAAGCAGGGCCGTGCACCCAAGGTCATTGATAGCACCGGCGGCTATGGCATCGATGCATTCCTGTTGGCGGATTTCGGATGCACAGTGACGCTAACGGAGCGAAACCCGGTGTTAGGTGTACTCCTCGATCATGCGATTACACGGGCGCGTAGTGCAGGAGACCCATGGTTAAGGGACGTGGCAGAACGTATGCACTTGCTTCGTGGCGACGCCAACCGTATCGAGTCGGAGGTCGTCAGTGATGCCCAGGTCATCTATTTGGATCCCATGTTCCCCGTTACGAGGCGCGCGGCTCCTGGGAAGGAGATGCAGGTGCTCCAGGCGTTGCTGGAGCGCGATAAGCATCATACGCCGGACCCCGACGGCGAAGCGCTCTTCCAGTGGGCGCGTCAGCAGGGAGTGCCGCGGATTGTTGTGAAGCGACCTCGAAAAGCGCCGTTGTTGGGCGCCAAGACACCCAGTCACATGCTCGAGGGCAAATCGGTAAGGTATGACGTTTATGTGCGGTAATGCGGTGACTCCGCGTCAGGAGAGAAGTCTATGAGCCACGTAAGAGCCATGATCACCGGAGCATCAGCGGGTCTTGGTGCCGATTTCGCTCGGCAGCTGGCGGATCGCTGCGACAGCCTCGTGTTGGTTGCGCGTCGTGAGGAGCGGCTCGCTGAGCTGCGAAGCGAGATTGATGATCGCTGCGACGTGCAGATCCTGGTCGCAGATCTTGGCACCGAGGAAGGCCGTGGTCGCGCAGTAGAGACAATGCGCCAGGGAGCGGCCCCGGCGTACCTAATCAACAACGCGGGCTTCTCGACCCTCGGCCG
This sequence comes from Pseudomonadota bacterium, assembly GCA_038750875.1. Lineage (GTDB taxonomy): Bacteria > Pseudomonadota > Gammaproteobacteria > Pseudomonadales > Halieaceae > Congregibacter. The sequence goes on along the minus strand of JBCDGU010000005.1, from coordinate 177,987 downwards.
CTACGCAAAGAGCAATTTGGATCGCGAGCTGGATATGGTTCGCCTGCACCAGGATGCGACGTTAGCGCTGACCAGGGCAGCACTACCTGCCATGCTCGACGCCGGCGCCGGCGCCATCGTCAACGTGGCATCAATCGGTGGGTTTTTGCGCATGCCAGGTAACGCTGTATACGCAGCGACCAAGGCATTCTTGGTGAGCTTCACCCACTCCCTTACCGCGGAGCTTGAGAATTCTGGATTGCGAATCCAGTGTCTGTGTCCCGGTTACACCCGCACGGAGCTCCACAGCCGAGATGATTTCGCAGCCTTTGACGTATCGAGGGTTCCAGACGAAATGTGGATGGACAGCACGGAGGTCGTGCGCGAAAGCCTCGAAGCCCTCCAGAATCCCGAGGGTTCGTGGCTCGTAGTCAATGGCGATCATAACCGGGTGCTTGCGAAAGAGTCGGCTCATGACCTCGCGGCGATGATCTGAGGCGTTCGCCGATGCGCCGGTCAGGCGTTTGCGAAGACGCGCTCAAGGATCCCGGCGTAAATACGCGACAGCTTCGGTAAATCACCGACGGCAACGTGCTCATCGATGCGGTGAATGCTGGCATTGATGGGTCCGAGCTCAAGCACCTCGCCCCCGTAAGGAGCGATGAAGCGGCCATCGGAGGTGCCGCCACTGGTTGAGAGCGCCGTATCCCGCCCCAGCTCCGCCGCAATGGCGTCCTGGCTAGCTTTTACCAACACACCTTCGCCTGTGAGGAAAGGCTCGCCGCTAAGGGTCCACTCTAGCTCATAGCTGATGCCGTGCTTAGCGAGGCAGCTCTCCACGGCCTCCTTGAGACCATCGGCGGTCTGTTCTGTGGAAAATCTGAAATTCAGCAGCAGCTCCATACTGCCCGGGATGACGTTGGTTGCTCCCGTGCCGGCCGAGACATTGGTGTATTGCAGACTGGTGGGCGGGAAGTACTCGTTCCCTTCATCCCATTGTACGGCGGCCAATTCGGCAAGGGCTGGCAAGGCCCGGTGGATAGGGTTGTCTGCGTGCTGAGGGTAAGCCACGTGACCCTGACGACCTACCACGGTTAGGCGACCGTTGAGAGAGCCTCGGCGTCCGTTTTTGATGGTGTCCCCAAACTCATGGGCACTCGATGGCTCTCCAACGAGACAGTAGTCGATATGGATACCTTCGCTATCGAGCCACTCCATCACCTTAACGGTGCCGTTGGTTGCAGGTCCCTCTTCGTCGGAGGTAATCAGGAAGCCGATGCGTCCGTGTTCCGGCTGGGAGGTACTCAGAAAAGCTTCGCAGGCGGTGATCATGGCCGCGAGGCTGCCTTTCATATCGGCCGCTCCACGACCGTACAGTAGACCCTCTCGAACCGCGGGTTCGAAGGGATCCGATGACCAGTCGTCCAAGGGGCCGGTGGGAACGACATCCGTGTGCCCCGCAAAGGCGAACAGCCGGCCGCCGGTGCCCCATTCTGCCCAGAGATTTCGTGTGTCGTCGAAGACGAGCTCCGTGCAGCGAAAACCCAGTGCCTTCAGCCGATCGGCCATAATGTCCTGACACCGTGCATCGGTCGGCGTAACGGAGCGCTGGCGAATAAGCTCACAGGTGAGAGCGACGGTAGGATCGGTGGTATCCATATCAGTTGTGCGCGTGGAGTTCTTCGTTAAGTTCGATGGCGGTCTTGTTGGTCAGGCACTCAACGGCGCCGCTGAGGCTGTTTCGGCGGAAGAGGAGATCTGAAACTCCCGCCAATGCCCGTGCGCTTACGCGTTCCGTAGCCACCCCGTCCGCGTCCAACAGCTGAACCTTGGTTCCCGCCGTGAGGTACAGGCCCGACTCGATGGTGCAGCGATCACCCAGAGGGATGCCGAGGCCCGCATTGGCGCCGATAAGGCAGTTCTTGCCAACAGAGATCACGATGTTGCCGCCACCGGAAAGGGTGCCCATGGTGGAGCTGCCTCCGCCCAAATCGGAATGGGCATCTACAAAGACACCGGCCGAAACGCGACCCTCGATCATGCCCGGCCCCTCGGTGCCTGCGTTGAAGTTAATGAACCCTTCATGCATTACCGTCGTGCCGTCGCCCACATAGGCGCCCAGGCGAACCCGTGCCGTATGAGCAATGCGAACGCCGGCCGGTACCACGTAGTTGGTCATCTTCGGAAATTTGTCGATACAGCTAACTTCGAGCACCTCGCCTCGCAGGCGCGCTGCGAATTGACGTTCTGCAAGTTCATCGATAGCGATGGCACCCTCGCTGGTCCACGCAACATTCGGCAACACACCGAACAGACCGTCGAGGACGACGTTCTGGGGCTTCACCAGACGATGGGACAGCAGATGAAGCTTTAAATAGCCTTCGGGCACACTTGATGGCGCGCTGTCTTCGGCCAGAACGACGGCGACGGCGTTGCGGTCGCTCTGTGCCATCTTCCGCGCCGTGGTTTCCAAAGCGGTCGCACCCAGTGCTGCCGCGCCGTCGGCAAGGGTTTCGAGGTCAGAGGACGCGATGGGGTTGCCGTGGGCGAAGCTGCCGAGGAGTTCGGCAACTTTGCCCTCAGGGCTCAGCACGGGTTCCGGGTAAAAGACTTCAAGCCAATTGCCCTTGCTATCGCGGGTGCCCAGGCCAAGACCCAGTGCGTAGGTGCTCATGTTGCTCTCCTCAAATCACGCGGTAACCGCCGCGTGTCGCTTGTGCTCGTTGCTTGGCAGCGCCACACCTCTGCCCACTTTTACGGTCGGCGGCTTCGTCCGTATCAGGCGCCAAGCAGGGTTTTGTAGTGATCAGCCTTGAAGCCGAAAGACAGTGTATCCCCGTGTTCCATCACGGGCCGTTTTACCAGCGTGGGGGTCTCCAGCACGGCTATAACTGCCGATGCGTCATCCAATGTGTCCCTACGCTCCTGGGAGAGCGCTTTCCATGACGTGCTGCGCCGATTGATCACAGATTCCCAGCCCTCGGATTCGACCCACGCTTCGACTTTAGCCTTTTCAAGACCGTCGACGCGGAAATCGTGAAAGCGGTAGTCGACGCCAGCGTCGTCGAGCCAGCGGAGGGCTTTCTTTACCGTGTCGCAGTTCTTGATGCCGTAAATAACCGTCGTCATGGAGCGTTCCCCAAAGGAGCGCGAGGATAGCAAAAACCCGTCAGGCCTTGCGGGTCTTTTTCGGATGCTTGCGATTCGGGAAGCAGGTGACACAGATCTCGCAGCCGCGGCCATCGCATCCACGGGCGGTGCAAAACTCCCGGCCATAAAAAATGATCTGCAGGTGCAGGTCATTCCACGACTCCTCGGGGAACAGTCGCTTCAGGTCTTTTTCAGTTTGGGTCACGTTTTTCCCGGAACTGAGTCCCCACCGTTGGGCCAGGCGGTGGATATGCGTATCCACGGGGAATGAGGGCACACCGAAGGCCTGGGCCATGACGACGCTGGCGGTTTTGTGACCGACGCCGGGAAGCGCTTCCAGCTTTTCCATGTCCTGGGGGACTTCGCCGTCGTATTTCTCTACCAGAATCTGGGAAAGCTTTCCTATGGCTTTGGATTTCTGCGGTGACAGTCCGCAGGGTCGAATGATCTGCAGGATCTCGTCGACGGGCACTTTCGCCATGGCAGCGGGGTTATCGGCGCGCTCGAAAAGTGCAGGAGTCACCTGATTGACCCGCTCGTCCGTGCACTGGGCACTGAGGAGGACTGCGACGAGAAGGGTATAGGGGTCGGAATGATCGAGGGGCACAGGCGGTTTTGGATACAACTCCTGAAGGCGGCGCTGGATAAATGCAACGCGCTCGGCCTTAAGCACTAGAGCTCCTCCACGAAGCGCCGAATGCGCCTGGCCGCCTCGACGCAGTCATCGAGGGTGGGCACCAATGCCAAACGCGCGCGATTTGCGCCCGGGTTACCGCCCGTGCCATGGCGGGCGATGTAACTACCGGGCAGAACCAGCACGCCGGCCTCGCTGTAGAGACGCTGAACAAAGGTCTCATCGTCTATGGGAAGTTCGGGCCAGAGATAGAAACCGCCATCAGGCGTGTTCAGCGTTAACACAGGATCTAGAATCGGGGTCACCGCTTCAAATTTTTCCCGGTAGTAAGTGCGATTTTCACGCACGTGATCTTCGTCATTCCACGCGACGGCTGACGCCACCTGATGGTGCGGTGGCATAGCCGAGCCGTGGTAGCTGCGATAGCGAAGAAACTCACGTAAGAGGCGCGCATCACCTGCCGCGAAGCCGGAGCGCAATCCCGGTAGGTTGGATCGCTTTGACAGGGAGTGCATGCTGATGCAGTTGCGGTAATCGTCGAGACCGGCCGCTTCACAGGCTGCGAGGAGTCCCGTGGGCGGACGTGCCTCATCGGGATAAATTTCCGAGTAGCATTCGTCGGAAACCAGAACGACGTCGTGCTTTTGTGCTTTCTCAATAAATGCCGACAGGAGGGCGGTATCCATCACGGCGCCCGATGGGTTTCCGGGTGTGCACAGATAGAGGAGAGCGAGCCGATCCCAGGTGACGTCATCGAACTGTTCCGGATGCGGCAGGAATCCATCGTCGGCTCGCGAATCCATGAGGGCAGTGTGCGCTCCCGCAAGCAGCGCTGCCCCTTCATAGATTTGGTAGAACGGGTTTGGAGAGCCTACCAATGCGTCCTGGCCATGCCCGACAAGGGTTTGCGCTACGGCAAATAAAGCTTCTCGGGTTCCATTTACCGGCAGCACGGTGCGCTCGGGATCCATGCCGATAAGTCCATGGCGACGCTGCATCCAGCCGGCCTGGGATTCGCGCAGCGCAAGATCGCCTTTCGTCGCAGGATATCGGGCCAGGAGATCGAGGTTGTGTGTCAGCGCTTGCATGACCGCGGTCGGAGGCGCGTGCTGGGGTTCGCCCACGGAGAGCTTAATCAGCGGCTGATCGGCGGGCGTTTCGAGTCCCGCCAGCAGGTTTGCGAGGCGCTCAAAGGGGTAAGGCTTGAGGGACGCCAGATCAGGGTTCAATGGGGAGTTCTCAGGCAGCTTGTTGCGTATCGAGCTTGTCGCAGATGGTGGCCTGAACGGCATCCATGACCGATTGGTCCTCGATGGGATTGAGCGTCACATCGGTAACAAAAAATACGTCTTCGACCCGCTCACCCAGGGTTTGGATCTTCGCCGCCTGACAGACCAGGCCGTATTCCACGAATACTTCACCAATCCGCGCCAGGAGTCCCGGCCGGTCGAGGGAAACCACTTCAAGTACCGACACGTTACGCTCCAAATCAACGCTCATGGCGGTTTCTGTTTCGAGGCGGAAGGAGCGGACGCGGCGTGGCGTGAGTCTTGGAGTGAAGAGGCCCTTATCTTCTTCCTTGGCGAGCGTCGACATGAGGTGCTCGCTGATGTGACGCATGCGTTCGAGATCTTCGATAGCCTGACCGCCCGAGTCCAGAACGTAATAGGTGTCCAGGCTCATGCCGTCGCTGCCATGGTAGATGCGGGCATCGTGAATGCTGAGATTCAGCTGCTCCAGCTTCAGGCAAGTTCTGGAAAACGACGCGATATCGAAGGGCGCGTAAACGAAGATTTGCGTTGTGTTGGCTACGTTGGATTCAACGCCGTTGCGTACCAGCACGAGCGGCTCGCTCATGGCGCGGTGCTCTGCAATAGCTTCCGTATGCCAGGCGATGTCCTCTGCTTTTTCGCGAAGGAAATAGTCATCGCCCCGCTCACGCCAAAGGTCTGCGAGCTCCTCAGATGTGAAGCCGCGATGCTCAAGGAGCTTCGTCGCGGCGTCTCGCGTTTCATCGATCCAGTCCTGGCGGTCCGCCGGGTTTTCGAGACCTCGTCCAAGGGCCCGCTTAGTTGCGGTGAAGAGCTGGCGCAGCAGGCTTCCACGCCACGCGTTCCAGAGTTTCGGATTCGTGCCGTTGATGTCCGCAACGGTCAGCGCGAACAGATAGTTCAGGCGGTTCTCATCGCCCACGTGAGCGGCAAACTGTTGCACGACCTGGGGGTCAGAAATGTCTTTGCGCTGCGACACTGCAGACATCAAGAGGTGGTTGGCGACGAGCCACTCCACGAGGTTCGCATCTCGCCGGCTTAGCCCATGTTCCTCGCAGAATCTCCGCGCATCTGCGGCTCCCAGCTCAGAGTGATCACCGCCCCGGCCTTTGCCGATGTCGTGGAACAGGCCGGCGATGTAAAGAAGTTCAATTTTTGGAAGACGCCGTGCGACCCTGCTTGTAACAGGGAATCGCTCATCGTGCTCCGGCTTTAGAAAGCGGCGGATGTTCTCAATCACCTGCAGCGTGTGGGCATCCACCGTATAGCTATGGAACAGGTCATGCTGCATCTGGCCTACGATCTGGCCGTAGGCAGGCAGGTAGCGCCCAAGAATTCCGTAGCGAGACATGCGACGGAGAATGCGGGTCAGTTTTTCGTTGCCCCGCAGGATGTCGAGGAACAATTCCCGGTTTGCATCGGAACGACGGAAGTCGTCGTTAATAAGATGACGGTATTCGCGAATTAGGCGGATTGTCTCGGCGGCGATACCAAGGGCGTCAGGATTGTTGCCCGCGTGCACGAATACCTCGAGAAGCGCGCCGGGGTATTCCTCGAAAACGGACACACGCTTTACGGAGACGTAGCCGTTGCGCAGTTCAAAGAATTCATCGATATCGACAATCTCATCCGGTGTGTTGGCCTGCAGCACCGCCTGATCGAAGGCCAGCATCAGTACCTCGTTGAGCTGCGACAGCGCCAAAGCCCAGCGGTAGTAGAGCTGCATAAATTGCTCCACGGCGAGTTTGTCGCCATCGACAAAGCCCCAAATCCGAGCGAGTTCACGCTGGTGATCAAAAAGCAGTCGATCTTCTTCCCGTCCTGTGATCATGTGCAGGGCGTAACGCACCCGCCACATGAACTCCTGACCGTGGATCACCGTCGTCGATTCCGCCTCCGTCAAGAAATGATTGTCTGTGAGTTCGCGAACACTGCTCCACCCGAAGTGTCGCTGCGCAAGCCACCCGATGAGTTGCAGATCTCGCAGGCCGCCCGGTGAGCCTTTTACGTTAGGTTCAAGGCTGTACTCCGTATCGGCATACTTGGCGTGCCGCGCTTCCTGTTCCCGGAGCTTGGCACGAAAGAACTCGTCTGCAGGCCACATGCCCGCCGGTGATGTGCCTGCCTCGACGGCTTGAAGGAGTGTTGCGTCGCCCAGAAGTAATCTCGCTTCGATGAGATTTGTGAGCACCGTAATATCTGCGCCGGCCTGGGAGATGCACTCCTGCACCGAGCGAACACTGTGACCGATCTGGAGGCCGAGGTCCCAGAGCAAGGTGAGGTAGTTTTCGAGGCTGCCCGTATGGGTAGAGCCGTCGTCGTTTACCAGCACCATAAGGTCGATGTCTGAGTGAGGGTGCAGCTCGCCTCGGCCGTAACCACCGACAGCCACCAGCGCGAAGCCTGTCTCGGGCAAAGCCATGTCACGCCAACAGTAACAGAGCAAATCATCCATGAATTGCGCGCGGGCTCGTAGTAGCTCCGCCGCAGATCGTCCTTCACGAAACTCGCCGTCGAGCACAGCGCCAGCGCGCTGCAGTGCGTCGCGCATTGCCGTCACCAGAGCCTGCGCATCGTCGCTCTTAGTCAGCGACTCCGGCGTAAACAGCCGTGGCAGGGCGGTGGGGGTCGGCGAGCCAGCATCCATCAGAAGGACTCTTCACTCCGTTTGGTAAAGACTTCACAACCGTCGTGAGTGACACCCATCGTGTGTTCCCATTGAGCGGAGAGGCGTCCATCGCGGGTTGTTACAGTCCAGCCGTCGCGGGCATTGAGCTTGGTGTGACGCTTGCCAGCGTTAATCATCGGCTCAATGGTGAAGGTCATACCCGGCTGCAGAACGAGGCCGGTATTCGGGCGACCGTAATGCAGCACCTGTGGATCTTCGTGGAATATGGTTCCGATGCCGTGACCGCAATATTCCCTGACCACCGAGTAGTAGTGGCTTTCTGCGTGCTTCTGGATGATGTTGCCGATATCGCCAAGGCGCACACCCGGCTTCACCAGGTCGATGGCCATGTACAGGCATTCCTGGGTTACTCGCACCAGGCGCTCTGCGTGCTGGGGCACGTCGCCGACACCTACCATAATGCTGGTGTCGCCGTGGAACCCATCTTTGATCACAGTGACATCGATATTCACAATGTCACCGGCTCGAAGCTTCTTGGTTTCCGAGGGAATGCCGTGGCAGACAACGTCATTCACGGAGGTGCAGATGGAGCGGGGAAAACCGTTGTAGTTCAGGGGTGCTGGTATGGCATCCAGCGTCTCCGTGATGTACTGGTGACAGATCTGATCGAGTTCACCCGTGCTGATGCCCGGGACGACTTTCGGTCGGATCATTTCCAGAACTTCTGCCGCCATGGCGCCAGCGACGCGCATGCGGGCGAAGTCCTCTTCGCTTTTAATTGATACAGCCATTGAATTCTCTGTTGCCGGAACGCGTCACGTCGGGCCAACTACACTTTGCGGTGCGATCCTCGAAAACATCGGAAAGATGTAGGGTCGCTGCCATGGTCGCCTGAGTCGCGAGAGGGCGCATTGTAGCGGAAAGCGGCGCCATGACGAGAGCGGTAATAGTGCAAATACTGGAGTCTGGAGAGCAGTTGTGGTATAAAGCGCGCCGCCTTACGGGGGCCACCCCCGGAGAGCTTAACGACGCCCGCAGACCGCAACTGTTAGCAGGGTGCCCGAAATCACGCCAAAGTGCGGCGATATTCGGGTTTGCTAACGGGGTGTGTGGAAGACTAACCCGTTGAAAATTAGGTATTTTATGTCACAGGTAAGCATGCGAGACCTGCTGCAGGCAGGCGCGCACTTTGGCCACCAGACCCGCTACTGGAATCCCAAAATGGGCCAGTACATCTTCGGTGCCCGCAACAAAATCCACATCATTAACCTTGAGCACACCGTTCCCGCGTTTAACGAAGCGCTGGACATGGTGAAGCGCCTGGCTGAATCCAACAACAAGATCCTGTTCGTCGGTACGAAGCGCGCCGCTGGCAAGATCGTCAAGGAGCAGGCGGAACGCGCCGGCATGCCTTACGTGAGCCACCGCTGGCTCGGCGGCATGCTCACCAACTACAAGACGATCCGCGCCTCGATCAAGCGCCTCCGTGAACTCGAAGCTCAGCAGGCGGACGGCACCTTTTCTGCGCTGACCAAGAAAGAAGCGCTGATGCGTGCGCGTCAGATGGAAAAGCTCGAGCGTTCCATCGGTGGTATCAAGGATATGGGCGGTCTGCCCGATGCGCTTTTTGTTGTGGACGTTGACCACGAGCGTATCGCAATCACTGAAGCCAACAAGCTGGGCATTCCCGTTATTGGTGTCGTTGATACCAACAGCAACCCCGACGGCGTTGACTACGTGATTCCTGGCAATGATGACGCAATTCGCGCCATCAAGCTGTACGTTACGGCTGTGGCGGATGCATGCACCGAAGGCCGAGTGGCCGCCGGTGGCGCTCCCGCAGCGACCGACGAGTTCGTAGAGGAACCCGCAGCGGCTGATGAAGCCGCCGCAGAATCCGCCTAAAACCAATTCTGATGATTTGAGTGGGCACCGTCTGAGGTGACCCACGGGAGACTTTGTAATGTCAGCTTCTCAAGTGAAGGAACTGCGCGAGCGCACCGGTTTGGGTCTGCTCGAGTGCAAAAGAGCGCTTGCTGCAGCAGATGGTGACATCGACGCCGCCATCGAAGAGCTGCGCAAGTCCAGCGGCATGAAAGCTGCAAAGAAAGCAGGTCGTACGGCAGCTGACGGTGTAGTCGCCGCCCGCGTTTCCGACGATGGCAGCTTTGGCGTGCTTGTTGAAGTGAACAGCGAGACGGACTTTGTTGCTCGCGATGAAAACTTCCTGGCCTTCGTCAAGAAAGTGGTGGATGCGGCCTTTGATGGCAAGCAGACCGACGTGGCCACGCTCATGGAAGGAGAACTGGAAGCGGATCGCCAGGCGCTGGTACAGAAGATCGGTGAAAACATCGGCGTTCGCCGTATCGCACTGACCGATGCTGCAAACGGCGTCATCGGTGCCTACGTTCACGGCAATCAGCGCATCGGCGTTCTCGTTGAACTGCAGGCCGGCGACCAGGATCTCGCCCGTGACGTGGCCATGCACGTGGCCGCGGTAAACCCACAGGTGGTTAGCCCCGACGATATGCCCGCAGAAGTCGTCGAGAAGGAAAAGGAGATCTACACGGCACAGGCGCTGGATTCTGGCAAGCCTGCGGAGATTGTAGAAAAGATGATCGGCGGCCGTATCAAGAAGTTTCTCGCTGAGAACAGCCTCGTCGAGCAGCCCTTTGTGAAGGACCCCGATATGACCGTTGGTAAGCTCGTTACCGGTGCGGGTGCTAGCGTGGCTTCCTTCTCTCGTTTCGAGGTGGGCGAGGGCATTGAAGTTGAAGAAGTCGACTTCGCCGCAGAGGTTGCTGCACAGCTTCAGGGCTAAGCAGTGACAGATCGCGAAAAACGGGGCCGAGGCCCCGTTTTTTGTGTCTGATGAATGACTTAAGTCTCCCGCACAGCATTTAATTCGGTAGACTTGCGCCGGGGAGGAGTGTCCATGAACACCAGCGTAGAAAAAAAATACAAACGAATCCTTCTGAAGCTCAGCGGGGAGGCACTTTCCGGCAGCCAGAGCTTCGGTATTGACCCCAAGATTCTCGATCAGATGGCCCTGGAAATCGGCCAGCTCGTGGGTATTGGCGTACAGGTCGGCCTCGTCGTTGGCGGCGGCAATCTGTTTCGTGGTGCGGCGCTGCAGGAGGCCGGTCTTGATCGCATCACCGGCGACCATATGGGCATGTTAGCGACCGTGATGAACGCCCTCGCGCTGCGCGACGCGCTGGAGCGCTCAAATATTTCAACGCAGGTGATGTCGTCCATCCCCATGAGTGGCGTTGTGGATCATTACGATCGGCGCAAGGCGATTCGCGCACTCTCTAACGGCGATGTGGTCATTTTTTGTGCCGGCACCGGTAATCCGCTCTTTACCACCGACTCATCCGCATGCCTGCGGGGTATTGAAGTCGAGGCCGACGTCGTGCTCAAGGCCACAAAGGTTGACGGTGTTTACACCGCCGACCCCATGAAGGACCCCACCGCGCAAAAGTACGACCGTCTCACCTATGACGAAGTGCTGGATAAGAAGCTGGGAGTCATGGATCTCACGGCCATCGTTCTGTGCCGCGATCACCGTATGCCCGTGCGGGTTTTCGAGATGGAGAAGGCGGGTGCCCTGCTCGCCATCGTTCGCGGGGGCGACGACGGAACGCTGATAGAATAGGCGGTTAGATTTTTGGAGGAGCCCGAGTGCTCGACGATATACGAACAGACGCCGAAGACCGCATGCAGAATAGCCTGGATGCGCTGACCGGCAATTTCAACAAGATCCGCACGGGTAGGGCTCACCCCTCGCTCCTCGATGGGTTGAAGATCGAGTACTACGGCGCTGATACGCCCCTGAACCAGATGGCCAATATCAATGTCGAGGACGCCCGCACGCTGGCGTTGACCGCGTGGGACAAATCCATGATCCCGGAGATTGAAAAGGCCATCATGAAGTCCGATCTCGGGCTCAATCCGGCGACCGCCGGGGAAGTCATTCGCATCCCTATGCCACCGCTGACGGAAGAGACCCGCAAGGGCTACATCAAGCAGGCGCGCAGCGAAGCCGAATCGGCGCGTGTCTCGGTCCGCAACGCTCGCCGTGATGCCATGGGGATGCTGAAGGAACTTGTGAAAGACAAGGAAATCAGTGAAGACGATGAACGTCGCGGTCAGGATCAAGTCCAGAAAATCACTGATAGTTTCATCGCTCGCATCGAAGAGATGCTGAGCGCGAAGGAATCAGACCTCCTCGAGATCTGATTGGCCGTATGTCCGAGAGCACAGATGCAGACACAGTGACGGAGGCGTCCATGACGCCCCATCATGTTGCCATCATCATGGACGGTAACAATCGCTGGGCTCGTCGGCGGAACCTGCCTGGCCCCGCTGGTCACCGTGCTGGGGTCGAAGCGGTGCGCGCCGTGATGCGGGCCTGCCAGGAGCATGGCGTCAAGGTGCTCACGCTGTTTGCGTTCAGCTCAGAGAACTGGACGCGACCGCTGCCCGAAGTGCGCGGGCTTCTAGCGCTCTTGTCCAGGTATCTGCGCACCGAGGTGAAACAGCTCCACGAGGACAATATCCGTATGCGCTTCGTCGGGCAGCGAACGCGCTTCAGCCCGCGTCTGCAGCGACTGATGACCCATGCCGAACACGTCACTGCCGAAAACACCGCGGCGACCGTGGTCATAGCGCTGGATTACGGCGGCCGCTGGGACATCACGGAGGCGGCAAGAGCGTTGGCGGAGCGTGCCCGTCGGGGCGAGATCTCTCCGGACGAGATCAGCGAAGACATGCTGGGCGGCGAGATGGCCCTTTCCGAGTTTCCTGCGCCTGATCTCTGTATTCGTACCGGGGGAGACGCTCGCGTCAGCAATTTTCTGCTCTGGGACTTTGCGTACACGGAGCTCTATTTCACGTCTATTCTGTGGCCGGACTTCGGTGAGCTTGAGTTTGCCAGAGCCCTTGCGGACTACGGTCGCCGCGAGCGGCGCTTTGGTGGTCGCATCACTCCAGACGGCATCGTCACTGACGGACATTTGGATGCTTAAACAGCGCGTCTTCACGGCGCTGCTCATGGCAGGCGCTTTCCTGGCCGGTGTCTTCTATCTTCCTACGCCGATACTGGCCGGCGTTTTCGCGATTGTGGTCACCCTGGGCGCCTGGGAGTGGGCACCGATGGCGGGCCTGCAATCGGCGGGCGCTCGCTGGTTGTATGTGCTGCTTATCCCCATCGGTGCTGCCGCGCTTTATTCCTACGGCGATTTTGCAAGCGCCCTAGGCGCGGTTCGTGAGGATGTTCAGCCAGTGCTGGGTTTGGCGGGTCTTTGGTGGAGCTTCGCGCTGCTGTGGGTGAAGTCCTATCCGGCGGGTTCGGGGCTCTGGGACAGCCGACTGGTTCGCTGCATCATGGGCTTGCTGATCTTGCTACCGGCGTGGTTCGCTGCCGTCTATTTGCTGCAACTGGAGGCGCACGGTGCCGCTATGGTTGTACTGGTGATTCTGGTGGCGTCTGCCGACATCGGTGCGTACTTCACGGGCAAGTCTTTCGGTCGCCATGCGCTCTCGCCTCATGTGAGCCCGGGTAAGACCTGGGAAGGATTTTGGGGCGGCGTGGGCTGCGTGGCACTGGTCAGCAGCCTGATATGGTCTCTTCTGCCGGAAAGATTTGAACACTTGAGCCTGACTGCCGCTATTGCTGTGGCCCTCGCTACGGCCTTCGCTTCCGTCCTTGGCGATCTAACGGTCTCTATGGTGAAGCGGGTGAGTGGAGTGAAGGATTCATCAAGCATGTTGCCGGGGCATGGCGGGCTCCTCGATCGCCTGGATAGCCTGTGTTCCGCGACGCCGACCTTTGCCCTGGGCCTTATTTTGGTGGGGTTCTGATGTCCTCACGGGTTCGCGTCACCATCTTGGGGGCTAGTGGTTCCATTGGCGTCAACACCCTCGATGTGCTCCAGCAACACCCCGAGCGTTTTGAGGTGTTTGCCCTTACGGCAGCTCACTCCGTTGACACTCTCTTTGCGCAGTGCAAGCAACACGCCCCACGCTTCGCTGTGATGACGGATCATGGCGCTGCCTCGCAGCTTTCTGAGCGGTTAGCGGGCGCGGGCCTGACGAACACGGAAGTCCTCGCCGGAAATTCTGCCCTTCAAGCGGTTGCGTCTCACGACGATGTTGACGTCGTGATGGCAGCTATCGTTGGCGCTGCGGGTATGCCTTCAGCGCTCGCCGCGGCGCAAGCTGGCAAGCGATTACTGCTCGCGAACAAGGAATCACTGGTCACTGCAGGCGCGCTCTTTATGGACGCGGTGGAGGCCGGTGGCGCCACCCTTTTACCGGTGGATTCTGAGCACAATGCGATTTTTCAGTGTCTGCCCAGCGATGAACGCGGACGGCCTCAACTCGATGACGTGGCCGGTTTGCTCCTGACCGCCTCCGGCGGGCCGTTTCGGGGGCGGTCCCGTGAGAGTCTTGAGACGGTCTCCCCCGACGAGGCTTGTGCCCACCCTAACTGGTCCATGGGTCGCAAGATTTCTGTCGATTCGGCCAGTCTTATGAACAAAGGGCTTGAGCTTGCTGAGGCCTGCTGGCTGTTCCATCAGGCGCCGGAGCAGGTTGAGGTTGTCGTCCACCCGCAGAGCATCATTCACTCCATGGTGCGATACCACGATGGCTCCGTACTCGCTCAGATGGGCGAGCCCGACATGCGCACGCCCATTGCTCACTGCCTGGCCTGGCCGGAGCGGGTTACATCGGGAGTCAAACCCCTAGATCTGGTGGCCCTCGGGAGGCTCCAGTTTGAAGCGCCAGATGAGATGGCTTTCCCCTGCCTGCGTATCGCGCGGGACTGCATCAGCGCTGGCGGCAGTGCCATGGCTATCTGCAATGCGGCCAACGAAGTGGCGGTGGACGCTTTCCTTCATGAACACATTGGATTTCTGGATATTGCCAGTACTATCGAGGAAACGCTGGCGCGAATCTCGGCCATTGAACCTGCTGGACTCGATGAGGTCGAATCCATAGACACGGAGGCCCGCGCCGAGGCGTCTCAGTGGGTCCGTAAACGACAGTCGAGCTTTGGAGTGGCAGCACGTTGATCGACATCCTTTATACCGTGGGTATTACCCTCGCAACTCTTGCCGTGCTGGTCGCCGTGCATGAGTACGGCCATTTCTGGGTAGCGCGCAAGTGCGGCGTAAAAGTGCTGCGCTTCTCCATCGGTTTTGGCCGGCCGCTGGCACGCTGGACGGACAAGTTAGGTACAGAGTACGCAGTTGCGGCCATCCCCTTGGGTGGCTACGTCAAGATGCTCGACGAACGCGAGTCGCCCGTGCAAGAGTCCGAGCTTCATCTCGCCTTTAATCGCAAGCCTGTGCTGTCACGCATTGCCGTGGTGGCTGCAGGCCCTCTGGCGAACTTCCTGCTTGCAATCGTTGCCTACTGGGCCTTATTCATGGCCGGGGAGAGTGGTTATGCGCCGGTAATTGGAGACGTGGAGGCCGGCTCCGTCGCCGAGGTTGCAGGTCTTGAAGCGGGTCAGGAAATCGTGGCGGTGGATGGCGAAGAGACGCCGACATGGCAGGCACTCTCGTTCCAACTTCTGGAGCGTATTGGTGACACCGGTACCATTCGGTTCGCCGTGCGCTATCCCGAATCCGACGTGCTCTACGAATCGGAGGCGCAGCTCAACCAGTGGCTGGCTGGCGAAGAGCAGCCAGACCTCTTCGATGGCCTTGGCCTGACGCTTTACACGCCGCCTATTGTTCCGGTGATCGATGAGGTGGTGGCCGATAGCCCTGCCGAGCGCGCTGGGTTCATGACCGGCGATCGCATACTCACGACGGATGGACTCCCCATGGAACTGTGGGAAGACTGGGTGTCTTACGTCCGCGCCCGGCCAGAACAGGTGCTGGCGGTGGGTGTTGATCGAGGGGGGCAACGCCTCACGCTATCGCTCAGGCCCGAGGTCGCCGTCACCGACAGTGGAGAACGGATCGGACGAGTAGGTATCGCCGTGGATGTGCCGCCGATGCCTGAGGAACAACGTCGTGAATTTCATCGCGGCCCCATTGCCGCCCTGGGCGCTGGCGTTGAAAAGACCTCGGATATGGTGGCTTTCACCGTTAACTCAATGATTAAGATGGTGAAAGGTCTGATCTCGCCTAAAAACTTGAGCGGGCCCATAACCATTGCTAAAGTTGCCACCACTTCGGCCAAGTCTGGCTTGGAGTCCTACATCGGTTTTCTCGCGCTGCTCAGCGTCAGCCTGGGCGTACTGAATCTCCTGCCAATTCCCGTGCTCGATGGCGGGCACCTGCTGTACTACAGCATCGAATTGGTGGCCGGCAGACCCGTGCCTGAGAAGATTCAGATGGTGGGATATCAAGTGGGATTAATGCTGGTTTTGAGTTTGATGGCATTCGCTTTGTATAACGATTTTTCGCGATTGACCTGATGCTGGGAAGGGCGTGAATTTGTCCCGTTTTTTCGCTGCGGTAGCGAAGGGACAATAGGAAAGAAGAACAGGAGCCCGGCCTAGGCCGTTAGGTGAGATAGAAGTGACAGGATTAGTTCGACGTTGCACAACGGAAGGCAGCTTTGGTTTGCCGTTGCGCGTCAGCCTGCTCTCGCGCATCGGAGCAGTTTTGCTCGCGCTGCTGTCACTGCAGTTCTCGCAGCAGGCCCTTGCTCAGCAAGAACCTTTCGTTGTGTCCGATATCCGCGTGGAAGGTCTCCAGCGCATTGCCGCGGGTTCCGTATTCGCTGCCATGCCCATCGCTGTGGGCGATACGGCTTCTGAACAGTCCATTCAGGCCACGGCGCGATCCCTGTTCAGCACCGGCAACTTTGACGATATCCGCATCGGTCGCGATGGCACGGTGCTGGTCGTCGTTGTGGCCGAGCGGCCCAGCATTAGCGAAATCACCATCGACGGCAACAAGGCCATCGAGACCGACGCGCTCCTCGATGGTCTAAAGAGCGCCGGCCTGGCCGTAGGACAGGTTTTTCAGCGCTCGACCTTGGAAGGCATGCAGCTTGAATTGCAGCGTCAGTACGTGACCCAGGGGCGCTACGACGCGGCCATCGAGGCCGAGGTGATTCCCGAGCCGAGGAATCGAGTCTCGATCAGTATCGACGTCGACGAAGGGACCGTTGCCAGTATCAAGCACATTAACGTGGTGGGGAATGAGATCTTTAGCGATGAAGATCTGACCGATATTTTTGAGCTAAAGACAACGGGCCTGCTGTCGTTCTTCCGCAATGACGACAAGTATTCCCGGGAGAAGCTGACCGGTGACCTAGAGACACTGACGTCCTATTACATGGACCGGGGATACCTGCAGTTCAATATCGATTCGACGCAAGTGTCGGTCTCTCCAAGCAAGGAGCAGGTCTACATCACCGCGAACGTCACCGAAGGTGAGAAATTCACGGTGAGTGATGTGGATTTGTCCGGTGATCTCGTGCTTCCCGAAGCCGACCTGCGTCGGTTTATCTTTGTCGCCAGCGGCCAGACATTCTCCCAGCAGCTTGTAACCAGCAGTGAAGATTACCTGACCCGGCGTCTCGGTAATGAGGGCTACAATTTTGCGACGGTGACGGGCATCCCCGAGCTCGATGAGGAAGACAACACCGTCGCCATCAAGTTCTTTGTTGACCCGGGCAAGCGGACCTATGTGCGCCGCATCTCCTTTAATGGCAATACCCGAACGGCAGATGATGTGCTTCGGCGCGAGATGCGGCAGATGGAGAGCGCTCCGGCGTCCGCGGCGGCCATCGAGCAATCCAGAATCCGTCTCCAGCGCCTCGGTTTCTTCAGCAAGGCAGACGTGGATACGCCTGCGGTACCCGGAACCGACGATCTGATCGATGTAGAGTTCACCGTTGAGGAACAGACCAGCGGCAGCATCGGTGCCAGCCTGGGCTACGCCCAGCAGGCGGGTCTGATCCTGAGTCTGAATCTACAGCAGAACAATTTCCTGGGAACAGGCAAGCGCGTCGGTATCAACCTCTCGTCCTCGGCGTTCCAAAATCTCTACAACTTCTCTTACACCAACCCTTACTTTACGGAAGATGGGGTTAGCCGGGGCTTTAACGTGTTCTTCCGTTCCACGGACCTCTCGGAGGTCAACGTGGCCAGCTACACCACGGACACCTTTGGCGGCGCCATCAATTTTGGCTACCCCATCAAGGAAACGGCACGCCTTGGCTTTAGCTTCGGTCTTAGCCAAACAGAGATCACCGCGGGTCGTTTTGCGGTTCAAGAAATCAAAGCCAGTCCACGCCTCCTCGAAGGCGTCGATGGGTTCTTTGAATCTACAGCGGTGGGCGATGGCACCTTCTCGGCCCCGGAAGTGTTCCAACCAATTGAAGATTTGCCGATTAGCGCGCTGACCATCCCGCCGGAACCTGGTTTTCTCGATGAGAATGGTGATGAATACCTGAACTGGACGATCACGAGCAGCTACAGTTCGTCAACGCTAAACCGAGGCCAGTTGGCCACGCGGGGCGCGGCGCAGTCGGTGGCCCTTGAAGTATCGATGCCTGGTTCAGACCTGCAGTTCTACAAGCTGACGTATCGCGGTGAGGTTTTCTATCCCATCACCAACAACTGGATCGCTCACTTCCGCACAGAACTGGGCTATGGCGATGGCTACGGCGACACCACCGGGCTGCCGTTTTACGAGCACTTCTTCGCCGGCGGTTTTGGTTCTGTGCGTGGTTTCGAGGCCAATACGCTAGGCCCCCGATCTACGCCTCCCAGCGTTTATGACGTTGATCGCCCGGCGACAGAGATCGATGAAAACGGTAATCCCCTCGAGTTCGGTGGCCCCGATGGTCGCCAGTTCGGGTACCGACTTGACCCCGAAACGGGCAAACTCGATTTCCAGACGTTCCAGCAGCAACGGCGCCCACCGCCCTTTGGTGGCAACGCGCTGGTGGAAGCCACCGCCGAACTTATCTTCCCCATGCCATTCCTGAAGGATCGCAGCCGTGTGCGGTCGGCGTTCTTCGTGGATGTGGGTAACGTTTTCCAGACGCAGTGTGGCGAAGTGCAGCTCAACTGCTTCGACGTCGATCCGGGAGAGCTTCGCTACTCCGCGGGTGTGGGCGTCACCTGGTTGAGCGGCTTCGGCCCGCTGACTTTCAGTCTTGCCAAACCTCTCAATGCGAGTGAAACGGACCGTGAAGAGGTCTTCCAGTTCACGCTTGGCCAGACGTTCTAGATTTATTACCAAGGAGTACTTTGTTGTGTTGAACAGCATGAGCAAAAAAATCGCGGCCCTTCTCGCTCTCGCCGCATTGGCATCCCCCCTTGCAATGGCGCAGGGCAAGGTTGCCGTGGTCAATTTGCAGGAGGCTATCCTCCAGTCAGATGCAGCCCAGCAACGCCTCAATCAGGTGCGCGCTGAGGAGGACTATAAAGCCGACAAGGGTGAGTTCGATCGCCTCCAGGAAGAGCTCAACACGCTGGTGCAGGACTTCCAGAAAGATGCTGCGGTGATGAGCCAGGAGCAGCAGGTTGCCGCACGTAAGCGCCTTGCCAGTAAGCAGGCCGATCTTGAGCACGTGGCGGGCAAGTTACAGCAAGCGGAGCAAGCTACCGGCCAGGCTTTGCTTCAGGAAATGTCGCCCATGGTGCAGGAGGTGCTCCGCGAGCTGATTACGACGGAAGGCATTGGTCTGCTTCTTCAGCGTGCGTCTGTCATTCACGCCGATCCCGGTTATAGCATCACGGCCAAAGTAACGGACAAGCTGAATCAGCGCACAGCGGGCAACTAGCACGCTCAGCATTAGATAGCTGCCATGATCACGCTCGGTGAGCTTGCGCAGCGGCTGAACCTCTCACCAGGGGATGCCGACACGGAAACGGTGCTGGTTGCCATAGCGCCCCTCCATCGTGCCGGCCCCTCAGACCTCGCGTTTATTTCAGACGGACAGTATCTCGATTCCCTTCGGGATACTTCGGCGGGATGTGTGCTGCTCAGAGAAGAATGGCAGGAGTATTGCTCCGTGCCATACCTTGTTTCTGCTGACCCGTATCTTGCCTATGCCTTGGCAACTCGCGTTTTTGAGGGCATGCGCGGAGTGGAGCCCGGCGTTCATAGCACCGCGATTGTTCATGAATCTGTAGCGCTCGGCGCCAACATCGCGATCGGCCCACACGTGGTCGTGGACGCACGCGTCATTCTGGGCGAAGGGGTCCGCATCGGGGCGGGCAGCTATATCGGAGAGGGCACATCGATTGGCGCCGGGACACGCATAGAACCCAATGTCACCATTCATCGTGGCGTGCGTATGGGGCGTGATGGGGTTGTGGATGCGTCGACGGTGATCGGTTCTGATGGCTTCGGGTTTGCGCGCCATAAACGCGGTTGGGAACGTATCGCGCAGCTTGGCGGTGTTCTCATTGGTGACCGCGTCCATATCGGTTCGTCATGCAGCATTGATCGCGGAGCTCTCGACGATACGACGATCGGCGACGATGTCATCATCGATAATCAGGTACACATTGCTCATAACTGTCGCATCGGCGATCGAACGGCAATCGCCGGATGCGTTGGTTTCGCCGGCAGCGTAGAGGTAGGGTCTGATTGCACCTTTGCGGGGCAGGTCGGTGTATCGGGCCATCTGAAGATTTGCGACAATGCCCACTTCACGGGTCAGGCTCGGGTCACGCGTTCAATCACGGAACCAGGAAGCTACGCCTCGGGAACGCCGCTTGAACCGCAACGGCAGTGGGGCAAGAACGCAGTGCGGTTCACGCAGCTCGATGCGCTACAGAAAAGGGTGCAGTTACTGGAGAAAGCGCTCGCTGCCGCAGATAACGAAGAACAAGACGATTCCTGACTGATTTCAGGAGTCCGGGAAAGGGGTAAGCAGTGTGAACAGTGAAAGTCTGATGGATGTCGAGGCGATCCGCGAACGACTTCCCCACCGATACCCCTTCCTGCTTGTTGACCGCGTTGTTGAGCTGACCCCCGGCGAATCGATCGTCGCCTACAAGAATCTGTCTATAAATGAGCCCTTCTTCGACGGGCATTTCCCGGGAAATGCGATTTTCCCCGGCGTGCTTCTCGTTGAAGCCCTCGCTCAGGCCTCGGGCGTGCTGGGTTTTGTCACCATGGATAAGACACCGGCAGACGGCTCCATCTATATGTTCGTCGGTGCCGATAACCTGCGATTCAAGCGCCCCTGTGTGCCCGGTGACCGGGTGTATCTGTACTCGCAAATTCTCGGTGAACGCCGGGGTATCTGGAAGTTCGGCGTGCGCGCCGAGGTCGAGGGCAATCTCTGCGCCTCGGCGACGATTCTCTGCGCCGACCGCCCCGCATGATCCACCCGCAGGCCATCGTCGATCCCGGTGCTAGCATCGGGGACGGGGTTTCTATCGGGCCCTGGTCGTACGTTGGCCCCGATGTCGTCATCGGCGATCACTGCACCATCGAATCCCATGTTGTGCTTAAGGGCCCCACAACCCTCGGCAGAGAAAATCATATCTACCAGTTTTCCAGCGTCGGGGAAGCGACGCCGGATCTCAAGTACCGGGATGAGCCCACTCGACTGATCATTGGCGAAAAAAACGTCATCCGCGAGGGCGTGACTATCCACCGCGGGACGGTTCAGGATCGCGGCGAAACGATCATCGGTAGTGAAAATCTCATCATGGCTTACGCCCACATCGGTCATGACAGCGTCATTGGCAATCACACGATCCTGGTCAACAATGTGGCTCTCGCCGGGCATGTGCATGTCGGTGACTGGGCGATTCTTAGCGGCTATACGCTGGTGCATCAGTTCTGCCGCATCGGACCCCATAGCTTCAGCGGCATGCAGACGGCCATTGGCAAGGATGTCCCCGCCTATGTCACCGTTTCGGGTTCTCCCGCGGAAGCAAAAACCATCAACACGGAAGGCCTCCGGCGCCGTGGCTTCTCCGACCAGGCCGTGAGTCAGCTGCGACGAGCCTTCAAAATACTCTATCGCCAGAGTCTAACGCTGGATCTTGCGATTCAACGACTTGAGTCCATGCTCAGCGATACGCCAGAGGTGAAAGTCCTTATCGACTCCATCCGCGCTTCTGAGCGCGGCATTGTTCGCTGAGGCCCTTCGGCGAATCCCCCAGGCCGTGGATCCGACAGTTCGCTCAGACTCCGTTTCAGATCGCCCCGTCACCATCGCACTCGTGGCCGGTGAGATTTCCGGCGACCTCTTAGGCAGCCGTGTCATTCGCGCTCTTCGAGCGGCGCATCCGAATCGCGACCTGCTGTTTGAGGGCATTGGCGGCCCCAAGATGATTGCGGAGGGCATGAACAGCCTCTACTCCATGGAACGACTGGCGGTCATGGGATTAGTGGAGCCCCTCGGGCGTCTGCCGGAGCTTCTGAAAATTCGCAAGACTCTCCGAGAGCGTTGGATTGATCAACCGCCCCGGTTCTTTCTCGGTATCGACGCACCGGATTTCAATTTGGGCCTGGCCAGGCGCCTCAAGGATGCGGGTGTGCGGACGGGCCATCTCGTGAGTCCAACGGTCTGGGCCTGGAGACCCGGACGGGTGAAAAAGGTGGCTCGGGCCGTCGACCATTTGCTCTGTCTGTTTCCCTTTGAGCCCGCGCACTACGCGCAAACCAATCTAGACGCTTATTTTGTCGGTCATCCGCTGGTCGATGAATTGGCGGAGGTACCGACTCGGGAGCAGGTTCGGCGGGAGCTTGGACTATCCAACACAGCATCGGCGATCGCGGTGCTGCCCGGCAGCCGTGCCTCCGAGGTCAGCAAACTCGCGGAGCCGATGTTGGAAGCGGCTCTGATGCTCAAAGCGCGGGATCGAGAACGAACACTGCTGCTTCCCGCCGCTAATTCGGAGCGAGAGGTCGAATTGCGACAGATACTCAAGCGCCTTGGTTGTGAGAGCGATGTGCAGCTTCTTAGCGGCGGCGCAAGAAATGCGGTGATCGCAAGCAATGCAGTCATGCTCGCCTCCGGTACGGCAACCTTGGAGACGATGCTGCTAGAGCGACCCATGGCCATCGCTTATCGACTTGCGCCCCTGTCCTGGAAGCTCATGAATCGTCTTGCGGTGACCCGCTATGTGGGCTTGCCGAACGTGTTTGCAGGCGATGCTGTTGTACCTGAACTCCTTCAGGATGACCTCTCACCCGCCGCCCTTGCGCTTGCCACAGAAGGCCTGCTGTTTGATGGGCAGCGGCAGATCGATGCGCTCGCCGAGCATCGCGAGGCTCTGAAGACCGACTTTTCAGCGGCGGTGGTGACGGCTTTGAACCCGCTCCTGGAAACGCCTTGAAGGGCCGGAAGTTTGTTGATGGCTGGGAAGCGATGCAGGCTTCGCTCCCAGCAGATTGCGTACTTGTTGGCTGCGACGAGGTGGGGCGCGGCCCTCTTGCGGGTGACGTCGTGGCCGCGGCAGTCTACCTGGGGCCATATTGCCGGATCGACGGGCTTCGAGACTCAAAGAAACTATCGGAAAAGCGGCGCAACGAGCTGGCTGAAAAGATCTGGACGGAGGCGAGCGCCGTCGCTATTGGTCGGGCAACCCCCCAAGAGATCGATCGCGTTAATATTCTCAGGGCGAGCTTGTTGGCCATGGCGAGGGCGGTGGATAGTCTGGGCATCGATGTAGGTTTCATCGCAGTGGATGGACGTCATCTGCCTGCCTGGGATTACCCGGCCATGGCCGTTGTTAAAGGGGATGACCGAGTCGAGGCCATAGCGGCGGCGTCCATCGTGGCAAAGGTCGCACGGGACCGAGAGATGTGCGAACTCCATGAAGCGTGGCCGGTCTACGGTTTCGATAGACACAAAGGCTATCCCACGGCGCAGCATCTCAAAGCGCTGCGGGACCATGGCCCCACACCGCTCCACCGCCGAAGCTTCGGGCCGGTGCAGAGAGCACTGGCATTGCTGAACCAGGGAGACTGAATCTACCGATGTCTGACTTCGTCCATTTACGTGTCCACAGCGAGTACTCCCTGTCCGACGGTCTCGTGCGTATCAAGGGCCTGGTGAATCGCGCGGCGGAGCTTGGCATGGCCTCTGTGGCAGTTACCGACGTGTGCAACTTCTACGGTCTTATCAAATTCCAAAAAGCCGCGTTGGGTGCCGGACTAAAACCTATTTATGGCGCTGATCTGCTGGTGGCCGACAGCCTCGAGTCCGACGATGCCTATCCCGTCGCCTTTCTGGTGATGAACGAGGTGGGCTACCAAAACCTGACCAAACTGATCTCTCGTGCCTATCAGGAAGGTCAGACCATCGATGGAACCTGGGTGCTTCGCGACTGGATTTCCGAAGCCCATGAAGGGCTACTGATCTTGTCCGGTGCCGCGGCTGGTGATGTCGGCCAGTCCCTGATATCCGGCAAGGAGAGTATCGCGAGGGAGCGAATCGAGTTTTGGAAGGGGCTTGTCGGCGATCGGTACTACCTCGAAATCCAGCGAACGGGGCGGGCTGACGATGAAGATCATCTCCATGCCGCCATAGCGCTTGCCGGTGCCACAGACACCCCCGTCGTCGCAACGAACGACGTGCGTTTCCTGACGGCGGACGAATTCGAAGCGCACGAAGCTCGTGTTTGTATAGCTGAGCATCGCGTCCTGGATGATCCGCGGCGTCGTCGGCGCTATAGCGAGCAGCAATATCTGCGCTCGGGGGAAGAAATGGCGGAGCTGTTTTCCGATATCCCCGAAGCGATAGAGAACACCGTCGCTATTGCGCGCCGCTGCAGTATGTCTTTGGAGCTAGGCCGCGTTTGCCTTCCTGCCTACCCGGTGCCCGAAGCACAGACCATGGACGAGTTCTTTCGCGAAATTTCCCACAAGGGACTCGATGAACGCCTCTCCGTGATTCTTGCGAGCGCGGCGGATCCCCAGGCGAAGGCGGCGGAGTATCGTGAACGCCTGGATTTTGAGATCGACACGATTCTATCCATGGGCTTCCCGGGCTATTTTCTGATCGTGATGGACTTTATCCGTTGGGCGAAGGAGCGGGGGATTCCCGTGGGTCCCGGTCGGGGCTCTGGTGCCGGCTCGCTCGTTGCGTACTCCCTGTCCATTACGGATCTCGATCCCATCGAGTATGAACTTCTCTTCGAGCGCTTCCTCAATCCGGAGCGGGTTTCCATGCCGGATTTTGACGTGGACTTCTGTATGGAGCGCCGCGATGAGGTTATCGAATACGTTGCGGGACGTTACGGGCGCGATGCGGTGTCGCAGATCATCACCTTTGGAACGCTGGCGGCAAAAGCCGTCGTGCGCGATGTCGCCCGTGTGCAGGGCAAGTCCTACGGCCTTGGGGACAAGCTTTCTAAGATGATTCCCTTCGAGGTTGGCATGACCCTCGAAAAGGCCCTTGATCAGGAAGAGGCTTTGCAGCAATTCCTTCGTGACGACGGAGACGCGCAGGAAATTTGGGATATGGCCGTCCAGTTGGAGGGCGTTACCCGCAACGTGGGCAAGCACGCAGGAGGCGTGGTGATTGCGCCTTCTGAACTGACGGACTTCTCGCCGCTTTACTGCGACAGCGAGGGTGGTGGTCTCGTTACGCAATACGACAAGAACGATGTGGAAGATGCGGGCTTGGTGAAGTTCGATTTTCTGGGTCTGCGAACGCTGACCATCATCGACTGGGCGCAGCAGATGATCAACGTGAGCCGTGAGCGCCAGGGCCAGGATTCTCTCGATATCAATCACATACCCCTGGACGACGTCGCGGCGTTCGATTTGCTGAAGTCTGCCGAAACTACGGCGGTATTTCAGCTGGAATCGCGCGGCATGAAAGAGCTGATTTCTCGTCTGCGCCCCGACTGCTTCGAAGACATTATAGCTCTCGTCGCGCTGTTCCGTCCTGGCCCGCTGCAGTCGGGTATGGTGGATAATTTTATTGATCGTAAACACGGTCGCGAGGTGGTGTCATACCCGGATTCTGAGTATCAGCATGAGCTCCTTAAGCCGGTGTTGGAGCCCACCTACGGCATCATCCTGTATCAGGAGCAGGTGATGCAGATCGCCCAGATCCTGGCGGGATACACCCTTGGTGGCGCCGACCTGCTGCGGCGGGCCATGGGCAAGAAAAAACCCGAGGAAATGGCCAAGCAGCGCTCGGTCTTTGCCGATGGGGCGGCGTCCAAGGGTGTCGATGCGAACTTGGCGAGTAAGCTCTTTGACCTTGTGGAGAAGTTTGCGGGCTATGGTTTCAACAAGTCGCACTCTGCGGCCTATGCGCTGGTGTCTTATCAGACGGCATGGCTGAAAGCCCATTACCCGGCGGCGTTTATGGCCGCGGTCATGAGCTCGGAGATGGATAACACGGACAAGATCGTGATCCTCATCGAGGAGTGTCGGCGCATGGGACTTACCGTACGTCTGCCCGATGTGAACGAGGGCCAGTATATGTTCACGGTGAGTGAAGGCGGCGATATCGTTTACGGTCTGGGCGCTATCAAGGGCCTGGGCGAGGGCCCCGTAGGTCAGCTTCTTGAGGGTCGTAAAGAGAGGGGCGACTTCCTCGATCTCTTTGATTTCTGCGCCCGTACGGATCCACGCAAAGTAAATCGCAAAGCCCTCGAAGCCCTCATCAAGAGCGGTGCTTTTGACGCCCAGGGTACCAATCGATCCGTGATGTTCGCTGCGATCGACGCGGCTCTGCGAGCCGCTGAGCAGAATGCGGAAAACCGCGCTGCGGGCATGGGTGATCTGTTCGGAGAGACGGTGCAGGCGAGTCGGGAATCCGATGATCCTTATGCAGAGGTGCGCAATGTACGCGCCTGGACTGATCGCGAGCGGCTCCAGGGGGAGCGAGATACGCTGGGTCTCTATGTGACCGGCCATCCCATCGACGCCTGTGAAGATGAGGTGCGCCGTTACGCGCCCCAGCGCCTTGCAGACCTGCGTCCGGACACGCGTGGGAACTGCCGCGTCGCTGGCCTTGTCATTAACGTGCGCGCCATGAAGACCGCGCGAGGGTCGATGGCCGTGTTTGTGTTGGATGATCGAAGTGCACGTCTGGAGGCCACGGCTTATTCGGAGGCGTATCAGCAGTACCGGGAAGTGCTGGTGAAGGACACGATCGTCATCGCCGAAGGCCGTCTATCCGTCGACGATCGTACGGGCTCACCGGTAATGCGTGTGTCGGCCATTCGAGGTCTTGAGGAAGAGCGAGCCGGTCATGCATCGAGGCTCATGCTCGATGTTCAGGCGGAGCAGATCAATGACGGCTTCCGCAAACGGCTGGCGGAGCTGATCCAGCGCACCCCCGGGGAGTGCCCCGTATCACTGCGCTACCATCAGGGGCCTCAAAGCGCGACGCTCATGCTAGGAGAGCGCTTCCGAGTGCAGCCCAGCGAGGATCTGCTAGAGGAGCTTCGCAGGGAGCTGGGCCACAACCAAGTACGCCTGGATTTTCAACGCACGATGACCCAAGGAGAGTATCAGTAGCCATGACAGCCGAAGAGAATGCCGAGATCGAAGCCGCCGTTTTTCGGCGATTGCTTGAGCACCTCGATAACAACAAAGACGTCCAGAATATCGACCTCATGAATCTGGCGGGTTTTTGCCGGAACTGCCTGTCCAAATGGTATATGGCGGCGGCAGAGGAGCGGGGCGAGAGCGTCGACTACGACGCCGCCAGAGAACGGGTTTATGGCATGCCTTACGATGATTGGAAAGCCAAATACCAGACGCCGGCCACGCCTGAACAGCTTGCAAAAATGCAGGCACAGCAACAGCAGTCCTGATCGAAGACACCGCTATCGATACACTCGAGACTAACTCGAGACTATCTCGAGATTAACGCAAGACATTACATGCAGATAAAAAGCTAACGAAAAGGAGTACAGCATGAGAGTAGGGGACTTGGCGGCACGCCTGCGCGGCGTCGCCACAGGCACCACCAAAATGGCATTGGCGCTAACGCTAGGGCTCGCCAGCCTGTCAGCCACGGCCGCAGATAAACCGAATATCCTCATTATCTGGGGCGACGATATCGGTATTAGCAATATCAGCGCCTACAGCGATGGGATGATGGGGTACCACACACCGAACATCGATCGTATTGCCGACGAGGGTATTCGCTTCCTCGATTATTACGGCGATCAAAGCTGTACGGCCGGTCGTTCCACGTTTATTACGGGGCAGTCGGGCCTGCGCACAGGTCTCACCAAAGTCGGCCTGCCTGGCGCTGAGCTGGGTCTTCAGGATCGCGATATTACCATCGCCGAAGTGTTGAAAACGGAAGGCTACGCTACCGGGCAGTTCGGTAAGAACCACCTCGGTGACAAGGATCGATTTTTACCCACGAACCACGGATTTGATGAGTTCTTCGGCAATCTCTACCACCTGAACGCAGAGGAAGAACCGGAGGATCCCGACTACCCGAAAGATCCGCGGTTCCGGCAGCAGTTTGGTCCCCGCGGTGTTATCCACTCCTACGCCGATGGCCGCATTGAAGATACCGGCGCGCTGACTCGCAAGCGCATGGAAACCGCTGACGAGGAATTCGTGGAAGCCGCGAAGAGCTTCATTGACAAGGCAGCGGACTCAGACACGCCCTTTTTTGCCTGGGTGAATACGACGGGCATGCATTTCCGCACGCATCCGGCAGAGAAGCACCTCGGCAAGTCGGGGCAGGGCTTCTACAACGATGTGATGGTGGCTCACGATGAACTTGTTGGGCAGCTTCTCGACCAGCTCGACGAACTCGGCATCGCCGACAATACGATTGTTTTTTACTCCACAGACAATGGCGTGCATTACAACACCTGGCCTGATGCCGGTATCACGCCATTCAGGAGCGAGAAAAACTCCAACTGGGAAGGCGCGTATCGCGTACCTGCAGTCGCCCGCTGGCCTGGAAAGATCGCGCCCGGACAGATCTCAACAGAGATCATGTCGCACCTCGACTGGATGCCTACATTAGCTGCCGCAGCAGGCCGCGATGACCTGAAAGAAAACCTTCTGAAGGGCACGCGCATCGGCTCAAAGAACGCCCGTTTGCATCTCGATGGCTATAACTTTCTGCCTTACCTGACCGGTGAAGCGGAGGAGGGGCCTCGCCGTGTGTTCCATTACCTGAACGATGAGGGAATGCCCGTTGGCGTTAGGGTTAACGACTGGAAGGTGGTCTATGCTGAGAACCGGGGACGAACCATGGCGCTGTGGGCAGAACCCTTCGTCACCTTACGCATGTTCAAGCTGTTCCATTTGCGTCGAGATCCTTTCGAGCGCGCTGATCTAAACAGCAACACCTACTGGGATTGGATGATCGATAAGGCACCCTGGGGCTACGCGGGTTCCGCCGCGACGGCGCAGTTCCTTATGACATTCGGCGAGTATCCGCCCAGCCAGCGTCCGGACTCCTGGTCGGTGGACAAGCTGACGGAGCGTTTTCTGAAGGTGAACTAGAATCGTGAAGTGACCCGGAACTAAGAAGGCCACGCAAATGCGTGGCCTTTTTTATTACGACCAGCTGTTGGCGTCAGGCGGGTTTCTCTTTCAGCTTGCTCTCATCACCCCCGGGCCAGAAGCGGTGCCGAGCGATGAAGGTTGCTCGAGCCATATCCTGACCGATGACATACAGCGCAGGAACGAGCAATAGGGATACGAATAGCGCAAAGAGTACGCCGAAGGATAGGGACAGTACCGCTGGCTTCAGGAACTGAGCGTTGGTGCTGCGTTCCGCCATGATGGGGATAAGGCCCACAAAGGTCGTTACCGTCGTCAAGAGGATGGGGCGGAACCGATTCACGCCCGCCTCTACAACCGCCGTGATGCTGCTACTGCCTCGATCTTTGAGCCTGCCGATGTAATCTACCAGCACTAAGTTGTCGTTCACCACAACACCCGCCGCGGCTCCAATACCAAAGTACGAGAACAGGGCAAGGGGCGTGTTAAATATGAGGTGACCAAACACGGCGCCCATAAATCCAAAGGGAATCGCGGTCATCACCAGCAGTGGAAGCCAATAGGAGCGGAACGCGACCGCGATGAGCGCGTACATGGCAAATAGCGCCACCGCATACAGGGCCATAATCTCGTTGATGAATTGATCTTCTTCTTCCTGTGCCCCACCTTTGAGGATCTCGAGGCCAGCAAATTCCGCGGCGAGACCGTCGAGATAATTGTCCTCAACATCCCGTTTGATGTCGCTGATGAGGTCCTGCTCGATGTCCGCTCTCACGTAGACCACGCGAGTAGTATCACGACGCTGGATCCGTTGGACCCCACCGCGTAGCTCCACGTCGGCGATGGAAAATAGGGGTACCTCACGACCATCATTGGTCCGAACCCGGAAGTCGCTCAGGCTTGCCATGCTGCGACGATCTTTTACGGGGTAGCGAACCATGACCTTGACGTCGCCATAGGACCGCGGCAATCGCTGAACTTCCTCTCCGAAATAGGCTTGGCGAACCTGCCGAGACACATCGGAGAGGCGGATTCCCAGCGTCTCCGCGCCTGGACGGAGGTTGATAATGATTTCGTCTGTCTCGCCGCGCTGACTGTCACGAACGTCAAGGACACCGGCATAGCTACGAATCTTGCTCTGAAGAGCGCGGGACGCAGCGGTAAGCTGCTCACCATCTGGGTGGCTCAGCAGGTAGGTGATATCCGCGCCGTTGTCATTCAGCGTGTAGTTCACCTCGATCTCATCAGCGTCGGGGATGTCGCCCACTAACTCTCGGAAACGTTCAGCAGCCTCGCGGGCGGAAAGGTCGCGAACCTCTGGCGGTGCCAGTTTCACGATAGCGATCACACTGTCGCGGCGAGAGCGGGTGTACCAACCTTCAATGAGTTCGCCGGTGCCCTCGCCAGACGCTGTTGCAGCCGCCTCCACTTCCTCGATGAGATTCTTCTCTGCGTCCTGCAGTTGATCGAGGATAGAGAGGGCTCGCTCATAGGGAGTGCCGGGGGGTAGCGACACGTTCACGTAGATCTGCTCGCTCTCCACCTGGGGGAAAAAATAGAACTTGACCCAACCGGAGCTGAAAAGTCCGACTGCGAGCATGAATGCAGTCATAAAAACGCTTGCGGTGAGATAGCGGCGATGCACCGCCCAAGTGATGATGGGTCGATATACGGTTTCCGCAAAGGTGGTGATGCCGTGCTCCATCTTTTGTTGTCTAAGAGCGATGCCCGACAGGTTTTCGCGGTGGCTGAGGTTCCGCAGGTGCGCCGGGAGAATGAGGAAAGCCTCGATGAGGGAGATGGACAGAGCCACCGTGATGACGATAGACAGTTGGCGCGTAACTTGAGCAGATTCGCCGGAAACGAAGAGCCACGGCGCGAAGGCGATCATGGTGGTGAGGACGGCAAAGATCACTGGTCTTGATACAGCAAACGCGCCCTGAATCGCCGAGTCGGGGCCGCCACCTGTGGTATGGGCATGATGGTGAATGCTCTCACCCACGACGATGGCGTCGTCCACAACGATCCCCAGCACCAGGAGAAACGCGAAGGTTGACATGACATTCAGTGAAACATCGTTCATGGGAAGGAGGCTAAATGTGCCCATAAAGGCCACACCGATACCTGCAGTTACCCAAAGAGCGACGCGCGGGCGAAGGGAGAGAATCAGTACGAGGAACACGAGGGCGAGACCGAGGTAGGCGGACTTGCCAATAAGCTGCATCCGATTGCTGTAAATGTCCGCACTGTCGAACCACATGGACAGCTCAACACCCTCGGGAAGGGTTTCCTGGCGTTCTTCCATCCAGGCCGTTACCGCATCGCTCGCTTTCACCACCTGCATGTTGTCGGAGTTCTGGAACTGCAGGAGCACGGCGGGCTGGCCATTCATGGTGGCCAGGATCTCGTTTTCTTCGAACCCATCGATGACCCGAGCTACGTCGCCGACGCGAATCGTGCCACCGTTGCTGCTCTGGCGAACGATGATCTGCTCAAAATCCTGTTCCGTGTCGGCGAGATTGCGTGCCCGTATCTGCACATCGCCCGTGGCGGTCCTCACCTGGCCCGAAGAGAGATTGATGGAGCTGGCACGGATCGCGTCGGCGACTTCAGCGAAAGTCAGGCCGTACTGCCGCATGGAGGTCTCGGACAGCTCTACGGTGACTTCCTCTCGACGAGTGCCAAAGAGCTCGATGGTCGAGACCCAGGGAAGCGCCGTGGCCTCTCGCCTTAAATCTTCCGCGAGGCGCGTGAGCTCGCGTTCCGTCAGATCACCATGCACAGCGACCCGGAGCATCTCGTCGCGGAATTGGGCCCGGCGCACACGGGGGTTCTCGATGTCTCGGGGCAGGGACGTCACGGAATCCACGGCGTTCTTAACATCGTTCAGAAACGCATTGATGTCCTGGTTAGGGAATGTTGTGACCTCAATTTCCGCCATACCTTCCACGGCGGTTGAATAAATGTGATTAACCTTGTCGAGATCCTTTAGGGAGTTCTCGATACGCACAATGATCTGCTCTTCCACTTCCTGGGGAGCAGCACCGGGCCAGAAGACTTCGATCTGCGCTTGGTATGGTTTTACGTTGGGGAAGGCCTCGCGTTCCATGCTAATGAAGCCCAGGATTCCCGAGATGAGAATGCCCGCCATGAGCAGATTTGATGCGACCGGGTTATGGACCCACCAACCGATAAGGCGCTCCACAATCAGTTCTCCCGGGACGCGTAGACGCGCTCGTCGATGGTGGCCAGAGCCATTCCGGATATGGGGTTCCGTAGAGCAGAGACCACAACACGCTCGCCGGGCCTGAGGCCTGCAGAAATCACGGCGTAATCGGCATTGGCGTGCTCCACCGTCGCAGTGCGGATGTCCAGTAGGCCACTGGCATCGACCACATAGAGCTGATTGCCCGGGCGCAATCCGCGACTGGGAATCTGTACCGCATTGCTCATGGCACGGCCTCGAATCGTGGCTTCGACGAATAGGCCTACCGCCATGGGCATCCCTTTGCTCGATCTTCCCGCACCATAGGGATCATCGAGCTCGGCCGTGCCATAGATTAAGCGTGTGCCTGGATCGACAGAGGCATCAACGCGAACCAGCTTCCCTTGCCAGGTCTGGGTACCGCCACCCACCTGTGCTTCAAAGCGGACTTCTGCCCCGGCACCTTCGGCAGCGGAGTAACCAATAGGCAGGCCCAGTGCCGCCATCTGGCGATTGTTCAGCGGTAGTCGGACTTGCACTGTGTCTGTCGAGAACACCTCACCCAACGGTGTGCCTACGGTGATGACTTCACCGATGTGTACGGTGGTGTTTGAAACACGCCCTTCGAAAGGCAGGCGTACTTCGGTCCGTTCAAGATTCAGCCTCGCCAGGGCCAGGCTAGCGAGTGCCGCCTCCCGTCGCGCTCGGGCCTCGGCGATCTGTGGCTTCTTCAGAGAGAGGTCTGAGGCGTTAGGCACATCGCGCAGCTGCTTGCGCGCGACATCGGCGTCGGCCAGTGCCTGCTCGATGGAAAGCTCTGCCCCCGCGACGGCGGCCTCTGCTTCACGGAGAGCCAGCTGATAGTCGCTGTCATCAATCTTCAGAAGGACGGTGTCTGCGTCGAAGCGGCCGCCTTCGATGTACTCGGGCGAAACCGCGATGACGCGACCACTGACCTGCGCCGTTAAATCGATCATTGTGCGCGAGCGCACCTCGCCCTGGGTTTGAACATCGAGGATCGCATCGGAGCGCTCGGCAAGATGCGTATAGACCGTCACGGGTCGCTGGGCGGTTTCTTCGGTCTGGGGCTCTGGGGCGGTTGCTTTGAGCAACGCGAAGGCACCCACACCGAGGCCTAGAACAAGAATCGGGCCGCTAAATTTGAGCAGCTTTGCCCTCATGGATATCCCCTGATTTGTTGTCATGTTTGTTGGGCCCAGTATCTGGCGGCGTTCATTTTGCGGCAATGCGATCTGTCGATTGCTCCCGGCAGTCTGTCGCATCGGGAGGAACAGCCCTATCAATGGATGGATTACGCAAAATGAAACTAATTTTTCATTTTGAACGTAACTAGACGCAGTCACCGATGAGACAGGTTTATAGCTTTTTCTCGATTTAAATTGTAAGCCAATGATATTACTAATAAAAATTAATTTTTGTGGATGATGGGTTGGCGCTGGACCGGAAATTGCCATTGACAGCCCATTGCGCGCCGGACCGACCGGCGCCTCCTGGGAGACAGTGAATGGGAAAACCTCTCGCCGGCGTTCGCATCCTGGACCTGACGCACATGCTGTCTGGTCCTTATGGCGCCATGATCCTCGCTGACCTCGGCGCTGAAACGATCAAGGTTGAACCCCTCAAGGGGGAGGGCACCAGGAAGCTGCTTGCCTCGGATGAGAACAACTCCCTTGATGGGCAGGGTGCCTACTTCATCACGCTCAATCGCAACAAGCAGAGCGTGGCGGTCGATCTGAAAAGCGAGGAAGGCCGCATCGTGTTCTACGACCTCGTTCGCAAGGCCGACATTGTTATCGAGAACTTTAGCGCCGGTGTCGCCGGAAAGCTGAAGATCGATTACGAGCACCTCCGGGCGGTGAATCCCCGCATCATTACCTGCTCTATTTCTGGATTTGGATCGGCTGGTCCCAATTATCAGCGACCCGCCTTCGATCAGGTGGTGCAGGCTCTGGGCGGCGGTATGTCCATCACCGGACAGGATGCAACGCAACCCACTCGGGCGGGCATTCCCATCGGTGATCTGGGTGGCGGCATGTTTGGTGTGATGGGAGTGCTTGCAGCCCTTTACGAGCGTGAACGCAGCGGCGAAGGCCAGCATGTCGACATCTCCATGCTCGATTGCCAGATATCCATGCTCAATTACATGGCGACCATGTATTTCCTCTCGGGGCAGGTGCCGACACCGATCGGAAACAGCCACTTCGTGCATGTGCCCTATAACAGCTATCCCACGGCCGATGGTCACATCATCATTGCGGTGATCTTCGACGGCTTCTGGGACAACCTGCTGGAGGTCATTGACGAGCCGGCCTTCCGTGAGGAGAAGTACCGGACCCAGCCTGCTCGACTGGCTGACAAGGAATTTATTGATCGACGCCTTGGCGAAATCCTCAGCGCCAAGCCTTCCGATTACTGGCTGGAGCAACTAGCGGCAAAACGTATTCCCTGCGCTCGGGTAAACCGCTTTGATGAGGCCCTCGCCGATGAGCAGGTGTTGTCCCGGAATATGGTCGTCGATCTGCATCATCCCAACGGCAACTCAACGCGAGGTCCGGGCAATCCCATCAAGCTCTCGCGCACGGACGAAGAGAGTTTTTCTGCGGCGCCCCTGCTGGGTGAGCACACGGACAAGGTGCTCGATGAGCTACTCGGCTATAGCCCGGAGCAGGTTGGGCAGCTGCGCGAGCTGGGGGCCATTGGCTGATGAGCGAAAAAATCGTCATCAATGAAGTGGGTCCCCGAGATGGGCTGCAGAGCCAGGACGGCGAGCTGACGTTGGCGCAACGCAAGCTGTTTATCGAGTCGCTTCTCAATACCGGCATCAGAAATCTTGAGATGGGGAGCTTCGTCTCTCCCAAAGCTGTGCCGCAGATGGCGGGCACCGGCGATCTTGCGCAGTCCCTGAATCCACCGGCGGACGCTGAACTGAGTGCCCTCGTTCCCAACATGAAGGGCTACGAACTGGCGAAGGAGGCGGGTGTTAAGACCTTAGCCGTTGTCGCTTCAGCCACGGAAACCATGAACCAGAAAAACATCCGCATGGGTCTCGACGACACCATGCGCGTATCGCTGGACGTTATCGAGCGCGGACGTCAGGAAGGGCTGCGGGTGCAAGCTTACCTGGCCGTGGCCTACGAGTGCCCCTTTGAGGGCGTCGTCGATTCCGCTGTGGTACGAGACCTTGCGGCCCAGCTCATCGAAGGCGGGGCCACGGAGCTGGTGGTAGCCGACACCATTGGCGCTGCGGACCCCGGTCGGGTGGCGAGTCTTATGGGCGCACTGGCAACGGACCATCCCGTGGAGCAACTCGCCTGTCACTTCCACGATACGCGGGCCATGGGTCTTGCAAATGTCTACGCGGCTATGGAGCAGGGTGTTCGCCGCTTCGACGCCTCTGTAGGTGGCCTCGGCGGTTGCCCCTTTGCTCCCGGCGCGAAAGGCAATGTCGCCACGGAAGATGTGGTGATGCTCTGCGAGCAGATGGGTTTTGAAACGGGCATCGACATGAACGCGCTGCTGAGCGTGGTGGACTTGATTGGCGACATGCTGGGCAGTCCCCAGGGTGGACGTGCCCATTACTGGTTGAGTCGAAATGCGGCTTGAGCAGCCGGGGCACGGCCGCGATCTGGCCGTTGCAAGCCCCGGCAAACGCTATATCGAGGTCCCGTGGCCCGATGGCATCTAAGGAGACGGTATGAGTTACAGATTGGGTGTGGATGTTGGAGGTACCTTCACCGACTTCCTGCTGTTGAATGAGGACAGCGGCGAAACGTTCACCGCCAAAGTGCCCTCCACGCCGGATGACTCCTCCGTTGGTGTGCTCAACGGGATTGCCCGCATTTGCGAAGAGTCCGGTGTAGCGCCGGGCGAGATTGATCTGGTCATGCACGGCACCACCGTCGCCACTAACGCCGTACTGACCGGCCGGGGCGCCCGCGTAGGACTCGTTACTACCGCCGGCTTCGAAGATACGCTTCAGGTTGCGCGCTCCTTCTGCCCCGGTGGTCTTGGGGGCTGGGTTAGCTATATCAAGAGCCCCCTCCTTGCACCGCTGGAACTGACCATCGGCGCTAAAGAGCGCATGAGCGCCGAGGGCGAGGTGGTCGAGGCAGTCGATGAGGATTCGCTGCGTATAGAGCTTCAGGCTCTGGCGGATCGCGGCGAAGTTGAGGCCCTGACCATTTGTCTCATCAACGCGTACATCAATCCCGAGAACGAACGACGCGTTGCCCAAATCGCCGCTGAGATCTTTGGCGACACGCCGATTTCCGTCTCCAGCGACGTGGTCCCGGAAATGCAGGAGTACGAGCGCACGGAGACCACCGTCGTAAATTCCTATGTGCGTCCCGAAGTCTCCCGCTACGTGAGCAACCTTCAATCGGCGCTGAATGAACGTCTCGGCCAGGGCAGTCAGCTGTCGATTCTCCGCTCCGATGGTGGCCTCGCCTCTGCGCGCGCTGCCTCCGCTTCACCGGTGAACCTGCTGATGAGTGGACCTGCCGGCGGTGTCGCGGGTGCCATTTACTTCTGTGAGCGCGCGGGCTTTCGCGACATCCTGACCTTTGACATGGGGGGCACCTCCACCGATGTGGCATTGATTCAGGATGCCCGCGCCCGCGTGCGCCGCGAAACCATCGTTGGCGATGTGCGCGTGAGGGCGCCCTCGGTCGACGTGCGCACCGTGGGTGCGGGTGGTGGCTCCATCGCCTTCGTACCGGAGCTCACGAAAGCGTTACGCGTCGGGCCCGAATCTGCTGGCGCTGTACCGGGCCCCGCGTGCTACATGAAGGGTGGTGAGCTGCCTACCGTGTGCGACGCGAATGTTGTTCTGGGCTACCTGCCCTCCGATGTGCAGCTTGGCGGCAAGATGGAAATCAACCGCGAAGCCTCGGTGAACGCTGTGCAGAGCGTTGCGGACGCAATCGGTATCGATCTGATGGCGGCGGCCGAAGGCATCATCAAGATTGTCAATGAATCCATGTTTGGTGCACTGCGCCTGGTATCCGTAGAGCAGGGCTATGACCCTCGAGACTTCGCCCTTGTGGGCTTCGGCGGCGCTGGTCCCCTGCACGCCAATGCCCTGGGCATTCTGACTGATGCCTGGCCGGTGATCGTTCCTCCAGGTCCCGGCGTGTTGTGTGCCTACGGCGACGCGACGACGCAGGTCCAGGACGAAGCCGCGCGGACTTACCTCACGATGGCTGAGGATCTGTCGGACGCTCAGATGCTCGAGGATCTTCATGAGCTTCGCGATCGCGCCGCCCAGTCGCTCCTTGCGGATGGCATTGAAAAAGATCAGCACGAGGTCAGTTACCAGGCTGATCTGCGCTATGCGGGACAGGCGTTCCAGATCACCGTAGATTTCTCAGAGGACGAACTAAAAGCGAAGGGCGTTGCGTTGCTGACGGACGCCTTCGATGCAGAGCATGAGCAGCTCTTTACCTTCAAGCTGGGTGACGGCCACGAGATTCTCATGATTCGCGCGGTGGTCAAAGCGGCATCTGGCAGCTTGGCCGACGCCGC
Organism: Pseudomonadota bacterium; assembly: GCA_038750875.1. Lineage (GTDB taxonomy): Bacteria > Pseudomonadota > Gammaproteobacteria > Pseudomonadales > Halieaceae > Congregibacter. Next base: position 140,174 of record JBCDGU010000005.1, on the reverse strand, counting down.
TGTGGGTGACGGCAACGCTTCTCTCGAGGACTGCAAAATCCAGGACAGCCGCTTCTACTTTGAAGGGGCCTGGCACGAGGCGCCCATCTACAACCGCGACAAGCTGCACAAGAATCTCGCGGTGGATGGCCCGGCCATTGTGCTCGAGATGGATTCCACCACGGTGGTGCTCCCCGGCTACACCGCTGCCGTCGATCGCGTCGGCAACCTGCTCATCAATCCGAAGGGCTGAACACCATGACTGCAACGATCATTCAGACAAATCAAACGCCCCTCGAAACGGTCGAAGTTGACGGTGTGACCGTCGACATCATCGAAAATGCGCTGCGCAACGCCCGCGAGGAAATGGATGCGGTGCTGTTCCGAACCGCCATGTCGCCGGGCATTCGCGAGCAGGGCGACTGCTTCCCCATGATCGCCAATCGCGATGGCAAGATGGTCGTTGGCCAGTTCGGCTCCTTTATCGGGCCTTTTTTGGAAGCCTACGACGCTGAGATCGAAGAGGGTGACGTCATCCTCACGAACGACCCCTACATGTGTAACGCCGCTGTTTCTCACCTGCCCGACTGGGTGGTGCTGGTCCCGGTGTTCAAGGATGGCCGGCATATCGCCTGGTCCGCCATGTTTGGCCATATGTCTGACAACGGTGGCATGGTGCCTGGTTCGATCCCCATCGAGGCCACCAACATTTATCAGGAAGGCATTCGCATCCCGCCGACCAAGCTCTACAAGAAGGGTGTACTGCAAAGCGACCTTCTGGAACTGATCCTTCACAACGTACGCACACCCCAGTGGAATCGCTTCGATCTCAATGCGCTTGTGGCTGCCTGTAACACCGCGGCAAAGCGCTGCGTGGAACTGGCCGAGCGTTTCGGCGACGACGTGCTCTCATCAACGATGGAGGTGATGCTTCAGCGCAACTACGACGCCATGAAGCACATTATCGGCATGTTCATCCCCGAAGAGCCTCGGGAGTTTGAGGACTATCTCTGCGACGACGGAATGGGTATGGGGCCTTATCGCATCAAGTGCCGTTTGTGGCGCGAGGGTGATACGGCGATCTTCGATTTCGCCGGGACGGACCCACAGGCGCAGAGCTCTGTGAACTTCTTCCTCAACGAAGACATGTTCAAGATGTTCTTCGGTTCTTTCACCATCAACGTGGTCGATCCGCAGATCGTCTTCAACGATGGTTTCTACGATCTTGTTGACGTGCGTATCCCCGAGGGAACGCTTTTGAAGCCCAAATTCCCTGCGGCGCTATCGGGTCGAACCCACGCCCTGGGGCGTATCTTCGACCTTCTTGGTGCTCTTCTGGGCATGGGCGCGCCAGACCAAATGCTCAATGCAGCCGGATTCTCGGATTCCCCACACCTGTTCTATTCAGGCTATGACCATCGTCCTGGAAAAGACGGCGAGTGGTTCCAGCTGTTCCAGATTGGATTCGGTGGTATCCCAGGTCGTCCTGTCGGTGACGGCCCTGATGGTCACTCCCTGTGGCCGGGCTTTACCAATGTTCCCAACGAATTCATTGAGTCCTACTTCCCCCTTCGCATCGAGCGCTACGAGACCATCTGTGATTCTGGTGGCGCGGGTCTGCATCGTGGCGGAAACGGCCTGTCCGTGGCTTACCGATTTCTGGCCGATGGCGAAGTCGGTATCCACGACGAGCGCTGGCTCACCCATCCTTGGGGTGTATTGGGGGGTGAGACAGGACGTCGCTCCACGAAGAAAATTGTGCGTACCGATGGCAGCGAAGAATGGCTGCCCGCAAAGACCGAAGGTATCAAAGTCAAAACCGGCGACCTTCTGTACTTCAACACCTGGGGCGGCGGTGGCTGGGGTGACCCTTTTGCCCGTGATCCCGAACTCGTTCGACAGGACATCGGTCGTCGACTGGTGAGCGTCGAGGGTGCGCGTCGATATGGCGTGGTCATCGCCGACGATGGAACGGTCGATGAGTCGGCAACCGAATCGCTTCGTGCGGAGCTTCGCGCCACGCGCGGTGATGACATTCCCCTCTTCAATCGCGGCGGCACCATCGAAGAGATCAAGGCACGCTGCGAGGAAGAGACACATCTTCCCGCTCCCGTGACGCCGCAATTCCCCGAGCACCACGCCGCCTGATCATGGCCGATCTGCAGCGACAGACGCAGGCCCTTGGACGCCGTCCCGCGTTAATACTCGTGGACGTTACCAATGGATTCACCGACCCAGAGAGTCCGCTGGGCAGTGACAGTGATGCCGTAGTGAGCGCCTGTCGTGATCTATTAACCGCGGCTCGCTCTCGCAGCCTTCCAATTTGCTTCACTCAGGTTGTGTATGACGACGTCGAGCAGGCCTCCGTATTCCGAGCCCGGTTGCCAGCGCTGAATACGCTTGCCCGAGGTGGCGCTGCGGCGGCCATCGATCCCCGCGTTGCGCCTCGCTCGGGTGAGCGAGTTGTCGAGAAGCAGTTTGCCAGCGCTTTTTTTGGCACCGACCTGGCCGAGTGGCTGCACGGTGAGCAGGCCGACAGCCTGATTGTTTGCGGGCTCACGACCAGTGGCTGTGTGCGCGCGACGGTAGTCGATGGGCTGCAGCACAATTTTCCCGTTTGGGTCCCCGAAGAATCCGTGGGTGACCGCAATGCTGAGGCCCATCGTGCGAATCTCCACGATATGCATGCCAAGTACGCAGAGGTTGTGACCCTGGCGGAAACCCTTCGTCATATCGCGGCCTTGCCCGAGGTGGCGGCATGAGGGTGGCTGCATGACTATGCAACGCGCACGAGTGCTGCTCATTGGCTACCGCAAGTTCAGTGAACTGATTACGGCGGTAATGCCTGAATACGAAGACCAGGCGGAAATCCGCATCGTGGAATCTGTGGCCTCGGGTAGCGTGGATTATCACGCCCTGGTACGCGAGCACCGTCCTGACGTTGTGGCCAGTGCCGGCTCCAATGCGTCCTACCTGCAAAAGACCTTGAAGCTGCCGGTCATCGCGCAACCGGTTACGGAAACCGATGTGGTCGAGGCTGTGGCCCGCGCCCGTCGCATTGGAAAGCGGGTTGTGGTCTTCAGCTACGCGGCACAGCCCGAGATTTCAGATCGGCTGTTTGCCGCCTTGCCAAGTATTGGTGACGGCGCTCTGCGGCATGAGAAATACAGCACCACGGATGAGGCAGCAGAAAAGCTGCTGGGTCTCTCCGTAGCGGAAGAGGCCGACGTCGTGGTGGGCCCAAGCTATATCTGCCACCTTGCTGAGCGTCGGGGTATTCCCACAGTTCTCATTTACAGCAAAGAGTCTGCGCGGCAGATGCTGGATGAGGCGCTGAGAGAAGCCCGTGCATCCAGCCGCGATACCAGTGCCGAGCCTCGGCCCTTTGTCATCCACTCACCGCAGATGTCGAGATTGGCCGAGCTTGCCCGCGTGTATGCCCGCGGAAGCGCTGCGGTGCTGCTGCAAGGTGAGAGCGGTACGGGTAAGGAACATATTGCCCGGGAAATTCATCAGGCCTCGGATTATCGCGACGGTGCCCTGGTTGCGGTCAACTGCGGGAGCATTCCCAACGAACTCTTCGAGAGTGAACTCTTCGGCTACGTAGATGGTGCCTTCACCAGCTCCCGTCGCGGTGGCCGGGTCGGTCTGATCGAGCAGGCCAATGGTGGGGTGCTGTTCCTGGACGAAGTCGGCGAGATGCCCACTGCACAGCAGGTCAAACTGCTCCGCGTTCTTCAGGAGCGTCGCGTACGTCCCGTGGGCAGCAACCGAGAGATCGAGCTGGATTTCAAAGTCATTGCCGCCACCAACGCCGATCTCCAGGACGACGTCGACCGCGGCGTTTTTCGTGACGATCTCTATTACCGTCTGAATGTTTTCAATCTTCGCGTCCCGGCGCTTCGCGATCGTCGCGAAGATATCGAGGCGATTGCCCGCCACTACCTGAACGAGTACGCCGACGATTACGGTCTTGCGGGTGCCACGGACGAGCTGCTGCGTCGGCTTACAAAGCCATTCAATGACTACCGTTGGCCGGGAAATGTCCGCGAGCTGCAGAACTTCTGTGAGCGGCTCATCGTGAATCTCGCGGGCGGCGTCGCTATTGATGACAGCTCGTTGGCCCAGGTGCTCCCCGAGCTTTATCAGCCGGGCGCTGGCGAGAGCACGATCGGCGGTCTTAAGGAACAGGAATACCGCGCTATTGAGGCAGCGATGCTGCGTCTTGGCGGTGACAAATCGGCGGTTAGCCGTGAACTGGGGATCAGTGCCACAACGCTGTGGCGTCGCCTCAAAGAAATGGGCTGGAACAGCTCTGCGTTACCAGGGGGAAACAATGAAACAGCTAACAAGTATCACTTGCGAGGGTAGGAGATAGACCATGACCACAAAGAAACCCCTGGTTCAGGCGCTGGCAGCATTGCTGCTCGTCCCGGCATCACACGGACTGCTGGCCCAGGAAAACAGCCTTGCCATTGAAGAGGTGGTAGTGACGGCTCGGAAGCGTTCTGAAAATCTTCAGGAAGTTCCCATCGCCATCTCCGCCATCGACGAAGACACGATCCAGCGGGCGGGTATCGAACGCGCTAGTGATTACGTGGGTCTCATCCCCAACGTGACGCTGGTGGACACCGCGAACGTGGGGGATACGCAGCTCAGTATTCGCGGCATCGTTTCAACGCGTGATGCTGAGTCTACCTTCGCCTACGTCGTGGACGGTGTGTTGAGCACCAACCCCAACAGCTTTAACGAAGAGCTGTTCGACGTTCAGCAGATCGAAGTGCTGAAAGGTCCTCAGGGAGCGCTCTACGGTCGTAACGCCGTTGCCGGCGCGATTCTTGTGACCACGAAAGAGCCCAGCAATGAGTTTGAAGGTCGCATCAGCGCGACAGCGGGGAACGTTGGCACCTATCGCGCCAGTGCGATGGTGAGTGGCCCCATTGTTGAAGACAAACTGCTGGGTCGATTGGCGGTTAGTACCCGTACCACGGACGGTTTCTACGAGAACATCTTCACGAATCAAGATGACGTCGTGGATTACCTCGAAGATACGAGTGTCCGCGGTCGCGTAAAGTGGCTCGTAAACGATGACCTCACTCTCGACTTCCGCGGCGGTTACTCGGAAGTATCCAGTGGCGCCATCAACTTCAACGCAGCGTTTGCCATCCCTGCGTTCGTAGACGCCTTCGGCGCACCTAACTACAACCAGGATCCAAACACCGTCGATTTCCGCTTCACCTTCAATACGCCCGGTGAGAACGAGCAGGAGACTCTGGACTTTGCCATCAAAGCCGATTGGGCTCTGGGCTTTGCGGATCTTGTGGCGAACATCGCTTACAACGATCTCGAGGAATACCTGCTGTCTGACGGTACTGCGGCAACCTTCTATGGCTATGAGCTGACGCCCGCCTGTCAGGCTGGCCGCGCGGAGCTGAACAGCTTTACCCGTCCCGACCTATTCGGTGAGCCTTTCAATCCCTTCGGTATCTTGCCTCCAGGGGCAGACTTCCAGGGCGTCTACGGTCCCTACAACCCGCTGACCTGTGACGGCTACCAGTATCAGGAGCGGAACCAGCAGGACTTCAGTATCGATGCCCGTTTGGTATCAAACAACGATGAAGGTATGCGCTGGATCGCCGGCGTTTACTTCGCCGATATCGAGCGGGAATCGCTGGTGTCCTATGGTGCAGACCAGGGTCAGGGCTTCCTGCGCCAGCCCTACGTAGACCCAACAGGCCCGAACCCGACGGACCTGCTGTTCTGGGATGACTTCAATACCACCGTCTACTCGGCCTATGGCCAGGTGGAGTTTGACATCGCCGACAACATGGAAATCGCTTTTGCCCTTCGCTATGACCGCGAAGAGCGTGAAGTCAGCAACCGTGTTCCCAATGTGACCAACTCTGGTCTCAACGTGAACTTGCTGGACGAGAACTTCCAGCCGTTGCCCATCAACCCAGCCTTCGGCTCGAACCCGAACGGTATCCCCGATCGTGATCGCGACTTCAGCCAGCTGCAGCCCAAGCTGACCTGGAACTGGACACCGACGGACGACATGACCATCTACGCGAGCTACGGCGTTGGCTTCCGTTCCGGTGGCTTCAACGCCATTGGTACGGAAGATCTGCTGAACTTCTGGTTCAACGCAGGCTTCGGCGGACCGGGTGAAGTGGTCGATGCACAAATTACCGTTACCGACGACTACGACAAGGAAGTCTCCACGGCCTACGAGATCGGTTTGAAGTCGGAGTGGATGGACCGCCGGCTGCGGGTGAACGCGGCAGTGTTCCGAACGGATGTTGAAGACAATCAGTTCTTCGAATTCTTTGCAGGTCCCTTCGGCATCCTGCGTACCGTGACGACCATCGATGAGCTCTATATTCAGGGTTTCGAGGCTGACTTCACCTTTGTCGCCAGTGAGTACCTCACGCTTTACGGCGGTATCGGTCTGATGGATTCGGAGATTGAAGAGAACCGGAACCGTCCGCTGTCTGTGGGTAACGATGTACCGCAGGCCCCGGAAACCACGGGCAACCTGGGTGCGGAGCTCGTGTTCCCCCTTAGCGGCGACATGAATTTGGTTAGCCGTCTGGACTGGACCTATACGGGCGAGATGTGGTTCCACACATTACAGGGTGAGCAAACACCCACCATCTGGAATGCCTTCTTCGGTCCTGGATTTAATCAGGATTTCTCCCAGTCAGCGCGTGATGCCTTCGATATTCTTGACCTGCGGGTTGGTGTCGAAACGGAGCGCTGGGCGGTCACAGCCTGGGGTCGCAACCTGACTGATGAGCAGTATCTTCAGGAAATTATCCCCGCGCCTGAATTCGGCGGCAGCTTTATCCACCCGTCTGCGCTGCGCAGCTACGGCGTGGATTTCCGCTACAACTTCTAGGCTTCAGCGGTGGGACGATGAAGGCGCCTTCGGGCGCCTTTTTTGTGCAGTGAAAACTGCAAATGGCGGAATGCGCGCTACCGTGCCGGCGTTCCCCAAAGTAGGCGACGGCTCGTCAGCTTCTGAGCAACGAGCTGTACCCACCCGTATGAAGACGGGGGTAGGAGATAACGCGAAACGCCGAACTGGCAATGGTGGAGACGCCCCCTAGTCCTGGGTCTCCGCCACGTCGGCTTCGCTTCGGAAGCTATCGATACTGGGACAGGCACAGAACAGGTTCCGATCGCCATAGACGTTGTCGACACGACTGACCGGTGGCCAGTACTTATCCAGCTTCAAGTGATCCATGGCAAAAGCCGCCTGCTCCCGGCTATAGGCATGGGTCCAGGACTCGGCGGTGAGATCACGGAGCGTATGCGGTGCATTGACCAGGGGGTTGTCGTCCGGTGGCCAACGACCTTCCTCGACGGAGCGAATTTCTTCCCGGATTCGGATCAGCGCGTCGCAGAAGCGATCCAGTTCAGCCAGAGATTCTGATTCCGTTGGCTCAATCATCAGCGTGCCTGCGACGGGGAACGACATGGTGGGTGCGTGGAAGCCGAAGTCCATCAGACGCTTCGCGATATCTTCCTCGCCGATGCCGCTGCTCTCCTTGATGGGGCGGATATCGATGATGCATTCGTGGGCAATGGTGCCATTCCGTCCCGTATAGAGAATCGGATAGTGATTCTCCAGGCGGTGTGCGATGTAGTTCGCCGACAGGATGGCTACCTTGCTCGCCTCCGTAAGACCTCGTGCACCCATCAGGGCAATGTAGGTCCAGGAGATGGGCAAAATAGACGCGCTGCCATAAGGTGTCGCGGATACCGCGTCGTTGTCCGCAGGCAGTCCGGGTACCGGCGATACGGGGTTTGTGGGCAGGAACGGCTGCAGGTGTGCGCCAACGCCAATGGGGCCCATGCCCGGTCCACCACCGCCGTGGGGGATGCAGAAAGTCTTGTGTAGGTTCAGATGCGAGACATCGGCGCCAAATTTACCCGGTGCCGCCAGGCCCAGCAGTGCATTGAGGTTGGCGCCATCCACGTAGACCTGCCCACCGTGGGTGTGCACGATCTCGCACACCTCCACAATGCGTTCTTCAAACACACCGTGGGTGGATGGATAGGTCACCATGATGGCCGCGAGCCTGTCGCTGTGGGCTGCCGCCTTAGAGCGCAGATCGTCGACGTCTACATTGCCCGACTCGTCGCACTCAACAATCACGACCTTCATGCCAGCCATGACCGCGCTGGCGGGATTGGTGCCATGTGCCGAAGAGGGAATCAGACAGATGTCGCGGTCCACATCGCCGCGACTTTCGTGGTACCGCTTGATCGCTAGCAGGCCCGCGTATTCGCCCTGGGATCCGGCGTTTGGTTGCAGAGACATGGCGTCATAACCCGTGCAGGCTGTCAGCATGGATTCCAGCTCCGTCAGCATTTCCCGGTAGCCCTCCGTTTGATCGGCGGGTGCGAAGGGATGCAGCTGGCCGAAAGACTCCCAGGTCACGGGTAGCATTTCCGTGGTCGCATTCAGCTTCATGGTGCAGCTGCCCAGGGCAATCATTGAGCGATTGAGGGCAATATCCTTGTTTTCCAGGCGGCGCATATAGCGCAGCATCTCGGTTTCCGAGTGGTATTCATTGAAGAGTGGATGCTGGAGGTAATCGACGTCTCGCTGAAGGTCGGTGGGCAGGCCGACGACGGCTTCTACGTACGACAGATCAAAGTTTTCCCCAGTCACGGCTTGTACCAGGGCTTCCACGTCTTCGATGGTGGTGGTCTCGTCAAGGGAGACGCCCAGCGTGTGAGTCTGATCGGCGCGCAGGTTAAAGCCGGCACTGACACAGCGATCAATAATAGCGTGGCGTTCTTCTTCATCGACTTCGATGGTGAGTGTGTCGAAGAAGGTGCTGTTATTGAGGGTCATGCCGCGGCCAGAGAGTGCCGCGGCCAGGGTTCCGGTTAGGTACTGCACGCGTTCGGCGATACGGCGGAGCCCCTGGGGACCGTGATACATCGCGTAGAACGCAGCCATAACAGCCAGCAACGCCTGCGCGGTGCAGATGTTGCTGGTCGCCTTCTCGCGACGGATATGCTGCTCCCGGGTTTGCATGGCCATGCGCAGGGCAGGAGACCCATCCCGGTCAACGGACACGCCGATGATACGGCCCGGCGTTGAGCGCTTATACGCATCGCGAGTCGCAAAAAACGCCGCGTGGGGACCGCCGTAACCCATGGGTACGCCAAAGCGTTGGCTATTGCCGACCACGACGTCTGCTCCCAGCTCGCCCGGCGCTTTGAGTAGCAGCAGTGCCAACAGATCGCTGGCCACGGTGACCAGTGTGTTCTTTGCGTGAGCGGCTTCGATGAGCGCCTGCGGGTTGACCACCGCACCACTGCTGGCCGGGTACTGCACCAGCATGCCGAAGGCGTCGCCCGCTTCAAGGAGTTCAGCCGCATTGCCCACCGCAACTTCAATGCCCAGCGGCTCTGCACGGGTTTTTAGTACGGCGATGGTTTGGGGGTGACAGTCGCTGTCGACGATGAATCGCTCGCTTTTGTTCTTTTTATTGACCCGCTGGATCAGGGTCATGGCTTCTGCTGCCGCAGTCGCCTCGTCAAGCATTGAGGCGTTCGCCAGCTCCATGCCTGTCAGGTCCATCACAGTCTGCTGATAGGTCAGCAGTGCTTCCAGGCGACCCTGGGAAATCTCCGCTTGGTACGGCGTGTAGGCCGTGTACCAGCCTGGGTTTTCCAGAACATTGCGCTGAATGACCGCAGGTGTATGCGTGCCGTAGTACCCCATCCCGATACAGCTCCGCAGCACGCGGTTCTTGTTGGCCATGGCTCGAAGTTCGGCGAGGGCATCGACTTCCCGCTTGGGCTCGCCCAGATTCATGTCCCCCTGAAGACGAATGCTCTCGGGCACCGTGGCGTCGATGAGCGCCTCTATGGACTCGTATCCGATGGCTGCCGCCATCTCCTGTTGCTGGGTCTTGCTTGGGCCGATGTGGCGGGCCAGAAATTCATCCGTGGCCTGAAGTTCATGCAGTTTTTTCATGGAGTTGGGCGTCGCTCCGAGCGGGTAGGGGCGGTAAAAGCAAGGCGCGAATTTTAGCAGGGCGGGGTGCACCAGCCAACGCAATCTGTGCATTGTGACGCTGCCGGAGATACACTCCGGGCGCCCCTTACTCACGGAAAATGCCGATGCTCCTCACCGATCCTGATCCCGCTGCGGCGTCGCTGCACGGCCCCCAACTTGATCGCATCGCGGAGCATCTCGAGACACGCTATCTCCATCCGGGAAAAATCCCCGGATGCCTTGTGGCGGTGATGCGAGACGACAAGCTGGGTTACCTATATACCGGTGGATTTCGGGATCTTGAGCGCCAGGATCCTGTTACAACGGACACGGTCTTCCGCATTTACTCTATGACCAAGCCCATCACCAGCATCGCGGTGATGACGCTCTGGGAGCAGGGCCTTTTCTCGCTGAACGACCCCGTATCGCGCTTTATTCCTGAATTCGAGGGTCTTCGAGTCCGAACCGGCGGAAGCTGGCCTCTGTTTGAGACCCGGCCGGCGGAGACCACGATGACTGTGCGCGATCTCCTGTGTCACACCTCCGGATTGACCTACGACTTCCTGCGCGCAACGAACATCGACTACGCCTACCGAAAGCTGCAGGTCGGACGCCCCCAGCCAGGTTATACGCTGGATACCATGGTGCAGCAGCTCGCGGGCCTCCCGCTGGAATTTTCACCCGGGACCCGCTGGGGTTACTCCGTGGCGACCGACGTGCTCGGACTACTTATCGAGCGCCTGTCGGGCAAATCGTTTGCCGACTACCTCGAGGAGACGATCTTCAGGCCCCTGGGGATGACAGAGACTAATTTCGCGCCTCGGGAAGACCAGATCTCGCGCTTTGCCAGCTGTTACATGCGAGACGCCGACAAAAAGCTTGTGCTCCAGGACGACGGCCAGGATTCGCAGTATGTAGGCCGGACCTTCCACTCCGGTGGCGGAGGCCTGGTTTCCACCGCCGGAGACTATCTGAGCTTCTGTCGCATGTTGGCCAACGGCGGCTCGCTGAATGGGCATCGAATCGTAGGTTCGCGCACCCTCGAGCTCATGACCGCCAATCACCTGCCTGGTGCGGGTGATCTCGCCAGCCTGTCTGTGGCGGGCTTCAGCGAAACGGATCACGAGGGTGTTGGCTTTGGACTGGGCTTTGCTTCTAAGCTCGATCCTATAAAGAATGGGTATCCCGCGACGATTGGTTCGTTCTACTGGGGTGGTTTAGCAAGCACCTTGTTCTGGGTGGACCCCGAGGAGGATCTGGTGGTGTTGTTTCTGACTCAGCTGATTCCGTCGAGCACTTTCAACTTTCGCGGGCAGCTCGAAGCAATGATTTACGCGGCGCTCGACTAGTGTGAGGGGGTGTTGAGCAGGAAACCCTCGAAAGCCACGCTCTTAAGCGGATGCAAGTTCAGGCGTAGTACTCCAAAGTTTCTCGACTTAGCAAGTCGTGCACGGCGGTCCACTGGAGTTTGAAGTTCGTAATTCACACTGGCGATCCCCGGGGTGGATTGTTTGAAGACTGGCTTTAGCAGGGAACAGAGGACCTTGCTGACGCCGCTCAGCAATTCTCAATCATCTAGCGGTGGGTACTCGATCTCCAGAATTTCCACCTCGCGCTTTCCCGTAGGACTATCTACCACGGCAATATCGCCCACCGATTTACCGAGAAGCGCTCGCGCCAGGGGAGCATCAATGGAGATCTCGTTCCGGGTCGCGTCGAACTCATCGGGCCCCAAAATACGCAGTAGGCGCTCCTCTCCCGACTCTTCTTCGATGTGAACGCGGGCGCCAAAGTAAACGGCGTCCTGATTGGATGGATGCTCGGCGACGACCTTTAGCACTTCTAATCGCTTAGTCAGAAAGCGAACGCGACTATCAATTTCCCGAAGCCGCCGCTTGCCGTAAATGTAGTCGCCGTTCTCGGAGCGATCGCCATTCTTGGCCGCGTCATGAACCGCTTGGGTCACAACCGGGCGCTCTTCAGTCCACAGGTGGTTGAGTTCGGCGCGCAGGCGCGCCTCACCGGCAGCGGTGATGAGTGCGGTGCCTTTCGGACGTGGTGGACGGTATCGACCCATGGGCGAAGTTTAGCCCTTGCACTTCATTGCTCGGAAGCGCCCGGCCCATCTACACTGGCGGCATGAATAGACGAATACCATTTGCACTTATGGCGTCGCTGGTTGCACCCGGTGCTATGGCGACGTGTCCAGAAATTAACGGTGATCTCTCCGAAGGCGGCATGATCTGGGCGACCGTTGAGCCAGGAACTCAGGTCCGGTTGGATGATGTGAATCTGGATGTGCTTCCTGACGGCACCTTTTTTGCCGGTTTTCATCGCGACGCGCCTGCAACGAGTGAGCTGTCTATTGGTGACGACTGCGTGCTCGATCTGGCGGTCGCTCAGCGCGAATACCGGATCCAGCGCGTTGAGGGTGTACCGCAGCGCACGGTGACCCCGCCCCAAGAGCAGTTGGAACGTATTCGTCGGGAGCGAGTGCTGGTCGCCAATGCGAAAGCCGAGCGTATCCAGCGCCCAGACTGGCTTATGGAGGTCGATGGCGGGTATCGCTGGCCCGTGATCGGGCGAATCTCCGGTGTTTACGGCAGCCAGCGCGTCTATAACGGCACACCCGGGAACCCCCATTACGGCGTCGACATTGCCGTCCCGACAGGCACCCCCGTGGCGGCCCCGGCGTCAGGCCGGGTCACCTTAGCGGAGGAGGATTTGTTCTACTCCGGCGGCACGGTGATTCTTGATCATGGTTACGGGCTGTCTTCGTCATTCCTGCACTTGAGCCGCATCGACGTCAACGTGGGGGATGAGCTCTCACCGGGCGACCAACTCGGCGCCGTGGGCGCCTCGGGTCGCGCTACGGGTCCTCATTTGGACTGGCGGATGAGCTGGCGTGATCGTCGTGTTGACCCTCAGCTACTCGTGCCACCGATGCCAAGACCAGAGCCAAAACCAGAGCCAAGACCAGAGCCAAAGCCAACACCATAGTGATGGTCGAAGCGCGGTCAGGCGTCGGTGCGTTTTTCGATGCCGATGGCCACAGCCTGGGTGAAGGTCATAACAACGGACTGGCCGACACGCAGTGACTCAATACGCTCGGCTGCCACATCACCAATGACGTGGGCCTTGCCGCGCGGGTCCATGATGGTGACGGTGACGGTGCCGGTGAGCCGGTTCATGCCTTCGATGGTGCATACGGCACGGACCGCCATCACCACAGCGGCACCGGGTGCCCCTTCACCGCTGTTGACGCCCGCGTCGGCGCCTTCAACCCAGGGATTGGCCAGTTCTTCTTCCGTGGGTTCGCGAAGATCAGCAGCAAGCGCTGACAAATAGGTGACTACAAGCAGGTCACCGGCTTCGATCTCGTTGAGACGCTCAACGGCCTCATCCACAACCGTGGTGACCTGCTCACCAGTGGGCAAAGCCAGCACCATTTCGCGAGTTTCGTGGTCAATGGCGAGCACTTCCGCATCGATCTCAATGGCCATGGCTCGCTCGGCGTGATCAGGAAGTGCATCGCTCATCTCTTCGCTCATGGCACCCGGCGTAAAGATGGCCAAGGTCAGCGACGTGACAAGCGCGAGGGGGAACTCGGTCAGCAAACTGCGGAACTTCATGGCAAAAACCTTGTTTTGTTATTTGCGGGAAGCAAAGTGTCCCGAATCAATATCACAAAGACAAGACGATTTCCCAGCTATCAACGGAGCGGCCCAAAATCCGTATACTTCGCCCTCTGGAATTTTTGGAGTTTCCCGTGCTCGATAAGAAACTGCTGGCCATTCTCGTGTGCCCCGTCAGCAAGGCGCCTCTGGAATATGATGAAGCCGCCGAAGAGCTCATTTGCCGGGCCAGTGGTCTGGCGTACCCCGTTCGCGACGGCATCCCGGTGATGCTCGAGGAGCAGGCGCGGCAGCTCACTGCAGATGAGAAGCTCCGTGACTCGGGAGGCAGCCTCTCATGAGCGAGACGCTCTTCACCAAGATCATCAACGGTGACATCCCCTCCGACAAACTCTACGAGGACGATCACTGCATTGCCATTCGGGATATCAATCCCCAGGCGCCGGTGCATGTGCTCGTCATCCCGCGTCAGCCACTGCCTAAGCTTTCCGATGCCACGGAAGAGGACAAGGCCACGTTGGGCCACTGCATGTGGGCGGCGGGTGAAGTGGCGCGACAGCTCGGCGTGGATGATGCCTTTCGCTTGATCGTCAACAATGGTGCGGGCGCAGGACAAACGGTGTTTCACCTGCACTTGCACATCATTGCGGGCGCAACCTTCGATGAAGGCAGACTCGCCGGCTGAGTGTCCTCGAGCGCCGAGTTCACGCGGAAGCCACCGGCGACCCTCGCGGAGATGGGGGGTTCGATCGATTGGTGTTCCGGGGGCTGAGTTCAGCGCGCCCTTTACCGACAGAGTAAATAGAACCGGCCAAAGGAATTGGCCGGATGAGTGTTTTAACCGACCCGATTTGTACGAACCGATTTGTAGAGTTGAGAACGATGAATACCGGTGATATCCGCGAGGCTTTTCTAAGCTACTTCGAGAGCCAGGCCCACGAACGTGTGGCCAGTAGTTCCCTCGTGCCAGCCAATGATCCGACACTGCTTTTCACCAACGCCGGGATGAATCAATTCAAGGATGTGTTCCTGGGCGCCGAGAGCCGGCCTTACCAACGCGCCACGAGTTCACAGCGCTGCGTTCGTGCCGGTGGCAAGCACAATGACCTCGAAAATGTGGGTTACACCGCGCGGCACCACACCTTCTTCGAGATGCTGGGCAACTTCAGCTTCGGTGACTACTTCAAGCGCGATGCCATCCGCTTCGCCTGGGATTTCCTGACGGTCAAGTTGGGGCTCCCACCGGAAAAGCTCTGGGTAACCGTGCATATCACCGATGACGAAGCCGAGGCCATCTGGCGCGATGAGATCGGCTTTCCGGCGGAACGTATTTCCCGGCTCGATGAGGACAATTTCTGGCAGATGGGTGATACAGGCCCCTGTGGCCCGTGTTCTGAGGTTTTCTACGATCACGGCCCCGAAGTGCCTGGTGGCCCGCCGGGCGCCGAAGACGATGATCTCGATCGCTACATTGAGATCTGGAATCTCGTATTTATGCAGTTCAATCGCAGTGCCGATGGCGAGATGACGCCGCTGCCCAAGCCCTCTGTGGATACGGGCATGGGTCTGGAGCGTATCGCGGCGGTGCTGCAGGGCGTGCACAGCAATTACGAGATTGATTTGTTCCAGGCGCTGATTGCCGCGGCGGCGAAGCTGGTAGGCACCGATGATCTCAGTCAGTCGTCCCTACGCGTGATTGCTGATCACATTCGATCCTGCTCCTTCCTCATCGCCGACGGTGTGCTCCCCGGTAATGAAGGGCGTTCCTATGTGCTCCGTCGCATCATGCGCCGCGCCATTCGCCACGGCAATAAACTGGGCGCAAAGGGCCTGTTCTTCCACCAGCTTGTAGGGACTCTGGTCGAACAGATGGGGCAGGCGTATCCCGAATTGGTAGAGCTTCGGGAGCGTATCGAGAGCACCATCAAGGCCGAGGAGGAGCAGTTTGCCCGCACCCTCGATCAGGGCATGGGTATTCTCGAGGAGGCCCTCACAGATCTAAAAGGCGCGGAGATTCCTGGCGATGTGGTGTTTAAGCTGTACGACACTTATGGATTCCCCGTCGATCTCACCAATGACATAGCGCGGGAGCGTGAGCTCACGCTGGACATGGCGGGCTACGATGCCGCGATGGCCGCGCAGCGCGCACGCTCCAAAGAGGGCGGCAGCTTCAGTGTGGACTATAACGACACGCTGACCCTCGACGGGGAAACCGCCTTTACGGGCTACGAGGCCGATACGGGCAGCGGTACCGTGATTGCGCTTTTGAGAGGCTCAGACCCGGTCGAATCATTGGGCGTTGAAGAAGAGGGTGTCGTGATCCTCGACCAGACACCGTTCTACGGTGAGTCGGGCGGTCAAGTGGGCGACACCGGATACCTCACTGGTGGCACTGCGAAGCTATTGGTCTCCGATACCACCAAAGCTCAGGGGCACCATCTGCATCATGTCCGCGTTGAGTCAGGCTCCGTGTCTATTGGCGACACGCTGCAGGGTGCCATCGATAACAGCCTGCGAAACCAGACACGCCTGAATCACTCCGCAACGCACCTTCTGCACGCGGCCCTTCGCCAGGTGTTGGGCGATCACGTCACCCAGAAAGGCTCATTAGTCGATGCCCGTCGCCTGCGTTTTGACTTCGCTCACGGTGAAGCCTTGACGGCCGAGCAGATCGAAGCTGTTGAAGACATGGTGAACGAGCAGATTCGTGCAAACACCGCCGTGACCACGGAGCTGATGGCCATGGACGCGGCGCGAGAAGCCGGCGCCATGGCACTTTTTGGCGAAAAGTACGGTGACGAAGTGCGTGTACTTACCATGGGTACGGAGCGATTCTCCGTGGAACTGTGCGGAGGCACCCACGTGGAGCGAACCGGCGACATCGGTCTGCTTAGGGTGACCAGCGAGGGCGGCCTCGCCGCGGGCGTGCGCCGTATTGAAGCGGTGACTGGTGCGAATGCGCTGGCACAGGTGCGCGACACCGCGACGACCCTTGCGAGCGTCTGTGATGCGCTTCGTGCAACGCCCGACAATGTTGATGACAAGGTTCAGGCGCTGCGTGCGCAAACGAAAGAGCTTGAGAAGGAGCTTGCGCGTCTCAAGCAGAAGCTCGCCACCTCGGCAGGATCGGACATCACCGCCGATGCGCAGGACGTCGATGGCATCAAGGTCCTTGCGACCGTAATTGATGGTGCCGATGGCGGCTCACTTCGGGGCATCATGGACCAGTGCAAGAACAAGCTGGGATCGGGTGTGATTCTTCTCGCTGCCGTTAATGACGGAAAAGTCGCGCTGGTTGCCGGTGTGACCAAAGACCTTACGGACCGCGTGAAGGCCGGCGACCTGATGAAAGAGTTTGCCGGGCGTCTGGGCGGTAAAGGGGGTGGCCGACCTGATATGGCCCAGGGTGGTGGTACCGACGCGGACGCCGTTCCAGCCGCTATGAACGCTGTCCCCGAGTGGGTCGCAGAGACGCTTCGGGGTTGACGTGGCGCTGATCGTACAAAAGTTTGGCGGCACCTCCGTCGGCAGCATCGAGCGAATCGAGCAGGTCGCCAATAAGGTCGCCAGCTTTCGCGACGATGGTCACGATGTGGTGGTGGTGGTTTCGGCCATGAGCGGCGAGACCAATCGTCTCATCGGCCTGGCTCATGAAATTCAGGATCAGCCCGTGCCCCGTGAGTTTGATGTGCTGGTGTCCACGGGTGAACAGGTGACGACGGCGCTGCTATCAATGGCGCTCCAGAAGCGTGGCAAGCTGGCCAAGAGCTACAACGGCTCGCAGGTGCGCATTCTCACCGATGAGGCCCACACAAAGGCGCGTATTCGCGAGATCGACGATGCGCGTCTGCATAAAGATCTCGCCGATGGACACGTCGTGGTCGTGGCCGGCTTTCAGGGCGTGGATGCCGACGGCAATATCACGACCCTTGGGCGCGGTGGTTCCGACACCACGGCAGTGGCGCTGGCGGCCGCCCTCAAAGCCGAAGAATGCCAGATTTATACCGATGTCGACGGCGTTTACACGACGGATCCACGGGTTGTCGATGGTGCCCGCCGTCTGAACAAAATCACCTTCGAGGAAATGCTGGAAATGGCCAGCATGGGCTCCAAGGTGCTGCAGATCCGGGCCGTCGAGTTTGCCGGAAAGTACAATGTGCCCCTGCGCGTGCTTCATAGTTTTCAGGATGGACCGGGCACGCTGATCAGTCTCGAGGAGGACGATGCCATGGAGACCCCCACAATTGCAGGCATCGCGTTCAATCGCGACGAAGCGAAACTCACGATTCTCGGTGTACCGGATATGCCAGGGGTGGCCTCCCGCATTCTGGGCCCCATCGGTGCGGCGAACATCGAAGTCGATGTGATCGTACAGAACGTGGCCGAAGACAACAGCACGGACTTCACCTTTACCGTCGGGCGCGGTGACCTGGACCGTGCCGAGCAAATCCTTCGACAAATCGCGGATGAACTGGGCGCCCGGGAAGTGCGCTCCGACAGCAGGATTGCGAAGGTATCGGTGGTGGGCGTCGGTATGCGCTCTCACGCCGGAGTAGCCAGCCAGATGTTTGAGGCCCTGGCCGACGTCGGCATCAATATCCAGATGATCACGACGTCTGAAATTAAGATCTCCGTGATCATCGAGGAGAAGTTTCTCGAATTGGCCGTTCGGGCCCTCCATTCGTCTTTTGAACTGGATGCGGAACCCCAGGAAGAGTCTGCTGCCTAAAGGGGGGAGAGCGGTCGCAATCGCGTCGCAAGCAGAGGACACAACCCCATGCTGATCCTGACAAGGAAGGAAGGCGAATCCTTGCAACTGGGCGAGGATATTACGGTCACGGTGGTGAGCGTTAAGGGCGGTCATGTGCGTATTGGCATCACCGCCCCCCGAGAAGTGGCGGTCCACCGGGAAGAGATTTATCAGAAGATCGTGGAAGGTTCCGCACGTGATACGGCGACCGATGTAAAGACAAGCCAGCCGGATGCAGGCTAGGGCAGAGCCCTCGGCAGGCCGGTGATTTGCGGAACTACGGAGACACCCAGGACCTTTGAGCGAGAGTTACGAGGCGGTACCGCTCCCACATCGACAGTCCCTCACCGATGAACAGGCCAGGGAGCACGCGCTCGCGTACCTGAAACATATTCAGGGTCGCCACTCCGTGCGGGCCTTCAAAGCCGATCCCGTGCCCCGCGATATCATCGAGGCCTGTGTACAGGCGGCAGGCTCTGCACCCAGCGGTGCCAACCACCAGCCCTGGCATTTTGCCTGCGTTAGCTCTCCTGACATCAAAGCCAAAATCCGCGAAGCTGCTGAACTTGAGGAAGCGGAGTTCTACGGCGGGCGTGCGGGTGATGAGTGGCTGTCACACCTCTCTAAGCTGGGAACCGACCAGTTCAAGCCGTTTCTGGAAACAGCTCCTTGGTTAATCGCCATCTTCGTTGAGCGTGCCGGCGTCGATGCCGAGGGCAACAAGCGCAAGAATTACTACATGTCAGAATCTGTAGGGATCGCGACGGGCTTTTTGCTCAATGCACTGCACAGTGCAGGCCTGGCCACGTTGACCCACACGCCGGCGCCTATGGGGTTTCTGAGTCAGATTCTCGAACGACCAAAAAATGAGCGCCCCTACATGCTTATCGTTGTGGGTCATCCCGCCGATGATGCGACGGTACCGGCGGCGTCTATGGAGAAGAAATCCTTAGAGGAAATCTCCAGCTTTTTCTGCTGATTTACCACGCAGTTTAGATCGCCTCAGATTCTCCCTTCAGCGGGTTTTACCGCTCCAAGGTCGATGATAGAATCGCGCGCCTTACGACCGGAGCAACAGTCTTCGATGTGAGATACGGAGAAGTGGCCGAGTGGCTGAAGGCGCGCCCCTGCTAAGGGCGTATACGTTAATAGCGTATCGAGGGTTCGAATCCCTCCTTCTCCGCCATCCATAAAATGGCCCCATTGGGGCCTTTTTTTTGGATGTCTGAAAACGCGACCACTGGAGCGTTTTGGACTCGGGAGCGTAGCGACCGCGCCCCAAACGGATGAGATTAGCCCCAGGGCTGTTCGAACCAACCCTCCCTCTCCGCCTGACATTCCGCAGCACAGGCAGAACTGGTCTGGTTTCGTCAGAGCTGTAGTGGGTCGGCTCTACATGCGGGAAAGCGATACCCGTCCCCGACGCGGCTCAGGATGTTCTACACTCTGTAAGGTAGTTTACAGTTCTTGGGAGTACACAATGTCTGCAATGGAACTAGGTCAAAAAATGGTGGCGATGGTGCGCCAGGGACGCGAGGCTGAAGCGGCCTTCGTCAGCGAATACTATGCCGATGATGTCGTGACCATCGAAGGACAGGGCACCGAAGAAATGCCGGCGCGTATTGAAGGTATTGAAGGGCTCCGCGGTAAGCACGAGTGGTGGTATAGCAACAATGACGTTCATGGCGTTGAGCTAGAAGGACCTTTCGTTGGGCATCGCGAAGATCAGTTCGGCATCCGATTTACCTTGGATATTACGCCCCATGGGGGAGACCGAATGCAGATGACTGAAGTGGGTCTGTTCACCGTGCGCGATGGCAAGGTGGCCCAGGAAGAGTTTCTCTATTTGATGGGCTAGTCGTCGTTGACCTGCGAAAGTACCTATGCCTATCACTTAACGCAGGCCCTAATCATATGGCATATGTGTCGCTGGAGAGTTTTCGTCACGGACAGTTGGCAAGATTCTGGAGGAGTGTGAGTCAAGACAAAAATCAGCGGTAATGGTCTCGACTATTGGTTTGCACCTATCGCACGAATTAATGATAATAATTCTCAATAACTCAACGAGACCACAAGTTTTTGCATCAGCAGCCCGAATCATTCAATGCGAAATATGTCGCACTTGAAAATAGAGGTCGGCACCAGAATCAAGGTGAGGTGTGGCACGCGTTCGCTAGCAGCCGTCATCCTGAGACGAGCCATCGCATTATCGAGCCGGGCTTACATATAGGTTGTGGTATTGCGACGCTGATTAGTCGCGGCCAAAACGGCGATCTCCTGCGTTTACAGGGCACGACATTTATTGTCGGATGCTTCGACGAGCCCGAGGAATATGAAACCAACGTTGATGCTGGCGAAGTTCGCTGTGTCGGCGTAAGACTGAGCTTGGACGATCTAAGCGGTGAGTCTCTCGCGGTCGCTGAGAAAGTGGTGGAGGGACGCAACCGGGTATCTCAGCACGTATCGCCGATGGTGTTGGATCTTGCTGGGAGGTTAACGGCGCCGTTGCCCCTGGGCGTTGATGAGGTCGCGTCAGAACTGTTTCTTGAAGCTCGAGGCTTAGAACTTCTTGCCGCCGCTCACAGCATTTATTTTTCTCGACAAGAAAAGCTAGTGAGTAAACGCCACCAAAAAGTAGCGCACGATGCGCGAGCATATATCGATGAACACCTTCATCGTGACGTGACAATACTTGGGTTAGCGAGAGAGATAGGTTCTAGCGAACGTGTTCTAACTACGGCATTTCGTTCTGTGTTTGACGAAACCATTGCGGCTTACGTGACGCGTAAACGTATGGAGCGGGCGTCACAGTTACTCCGTCTCGGTCAGCATGTGTCTGAAGCAGCCCTGGCGATCAACTACAGCCCGAATGCGTTTAGCACAGCGTTTAAGCAGTACTTCGGCGTTAGTCCTCGCGAGGTACGCTCAGCGACGCAGCGTTAAAACCACCCGATCGCGTTGAAATCAGGCTCACTCCCGTAGATCGGTGCCGACGAGAACGGCGTAGAGCGGGAGATAATTTCCCAGATCTTCTCTCGGGGAAACTCCATTGAATCGTTATTCATTATTTTCGACGCTGCCGAGTTGTTTTTGCGTAGCGCTGACACCTGCAGCTTTTGCCCTAGCGGATGACACGGTCGACCAATCTCAGCTCGAGGAAGTTGTAGTCACCGCGACAAAACGCGACACCACGCTTCAAGATCTCGATCTATCCGCCACGCTGCTTGGCCGCCAAGATTTGATAGATGCGCGAGTCACCGATATCCGACGAATCGATGATCTCGTACCCAACGTGCAGTTCAATGACACCGGACAACTAGGTGCCGTCTACATATCAATTCGCGGTGTGGAGTCAAACTCGTTCATTGTTAATCGGGCGGCTGTGTATATCGATGGCATCCCCTTCCGTGAGTTGAACAACTCAGTGCTTGCGCAGCTCGACGGGGTGGAAGTTCTGCGGGGCCCGCAGTCAACGCTGTATGGCGCTAATACGTCCTCGGGCCTTGTATTGCTAAAAACTCGTGCACCTAGCGACGAGATAGAAGCCGATCTCACGCTCACTGGCTCAACATTCGATAATGGAGAGTCGCTGCAGGCCACAGGCTTTCTCGGCGCTCCGCTTATCGAAGATAAGCTCTCAGGGTCCTTGTCCTTTCGCGTCACCGATGCTGATTACTTCGTCAAAAACATTGGTTCGACTCCACAAGGGCCTGGCCGGATCGAAGAGTCTTTTTTGCAGGGCCGGTTTCGCTTCACGCCAAATGACACGCTGACCGTAAATGCAACCGGCTACTTTATCGATACGGCGGCACCGGGTGTTTATAGTATTGATGGCTACCCGGTGGAGCTCGAGGCTTACAACGCTATTTATGGGGAAGGCGCAGCATTTGATCCGTCGAATCCGTTTTCTATACCGCCGGTAAACGGCGCGTTACGCGCTGGGGACTTTACGTTTTTGAACGACGCCCCTAAACGAATGGATATTCAAGAGCTTGTTTTAGGTGTGAGCGCCAGCTGGGCCATTGGCAGCAACACCGTCGATGCAGCGATAAGCCACCGAACAGAAAAAGTGGATGACTATGGCTTCGATATCGATAACAGCAATGGTCCTTTCCTCGCTGGAGCGCAGTTTGACGATGTCACTGTTAGCTCCGCCGAGCTGAGATTTAGCTCCGATACCAGTCGTTCCCTCAGTTACACCATCGGTGCATCCGTGTACTTGGAGGATGAAAAACAGGCCCTGGCGTCGCTTGTATTTGGTAACAGCCTTGATGATTTTGTGCGCGCGCCGCAGCAGGGGGTTGAGAGCGAGGACTGGGGATTGTTTGCTTCGGCGACCTGGTCGCCCCAGTCTATGGATAAACTGTCGCTTACCGCAGGTTTGCGCTACGACAGTGCCCAGCGAACGATTACTCAACAGGCAGGTGTGCTTGACTTAGGTTTCGCCGAATTCTTTTTCCAGGAGCTAGACCTCAACGAAACCTTCGATGAGGTGCTTTATCGATTCGCGGCGCGCTATGAGTTCTCTGACGATCTGACGGTGTACAGCAATCTAGCCTCGGGTTACACACCGGGCGGATTCAACATCGCGGCTGCGACTGAAGAAGCCCTTGATGATGTTGTGCGTTTTGAGAGTGAGCAGCTAACAAGTTTTGACCTCGGCCTTCGCTGGCGAAGCAAAAACCGGAGGAGCAGTTTTGCAGCGGCGGTTTTCTATCTCGAAGCTGATGATTGGCAAGAAATTACGGCCTTAGAAGATGCACAAGGCAATGTAATAAGCACGTCCGTGATCACCTCGCGAGCGGCAATCGAGAGCAAAGGTTTTGAACTCGAAGGCAGAACTGAGCTGAGTAAGTCACTACTCCTGACGGCCAATCTCGGTGTGGTTGATTCCACCTATACGGATTTCGCCGGGCGTGGTGCAGATTTGGTGATCGGGTCTGGCGTAAAACTTGTTCCAGAGTACGACGGAAATGTCGCGTTGCGCTGGCAATTTGGCGCTGGGTGGTTTGTGCGTGGCGAAGTCAATTTTATAGGCGCTATGCCCCTAGATGAGGGAATTCGCCAGGGATTTGATGCAAATGCAAAAGATACTCAGGAGGCCGTCGAGGTGCTTGGGCTGCAGTTTGGCTGGGAATCCGAACGTTACTCCGTCCGTCTGTTTGGCGAGAACCTGACGGAAGAACGCCGGTTTAGCGGCGGCGCATTCCCAAACGCCGTTTTTCCAAACGATGGACTTCTGTACGGACCGGTGGACTCGCCCCGAGTTGTTGGGCTGGAGCTCAACGCAAAACTTTAAGTAGCTTGTTGTGCTCGAGCGGATCTGAACAGTTGTGTAGAAGTAGTAGCTTAGAGCGCGCACGAGCCCGAAATTTCGTTAGTAAATCTCTAAGTATGCAAACAGTAGAGTTGGTGCTTCCAATTTATCGTTTTGTGCTGTGCGATCAGCACATCAGCTTCACGCAGCTTGTGGATGATGACTTCGGGTGAGTGGCGTTTCTTTGGCATGCTTCAGATCTCCTGTCCTGAGGATTATCACTCGAGATCTGGATCAGGAATTTCAGGCTTGCTCAAGTCACACTCCGATATGCGCGACTTGGAAGGCCACCTGCGGTCGGATTGCTCTGAATCAGTTGAATTCTGAGTTGCGCTCTCGAAATGCCGCGATCGTGCGAGAGCAGGCTTATTCCAACTGCCTCAGTTCAGCCATTGCCAGGCAAACATTCGTGCTTGCTCGCAAACAAGCCAGGAGCAATCGCATTCACCGTGATATTGCTTTGCGCCAGCTCGGCGCCCAGGTGCCGGGTTAAGTGGATCACGGCCGATTTACTTGCCGTGTAGGCGTACGTCGGTAATCCTGAGTTCCGCAGCCCATTGATAGATGCAATGTTTATCACTCTTGCAGGATCCCCTGATACGCCGCCTTGCATCAGGGGAAGCATCCTCTGGGTCATAAAAAACATCGATTTGATATTGATATCCATGACCTTATCCCAGCCGGTTTCTCGAAACTGCGCCAGCGGCTCGGCCCAGTTGGCGCCGGCATTATTGACCAGAGCATCGATGGTTTTAGTTTCCAAGCAGATCTTCGCGTGGGCTTCGTCGATACCGCGGATGGAAGACAGGTCGGCCTGAATGGGCACGCATTCACCGAATGTACTCAACTCCTCAGCCTTTGCGCGTAACGCTTCGTCTTTCCTTGCCATTAGGAAGACCTTCGCGCCATGTTCGAGAAAGCCCCGAGCCATCATCGCGCCAATACCGCTTGATCCCCCGGAGATGAGAACGGTTTTTCCGCTTACATCAAAAAGCCCTTTCATAGATCACCTCGTGAGTATTGGTTGGCATCGATGCGCTGCGTCGCTGCGAAGCTAGCGAAGGTTTATGCTGGGCCAGTGCGTTCGCTCCGTAAGAGGATGACGCCAAGCCATGCCGTCCAGATAGGGCCGAAAATTACCACCACGGCCATCAAAGGATTAGAAATTGCGGTAAGGTCGATGCTGGCGAGCACCCAGTGGGCAAACCAGCACATGCCAAGTAGCGCGGCGAAGGCGCCGAGGGCGGATTTTCCGATCGCGAAAAGAAGTCGGGCGACACCCAGCAACCAGACTGCCGCGAAGAACGCTTCCATAAGCCACAGTCCTCGTACCTGGCCCCCTGCAGTCGCTGACCATGCCGCGGCAGCGGCCTCTCGGACGTCCGCGCTCTCCGTTGCGACGTAAAGCCCTTGGAGTGCTTCGTAGGTGCCGGCCTGCGTGAGAGCGCCGAAGGTGCCGAGCAGGCAGTAACCGATGCCGAACGCAGAGCTGATGTCAGCAACGGATTCATCCACATGACGAAGCGCTTTCCAGGCATAAATAATTACCGGGATGTAAATCATGTAAAAGCCGAACGGATCGAGCCAGAGACCCCAGTAAAGTGCATTGGCATCGGTTGTTGGTAGTGCCAGGAGTTGGTGGCTTTGGTAGAGAAATTCCGCGTTTCCCTTGGAGGCCGTTGCCAGAAAAAATTGGGTCAAGAACGCCAGCGGCAGAGAAACGATTGCAACCCAGGCAGCGGTACGGCGACCAGGGACGTCAAGGTTGAGTGTGTTCATGGCAGAAGTCTCTCTCAGAGTGGATTGGATCGATGTGCGAAAGGCATCCAAACTCGCCCTCAATAGTGAGCATGGACGCAGTAGGTCGTACCTGGCAGGTGTGGGCGGGACGGGATTAAGTGATGGACAGTTGTCTGTGTAAGCACAACTGCCGGCGACCTTAGCTCAGGTTCATGCCCTTGAGGTCTCCATCGTCTCGCCAGTGGGCCAGTAGTGCGTTAAAGGCATTGATGCCTGGACCGTAGGGGAGGTTCTGAAGGTTTTCAGCTTGGCCCTCGTGATTGAAGAAGCCAGGCGTGCACTCAGCGAGAAAGTCATTTCTCGCGTGGTTGGTCGTTTCTATTATCTCCCGCACCCATGCTTCTTCCGCTTCCGCTGAAACCTCCACAGTGCGGTGCCCGCTATTCAGGACTTTAGCGATGATGTACGAGACATGGATGGCAAGGTCATCAAACATCGACGTGAAATTGGGTGACAAGGCATTCTGATTGATACCGATGGTGAACCAGTTTGGGAAATTGTGGCTGGAGATGCCGTGAAGCGTTCTAAATCCTTCCTGCCAATGATCGAAAAGGGACGTTTCGTTGCGTCCTACAGTCGTGAAGTCAACACGCCGATGGGGCGCTGATGTCGCTTCGAACCCCGTTGCGAAGACGATACAGTCAACCTCGTACTCGAATCCGTCGGCGACCAAGCCTTTTTCAGTGACACGCTCCACGCCCTGCGTATGGGATGTGTCAACCAAATGCACATTTGGGCGATTAAATGTATCGAGGTACTGATCATTGAAGGTGGGCCGCTTGCAAAATTGCCGGTACCACGGCTTCAGCTTAGCCGCGGTTTCTTTGTCGATCACGATCTGGTCGATCCGATCTCGAAGCTCGTTCATTTTCTCGAAGTCGGCAATTTCCGAGCGGAGCATGATTTCATCGAGATCGATATTGCCGTCCTCCGGATCGCGGCTCATCAATGCGTTACCCAAGCGGCGGACGATGTCGGTCCAGCCGTCGGCCACGAGGTCTTCAGCGGTGGGTTCGCCCTGCAAAAGGGCACCAAAGTTCTCGCGCCGCCGCCGCTGCCAGCCCGGTTCCAGTGTTCCGAACCAAGACGCATCCGTGGGCTTGTTGCCACGTAGGCCGACGGAAGAAGGCGTACGCTGGAATACATACAGTTCCTTTGCGCTCTCGCCCAGGAATGGAACGCACTGAATAGCCGTTGCGCCGGTTCCTATGATCGCCACACGTTTTTCGCTTAACTTGTTCAAACCGCCTTTGTGATCGCCGCCCGTATAGCTGTAGTCCCAGCGGCAGGTGTGAAACGTGTGACCCCGGAAGGTGTCTATTCCGGGAATCCCAGGTAGCTTTGGTCGACTGAGAGGCCCGGTGCCCTGGATGACAAACCGCGCGTGAATATCGTCACCGCGGTCTGTTGATATCTTCCATCGAGTTTCTTCCTCTAT
Organism: Pseudomonadota bacterium; assembly: GCA_038750875.1. Lineage (GTDB taxonomy): Bacteria > Pseudomonadota > Gammaproteobacteria > Pseudomonadales > Halieaceae > Congregibacter. Next base: position 113,234 of record JBCDGU010000005.1, on the reverse strand, counting down.
CCACCGAATCTCGGTAACTCGCGTCTGGAACACCGCCTTTTCGTAGAGATTAAAGTAGTGGGCGATTCGTTTACTGTGCTCAAAGATCTCAGGCGCGAAGGAGTACTTCTCCTTGGGCATGTAGCCTGTTTCCTCAAGAAGGGGCAGATAGCAGTACGCGTCAATATCGCACTGCGCTCCTGGATAGCGATTCCAGTACCAAGTCCCACCAAAGTCCGATGCCGCGTCAATTATGCGGAAGTCTTTAATGCCTCGCTCCGTGAGGCGGGCACCCGACATGAGCCCGCTAAATCCAGCGCCGACGATCAAAACGTCGGTTTCGATAGATAAAGGATCGCGTGACAGTGGTGCCTCTGCGTAGGGGTCTTTCTGTTCAAATTTTGCAAGGTCGCCGGAAACCTCTGCGTACTGCTGCGTGCCCGCAGTGTTAATTCTTCGATCACGTTCATGGACGTACTTATTCCTAAGGTCTTCCAGATCGAAGTCGAGGCTGGCAGTCAGTTTTTCGAGAAGCTGATCATTATTGGACATTAGATGCTCCACTTAGAGGCGAGAGTTGTGGCTGTTGTGAATAAGATAACAACAGTTATAATAATATGCAAATGAGAATTCACTCATGCGTTATTTCTCTGGAACAGGGCGGTTTAGGAAGCCCTAAATCACTGCTTCTTGGACCAGAGCAAAAGTGACCAACGGCATACACGATGGACGCGAGGTAAAGTAGCAATGCTGATAAAGGGACAGATCTACTCGATAAGCACAGCGCTCATGCGAGCATTTGTATTGAGCTTACTCGCGCCGCTCCCGGCGGTTGCAGGGACTATCGAGCGGGAACTCGAAGGATTGCAGGCGCATGCCGAGATTCTGGTCGATCGCTGGGGCGTCCCCCATATCTATGCTCAGAGCGAACGTGACGCGTACTTTCTGCAAGGGTACAACGCCGCCCGTGATCGGCTCTGGCAGATAGATCTTTGGCGCAGACGCGGGTTGGGACGTTTGTCCGAAGTGTTTGGCAAGGAGTTTGTGCCAAACGATCGAGCCGCTCGACTCTTTCTTTTTCGTGGCGACATGGACGCGGAGCTCGCGGCCTACGGCCCCGACGGTCGAGCTGCAATCGAGGCGTTTACATCGGGTATCAACGCGTACATCGATGGTCTGGAGGCGGGTTCAGATGAATTGCCTGTTGAGTTTACGCTGACGGGTTATGCACCGGAGCGATGGCAGCCCCAAGACGTGGTCCGTATCCGGACTCACGGTATCGCTCTTAATGCGGTCTCTGAGTTTCAGCGCGCGCAAACGATTTGCCATCATGGGGTAGACGCCGAAGCGCTGCGTGTGCGTCTTCAACCCCGCTGGACAATACAACGAATTGATAGCGTTGATCTCTGTGATTTGCCGATGGAGATCATATCGACCTATGGGCTGGCACGACGTGCTCCACTAGACGCATCCACGTTACCTCGAGCTCCGGGCGGGAGTAACAATTGGGCCGTCAGCGCAGCACGGTCTTCAACGGGCAGAGCAGTTCTCGCCAACGACCCCCATCGAACTTTGGGTCTACCGTCGATGAGGTACCTTGCCCATGTGGAGGCCCCTGGTTTGCGCTTTGCAGGTGCTGGGGAGCCGTTTGTCCCCGGTGTGTCTATCGGGCATAACGGGACGGTTGCCTTTGGACTAACGGTACAGTTTGTTGACCAGGAGGATCTGTATGTCTATGAACTGCATCCCGAGGACAGCAATCGCTATCGCTATGGAACCGGCTGGGAGTCTTTCCACACCGTTGTTGAGCGGATCTCCGTCCGAGAGGCTGATGCGTTGGATGTGGCGCTGTTATTCAGCCGTCATGGGCCTGTACTTCATATCGATGAGGAGAAGCGTAGGGCCTATGGCATTCGATCCATGCAGCTTGAGGTCGGTACAGCCCCCTATCTTGGCAGCCTAAACTTCCTGAAAGCCAATTCCGCAGCGGCTGCCGTGGAGCGGCTGGCGGCCTGGGGTGGCCCCGGAGAAAACATGGTGTTTGGTGACACCACGGGGAAAATAGCCTGGCAAGTGGCCGCCTTCGTGCCCCGCCGGCCTAATTGGGATGGACTGCTGCCGATTCCGGGGTCCGGAGCCTTCGAGTGGGATGGATATGTTCGCAGCAATGACCTCCCGGGAGTCTTCGATCCCAAGTCGGGCATCCTCGTCACTGCGAACGAGATGAACTTCCCCGAAGACTACCCTTACGCCGAACGAAAGACCGGCTTTGAATTCGTGGACTCGGCCCGGGCGGAGCGTATACGGGAAGTGCTTCTTGAAGAGCAGGCAGTGGCCTTTGATCTGCACTTAAGTCTGCAGGGCGATGTGGTCTCTATACCGGCCCGCGATCTAATACGGCGGCTTCGTGCAGTTGAAGTGGAAAGTGACTCCGACCGAGCATTGATTGATCGATTCGATGGCTGGGACTTCCGAATGAGCGAAGACTCCGAGTCGGCAGCGCTGTATGCGTTCTGGATGCGCCGCACTCTGCCGGCATCCATCTATGCGTACCTCATAGGCAAGCCGCTTCCTCCCGGCTTCGCGATGCATATGGTGGTTTTGCGGGATATTGTTCGAGACGCACCAAAGGCAACGGAAGGGAAGATCACCGAAGAAACTCTCGATGAGCTGTTGCTCGCTAGTCTTCGTGCTGCCGATGGGCAGCTTTCAGATTACCAATCGGAAGAAGAGGTTGGCGAACGCTGGGGGGACGTTCAGAAGCTGGAGCTAAAGCACCCACTGCACACGCTGTTGAAAGAAAATGGATACGATTGCCTGGATGCTTACGGCCATCCCGGCGACGGAAGTCAGCACACGGTTGATGTTGCCTACTCGGGCCCTGACTTCCATGTGAGGGCAGGTGCCGCCCCCAGGATCGTGATTGATGTCGGTGCCTGGGACAACACGCGATTCATGAATCTTCCGGGTCAATCGGGAGACCCTCGTAGCGAGCATTACTGCGATCAGGCAACCCTCTGGAGACGGGGTGAGTACGTGCCGCTACTGTTTTCTCGCGACGCCATTGAAGCTGCGATGGAACAGCATTTCAGGTTTCTCCCCAATAAAGAATAGTAAAAATAACAATTATTATTCTTTTAGGGCTTGAGATATAACAACAGTTATGTAAATATCATCCTCGATGGCAAAACGTTGGGCTTCACGCATGACCATGGCGGCCTAAGGTGTTCCGAAACCGGGCGCTTGTGCACTGCGAAAAACAACGAGCGATTTGTTACTAACGGAAAGACGTTGCGACAACGTTGCTGAAGAACATAAAAACACCTGGGAGGTGCTTCAAATGAAACTGATTCCATTTACCCCAAAAGGTCTTGTCGCCGCGATTGTTGCTACGTCCGCGTCTATAGGGTTCACGACCGTCACCCATGCGCAGAGCGTCGACGCTGATCAAGCGACGCAGCGATCCCTCGAGGAAGTTATCGTCACGGCAACTAAACGTGCGCAGACGCTCGAGGATACCCCCATCTCCATCACGGTAACCTCTGCAGAAACCATCGATACGGCAAAGATCCAGGACATCCTTGATTTACAGTCTGTTGTCCCTTCTTTGCGCACCTCTACCGATCAGAGTACGTCTGCAACAAGCTTCTTCATCCGTGGATTCGGCAATGGGGCCAATGACGTTGGCACAGAACCATCAGTCGCCGTTTTTGTCGACGGTGTATATCGCTCTCGCACTACCGCGTCTCTTGGAGACTTCCCTAAACTGGAGCGAATAGAGGTTATCAAAGGCCCGCAGAACACGCTGTTCGGGAAGAATGCCTCGGCCGGCGTGGTCAGCATGGTGACCAGTAAGGCCAGTTTCGAGCGAGAGGGCTACCTTGAAGGCATCTTCGGCAACTACAGCAGCGCGATAGTTAAGGGTTACTACACCGACGCTCTAGTTGATGAAAAGTTGGCTTTTAGCATTGGCGGTTCTGTTAATCAGCGTGATGGGTATGCAGAAAATGTTTCAGGTGGGAACGATATCGGCGAGCGGAACCGGGACAACATTCGAGCTGAGCTTCTTTTCCGTCCTTCCAAGACCCAAGAGTGGCGTCTGATTGTCGACCATGATGATCTGGATGAGATCTGCTGTTACTCGGCAAACCTGGTACGCGGCGACATCGGCGACATCATTGAACTGTTGGGCGGAGAAATCGCTGCGGAGGCGCCCTACGACTACAAAGTTACGGCCAATGAAGATCCATCGAATATTGCGCGGAACACGGGCATTTCATTGCAGGGCGATATTGCGTTGAACGATACGCTCACATTGACAAGTATTACTGCGTACCGTCAGAACCAGACGCGATTGTTCAACGATTTCGATTACACATCTGCCGACCTAACGAACGCAACGAATGAACTCGATATCAATACATTTACGCAGGAAATTCGTCTGACTTCATCCTTTGACGGGCCTTTCAACTTCCTTGTGGGCGCCTTCTACTTCGATGAAGAGATTGACCAGGAAACCGGTATTTTTTACGGCGACGACTTTCGCGACTACGTCAGCTTCCTCGCCGGCCAACCCTTTACTTTCCAAAGCTCTATCGAAGAGGCTATCGGAATTCCCGTAGGCACCTTCCACCAGGGTGGCCAGGGCACCCTCGACAGCGGAACAATGGACAATCAGAGCATAACGGTATTCGGACAGGTCGATTATGAACTCACGAACCGTCTAACCGCGACTATTGGGCTTGCTTACCTGGACGACAGCAAGGAAGTCACCCTGTCGCAGGTCAATACCGATGTCTTCTCAAACATCAACCTTGGCCCTGAACTTCTGCCTTTGCAGTTTCTTCCTCAGACCCTCGCGTTTCCAAATGCCGTCGAAGACGGGGAGACCGACGATGACAACATTGACTACACGCTTCGCCTAACCTTTGCGATAAACGACTTCGTCAATGTCTACGGCAGCTTCGCAACAGGTTACAAAGCAAGTTCCTGGGTACTGGCGAACACCTCAGCCCCAACGGAAGAAACGCTGCAGCAACTATTCCCTGGCGGGGTAGGGCGTCCCTTTAACCAAGTCGTTGGAACACGCTTTGCCGATCCAGAAGAGGCCGAAGTTTTCGAAATTGGTCTCAAAACCAGCTTCAGTACCGGCTACGTCAATGTCGCGCTTTTTGATCAAACTATTGAGAACTTTCAGTCAAACATCTTCGACGGGCAAGGTCTTGTCCTGGCTAACGCAGAGGAGCAGTCGGTTAGCGGTGTTGAATTCGATGCCCGCTGGTCCCCGACCGCGTCGCTGGACGTTATTGCTGCTCTGACGTACCTGGACCCAGAATACAACGAGTTTACTGGCAGTATTCTCGGGGATCTTTCGGGGACCACGCCTTCAAATATCAGTGATTTTGCATCTACCGTAGCCGTTACTTATCGCTTCAACCTATCAGGGTATGAAGGCTATGCCCGCGTTGACTGGCAATATGAAAGCGCTGTGGATCTCCGGGATGGAGGCAGTCTCAATCCGGAAAACGCCATACTTGAATCGGTGGGTCACCGCGAGCGAGAGGTAAATACGTTCAATGCGAGCATTGGCGCGACTCTTGGCCGCTGGGATGTGTCACTGTGGGGTCGCAATATCTTCAACGACGAGTACCTCGTTGCGGCCAACCCATCGGCAGCGCAGCCCGGTATTTTCAACGGCAATCCAAATCAACCCGCCACCTACGGTGTGAGCGCAAGACTGAACTTCTAAGCGTGACCTTGGCCAGGATGGCACAGTCCGTCACTTGGAGTGTCGCTGTCCTGGCATCTTTAGTCTTTTGCTAAGCGCAGTGTGCGCAGACGCGGCAGTCTTGTCTGAACCAGTCAAGTTGTTCATGGAGCTCCGTTTTCGCCTACCGGTTTGATTGGCTGTGCGTGGTTATCACCCTTTGCCTGCACGTCAAAAATCTGATCCTTAGCCAAAAACTGGAAAAGATCGGGAGGATTTGCTGGTTCTATCAGTTTCCGTGTATTAAAATAACAACAGTTACGCAAATAGAGAGATCCGGTGCGCTCCAGTCGTGACAACAAGCCGCAGAGTCGGTCTGAAGGCAATCAGCTTAAAAAAAGGTTGAATGCGAACCCTAGAGATCGTCGAGATCAAATTGCGCGTGCAACCATCGGTTTGATTGAGGAGCAGGGCGTGCAAAAGGCTTCCCTCCGCGCCATCGCTCGCCGAGCGGGTTGCACGACGGGCGTACTCACCCATTACTACGACAACAAGGACGACCTGTTGGAAGAGGCGCTCTTGGTCGCGTTAACCGATCTCGAACGAGACTGGGATTGCGCAAGCGACGAGGCGAGTGCCGTCAATGCGTTGCGCTCGTTCTCGTTGACTCAGATACCGGTCGATGGGGGATTGGAAAAAAAGTGGTCCGCTTGGCAGCTATTTGTGCGTAAGCGCGGTCGTTACGGAAAGGTCGCTCGGAAGCTTGTCGTTCTGCAGCGTGAGAACCGACGCAAACTTTCTTTGCTGTTGGTCCGCGGGCAGGAGGAGGGCGTTATTCGGCCTGACTTGGCGATCGACGAATTGGTTGACCTTTGGAATGCCACGCTGAACGGCTACGGCCGCCTGTCACCGTTCATGGCCCGTCGCATGTCGAAGCAGCGGGTTAACACCCTCGTCACTACGCAACTCAAATTGTTGGGCGGCAAACCGTCTTGAAGGAGGGCCTGGTGTTTCGCGTCACGGAAGTCGTGTTGCCAGCCGGTTCATTGGTGGTTCTTGCAGGAGTGGGTTTTACATCTGCGCAGAGTAACTTTGTTTTGTCCTGTCTCATGAAATCAAAGGGTTAAATACGTGGCGACCTATGTGCTCTACGGTACTGAAATGTCGTATTTCAGTGGCAAAGCGAGGACCTATCTGCGATGGAAGGGGGTTGATTTTGAAGAGCGGCTTGCAGATCAACAGTTCTATGAGGAGGTCTGTGTTCCCAAGATCGGGAGGCGTGTGATTCCTGTGACGTTACTGCCAGACGGAGATGTCATCCAAGATACGACTCAGCTTTTCGATCACTTTGAGCGCGAATGCGGTTCCCCGTCATTCTCACCCGCCAATGCACAGCAGCAGTTTTTGGCGAGCCTTCTGGAGTTATGGGCTGACAACTGGCTCTTGATCCCGGCGATGCACTATCGCTGGGAATACGAAGCTGAAGTTAATGCCCTGGATTTTGGAATGGACCTGTTTCCCGCTCTGCCTCCTGAAAAACAAATGGAGGTTGGTTACAAGGCGTCGACGATGTTTCGCGGTGCTCTGCCGCTACTGGGTGTGCATGAACATAACAAGGAACACGTAGAGCGTAACTGGCGAGCAGTCCTGGCGGAACTGGACGCGCACTTTCGTGCTGTGCCGTTTCTTCTGGGTGTGCGCCCGACGATCGCAGATTTTGCACTGACGGGGGCGCTCTACGCGCATATGTACCGCGACGCTACGGCGGGTGTGTTGATGAAGAGAGAAGGTCTCGCTGTCGCGCGCTATGTTGAGAAAATGATCGCGCCCCGCGCTCGCTTATCAGGCGGATTCCCCGAGTGTCTGGAGGTTCCTCCAACACTACTGCCCATTCTGACCCGGATTTTGGCGGAGCAGCTTCCAGTTTTGGTCGACGTTGCGGCCAGGGTGTCGGCTTGGCGGATTGAAAATCCGCAGACGAAGATACCGCGTGTGATAGGTACACACTCTTTTGTTTTTGAGGGCGTAAACCAAGAACGCGGTATTTTTCCTTACGTTTTGTGGATGGCGGAGCGAACCAAAGCGTCGTTCGAACGATTCTGCACGGAAGAGCGCGGGCTCGCCGACACACTTTTACCGTTGATCGGTGGCAGTGTATTCGAGTCTCTGAACATCTCAGACCCGTTGGCGATTAAAGATCATGAGATAGTATGGCGATAAGAGTTAAAGCTGCAGTCCGGTGCAAAAAAAGAAGGGAAAAGACTGATGAGCAAGACGGTGGGAAGGCCACTAGGCGAGTATGACGTTAAGCGGAAGGAAATAGCGACGGCGACCTGGGCGGTCATTGCACGGAGTGGGATCAAGGGTGCTTCGATGCGCGCTATCGCACGAGAGGCGGGTTGCACCACAGGTACTCTCGTCCACTACTTTTCAAACAAGGATGAGTTGCTCGAATACGCAGTAAGCCAAGGCTTTGAGCAACTCGAGGCGCGAATTGAAAGCGCCATGAAGCAAGACAATGCGATCGAGTCATTGCGCGAGATTGCATTGAGCACACTACCTCTGGATGCGGCTGCTCGAGGTCTTATCTCGGCATGGCAGAGCTTTCTTGCAGCTTCAGAAAACAACCCCGGTATGGCTGACAAGATTCGCAAGATACTTGGCGCGACCCACAAGCAAGCAACGAAGCTGGTACGGCGTGGTCAGGAGCTAAATGAGATCCGGGACGACTTCAGTGCTGAAGATCTCGCTGATCAAGTCAACGCAATGAATGATGGCCTTGCTCGTCTCGCCTCTTACGAGCCAAAAAGGTTGTCCCCCAAACGGCTGATCAAAATCGTAGATGCGCAGCTCGAACTTCTTAAGAAGGAGCAGCAGGTCGGTGAAAGCGTTTATGCAAACACCAAGAAAACGCGATGAGTCTAGAAACGGTCAATCCGGCTTTCCGCGACGCGTTTCGCTTTAAGTTTTTTCCCCCAATACATAGACCTGCAGTCTTGTGGTTGGCTAGAAAACTCGTTCGCTTTCAATCGCCCGGTACCGTTGATGGCACCAAAATGGAGATAGTGACGGCAGGGCAGGGCGCCGCGCGGGTCTACCGCCCCGAGGGTGCGACCTCAGGTGCGGCGATTATGATTTTTCATGGCGGAGGACTCATTGGTGGTGCGCCCGAGTTAAACGATTGGTGGGGAAGTTGGATGGCTCTCCACCTGCAAGCTGTAGTTGTATCGCCATCATACAGTTCGGCTCTTGATAGTCCGGCACCGGCTGCTCTTGACGACTGTTTCGCGGCCTGGATGTGGCTGCACGCCAATGCCGAAAGCTTGGGTGTAGACCGGAGTCGAGTTGCCCTCGCCGGCGTAAGTGCGGGCGGAGGCCTTGCCGCGTGTCTGTCTCAGCGTTTACGTGATGAGGGAACGGCGCAGCCAAAGGCTCTGATCATGCACTACCCCATGCTTGATGATCGGACCTGTTTACGTCACGAGCTGGACAAGCAAAAGCACATTATGTGGAACAATCAAAGCAATAGGGTAGGCTGGTCTTACTACCTGGGCCGCGATCGCGTGGGCAGCGAGTCAGTGCCCAGTCACACGGTTGCCGCTCGCTGCGAGGATCTCACCGGTCTCCCTCCGACCTGGCTGGGCGTTGGCGATATCGATCTGTTTTATGAGGAAGGGCGCGACTACGCGGCCAAGCTTAAGCGCGCCGGTGTCCCCTGCCATCTGGAGGTCGTTCCCGGCGCTCCCCACGGTTTCGACTACTTTGCGAAAGACCATAGCCTCGTGGAGGACTATCAACGCGACGCCTTGCGTTTTGTCGCAAATCATTTGGGTGTCGACGTCGTCTAGGGCACGCGATGAGAGCGCCAATCAGCGTTTGTAGCTTTGGGCTGCGGGCATAGAGGGCGTTGTGCGGGGCTTACTCCGCCAGAGACCTAAGCTGTCGCAAAGGTGATACCCCAACTACCTGTGTCAGCGAGCGCCTGAACCCGCGTGCCTGCTTCGAGCTGAATTTTAAGCCGCCAGAGTTGGTTTTTACGGCGAAGTGCCCTCGCACGTTCAGGGGTGTGAATTCTCGCTGGAGTGCGACATGTCAAAGCTTCTCCCCCCGCGCATATCGTTCAGCGAGTTCTGCCATGTCCCACGCCGTTGCGGGCGACTTACGTTCCAGGATGTGGCGCACTCGATCTTCCACGAAGCTATCCCAAGCGGGGTTGGGAAGAATATAGAACTCTTCCTGCAACACGCCCTTTATCACGCTGGCGGCGATGTCATCCGGTGAGGCCGCATGAGATAGAAGCTGGTCGACCAATGCCATGACGCTGTCTTGTCCTTGTGGTGTTTCAAGCTCGACGTGCAGATTTGCCGGGCGATTCCTTTCGGCCGCAAAAAAACCAGTTCGCACCAGGCTAGGGCAGACCAGGGAGGCCCTAACGTTGGAATTCGATGCGCAGAGATCTGCATGCAGCGTTTCTGTAAGGCTCAACACCGTGTGCTTGCTTGCGCCATAGATTCCTCCTCCAGCGAGTAGTCCGCTAAGCGATCCGGTGTTAACAATGTGGGCGGGTTCGCCGTGGGCGAGCATACCCGGCACGAATGCCCGAAGGCCGTGGAGCACGCCGTAAAAGTTAACCCCTAGCACCCAGCTCCAGTCCTCGATCGGCTGCTCCCAGATTGGCATGCCGAACTGACCGGAGCTGCTCGCTACGCCTGCGTTATTGCACAGCAGATGGATCGGACCGAAGGTAGATGTTGCTGTGATGGCCAAGTCGTTCATCGCTTTTTCACACATCACATCGGTAACGACTCCAACGACTGTGGCTCCGGCACCGCTTAGTGCAGCTACGACGGAATCGAGGGCAGACTTTTCGATGTCAGCCAGCACGACACGCATGCCCTCATTAGTCAGTGCTCTTGCCAGAGCTGCACCAATTCCGCTGCCTGCACCCGTAACAACAGCGGTCTTTCCAGTCAAATTGATCATGTCGCCCCAGCTACTGTTTGCAATTTTGTAATAATAATAACAGGTGTTAGTATTATGTAAATCGTCAGCTAAGAGCGCGTATGTCGGTTTGATCTGCCGAGGTCTTGGCTGACTACATCCTGTCTCTCGCACAGGGAGTTCGATGAGACGGAAACCTATAAATCCAATAGATAAAAATGCCTCCATGAAAAATATACTTGGATACGCCGACCAACTCACTGTTCGCCCAGGTGAAACTCTGCATTGCCGGGTGAGCAGTGTTGGGGATACGGTCTACGCCGCACAGCTAGTGCGACTTCTCAATGCAGACATCCATTCAAAAGAAGCGCGCTTCTGCGAAGAAGAAATAGACTGTGCGTGCAATGGCGCTTACCCCGGTTTGGAGCAAGCAATACCCATGGGATCCTGCGTCGTGATTCCTGCCGAAGAACTGACGTCAACTTGGGATGAGTTCTCTCTCGTGGTCAACGTTATGCCGACGGCACCAACGATCGCTGGCCAGCATATCCTTTCCTGCTGGGATGCAGACTCGGGAAGCGGATGGCGGCTCCTGCTCTCCGAACAGGGTGCATTCTCATTTCAAGTCAGCGATGGCGGAGCCCAACTTACCACGACCCTGCCAAAAGCTACGGTGTCGAACAGCTGGTATCAGGTGACCGTTCGCGCAAGCCGTGCGGGAAGTTCGCTGCGCCTGTCGGCGCGGCGAATAGCGCGCAGCCCTCTATCCGTCATTGACGCAGATTTGGGTTCTGCATCGGCCGATCTGAACACGGTTACGCCACGCATGGCTGTGCCCCTGCTTATTGGGTCGGCCTATAGCAAGCTCTCGAATCGAAGTCAGCCAACGCCAGCGAACGGTTTCTATGGCCGTATTGAGAACCCTGTGATTTATCGATGCGCGTTGACGGACGAACAACTGATTCGTGTCGGTGAGGGGGCACGACCTGAGGAAGTCGCCTCGTTACTGCTGGCCGATTGGGACTTTTCGCAGGGCATTGGAACGACGACCGTGCATGATCAATCACCGAATGGATTGCATGGGACGACGATTAATTTACCCCAGCGTGCGGTACGGGGAACCGCGTGGTCAGGGGAGATGAACTGGCGAAACGCACCTTCCCAATTCGCCGCTATACACTTCCACGGTGACGATCTGTATGACTGCGGCTGGGGTGAAAGCTTTGAGCTGGTCGTGCCCGATGACCTCAAGAGTGGTGTGTACGCAATCCGGCTTCGACGTGGCGAGGAATTCAACCAGCAGGACTCGAATGAAGACTACCTGACGTTCTTCGTCGCTCCGCCTAAACGCAAACCACAAGCTCGTCTCGCATTGATTCTGCCAACATTCACTTACCTCGCTTACGGCAATATGCGTTTCATCGAGTCAGGCCGGAAGATGATGGGTATGAGCCCAGAACAGTTCTACGGCGATGGCAACAGCCTTGGTCCTGGGTCTAGGTACTACGGCGGCTTAATCGACGCGCACCCTGAAGTCGGCGCTTCGGTATACGACTTTCATGCCGATGGTACGCCGCTGGTGTTCTCCTCCTGGTTACGCCCGTTGTTGAGCATGCGCCCGAAGAGCCAAATGCTTTCCTTCGGCGCTGACATGTTGTTCGTGGATTGGTTAGAAAAAAAAGGCATCGCTTACGACATCATTACGGACGATCTACTTCAGGCAGAGGGAGTAGACCTCCTGCGGGATTACGCGGTGGTTATGTCTGGCAATCATCCGGAGTACCCAACAACCGAGCAGCTGGACGCGATCGAAGCGTATCTGGCCGGAGGCGGTCGTTGGATGTACATGGGTGGAAATGGCTACTACTGGCGCGCAGCGGTTTCCGAAGAACTCCCCGGTGTTATTGAAATGCGTAGAGGTCGTACGGGCTCGGGCACATCCAAGTCAGACATCGGTGAGTCATACCTTGAGTTCACTGGCGAGAAGGGGGGTATCTGGCTGGATATCGGTCGCCCTCCACAAGAGCTGTTTGGTGTAGGTTTCATTGCGGCTGCTTCTGGTATGGGAGATAGCGCTTCACATTTCCGAGTGCAGCCCGATGCGCGCGGTAGTAGGGCGTCTTTCATACTGGACGGCGTCGAGGATGATGTTATCGGTGACTACGGCATTCTGGAGGGAGCTGCAGCCGGGCAGGAGATTGATCAGGTGAACTACTCCTTAGGTTCACCGGAGAACGTCATCGTTGTTGCTCGCTCTGAGAATCATGGACCAGGGATGATCTATGTCATTGAAGAAATGGCGAGTCTTCAGCCTCTGTGGGAGGTGTATCGTGACCGCGTTTATGCGGATGTCGTCTTTTTCGAGACGCCAAATGGGGGCGCTGTTTTTTCCGTTGGCACGATGACGTGGTGTGGCTGCCTCAGCCACAACGGCTACCAGAACGGTGTCTCTACCGTCACGGAGAATGTGATTCGGCGCTTCATCGATGAAACTTCCTTTGAGAGTTCCTGAATGCGTCGATGGGAACAAGTGGGAACTCTGTTTGCCGATACCGGGCAGGCCTGCACCACCCTATGTGCGCTGACGCTCACCGATGCTTCTTTTGAAGTAGAGACGCAACAGACGATGGTTGGCGATTCTGCTAGCGATACCGCTGTCCAGCTTTCTAAAGCCATAGGACTGTCTGGGCTCTGAGCGCCGCAGCAGGTCGTGACTGAAAATTGCTTGGCGGACTTATTGAATTAAATAACATAACTGTTGTAATATTAATGGAAGGCCGGCAACCCACACTCGGCATCAGGGGACGCTGACAAGAACGACATCCATAATTCAGAGAGGCTCTCATGAAAATTGTGATCATCGGTGCAGGAATAGGTGGACTGCTTGCCAGCCACGAACTCACGAAACGCGGCCATGAGGTAGAGATCTACGAATCCACGAATCGTGCCGGAGGGAGGGGTAGACGGATGCAGCGTCCCGGAACTGACGACTGGGCTGACGTGGGTTCACAGTATTTTGTTGGCAGCTACGACAATATTCTCCGTGTCATTGATGAGCTAGGCCTCAGTCATAAAAAACGGTTAGTAAAAGGGAATGTCCGATTCTTCACAGGGCCGGGTCCGGAAAAGTCTTTTAAGCTCAACCCGAAGCGGCCATGGTTTAAAGCCGGTGGGATCGTCGACAATCTCTCTTATTTTTGGTTCGCCGCGAAGATGTTGCTGACCAACAAAAGCGCCAAGTACGCGCCCTCGCCTCGCGGCGTCAAGGTGGATACTATCCTTGCAGCGGAAAGCACGCGCAGTCAGTTTGTGCGGGATTATCTCCTGCGCTTCGGTACTCGCATGGGCCTATTGAACGACCTCGAATCAAGCAAAGTCCACGCACTTCACATTCAGCATCAACTGGCCAGTTTCGGCACCCACCCGACCTTTACGCTGGAGGGAGGTACCGCCAGTTTACATGCGGAGCTGGCTCAACGCGCAAAGATCCACTTTGAGACTCCAGTAGAAGGATTGATCGAACAAGATGGTGTCGTTTCCGGGATTAAACTGATCAATGGCGCGAGCGTCGCCGCCGATCATGTGATCGTTGCCGCGAATGCTGTACATGCTGCGAAGCTTGTTCCCAGCAACTGGGCACTGGAAAAGGGTTATCTTTCAGGGATCGAGCAAACACCGGCGATAATCGTATCGTTGTTCTTAGATGGTCCTCTGCCCGAGGACGATATCTTGTCTTATTGCCTGCCGTGGGGGAGCGATACCTATGTCAGCTATTGTACCGATGCGAACCAAAAGGGGACGGGTAACACGCCGTCAGGAAAGACCACCTTGCAGGCATGGATTGTCAATCCGAAATCCGCAGAACTAGCAAATTTATCCGACGAGGAGATTGTTCGCATTGCACGGCAAGATATCGCGCCCTACATGCCCCATATAGAGCCAATGATCGAAAGCTACGCAATCTCGCGCCATCCGCTGACCATCCCTCAATTCTGGGTAGGGCATAATGAGCGCACGCACGATTTCCTTGATTCCGTTGATCAACGCAACGGAGTGTCATTCTGCGGCGACTATATTTCCAACGGCAACATGGAAAGTTCTGCTTGGTGTGTGCAAAGGCTCGTCAAGCGGCTCGAGGATCGTCCGGCTACATCTGCGCCGGCTTCGGAATCAAGGGCCGCTATTGCGGCGTAAGCCAGCGACCAATGCTCGCGCATGAAAACCCAAGTCCATTAAACGGTTGAAGACGTTTGAGTACGTGGCTTGGCAAGCTCAGTCCGAACCGTAGCTGCTTTCTTGGGTTTCACGCGTTGTCGGCGCACTCCAGAAGTTGGACTCGAGCACAATAGCGCCATGGGCTACATACCACCGGCATCAAAAACCAGGCGATCGGACATCAACTGGGCTGTGCCGCTGAAAAAATCAGGGGCAAACTCTGCGGCCCTCTAACTCTGAAGATGCAGTCGGTCTTAGTGGCAGTTCAAATGTTCTCAAACAGCGGTGTTCTGCGGTCTCAAGCGTTTACGAGGTTTCGGATCAAGGGTCTTCGCATTCTCTTAATAAGTGTTTTGCATCCATGGGTTTTTGCCTGGGGTTGCTCGCTGTATTGCCAGAAGAAAGCTAAATCGATAGCGTCACCCCGATAGCCATCCTTCTCGTCAATTGGAAGAACCTATGTCCGCAGATTGGAATTCATCCAACGTCATCGTTGAGTCAAGCTTGTCTGACCAAGTGCAAGACCGAATGCGGGGCGTCGGGGCTGCGCTAGAATTCTCTTCCGGCGAGCGAGTCTATCGAGAGGGAGAAAACCACGCTTACCTCTATCTTGTTCAATCGGGTCGATTTGCTCTATCTCGGATTGGAAAGAGTGGGCGTCGCGGGACCTTTTGGATCGTCGGGGAGGGAGGTTCCTTTGGCCTTTGCACGGCGCTGCTAAATGAACCGGTGTCCTGTGACTGTGAATGTATCGAGGCCGGTCGCGCCGTTAGGGTAGAGCGGGCCGCTTTGGCGACGATGATCGACGACGACGTCGAGGCGAGATGGGCCGTACTCGAGTCTTTGTCGAAGCGAATCAAGCTTCACTCGCTCGCCCTCCACGAAGAGCGCATGCTGCCGCTTCCTGTGCGCCTCGGTCGACGACTCATGCAAGCGAGCGGTGCGGGCAACGAGGTGAAGCTAAGTCATAGCGATCTTGCGGACTTTGTTGGTGCCTCTAGATATGCGGTGGGCAAAGTCTTACGGTCGTTTCAGGCTGATGGATACGTGCAGATCCGCTATGGATCTATTGAAATTGCGGATAGACAGGGGATATCCAACTACCTCTCCATGCAATCAGATCTCGGCTGAACACAAGGAATAAGCGCTGAGGCGGCCAGCAAGGCCTCGAGGCTGACGGGTTCACCAAAAATGGCAACTTGTTGGCAGTATTCGCGAAGCAGAACTGTGAATATTCCCGAAGTCTCGTCATTCGAGCACCGGATCATGATCCGGGCGGATTAGCGTTGTAACACCACTGCATTCTCAGGTTTAAGCCCTCAAACGTAGTCCAAAAGACGCTCTTCTCTGGTTTCCTGTTCGTTGATCAACCGATAAGCGCTGGGACCGTTTCGATCATCGCGTCGCAAACCTAAACATCTGCACGATTATTGACCACAGGTATCAGGGGAAATTTTGACCTCACTAATGAAAAATAAATGGGTATTTGCGACGCTTCTGATTGCCCTCCTGATCAGTGTGGCGTTCACAAACGCTTTCACCGAAGGCGCAAGCTTTCGAGAATCAGCACGCTTAGCCGCCGAGCGTTACCAGGCACGGATCATCCGCGACGCTTATGGCGTTCCGCATGTTTATGGGGACAGAAATATTGATACGGCCTTTGGTTTGGCCTATGCCCAAGCCGAGGACAATATTCACAATATCGAAGAGAGCTTTACGTTTGCTCGCGGTGAGACGGGCAGAGCGAAGGGGCGAGAGGGGGCGAAAACGGATTACATCGTTGCTGCTATGCGCGTCAGAGAGACTTTGGAGGAAAAGTACGACTCCGAAATTTCCACCGAGGTTCAAGCGATCCTCGAGGCGTATGCGGATGGAATCAACTACTTCTGCGCCGAAGAACGGGCCCGTTGTAGCAAGGGATTCGTTCCTCTTTCTGGCCGTGACGTCGCAGCCGCACCGAAAACGCGCGGCCCCTTCGTTTTCGGGCTGGGCAAGGTCCTCGCGGAGTTGTTTGATAACCCGTCGAGCGGCGAGGCAAACGCATCTCGGGGGATCGGGCTCACGGGCGATGAATACGCTTCCTATATCGGCGTGGACGAATCAATCGTCGGTTCCAACGCAGTGGCAGTGTCGCCTTTTCGGTCCGCAGATGGCCATACAAGACTGTATTCCAATGCGCATCAGCCTTTTGTTGGTCCTTCAGCGCTCTACGAAGCCCGCGTCAAATCCAATGAAGGTTGGGACATTTACGGCGCCTTCGTCGCCGGATCGCCCTTTGCAATTTTTGGTGCAACCCCGAATTTGGCCTGGACCATTACCGTGAGCCAGCCCGACCTCATCGACGTCTATCAATTGGAAGTCGATGACCCGGACGACCCTAAGCAATACAAGTTAGACGGTGAGTGGCTGGATCTCGACGTGTCAAAGGTGCGAATAGGCGTGAAGCTCTGGGGTCCCTTCAAAACAACCGTTGTCCAAAAGGTCTACCGCTCAAAACATGGCCCCGCCTTTGAGACTCCAAACGGTTGGTACGCCATCTCTTTTGCGGGCTATGACGATGTGCAGTCGTTCGACCAGTTGTATGCAATGAATACTGCGACCGATAAAGATCGTTGGCTTGAGGCGATGAGCAAGCAAGGCGTAGTCGCGTTCAATGTCGTGTACGCGGATAAGCTTGGGAACATCGCGTTCTACTACAACGCGCGCACGCCGCGAAGATCGCCACACTGGGATTGGCGTACGACCGCCCCGGGCAACCGCAGCGATCTACTTTGGCAAGGGGTTCATCCGTTTCGAAGCGTGATGCCCTTTGTGGAGAACCCCGTATCCGGGTATGTAGTCTCTGCGAACCATGACCCGTTTCATGTGACCGGAGCACAAGATGCGCCTGAGCCAGGTGATTTTCCCGCACACCTTGGAGTCGTTAACGAGTCGAGCAATCGTGGGCTTAGGATTCATCAGTTGTTCGATCACGATGAATCGATCTCTGAAGAGGAGCTGATCCGTTACAAAATGGACGGCTTCTACGCGCCTGACTCTTATCTGATGCGTCTCATCGATGAACTCTCCCGTGATTCCACGATCCGCGATTCCGAAGAGTTTGATGCGGCAGTGGAACTCTTGACGCGGTGGGATGGGAATACCGAAGTGAACTCTCGAGAAGTTGCGCTTGCCACCCGGGTCGGCCACCTTTTGCTGGGCATCCAGCTGAACCCCAATAAATCGGAACCTCTACTGCAGAACCGTGTGTTGGCGTTGCGGCAGGCGATGGCGGAGTTGCAGGAAGGATTTGGACGAATTGATCCTCGCTGGGGCGACGTCAATCGCATTCGTCGCGGCGAAATCGATCTGCCCCTACGCGGTGGGCCTGATGTACTGCGTGCTGTTTATTCGACGGACAATCCCAAAGATGGTCCGATGTCCGCCATCGCTGGCGACAGCCTCCAGTTCTTGGTGGACTGGGATGCCCATGGTCAGATGACACTGAAAAGTGTCTACCACTACGGTGCGAACAAGGGTGACCCAGCTTCGCCTCATTACGCAGATCAAGTGACGCTGTTTGCCCAAGAGAAGTTTCGCGTGCCTCCCATTTCTATGGAGTCCGCCATTGCAGAAGCGACTGCGGATTACACGGTGGGGACGCGGCAGCAGTAGTCACCCATCGATTAAGTATTCTTTGGCGTTTTCCTTAAGCGATGCGACGAGATTTTTAGCCGGTAGCGTTGACTCCCAACTTTTTCGTGAGCAGATTCCAACGGTCAGTGGTGGAAGCAGTTCATCGTTTCGAAAAAACTCGAAGGCATTCCGTTTTGCCAGCTCAGTTTCGTTCTCTGAGAAAACAGATGTCCAGAAGTCTGATCGTTCGACGAGTCGCAAGATAAAGTCGTAATCGTCCACCAGCAGCCTTGGGCCGTCGAATTCAATGGAGAGATCTTGTGCTATGCCCGTTAGACGCCGGTGGAGACTTGCAGGCGGCACCTCGCAAGCAAGCGGGTACTTCAGAATATCCGTGGAGACTCCATCTTTTGCGGTTGTGGGATGACCCGAGCGCACCACTACCGAAACGGGCATCTTAAATAGCGGCTCAAACTGAAGGGCGTGATGAAGGACAGGATCGGCACCGAACTCATCTTCATAGCCCTGCGCAATGATCGCGAAATCCAGGGCGCCGCTACGAATCGCGTCACACAGTACCGCTGCCTCTCGTGTATCGACACGCAGTCTTATATTTGGGTAAGAGGCTGAGAATCGAAGCAGGCTCCTCCTGAAGAAAATGCTTTGAATGCATGGCCTGACGCCCACACGCAGGGATCCTTCTTCACCGATTCTAAATCGCTCAAGGTTTTCCTCGAGGTGTTGCGCGTGGACGAGTAGGGCAGAACCTTCTTCAGCCAACAACTCCCCGATGCGAGTGAGTTTTACTCCGCGGGGCATGCGCTGAAAAATCTCAAAGCCCAGCTTTTCTTCCAGGGTTTTCAGGCGCCGGGTAAGCGCCGGTTGTGTCAGCCCCATCTCGCTTGCAGCCGCCTGAATGCTCCCGGCTCGAGCGATTAGGTTCACGACTTTTATGTCGACGCTTTCCAACACTGGGTATGCACCGTTTTTATACGAATATGACAATTATTAATTTTACATTATACGTTGGCTCTCGTTTCATAGCGCATCTCTAACGACAGACCGAAGGTATTTTTCCAGATGAATCGCAGCGCCGTGGGCACAGATTCAGAGCTCGCTAACGGCAAGTTGGAGCTCGATTCGCCCGCCTACATCCATCCTACGGCGGTCTTACTCGGGAACGTTGAAATTCAGAAAGGCGCTTCAGTTTTTGCGTACAGCGTCATTCGATCCGAAGCCTTCGCCGTGGTCATCGGTCGTGGAACGAACGTCCAGGAGTTCTCCATGATCCATGTTGGAGACTTTTCAGGAACGCAGATCGGCGAGAACTGCTCCCTCTCTTATCGATGCACCCTGAGAGGTTGCACCATCGAGGACAACGTGCTGATTGGTATTAGCTCGACGGTGATGGACGGGGCGCACATAGGCGCCAACTCCATCGTCGCGGCCCATTCCTACGTTGAGAAGAACGCTGTGTTCGAACCCGATTCAGTGATTGCGGGCGTCCCGGCAAAAGTCGTTGGCCGCCGAGATTGCTCGGCTGTGGCGATGGTGAACGCTCGTTTGTATTCGGTGATCTCAAAGAACTACGCCGATGGACTTGAGCGACTTAGCGATGCGCAACTCAAGGAAATTGCTGACTTCGTGGGGCAGACCATGAACGGAGAAAATGCTGGAGGCTCGAAAGCGTGACCACGCAAGTTATTCAGAAAGAAGTTGTCGACGGTGTACTAGTCATCAAGCTGGACCGTCCGGAAGCGCGAAATGCGATTAATCGCCAGCTGGCCCTGGAGATTTCAGATGCGGTACACGAACTCGATGAGCGGCCGGATCTTTCCGTGGGAATTCTCGCCAGCACGTCTCAAACCTTTTGTGCTGGCATGGATTTGAAAGGATTTCTCGCCGGTGAGTCACCGATCATCGATGGCAAAGGCCTGGCCGGCATAACAGAACAGCCTCCGCGCAAACCGTTGATCGCCGCGGTAGACGGCGCGGCTGTGGCTGGCGGGTTTGAGCTGGCGCTGGCCTGCGATTTGATCATTGCCTCCGTCGATGCATTTTTTGGTCTTCCCGAAGTTAAGCGAGGTTTGATCGCAGGTGCCGGTGGCGTCATGAGGCTCCCAGACCGGATACCCCCAAATCTGGCAATGGAAATCATCCTGTCCGGCGAGCCTCTTGGCGCCGATCGAGCGTACGAAGTGGGGCTCGTGAATCGACTGTGCGATTCCGATTCGCTGCCGACCGCTATTGATCTTGCTACATCCATCGCTAGAAACGCCCCGCTGGCCGTGGCCGGGTCCAAGCGCATCGCCGTGGAGTCGAGAGGGTGGTCCTCTGAAGAAGCCATGGAAAAGCAGCAGGCGATCATCAACCCAATTCTAGCTTCTCATGACGCGAGAGAAGGAGCGGCCGCTTTCGCGCAGAAGCGGTTACCGATATGGCTTGGGAAGTAGTGACGAGAGCGCACGAGTTTCGAATGGGAAGCGCTTTCGGTCGGACAGAGCAGGAAAAATCATTAAAGCAGCGCAGCGAGCCCACTAAATTGAACCTAGATTCTGACAAATTACACGACGCAGCACTCGCAGAGCTCACCGGTGCCGGTCAGCTCCTTGAGCTTACGGAGTTATCAAAGCCGTGGGGATCGCAGCCCGTCTTTCGCAACGCACCCAAAACCCTTGGGGATTACTTTGCGTTCATGCTGCAGCACGCTGACAAGACCTTTCTTGTATTTGGCGAGGAACGATACACATTCTCTGAGGTTTGGGTCCTCGCGAACCGGATCGCCTCTGCACTACAGGCGGTTGGGATCGAAAAGGGCGATCGTGTTGCGATCGCGATGCGCAACTATCCCGAGTGGATCTTGGCCTTTATGGGCATTTCACTGGCCGGTGGGATCGTCGTTCCGCTCAACAGTTGGTGGAAAGGCGTGGAGTTGCAACAAGCAATAGATGATTCAGGAAGTCGCTTTGCGTTCGTGGATGAAGAGAGGGATGCACGGTTAGCGGACGCGGGGAGCTCCATCACGCGTGTTGTCGTGCGCGCCAATACCGCTCGACGCGAAGCTACCGACTTTGAGGATTTTCTGCAGAGCGCGAAAGACACGCCACAGTCCGTTGACGTAGACACCGATGATGATGCAACGATCTTCTACACTTCGGGTTCGACAAGCTACCCAAAGGGCGTGGTGTCCACCCATCGCGCGCTGACGAACACAATGCTCAACTACGCGGCGCACGGTCTCGCGCAGCAATCCATCGATAGGTCACTCGAAAGCCACCCATCAAAACCGTCTCGCGACGAACAACCCGCGACGCTTCTGACCGTGCCGTTGTTCCATGTCACGGGATGCCACAGCATTTTTATGATTTCGGTCTTGATCGGTCGCAAGATCGTCCTCCTGGAAAAATGGGATGCGGGAAAAGCTCTCGCGATGATCGAGCGGGAACGGGTAACGACATTCATGGGTGTGCCGACCATGAGCCGGGAACTGACCGAGCATCCTGCCGTTGAGAAGTACGACATCAGCTCGCTGACGGAGATTAATGCGGGAGGTGCTGCACGGCCCGAGGATCATTTGCGCCGGTTGCAAGCGCGCTTTCCGGATTTGAAACCGGGGATGGCCTACGGATTGACGGAAACCAACGGGACGGGCGCGGTGAACAGTCGCGAAGGTTACCTCTCGCAGCCTCAGTCTACGGGCAGAGCGATGAGGCCTTTAGCCGAGCTTGCGATTCTCGATGAGGACGGCACATCGAAGGCTGGGAGCGGCGAGGGTGAGATTGCGGTTCGCTCAATTACTCTGGCGAGAGGCTACTGGGGGAAACCTGAAGAGACCGCACAAGCGTTTCAAGCCGATGGCTGGTTTCGCACCGGCGACCTGGGCTATCTGAAAGATGGTTATTTAACCATCGTCGGTCGAAAGAAAGACATGATCCTAAGAGGTGGGGAGAACATTGCCTGCCAAGAAGTCGAGGCTGCGATGATGGCCGACTCGCAGGTTATGGAAGCGTGTGTCTTTTCTGTTCCCGACGATCGATTGGGCGAAGCTGTGCGTGCCGTTGTTTATGTTCAAGATGCGTCGGCCTTCAATGAAGACCAGCACCGCCGTCTATTGGAGTCATCCTTAGCGGCATTCAAGCACCCAAAAGTGATCGTGACCGTGGCCGAGCCCCTTCCGCGATTGGGCTCGGGGAAGATCGACAAACTGACTGTGAAGAGCGAATTCTCAGATGCAATTTGACGCCAAAAAGAGTGCAAGCGTCGGACGTTTTCTTCGAGGTGTTTTCCCTTTGAGCGTGGTACTGACGCTTAGCGCCTGCTTGACCACTCCTGACTATGATGCCTTGGTTCGCGAGCCCACTCCTGCAGAGCTGGAGGAGGCTCGGGTCTACCTCGCGAAGTTCGATGTACCGCTCCCAGAGGAATGGGCTTTCCGTACGTTCGAAATGGCCGACGGCGCCACCATTCGTTTGGGGACGGCAGCGCCAGAAAACCCAAAGGCAACGTTGGTTTACGTTCCCAGTTACACGTCGAGCCAGGAACTAGTGTCTGAGTTTTTGACGCATTGGTTTGACTCGGGCTACGAGGTTGTCGCAATGGACCTTCCCGGTCAGGGCGGATCTGTCCGCAGGGAGGATGATTACCAGAAAACGTACACGGGCGATTGGGGTTACTACGGACAATCTGTAACGGAAGTCGTGAACAGTGTTGCGGCCCTAAGGGATAGTGGCGGGCCGCTGATCGTGATTGGAGAAAGCATGGGTGGTCATTCCGTGCTTCGCGCCGCTCACGACGGTGGTCTCTCTGAGACCGACGGCATTGTTGCCCTTGTGCCGGCGATTCTTCCCAATACCCATGACCGGGCCCCCTTGTGGTACATGAGGATGGTGTCGAAGCGCGCAGTCGAAGCCGGTCGGGGATCAGATTACGCCGTGACTCAGGGCCCCTGGTATCCCAACAAATTTGCCCCGGAAACCTACGATCACTGCGGCAAGCGGCCAGATCGCATCTTCAAGAACGAAGCGCTGTATCGACTGCGAGAAGATTTGCGCGTTGGCGGCTCCTCGAATGAGTATCTGTATGGACTGTTCCAGTCCGCTGACGAGCTCTCGACTAGCAAGACACTCCCCGTATTGGACGTTCCAGTTGTTGTAGTGACTGCCGGAGACGAAATCTACGTACAAACGGAAATTGCGCAGGAGCTTTGCCAGGAAGTAATGAACTCTTGCTCGCTTGTTCACATTGAAGAAGCGACACACTGTGTGCATATCGACCCGGAACCGGTTCAAGCTCAGATACACCGTGTGATCGACGATTTGGTGAGCAGTTCCAAGGCGGTCTCGAAACGCTAGGGCGGAGTTGTGAGTTCCCTCAGAAAGTGGACGAGTTGCTCCTGAGGCCCCGACTACTTTTCACGACCCATCGCCCACCGTATGCTCTTTCCAAATAACAGGGGAAAGTTCATGCATTACCTTTGCGTCCATGGGGCTTGCCATGGGGTTGGCGCTGGCATGCCTCTGTGCGTCATCGGATTATCGAATTGAAAATGCGTGAATCGAACCAAGCGGCGAGGGCGCGTCCTTTGCTATGAGCGAAAACAGCGCCAAAGGAATGAACGTCGCGGGCATTGCGGCCACGATCATTGTGGCGGGTTACCTTGGGTTGGAACTCTATGGTTTGCACAACGCGAAAGAGCGCATGGAGCCTGTTGCCGTATTCATCGAATACGCGGGTCTGCGCCATGGCGCGGCGCTCTGCACTGAAGATCCGTCCAATCGCAACGACTTCGAGCGCAACTTTGATGCGGTCACACGACTGGCAACTGGCGACCTCCTGAAGAGGAATCCCGATCGCTCAGAAGCCGATGTCGTCCGTGAACTCGAAGTCAAACGGGAAGCTCGAGAAAGCGAAGTCGGGACGGTGATCGCCGAGCAGGGTTGTGGCAGCAAAGAGGCTTTTCGTCTACTCAAGCTCTACGAAGCGCGGAGCCGTTTGAAGCTGCGCTACTAAGCAGGCACTCGCTCACACGTCCCCATTGGCTATCGCTAGGACACCCATAGAACCTTTCTGCAGTCGGCCAACTTCGCAAAACGACGCAGCTCTGCATTGAGCTTCTCGTACCTCGTATCGCTCCACGTCACCTTGGGCTCAGGCCAGAAGTTAATCACCCTCACTTCGCCGGCCTTGCGATCTCCCTTGACCTCAATGCGCCCCACAAATCGATCGCCTTCCAAAAGCGGATAGACGTAGTAACCCCAGCGTCGCTTTGCGGCTGGCACAAACATTTCGACCGTGTACTCGAATCCAAAGAGACGGTTCAGTCGCTCGCGATCGCGAATAACCGGGTCGAAAGGATTGAGGATGCGCAGACGGCTCGTGGGGCGCCGGAGACTATCGATGCGCGTCTCGATATCCGCCGGGGCCCAGACCGGGCGCCAACTGCCGTCGGCGCACTCGACTTCTGCTGGCATCAGCTCGTCCTCGACCGCTGATACCCATACCTTGGCTTCCGCGCTATCTACCGCGTCCCAGAACCGCTTGATATCGCCCTCGGTCCCGAAGGCCATGCGTTCGAGCGCAGCTCGGCACAGCCAGTCGATCTGCTCGTCGTCGCCGATCTCTCGCTCTCGGAGGCCCTTTGGGATAACTCGATGGGCAAGCTCGTAGTACTTGGTGAAATTGTGGCGGTGCGATGTCGAAAGTTCTCCCGCATACCAGAGGTAATCGAGGGCCAGCTTATGGGGAGGACGAGACCACATCTCCTTTTTGCCCTTGATCTTGGTATCAAAGGCTTTCGTAGAAAGCGGGCCCTCAAGCTCGATTCGCTCCTTGATTCGCTCTCGCTCATCCTCACCGGACATGCCCCGATGCCATTCCCAGTTACGAACCTTCGCTTCCAGACGACGAAACTGCCGCCGCCACATGGGATAGAAGTCCATGGGGATAACGGATGCATCGTGGGTGAAGTGCTCGAACACGCGCCGATGCTCGCTCATGTGCGCATCGAGCATGGGTTCGCGGTAGTTCTGGTTACGGCTCCAAAGAATGTGGTGGTGGGCCCGCGATACCACCTGGATGGAATCCAGCTGAACGAATCCCAGCTGCTTGATCAGCGCATCGAGATCAAGGGTTCCCGTGGGAGTCTCTGAAAGCGCCTGCGACGACAGCCAAAGCCATCGCGCAGTGCGGTTAGGTATGCAGAGTCGGTCGGTCAACGCTTGCTTAGCAGGCCTATGCGGACTCGTCGCGCAGCGTGAGGATGCAGATGCCCAGCAGGATCGTGGCAATAACGCCTGAGCCGCCAGCCAACGGAAGCTCGCCAAACACATCGCGGCCAGCGCCCATGGAGGCGGCGTTGCTGACCAACGCGATCAGACCTACTAGCGCGCTCGCCCGGCCCAGGAGAGCGGATCCTGCGCCACTGATTTCTAGACCAATGACAAGTACCGCAAGCGCCAGCAGCACCTTCGCAGCGTTATAGACCATGAAGGAGAACGCGACGACGGAGCGGGCGGTTGGCATGATGCCGTCTACGTTGCCCGCAGCTTCAAAGAACGGTCCGAACATGGTGAGACCGACGCCCACCTGCACCACGTTCAACACCGACGCCGCCGTGATTGCCGCCCAGGCCAACTGATGGCGCTGGCTTTGTGCCAGTGCGGCTCCGGCGAAGGCTGCCATCAGTGTGAACAGAATTCCCTCCGCACCCCAGAGAAGCTGACGGGGAACGTCGGCCTCAGAAACGTAGAGAGCGGTGTAGATCGCTTGCGTGATGGCGGCGATCAGCAGGAGAATGCCGGTGATTTGGGCGTTGCGGTTGAAGTTGAATTCCATGTCGGTGGTTCCTGTGATTAAGACGTCGTTGGGGGGCTCTGACCACAAGTGCCGTCGGATAGTTTCATAGTTTGCGTATTCCCGCCGAACCCGGTCCTGAGGCCTGTACTGGAAGGCCTATTTTTATGGAAGCAACGCTCTTCGCGGTTCTCCGGCGCAAACGCTTCGCCACCTAGCCCTCGACAGAAGCGAGCAGGCTAGCATTACCACCCGCTGCCGTCGTGTCGATACAGCAATGGCGCTCGGTGATGCAGTAGTCAGCCAGGTCGCTGTCCGTAACGAGTGGAACGATGGGGCCTTCCCGCGCGGCCAGGGCCATCTTGATATCGCGTTGATCGCTTTCGGCGCCCCAATGGGCGACAACGCTAAACCCTTTCAACCTGCGAATGTCATCATTGCCCAGGACGCCGGCAATGCAGCCCGCCCCCTCAACCCCCATTGCGACAACAACAGCTACACAGCCCATGCGCCTCGCGATACCGGCCTGCGTAAGCGCCTGAGCGCGCGTCGGGCCCAAACAAAGAACAACGCCGTGGGGCCAAGAGTAGAGTGTGTTCTCTTCACCTGTGGGCCCCGCCATTTGCCGCTTCTCCAGCGAGATGTGCGAGCCCGTCGCGGTCTCATCGATCATTGCCTGCACCAGCTCTGCATTGACAACGATATCTTGAGACTCTAATGCACTCGAAGCCTGCGGAGCGCTGGGCGGACGAGCGAAGCGTGGCACGTAGTTGGGGCCGCCCGCCTTGGGGCCTGTGCCCGACAGGTTCTCGCCACCAAAGGGTTGGGACTCCACCACCGCACCGATCTGGTTCCGATTGATATAGATGTTGCCGACTCGCAGGCGTTCGGTTGCGAGGTTCACGCGCTCATCGATTCGTGTGTAAAGCCCGAAGGTGAGTCCGTAGCCGCATCCGTTCACTTCATCCAGCACCTTCTCAAAGTCGTCGGCAGCGAAGGTGGCAACATGCAGCACAGGGCCAAAAACTTCCCGGTCGATGGATGCTATGCCATCGACCTTAATGGCCGTTGGGCCAACGAACGAACCGACCGAGGGTGTTGGCAGTTCTTTCAGAACAGTCCCTTCGGCGCGTGCTTTCTCCACGTGGCTAGAGATTTTCGCGTGAGCGGCCTCATCGATAACCGGCCCGACGTCGGTGCTGAGCTCCCAGGGGTCGCCAAGCTGAAGTTCGTCCATCGCACCCATGAGTAACTCCGTGAAGGCGCTCGCAATGTCGTCCTGCACATAAAGAACCCGTAATGCCGAGCATCGCTGTCCCGCGGATTTGAAGGCGGAGTCGATGACGTCCATCACAGCTCGCTCAGGCAATGCGGTCGAATCAACGATTGCGGCATTGATGCCCCCGGTTTCGGCGATGAGGTTTGCTCGAGGAGACAAGTGTGCTGCCATGTTTCTGTAAATGTTCTGCGCGGTGGCGGTGGAGCCGGTAAAGCAGACGCCGCTCACGCTGGGGTCGCCGGTTAGTTGGGAGCCGACCTCCGCGCCCGTTCCCGGGAGGCACTGAAGCGCGGTTGCGGGCACGCCCGCGCGGTGCAGAAGCCCGATGGCAAACGATGCTATGAGCGGTGTTGATTCTGCAGGCTTAGCCAGAACCCCGTTGCCAGCGGCAAGGGCTGCGGCGATCTGTCCTGTGAAGATAGCCAGGGGGAAGTTCCACGGGGCGATACAGGTCATGATGCCCCTGGGCTGGCTGTCTGCGGGCAGCGATTCTGCCGCAACGGCGTAGTAGCGGAGGAAGTCGACGGCTTCTCGAAGCTCAGCAACGGCATCGACCAGTGTTTTACCGGCCTCGCGGGCGAGGAGCGCGAAGATCTCGCTGGCACGTTCCTCGAACAGATCGGCGGCGCTTCGCAGAACCGCAGCGCGCTCACGGGCGCTATCCACCCAGGTTTGCGCTGCCGCGAGCGCGGCCTCGCAGTCTTGCGAGGAGCTTTCTGCCACTGTTCCAACCAACTCTGTTGGACGCGCCGGGTTGTAAATGGAGAGCTGGTTTCCGCCCCTTACGGGCGCCGCAATTATCGGGGCTGCGGTCCATGTGGTGTCTGAGAACTCGCCTCGCGTGGCCTCAAGGTCTTCGACGACGGAGGCATTGTCCAGATCCCAACCCTTCGCGTCTTTACGTTCCGGAGCGTAAAGCGCTGTGGGGGAGGGCAGGAGGGAAAAGCGTTCCTCTGCGGGGATATCGAGAATCTCAAAGGGATCACCGGCGAGCTCTTCGGCAGGTACCGTGGGATCTACAACCTTATGCACAAAGGACGAATTCGCGCCGTTCTCCAGCAATCGCCGAACGAGGTACGCGAGCAAATCCTTGTGCGGGCCGACGGGTGCATAAATACGGCAGGCGTAACCTTCTTCACGAAGGTGTGCGAAGAGCGACTCCCCCATACCGTGGAGACGCTGAAATTCGAAACCGGTGTATCCCTTCGCAAGTTCGACAATGGTCGCTGCCGTATGGGCGTTGTGCGTGGCGAACTGCGGGTAGATTCTGTCGGTCATGCCCAGGAGCTTCGCCGCGCAGCAGATGTACGCTGCGTCCGTGGCGGCTCGCCTTGTAAACACGGGGTAGCTCTCGGTTCCGAGTACCTGGGCGCGCTTGATCTCTGTATCCCAGTAGGCGCCCTTAACGAGGCGGACCATTATTTTTCGATCCAGATCCGCGGCCAGCTTATAGAGCCAGTCGATTACCGCCGACGCGCGTTTCTGGTAACCCTGTACAACTACACCAAAGCCGTCCCAGCCTTCGAGAGACGGATCCTGGAGTACCTGCCGAATCAGATGGAGGGAAGGCTCGAGGCGTTCTGATTCCTCGGCATCCACATTCAGCCCGAGATTCAACGACTTCGCCTGCTGCGCTAGCATTAGCAAACGCGGCGCCAGCTTAACCATCAGTTCCGGGAGCTTTGCGAGCTCGTAACGGGGGTGAAGGGCGCTGAGCTTGATGGAGATTCCTGGGCGATCGTGCATCGCGCCGTCGACGTCGCCCGCGCCAATGCGATCGATGGCACCGGCGTAGGAATCAAAGTAGCGCTGCGCATCGGCGCTCGTTATTGCCGCTTCACCGAGCATATCGTAGGAAAAGCGAAACCCCTCGCGTGTTTCGGAAGCTCCATTCTTGATCGCGTCTTCGATGGTTTGACCGAGAACGAACTGGTTGCCCATTTCCCGCATGATGCGCCGCACGGCAGTGCGCACTACCGGTTCACCCAACCGTTTAACGGTCCGCTGCAGTAGGCCCAGCACTGAATTGGAATCGTCATCATCGAGAATTCGGCCAGCCAGGATCAGGCCAGCGGTCGATGCATTCACGACCGCAGATGCGGAGTGTCCCGCATGATCCTGCCACTCGTAGGGTGAGATCTTGTCCTCGATGAGCGCATCGATGGTGCCCGGATCGGGGATGCGCAGCAGGGCCTCAGCCAGGCACATGAGGGCGATACCCTCATTGGTCGAAAGGCCGTACTCCGCAAGAAAGAGTTCCATTAGCCCCGGCTTGCCGGAGGCCCGAATCTGGTTGATCAGCTTGATAGCTCTTGATCGGGATTGGGCACGAACCTGCCGGTCTACCCCAGCGCTTGCGGCGATCTTATGAACGACGCTTCTTTCGTCCGCCGTGTGAAGGGCGCGTAAGGCGGAAAAGTCATCTGAACGCGATAAGACTTCCTGCTCGATAACTTGTCGCTCGCGCATGGGTCCTCCCCTTCTAATCGATACTCGAGCACCTGAGCGCTCCAGACAATAATGCTTGCAAGGTGCGGTAGCTTAAAGCGCGCGAAGATACGTTAAAACGTATTCGTGAGCGAGATAGTCGGCATCGGGCCGTACGCTCGCCCCGTGGCTGGCACTACACACTGTGTTAGCATCTTTCTTCAACAAGGCGCAGATCTTTTAGAGATGCCGGAGACAGAGACCCTCTTCTCGGGGCAGACAATCCTCATTGCCAACAGCCTGTTGGTGAGTTTTCTTTTGTTCGGACTATGGCTCAGTGACCGCGGGCAACGGCACAATCTTTACTGGGCGGGCGGGCTTTTCGCCATATTCGTGGTACTCGCGACACTACCGACAGGGCAACCTGCAGCGCTAACGCCGACTATCCTGCTTTGCCTTTTTGCCTGCGCGACCTCGGTCCCTTTGCTGGCTCAGGGTACGGCGATCTATGGGGGACGCGACCTGCCGAAACGTTGGCTGGCTCTCATTGCGATCTTGGTTTTCGGAGCGTTCATCGCCACTCGGTCAGCGGGTCTCCGGGGTAGCGTCGTCGTGGCTTTGAGCGTGTCCGGCGTATTTATGTATATGGCCGTGGTTTTAGTGCGTTATGGCATCGCTGAAAAGATCGCGGCATCCCTCTTTTTTATGCGCGGCGTCATGCTTCTGCTGTCAGCCGTAACACCCCGCCCCGCCCTTGATAGTGATTTCATCAACTTCAACTTGATTACCACGAACCAAATTGTTGCCATGGCTTCCGCCCTGGCCTTGCTACTGGTCGCATTTTTCGCAAACCAGCGAGAGCTTGACCGAGGGCGACAGCTCTTGCGCCAGGGAAATCGCATGGCCCAGCGCCTTGGGCTCCTCAGCGACACTCGCAGCGTGGTTCGCGAGAGCGTGGAGGTGCTGATGCATGCTGAGAGCGAGTCCACTGTTTGGATTTATCGTCTGGACCAAGACCGCCAGTTGCTTCAGATGCTCGATTCCGGCGGGCGACTCGAGCACCTGTCGGACCAAAATCCAGAGATTGCCGTAGAAGGTTCCGTGAGTGGCGACGCGGTTCGCACGCGTCGGGTGCAGGTCATTGATCATTTATCATCGGACAGGCGGGTAAATCGGCGAGCCCAGACATTGGCCCAAAAGTACGCAAACGAGCTTGCGGGCACCAATATCGTTATCCCGCTCGTTAGCGGTGACCGCATCTACGGTACCTGCAGCTATCACCTTGGCAAGTACCGTAAGTTGAACGACGCCGAGCTGGAGGCTTATGAGGCGATGGGTCAGACAATTGGTCTCGCACTGACCAGTGTCGATAACCTCGAGGAGATGACCTATCGGGCCAATCACGATTCTCTCACCGCACTGCCAAACCGCGCCGCCCTTCACGAGACCTTTCGGGAGCATATTGCGGAATACCCGGATCGCGGCGCAACCATGTTTTTGCTGGATCTCGACAAGTTCAAGGACGTCAATGACACGCTCGGGCATCATGTCGGTGATCAGCTGTTGAAGGAGATCGGCCCTCGGCTCAGTCACGTTGATGAACTTGGTGATCTTGTTGCCTACCGACTGGGTGGGGATGAATTCGTCCTTTTGTTGCTTCGAAGCCTTGAAAGCGATGAAGCCGCGCAGCTCGGACGTGACATTCTGGAGGCGGTTCGACAAACGTTTGTTATTGATGATCTTTCCTTGACTATTGATGGCAGTATCGGCGTTTCCGTGTATCCGAGGGACGGGCTGGATAGCCACGACCTTCTGCGCTGCGCAGACGTTGCCATGTACGAGGCCAAGAGCACGAGCAACCCCGTCGTCGCGTACAACCAAAATTTTGACCCTCACTCCCGAGAGCGCCTCGCGCTCATGTCGGAGCTGAAGGCCTCTCTGGGTAGCAACCAGCTTGAGCTCTACTATCAGCCCAAGGTTCATCTTCTGACGGGTACGGTGATCGGTGTCGAGGCGCTGCTGCGTTGGAAGCATCCCATCCACGGCATGATCCCACCAGCAGAGTTCATCCCCATGGCAGAGGTGAGTCCCATGATCAATGAGATCACCTTGTGGGTCATGGAACGGGCTCTGGAGCAGGCGCGTGCCTGGAATGATCGGGGGTTGAGCGTCGCAGTGAACGTGTCCATGCGAAATCTCGGGGACGACACCTGGTACAGACGCGCAGTCGCCTTGATCCGTGAGTCAGGTTTCGATCCTCGCACCCTCGAGTTGGAGCTCACCGAGTCTGTGTTCATGCACAGTCCTGAGGAGGTTGCCCGTAAGCTCAACGCGCTCGCTGATACGGGTGTACGAATCGCTATCGATGATTTTGGAACGGGTTACTCATCGCTGAGCTATCTGCGTCGCCTGCCGATTCATCGGCTAAAAATCGACAAAAGCTTTGTCATGAACCTCCACGAGGGAGAGGCGGATGAGCAGATTATTCGGTCCATCTTGTCTCTTGCCGGTGCCCTGGACCTTGATGTTATTGCCGAAGGGGTCGAGGATCAGCGGACCTTACAGCGGTTGATGGCTCTTAAATGCCATTATGCGCAGGGTTTCTACATCGCGCGGCCCATGGCGCTGAATGAAATTAACCAATGGCTCGCGTCCCGGGACAGCACGGCAAGCAGCACCAGGTCTGGCCGACACTCGCAGTAGTTCTTTTCTGTTTTGCCTTGCAGGCGGTGGTGCATGATCTGCCGCCACCCATTTAGACTGGGCATCAGCGCCGTGTCCTTGCCCCTGGGGAACCTGTTTGATGGAATTCAATATCGCAACAAGAGTCCTTGGCTTGTTCTTACATGCGCTTGCGTGGATCGCTGCAAGCGGTGTGGTGGTTGCTGAAACGACCCACGAATGGCCTTCCTGGGGTGCCGCTCCTGGCGGGACACACTTCTCTAACGCGACCCAGATCACGCCGACAAACGTGTCGGCCCTGCAGCTGGCCTGGAGCCACCGGTCAGGCGACTTCCGGAGCGAGGAGGGGAGCCCCGGACAATCGGACTGGCGCCCGCAGACTTCCCTTCAGGTTACCCCCATCATGGTGGATGAGGTGCTGTATTACTGCACACCAAAAAATCGTGTTTTTGCTCTTGATGCTGCGACGGGAAAAGAAAAATGGGTGTTCGACCCTGAGCTCCCGGATACGCAGGAGGTATTGCCCAACTGTCGCGGAGTCAGCAGTTGGTCATCGGGCAAGGGTGGGTTCTGCGAAGATCGAATTCTGACGGGTACGCTGGATGCGCGGCTTATCGCGCTGGATGCGAGCACCGGGGAGCCCTGTGCCGACTTCGGAACTGAGGGCAGCGTCGATACGGCGCACCGCATCACACCCCATGAGCCCGTCGAGTATGGGATCACGTCGCCTCCCGCCATTCTCGGTGATCTTGTGATCACCGGCGCCATGGTTCTCGATAACCGACGTACGGACGCCCCCGCAGGCGTGGTCAGGGCCTATGACGTTCGCACCGGCGAGCTTCGCTGGGCCTGGAACCCCGTGCCGCCGGGTCAGGAACCCATCGATGAAGATGGAAACTTTGTCGGCGGCACCACCAACGTCTGGTCTGTCATTTCTGTAGATCCGAAGCGGGAGCTTGTCTTCGTGCCCACGGGCAACAGTAATCCGGATTTCTACGGCGGCCATCGCGATGACATGGATGGCAAGCCGCTGGACTATTACTCAAGCTCTGTCGTTGCTATCGATGCAAAATCGGGCGAGGTGCGCTGGCATTACCAGACCGTTCACCACGATATCTGGGATTACGATGCGCCCGCGCAGCCCACGCTCGTTGATCTTGAGGTAGATGGCGTGAGCGTGCCCGCCGTAGTGCAGGTCACGAAGATGGGCATGACCTTTGCGCTACACCGGGATACGGGCGAGCCACTCTGGCCTGTGGAGGAGCGAGCCGTGCCGCAAGGCGGCGCTGTGCGCGGTGAGTATCTATCGCCCACGCAGCCTTTTCCTACACACGTTCCTCATCTTGTGCCCGAGAAGCTGGAGCCCGAGGATGCCTGGGGCCTGACTTTTTTGGATCGTAGATCTTGTCGGAGCAAGTTAGACGCTCTAAGAAATGATGGCCTGTACACGCCGCCCTCCGTTGAAGGCAGCATCCACTATTCCGGGAGCTCTGGTGGTAATAACTGGGGCTCACCGGCAATTGATCCTCGCACTGGCGTCATGATGGTCTACACCACGCGCATGCCCTGGTACATCGCTCTCAAACCACAGGAAGAGTGCGAGGGATTCTTCGGCGCTCAGGCGGGAACGCCATACTGCGTGAGAACAAGTTTTGTGAGCTCACCGATAGGCATGCCATGTACCAAGCCGCCGTGGGGAACGCTCGATGCAATCGACCTGAACGCGGGCAAGTTACTGTGGAGCGTCCCGCTGGGTACATCCCGCGATCTGGCTCCCTTTCCCTTTTGGTACATCAATGGTTTGCCCGGCGGCGGAGCGCCCATTCTTACCGCCAGTGGGCTGGTATTCAGCGGTGTCGCTAACGAACACGCTTTTCGTGCTTTTGATGCGGCAACCGGAAGGGAGCTCTGGAAAACCCGATTGCCCACATCAGCGCACGCCATGCCCATGACCTACATGATCGATGGCAAACAATTCGTCGTGGTTGCAGCCGGTGGACATTGGAGCGGTGGCAGCCCGCCCGGCGACCACATCTTGGCCTATGCGCTGCCCGACAAGTGATCGGTGATGCGCAGCTAAGACACGAGCCGCAGAGTCTTCACACCGTCTCTGATCAGCGCTGGTTTGCCTATCCAGTATCCCTGTAATTCGTCGGCACCCATTTGGCCGATTTCGCGAGCCGCTCGTGCGGTTTCCACACCCTCGACGCAGCAGGTCAGATCCAGTTGCTTCGCGAGGCTCACGGCCGCCTGCAGAATGTTTGCGGTGCGCTCATTCGCCTGGGCTTTCTGCACCAGGCTCTGGTCGATTTTTAGCTTGTCGAGGGGTAGAGCATCCAGCATCGACAGGGACGAGTAGCCCGAGCCAAAGTCATCGAGGGCGATCAACATGCCCAGCTTCTGTGCCTGCTTCAGTACGCTCACGTTTTTCTCGAGATTTCGGTAGACCACCTCCTCGGTAATTTCCAGGGTGATGCGAGAAGGCGAGGTCTCGTGTTCCTCAAGAATAGAAAAGAGACGACCCAGGAAGTCGGAGGCCAGTAATTGAGCTGGAGAAACATTGATCGCTAGTCGCGTCCTGCTGAGGTCCAGAGTCGTTAAGGCTTCTCGCAGCGTCATCCAAAGGATCTCGTTAAGCAGGCCCAGTTTTTCGGCGATGTGAATAAACTCTGCGGGGGAGGGGTCAACTTCGAAGCCGCTGTCTGGCCATCGGGCCAGAAGTTCGTACTCCAGCACGTCGTGACTCCCGGCTCGCGCGATGGGCTGTACGGCACCGGCGATCTGACCGTTGCGCACAGCACGCTTCAAACCGACCTCAAGGGAGGAGTAGGCGAGAGCGGCGCTGTCCTCCTCCCGTTCGTAGCGGGCCCAACCACTTCGGCTTGCCTTCGCGCGTCGCATCGCGGCATCAGACGCCCGCAGGAGCTTTGCAAGGCTATCTATTTCCGCGTCTTTCTCTGCAAAGCCGATGGAAGCACCGATAGAAATTGGACCTATATCGCTCTGGTAGTCGGCAGTGACGCTAGCGTGCATTTCGTCCATGAGCCCATTCAAGTCATCGGAGGTCATGGGCTCGTGAATGGCTACCGCGAATTCGTCGCCACCGAGGCGCGCCACCGACGCTCCCGTGGCGATCATCTTGAGGCGACGGGCAACGGCGCTCAGGACGAAATCGCCGATGCTGTGGCCGTACTGATCATTGAGTGGCTTGAAGTGATCGAGATCCACAAAGGCCAAGGCCATCCAGCCTCCTTTTTCAAAGTGACTGTTCAACTCGCCCATGAAGGAGCGGCGGTTGAGGAGGCCGGTCAGGTCGTCGACCGTCGCAATGGCCTCGGTTTCGGTAATCAGATTGAGTAGTCGGGCATCGGTTAGCGCCCGCTCTCTTGCGACTACCGCAAGGGCGCAAAAAGTGAAGGCAGAGAAGGCCGCCATGGTGATTGCGAAGACGACGATGTTGCCTTCCGTGGTGCCTGCGTCGAGGGAGCGCAGCGCGTGCTCACTCGAGTAGAAGTACATGCAAACGAACTGAACCGGGGCCAGGGAAAGCATCAGCCGGTAATCCAGAACGATAATCAGCAGTAGGGGAACGAACGCCACAAGGGGGATCGCTAGCACCATCTCCTTGCCCATCTCGGCGTAGGTGAATGCCGTGAGCCAGAACAGGGCAAAAATGGTGATCAGACCCGTGTAGAGCACACGGCTTACATAAAAGTCTTTGCGGCTCGCCAGGAATATGGCCGCAAAGATGATCGCGTAAGCACCGTTTTCCAAGGTTACGGAAAGGCTTGCATTGCCGACGATGACCAGCGCGAGGTAGCCTGCGGCATTCGCAACAAAACCCAGAAAACCGATCCACGCTGCCAGGGCGCGCAGGCGTTCGTGAAGGTTCTCGGGACGCCGGCTGTGTTTGTTATTAAGTTCTTCCACTGCGTTTAATTGTTTTTTTGTCAGCTCGTACGCCGTTTATAGCCGAAACCACGCAAGTTTGATCTTCTTTGTCCATGTTTAATCGCGGTGACGTGCGCAGCGTCGCACTTAATATGGCGGTTGGTCTGCGGCTACCATAAGGCTCGCTTCCGCAGGAGAGGAGGGCACAGTGGCCACGCGCACCCTGAAGTTTTCGCAAGTCGATGTATTTGCAGAAGAAATGCACTATGGAAATCCCGTAGCGGTTGTTCATGACGCCGATGAACTCAGCGATGATGCCATGGCGGCCTTTGCCCGTTGGACGAACCTTTCGGAAACCACTTTTTTGCTGTCACCCACGCGTCCCGAGGCCGATTACCGGTTGCGTATTTTTACGCCGGGAGGAGAGCTGCCCTTTGCAGGACACCCCACGCTTGGGAGCTGCCACGCGTGGCTCAGCGACAACGGTGACGCCGTCCACCGAGATCGCATCGTGCAAGAGTGCGGCATCGGTCTGGTGGAGGTGCGACGCTTGGACGGCGCCCTGGCGTTCGCGGCGCCCGAGCGATTGCGAACGGGCCTTCTAGACGCTGATCTGCTGGACCAGATCTGTGCGGCCTGCGGACTAACCCGTGACGACGTATTGGAGCATCAGTGGGTCGACAATGGACCCGGTTGGTGTGCCATACGCCTTGCCTCGGCTGAGGCTGTGCTTGCGGTGAAGCCCGACATGGCGGCCCTTGGAAAAACCTGTCTCGGATTGGTTGGCCCCTACGAGAACGACGACGCTGCTGATTTTGAGGTGCGGGCCTTCGTGCCGGACATGGGCGTACCGGAAGACCCCGTGACCGGAAGCCTTAACGCGAGCATTGGCCAATGGCTGATGGAAACCGGAGTTGCGCCGCAACGTTATGTAGCCAGCCAGGGCACGGCCATCGGTCGACGCGGGCGCATCAGGTTGACGGGGGAGGGAGATCAACTCTGGGTTTCGGGAGCGACGCGCACGTCCGTTGCCGGCACCGTGGAGTTTGATGCCTGAGCTCAGACTTGAGGCTCGAGCTGATCCATTGATGCTGGCGCGCTCCGCCATGGAAGTGGTCTTAAAAACCACGGCGCCCCGTATTAACTATCAAAGGCGTCAAAACAGCGGTCTAAAAGGCCGGGAATTTTCCCTATCTGCCACCTTTGAATTGTCAGACGATTGGTGTTTACTTAATTTGTTGGTCTCCCGCAAGACAACGAAAACGTTACAAAAAACAAAACGATAGCTTTACAGAGTCTCTTTTACCCTAGGGAGGGGTACACAATGAGGAATATTAGGCAGGGCAGGTCACTGCTCAGCATTGGCGTTGCTACCGCCATTGCATCGCTTGCCGCGACCGCATCCACCGGTGCATTTGCACAGGATCCGGATGAAACCGCGGAAATGCTTGAGGAAGTTGTTGTTACCGGTTCTCGCATCCAGCGTGACCCCAATGCGATTGCTTCGCAGCCCGTAACCAGTGTTAGCGCGGAAGACATCGCTATCTCTGGCGAATTCACCATCACCGATGTCATTAATGATATCCCCGCGCTGTTTTCATCCAACACGTCGGAGAACTCACTGGACGGCAACCAGCCGGCGGATCGGGCTGATGGTACTAACACCCTGAACCTGCGTGGCCTCGGAGAAGAACGTACCCTGGTACTTGTCGATGGCCGTCGCCACGTGGCCGGCGCTGCTGGTACGCAGGCGGTTGACGTTGGCTCTATTCCCATGAAGCTCATTGAGCGTGTGGAAGTACTGACCGGTGGCGCATCCGCCGTCTACGGTGCGGACGCGGTGACCGGCGTTGTCAACTTCATCCTCAAGGACGATTACGAAGGCTTCGAGATCGACCTCCAGACGGGTATCTCTTCGGAAGGTGATGCGAATCAGACGGCGGTTTCTGCCATCTGGGGCGCCAACTTTGACAATGGTCGGGGTAACGTCGCCGTCACTCTCGATTACCGGACCGATGAAGGCCTGCAGGCAAGTGAGCGTGGCGCCGACGGTGTACTCCTGGGCTCGGGTCGCGACTGGGTAAACCCGGATCTGCGCTTCCAGCAGGGCGACATTACGGGCGATACGCCTAACTTCGCTCAGTTCTTTAACTTTCAGAACACCGGCTTGACGGATTTCGGTTTGCCGATTCCCACGCAGGAACAGTTTATCGCGGATTACACCGCTGAATTTGGCATGGCGCCAACGATCACGGCGGCCGAGACCGCTCTGTTCCAGCAGGCAGCCAATGCTCCCCAGCGTGCGGTAGAACTGGGCCGTACTTTCCCGTTCACCTCTGGCTACGGCATGATCATCCCGGGCAACCCGTACACCTTTGCGGGCTTTGATCCCGATGTGCCCATCGACCTCGACGGCAATGGCCGTAACGACTGTCAGGACTCCTTCACCGGCTACAACTCAGTATTCGGCGCGGCGTCCTTCGGTGTTGTGGGCGGTTGCTGGAACGTTGACGCCAATGGTAACTACGCGCCAGTTCAGGATGGCCGTGTTGCCGGTAACTTCCAGGGCTTTGGAGGCGATTCGTTCAACACGATTCAGCAGCCGGAAAGCTACATCATTACCCCGGAAGACAAGATCACGCTGAACATGATCGGTCACTACGACATCAACGAGCGCATGACGGTGTTCGGTGAGTTTAAGTATGGCTGGCAGGAAAACGAGAACATCGAAGCGCCCACGTCCTTCTGGGATTTGGTCTTCGGTGCGCCCGACAACCCCTTCTTGCCCGCGTTTATCCAGCCGGTCGCTGACGAGGTTGGTGGTGTAGCGATTACCATCGACCCCATCGGTCTTGGCCCGTCTACGCGGACCACCGAGCGTGAAACTTTCCGCTTCGTCGGTGGTATCGAGGGTACCTTCGCCAACGGCTGGACCTATGAGGTCTCCGCCAACTATGGCAAGTTCGAGCAGACGATTGAGAGCAGTAACGAAGTTATCGTTGACCGTTACTTTGCTGCGGTGGACGCGGTCACTGACCCCGCCACGGGTCAGGCAGCGTGCCGCTCTTCCGTGGATCCCACGGCACCGATCGTATCGACGCCTTTTGGCATCCCGGCGTTTGACAACGGCTACTACACCTTCACCCCCGGTGACGGCCAGTGTGTTCCGCTGAACATCTGGGCCGGTGAAACGGGCCTCACTCAGGAAGCGATCGACTTTGTGACGCGTGCAACGAGCACCGGTGCCGAGCTCGAGCAGACCGTGTTCTCTGCCTATGTGGCTGGTGACACGGCAGACTTCTTCGAACTGCCTGCCGGTGCCATCGCCTTTGCATTCGGTGCGGAATACCGTAAGGAAGAGTCCACAACGACCTTTGACTCTTTCGCTCGCGGCATCATCCCCGCCGGTGCGCCGTTCCCCGAAGGCACGCCGGTCAACACGGTGAGTGATAACGAGCAGCTGTTGTTCCAGCCGGTGCTGGGTAACACCAACGAGGTTGGTGACTACGACGCGACGGACGTGTTCATCGAAGTCGAGGTTCCGCTGCTGTCTGGCGCACCTCTAGCTGAATCCCTCGTCGTCGACGCAGCAATTCGCGCATCTGACTACAGCACCATTGGTGAAGCCTTTACCTGGAAGGCTGGCTTTAGCTGGGCTCCTGTCGAGGACATCCGTTTCCGTGCCACCTTCTCTGAGGCGGTGCGTGCGCCGAACATTACGGAGCTGTTCGCACCGACCACAGGTGCCACCTACCGCCCAGCCGACCCCTGTGATGCGGCTCAGATCAACGCTCTTGCAGCAGACGATCCGACGCTGGCATCTCAGACGCAGGCTAACTGTGTAGCGGACTTCGCAACGATTGGCTTGAACCCCTTCGATGCTGAAGGCAACTACACCTTCGCGGATCCGCTGTCAGCGGCATTCCCCGGAACTCAGGGTGGTAATGCGGACCTGCAGGAAGAAACGGCTGAAACCTTCACGGCCGGCTTCGTCTTCCAGCCCACGTTCCTCGACGGTCTAACGGTTTCTGTGGACTACTGGTCTATCGAGATCGAGGATGCGATCGAGTCGGTAACCTCCCAGAACATTGTCGATGCGTGTTACCAGGTACCGACTGCGAACCCTGCGTTCTGCAGCCAGTTCACTCGTAACCCTGATTCGATTTCGCCTCAGTTTGGTGGCTTCAACTTCCTGCAAGTGTCGCCCATCAACTTTGCGGCTCTCGAGTCTGACGGAGTCGACTTCCAGGCGAGCTACGACTTCTCTATTGGAGAGCACGGCTTCAACGCCTCTGTCGGTGGTACCTACGTGAACGACCTCAACCGCTTCTCTGATCCGCTGGATTCCAGCGTGGTCGATGTGGAGCTTGGCGAGGTTAACCGTCCTGAGTTGGCCGGTAACATCTGGCTGAGCTGGTACTGGAAGGATCTGGCCGTTCAATGGCAGACCCAGTATCAGGATGAGCAGCTTCTGTCCTTCGTAGAAATCGATACGGCGGAGACGCTGTACGGTGACTCCGTTGTGCAGGACGAGTACTGGCAGCACGACATCGCGGCGACCTTCAACGTCAAAGAGACGCTGAGTGTTTACGGCGGTGTGCGTAACATCACGGACGAAGAGCCATTCATCACTAACTTTGGCTACCCAGCGAGCCCCCGTGGCCGCTACTTCTACGTGGGTCTGAATATGGTGTTTGGCGGCTTCTAAGCTCCCAGAGATCAAAGCGAACACAGCCGCCCTCCGGGGCGGCTTTTTTTTGCCTGGGATTTCATGGAGTGTGATGATTCTGGGGTAGGTTTTGTGCGTGGCGGCCAATGGCGCTGCTCACCGGAACTGCGGCGTGTTGAAAGGAAGGTGTCGACTCAGCAGGCCGACTTGTAGGAAGCCTGTGCTGATGCCCAACATCCGCAGCCAGCTTATCCGCGGGGTATCTGTGTCCCGCATTATCACTACGGTCCGGCAGGAAGAACGCTTGTGGAGCCGTGTCTGTGGATGCGGAGTTTCGTTTAAGGTAGGAGAATCAGCCGATTCAGACTTCCTCAGAATTGGAGCGGTCACCCAGCGTGCGGTACCCGCGAGTCACGAGCTCCTCCGCCGCCAGCATGGCCACGACGGTCCAGATGAACGCGCCGACGCCATGCATGGGGCCGGAGAAGTGCACACCTTCGCCCAGTACCCGATCGATAACGCCGAGCATCACAAACTTCGATCCAAAGAGAATCAACCAGGCCGTGAGATAGCGACCAATGGTCCAGGCGATACCGCTGCGAGCGTTGAACCATCCCGCCACCGAATGTTCCAGTGACAGCGTCCCTTGAAGAAGAACTTGCAGCAGCACCGCAGCGATTAGTGAGGTCGTAAAACTATCGACCGTGACGCGTGGCCAATACTCCGCGAGGAGGTTGAGAACGATGAGGTCGACGAGAAGCGCCATAATATAGCGTGCGAAAAGCCGTTGGCGCGTTGTGGGTGGCTCGGCGAGCGCGGCCACTATGTGATGAGGTGCTTTGATGAGGAATTACCCGTTTTGAGTGTCGAGGCGGCGCATCGGACACGCTGCTTTACAGCCGCTGCCCATTCAGTTCACTCCTTCAGCCTAACCATTCATCATGGCCGCAAACCGCGATTGCATTTCGCTTTCCGACACATCTTCCAGGTGCGTCATGAACATCCAGCAAACCCCGAATGGATCCCGTACTTTGCCCGTGCGATCGCCCCAGAACTGATCTTGCAGTGGTTGTAGTTCTTCTGCGCCGTGTTCGACACAACGGTGGAACACAGCGTCGCAGTCTGGCACGTACACGCAGAGCGTATAGGTTGCGAGTTCCTGAGGTGCCTGCGTTCCCCATTCTGCGTTCGCATCTGAGAGCATAATGAGCGAATCAGCCACGGCAATTTCTGCGTGCATTACACCGCCGTCAGGCATGGAGAGTCGTGAGCGCTCTTCAGCCCCCAGCGCGTCCTTGTACCAGGCAATGGCCGCGTCCGCCGAGGTCACCGTGATATAGCTATTGACCGTGTGACTGCCTTCAGGAATGTAATGGGTCATAAAACCT
Organism: Pseudomonadota bacterium; assembly: GCA_038750875.1. Lineage (GTDB taxonomy): Bacteria > Pseudomonadota > Gammaproteobacteria > Pseudomonadales > Halieaceae > Congregibacter. The sequence goes on along the minus strand of JBCDGU010000005.1, from coordinate 70,650 downwards.
CCGCGATTAGGTGGGCTCTCGGTTTGAGGCTGCGAGCGTTCAGAAGCGAAGTCAATGCCTGCATCAATGAACACTAAAGGCAGGCAAACAAATCAGAGCCTAGTTCGCAATCGCCACAATCGCACGCCCCCTGACGGCTCCCGCCAGGATTTTTTGGCCATACGCCGGGAGTTGCTCAAAAGGTAAGTCAAAGGACAGGCTCTCGAGCTTGTCCATATCCAATTCTTTTGCAAGCCGCTGCCACGCGACCTTCCGTCGGGAGATCGGTGCTTGCACCGAGTCGACACCGCGAAGTTGCACGTTGCGCAGGATGAAGGGCATCACGGTTGCCGGCAGGTCTGCTCCCTGCGCCAGTCCGCAGGCCGTGACAATGCCCTCATATCGCGTCTGCGCCAGCACGTTGGCCAGCGTATGGCTGCCCACACAGTCGACGGCACCGGCCCAGCGCTCTTTCTGTAACGGCTTGCCGCGCTCCCCAAGTTCGGCGCGATCAATGATGTCGCTGGCGCCTAGCTCCTTCAGGAATTGCGCCTCGTCGGGCCGGCCCGTTGAAGCAACCACGTCGTAGCCGAGCTTTGTCAGCAGTGTAATAGCGACCGTGCCAACGCCTCCTGCGGCACCCGTCACAAGAATCTGACCATCGCCGGCAGCGGGGCCATTCGCCTGCAGCGCCATCACAGAGAGCATGGCCGTGTATCCCGCCGTCCCTACGGCCATGGCCTGTCGATTTGAAACGCTATCCGGAAGTTTCACCAGCAAATCACCGCTCACGCGAGCACGCCCGGCGTAACCGCCGTGGAGATACTCCGAGGCGCCGTATCCATTGAGCACCACTCGGTCGCCGGCGATGAAACCGCCGTGACTGGACTCCAGTACGGTGCCGGAATAGTCGATGCCCAGAATCAATGGATGTTTCTGCACAATAGGTGCAGCACCGGTCATGGCCAGGCCATCCTTGTAGTTCAGCGTCGAGTACTCGACGGCGATGGTGACGTCGCCGTCATCAAGATCATTGAGACTCAGGGTCTCGAAGGCGCATTGCTGGCCATCGTCGTCCTTTCGCGCAACCAGCGCTCTGAATGTTTCGGACACTGACTTCTACCTCTATTTTCTGCTTAATGAACGGTGCCTTGCTGATGGATGGTACCCAGCCATGAGCTTGCATCGAATCCTTTGTCGGTGGTCCCAAGAGCGAGCCGGACATCTTCCTGCATATCCGCAAGCGCTTCTTCGAGGAGTTGCGTCGCCGCGGCCGATCGATTGGATGTGCGGGCGGCCAGCTCCTCGAGGGAGGTCCGTTCTCCGGGCTCAAGGATGTAGATGCGAATTCCCGTGGGATCGGGAATGCGTGGTGCGAGTCTCGTTTGATGCAGATCGAGCTCCACAATCACCACGCCAGATTCGCCAAAGGCTTCGATCTGTTGCTGGGCGCCATGGATGATGAGGCCAGAGTTTTCACACAGTCCAAAGCCAAAGCGTTGCTGTTGTTCGGCGCAGGCCATGAGAAGTCTGCCAAGTCTGTGACGGCGCACGAAGTTCTGATCGATTAAACCCAAATGCGTCAGGCCAATGCCGCGCTCCACGATGACGCCGGAGAAGCTGGCATCCTCTGAGCTTCCATAGCGCAGAGCCGATATGCTGTCCCCTTCGGCGATCATGCGATTGCCAAGTGCTGCCGCCGACGCAGAAACGGCAATCAGCGGCGTACCGCGCTCGTAGGCGGACACCAGCCCGTGGAGTATGGGTGTCGCTTCAGCACAATGAAGCAGGGCCTCGGTCAGTCGGCGTTGGTCCCCCCCCGTGAGCAGCAGGCTACCCGCACGCTCGATGCTTCGCAGCACCGAGCGATCTCGACTGACTCGTTCGATGTTGTGCAGAGCGATAGGAAGGAGTTCCGCCTGAATGCTCTCTGTCGCCAACCAGTCGAGGTAGCGTTCAGCCATAGCTGCCGGTTCGCCCGATGCCGTGGCCAGAACCCCTACAGGCTCCACAAGCTGATTCAGAAGCTCCTCTCGTGCGGCGTAGGGCCAGTCCACGGGAGAGCTACCGAGCAGGAGCAATCGTGCATCCGGTGACGGGTCTGGCCGCAGAACCTGCGTGCTCTCGTTGAGCGGGCAGGCATCGAGTGCGGCGCGGTGAACATGCAGCCGGAAGTTGATGGCCGTATAGCGAATTTCGCTCCGGCGGACCGCACGCAATGCGCGCGACGAGCGAGCTTTTCGCTCGATCGATAGGGTGACCTGGTTTCCATACAGCGCATCGAAGGCATTGGCGGCATCGCGCGCATAGAACGCCGGATCGCCCTCCACGAGACGAAGCATCAGATCGTGAAGGCCGTAGCTCGCGAACGCGTGGCGACGGACTGGTGCCGGCGAACGATAGGAGCTGCGATTTACCCGCGCACGGCGCTTGTCCGGCGCGGGCAACGGTTTGCCGCGATTGAGATCAATAGCGTCACCGTCATCGAGATAGGATACGCGGGCATCGCGCACCGCATAGTCGCCCTCGTCAAAGCTCGCTTTGCGAAGATCGATAAACAAAACGCCCGTTTCGCCAACCACTTCGCCGCGATCACCCCGGACGATCAGCGCGCTGTTCTCATCGACGCCAAAAGCAAAGGCGTCGCCCGTGTATTCGGCGGCGCAGAGCAGTCGACCGATGCGACCTCTGGCAAGAAAATGCTGATCCACAACGCCCCAGGTGAAAAATCCGAGGCCCCGCCCCATACGGAAGGTGTCGTAATCGTCTTCATCCACGGGCCGTTTATCGAGGCCGCGGCTGATCGCGTTCAGTGACGTGCCACCCATGATCATAGGGCCAGACATGATGGCAGCGCCTGCCGAGCTGCCTGCAATAAGTCCGCCCTCGACATAGAGACTGCGAATTGCAGCCAAAGCTGGAGTCTCTTCGCCGTCTTGCACGAGCGTGCCGACAATGCGGGACTGGTCACCGCCGGTGAAAAAGACGCTGCCGAAAGCTTCCAGGCGAGCGATTAACTGGGGGTCGAAGGGGCTGCTTTGCCGATTCTCAAAGAAGATTGGCACCAGCTCGGCGTAAAAGCCGTGGGCACGGAACTCCTCGACGGTTTCTGCGCCGACCTCTTCCGGGTATCCCGACGCCATGGAAAGGATCGCAATGCGGCCGTTGCTTCGGGCACGGAGCGCAGCAAACAACGCATGATTGTCTGCCTCAAAGCGGCCTCCGATGAGCGCCAGGGAGCCTTTGGATTCGCTGGTGGCGCCTCTTAATGTGTTTTTGGTGCTGGGCAATGCCTTTCTCTAACGTTCCGCCTGCGCGCGGCGGCGGCCTTCATTGATCCGTTTAGCGATGGGTGCGACGAACTATCGCGGAGCGCCTAAATTGGACAGGGGCGCATTATCGCCAATGCCTTCTGTTTTGGCGACCGCGTGTGGCTTATTGGGCGCTTTTCCCAGCCTTCGGCAGCGGGTAGAGTGTAGGGTTCCTTTCATCGAGATTCATCCCATGAAGTTCGTAGATACCAGCATCTACCGGGGCCCCAACGTCTATGCGTTGTTTCCCGTCATTCGGCATACCGTCGATCTTGGCGTATTGGAGGAATGGCCGACGGCGCGCATTGGAAAAGAGTTCATCGAAGGGCTGGTTGAAGCGCTTCCGGGGCTTGCCGAGCACGGTTGTTCTTATCAGGAGCCCGGTGGATTCCTTCGTCGTATGGTCGAGGACGAGGGCACCTGGATGGGACACGTTCTGGAGCACGCCATCCTCGAGCTTCAGGAGATGGCGGGCTACGACGTGTCTTTCGGTAAGACGCGCTCTACCGATGATGTCGGCGTGTACGACATGGTTTATGAGTATGAAGAGGAGTTTGCAGGAATCGCGGCGGGCAAGCTTGCCCTCAACCTCATCCACTACCTGCTGCCGAAGAACCTGAAGCCGGACGACGCACCCACGGATTTTGTCTTCGAGGAGGAGCGGGATGATTTTATTCGCGCCTGCCAATCGCGCTCCCTCGGTCCCAGTACGCTGTCGCTCGTTAAAGAGGCTGAGGCACGGAACGTGCCCTGGATTCGACTGAATGACCACAGCCTTATTCAGCTTGGCCATGGGCGGTATCAGCGTCGCCTGCAGGCAACGATAACCAGTGAAACGCCGTTTATTGCCGTTGAGCTCGCTTCGGAGAAAGACGAGACCAACCGCATTTTGGGTGACCTGGGATTGCCCGTGCCGCGCCAGGCCCTGGTATATCGGTTTCGCCGCGCGGTTGCGGCAGCCGAACGCATTGGCTACCCGGTAGTATTGAAACCCCTGAACGCGAATCACGGGAGGGGTGTAACGACCGATATCCAGGACGCAGAGCACCTTGAAAAGGCCTATGACAAGGCAAAGGAGCACAGCGATGGCGTGATCGTCGAGACCTTCCTCCAGGGCCTCGATCACCGACTGCTGGTTGTGGATGGCGAACTCGTCGCCGCCGCCAAGCGTGTGCCTGCCCATGTTGTGGGAGACGGTTTCGCATCGGTTGAGACGCTGGTCGCTCGTGTGAACGAAGATCCCCGTCGCGGTGTCGGCCACGAGAAAGTTCTGACGCGAATCTCTCTGGATGCTGCAGCCGAGCGCATGCTTGCCCAAACGGACATGACCGTCGACAGCGTTCCCGCTGATGGAGAGGTGGTTTACCTTCAGCCCACGGCCAACCTCAGTACCGGGGGCACGGCGGTGGACGTGACCGACGTGATTCATCCCGACAACAAGATCATGGCAGAACGCGCTATTTTGGCCCTCGGTCTGGACGTGGGCGGTGTCGATTTTATTACCACTGATATCACCCGTTCTTATCGCGAGGTGGGAGGCGGTATCTGCGAATGCAACGCCGCACCGGGTTTTCGGATGCATGTGGCGCCTTCTGAGGGAGAGCCGAGAAACGTTGCCGGCCCCGTTATCGACATGTTGTTCCCCGACGGGAGCCCGTCTCGTATTCCTATCGCAGCGATCACCGGTACCAACGGCAAGACAACCACGTCCCGCATGCTCGCCCATATCCTGAAAATGTCCGGCCTGACCGTCGGGCAAACGAGTACCGACGGTGTTTACATTGACGGTCGTCTGACCGTGGCCGGTGATATGACAGGTCCCGCGGCAGCGCAGATCGTTCTTCGCGACCCCTCGGTCAACGCAGCTGTGATGGAGACAGCTCGCGGTGGAATCCTACGCGCTGGACTGGGATATCAGCGCGCCAACGTTTCGGCCTGCCTCAACATCGCGGCGGATCACCTGGGTTTGAAGGGCGTGAACACCCTCGAAGACCTTGCCGAAGTGAAGCGCGTGGTGGTGGAAGTCGCGCGCGATGCGGCCGTGCTCAACGCCGATGATCCCCTGTGTCTGCAGATGGCCGATCACTGCGATGCGGACAAACTGTGCTATGTCACCATGAATCGATCGCACCCGTTGGTGCGCGAGCATGTAAAAGCCGGGGGCACAGCCTTGGTGCTGGAGTCTGGCATCAACGGCAACATGATTACGCTCTACGACGAGCAGGGTCACAATATCCCCCTCCTATGGACGCATCTGATCCCGGCGACGCTTGAGGGCAGAGCCCTTCATAACGTTCAGAATGCGATGTTTGCAGCGGCGCTCGCCTATCACATGGATGTCGAGCTGGAAGATATCCGCCATGGTCTTCGGACCTTCGACAGCACCTTCTTCCAGTCCCCAGGACGTCTCAACGTCTACGACAAGCACCCCTTCAAGGTGATCCTCGATTACGCCCACAACCCAGCCGCTGTGAAGATGGTTTGCGATGTGGTCGACCGGTACGAGATCGGCGGTCGGAAGATCGCTGTGTTGACGATGCCTGGCGATCGCCGCGACGAGGATATTCTGGAGGTAGCCGGTATCGCAGCGGGCCATTTTGACTACTACATCTGTCGCCGCGACGACAACCTACGTGGCCGGGATGCTCGCGAAATTCCGGAGCTTTTGCGCAAAGGCTTGCTCGAAGGAGGTGTCTCTGAAGATCAGATCGAGATCTTTGAAAGTGAAGAGAAGGCGAACATCGCCGCACTGGAGATGGCCCGAGGTGGCGATCTGGTTCTGATATTGGCTGACGACGTTACACGTTCGTGGAAACAGATCATCTACTTCCAGCCTGGCGAGGACGTCGGAAGCGCCCAACCCGATAGGCCGTCGGTGGAGATTCCTCAAGAGATGATCGGCGATTTTTCTTTTGATCAGGATCTCGAACTTGTCCGAGATGAGCGAGGCGTCCGCCTGGCTCGCGAGTCCGACGACTAGGCAAGGCGATGCACGTTCTGGATTCGCGTCGCCTCACGGGCGGGAATCTCTTTCAGGATCAGCCCGGCGCGGTTCTCGATGTCTCTGTCAGAGATGAGGACCGCGATCTTCTCGTGGCCGCCTGGGCGAGAAACGCTCGCAAGCTCCTTGCGGATTTGGATTGGGAGGGTGCAGACGTGTCCTCCCGGATCATGGAAGAAGGGGTTAGCCTCGTCATCTCCGCGCCGATGGATGGCCTCTACACCGCAACGGAACTCAACGAAGTGGCTTTTGAGGCCGCACGGGACTGGATCGAAGGTACCCAGCGGAGTCTCATGCAGCGTGTTTCCCGACAATTACGCGATGAGTATCGCGAGGAAGAACGCCCGCGCCTTCGTCGCCTTCTTGCCGAGGCGAGAGAGCGTGGCGTACCCGTTGTATTGGACGAGGATTATGTGTCTCTGGGTACGGGTAAGTTCAGCGAAAGCTGGGACCTTTATGAAGTTCCCCATCCCGATGATGTCCGCTGGAAATCCCACCGCGCTGTACCCACGGCGCTCATTACGGGCACCAACGGCAAAACCACCACAACTCGGTTACTCGCGTCCATCATAAAAGCTGCGGGCAAGATAGCTGGCGTGAGTTCAACGGACTGGCTTGCTATGGGCGATGAGATCCTCGACAGGAGCGATTACGCAGGCCCGGGTGGTGCCCGGGCGATCCTGCGCGACAAGCGCTGCGAGGTCGCGCTTCTGGAAACGGCTCGCGGTGGTTTGCTGCGCCGCGGTCTTGCGGTAGACAGGGCCAACGTTGCCCTCATCACAAACATTGCTGCGGATCATCTTGGCGATTTTGGCGTCGCGACCGTCGACGACCTCGCCGACGTGAAGTGGTGCGTTACCCGGGCCCTCGATGATAAATCACGCTTGGTTCTCAACGCCGAGGACCCGCTGCTCATGAAGCTGATGCCCGACAGTCCGGCACCCGTCACCCTGTTTTCCATGAATCCTCGTTGCAGGGTGTTTGTGGATCACCTGGCGTCTGGTGGTGTGGGATTTACCGTGCGGCGCGGGCGCATCGAGAAATGCACGGGTAAGAACGTTGAACCGATCGTGTCGGTTAAGGCGATTCCCCTGACCTTCAAAGGTGTGGCGAAGCACAATATCGCCAACGCGCTGGCCGCGGCGGGAGTCGCCGATGGCCTGAAGATTCCCATCAACATGATTGCGGCTGGATTGAAGGCGCTCGAAAACTCCGGCAACCCGGGCAGAGCGAACGTCTACCACATCAATGGGGTTACGGTGTTCCTGGACTTTGCGCACAATCCGGCGGGTCTCGAAGCGCTGATGCCGGTGATCAAAGCGCTGCCCGCGCGCCGTCGGGCACTGATTACCGGTCAGGCAGGAGACCGGGGAGACGACGATATCCGCGAATTCGCCCTCGCCAGCGAGGGGTTGCGTTTTGATCGCATCTTTATCAAACGCATGGACAATCATGCGCGCGGCAGGCCGGTGGGAGAGGTTGCCAATATTATGCGCGATGCCTATGTCGAGTCGGGGTACCGAAAGTCGGTGACGAGCCAGCCGCGCACGGAGCTCGACGCGATTAAAGCTGCGCTGCGTTGGGCAAATACTGGAGACCTTATTGTGCTGCTCTCGCACGAGAAAAGGGATCAGACCCAGGCGTTCCTTGAGTCGAGAGTTGAGTAGGAGCATACGGTGCTAGTTTTTGAGGGCGCAGAGCTTTATGCACCAGAGTACCTGGGGCCTCGCGATGTTTTGGTGGCTGGGGGGCAAATCCTTGAAATCGCTGAGGCGGGTTCCTTGGAGGGGCATCCGGGGCAGCATATTGATCTCCGAGGGCAGCTTATCTTCCCGGGTTTGGTCGATATCCTCACCCACCCTTGCGGTGGAGGTGGTGAGGGTGGCTTCGGAAATCGAACGGACGAGCTTTCGGCAGAACACTTTATTCAAGCGGGTGTGACAGCACCTGTTGGAGCGCTGGGCACCGACTCTATCGGTCGAAGTCTCGAGGTTCTCTACGGCAACATCATGGGGCTTCGCAGTGCGGGACTGCGCGCGTATATGTACTCCGGCGCCTACCGTGTGCCCGTGCCCACGCTGACGGGAGATAGCGCGAAGGATCTTTATCTCATCGATCCTGTCATTGGCATTGGCGAGGTTGCCGTGGCGGACCACCGCGGCACACAGCCAACGGCGCAGGAACTGCGTCGTATTGCCGCGGAGACACAGCTTGGTGGCATTCTTGCCGGGCAGGGTGGAGTCGTGCTGGTGCATGTGGGCGACGGCGCCAGCCGCCTGGCGCTGCTGCGCGAAGCCATCGATGACTGCGATCTGCCGGAATCTACCTTGTTCCCAACGCATGTGAATCGATCCAGACCTCTCCTCGATGAGGCGGCCGAGTGGGCGATGCGAGGGGGATTCGTGGATATCACCGTGTCCACGACTCCCGAACTTATCGCGGCGGGCGATGTCCCTGCCGTAGAAGCGTTAACGCACTTGCTCGAGGCCGGGGCGCCGTCCTCGCAGATTACGCTGTCGTCGGATGCCGGTGGTTCCTTACCGGTTTATGTCGATGGCGTTCTTAAAGGGCTTACGGCGGCGATGCCATCGTCACTGACGGCATTACTGTTCGAACTACTCGCAGACAATGACGAGCTGTTTCCGATCGCCCTTGCCGGGATGACAAGTAACGCCGCGAGGGCGCTCAATCTTGAGCATCGAGCGACTTTAAGTGAGGGTGCTGCGGCGGACTTCGTCGCGGCAGATATTGGCAGGAAAGCACTTACTGCCGTATATGGTGGTGGTCGAAAGCTCTTATAGAGCGTCGTGCCCTCGGGGGCTAAGCTCGATGAAGGTCCGACGTTGGCCCGTGTCTGACGACAGGCAACACGCAACGAATCGGGCAGTGCCACGCGTGTTGGGTGCTAATACGTTAGTCGTAGGCCGGTGAGCCGCTGTTAAAACGGGTGATAAGTCGCGGGGTCTTCCGGAGCACATTCGGCAAGCCAGTTACAGACGACTGGCTAAGGCATCCCCAGATGGTCCGAAGTCCCATCGAGAAATTCGGCTTCCGCCGCAAGCATGCTGATGGCAATTTCCGATTCGACCATCGCCGCCAGATCAGAGAGCGCCGAACAGTCTTCTCGACTGAACTCCCGAGGCTTCGTATCGATAATGCATAGAGTGCCGAAAGGCAGTCCGTCCACATCGTGGACCGGGCACCCGGCGTAGAAACGAATATTCGGCGCATCGACAACCAATGGATTGTCGATGAATCGTGAGTCCTTTAATGCATCCTCCACCACGAAGATGTCTCGCTCCAGGATCGCATGGCCGCAGAAGGAGACGTCCCGGGGCGTTTGACGGACGGGAAGACCCACCACGGACTTGAACCACTGTCGATCTTTATCTACCAGGCTGACCATCGCAATCGGCACGCTGAATAGTCGAGTTGCGGTGCGCGTGATGCGATCAAAGCGCTCCTCCTGGGGACTATCCAGCAGTTTGGAACTCCACAGGCTCTCGAGCCTTCTGGCTTCGATATGCGGCAGCGGTGGTGCTCGCATAGGCTGTGATCCTCCCCAAAAACCTATGTCTTCATATTGTTTGTTTAGAATATAGCAGAACTATGACAAATAACTGTCTGTTTTTTTTACACTAGATCGGTTACAGTCGGCGAATCGCACCAGCTGACAGTGCGTTACCACCGTCAGCAAGCGCTGGTCTTGAGAGCCTGAAGTTCGCAATGACCACGAAGAAGGTTTGAACGAGTACTTCCGCCTTCTCACAGCGCAACACTACTGCTGACGGATGAAGCACCATGAGTTTTGACGACCTTGGGCTCGCTCCGGACCTTGAAAAGGCCGTGAACGACCGGGGGTACCGGACCCCGACCCCCATACAAAAACGCGCGATACCCCTGATATTGGATGGCATCGACGTTTTGGCCGCGGCTCAGACGGGCACGGGCAAGACGGCGGCATTTGTCCTGCCCATGCTCCAGCGATTGGCCTACGTGGGTTTCGCCGCTTCGCGTCAGGTACGCTCCTTGATTATTGTGCCCACGCGGGAACTCGCGGCCCAGGTCCACGAATCCATCGAAGCCTACGGCGCGCGCCTGGATCTGCGCAGCGCTGTCGTCTATGGCGGCGTGAAGATTGGCCCGCAGATCGATGCACTCTCGAAAGGTGTGGATGTGTTGGTGGCGACGCCCGGACGTCTGCTCGATCTTACCGCTCAGAAGGCCATGTCTCTGGATCGGGTCGAGGTGCTGGTGCTGGACGAGGCAGACCGCATGCTCGATATGGGTTTTCTCCCGGATATCCGGCGCATCGTCTCGCTGCTGCCGCCAACTCGGCAGACGCTCATGTTCTCGGCAACCTTTTCCAGGCCGATCCGCGATCTGGCAGAAAAATTCCTGGTCGATCCACAGACGATAGAGGTCGCCCCAGCGAATACCGCCGCGGAGCGTGTCGATCAGACGGTTTATCCAGTCCATCGAACCCGCAAGACAGACTTGCTGGTGCATTTACTCAAGAAACATCAGTGGCACCAGGTGCTCGTGTTCACACGCACCAAGCACGGGGCCAATCGTCTGGCCCGCCGGCTCCTGCGAGAAGGGTTTGAGTGCGCCGCCATCCACGGCAATAAGAGTCAGAATGCCCGTCGTCGCGCGTTGCAGCAGTTCAAGGACGGTGAAATCCAGGCGCTGCTAGCCACGGATATCGCCGCGAGAGGTCTCGACATCGACCAATTGCCCGAAGTCGTGAACTACGATCTTCCGGAGGTGGCCGAGGACTACGTGCACCGCATTGGCCGAACGGGGCGCGCCGGCGCGGCAGGACGATCCCACTCGTTTATGAGCGAGGACGAAGTACCGCTGCTTCGTGCCATCGAGAAGCTACTGGGCCGACGCATTGAACGCGACGTGCTGCAGGAATTTTCCGATCCCGCCAAGACAACGGACGGAGCCCACATCGCTCGCGATGGCAAGGCTGCAGGCGCCAATCGTCACAGCAACAATTCTCAAAAAGGCGCCCCGGCCCATGACGGAAAGCCAGCGCGCCGCCGTCGCGGGCGGCGGCGTTCAAAGACGGCGAGCGTTGAAACAGCGCCAAAGAAACCGCCAACCCCGGCGGCAAAGGGCGGAAACAGGCGTGCCCCTGTGGGCTAAGTTTTCCCGCCGGTCGTTCTATGTTTTACTCAATAGATTCCTGAACGCGAGATATAAAACGATGAAAACCCGCGCAGCAGTCGCCATGGCCGCAGGCCAGCGCCTTGAAGTCATGGAAGTTGATCTGGAGGGACCTCGTGAAGGTGAGGTTCTGGTTGAGCTTAAAGCGACGGGGGTTTGTCATACGGACGCCTTCACGCTGTCCGGGGACGATCCGGAAGGCGCTTTTCCCGCGATCTTGGGCCACGAGGGCGCGGGCGTCGTTGTGGAAACCGGTCCCGGAGTCACGTCCGTTACGCCGGGTGACCATGTCATTCCGCTTTACACCCCGGAATGCCGTACCTGTGATTTTTGCCTGAATCCAAAAACGAATCTTTGTCAGTCTATTCGCGAGACGCAGGGGCAAGGCGTCATGCCCGATGGCACGAGTCGTTTCTCCATAGACGGCAAACCGCTCCTTCACTACATGGGCTGCTCAACCTTTTCGAACTATACGGTGCTACCGGAAATTGCCGTGGCGAAGGTTCGTAAGGACGCGCCCTTCGACAAAATTTGCTACATCGGCTGCGGTGTGACTACCGGGGTGGGTGCCGTCGCATTCACCATGAAGGTCGAGCCTGGCTCGACGGTTGCAGTGTTCGGTCTTGGCGGTATTGGCCTGAACGTGATCCAAGGCGCGAAGATGGTGGGCGCTGGCCGCATTATCGGCGTCGATCTCAATTCTGATCGCGATGCCCTTGGGCGGCATTTCGGAATGACGGATTTCGTCAATCCAAAGGATGTGGACGACGTCGTCGGTCACATGGTTGAGATCACTGGCGGCGGTGTGGATTACAGTTTTGAGTGCATTGGTAATGTGAACGTGATGCGCCAGGCATTGGAGTGTTGCCACAAGGGTTGGGGGCAGAGCTGCGTGATTGGCGTAGCTGGCGCGGGGCAGGAAATCTCGACACGTCCCTTCCAGTTGGTAACGGGCCGCAGCTGGCACGGTAGCGCCTTTGGGGGAGCGCGCGGCCGAACTGACGTACCCAAGATCGTCGATTGGTACATGGATGGTCGCATCAATATCGATGACCTCATCACGCACACCATGCCCCTCGACGATATCAATACAGCGTTTGATCTGATGCACGCGGGAGAGAGTATTCGCTCTGTGGTGGTGTACTGATCCGTGGAACTCGTTGCTAGCGTAAAGAGCTTTGGCGGCGAGCAGCGCCGCTACACCCACCGATCCACCAGCCTGTCCTGCGACATGCACTTCTCCATCTTTCTGCCAGAGGGGGAGGGTCCTTTTCCGCTGCTGACGTGGCTCTCAGGTCTGACCTGCACCGATGAAAACTTTGTGCAGAAAGCCGGCGCCCAACGCGCAGCCGCTGAGGCCCGTATCGCCATCCTGGCGCCAGATACGAGCCCGCGCGGAGAGGATGTGCCGGACGACCCCGATGGCGCCTGGGACTTTGGCCTTGGCGCTGGTTTTTACGTGAATGCGACGCAAGAACCCTGGGCGGCCCATTACCGCATGTACGACTATGTGGTGGAGGAGTTGCCGACGCTGGTTGCTGCTTATCTGCCCATTGATCTTGATCGGCATGGCATATCCGGTCACTCCATGGGCGGGCATGGCGCGCTCACCATTGCCCTCAGGAATCCTGATCGGTATCGCAGCGTGTCGGCCTTTGCGCCCATCTGTTCGCCACTGGAATGTCCCTGGGGACACAAGGCCCTCGGCAACTACTTGGGTGCCGATCAGCGTCTTTGGGCTGAACACGATAGTTGTGCCCTTGTGCGTGAGCGCGGCGCTTCCGTCCCGATGCTCGTCGATCAAGGCTCGGGCGATACGTTCCTTGAGGAGCAGCTCAAGCCGTCGCTTCTAGTTGCTGCCTGCGAAGACGCGGGTGTTGCTGCGACGATCCGTATGCAGGACGGCTACGATCACAGCTACTTCTTTATCGCCTCATTCATCGACGAGCACATTGCGTTTCACGCGAAGCACTGCCGGTAGTCAAGCAGGAAGCCTGACGACGAATCTATGGAGTCGGTAATCAGTCAGCGCCTTGCGGCGGCCCTCGGTGAAGAGGGTGACGCGACCGATTTTCGTCGGTTGTCGGGTGGCGCGAACATGGAAACGTGGGCGTTCCGATGGTCTGTCGGTGATCGTACGCAGCCCTTGATCCTTCGTCGCCGTCCGGGTTCAGGCATCGATCATCCCTTTTTGCCCAAAGCACTGCCCTTGGATGCAGAGGCGCAGCTCCTATCGTTGGCACAGCAAGAGGGTGTCGCTGTACCGACGGTGTTGGCGAGCCTGCAGCCAGAGGATGCGTTGGGGGAAGGGCTCATCATGACTCTGCTAGAGGGCGAGGCCCTTCCGCAGCGCATCATGCGTGAGGATCGGTTCGCGAAGGCCCGCGAACGCTTTGCATTCCAGTGCGGAGAGTCGTTGGCGCGTATCCATACGGTTGATCCGAGTGACCTGCCCGGCGGCCTTCGGGACTTGTCTTGGTCCGAAGATCTCCAGCGTCTGCAGTCTCTTTGCGATCAATTCGGAAATCCTTCGCCCGTTCATCAGCTGGCGCTGAACTGGCTCCAGCGCCAACCCGAGCCGCAATCGCGCCGCGTGCTTTGTCACGGCGATTTCCGCATGGGCAATCTGCTCCTGTCAGAAGACTCGTTCGCGGCCGTTCTCGACTGGGAGCTGGCGCATGTGGGCTATGCTGGCGAAGACCTTGGATATGTGTGTGCTGCAGTTTGGCGATTCGGTGGCCGCGCGCCCGTCGGCGGCCTCGGTAGTTATCGCCAGCTGCTCGATGGGTATCGGAGCGTCAACGGTATCGCGCCTGACCTTGATGAGGTGCTGTTGTGGGAACTCTACGCCGCCCTCGGTTGGGGCATCGTGTGTTTAACCATGCTTGAGCTTCATGAGAGCGGCGAGGACCCGGGCCTGGAGAGAGCGGCTGTAGGCCGACGATTGTCCGAGTCAGAGATGGACATTCTTCTGTTACTGGAGCGGCTTTCATAATGACCTCCAGGGAAGTTTTGCTCCAGGCCCTGAACGACTTCCTCACAAAGGATGTGCAGCCACAATTGAGCGGAGCGTCTGCCTACAAAACGCGCATCGCTCGAAATCTGATCAATCTGCTGCTTCGCGAAGTGTCCCTGGGCGATTCTCTGGCTGCGTTGGATGCAATTGGCGCTGAGACTTTTGCGCTTGAAGGCGATTTTTCGGAGTCACTGAGTGTTGCACTGCGCGATGGGCAAGTACTGGAAGATGAAGCCCTGATAACCTTCCTGCGCCGCAGGACCTTGCTGCAGATGGCGATCGACAATCCTAGATACAGTGGTTTCCGCGAGGCCTGTGCACGCTGGCCGGACTTGGTTGGAAAACTAGGTGAAGAGCTCGGGGAAGAGCTGGGGGAGTAACTGGGTCAAAAATCTGCTTAAGAACTAAGCGAGGAACCCGCGAAGCGCCCGCAATCCTCATCCGTCCATAAGGAGTCACGGTGAAACATCTCTACAGCGAACGACTTCCGGATTTGCTTCTGGAAATGGATCGATTCATCGACGAAACCCTGCGGCCGCTGGAGCTTCAGGACGACAACGCGCGGTTTTTCGATCATCGTCGCGAAGATGCCCGCACCGACTGGGAGCGCGATGGCCGGCCATCAGAAGATTGGGAGGCGCTCTTGGCAGACGCTCGGCGTCTCGCCCGGGAGGCTGGCTTTCTAGCGCTCGCTTTGCCCGAGGAGTTTGGTGGCGGTAACGCCAGTAACCTTGAGATGGCCGTGATCCGTGAACATCTTGCTGGCAAGGGCATTGGACTGCACTGCGATCTGCAGAACGAGCACTGCATGGTCGGCAACTTTCCCATCACCCTGGCATTTCGCGACTACGGAACAGAAGCGCAGAAGGACGCCTTTATCCCCGGAAGCATTGACGGAACCGTTGCCGTTGCCTTTGGATTAACCGAGCCTGATCACGGATCCGACGCAACCTGGCTCGAGACCCGAGCCGAGCGATGCGAGCGGGATGGACAACAAGGCTGGCTCCTCAACGGCCAAAAGATGTGGACCACGGGCGCCCATGTGGCGACCCATGTCCTGGTCTTTGCGCGAACTAGCGGGGACGATGGCAGCGCTCGTGGCATCAGCTGCTTCATCATGCCTTCTTCCGCCGAGGGTTACTCCATTGACGAATGGCTGTGGACCTTCAACATGCCCACGGACCACCCGCGAGTGAACCTGGAAAACGTTTGGTTGCCGGACGACGCCATACTGGGCGACCCGGAGTTTGGCCTCGCCATCGCACAGCATTTTGTTCACGAAAATCGTATTCGCCAGGCCGCATCGAGCCTGGGTACCGCGCGTTATTGTATTGAAGAGAGTGTGGAGTACGCCCGCGAGCGCACGACCTTTGGCAAGCCGCTGGCGGTCAATCAGTCCATTCAGTTTCGCCTCGCAGAACTCTACGGCGAGTACGAGGCCCTGAAGGCCCTAACCCTGCAGACGGCGTGGGAAATGGACCAGATGAGTAAGCGAGATGTGGCTAAGCGTCTGTCGGACACGGTCGCGATCTGTAACTACCGGGCGAATCGCCTGGCTTGCGCCGCGGCCGATGAGTCCATGCAGATCCATGGTGGCATTGGCTATTCCCGGTACAAGCAGTTTGAGCATCATTACAGGCATCACCGTCGCTACCGCATCACCGAGGGCAGCGACGAGATACAGCTCCGCAAGATTGCGGGGCATCTTTTTGGGTTTATCGGTGGCAGCGCTTAACGGCCCTACAAAGCCCTTCATCTTCGCATAGGCAGCACTCGGCAGCGGCTGGAAAACCTGTCACCTGCGGTCTATTTTCCTTAAGCCCCGGGTCATTGAGGTGCCTTCCGTGCGCCGTCAGTATCCGGGTCCAACATTTCTGGTCGAGGAGCTTTTGTAATGCCCAATACCGCCTATATCTACGACGCCGTCCGCACTCCCCGAAGCAAGGGCAAGCCCGGAGGATCCCTCCACGAAGTGAAGCCCATCGATCTGGGCGCGGGCCTTCTTCGCGCCATTCAGGAGCGCCACGATCTGGATACTTCTTATGTGGATGACGTGGTTTTTGGCTGTGTGACGCCCATTGGCGAGCAGGGCTCTGACATCGCCAAGATGGTCGTGCAGAACGCGGACTGGGACGAATCTGTAGCCGGCGTTCAGCTGGATCGATTCTGCGCCTCAGGCCTTGAGGCGGTGAACATTGCCGCGCAGAAGGTCGCCTCAGGCTGGGAAGATCTGGTGCTGGCGGGCGGCGTTGAGTGTATGTCGCGCGTCCCCATGGGTTCCAACGGCGGCCCTATGGGGTCTGATCCGGCGTTTGCCGCGAAGACCGGATTCGTACCCCAGGGCATCGGCGCCGACACCATTGCCACACTGGAAGGCTGGAGCCGCGAGGACGTCGATCGCTACGCCCTTGAGTCTCAGCGCCGCGCGACGCAGGCGCGCGACAACGGCTGGTTTGACAAGTCTGTGGTGCCTGTAAAAGACGAATCCGGCGTCACCATCCTCGAGCGCGATGACTTCATCAAGCCCGATACCACTATGGACGGTCTGGGCGGTCTGAACGCCTCCTTTGAGATGATCGGCCAGTTTGGCTTCGACGACGTCATCCTGCGCAAATACCCTATGCTGGATCAGGTTAACCACGTCCATACGCCCGGAAACTCTTCGGGCATCGTGGATGGTTCCAGCGCGGTGCTCATCGGCAGTGAGAAAGCCGGTTCCGATCTCGGGCTGACGCCTCGCGGGCGGATCGTGGCGACCGCGGTGCTGTCCACCGATCCCATCATCATGCTGACGGGTCCGGGGCCGGCGGCGAAAAAGTGCCTCGAGAAAGCAGGCATGACCAAGGACGACATCGATCTATGGGAAATCAACGAGGCCTTCGCCTCTGTGGCCCTGCGCTACATGAAGGACCTGGATGTCGATCACGAAATCACCAACGTTAACGGCGGCGCCATCGCTATGGGTCATCCCCTGGGTGCCACGGGTGCCATGCTAGTCAGTGTTGTGCTGGACGAATTAGAGCGTCGCGATATGAAGCGCGGCATGCTGAGCCTCTGCGTCGGCGGCGGCATGGGTATCTCCACCATCATCGAGCGCGCGTGATCAGGCAGCGTTATCTGACAGCGTTAGAGGAATAGATCAAATGACTATGCACTATGACAAGGATGCGGACGGCATCGTAACCATCACCATGGATATGAGCGGTCCCGTCAATGCGATGAATGACGAGTTCCGTGAGGACTTTGGTGCGGTAATCGACAAGCTGCAGACGGAAGAAGACTTGAGCGGTGTGGTGATCGCGTCCGCCAAGAAGGTGTTCTTTGCCGGCGGCGATCTCAATGACCTGGTTGCGGTGACCCCCGATCGCATCGAAGACTTCATGCAAGGTATCGGCATCATCAAGGCGCAGATGCGGGTGCTCGAAAAGCTACCTGTACCTGTTGTTGCTGCCATTAACGGCGCAGCATTGGGCGGCGGCTACGAGCTGTGCCTGGCCTGTAACCACCGCATCGCGTGGAACAACCGCAGCGTGAAGCTCGGGCTGCCCGAGGTGACGCTGGGTCTGCTTCCGGGCGGTGGTGGCGTCGTGCGTCTGACGAAGCTTCTTGGTCTCGAGGCGGCGCTCCCCTATCTGCTGGAGGGCAAGCAGGTCGATCCGGTAAAAGCTCTCGACGCGGGCATGATCCACGACCTGGTTACGGACGTTGATGCGCTGGTACCCAAGGCCAAGGAATACATCCTTGCGAATAAAGACAACCCTGATTCAGCGGTTCAGCCCTGGGATCAGAAGGGTTACAAGATTCCCGGTGGCGGCATTACCTCACCGAAGATTCAGCAGGCTATCACCGGTGGTACGGCGATGCTGATGCAGAAAACTCGAGGCCTTCTGCCCGCCCCAGAGAAGATTCTCGATGTAGCCGTTCAAGCGCTGAAGCTGGATCTGGAGACGGCGCTGGTGATCGAGTCTCGGGGCATCGCGGCACTCACGCTGACGCCACAGGCCAAAAATATGATCAGCACGTTTTTCTTTGGGCTCAATAAGGTCAATGGTGGTGCGAGCCGTCCAAAAGACGTGCCGCCCCAGAAGACCGAAAAGCTGGGCGTACTGGGCGCCGGCATGATGGGGCAGGGCATCGCCTACGTATCTGCCATGGCAGGCATCGAGGTCATCCTGAAGGATATCTCCCAGGAATCGGCTGAGAAGGGCAAAGGCTACTCAGAAATGCTGCTCGACAAACGCGTGTCTCGTGGCCGCATGACGGTCGAGAAGCGCGACGAAGTTCTGGCGCGCATCACGCCCACGGCGAATGACGATGATCTCGCGGGTTGCGACCTCATCATTGAAGCGGTGTTTGAGAATATCGAGCTCAAGCACGGTGTGACCAATCAGCTTGAAGGCCAGCTGGCTGAAGACGGTATCTGGGGTTCCAACACCTCGACGCTGCCCATCACGCAGCTTGCAGAGGCGAGCAGCAAGCCGGAGAACTTCGTCGGCATCCACTTCTTCTCCCCGGTCGACAAGATGCCGCTGGTAGAGATCATTGTGGGCGACAAGACCTCCGATGTCGCGCTGGCCAAGGCCTTCGACTACACGCAGCAGATCAAGAAGACGCCGATCGTTGTTAACGATTCCCTGGGCTTCTTCACGTCACGTACTTTCGGTACTTACCTCGATGAGGGCGTTCGCCTCCTCAGCGAAGGCGCGCACCCTGTGCTCATCGACAATATGGGCAAGGCCGTCGGTATGCCCGTTGGCCCGCTGCAGGTCTATGATGAGGTCAGCATGGAGCTCTCTCGCAAGGCCTGGGAGACCTGGGAAGACATGGGAGTGCTGGACAAGTGGGGTGATGGCACCGTCGCCCGCGATGTCGTGAACACCATGGTGGTCGAGAATGGCCGCGGCGGTCGTCATCACGGCGGTGGTTTCTACGAGTACGCCGAGGATGGCAGCAAAGCGATTTGGCCGGGTCTGCTCGACCTTTACTACAAGTCAGATGTCCACTTGCCAGAAAGCGACCTGAAGGATCGCTTGCTGTTCCGTCAGGTGATCGAGGCGCTGAAATGCCTGGAAAGCAATGTGCTGCGCTCTGAAGAAGACGGCAACATTGGATCGATCATGGGCATCGGCGCTCCGGTCTGGACCGGGGGCCTCCTGCAGTTCGTTCGCACCTATGGCTATGACCGATTCGTGGCGCGCTGCCGCGAGCTCTCGGCGGCCTATGGCGACCGTTTCGATCCCCCACAAATTGCTGTTGAGCGCGCCCAGGACGGGCAGCAACAGGCAGCCTGATCATAAGCTTACGGAGTATTAGTTGATGGACATTCAGGGAAAAGTAGCCATTGTCACCGGTGGCGCCTCGGGACTTGGTGAGGCGACGGTTCGTCGCTACCACGGCCTTTGCGCGAAGATCTCTATCTTCGATATGAACGAGGATCGCGGCAACGCATTGGTCGCTGAATTGGGTGACGGTGTCATCTACAACCAGGTTAACGTCGCCGACGAAGAGCAGGTGGCGGCCGCGGTCGCTGCGACCGTAGAGGCTTTTGGCGCAGTCCACATCTGCAACAACTACGCAGGTATCGGTGATGCAGCGAAGACCGTGAGCCGCGGTGAGCCTCTCGAGCTTGCTCGGTTCAAGCGTGTGATCGACGTGAACCTAATCGGTACCTTTAACGTGTTGCGTATGGCTGCGGCACAAATGGGCAAGCAGGATCCGGTGACGGAAGATGGCGGACGCGGCGTCATCATCAACACCGCTTCTGTTGCAGCTTACGAAGGTCAGGTGGGTCAGGCGGCTTACAGTGCATCCAAGGGGGGAGTCGTGGGGATGACGCTGCCCATCGCCCGCGATCTGGCGTCACTGGGTATCCGGGTGAACACTATTGCTCCAGGCCTCATCCACACGCCTCTCTTTGAGACCCTGCCCAAAGAAGCCTACGACAGCCTCGCGGCTCAACCTGTGTACCCAAAGCGTCTGGGGCAAGCGGATGAGATTGCGCACCTGTCCCAGTACATCGTCGAAAACGATTACACCAACGGTGAAACCATTCGTATGGACGGTGCGATCCGGATGCAGCCGCGCTAAGGCGGTTCTTGCTTCTGGCGCTCGGGCGTCAACGAAAAAGGCAGCGAATGTTCGCTGCCTTTTTTTGTGGCCGATGTTTGACTTGAGTCAAGGCGGTTTACGACTTACCGCCTTACCGACCTAGCGGATTTACACTATCTCGAAGCAGGAGCGGTAGAGCCGCGTGTTTTTAGCTCGCGTTCTTGAGTCTCGCCGCGAGGGTGTCCGCGAGAGGGCCCTTGTTGTCCATGATCTCCTGTTGGGTAAGGCCCACCAGTTCGTGCGGGAACACCAGCCAGGCATCCGTCTCGTGGATGTAGTAGTCAGGGGTGATGTCGGTGATGTTCTTTTCGGGCTTGTACCAAGGCGTTGCGACCTTGAGGTTCTGCGGCATGTTGCGTCGGCACTTGGATTGCAGCTTCTCCAAAATCGCCCGCACACTTCGACCAGAGTCGAAGACATCATCGACGAGCAGCACGTCATCCTCGGCATTCACGTTATCGATGATGTAATCGAGGCCGTGAACGCGAACGGTCTTCTCCTGCTGATCGATGCCCGTGTAGGACGACGTGCGGATCGCAATATGGTCGGTGTCGACGCCAACGTAGGCCAGATACTCCTGAATCGCGATGCCTACAGGGGCCCCGCCACGCCACACACCGATGATGAAGTCGGGGCGGAATCCGCTGGCATAGATTTTTTCGGCCAGACGGAAAGAGTCCAACAGAAGGTCGTTGGCGGAGATATAGACTTTATCCATAGGGGTTTGCGCGGTGGTCCTAAGCGAGGAAAACGAACTTTAGCATAAAGATTACGGCCACCATGTACACCGCCAAGGGGCAGCGGCTGCCGTTGCCGGAGGCGACCTTGATGAGGGCGTAGGTGATAAAACCGAGCCCGATGCCGTCGGCGATACTGTAGGTCAGGGGCACAGCGATGGCTGTCACAATCGCCGGAGCACTCTCGGCGATATCCGCCCAGTCCAGATCCTCCAGGGCCCGTGCCATGATGGTTGCGACAAACAACAGTGCGGCTCCGGTTGCGAATCCCGGGATGCTCTGCGCCAGCGGCGCCACGAAGAGACACAGAAGGAACATGCCCGCGGTGGTGACCGCCGTTAGACCCGTGCGTCCGCCGGCTTCCACACCAGCCGCGCTTTCAATGTAGCTTGTGGTGGACGACGTTCCGAGGAGCGCGCCAGCGGCGGTAGCACTTGAGTCAGACAGAAGCGCTTTGCGAAGGCGGGGTAGATGACCATCCTCATTCAGCATGCCGGCACGGTTGGCAACGCCCACCAGGGTGCCGGCGGTGTCGAAGACATCAACCAGCAACAGCGTCACGATCACCGTTACCATGGAGATATCGAGTGCTGCCGCGATATCCAATTCCAGGAAGGTGCTCGTTGACGGTGGCAGGGAAACGAGCCCCTTGAACTCTGCGGCACTGGTCAGCCATCCGAGAATGGTTACGGCGAGCATGCCGATCATAACGGCACCCGGCGTTTTTCTTGCCGACAGAGCGGCGATGAGAACAAAGCCAAACAGCATGAAGATGGCTGGCATTTCCGTGAGGTCGCCAAGGCCCACCATCGTCGCGTCATTGGCGATGATGATGCCGCTGCCCGAAAGCGCGATGATCCCCAGGAAGAAGCCAATGCCTGCCGAAATCCCAAGCTTTAACGACCGGGGAATAGCGTTGATTAGCCATTCCCGCACAGGAAGCACGGAGAGCAGGATGAAGATAATGCCGGACACGAACACCGCGCCGAGGGCGCTTTGCCACGTGTGTCCGAGTCCGAGTACTACGGTGAAGGCAAAGAACGCGTTCTGCCCCATGCCCGGCGCCTGCGCGACAGGATAGTTTGCATATAGACCCATGACAGCAGTGCCTAACGCCGCGGCCAGGCAGGTCGCGACGAAGACCGCCCCAAAATCCATGCCCGCTGAGGACAGGATGCTTGGGTTCACCACGGTGATATAAGCCATGGCAAGGAAGGTGGTGAAGCCCGCTGTGATTTCTCGCCGTACGGTGGTGCCGTGTTCTGTCAGCGCAAACTGTTTTTCAAGAAGCTGCCGCATTAGTGCACTCCGTCCACGCGGGCGATGTAATCCGCTTTAGCACTCTCTTCCATCCAGCTCACTTCGAAGGCGTTGCGAGTGAGGGTGCGCAGCTCGTCGCGAGTGAACGCTGAATCATCAGCCAAGGCCTGCAGGTTCTCGTTCATGTACGCACGGAAATACGCCGGGTCGTCGGAGTTGATGGTGGCTTTCATGCCTTTGTCCAACATGGTCCTGATCTCATCACCCGTGAGGTTTTGAACCACGAAACGGTTGGAGACAGGACAGACCGTCAGGCCAAGGCCGCGCTTCACGATTTCCGCGCAAAGGGCCTCGTCCTCCAGGGCATTGACGCCATGGTCGATGCGATCCACGCCCACCATATGAAGGCATTCATCGATGTGCTCAAGGATGTCCTTCTGGTTCACGTCACAGTGCATGGTCAGTTTCAGGCCCATGTCCCGGGCGCGCGCGAAGGTCTCTGCAAATTTGGACGGTGGATTGTCCTTTTCGTCGGAGTCGAGGCCGATGCCGATAATCTTGTCGAGGTACGGCGCAGCCAGGTCGAGGTGCTCTGCCGCCGATTCAGCGCTCATGTCTCTCAGGAAGCACATGATGAGGTTACTTACGACACCCAGATTGGCGGCCGCATCCTGCTGGGCTCGGTGAACGCCGTTAATGACCGTTTCGAAGGCAACGCCACGGGCGGTATGGGCCTGGGGGTCAAAGAAAGGCTCAACGTAGACCACGTTCTGCGCGGCGGCTCGCTCAAAGTACTGATAGGCCAGCTCGTAGAAGTCTTCCTCCTCGCGGAGCACATCCATGGCCGCGTAATAGATGGTTAGGAAGGAGGGCAGGTCATGGAAATCATAGGCCTCGACGACAGCTTCCGGTGTCTTATACGCAAGCTCAATGCCGTTTCGTTGAGCCAGACTGAAAATGTGTTCTGGCTCGAGAGTACCTTCCAGATGGACGTGCAATTCAGCTTTGGGGAGTGCCTGAATGAATTCAGGCATGGTGCCGGTGGCCGGTTCCGTTGCTGCGGTCATATGATCCTCAAGGTTTCTGATGTGCGTTGGGTGGCACTGCGAAAAGACGCAAGGAGTATGCCATCGGAGGGTCCCTCCTGCTCCATGTTGCCGATCACGCGCCGTGGTGCGTGGGGTTGAGCGTGAGTTCAAAGGCTGCAGGTGATGGCCGATTTTTGGCAGCCAAGTTCCAGAGCGATAGGGCTGCCCGCTTCTGTTGGCCATTGCTAGCACTCGCCTTCTCACTGGAACTGGAAATGTCACCGCCGCCTCTGCTCTCGCCATCACTGGCCGAAGCGTCAGCGCTGTTCCTGCTGTTGGTCTCCTCGTGCTCAGCGATATCCGCGCCGGTGCTCCCGCCGTAAGCCTTTTCCAATAACGTTCGCACCGTGCCCAATGCCGCTTGGTCAGATGCAAACGCACTCATCAGACTTCGACCATCGCCCGTTTCACACACTCGCTGATGGAGGAGGGAGAGTGCAAGGGCATAGTCTTGTTGGCGAAGCGCGCAACGATAGGACCGATGTGCCTGTGCCATTCGGCGCCGTTCATGCCATTGCTCACCCAGAGTCTGGAAAGCGTTTCGAAGGAGGTCTCTGAATAGCCAGAGGACAAGCGCGCTCGCCAAGAGAGCAGGCGGCACCCAGGTCGGCACCGGCATCGTGTGTCCGCCAGGGGCGTCGCTGGTCTCGGCGCTCGCGCCCAATCCCGCCACCGTGAACTGCCGTGGTTCAAAGATGATCTCCTCCATCCGCTGACTTCGGGTGTTAAACCAGTGGTAGGTCGCCCCGGGGATTTCGTAGATACCCGAATTCTCAAAGGTAATCACCAGCTGTTCCTGTCTTTCGCCGCGCAGGCTTCCACGATCTTGTCGGTCGTTCAGCGCCGCGGGGGCTGTGTACACGGAAGCTCCGGATACTTCTGGGGCCGGCGCCTCTGGAATCAACATGGCGGGACTATCTTTAATGATAAAGCTGCGTTCGCGGGTGATGGCATCGCCGGGCTCGTAGCTTTCCGCAAGACCGGTCCACTGTTCGTTGATGGAGTACTCGCTGCTCGCTACCCAGTCGGTGATGTCACCAAGTCCGGGAGGGGTCTCAACCGTTAGACTTGGCCCTCTCAGTTCCAGTTCACCTTCAACGCTGCCGTGTGCTTCTGTGTTGACCGCGATGTTTACACTGATCGGTGGAAGAACGAGATCTCCAGAGTCCAGAGGATAGATACGGAAGCGCCAACGCTGGGCACTCCAACTTTGGCCGTTGATACGACGCGTCTGATTGTCAGCAAAAGAGGAGACCGGTCGTACGATCCCATTGGGAATCCTGAATTCCTGCACCCGCGTTCCGCGACTGAACCAGCGCGGAGTGGCCACCTCAACGGCGATCACTATGGGCGCCCGCTGATAGTAGGGAGACTCTGAGTCCAGGATGATCTGCGCCTGAAGCTCGCCAGCGCGAAGGAGTTCTTCCAGCGTTGTGGCCTGGGCCGCTGTTCCCGCTGCAAAGAGCATGAAGGCTGTGATCAGCAAGCGTAAGCGAATCACGGTGTGGCCTCCTCACGCTCCAACTGAAGGTAGAACTTAGTGGCCAGAAACTCCGCAGGATTTCGCTGCACCTGCCGCAGCCAGGATTCTGTTAAAGCGGGGTCTTGCAGAAGGGCGTCAGAAGAAAGCTGCTCTCGCTCCACCATGGACACCCGTACATCACCTTCAGACGACTGAGGGCCATCGTCCTGCTCCGACGTGAGATCGCCCGATTCTGCAGCCTGGCTTTCGGAGAGCTGACGATTTGCATCGATCAACGCCTGAATAATGGGCAGGTTAACGGCGGGGGCCGGATGATCGGGAAAGCGACGTTGCAGATCTTCGTAGGCGCGTCGCGCAGGTATGTACTCCCGCGCATGAGCGAGGGCATTGGCCCGGGCCAGAAGGCTGTCGGCATCCTGATACTGGGAGAAATACTGAGCGGCCCCTTCGAAGTCCTGCGCCGCATACAGGCTCATACCGCGCCAGCGCGGGTCGCCGAAGATGCGGGAAGCTTCTTCATAGCGGTCTCGCTGGAAGAGCAGCCAACCCTGTTGGTCCGGCGTTAGCCACAGGGCGACAAAGGCTCGTGGGTTGAGTGCAGACCACACAACGAACGCGCCCAAAACGATGAGCGGGAGCCTCCTTCGAAGGTTGTTGAGACTCACCATTGCAGTACCCATCCTGCTCTGAACCAGAGCACGAAGAGCAGCATGAGTGGTGCGATCAAATAGTAGCCGCCATCTATCCAGGGTCGAGCGCTATCGTCGCTGATCTGGAAGTGACGGTTGATCCGACGCTCAAGTCGGGTGACGTCCGAGTCATCGACGGTAACGCGTAGGTACATTCCGCCTGCGGTATCGGCAATCGCCGCAAGCTGTGTTTCCTGCAGCGGCTGAGCACGACTGTCGAGTCCACGGGCCGCATCGGCGTCGATTTCGATCTGCGTTTTGCCCATGCCCCAAACCAGAAGCTGAGCCTCGCTGGCTTCACCAAAACTTTGAAACGCCTCTGCGGAGTTGTCGGCGGCTCCATCACCCACAATTAACAGCGTGCCCCCAGCGCCGCCCTCGGCCAGTAACGCCTCCGCCAGGGGAACGACAGACTCCGGCGTCTTGCCCCGTCGCGGAAGGATCCCAACCTCAAGGGCATCCAGGTAATGGAGCAATACGGTCAGATCATTGGTAAGGGGAAGCACTGTGTGAGCCGTACCGGAGTACGCGAGGAGCGCGGTGTAGGCATCGCCCCGAGCTTTCGCAAGCTGCAGGACCTTAGCCCGTGCGCGCTGGATGCGGCTGGGCTGAAGATCTTTCTCTCCCATGCTCTGGGACAGATCCATTGCGATAACCAAAGGCGCAGCGTCCTTCGCAAAAGGCGATTCCCCACGTTCCCAGCTGGGACCGGCGATAGCCGCTATGAGCAATGGGCTGAGAAGCACAGATATCCAAAGGGGAGAGAACAGCCGCCGCTGCGTACCCGGAACGATGAGACGGGGAAGCAGATGAGGCGCGATCACGGAACTCCAGCGATCACTGACATCACTGCGACGCCACTGGAGGTAGCTGAGCACCGCGAAGGGAAACAGAAGCAGGAGCCACTCGGGTCTGAGAAAGTGGAAGTTGGCGATGAAGGGCCAGTCAAGCATCGGCTGCCCTCCGCCCATACCAACCCAGAAGCGCAAACAGAGGCAGTGCCACCAGGTAGAGCAGTGCAAAACCGATGAGAGGCAGGTGAAACAGCGTCTCTCTTGGGCGATACGACAGAGAGTCATATTGCGCGGGTTCAAGTTCGCTGATGCGTGCATAGGCGCGCTCGAGCGCTTCCCGGTCGAGGGCCTGAAACGTATCGCCCCCCGTGGTGTCGGCAATATGTTCCAGGGTGTCGAGATCCAGCGCTTCCTCGCCGACCGTTGACGGATCTCCCACCGCGACGGCATAGATCG
The DNA here is from genome assembly GCA_038750875.1 of Pseudomonadota bacterium. GTDB lineage: Bacteria > Pseudomonadota > Gammaproteobacteria > Pseudomonadales > Halieaceae > Congregibacter. The sequence goes on along the minus strand of JBCDGU010000005.1, from coordinate 43,553 downwards.
TGACGTCAAACTCTGCGGCGATTGCTGCAGCGTCTTTGGGCGGAACCCGGGATCCCGTGTCATTGCCGTCTGTGAGCACGATAAGCACGCGATTATCCGTGGCGGATTGTTTGAACAAGGCAATCGCCAAACCGATGGCATCGCCCAGCGCCGTGCTTTGTCCTGCCATCGCCACCTCACTCTCCCGAAGGAGCGTCAGCCAGGTATCACGATCGTCGGTGAAAGGGGCCTGCAAATAGGCTGCATTGCCAAACACGATGAGGCCGAGACGATCTCCGTTGCGCTCAAGGGCAAACTCTTCAAGGACGCTCTTTGCAGACTCCAGACGGTTCTGTAACTGGCCGTCGGGGGCGCGGAAATCTGTTGCGCCCATGGATCCCGAGAGATCGAGAGCGAGCATCAGATCTCGCGCAGATTTCTCTACGGTTACCGGTGGTCCAATCCACTCAGGTCTTGCGGCGGCGACGACTAGAAGTACCCAGCCGATAATTGCTGCCAGACTCTGGATCCACCGCCGGCCCAAAACGCTGGCTCCTGGTCGCGGTGTTTCTCCGGAAAGCATGACCAGGCGCTGAAAGTAGGGCACTTGCAGGGAGTCCTGGCTCTCACGATGCGGAGGAACCAGCCAGCGCACGAGCAGGGGTAAGGGCAGAAGTGCAAAGGCCCACAGATAGGCGAACTCAAGCATGGTTATACCGATGCTTGTTGATCCACTGACGCAGAGCACTGAATAGGTGCGCGTACTGCTCTGTGGTGAGGGAACGAGGCGGACCGTAGGCGAGCTTTTCCAAAGCAACCACGGGGATAGGTGGCAGCTTTGGTGCCATGTCCTGCAGCGCTTGTTGCCACTCCTCGCCGCGGAGGCTCGCTAGTTCGCGCCGATCGCCTGCCACCAGTGCAACGCTGCGTATGAGGGGAGCAAGTTCGCTCAGCGCTGATAGATCGCCGTCGAGAAAGCGATGACGGAGTTGCAGGAGACGGGCGTTAGCGACGCGTCGATACCGGTTGCGACGGAATCGCTGCACTCCCCGGATACAGGCATAGCTCAGGGCCAATGCAAGGCCGCCGCCCAGCACAAACCAGCCCGGTGTTTGCGGTACAAGCGATACCGCCTCTGGCAGCTCGGTCTCAACGATGCCCTTGATCGCGTAGTTGCCCCAGCCCGGTCCAAAGAGCGGTGTCATGGCCGCGCTCCCAGGGAACGTTGAATCTGCAGCAGTGGATCTTCCGCCGTGGAGATTTCTATGAGGGGTAGGGCAAAGCGCCGGAGGGACTCGCGCATCTTGATGACGTGTTCGCGATAGCTCTCCTCGAAGCGTTCCGCCAGGCCGTCGCCTTTCTGCGGCACGGCGATCTGCAGGTTACCGTCGGACACAACGAGCTCGTTGACGGCAGGGAGGGTAATTTCAGCGGGATCGCTGATGTTCACGACGATGAGGTCGTTGTGCAGGCTGACGCGTTTGATCAGCTCATCGCTGGCCGCTGACCAACCCAGCCCATCTCCTATGTAGATCACGAGCGCGTCGTGAGAGAGGGTTCGAGCGAGCCCCTCCAACGCTGTATTGAGCATGCTCTCGCTCGACAGTTGCCCCGAAGACAGGGCGGCATTCGAGGCTTCAAGTTGGGAGAGTAAAGCCATCACGCTGTCGCGAGATCGGCGAGCAGGGATCGAGTACGTCTGGCGATCGTCGAAAATCACACCGCCCAAGCGATCGCCGCTACTTAGTACGCGCCATGCCACCAGCGCCGCTACCTCCGCGGCCACCACCGACTTCATGGCGTGTTCGCTGCCAAAGAACATGCTCACACGCTGATCAACGAGCAGATGAACACGTCGCTCTCGCTCTTCTGTGTAGACCCGAACGTGAGGCTTACCGGTACGATTGGTGACTTTCCAGTCCATGGTGCGAATGTCATCACCAGGCCGGTAGTGTCGAAGCTCCTCGAAATTTAGGCCTCGGCCGCGCAGTCGTGAACCGTGACGTCCCGTGAGCACACTCTTGACGGGCTGCTTTGGGAGAAAAGAAAAACCTCGCGCTCGATGTTCGAGGCTGCGCAGGTGCGCCAGGCCGACCGCAACCCGGTCATCCTGTTCAGGCGTTGCCGATTTTTTTCCGGGGAACCAGCGCACGACCTTCGCCTCAGGCGGCGGCGACCTGCTTGAGAATTTCGTCGATGACGTGATCTGAATCTATTGCATCGGCAAGGGCGTCGTAACTCAGGATCATGCGATGGCGCAGCACTGATGGGGCAACGGCACGCACATCTTCCGGGTCGACGTAGTCGCGACCATCGAGCCAGGCGTTGGCGCGCGCGCACTTATCAAGCGCAATACTTGCCCGTGGGCTGGCGCCAATGCGGATCCAGCCTTTCAGTGGCGAGTTTTCGTAACGGCTCGGATCACGGGTTGCCATGACCAGAGCAACGATAAATTTGTCAACGTTCTCAGCCACGGAAGTTGCCGCGACACCTTTGCGGGCGCCAAATACGACGTCCTGGGCGATTGAGGGCATCGCCTCACCGCCACCTGCCGCTTCTTCGCCGCGAACCAGGCGGATGATGCCTTCCTCCGCTTCATCGTCGGGATAGTCCACGTTGATCTTCATGAGGAAGCGGTCCATCTGTGCTTCGGGCAGAGGGTAGGTGCCTTCCTGCTCAATGGGGTTCTGGGTAGCGAGCACCATAAAGAGCTTGGGAAGGGAGTAGCTCCGGCTAGCTACAGTGACGGTGCGCTCTTCCATGGCTTCAAGCAGGGCCGCCTGCACTTTGGCGGGCGCGCGATTGATCTCGTCCGCGAGGACGATGTTATTGAAGACCGGCCCTTCCTGGAAACGCAGGCGCTGTTCTCCTTCGATATCCTGGTAGATCTCGGTGCCCGTAACGTCCGAGGGCAACAGGTCAGGCGTAAACTGGATGCGCCCCAGAGACGCGTCCAGCACCTTGGCGAGAGTTTTTACGGAGCGGGTTTTGGCGGTCCCGGGCAGGCCTTCGAGCAATACGTTGCCATTGGTCAGCAGCGCTAGGATCAGCGTTTTAACAACATGTTCCTGGCCGATAACGGCGCGATTCATCGCGTCGCCGAGCTGCTTGAAAGACTGTCTTTGGGAGGCGCTCATGGGCAGGAATTTCCGGCTGGCTTTTTAGCCTAATCATAACTGGAAATCTTCGCCGATGAGCGCTTCGCTCAGGTGTTATCGGTTTGTCAGCGGGAATCCCTTAGCGCTTAAAACGGACGCGATGCTACGGAAAACAGCCCGACACTTTTCGTCGTTCAGTGCATCCGGATGCGGTGGTGCGAAGCGTCCACTGTCGTTGTCGAAGTATTCACCGCTATGCTTCGCGAATGTTTCGTCGGTTGCGCAGCGCACCAGGATTCCTGACCCAATGGTGATGTCTTTGCCTTGGGCACCGAACCCTTCTTGGACCATACGGGTCGCTAGCATCGATCCGGGGTTTACGGCGATAAAAAGGGGGCCGCCTTGCCGAGTTTGTCCCGCCATGAGTCGGGTCCACATGGTTAGAGCGAGTTTGCTCTGCGCGTAAGTCTGGAATTGGTCCTCGACGGTTTTTGTCGCCTCGAGGGCAGAAATGTTCACGGGCGCTTGTGCAGAGGAAGAGAGGTTAATAACCCGGGATTCGCTCGATAGCAGCGGCAGAAGACGATCCGTCAGCAAAGCGGGGGCATAGGTGTTCACGGCAAAGCGCAAATCCAGGCCGTCCTGCGTTGTACTTATGCTGCTGCGGAAAACGCCTGCGTTGTTAATGATCACATCAATCCGCGGGTAGCGCGCCGAGATATCGCTGGCGAGGCGTTCTACGTCATTCAGCTTCGAAACGTCTGCCTCAAAGTTGTCAATTTCGGCTCGATGCGACGACTGGAGTATCTCAATCGCTTCGGCGATTTTTTGAAAGCTGCGACCGTGCAGGATCACGCGATGTCCCTGGCGATGCAGTGCCCTGGACGCTTCTAGTCCAATGCCGCTAGTAGCGCCCGTAATCAGGATGGTTTTGCTCATGTGCGCTCCTCGTATTTCTATCGATGCACGCAGCTAGCGCTCGATCACAATCTTGCCAACGGCCTTCCCACTGATCAGAAGATCATAGGCGGCAGCTACGTCGGACATGAAGAACCTGCCAGGATCGAGCAGAGGTTTAAGTGCACCCTGATCGGCAATTTCTGCAAGCTCCTTGAGGATTTGTCCGTGCCCAGATCGCCCTTGATTGTGAAGCATAGGGATCAGCATGAAGACGATGTGAATAGATAATCCTTTGAAATGGGCCTCACTCAGATCGAGTTCCAGGAGCGAGACCGTCGTCGCAATGCGTCCATTGAGTGATGCGGCGGCGAAGGAATTCGCCATATTTGGACCACCGACGCTATCGTAGATCACTGGGAATCCTGCACCTTTAGTGTGCTTTGAAACATAGTCCGCAACGGAGTCCTGGAGGTAGTTGATGGGTGTCGCGCCATAACCACGAATGGCTTCAGCCTGAGAGTCCTGACTGCAGGTCGCGTAGACATCCGCGCCCTGGTGCTTTGCCAACTGGACGGCGACATGGCCGACACCTCCTGCGCCGCCGTGAACCAAGACCTTTTCTCCTGGCACAACGGCCGCACGAACAAGGCCTTCGTGAGCCGTAATGCCAACCAGGGGCAGCGCCGCTGACTCACGCATAGATAGCGTTCGGGGCTTGTGTGCGATAAGCCGATGGTCCGCCACCATGAGGTCCGCCAACGCGCCATTGAGATCGGCCAGTCCACCGGCGCAGCCGTAGACTTCGTCACCAACAGCAAAGCCCTCGACGTTGCCGCCGACGGCCTCAACGACGCCTGCCACATCCATACCGAGGATCGCTGGAACCTCTGGCGCAAAGGGGAGCGCTGTTCCCATGCTGCGGATCATGGTGTCCACCGTGTTCACGCTGGTAGCGGCCACCCGTATGACGAGTTCGCCAGAGCCTGCGACAGGTTCGGGTATGGACATGGACTCAAATTTTGCAGATTCGCCGTAGCGCTTCAGCACGAACGCTTCCATGTGTTTTCTCCTGTTTGAATTTGTCGTCCGACCTTGGAGAGCGATTCTATTTTTCTGGCAAAAGCTGTTAAATACACAAAATCTGATTTGATTATTTGGATAAACGAAACAAATGGACCTGCAAAGCCTCCGCCTCTTCGTACGAGCGGCGGAACTCAAGAACATCAGCGGCGCTGGGCGGGAACTGGGCATGTCTCCAGCGACTGCAAGTACCCGGCTGGCCGCTCTAGAGGATCGAGTGGGTGCTGATCTGCTTCGGCGCTCTACTCGAAAGGTTGCGTTGTCATTGGAGGGGGAGGAGTTCCTGCCCTTCGCGCGCGAGATCCTGGCGCAGGAGCAAGCGGCCCTCAATGCCCTGGGCCAGGGTCGTGCCGACGTTTCCGGCACGCTCAGGTTTGCAGCGCCAAGCACGTTTGCTGAGCAATACATCGCGCCTAAGCTGAGTAAGTTTGTGGCTCAAAATCCGGGTATTCACCTCGATCTGCGCCTCACCGATCAACCGACGGATCTAATACTTGGGAGCTTTGATCTGGCGCTTCGTAATGCCGCCCTTGATGACAGTAACTTGCGGGCACGGAGACTGGCGCCAGATCAGCGGGTTTTGTGTGCAGCGCCGCGTTACCTCGATGAATATGGCGTGCCCAAGTCGATGGATGAGCTCGCTGATCATGCACTTCTTGGCTTCCAGTTCGGTCAGTCCGTGAAGCTACGCCACGCGAACGGGGCGTTGATGGATTTCGCGCCCGGAGAGTCCCGTGGTCGTATCGTTATGGACGACGGTGCCTGCCTGAAACGGGCGACGATTTGCGGCGCAGGAATCTCCCTGAACTCAGTTTGGAGTGTTTACGAAGAACTGTGTGATGGCCGGCTGATCCGGGTATTGCCGACGGTCGCGGGAGCAGATGACATCGCGCTCTGGCTGATCTATCCAAAGGCCAATGTTCTGACCGCTAAGGTCCGTGTATTTATCGACTTCCTCTTGGAGGAAGTCGCCCCAAACATTCCCGCGATATCGCAGGCATAAAAAAGGCCCTCCGAGGAGGGCCTTTTGCAATGGGAAATCCGAACTCAGAACTTGTACGCGACGCGCGCCTGAAAGTTTCTTGACAGTTCTGGCAGCGCAATCTGGCTGCCGAACAGGTTCGGGAAGTTTGAGCGGAAATAGCGCTCGTCCGTAAGGTTCTTGCCGTTCACCTGGAAGGTCCAGTTGTCGGTCTCGTAAGAGATACCTGCATTCACCAACGTGTAGGCGGGAAGCGTAACCGCGCCGGAGAAGCCAGAAATAACTTCATCGACGTCGATGACGCTGCCTGAGAGGGCAAGGCCATTATCGAACGCATAGGTTGCGGTCAGCGTGTAGATGTTCTCGGGAACACCTGCTCGGCGTGACGCGTCACCCGACTGAGGCAGACCAACGGGCGCGCCACCAAAGGCTAGCGACGGATCCGTTACGTTAATGAGGTCATCAGCGCCCAGGAAGCTGAAGCGACGGTTGTCGTTTTCCTGTGCGTCGAGGTTCTCAACGGTGATGTTGGTCCAGCCTGCGGTGATCACCAGGTTGGGGTTAACCACCCAGCGCAGTTCTGCTTCGAGACCTTCCGTCTGGTCCGCAGAGTTGGTCACGATGGCCTGAGCAGAGAAATCCACACGCTCCTGCTCGTAGTAAGACACGGCGAAGTACAGCGAGTCATCGAGGAAGCTGCCCTTGATACCGACCTCATAGAGCTCGGAGGTATCGGTCCAGTCACCATTGGCAACGTTACCCGTCTGCAGTTCAGCACCCTGACCAGCGATAACGGTAGCCTGCTCTGAGACGGTCACGTAGGGCACGAGTCCGACCGGTGAGGTCCAGCTCGCGCTTACAGACCAGGAGAACAACTCTTCCGTGTCGTCGACGGGATCGATAATGCCCACGAAGCCAGAGCCGTAGAGCAGCCGGCTCGCATCAGAGCGTGCTTCTGCGTCGATCCAGTCCTGGCGAAGACCCAGAGTTACCGCAAGGCCGTTATCCCAGGTCAGATCCGTGAGGAACGCCAGGCCGATGTCGAGGTAGTCACCGGCGTACCACTCGGTGTAGTCGTCATCGATTTCCGTAGCGAGAAGGCGACGGTCAAGAGAGGCGTCACGTTCGGCTGCGCTTTGGCTCAGGTCACGACGGTCGAAGTACTCATTGATGTAGTCATCGCCGTGTTCGAAGTCTGTGTAGCGAATCGAGGGAGACAGCTGAACCTGGGCGGTCAGGCTGCCCACCTCATAGGTGTTTGCGAAAACGAGCTTGTCTTCGATGACGAACGAGTCGTGGTACTGGGAGAAGCCATAGGCGTTCTCATTCAGGTTTTCGTAAGACTCGTAAAACAGCTGGTTCTTGATTTCCCAACCGTTGTCCGCGCTGTACAAGAAGTCGAGGTAAAGCGTGAAGGTTTCGTTTTCCAGCGTGTCGTCTTCCGATACTAGAACGTTACTTTCGTCGAGCGTTGTCACACCGACGTTCTGCAGCGCCATGAGCGGATTACCGTCGGTGAATGTCGAGTCGTCAGCGAAAGAAGGATCAAAGATAAACGGATTGACCGCGCCCGTGTCGCAGAACCCGTTCTGCTCGTCGGGGTCGAGGCAGTACTCCTGATGGGAGATTACGCCGTCACCGTTGCTGTCCAGGGGCTGAGCTGTACCGGTGATGTAGGTGCCGTTGTCGATCAGGTCCTGCGTCAGTCGGTTCCAGCCAGCGACCTGATTACCCGTGTAATCGTGGTACATGCCACCGAATTGCATGACCAGTTTGTCACTGAGGTCGACATCGAAGGACGCCTGCAGAATCGTCTGCTCCGTCGCGGTGTTGTCATAGAAACTGTCGCTGTCCTCGAACTCACCGTAGACGTAGTAACCCGCGCGCTCGGATATCTGGCCACCAACTTCGCCGGTCACCACCTGGCGGCTCCAGCTGCCGACCTCAGCAGAGAGTGAGCCTGTGGTTTCTTCCAGGTACTCACCTGTTTCCGCACGGGCCGATTTCGGGTTGAAGTTTAGGTAACCACCGATTTTGGCGGGGCCATAGATGGGGGAGGCGGGACCACGAACGATATCGATACGGTCTGACGCGCCAATCGGCGTGGGGTAGTTGCCAGGATTATCCAGACGGCGTACGCCGCGGAAGTAAACCTCACCGGGAGTACCACGCACGTCCAGTGCCCCTGCGACGCCAAAGAAAGACTGTGTAAAGGTACCCGGAGCAAACGCTACAAGTTCGTCGATATCCGTGATGTTAAAGCGGTCCATCTGCTCAAAGCTGATGGTGGACGCGGACCGCGGTGTCTCCAACAGTGACTTACCGAAACCGAAGACCTCAACGTCTTCTCCAGGCAGCGTCCGGAGTGAACCGGTAACGACGACTTCTTCCATCTCCAGGACCTCATCCTGGGCGAGCACAGTTGGTGCGCCCGATGCGGCGAGTACCGCTGCAATGGAGGCTGCCAGCGGCAGACGGCGTGGGGTGAATGGCTTCATGAGCTCTCCTCTCAAAAATAATCATTGATGTGGCCAGTGTGCTGTCTCGGCCCCATCGTTTTTCTAATACCACGGCACTTCTTAGCAGAGTGGTGCACGATTGATGCCAAATAACGGATAGTTAATGGCTCCCCAACACCAAATTATTATTATTATTTATCAATCACTTACCTAAGGTGGTGTCTTCGCGCTGCGCCCCAGGGCTTAGACCCCTCATGGTCGTCGTCGGCAGGGAGTGGAAGCGCGCACCGAGATGGTGCGTCCCGATGCCTAGTGGGTCAACGAGCCATGTTGGGATTATTACCGCTCGTCTGGACTCTCACGGCTCAGCTCCTCGAATAGGTCCGTATGCTGCGGGAATGAGGCCTTTAGCGATGAGGTTTTTCCCAGTGACATATCGGCGTAATCGAAGCCGGGACTTACCGCTTCGCTGATCAACCCATAACCGATAGGACCGGCCTGGAGGCGGGAGGCTTTCCAAATGCCGCCTGGAACGGTCATCTGAAGCTTCTGCCCTTCCATTGGATTTGGGCCCATCGTTACCGTCTCGAGGCGGCCGTCTGGATGGATGAGGAAATAGTCGATGGGGTCGCCCAAGTGAAAGTAGTGAACGATGTCGGAACGATTCTTGTGGAAGTGCCCGACGGGACCGCCGCTGGTCAGCAGATAGAAAATCGACGTCATCGAAAACCGTTCTCCGCCTTCCATCGAAACACGCGGTAACTCGGTTGCTTCGTAGGTGCGACGGAAGAAACCGCCCTCCACGTGACCATCGAGATTCAGAGCCTCAATGAGCTCCTTGGCGGTGGGCTGCGTGGCAGCCGTATTCTGAGCATCAGCCATGGTCAGTCCCGAGCCAGCGAGGGTTGCGATCAGTACAGCTGTCGAAGCAGCGTTGAACGGGGATAGTCCCACCTAATAAATCCTCAAGACGGACGATAATTCGCATGCCAGTGTCTGGCGATTTGCTCCCTGGTGCACAGCCAGACGTTGTCGTGAGACTGAACGTGATCCAGGAAGCGTTGTAGTGACCTGAATCGCCCGGGTCTGCCCACTAGACGGCAGTGAAGGCCAATGTTCAACAGTTTGGGCTGTGTTTGGCCCTCGGCATACAGTACGTCGAAGGCATCTCTAAGGTAGGCAAAGAACTGGTCGCCACTGTTGAATCCCTGCGCTGCGGCAAAGCGCATATCGTTGCTGTCCAGGGTGTAGGGAATGACCAGGTGGTTTCCCCTCGGGGATGGCACCCAGTAGGGCAGGTCGTCGGCATAAGAGTCAGAGTCGTACAGAAAGCCTTCTTGCTCGAGCAAAAGATCTCGCGTGTTGGGGCTGTCTCGTCCTGTGTACCAACCCAGGGGCCGGCTGCCTATTAGCTCCTCGTGCCAGCCGATCGCGCGCTCCATATGTTCGAGCTCTTCCTCTTTCGGCATGTGCTGGTAGCTGATCCATCGCAGGCCGTGGCAGGCAATTTCCCAGCCGGACGCTTTCATTGCAGCGACGGCCTCCGGATTGCGGGCAAGGGCCATGGTCACCCCAAAAACGGTGACGGGCACGTTCCGCTCGGAGAACAGGCGGTGAAGACGCCAGAAGCCGGCGCGGCTGCCGTACTCGTAAATCGACTCCATGCTCATGTGCCGGTCTTCAAAGGCGCTGGCGCCGATGATCTCTGACAGGAAGGTCTCCGACGCGTCATCGCCATGGAGTACACAGTTCTCACCGCCCTCCTCGTAGTTGACGACGAACTGCACCGCGATGCGATGGCCGTCTGGAAATTCAAAGTTCGGTGGTCGCTGGCCGTAGCCAACCATGTCACGGGGGTAAGGGGTGTCGGTCACGAACTAGGCTGCCCTGGAATGATGGCATTAAGCATGCATCGACCGTCGCGAAAAGCGCAATACACTCGATGAAACGCTCCCGGGTGTAGCATGCAGCTTGCACGCACCAAAAAGGCGCGTTATAGCGCCAATATGGGGCGAATATTCATGCTGAGGCGACTGGCACCGTATGCCTTGCTCCTCTGCTAGCGTTGACGGATTATTCCCGATCGCTTTTCTCGACTATCAATGCACCAACGTTAAGGCTGCAAACCTATGCTCATCGCTGCCCGTTTTCTGACTCTTGTTTGGCTACTTGTGGTTTTCGCAGCGCCACCACTGCGAGCATCAGTGCCACCAGCATCTGATGATCCCGCCGAGTGGTTTGAGACGTTTAAGCAAAGCGCCACCGATGAGGAGCTATACCGCTTTCTCTACGCGATGCCCAAGGGAGGCGACCTGCACAATCATCTCTCAGGTTCCATTATTTCTGAGTGGTTCATGGATTTGGCGCTCGCTCAGGAAGCGCGCGGCTATCAGTACTACACCAAAGTTCGAATCAACAACTGCCGGCCTTATGGCAGCAACGCCTTTTCTACGTCCCCTTACTTCATGCTGTTCGCGAACCTTCAGCAAACGAGTTTCGATCGCCTCGATGACTGTGAGAAAAGTGAGTACGTTCCGCTGACCGAACTTAGCCAGGAGCAGAGGGAGGGCTGGCTGAACAGCCTGCGCATCGATAAGGACTACGAAGGTCGCGATGAGTTCTTTCAGGCTCACTGGCAGCGCATGGGTGACCTTTACCTGAATCCATACCTCGCCGCTGATGCGCTTGTGAAAAATATGGAAGAGTTTGCCAGCGAGGGCCTCGTATACCTGGAAACGATGATTGGGATTACTGGATTTCTAGCTGCTGACGGGTCGGTACTCAATCCTGATGAGGTTGCGGATATCTATCGGGCACGACTGTCCCAGTCAGATGCGTTGGCTACGGGTGTCGAGGTAAAGCTTCAGGCGACGATCCTGCGTTTCCATCCCAACGCGGAGCAGCACTTGCGTGCCCAGTACGATTTTGTCTCTCGCAATGATGATCTGTTCGTGGCCGTCAACATGGTCGGAAGGGAAGACGATGACAAGGGTCATCCCCTGCGCTTTCTTTCGACAGTGCGAGAGCTGCGAAAGGAGTACAACAATGTGGCGTTGTCGATCCACGCCGGTGAGGTCGATGAGCCCAACTATCACATCAGGGACACACTGTTACTTGGTGCGGATCGTATCGGACACGGTATTAATCTCATCACCGATCCGGACACAATGCGGCTGATGCGTCATGGCCCTTACCTTATCGAAATAAACCTGATTTCTAACTTGCTTCTTGAGTACGTGACGGAGTTTTCCGAGCACCCCTTTCCAGAGTACCTGCGTATCGGCATACCCGTGGCCTTGTCCACGGACGACCGGGGTATGTGGGACAGCAACCTCACTGATGAATTCTTTGTTGCGGTGAAGGCTTTCAATTTGAGTTGGACCGAACTGATGACCCTCCATCGAAACTCGCTTCGGTACGGCTTCCTGCCGGATAAGGATAAAGCTGAGCTCCTTGCTCGCCTCTCCGTGCGCATCGACAACTTCGCCCGCCGTATCGCCACCCGACCGGAGGCGACACTGGCAGATGACGCGCACAGCTACGGCTTTATCTGCGACCACTATGCGCTTTGCGATTGGGGTGAAGGCCCGGAACAGGGCGCCGAGTCCGACGCATCTGTCGCAAGCCCTGAGGCGCTTGTCCCAGGGTCCGAATTACCTGTTATCCAAGAAAGCGAGATCTGATCATGCGCTTACGCCTCACCCTCTGTTACCTGTTGCTCACCCTCATAGCCCTGCCAGGCCGGGCCGCCAGCCCTCCCGGGCCCATCCCGGTGAAAGTAGTCGTGGTTACCATGTTTGAGATTGGCGAAGACACGGGCGATCAGGCGGCTGAGTTCCAGCTTTGGTACGAGCGCAGAAACCTCGACACGGTATTTGAATTCGCCGGTCATCACGATCTGCACTTCGACTCTGAGAATGGTGTGCTGGTGATGGTCACCGGTATCGGCACCGCCAAGTCCACCGCGTCAACGATGATGCTGGGCATGGATCCACGCTTTGACCTTTCGAAGTCTTATTGGCTGGTCGCGGGAATATCAGGCGTAGATCCCGAAGACGCGTCTATCGGCAGTGCAGCCTGGGCCGAATATCTTGTTGATGGTGATCTCTCTCACGAGATTGACCCGCGGGAAATGCCCGAAGATTGGAAGTACGGCTACATCGCGCGCTACACCGATGAGCCCTTTGACGAGGACCGTCCCGAGCCCACGGGGGAGATGTTCCGTACGAATCCGGATCTGACGGAGTGGGCCTATCAACTGACCAAGGATATGGTGCTTCCCGATTTTGAGTCTCTGGACGAGACCCGCTCCTTGTACACGGGGCATCCCAACGCTCAGCGTCCGCCCTTTGTACTTAAAGGCGACCATCTGGCCGCCATGACTTTCTGGCACGGTGAGATTCTCAATGACTGGGCCAACGATTGGGTGGACTACTGGAGCGATGGCAATGGCGAGTTTGTCACCTCGGCCATGGAGGATACGGGCACCATGCAGGCGCTCACGTGGCTCACTAACGCGGGGCGCGCCGATCGCGACCGCATGATGGTTCTTCGCACCGCGAGCAATTACACCATGCCACCACCCGGCGTTGATGCGGCAACGAATCTGCTCGCAGAAAATGAAGGTTACGCGGGACTGGATGCGTCTCTGGAGTCTGCCTACGTGGTCGGAAGCAAGGTCGTCGACACATTGGTCGCAAACTGGGAGACCTACCGGGATCGCACGCCCATACCCGCTGATCTCGCCACCAAGTAGGTAGCGGAACAACCATGCTGGCAGAGCTGCTCACGCTGCTGCCGGCGCTTCTTTTTGCCGGCGCCTTGATCGGGCTGATTCACCGTACGTCTATGGGTACGATGCCTTATGCGGTGGGGCACGGGAGTCTGCCCGGCTTCCTGTGCCTGGCACACCTCGCGGTGTTCTGTGCTCCCGTCGCTGTTCGTCTCGGTGATCGACACCCAGAAAAATGACTCCAACAGGTGTTTGCAGGCTTTCTGCTCGTCGTCGGACTGCGTATGCTGAGCCGAGCCTTTTGAATCAACGCTGACTACGGAACACCCATGAGATTTTCACGCCTGGGGCAACGTTGCCTCTCCCAGATAGCCCTCCTTGCTCTACTTACTTTGCCCGGCCTATGTCACGCGGCAGACAATGTTCTGCCCGTGAAGGTGGTGGTGCTGAGCATGTTCGAAAATGGGGAACCCATGGGGGATCGGCCTGGCGAGTTGCAGCTGTGGCTCGAACGCAATCCGGGGCTTACAGAGCTGGAGTTCAGCCTTGGCGAGTATCCCTTGTACTACCGCGATGATGGTTTGCTGGTTGCTTGCCTAGGCGGAGGTATACCCAACGCGACGGCCTCCGCCTTTGCGTTGGGTGTGGATCCGCGTTTCGATCTTTCTGAAGCCTACTGGTTAATCGCCGGTATTGCCGGTGGTGATCCTCAGGACGTGTCTCTGGGGTCAGGCGCCTGGGCCAAGACCGTGGTCGATGGTGATCTCGTGTATGAGATCGATGCCCGGGAGATTCCCGAGGACTGGCCCTATGGGTTTATTCCTCTGGGTGGATCGAAACCGGCGGATGGCCCTCAGGATGTGTCTACCGGCTGGACCCTCGACACCATCAGCTTTTCTCTGAACGCAGAACTTGCTGAGTGGGCGTATCAGCTCACGCGAACCGTGCCGCTTATGGATACGGAGGCGATGGCTGCTTTCCGCGAGCAGTTCAGTGAGCACCCCAATGCCCGTCGTGCGCCTTTTGTAACCCGTGGTGAAACGCTCTCCGCCAGTACTTACTGGCACGGTGACAAGCTCAACGAGTGGGCCAATGACTGGCTGCGAGCCTACGGCGGCGAGAGCGCTAACTTCATGACTTCCAACATGGAAGACTCTGGAACACTCACCGCGCTGCATCGGCTGGCCCGCAACGACTATGTCGACGCCGAGCGTGTTTTGGTGCTTCGTACCGTCAGCAACTACACCATGCCGCCCGCGGGCCGGTCCGCCGCCTGGAGTACGACTGCTGATTACCCCGACAATGGTTTTGGCGCCTTGGATACGGCGCAGCGGGTAGGGCAAAAGGTTGTTGATGCCCTGCTTCAGGGCTGGGATCGGTACGCCGATGCGCTGCCAACGCCGTCGCCGCGCATTCCTGTGATCTTCGATACGGATATGGCTATTGATGACTGGGCTGCGCTGCTTTTCTTGGCGCGACACCCCGATGTCGATCTGCTGGCAGTCACTGTCTCGGCCAGTGGCGAAGCCCATTGCGGCCCCGGCGTTGCAAACGCGCTAGCGCTGCTCGATCTGGCGGATCCGCACAGCACCGTCCCCGTCAGCTGCGGTGACGCCTATCCCATGGACGGCCACTTCGTGTTCCCCGTCCCATGGCAGGAAGACATGGATCGACTCTCTGGCGTCGAGATTCCGCCCAGCATGCGCTCTGAAAACGAGCGCCACGCGGTGGATTTGCTGCACGCTGTCATTGACGGCCAAGACGTCCCCGTCACCTTGCTGGCCACGGGGCCCCTCACCAATGTCGCTCAGTGGCTTGAGCGATATCCCGCCGATGCCAAGGGTGTGGACCGGGTGGTGATCATGGGCGGGGCTCTAGACGCTCCGGGCAACATCATTGTGCCCGGGTTTACTGACGACAATCCCAATGAGAAAGCGGAGTGGAATATCTATGTGGATCCGCTAGCAGCGGACCAGGTTCTTCGTTCATCGTTGCCGCTGGAGCTTGTGGGACTGGATGTCACTAATCACGTGAAAGTCACCCAGCAGTTTGCGCGGGATTTCAAAGCGAGGGTCAACAATCCCAGCGCTGAGTTCTGGGATCAGGTACTCGATGCCAACGACTGGTTTATCGACTCCGGGGAGTACTACTTCTGGGACGTGCTTGCGGCATTGGTTGTTGTAGACCGGGATCGCTACTGCGTCGGCGAGCAGATGGCTCTGGTCGCACTCTATGATGAAACCGATGCGCCCTGGCTCGGCACCTCGGATATGGCAATGCCCGCAACGCTCGCCGATGGTTCAGCGCGCCGTCACTTCGCCGCTGAGACGGCGGGGGTGTTTGTTAAGCGGGAGGGGGAAGCCAATTCCCTGTTCTGTCGCGAGACGGACGCAGCCGCAGCTTTTGCCGAATTTTTTGAGGTGCTGGTGCCGCCTTCAAGTCTGACACCGGTTGCAGGCGACATGGCGCGGGAGGGGTCACCTATGCCTCGTTCAAACGCGCCGGCGACCATGGAGGAGGCCGCTTCCAATGACTAACAGCTACCCTCCCGTGACTCAGTGGCTCGCAGGCATGCCCAAGGCCGAGCTTCATCTGCATATCGATGGAAGTCTTCGCGCGCCGCGTTTGTTGGAGCTGGCGGCCAAGCACGGGGTTGAGCTTCCCTACGCGTCCGTTGCTGACGTGGAGGCTGCCTACGACTTTCGCGATCTGCAGAGTTTTCTCGACCTTTACTACTTGGGTGCATCCGTACTTCGCGATGCCGATGATTTTTACTGGTTGATGAGTGATTACCTTGGCGTTTGTCGGGAGCAGAACATCGTTCACTGCGAAATCATGGTGGAGCCGCAAACCTACACACCCCAAGGCGTGACGCTTGAGACGGTACTGACAGGGTTTTCCCGCGCTATTGATGAAGCGCAGGAAGGGTGGGGTCAGTCCGTCAAGCTTATTCTGAGTTTCCTACGCCATCTGCCAGAAGCAGACTGTTTGGCGATGCTCGATGATGCGCAGCCTTACCGTGAGCACTTTGTTGCCATCGGCTTGGCAAGCTCCGAGAAAGACTTTCCCCCGGCTATGTTCCAGAACCTCTACGCGGAGGCGGCTTCACAGGGTTACCGGCTTGCTGCTCACGCAGGCGAAGAGGGCCCCGCCTCCTTCGTGACGGATTCTCTGGATTTGCTGAAGGTCGAACGCATCGATCATGGCGTGCGCTCAGCGGAAGACGCGGCGTTACTTGAGCGCCTTGCCGCCCAGCGAACGCCGTTAACGGTGTGCCCTTTGTCGAACATTCGACTGTGTGTTTACGAGCGGATGGAAGATCACAACATCCTTGAGCTCTTGGAGCAGGGGCTCTGTGCCACCGTGAATTCTGACGACCCGGCCTATTTTGGGGGCGATCTTTTGGAAAACTTTGCCGCTTTAGAAACGGCAAAGGCGATGAGTCGCGAGCAGGCCGTGGCTCTCGTTAAAAACGGTTTTGAAGGTTCCTACCTCGACGATGATGCCAAGGCGAATTACCTGAGCGCCGTCGAGCAGTACGCCAACCAGAGCTGATATGGCCACGCGAACGGCCATCGGCGTTGCGGCGCTGCTAGTCAGCTGCACCGTTCTTGGACTCGCCGGCACAGACCTTGTGCTCCCGGCGGTCCCTCAGCTGCCTGATTTTCTGGGTGGCACCGTGAGTCAATCGCAGCTCGTCCTTGCGACCTTTGCGGCTGGCACGGGTATAGGCCTGCTGCTCTTCGGAGAGCTCGGTGCGAGGCTGGAGCACCGGCGCATGCTCTTGGTGGCAATGGTGCTCTACGGCGTCCTATCGGGTGCTGCTGGTCTCGCGACGAGCCTGCCCATGCTCATTGCACTCCGGTTTTTACAGGGCCTCGCTGCAGCCTGTGCCGCTGTGGTAGCCCCCGGAATTGTGCGCGCGCTTTTCGACGAGCAGGGTGCTCTGCGGGCGCTTGGTGCTTTGGGGAGTATTGAATCACTTGCACCGGCGATTGCCCCCATCATTGGAGTGTGGTTATTCGATGCCTATGGCTGGACTGCGTCATTCTGGGTGACCGCCGTTGCTGCGCTCGTACTCAGCGCTGCCATCGCCGTGTTGGGGAAAGCCATTCCGGAAGTGGTCGGAAATCCCTCGCGGCTCGGGTATTGGCTGTTACTTCGCAGCCCTGTTTTTCAGCGCTATGCACTGAGTCAGGGGTTTGGCCTTGGCGCGTTGCTGGCTTTCGTATTCGCCATGCCCACCGTCTTTGTCGTGGCTTTAGGTGGCGACATCACCGACTTTATCATCATGCAGGTGTCGGGGATTTCCACGTTCATCATCGCGGCAAACCTGTCCAGCACTGTGGTGGCGCGATTGGGGCGGGAAAAAACCATTTATGCAGGATCGCTCATGGTGGTGATTGCTTGTGCTGCGCTAGCCGGTTACGGACTTGTTGGTGGCCGCGAACCTCTATTGATCTGGATTCTGTTTCTACCGTTCAATGCCGGCTTCGGCTTGCGAGGGCCGCCGGGATTCTATAGCGCGCTTCAGGCTTCCGGCGGCGACGACGCGCGAGCCTCGGCACTGGTGATACTTTACGTAATGCTGGTTACTGCCGGTGCGACGGCGCTTTTGGCGCCTTGGGTGACGCTGGGGCTGCTGCCGGCAGCCCTTGCCGCCACGGTACTCGCCTTTGTTTCGCTACTGCTGTTGTTGAGATTGCCAGCCCTGCCTGAGGCTGACGGTGCTGAAGCCGGCGAAAGCGTGGGCAGCGCTTACCCCAGCAACGGTGACGCCGCAGATGCGCAGAGCGATACGGACACGGGCACCGTGTCAGGAGCGCCTTAATCTCAGAGGCCGTTCAGTGCCCAGTCGTACTCGGTGTACTCGATGTCGATATCCCCATCGAGAAGGCGTTGCGCCTCTTGCTCGTTGAGTCCAAGAACCTCCGCATAGAGCAGCGTAAACTCTTCTACGCTGGTTGCGCCGCGCCAGCCAGTTGTGAAGTCATCACGGTACCACTTGAACAGTCGTGTCACTTTTAGCTCGCCATCTTCAAAGCGATTACGGGTGCGATCCCCCAGAAAACGTTCGACCTGGTCTTCGAGTTGAGCATCAATCTCTTTGCCGTGGTAAGCCTCCCGCCGCAGCGCAGGGCAACCGATGCTCGCGCAGTTCACGGCAAAATGGATTCTTGGCTCGTCGAATACTCCGGCTTCTCGAATCATGCCGTGCTCAATGTCGTCGAGGGCGACGGTTTCACCGAAGAGCGGAATGAACTCTTTTTTCCAGGGCGAGTTGAAGACGATGTTTCCCAAATCGCGGATAGACTCGATGTCGGGCCAGGAGTCAAGGATCAGATCGACGGTGTAAGCGTTGTAGGCGTTGATGAGGTACGCCAGCTGGTCGTCGCGCCCCCAGGTGTTGTAAGCGTTGCGATCAACACCGCTTAGCGTCTCGAGGTATCTGTTGAGCGTGCTTTGATTCTCTGCGAAGCAGTCGTAGTTCACGGCGGTTCCGCCGCCATCATTGATTTCTACCACGCACTCTTTAAGCAGGTTCGTCCACGTTGTATCCGCTTCCTCTAGTGGGCCCATCGATTCCTGTGCCATGGCAATAGTGCAGGGAATGACGAAGCCCGCCAGGGCGAGAAGCGTGCCAAGCGTTGAAAGCGCCACGCGCTGCACGGCTGACCCATCTGGCGTGTCGTTAAAGCGGCGCGTGAGCGTTGCCTTTGACTGCCAGCCTGAATTGCGGGGACGAAGAAGAATCACGATTTGTCTCTCAAATGTTGTTGTCTCTAAGAGGGCGCAGGGGTTGATTAGTTCCTGCTCTAGCCGGTAATTTTCCGGATTTAGGTCGTTCTTTGTGTTCACTGCCCCCAAGGATTGACCGCTCCATAAATTCACCGCAATCGCCATCCTCAACGCATCGGCCCAAGGCTCGATTTTCTCCGACCGCTAGAACACAGCACCTTAGATTGCGGATGATTCCATGCTGTGACACGCTCGGCAGACTTTGTCGGAAGCTGAGCAATCATGGAAGTCCCTCTTATCGACTGCGATAGCAACACGCGTGAGGACAGCGAGATTGCTGTGGACATCGACCGTGCCTTGTCAGACGTCGGCTTTATGGCTCTGCAGAATCTTGGTCTTCGGCAGTCAATTGTAGAGAAGGCCTTCGCTGTTTCTCGACACTTTTTTGCCGAGCCCAGCGCGACGAAGGCTCGCTGTGCCTACGGCCTTGCCGCGGAAAACTTTGGCTACCAGGGCTTGCTGGAGGAGAGCCTGGACCCGGCTAAGCCAGCTGATCTAAAAGAAACCTTCACCATGCGTAACCTGACCGCGGCGGGCATTGCATCGGAGCGATGGCCGAGTGAGAAATTTCGCGACGAGATGGTGATTTTCTACGGCGATGTGCTTGGAGCAGCCCAACGCCTGCAGAGACTGCTGGCGCGTGCGCTGGAGACCCCGGCGGACTTCTTTGTGTCACGCCACAACGGCGAGAATGTGACCCTGAGACTTCTTCATTACCCGCCCGTCAACGGTGCTCGCGTAGACGCAGAACAGATGGGGGCGGGGGCCCATACAGACTACGGAATGCTCACGTTACTGTTTCAGGACAACGTCGGTGGGCTACAGGTGCAGTCGACTAGTGGCGCATGGCATGACGTCCCGCCCCGTCCAGAAACAATCGTGATCAACGCAGGTGATCTTCTCGAACGCTGGAGTAACGGCCGCTATCGATCGACGGTGCACCGGGTGCTGCCGCGTGTGCCTTCGGGGGATCGTTTCTCTATCGCGCTGTTTGTTGACCCGGATAGCGACACTATGGTGGAGGCGCTATCGTCCTGCGTTGATGAGGAGAACCCGCCTCGTTACCCGAAAACCACGGCAGGCGAGCATCTACAGGAGAAAATTCTCGCGACGCATTAAACCCATCCGTAAGACTCCGTGACGGGTGATGCCCGCTCCATCTTGGGGAGTATCTCTTGGATTGGATGGCTGCGCGTTGCGAAACAACGCTCAGTCTGCTGACTCCTGCTCCAGTAGGTGAGCGATGGCGGCCAACTTGTGATCCATCCAGCGCTCTCCAACCAGTGAAATACCCACGGGTAGCCCTCCTACTGCCGCGAGGGGGAGCGTAATGTGGGGGTTGCCGGCTACGGCGGCCTGCCCAGCCATCCCCGGTCCAAAGAACGCATCGCCATTGATCCAATCGATCTTCCAGGCCGGCCCTTCCGTGATGCCGATGAGCACATCGAGATTATTGTCTT
This sequence comes from Pseudomonadota bacterium, assembly GCA_038750875.1. Classification (GTDB taxonomy): domain Bacteria; phylum Pseudomonadota; class Gammaproteobacteria; order Pseudomonadales; family Halieaceae; genus Congregibacter. The sequence goes on along the minus strand of JBCDGU010000005.1, from coordinate 23,064 downwards.
CAAACAGCTTGTCCAGCCCGTCCTCACGCATCGCCTTCTGCGTGACCGTGCGCTTGCGCTGATACTCTTCTTGTGTGTCCTCGATCGCCAGGGCCTTTAGGAAGATAGACTGATCGAAGTGCTGGAGTTCCGTGTCCGCGTGGGCGTCATTGAAGGCGATGAGCTTCGCTAGTGTCATTTGGTTGAGGGCATTGGGCAGTGCAGCCAGATAAGCGTTGAGATCACGCCGAAACTCCCACAACAGAACATCATAGGAATCGCTACGGTAACCCTCATACGGATTGATGCGCAGATCGGGGATAAGAGTAGCTCCACGACGTTCGAGAAGATCGAGGGTGCGCTCGAGTTCTTTGTCCCGCCGAGGATCGTATCCCTGAGTATTCGCGAAGACGCCGACGCGCAGCCCTTCCAGACTCGATACCGCATCCAGATTCATCAGGCCGCCGCGAATCACTCCATCTTCATCGCGATCCCGCTGACTCATGACGGCGAGAGTTCGGGATGCAAGAGTGACGTTCTTGGCGATCGGGCCGGCCGTATCCTGAGTGCCTGCGAGGGGCACGATTCCCCCGCCACTCACTAACCCGTGCGTGGGTTTGAAGCCGACAACGCCGTTAATAGCTGCCGGACAGACGATGGATCCTGACGTCTCTGTACCGATCGCAATATCGACGTAACCCAGGGCGACAGCGACGGCCGAGCCCGAACTTGAGCCGCAGGGGCTGCGAGTTGGATCGATGGCATTGCGTGTCTGGCCGCCGACGCCACTCCAGCCGGAGCTGGAAAACTCTGATCGAAAGTTCGCCCACTCACTCAGATTTGCCTTGCCTATTAGGACTGCGCCTGCGCCTCGCAGGGATTCGGCTAAGGGTGCGTCACGGCCGGTTCGGTTGTATGCCAGAGCTAGAGAGCCTGCGGTGGTCGCTAGCTCTCCAGCTTCAATGTTGTCTTTGAGAAGGACCGGTTCGCCGTACAGCGGACCGCGCGCACGGCGCTGGCGATCCAAAGCCCTGGCGGCTGCCATGGCCTTTGCGTCGACCGCGATAACCGCGTTGTATTCGTCATCCATGGATTCGATGCGACTAATGGCCTGCGCCACACGGGACTCGGCAATGCCTACTGCTGGCGGCTCTTGAGCCATGGAAAAGGCGGCTGAAACGGCAAGCAGGCCTGCTGAGATCGATGTTGAGAGTTGGAAGAGGGGGGGTCTGCTGTTCATGGGTCGTGGAGGTCTCAAAGGTATCTGGGGTTAGGTATAGTCAACGCGGTTTGCAGGATTACAGAATCAGATGGGCAGGGGAATGAAAACCGATGTTGCTGTATGGACAGCTTTGGTAACGCGTCGATCGTCGGCGTCTGAGGCGATGCGCGCCATCATGTCCTGTAAAGCAATGAGTTTGCCGAACAGCCGCTCGAAGCTAAGGTTGTCGATGACACCCTGATACTCGCTGGTAATGAGGAAGAGGTCGCCATTGGGTTTCCGGTTGTTTTTCAATCGCCACAACAGAATCTCCGTATTGCGCGCACTGGCTTCCAGAACCTCTGGATTCAGGGAGTCGAACATGTACAACTCGGTGTTGTAGCCATAGGCGCGTCGCAACATGCCGCCCAAACCGACGATTAAAAGAAAAACCCGGTCGCCCTGAAAGCCCGGATCAAAAACATGATCCAGGGCCTCGATTTCTTCGAGATTCGAAAGTTCTTCGAAACGAAGCGCACCACGCGTTTCTCTTATCAGAGTCAGGCGCCCCGCCATGGTGTGCAGGTCTCCGCGAAGTAGCTGGTCGGGATTCCGGCGGTAGAGTTTTACCATCAAATCGGCAACCAGCCCTCGGGTTTCTGCGATGAACTCATCGGTTACAAGATTGATATCGGACTTGGCGAGATTTTTAACCTTGTAATTGCCACATCCGTGCAGGCCCGAAAAAGTCAAAGCTCCGAGCAGGAAGTCCCGACGTTTCAGGGCGAGACTCAAGTGAGTCCGCGCAGCCGCCGTGCCATCTGGTCTGCCAGGTTGAACACCGCTTCGGGGTCGGAGCGTTTGAGATCGAGCATGCCCACCTCCCGGCCGCCGACGGTGATCTCGGGGATCCCATTTTCAAAGCCATCGATGATCACCTGTGCGCACTCGTCGACATCCATGCCTTCGGCAATATTCTCGTCCGTGAAGCCCGTCTTAGAACCATCTCCAGACAGGGCATTGCTGGAGACGTTGGTGCGGATGAATCCCGGTGTGATCGTGGTGACCTGAAGGCCGTCGACCGTGACCTCAGAGCGCAGAGCATCAAAGAATCCCATGACCGCATGCTTCGCAGCGCAGTATCCGGTGCGCTGGGGGGCGCCGATTTTACCGGCGACGCTGGAGGTGACCGCCAGGTGGCCAGATCCGCGCTCCAGCATTGACGGTAGCACCGCCAGCGTAAGGGCAATCTGTCCCAGGACATTGATGTCCATCATCTGTTGATACACGGTAAAACTGGTGTCCTTGCAAAAAGAACGCTGGGAAATTCCCGCATTGTTGACCAGCAGATCAATGGCTCCGAACTCTTCAATGACACTATCCGCAAGGGGTTTGAGACTGTCATGGTCCGAGACGTCGAGCGGTACGACATTTGATGTCGATGCGCCTGCCGATTGGCAGAGTTTAGCAACGCGATTGAGCTCTTCGACGTTGCGGGCGGAGAGAATCAGCGTGCTCCCGCGTTCGGCGGTTTTCTTGGCCAATGCTTCGCCGATCCCGGACGAAGCTCCGGTAATCCAAACAGTCTTGTTCGAAAAATCAAAGCCCTCGTATAGCGCCACGAAATCGTCCTCTCAATGATTTGATGTGGGCAGAGCATAACGCACGTCCAGCCTTCCCGGACACGAGTCCGTGCCACGGGAGTGCGTAGACGGGTGGAACAGGAACGCGCTACCTTTGGCCCCTCAGCACAGACGGAGAGGTTTCATGGCAGCACCCAGCACCATTAAAGATTGTATGCGCCGCAACCCACTCACGATCAATTGCAATGACAACCTCGTGCAGGCGGTGGAAACTCTGATGGAGTACAAATTGACCGGGGTCACGGTGGTCAACGACGAGGGTATTCCCGTAGGAGTGCTCTCAGAATTGGATTGCATCAATTCGGTGCTCAATGCGATCTACAACGAGGGGGATCCCGAGCATGCGCAGGTTCAGGACGCGATGACTGCAGAGATTGTCTCCTGTCGCCCCGGCGACGGCATCGTAGAGGTGGCGGCGGACATGCTCAAGTCCCGACAGCGCCGCAGGCCTGTCATTGAAGACGGCAAGCTGGTGGGTCAGGTAAGTTCGAGTAATGTGCTTTGGGCACTTATGGAGCACTCGCGCCGCCGTACGCATCCAAAAGGGGGGTGAGTCGGCTTATCAAGGACTGCCCATCCGCAGTGGGGCTGATGGGCATCCCCGGGTTTGATCGCTGATGGCGTGTTCGGCCTCGCAGCGTTCATAAACCAAAGAGAAAAAAATCGAAATAATTACCGGCTTGTTGGAATAAGCCTCACCTCAGCACCGTCATCTAGACAGAGAGGAGTGAAACGCCTTCTCCAGAGACGGTACCGACGGGTTTTTGGGTGCATGAAGACGCAAAAGCGCGCATGCGGCTCGGGTACCGGTCTCTGAACCTTCCTACCTTCTTCCTGCGTCCTTCCAACGTGATCCTGTCAATCCGAAACGCGGTTAATCCGAAACGATAGGCGGTCCGACTACTTCTATGCGGAATACCTTCCCGCTGGGGATGGGGCCAGGTCTTGAAGCTTTCTCAACGGTTGAAGGGTTTCTAAATCGCCGATGGCGTGTCTAATCGTAAAAGGCTTTCGTATGGCAGGCTTGCTGAAGGAACCCAAGAGGACAGAACTCAGTAAATTGGGTGCCTCGGGCCTTCCGGTCATGTCCGTTGGACAGGTAGGCGGAGTCGTTCCAGCTCCGCTGTTCTCGGCGCGGAGATTGTGGCGATTAATAGGGTGGGAAGCAGGTGGTGTCAGCCAGTGCGGCTACGGTTCGACTAACACTGAGCGACGGCTTCGATGTTAGTCCCAGCCTCTGCTTATGAGCGCTTCTTCCGCTTCCCAGCCTAGGGCGATATCTGCGGCGTGCTGACTAATGAAGACTGCAACGGGCGCCGAGTCGCTCGCGCCAGCCGGGCGGTAGGCGTCCGCTGACTCAAGAAAGGATTCCAGTCCTGCGGCCTGCGTGACCCATTCGCCGTCTTCGCGGCAGGCAACGGCCCGCCAGTCAGAATCGGACTTCAGAAGGTACTCACGACACCAGCGGCCGTCCTCATGAGGGAAGGTAAGAACGGTTTGCAGCTCACGCCCGTCACGGAGGGTTGTCCAGTCTGCGCCAGAGTGCTGTGTATCCAGAGCTGCAGACACAAGCCCATCATTACCCGGAAGCGAAGCTACGGAAGAGCCGTAATCGCCCATCATGGAAATGGCCATCACCGCAGCAAAGGAAGCCGCGACTGCGTAGGGCCAGCGCCGATTGGCTTCAACACTCTCACTCTTCCGCGAGGGGAAGCGAAGCACTGTCGCACCCGATTCCTGGGTTTCCTCCGCAAGAAGCTGTGATACTGCGGTCGGCACGGTCGCGTGCTCAGCAAAGGAATCGCGGAGCTGCTGGTTTAGCTCCTGCATTTTCAGAAGCGCCGTCTGCAAGGTCGAATCTTCATGGAGTCGCGCTTCAAGGGCACGGGAATCCGCTGCAGGCAGTTCACCGTCAAGATACCGCGAGAGCAGTTCTACATCTGTGTCTGTTACCTGTGGGCTCATCCCGCTACGCTCCATTGTTTTGCTTCACTTTTGCGTCACTTTTGCGTCACTTTTGCGTCGCTTTTGCTTCAATCAGGGCCCTAAAGAACCCCTGCGTCGCTGTGACGCTCGTTTACCCGCCTGTCCTGTATCCGGACTACCCAATAGCGGGCAAAAGCTGTTTTCGTGCCCGGGCGATGCGACTCATGATGGTCCCAATGGGGACTTCAAGAATCTCTGCCGCCTCGGCGTAACTCTTGCCATCCACGGCTACCAGCGTCAGCGCCATGCGCTGCTCTTCTGGAAGCCTGGCCAGGGCCGCGTTCACCGCCGCCAGACTCTGCTCCCCCGCTGACTGAACCTCAGCGGAGGGGGAGATATCCAGCGCCTCCCCAGCCTGCACCACGTTGTTAACGTGGCGCGACCTCACCTCTCTCGACCGCAACTCGTCGATCCACAGGTTCTTGCAAACCCGGTAGGCCCAGCGAGCCGTGTGCGCGTCGGCGGGAATGCCACGCTGCAGCAATCTCTCCACGGTGCCCTGGAGTAGATCGTCTGCATCGGCCTCATTGCCCGCCAGCGACATACAGAACCGCTTCAAGCCTTTCAGCTCTGTCATAAGTTCCTGGCGCTGTCTGGTGCCGAGTATTGTTTCGCTAAGCGACGACATGCATTCCCTGCTAAAATCGATAACGCTTTGGAGCGTGGTTTATTCCAAAATTTGTTTCAGGCATCGCCAAAATCTTGGACGTGAGCATGGCTTGGTTAAATGTTTAGGCGAAATCGGCGATATCCGATACTCAGCCAGTGTGTTCCGGCGCTCGAGCGACTGCCTTTTGGAGCAGGGTTGCCAGCCACCCTGACTAAAACTTTCGTCTGGGCCTCGGAATGAAATCTCGCTCAAAACGTCAGTATAAAGAAGCTAAGCCGAGTCGGATAGGTTTGACAGCGCACTTGCGCAGTGGGTCGTAACGTCATGAAAAGAAAAGACTTTATGGGTTTTATTGCAAATTGCGATTCCCCTGCGGGAGCGCAGAGAAGCTGCGCAAAGCTGATTGACTCGCGCGCTCTGCTGCTGGCGTTGTTCGTGGCGATTTCAATGGCGGCTGCGATTCCGGCTTTTGGTCAGCTGCCTGTGGGCGGTTTCCTGGGGCCCGATCCTGCTGAAGAAGATGTGGAAGAGAGCGTCGAGGAGCAGGTCGAGGAAGACGTTGAAGAGGTGGTCGAGGAAGAGATCGTCGACGCCGTGGAGGACAGTGTCGAAGATTCCGTCGAGGATTCCGTTGAGCAGGTCACTGAGCAGAACATCCAGGAAAACATCGAAGACAACATCGAGGACACCATCGAGCAGACTCTCGACGCAACGATCGAGGATTCTGTGGATGAAACCGTTGTACAGACCATTGAAGAGTCCGTTGAAGATTCTGTCGCAGACGTGGTGGAGGACGATGTTGAGGACAGCATTGCTGAGTCCGTTGAGACCACCGTTGATGCATCGGTAACTGATTCAGTCGAGGATCAGCTCGAAAGCAACGTTGAAGAAACCGTCGTCGACGCCGTAGAGGAAGCCGTAGAAGAGTCGGTTGCCGAGACCGTTGCTGAGGCCACTGAGAGCAGCGTGGAAGAGTCCGTCGAGGAGGCGGTAGCGAGCAGTGTCGAAGAAGTTATTGTGGAGTCGGTCGAAGAATCTGCTGAAGCGGCTGTAGAGCAGGAAATTGCTGCTGCGGTTGAGGAAAACGTCGAGTCCTCTATCGAGGAAAGTTTGCTGTCGGACGTTGAAGCCTCGGTTGAGGAAAACGTTGTGAACGTGGTGGACGACAGCGTTGCTCAAGCGATTGAAGATTACCTGCAGGAACAGGCTGAAAACAGTACTGAAGAAGCGATCTCAGGCTCGGTGGAATTCACAGTCGCATCGTTGGTCGAGGAGAGCGTTTCAGAATCAGTCGAGGCTTCTGTGGAAACCGTTCTTGAGGGTAGCGTCGTGTCCGCCGTAGAAGAATCAGTGGAAGCCTCTATCGAGGACAGCGTCGTGAGTGTGGTTGATGAATCGGTAGCAGATGCGGTCGAGGCCAACGTTGAAGAGGCTGTCGAAATTGCAGTAATTACGACGGTAGAGACGTCCGTCGAAGAATCCGTGGCACAGAATATCGAGGCTGCGGTAGAGGACGAAACGGAACAGCGGCTTGTGCTTGCCGTTGAGGAGCGCGTTGAAAGCGAGATCGACGAAATTCTCGATGGCCTGGAGAGCGACCTGGAGGTAGACGAGGCCCGGATTTCGAAAGAGCAGTGGCTTGTGATGGCGGAGCCGGAAGTGTTCGCCGAACTGTCAGACGAAGGCTTTTTGTTTGACACGGTGACAGAGCTCCCCGGACTCGGTCTTCGGCTCGCTGAGGTCGCTGCGCCGAGCACCTTTGACATCATTAAGGTCCGTGATGGCGTCATGGACATCGTCGGCAAGGACCGGGCGGAAGTTGATTTGAACCACTTCTACACCGCTGGCGCGCCGGATGTGGCGGCGGCGGACGGTATGATGCCTCGATCCGCGATGCCGCTGCCTGACGACCTGGCGGCCATGGACGTGAAGGTGGGAATGATCGACAGTGGGGTCGACACTACCCATCCTGCGCTGGCTCAGTCGCGTATCGAGACCCGCTCTTTTGCCCGTCCTGGCGCCGCCTCTCCCGATTTCCACGGGACGGCGATTGCGTCGATCATCGCGGCAAACTCACCGGAGTATCTGGGCCTGGCACCCAATGCGGAACTCTATGCGGCATCGGTGTTTGAATTGGACGGTGACAAGGGAGAGATTGCTAGCACCGTCAGCCTGATCCGAGCTCTCGACTGGTTGTCCAGTGCCGACGTTAATGTCGTGAACATCAGCCTGGCAGGTCCCCCGAATCGCCTACTGGAGAAAGCCCTAGATCGTGCGGCTGATCAGGAAATGGTCGTTATGGCAGCCGCGGGCAATGGTGGCCCTGTCGCGCGACCGATGTACCCTGCAGCTTATGACTCTGTAGTAGCGGTTACGGCTGTTGATGCCTCCCAGCAGGTTTTCCGGCTCGCTAATCGCGGAGATTATCTGGCGCTTGCTGCGCCTGGCGTTGATCTTCGTCACGCGGCTCCCGGTGGCGGATACGCAGCCTCTTCCGGTACCTCCTTTGCCGTGCCATTTGCTGTGACCGCGGCCGCACGTCTCAGTCATCTCCGTCCCTCCGGCGACATCATCTCTATGCTGTTAGAGAGTGCGGTCGATCTGGGGCCGCCGGGGCGTGACAGTATTTACGGATACGGTCTTTTGACCCTAAGCAGCCTTTGAGTCTTCGCCGTTGGCGATCGATGGCTGAAAACAAAAGGGCGCATACGCGCCCTTTTTTGTACGTGTTATGAGTGCGGACAGGGAAGTTCCATGCTGGGTCACGGCGCAGTCACAACGGATCATCTAAAGACGAACTTAGTAGCCTCCAGCGGGCTTCAATCCCAGGCGTATTGCAGCCGCGTAGAGACGATGGTCTGTGTGAAATCGGCACGCGGCAGGTTAGAGATGTAGTCTCCGTAGCTCGCTGAGGCTTGCCACGTCAGCCTAGGGCTTAGTGGTATTTCGAAGTCGAACTTTACCCGCAGGCGATCGTCATTTCGCGGCTCCCCAATCGTTGGTTCGTCACTGAGGTAATCGCGTACCTCGTATCTCAAAGCGGCCTCGGCTTTTGCTTTCTTGCCCCATAAATCAAATCGGCGAATGTATCTGAGCTTGAGTGCGTGGGCATCGAAGTCTAGTTCCTGCGCCACCGCATCTTCGTCTCTATACCGATAACCTATGTTCACGTAGCTACGCAGCCCGCGATGGAAGTAGTACAAATCAAACTCGCCGGTCTGGGTAGTCGCGTCTCGCTGTGGCCGCTCCTCTATTTCGCGCTCCGAGTAGACGTAAGCGCCGCGTGCAAACCATTTTTGCGCTAGAAACCCCGAGAGCGAAGGGGACATGCGCACGTACTGAAGGAAGGCCTGATTATCAAGGCGAGAGTCGATGTAGTACGCAGATACGCCGGCTCTCGCCTTACCAAGATCATGACTGAGGTCGGCACCGGCGATCTGCGTGAGGCGATCGACTCTGGAAAATTCGCTGTAACTGCTTTGACTGATATCGTAGGTCAATGTCGCTGCTGTCTTTTCGCTGAAGTTGTGACGCATACCGAGCTCAAAGTCTACGATCCACGCCGTATCACTCTGACCACTAGTCAGATCGACTTCATCGACCGACACGTTGGTGTCGTATTCGAAGCCGATGCCTGCCTCAGCGGACCAGCGAGTTCGATTTTCTGAATCACCCTCCTGAGCCAGGCCGTGACTAGCCGAAAGCAGCGCGAGAGCAGCAGCAGCGGCAATACGGTGGGAATAGGCGAGGTGCACGTACGAACTCAGTACTGGAATAAGTGCAGCAGACTAATCAAAGGGGGGCAACGCCTCAAGACTAGCGCAGTCGCTGTGTCTGTGTTGCACAGGCGGTGCTAAACTTCGCGCCCTTCGTAAATACACCAGCAGGATCCTTACCAATGAGTGATGAGCAAACAACACAACATGATGATTGCATGGAGCGTTTTATTGACCTCGCCAATGCTATGAAAGACGAAGGCGTTCCCATCAACGTGGTGTCCTGGGCGCTGATGACCGCTTCCGGGGTGTACGCAACATACTCTGTTACCGGCAACAGCGGTGGCCTAAACCCATCCGGCGTGGATAAAGTGGTCGATGCCTTCAAGCAAAATCTGACCAATATTCAAGCGATGCGCAAAGCGCGGGATGAGCAACAGAGCGCGAATAGCTAAGCCTTTTCGACAGTGATAGAGGGCGCTCCAAGGCGTCTGTCCAAAAGCTCAAGTTGCTTGAGAAACACGCCGGGCTGAAGAAGCTCGGCCAACTTTTCCTCAGGAACTGGTGGGCTAAAGAGAAACCCCTGAGTTACGTGGACATCCTGATCCCTGAAAAACTGGAGTTCTTCCGGGTGCTCAACGCCCTCCACAACGATGTCCAGCTCCAGGCTTTTGGCCATCGCGATAATGGCGCGCACAATGAGGGCACTCTGTTGCCCCTCGGCAATGCCCAGAACAAAGGAGCGATCAATTTTCAGCTCGTCGAGTGGGAAGCGCGTCAGGTAGCTCAATGAAGAGTAGCCGGTACCGAAGTCATCGATGGATAGGCGAACACCAAGGTCTTTGAGCCGCTGCACGCGTCCGACGGTCGTATCCTGATCATTGATGATGATGCCTTCGGTGAGCTCAAGTTCCAGGGACGAGGGAGACAAGCCTGTTTCCTTGAGCACCTGATCGACCGTTTCGATGAACCTGTCATGGAACTGAAGTGCGGAAACATTGACGGAAATTTTCGGCAGATTCAGACCTTTCTTCCGGATGCTCACCAGTGTCCGACAGGCCTCTCGTAACACCCATTCGCCGACTTCGTCGATGATGCCAAGCTCCTCGACGAGGGGTATCCACTGATACGGTGGGACAAGCCCGCGCGCCGGGTGCTTCCAGCGTACAAGCGCTTCGGCTCCTACGACCTGGCCGCTCTGGCCGTGAACCTGAGGCTGGTAGTGAAGAAGCAGCTGATTCTTTTCGGCAGCCCGACGCAACTCATTTTCGAGCTGCAATCGCTCCCGGTTGGCGCTCTCCATACTGCCGTCGTAACGCACTGCGCGATTTCTTCCATCCCTCTTCGCTCTAAGCATAGCCGTTCGAGAGTTGCGTAAAAGGCTTTCGACGTCCGTCGCCTGATCCGGCGCGATCGTGATACCACTACTGGCCGTGATAATGACCTCCTGCCGATCAATCAGGAATGGCTGTGCGAGTGCGTCCCCCAGCCGTTCCGCCACCAAAGCGGCTGAATCGAGGTCGGCCGCTTTGTTCAGGACCACGGTAAATTCATCGCCGCCCATGCGAGATAGATCCATGATTGACGCATTCTCTGCCTTCGAGCGATGAAGCACATCGCTCTCTCGAACACCTTCCTGAAGTCGAAATGCCACCTGCCGAAGTAACTCGTCCCCCTGCTCGGTGCCTAGGGAGTCATTGATCCTTTTGAAGTTGTCGATGTTTATAAACAACAGTCCCACCTTGTCTGCGTTCCTGGAGGCCAGGCGCAGAAGAAGAGACAACTGCTCAGCGAAGAGCCTGCGGTTCGGGAGGCCCGTTAGGCTGTCAAAGTAGGCGAGGTGGCGAAGCTTGTCTCTGGCGGCCGACGCGTTCTGCTCTGCCTTGCTCAGCTTTTGGCGCTCTTCCGAAAGCTGGGAAGTGCGTTCAGAGACCTTCATGTTCAGGATTTTCTTGTCCGCATCCATCTGCTGGGTCTTTTTGTTTAACCCAACGATGACCCCATTCAGTACCTCGGTGATCTGCCGAATCTCTCCCGAACCCCGTACGCGCAGTTGCTGGGTTTGGCGGCCTGTGGCGATGTCCTCAGCGACTGCAGCGAGATTTCCGAGGGGAGCAGTGATGCGACGGGTGATACTGCGGCCAAAAAGCCAACATGCGACGACCACGGTTGCCGCGAAGATGGCCGCAAAGCCGACAGTCGGTAGCGTAAGCCCTCGAAGTGCCGTCGCGCTGATGGTTACCTCGCCAAATCCCGAAACAAAAAGACTCTTTACTTCGGCTGGATCAACAATCGCACGTGCAAAATCCGCGCGGCTGAGATTGTCCTGCGTCGGGTTGGTAGCAGAAACTATTGGAATGCTCAGGGTAATGTTGCGTTCACCTCCGAGAACGACGGCGAGCCAGCTGAGAGAGCTGGGCGGCGTGCCCGTTCGCTGGTCATAGCGAACCGAGTCCATGGGAGATTTACCTTCGCGCAGAACGCTGAGATCCGTCAGCATATCCGCTGCGGCCCAGGGCTGATGTTGCTGAGCGACAACGTCACCGGAGTTGTTGAAGAACACCGCTCGCTTCACGGCGTCAGACAAATCCATCAAACGCTCTAGGGAAGTGTCTAGCGCTGCGCCATCCCCAAAGTAGAGGTAAATGGGAAGTTGCGACTTGCCGCGAACGATGCTTTCCGCCTGAGCCGTTACCGTTCTCAGCTGATGATTAAACTCGCGCTGGCCCAGGAAGAGAACGAACAACAACGCCACCACGGTCGCTATGCTAGTGATGAGCAGGTTAATGCGGCCTGCAATGGTCACGGGGTTACCGGAAAACTGCGCCCGCCGAAGCCGGCGGTGTCATACCCATGGCGGCGCGTCTTTGCAGGCTGGTTCAGTCCTTCAAGAACGACTTTCGACAAACACACCTGTTCGCCGCGAAAGATTTTGCTTTCGCGAGGCGGCAATGCTTCGTTGATCGACGCCAGTATCCGGGACAGTGAACTGGTCAACGTTCTCGGGCTGCATTTGCCTTTCGAGTACCTGAGTTTTGAAAAGCCTCGCATGGTGGTCCCTGCACGATGGCTGATTAGCGAGAAACGATGAAACTAACACGGTCTTTCACGGGGTAAAAGCACGAGTCGCCAGGCGGCAAGTGCGCTGATGGTTGGCAGTGCAGGGCGCTTTGCCGTCTGGCAATGGGGCCCGAAGTGCGTTTAGCGTCCGACGCTGGTGTATGTGAGGCCGGCTCTTTCCATGAGGTTGCGCTCGTAAACATTGCGCAGGTCGACGAAGACATCGCCCTTCATACTCGCTCTGAGCGATGGAAGATCAAGTCCGCGATACAGATTCCACTCTGTCATAAGAACGATGGCATCGGCTCCACTGACCGCATCTTCGATTCGCTCACAAAATTCGATGCTATCGGGCAGCAAGTGGCGGGCTTCGTCGATGCCTTCCGGATCATGGGCACGGATGATTGCGCCGCGATCGGCCAGCGCAGGAAGGATCGCGAGAGCGGGTGCGTCGCGCATGTCATCCGTTTCAGGTTTGAAGGTCAGTCCGAGAATGGCGATGGTCTTTTCGGCCTCGGAGCCCCCCAGCGCCTCGCGAATTTTTGCGACCATGCGGGCTTTCTGAGACGCGTTGACCTCGACGACCGCCTCCACGATCCGACTGCTAACCCCATATTCGTGGGCCATGCGATTTAGCGCGAGCGTATCTTTGGGAAAACAGGAGCCGCCATACCCTGGGCCCGCATGGAGAAATTTATTGCCGATCCGCTTATCCATGCCCATGCCTTTGGCAACGGCGTTCACGTCAGCACCGGTTTTTTCGCAAAGGTTTGACATCTCGTTGATGAAACTGATTTTCGTGGCCAAGAACGCGTTCGACGCGTACTTGATGAGCTCAGCGCTTTCCAAGTCTGTGACGAGAATGGGGGCTTCAATAAGATTGAGGGGTCTGTACAGCTCTCTCAGCAGAGCCTCGGCGCGCTCAGACTCGACACCGAGCACGACACGATCAGGGCGCATGAAGTCTCCGATGGCAGAGCCTTCCCGCAAAAACTCGGGATTTGAGGCGACATCGAAGTCTGCGTCGGTGTTGGTTTTGCGAATGACGCGTGCCACTTCGCGAGCAGTACCGACGGGCACCGTCGACTTGTCGACGATGACCGTATAGCCCTGAAGGTTTTGTGCTACTTCCTCTGCGGCGGCGTAGACGTACTTGAGATCTGCATGACCGTCACCTCGTCGAGTTGGCGTGCCGACAGCGATGAAAACAAGGTCTGCATTGCGAACGCTGGTTGCAAGGTCTGTGGTAAAGGAAAGCCGACCAGCATCGGCATTTTTTTTCACCAGGTCATCGAGCCCGGGTTCGTAGATGGGAATGCTGCCCGCCTTCAGGGAACTAATGCGATCTTCCTGCTTGTCGACACAGACTACGGATGCGCCGAATTCTGCGAAGCACGCTCCCGAGACCAGGCCGACATAGCCCGCGCCAATCATTACAACGTTCACTAGATATTTGCCTCGTAAAAAGAAAGTGGTTGTTGCGGGGCGTGGATTTGCGAGAGGTCTATAGGCTACTTGCTAAAGTAATCGCGATACCACATCACAAAACTCGCAATGCCTTGCTTAATGGGAGTGCTCGGACGGTAGCCGACATAGTCAGACAACGCATCGATATCCGCGAACGTAGCTGGGACATCACCCGGTTGAATGGGAAGCATTTCTTTTTGGGCTTTTTGGCCGATTGCATCCTCGATGGCTTCGATAAACTCCATCAGTGTTACCGGCTGGTTGTTCCCGATATTGAACAGCCGATAGGGAGCGTTGCTCGACCCCGGATCCGGCGATGTCGCCGTCCAAACATCAGATGGGGAGGCCGGCTTCGCGAGGAGACGCACGATTCCTTCGACGATGTCATCCACATAGGTGAAATCCCGGCGCATTTGTCCGTGATTGAACACTTTGATGGGCTTGCCATCTAGTATCGCCTTCGTGAACAGAAACAGCGCCATGTCGGGACGCCCCCAGGGCCCATATACTGTGAAAAACCTCAATCCAGTGGTCGGCAACCCATAGAGGTGCGAATAAGTGTGCGCCATGAGTTCATTGGACTTCTTAGTAGCCGCGTAGAGCGAGACGGGGTGATCGACGTTGTCGTGGACGGAAAACGGCATCGACTCATTGAGGCCATACACTGAGCTGCTGGATGCGTAGATCAAATGCGGGGTTTTCGAATGCCGACAACATTCCAGGATGTTCATGAATCCATCGATGTTGGCGCTAATGTAGGCCCTGGGATTTTCCAGTGAGTAGCGCACACCTGCTTGCGCGGCGAGATTCACCACTGCATCAAACTCGAACTCTGCGTACAGGGCCTCCAGGGCACTTGTGTCCTCCAGTGGTTGGTGCTTGAAAGCGAAGTGGTCGAACGCTTCAAGCTGCGAAAGTCTGCTTTTCTTCAGATTAACGTCGTAGTAATCGTTGAGGTCATCCAGTCCTACGACTTTATGACCCTCACCGAGCAGTCTCAGGCTGAGGTGGAACCCAATAAAGCCGGCAGCTCCAGTCACCAAGATGAGCATCGCTATTTGCCTATTGTGCTGAAGGTCCCAGTTTACCAAAGGCTTCGGCGTCACACCCTTGTTGCTCGTGTTGGGCATTGCTAACTTTGTGACTCAGATTCGGTTTCGTGCAAGAAAATGGCCAAGAAAACAGTTTTACTCACGGGCGGTGCCGGTTACATCGGCTCCCATAGCTGCGTCGCGTTCATGCGTGCAGGCTACGACGTCGTTCTCCTCGATAACCTCTGCAATAGCTCAGAGCGAGTCCTGGATCGTTTGGAAACGATCACGGGGCGAAGGCCAGCGTTTCGCAAGGCAGATATAAGAGATCACACCTCGCTGCTGTCGATCTTTGAAGAGTTTGATCCGATAGCGGTGGTGCACTTTGCTGGCCTCAAGGCCGTCGGAGAATCAGTCGCCGAACCCCTGAATTACTACGACAATAATGTTGCGGGCACCGTAACGCTTCTTGAAGCGATGGAAGCCAGCGGGGTGCGCCATCTTGTGTTTAGCTCGTCAGCGACCGTTTACGGGGATCCCGAGTCAGTGCCCATTACGGAGAGCTTCGCCCGCAGCGCGACCAATCCTTACGGTCGGAGTAAGCTGATCATCGAAGACATATTGATGGATCTCGTGGCCTCCAATCCGGCCTGGCGTGTCGCGCTTCTCCGTTACTTCAACCCCGTCGGCGCCCATGAGAGCGGCCTCATTGGCGAAGATCCTGCGGGCATTCCAAACAACCTCATGCCGTTTGTTGCTCAGGTCGCGGTCGGTCGGAGAGATCGCCTCAGTGTATTTGGCGGCGACTACGAGACCCGCGATGGCACGGGAGTACGCGACTACATCCACGTAGAAGACCTGGCCGAGGGCCATGTGAGCGCCCTCAATGCGCTGCATACGTGGCCGTCGGCGGAGCCGCTCGTGGTAAACCTGGGCACCGGGACAGGCTACAGCGTTCTCGAAGTCGTTAGAGCGTTTGAGGAAGCCAGCGGAAAGTCTGTGCCCTATGACATCGTGGATCGTCGCTCGGGAGATGTTGCGGCGTGTTTTGCGGACACTGCTAAAGCTGAGGCGCTTCTCGGCTGGAAAGCTCAGCATGGCATCGAGCGCATGTGCGTCGATGCCTGGCGCTGGCAGTCTAAGAACCCTCGAGGTTTCGCCGACTAACGCTCGTCGCTTGATCGAAGCATGCGAAGGCTCACGGCTGCCTCGGCAATCTCTTCTTCTGTGAAAGCAATATCTCTCCATTTTTTGTCGCGATAGAGATACGTCTGATCCTTAAAGTGTTTCGAGCTTGGATTGCCAGACTGGCTGTAGCTCAGCAGTGCCTGCGCGGCTGGCCCTTCACCGTCGAATCCCAATGTGAGGATGAAGCTACTGCCGTGAACGATGGGGTATCCATCACTGGTCAGATAACGACTGCCTTGTACTTCGTCAGGCTCGATGCCTGAGATAGGGCTCGCGGAGGGGTCTCCGGCGATCTGCAGATTGGCCACACCTTCATAGCTGTTACCGCCGTGGATGGGAATCGCGTCTCCGGCCCGGTAGGCAAACTGCGTATCTCTGAGCGTAGCGTCCGACGGCAGCCCGGCCTCTTTAAGAACGGCTACCGCATCGACCAATGCCTGTTTCGCTTCTTCGCGATCACCGAGGCTCGCAGGTGTCGTGACGGGCGAGTCCTTGGCGAATGCCTCACTAAACAGCCGGTCGCTGCCCACCGTATCGAGTAGTTCGTAGTGAGTAAGCCACTCTCGGAACAGCACGGCGCCAGGGCTATCGAGGTTCAAGGTGCCGTCGTAGTCCGCGAGCACCTCGCAGGCTTGCGATAGATCTGAGGCGCTCTCGCAGACCCCTACGAGGTCCGTGAGAAGGAGTTCGGCGGCATAGCCTCGGTTGGAGAACAGCGCTTGCTGAACCTCTGCGATATTGAAGCGACCGTCCTCTCCCGCATCGCCATAGGTGTTTGCCAACATTCGCGCATTGACGCGCGTGCGCAAGGTGCGGGCGCTCTCCGTGGGTCCATACAGGATCGAATAACCGGTTAGGGGCTCAGATGGGCTGGTGAGCCAGTAGCTGTCATTGGAGTTAAAAACGAAGTCCTTCCGCTCAATCTGGGGCCGAGCATCAAAAGGCGTGGTTTCTGCAATCGGGGCGCCATCGTCGATCCACTCGTTTGACGGATCCGAACCGTTCAGTAGCACCATTCTGCGCTGCTGATACAGGCCTGCGGCGAGGGGGTCTTTCTCCAGTGATGCCTTCCAGGTCTGTTGAGATTCCGCGGAGAGATTGCCGACCGTGGAGTTGTCCAGATAAAGCGCGCGACCGTCGGCGCTGGCCGCAATCGTATTTACCCAGGGCATCGCGTTGTAGGTACGGTGCGCGTCGATGAAGTCATCCAGGTCCTCTGCCTCTCCCATGGCTTTCCATTGGGCCAGCAGATCGTAGTTGCCTAGATTGGCGTCACGCACTGTGTAAGCGTATTCCTCGCCCCAGGTCATATTCGGCATAACCATCATCGGGCCGTAATGGGAAAAATAGACCGGATGCTGCACCATCGTTTCACTACCCTGGCCGTCGGCCACGGGTACAGCAACCAGCTCTCGTCTAATCTCTTTCCATTCATCGCCATACCGATAGCGCAGCGGATCGTTTTCATCGAGGGCCAATCTATAGATCACCAAGCGCTGGCTGGCGGAAACCGTGTGAGTCCAACCAAAGCTCTCGTTGAAACCGATTGCAACCCCGGGAGCTCCCAGCGTAACGACACCGTAGATATCAACTTTGCCCGGAATCGTGAGGTGCTTTTCCCAGAATCGGTTGCCGCCGTACCAGGGGTAGTGCGGATTCGCGAGTAGCACACCACGGCCATTCTCTGTCCGTTCCTCACCAATGGCCCATCCGTTGGAGCCCATGCCTACAAGGGCGGCTTCTGCCAGTAAATCCTCAGTGGGCATCGCCATGGCAATTTCTTCTTTCTCCTCGGCTGCAGGAGGTTGCGCCGTGGCCAGGGCACCGCTGATGCGCGGGAGCGTCAGCGCCAGCACGACCATGCGATTCATGAAGTCGACGGGGCGCGTTTCGACAAGCCAGGGCGCTCCCTGGCACCAAGAGCTGTTTCTCGTACCCTGGTGTTCACGAAGGTAGCGATTGAAGCCCGCGCTGAAGCCCTCCAGCCACTCGCGGATTTCCTCGCTCTGTACGGCCAGGGCTGCCTCGCCCTGATTCTCGATGTCCAGTGCGCGAATCACGGCATCCGCCGCCACATTGGCTTTCTGATCGCCGGGTCCAAGATAGCGGGAGAGCTCACCTCGCGCGCGCATCAATTCATAGCTGATGGTGCAGAGATGATCCTCTGCTGCTGCATAGGCTTCGCCGTAGCCTAGAGAGCCAAAGTTATCGGCTCGCACGTGGGGAACGCCGTAGGCATCTCGGCGGACACTCACCTCATACATGGCGTTCTTTCTAGTGTCTTCGGCCGCAGCTGTGTCCGTCAAAGCGACGCTGAGGAGTGCGCCAGTGCTCGCTACTATCGATGCAAGCAAACTTGCGCCAATGGATCGTGTGGGGCGATGGAAGAGTCTGCTAAATGCCGCCGACTTAGGTTTGGAACAGTTGGAGCGTCTTGATGTTTTCATAATTGGCTCTCTATTGCGGGAACGTAACATTCTGCACGGCACGATGATTTCTTCCAGTTTTTTCGGCGCCTCGCTTTTCCCCGCTCATGGACCTTTTGAGTGGCCGTGGGCAAAATGCCCGCGCTGGACGTCCGTGAGGGTCCAGCCAGCTAGCCCGACTCGGTTTCCATAGATGGTCTTTTCCACCGCTGCTTTTCTCTACTTTTTTCTTCCGCTCTTTCTGGTCAGCTATGTGCTACTGCCTTGGAAGAATGCGGTTGCGCTCGCCTTCAGCCTGTTTTTCTTCACCTGGGGGGAAGGCGCGTATGTTGTATTGCTGCTGCTCGTGATTTTTGTGAACTACCTGGCGGGCAGTTTGATTGCGCAAACGGACGATGACTCTGGGAGGCGGCGCTACCTGGCCATCGGCGTGGTAGCCAATCTCCTGGTGTTGGGCTACTACAAATACTGGGGTTTCCTGCTCACCGATTTTTTTGGGATCGACGCCGATGCTTCGGCGATTCCGCAATTACCCCTTGGAATTTCGTTTTTCATCTTTCAGTCGATTTCCTACCTAATCGACGTGGCAAGAAGAGAGGCGAAGCCGGCGCGCGGCTATTTTGATCTGGCCCTCTACATTGCCATGTTTCCACAGCTCATTGCGGGGCCGATCGTGCGGTATGGAAGTGTTGCGCGATCTTTGCGGGAGCGTTCCATCGACTTCGCTGCTGCTTTCCGTGGCATACAGCTCTTTGTGCTCGGCCTCTCATACAAAGTGCTTATCGCTAATCATGTTGCGGAGGTCGCTGATCTCACTTTTGACGCTAATCCGGCTCACCTTGGCCAAACCACAGCCTGGTTGGGGATCACAGCCTACACGTTGCAAATCTTTTTTGACTTTGCCGGTTATTCTTTGATGGCGATCGGCCTGGGCCGCGTCATGGGATTCAGTTTTCCGCGCAACTTCAACTACCCCTATATCGCGACCTCAATCACGGAGTTCTGGCGACGGTGGCATATGTCGCTGTCCAGTTGGTTTCGCGACTACTTTTATATCCCGCTGGGCGGAAACCGGAATGGACCGTGGCGGACCTACCGCAACCTCGTGCTCGTATTCCTTCTCTGTGGGCTGTGGCATGGCGCCGCTTGGACGTTCGTTGCATGGGGTGCCTATCACGGTTCTTTTCTGGTGCTGGAACGTATTGGGCTTCAGCGGCTTCTGACTCGTGTGCCCGCACTCGTCGGCCATGCCTATCTTCTTCTGGTCGTCATGATCGGATGGGTGCTTTTCCGGGCAGATAGCTTTGCTCATGCGGTGTCTTATCTGAAGGCGATGTTCCTGGGATTCGATGTGCGCTTTCCCATGATGCCTGCGGAAGTGCTCAGTCATGAAAATGGCCTCATCATGCTCATCGGGCTTTTGCTTTCACTTCCGCTTCTTGAAGGGACCCGTTGGCGGCACTGGGACGAAAACGAAGCGGGCACAATGAACCCCTCCCAAATCGTGATCGACGTGATACTGATGGTATTGCTGCTCACGTTATGCAGCGTTTTTGTAATGGCGGGGACTTACAACCCGTTCATTTATTTTAGATTTTGAGGTTGCGATACATGCAGGTGACTCGATCTTATCGCTGGCTAGTGCTCGGATTCAGCGTGCTACTTTCGCTGCCTTTAGCATTTGCACCGCTGGGTGATCATGCGGCCCGGGCCGCCTGGGAAAAGCGGCCGCTGACCAGCATTGCCGACGTTACTGATGCCGAATCCGCTGACTTGTTCTTTGGCGATCTGGAGAGTTTCTTTGATGACCACCTTTTTGGAGCGCTATTTCTGAATCGTGCTTATCGACAACTCCAGCTAGACGTTTTTCGCGACCCCCCCCCGTAGAAAACATCGCCGTGGGGGAGGGCGAACTGGTGTTCCTTACTTCTCACGAGGTTGAGTTCCCTCGGGCTTCCCTGGCGTACTTTTGTAACCCGAGGGAGGCCCGGGTTGACCAACTTTTTCAGGGGCTAACCCGGCTTTCAGAACGCCTGGTGGAGCGAGGCTCTTCGCTGCATCTCGCTGTCGTGCCATCGAAGCTTTCTCTGTATGGGGAGCGTCTGCCTGCGACTCTTCCCACGCGGCTACGTCAGAACTGCGTAGATCGGGTGGCCAACAACGAGCTGGCAGTGCATGGACTGAAGCGACGGAGCCCTTCTTTCTGTGTGTTCTACCCTAGAGAGGAAATGTTTGCGCTGCGAGACACACCGCACTTCTATCCTCCAGAGAGTTTCCACGCTAACAGTCGGCTGAACTATGAGTTCACAGTGGAGTACCTTCGCGAATTGGGTGTTTCCGACGAACCGATTCCGGCGAAAGCCTCCCTCGAGACCATTGATGCTGATCTTACGCTCATGGGCTTCGAAAGAGAGGTGAAAGCCTGGGTCTACAACTATGCACAGGGGATTACCCGGTATCGCCGTGCACCCGAGTGGTTGCGGCCTGTTTATAAAGGGGCTCGGGGTTTTGGGCGCTATAAGACTGAGGCGCCGCTGTCGAATCAGAAGGTGCTGATGCTTTCGGATTCTTTTGGCGCATACTTCGCGCCGCATCTCGCTTCAGGGTTCTCCGAGCTGATGCACGTGAATATCAAGCATCTCAGGGCTTCTGAGGTCGAGCAGTTCCTGGAAACAGCGTTACGAGAATCCGGCGCCGACCGCGTTATTTTGCTAGTGCACGACGCAGGTCTTTTGAATCAGTCTCTGCGCCGCTTCCTGGACGCAGTGCCATGATCGTCTAGCTGGCCTGCCTGTTGGCCCACCACGCAATGCCTTGGGCGTTAAGCGCGACGTCGAAGGCCAGTTTCTCAGCTTCCTCAAGAGCCGCTTCTTTGTCGACGAGCGTCGCTAGCGCGTCTTCCGTGACGCCTATAACCTGCTGTTCCAGTTCCGAAAGATCACCGTTGTAACCGCGCCCCAGCCCCTCATAAGTATCGAGTTGTTTTTTTAGCAGCTCTGCCTGCATGGGCGAGAAAGGCAGCTCCCCGTAATGCGTGAGAAACATTCGCCGCGGGTTGGCGGAAGCGAGACGGTCGATGGACTGGGCGTAGAGCGAGGGTTCGAACTGGGTCGGTGTGGTCGCGGGCATCACGAATGCTCCGCTTCCGAAGCGCTGACGCTCATAGCTAACGCCAAACATGTCGCCGGTAAACCAACCTTCACAGCCGGAGTCAAAGATACAGAAATGATGGTCGGCATGGCCGCGAAGGTGAGTGAAACGCAGTTCCCGATTCCCGAGCTTCACGCTATCGCCATCCTCCATGATCCGCACTCGAGCCTCCGGGATCGGCACAATCTCTCCATACAAGTCGTAGAAAGCTTTTTCGCCGTATACCTGGATGGAGCTTGCGATGAGGCGAGCCGGATCAATCATATGCCTGGCGCCGCGAGGATGGATTAGCAGCTCTGCGTTCGGCGCTAGCTCCATCAGGGCTCCGGCACCACCCGCGTGATCGAGATGCACATGGGTCGGGATGACGTAGCGTACCTGCTCCAAATCAACGCCCAGGTCAGCTAGCGACGCCTGAATATTGGGCACGCTGTGATTGGTCCCCGTTTCGATGATGGCGCACTCGCCCTCATCAATCAGAGCGTAAAGGCAGGCTATGCCCGGTTCTGTGTAAAGAGCATCGATGCAGGCTATGCCATGATCGAACTGCTGGTAGATCGCGTTAGTCATGGCGCCGCAGTCTAGCGAAGATCTTCCAGTAGCTCGACTTCCTCAGGGGGAGTCTGAGCTTTTGGGGCGCCCTAGGGGGCGCTATCTGTTAATGAGGTTTCTGGAAATAGAGGTGGGATCTCGGTTTCGTACGTCTCATGCCCCGTGATGTTTCATTAACTACTTCCAGGCAAAAACTGGCTGTTCGAAATGGGCGACCCGAGTTTGGCGGCCAAAGATAGCGACCTCACGGAACTGATAAAGAATCGCTCCCGTCGGCGCAAAGATACGATCGTGATGGAAGTTCATGGAAAGGACCTTCTCGCGGCTTTCCTCAATAGTTTCGAGAATCGGTGAATCACCTCGTGACAGCTCGGAGAATACAAATGGCTCAATGCGATCTACCTCGTCGGGGTTCGGCGTGAAGTCATCAACCGATGAATCGGTCCAAAGCACCACAGGGGTAATCACGTAACCCGATCGCGTTGCAAAGTCATCGAGTAAGCCCATGACCTGCTCCTCGCCAGCGCTGAGCCCCACTTCCTCCTGCAACTCTCTCAGCGCGGCCTCAATGGCCGTTTCACCTTGATCCCGTCGACCACCGGGTAGCGCCCACTGTTGTGAATGCGCGCGCAGGGTCGCCGCTCTGCGTGTGACGATCACAGCAGTCTTGCCGTCTTGATGGCTGATTACGACGCAGACCGAAGCGGCTCTTCGACCCTGTCGTGCAATCGCACGACGATCAAAGGCATCCAGATGTTTGGCTATCTGATTTCTGAGTTCAGTACTGTGGGGCTTGAGTATCAGTCTGCTGTCCTTCGTTTAATCTGGGAGTACTGGTTCAATCACCAGAAACTCGGTGGAATGCTGTCAAACTCGGTTGTAGTAAGAATCGTCGCCGACAATTTGGCAAACGATGGTACCGGAGGCCGGACTCGAACCGGCACGCTTTTAAGGGCATCGGATTTTGAATCCGACGTGTCTACCAATTTCACCACTCCGGCACAGGAGGGTAGGTACCGTTGGTACCGCGGCGCGCGAGTATAGCAGCGCGCTGG
>JBCDGU010000004.1:0-320548 GCA_038750875.1 Pseudomonadota bacterium | reverse complement strand
TGATCTTGTAGCCCGTCGGTCGAGAGATGCCGAACTCTCTACACAGGGCTGACATCTTCTCGCCATCGAGATAACGGGCAACAAACTTAAGGCGCTCATCCATCGGTTTACACTCTTTCCAGGGCATCTGAGGAGCCTACTCAAATGCTTAATTGTGTAAACGATGTCTCCGGTACAGTCTGTAAGCCATGTCTCGGGTACTACACATTGTCCTTTCCGGTCACATAGGTGACAGATTATTCCTAGGACATAGGTAACACTTCAGCTCGCGTTTTTTCGACGAATCTCTCGCACCGAGTCTCCCCGTTTGGGGCCCAGTGCGCTCGATGCACTCGCAACGGAAAGCCACAGCCCATGTCGCTGGCCAAGCTATGCCAGGAAGGCTGCACTGACACACCAGCGGTCCTTCCCGCTTCTCTCCCTTCGTAGCTCTTGATTTCGCGCATTATCGACGGCGCGCCGCAGTGCCTCTAAAATGCGCAGCGTTTCACCCCTTGGGCCCAGCTACAGTTAAGTGACTTCTATGCCATCGGAATCGCCTTCGGTACCCGGTTTTATCTCTGAATCTCACAATCCGATCATTATCGATCTGGTTAAAGAATCAGAGTTTGAAGCGTTCCGGGAAAGCCTGAGTCAGCGAGAGCAGGACGCTCTCCAGCGTCAGGGTTTTCGCGCCGAGGGATCTCAGTTCGCCTGGCTGGAGGGAGACGACGGTGCTCGCGTGCTCAGTGCATGGGATGGCAAAGACAGCCTCGCAACGCTTGGAGCACTGCCCATGGCGCTTCCTGAAGGGGAGTACGTCGTAAGAAACGAGGTTTCGGATCTTCAACTACTGGGCTGGGGGCTTGGTAGCTATCAGTTTCTTCGCTATCGCGCTGCGAAGCGTGGCCCGGCGCAGCTCCTTCTGCCTGAAGGCTGTGACCGAGATCGGATTATTGATAGCACCTGTGCCGTTGCTCTGACTCGTGATCTGATCAATACCCCTGCGCAGGATATGGCGCCCTCTCACCTGGAAGCTGAAGTGCGGGCGATGGCCGAGATGTTTGATGCTGGCCTTGAGGTAACCACGGGCGACGCGCTGCTCGATATCGAATGCGGTGCTATCCACGCAGTCGGTCGCGCGGCCGCTGATGCACCACGCTTGATCGATCTTCGCTGGGGTGATGAGACACATCCAAAGATCACCATAGTTGGCAAGGGCGTCACCTTTGACAGCGGCGGGCTCGACATCAAACCATCTGCAGGCATGCGCCTGATGAAAAAGGACATGGGCGGAGCGGCGACCGCCATTGGTCTCGCATACCTCATCATGGCCCAGTCTCTGCCCATTAGGCTGCGTCTGCTGATACCCGCTGCTGAGAATGCGATTAGCGGCAATGCCTTTCGTCCGGGCGATGTTTTGCACACACACAAGGGGCTCACGGTCGAGATCGACAACACGGACGCAGAGGGCCGGCTTTTACTCTGCGATGCACTTTCCATTGCCTGTGACGAAGAACCGGACGCCGTGTTCGACTATGCGACGTTAACCGGGTCGGCCCGTTCTGCTGTGGGTGCCGAGATTGCTGCTATGTTCTGCAATGACGATGCGCTGGCTGCATCCGTAGCGGAGATGGGAGAGAAGACCGACGATCCCGTTTGGCGGATGCCGCTCCATAGCGGGTACAACCATATGCTCGATTCAAAGATTGCTGATCTCGTGAACTGTGCGCCGTCACCGTATGCCGGTGCAGTTACCGCAGCGCTCTTTTTGCAACGTTTTGTCGACGATACGCCGTGGATGCACTTTGACATCATGGCATTCAATATCCGCAACCGCCCCGCCCACCCCGAGGGGGGAGAAGCCATGGCCTTAAGGGCAGTCTTTGAATATCTGGAGCGGAATTACGCCCGTAACTGATGGCGATGGTTTTTCGCTCTGCGCTTTTTTCGATAGATCGTTTTCCACCTAGCGCTTATCCGATCGACTAGAGCACGATCACCAAGACAAAGGGCAGCATGACCAGTGACGCCAGATTTCCGATCAGAACTGTAGTCGCAACGGTGCTGGGGCTGCGCTGATAACGCTCCGCAAACAAGAAATTCATCACTGCGGGCGGCAGGGCACCAAAAACGAGGAGCATGGCGGTGTCTTGCTCGTCCAGAGAGAACGCCGCGGAAAGCACGTAGGCAAGAAAAATACCCAGCAGTGGACGCACGAATCCGCTGATTAAGGGTGCCCCCAAACCCTGGAGACGCACGTTCTTCATACGAACGCCAAGAGCGAAAAGCAGCAGGGGAACAGCGATGTTTCCCAGCATCTGGAGCATCGTGACCAGAGGGTTCCAGATCTGGAGGTCCAATGTCGCGATGATCAAGCCGGTTGTGATGGCCAGCAGAGTGGGGGTTCGCCACAGGGTGATCAGCCGAGCGTTTGGGTCGAGCATGTGAACGCCGAGCGAGAAGTGCAGTACGTTTGAAACGCTGTACAACACGATGGCCGCTGGCAGCGCCGCTTCTCCCCAGGTAAGGATGGCCAGCGGTATGCCTATATTGGCTGAGTTGTTGAACATCATTGGCGGGACGAAAGTGCGCCAGTCCACCTGGATCGCATTCGACACGATCCTCGCGATGATTCCACACAGGATGAGCAGGGTTCCCGCAGCGGCGGCGAGCCTGAGGTAGGTCGTCGGTTCAAAACTGCCGCCTGCCATCGCGCCAAGAATTAGCGCAGGGACGAATACGTCCATATTCAGGCGATTTGCGCTCGACATCTCTGGATCGTGTCTGCGTCCATACCAAAAGCCGATGCAAACGATCATCACAATGGGGGCGAGGATGGTGCCAATTCGCAGGGCTAGATCGGTTGTGCTCCCGGTATCGATGTGAAGAAACTCCTGTAGCGATGATTCTAGTGAGGAACTTTTTGGCGTCGCTCCCCACGGCCCTGCTGCAGTTGCCTAGAAAGCTGGGCAGCCACGGCGCCGTGTTATAGCAGAGGCGCGTGCCTTTTACCTCGGTAACACGTGGACACGGCAGGGCTGAACTGTGACGCCCGAAGTTTTTGAGGGGTGAACGTCCACTGAGGCTGGGCCGCGGGCCGACGGATTATCGGCCGTCCTGCAGCGTCTCCTCGCGCCTCTGATTGATCATCAAAAGTAACTGAGCCGCCGCTTCTGCGTCACACAGGGCGCGGTGATGACGCTTGAGCGGAATGTCGTAAGCCTCGGTGAGTGAGGCCAGCCCGTATGACTTGTGTCCTGGGTAAAGCTTGCGCATGGACGCGCAGGTGCAGAGCTTGGGCATGCGGAAGGGGCGCCCCAGCCGGCGAAACTCCTGTCCAATAAACCGGTAGTCGAACTCGACGTTGTGGGCGACAAAAATCGCGTCCTCAAGGAAAGCTGCGAGAGCGTCCGCAATGTCCTCAAACATCGGTGCATCCGCCACCATCTCGGGAGAGATTCCCGTCAGGCGCGTGATGCTTGGCGGGATACTGCGCTGCGGATTCAGCAGCGTTTCAAAGGTATCCACGACAGCGC
The DNA here is from genome assembly GCA_038750875.1 of Pseudomonadota bacterium. Classification (GTDB taxonomy): domain Bacteria; phylum Pseudomonadota; class Gammaproteobacteria; order Pseudomonadales; family Halieaceae; genus Congregibacter. The sequence goes on along the minus strand of JBCDGU010000004.1, from coordinate 317,030 downwards.
CGTTCACCACTTTGACCGCGCCAATCTCGGTGACGCGATGTTGCTCGCCGCGGCCGCCGGTCGTTTCTACATCCACAACGACGTAGGCTTGTGCAGGGTCCAGCACCCACCTCACGCGCAGGACTTCTGCCTCGAATCCTGAGTGCCTTAACTGCTCAAGCCTGAGCAGCTGATTGCGTCGGAGCTGATCGCCATCGGCTTTTACCTCAATGAAGCGCGCTCGATCCTCATCTATCACCAGCAGGTCGGGATAACCATGGCGCATGTCGATGTAGTCGGTGCACATTTTCCTGAGGAAGCCTTGCATGGCATCGGAGGGTGCAATTTCGACAAAGGCCTGAAGCGCCTCAAGTACACCAGCGTGCCAGCGAAAGAGGCCGTTTGGGGTGTTGAAGTGGGTGACGCTGACCCGCAGCAGGAACCGGCGCGTCGCGCCGACATCGCTCAGTAGATCAAGACGTTGGTCGATCCGTGCTTTGTTGTCCTTCAAGAAACGCCGCTCCCGCAGCGTCGAGGGAACTCGGTCGAACGGTGAATGAGTGGTTGCATCGTTGGCCTGGAAAAGCAGGTCCCAGAACAGCAGACCAAAGAAAGTTCGCCACAGCCCGTTTTCCACTCGGAACGCAGACTGCCCGCGGCCCTCGAACCACTTAACGGCGGCGTTTTCCGGGGCTCCCCGGAACGCGTCATCGATATCGATGATGGCTGCTGCGCGAAGTTGATCGGTGAGTGTTGACGTGCGCTTCTTGTGAAACTTACGCTCGTAAAGATCGCTCGCCAGCAGTGCCTCTTCGTCGCAGGATGGCGCCTCGATACAACGCTCCAGAAACTCCTTCGCCTCTGCGCGTCGGCCACTGGACAGCAGCAGGCGTACGATTCGCTCCGAGCACGTAACCGATTCTCCTCGGCCGTACACTTCAAGGGCGGCCTCTGGCCTGCTCTCTAACTGCTTTCCCAATTGCAGCGAGAGATAGTCACGGAAGTTCGCAGCGAGCTGTGCCTCCGGTGTGGGCCACTGCGCGAGTTCGCCGAAGAGATCAGCGGCCTCACCGGGATCTCGCTGCAGGCGATCCAGCCGCTGCGCAAAGAAATAAGCATGCTCGGCATCCTCCCGTTCGGCGAAGCGAGGCTCGTACTCACCGCTTGATTCGCTGGCTCGAACTAATCCGAGATCACGCATGGTGAACTGGGTCAGGCCATCCTGAATATGGCCGAAAAACAGGAACAGCAGAAAGCGGGATTCGTCGTAGCGACCCTGCATCACAATGTGCTCCGTTGGGAGCCAGGTAAATAGCAGGTCCATGCTGGCCAGCTCGCGAGCAACGGCTACGAGCTCCGCTTTCTTGAATCGGCTCTTCAGGGCTGGCAGCTTTGGTCGCAAAGCTTCCAGGATTTGCTCGCGAGTCATTAAATGTAAAAGCTCAGCGGTGCAGTCGACCCCAGGGCAGACGAGAAAATCGCGACTGCGAAGCTCTTCAAGGGCCTGTTCGAGTTGTCCTATTTCCGCATAGCGAAGCCGCTGACGGGGGAAAAGGCGGCCACGTCGATTCAACAGCCGAACGTAAAGACACTGCGCGTTAAAGCTGAGAGCGTAGAAATCGCGAATGAAGTTTCGCTCAGGAGCACACAGTACATGGCCGTAGTGACGCTCGACAAACTCGAGCATCTCCAGAAAGTGCGTGTGGTAGTAGAAGGTTGGCAGTTCTTTGGCGGTGCTCCCTTTGTGCGCTGAGGTACGAGTATGCTCGGCGCCCGCAGCGAGCGGTGCGATACCGGGAAGACTGAGACTCTCAGGACCTTTTGTCTCGCTTTGACTGGTTGAGGCCATGGTTGAAACTGGATGCCCGCTAAAAGCCCATCGTGCCAGTCGGGAAGGGGGGACTTCCAGCTACCATCGAACATCTGCCGCCTAAGGCGACATATGTTTTGGCGATAAAAGCGTGCAGTGGGCGGCGCGCAGCTATTTGGGCGCGCACTCGGTCGTGCTCTTCACCAGAGTGCTCGTCACGGATCGTCTTTTCCGTTAAACTTAATGCGAATCATTATTATTAACATTTAGTTCAGGGGGAACCAATGTTCATCAAAGTAAACGCGGGACAGATCTTGTCCGCTGCGGGGGTAGCTGCGGCCGTTTCGTTTCTATCTGCGGACGTTAGCATCGCGCAGAACGCTCCAGATTCCGCCGGCGCCATGGAAGAGATTTTTGTCTATGGCGACCTCAGTCGTTTCGGGGCGACAAAGTCCAATACACCCATTGTGGAGACCGCGCGCTCTCTGTCCATCGAGACATCCGACGCGTTTACGCTGAAAGGCGCACTCAATCTCTCGCAAACGACCGCTTACATGCCAGGAGTTACGGCCGAGACCTTTGGCTTTGCCACTCGCGGCGATTGGATTCGTGTCCGAGGTCTTGCAGTCCCGCGCTATCGCGACTCGATTCAGGAACTGTTTGGCAGCTACAACACGACGCGCACTGAGGTTTACACCATCGAGCAGGTCGAAGTGCTGCGCGGACCCGCGTCTGTGCTGTATGGACAGGGATCTCCTGGTGGCATTGTGAATGTCGTCTCCAAGACACCCACCGCTGAAACATCGGGCGAAATTACGGCGCAGGTCGGCAATTTCGATCGGAAGCAGCTAGGCGTGGACGTCAATGGAACGCTGCTCGACGGTGACAGCCCGCTGATGGGGCGATTCGTTGCTTACTATCGTGATGCTGACACGCAGGTTGATAACGTCATTGACGATACGCTCGTGTTCATGCCCTCGGTGAAGTTTGCGCCCACGGAAAACACGGCTTTAACCGCCATCGTGCTGCATCAGGAGACCGATAGCGATACGGGTTCCCAATTCATCCCGGTGCAGGGCACGCTTCTTCCCCTCGCGGATGGGAGCTTTATCGACCAGGACGTCTATGCTGGAGAGCCTGGCTTCAACCGATTTGATACAGAATCTACACAGGTCACGTTGCTGGCGGAGCACCGTCTGTCTGAAGACTGGTACCTAAACGCGACGGCGCTGTGGCGCGACGGTGAGGCGGACTACCACCAGGCGTGGCCGACCTTTACTGGGGACGGACAGAGTCGTTATCTCAACGACATTATCGGTATCCCCCTTGCGACACCGACCACCGTCCCGCGATCGTTCTATCAGGCCGACAATACCTTTGAGCAGATCGCGCTGGATGTTCGCGCAAGTGGTTATTTCTCGACCGGAGTCCTCGAGCACGAGATGCTGGTGGGTGTTCAGTACCAGAACGTAGAGACGGATAACAACTTCTCTTACTTCTACGGAGGTGGCGTACTTAGCGGAGACTTCTCCTACGTGCTGGACCTGGCTAACCCCGTTTTCCCCGGCGCGCCAGACCAGGCGATTCTGGATGCCATCTATGTCGACAACCCCATCAATGAAGTTGATGACCTCGGTGTTTATGTTTCTGACCAAATCAGTTGGGGCAATTGGCGTTTGACGGCAGGACTTCGCTACGACAGCGTCGATAATGACACGGGCCTCGAGCAGCAGGACGACAGCGAAACGTCGTTTAGCGCAGCCCTTCTTTATGGCTTCGACAATGGTATTTCACCCTATGTGAATTACGCGGAGTCCTTCGAGACGGTAGTGGGTCAGACCATTACCGGAGAAGCCCTCGAGCCCGAACGGGCGACCCAGGTCGAGGTGGGAGTGAAGTATGAGCCATTGAACTTTCCCGGGTACTTCACCGTTGCCTACTTTGATATCGAAATCAGTAACCTTCCGAATCCAAATAGCCTTCCAGGTGATGCCGCCCAGCAGCAGGGCGAGTCGACGCTGAGTGGTGTCGAACTCGAAGGAAACTTCCAGCTGGGTGATGTTTCGGTACAGCTGGCCTATTCGACGCTGGATGCTGAGGATCCCAATGGTTTTGAACTTGCGGGCTCTCCTGATGGCCAGGCTTCTGCTTGGGTCACCTGGACGCCGTCGGCGCTCGCGGGCCTGCGAGCCGGTGCTGGTGTTCGCTATGTCGGTGAGAGCATTTCTGAGAGCGCCGTTGTACGCTACGTGACACCGGACTACACCTTAGGTGACCTGATGATCGGTTACGCCATGGACAATGGTATCGACGTAGCTCTCAACGTGCGCAACGTAACGGATGAGGAGTACCTCACGTCTTGTCTGACCCGCGGTGATTGCTTCCCCGGCCTGCGTAGACAGGTCAACGCGACGATTACCTACGACTTCTAGTTGGCAGAATCAGCGGTGCTTATCGGATTCCTGGGCGCCGTCGCGCTCTGTATTACCGGGCTAGCCTTGGTTTACAGATCGTGGCGCTCGGGAAATCGGTGGTTAGCCTTCTCGGGCTGGACGCTGACCATCGCATCGACCTTCGCCTTTTTACCTTCGGTCGGCGCAGAGTTTGCTGTGGTCTACGCGCTGAGCCTGCCGGCTCTGCTTGTATGGCTGTTTGTCGCGCGAGAGGCATCGAGGCTTCCCTCGAAAAACGTGTCAGTAGCTGCCCTGACGCGCGTGAACTGGGATTTTGGCGCCGCGCTGAGGCACACCGGTCATGGTGCCGTGTTACTTGTGCTCCTGTCCGTCGCAGCGTTGCTCACCGCCGTCGCTATCAGTCGTATTAGCACCCAAAGTGGTTTGCTGACCGAATCCGGAGCCGCTGCCTTGAGCATCTTTATTTTTCCGGCGCTGTGGGCGGTGCTCATGCACAGTTATCTTGGAGCGCAGAGAAAGTTGCGTTTGCTCGTCACGACAGTCGCAGCGAGCGCCGGACTTATGGCGACCGCTATCCTTATGGCGGCACAGGGTTGAGTTTGAGATGACTGCAGCGAGCAACGGCCGTTCCCCCGCTAGAACGCTGAGTGCCTCGTCTCTGGAGGCTCACACGTGGTTGGGGCTGGCCATAAGTGCGGCCATGTATCTGATCTGCTTGTCTGGTGCGCTTGCAGTCTTCAATCAGGAGTTCGAGCGCTGGGAGCAGCCGGCCATAGCTGAAGAGTCGGCCATTGATGCCCAAAAGGCGGGCGGCGCCTTGCGCGCTTTTGTCGATCGCTACGGCGTCGATACAGAGCACTTCCACGTGGTCTTTCCCACCTCGGGTATTCCCAGGCTCGTGGTGGAGGATGACCACCGAGCTCATTTTGTGAACCAGGATGGATCCCTCGGCTCGGAAGAGTCATCTCCGTGGTCAAAGATGCTCATTGAGCTTCACTACTACCTGCATCTACCCCACACGCTCGGCATCATCCTGGTGAGTGCGTGCGGTGCCATGCTATTGGCGCTTATTCTTTCTGGTGTGTTCGCTCACAGTCGAATTATCAAAGATGCTTTCCGGCTGCGGCTTGGCGGCACCGGTGCGCAGCAACGCATAGATCTTCATAACCGTCTCTCCGTGTGGGGGCTTCCCTTTCATCTCATGATCAGTTTTACCGGGGCGTACTACGGCCTTGTCGGTGTGCTGTTGGTGGTGACCGCTCAGGCTTTCTACGACGGCGATACAGTTGCCGTCGCGGAGACTGTGTTCACGCCAGAGCCCAAAAACCTGGGCTTGATGAATGGTGAGGTGCCTGATATCGAGCGTGCAATTGAATATGTTGTGAAGGAGGATTCGACTGGGAAGCCGGTGTTCCTGACGATTCACGAGCCTGGTACGCCCAGCGAATTCATTGAGATCTATGTGCAGCAGCAGGGTCGCCTGATTTATGCGGAGAACTACCGCTTTGATGGGGCAGGGAAGTTCATCGGCACTAGCGGTTACAGCGATGGAGAGATGGGCAAGCAGATCGTGTACTCGCTGTACCGCATTCATTTCGGCGACTTCGCAGGGCTTGCGACGAAATGGCTTTATTTTGCGCTGGGCATGATGCTGACAGTCATTGCGGCGACGGGAGTCGATGTTTGGCTCGCGAAAAGGAAAAGAGTTACGGCGCTCAATACGCTCTGGCCCGCCTTCGTCTGGGGCGCACCCATCGCACTAACGGTCTCTGCGGCCTCCACAATTCTGTTGGATAGCTCAGGAGCAGCCAGTTTTTGGGGCTCGCTGGTGGTGGTCCTGGTCGTTGCCGGTCGGTGGCCTGCGGAAACCGTAGCCCATCGTCTTCGCATCGCGCTGGCTGTGGCCCTTCTGGCCCTCCTGGCGTTGCATACGGTTTCAAACGGGACCCATACGCTAAGCGCCGCCGCGTGGCCCGTTAACGCTTCCCTTCTGCTGACCCTTGGCGCGTTGGCTTTCTGGTGCAGACCAAGACGGCGCAATGCTGATTTGATTGCGGCGACGGAGTAGTTTGCCGACGGAACCGGCCGAGATTTACCGGTACTCTTTGCGATGGCGTCCGCATTGGGCGATGCAAGGCAAGGGGTCTTCATCGCTTTAAGCTGGGATTCCTTTCCGGAAAATCGCCCGCAAGGCTCCGCAAGCACGGTGGTTTGTTGTTTCGTGATGCGGTGATTGTCCTGGTCGCAGTGGTTGTCCTGCATCTGATCATCGCAGGGCCGCGTTGGCAGATGCTGCCGGCCTACGTCGCGCTGATTATCGCGATGCCGATCGTGACCCGTCCGAAGCGTTGGCTGCGGTTTATGGTGTTCCCCTTTGTCCTGACATTGCTTGCGGTCTCCGTGCTGGCGACCTGGGCGTTTCCCGTTTTCGACGTCCCTGAGCCTTCCGGCAATTACGCCATTGGTAAAACGACGGTGTTCCTGACGGATGAAGATCGACTAGAGACTTATACGGAAGCCGAGGAAGATTTTCGGAGACTGGCGCTGAAAGTCTGGTATCCGACGACGGCGCCGGAGACGGGGAGCGACAGCGTGTACTGGAGCAACGCGTTTTTGCGGAGCAGGGCGGTCACCAACGCAACACCGCTACCCTGGTTTACCTTCACCCATCTAGGGCAGGTGGAAACGTTCTCAAGACAGGACGCGGCAATTGCTGCCGGCGAGTTCCCCGTTCTCATCTACTCTCACGGGCTGGGTATTGGGTGGTCATCCGGTAACACGCCGCTCCTTGAGGACCTGGCAAGTCGCGGCTACATCGTTGTCGCCATCGGTCACGCTTTTATTGGATCTGCCACGATCTTCCCCGATGAGGTCGCGTACTTCGATCCCGCGACTCGTACGGCGATGAATACGGAGCCGCCTGTCGACGTCATGGAGGTCTACGGAAAGGTCAAGGCGTTAACCGATCCGAAGGAGCAACTGGCGGTTTACATGGAGGGGATGTCGATGATGCCCGTGTCCATTAAGGGCAAAGTCGACGAAGCCCTCGAGACCCAGGTGCAAGATCAACTGTTTGTCCTTGAGTCGCTGTCTTCGCTTAAGTCCAACGACATCGATATTGGCGCTCATGTTAAGGAAAACGTCGCTGGGGTCTTTGGAATGTCCATTGGTGGAAGCGCCGCATTGATTGCCTGCAGTCGTTCTGACCGCTGCGGCGCTGTTGCGAACCTCGATGGGTTTCACCCCGCTCAAGCAGGTATCCAAAGTCGAGTCCCACTTATGTCGTTTCGAAGGCCTGATAACCTGTTGGTGGTCGAGAACTTTGAGCAGGCTTTGAGCCATGCCTACGTCATTGAGATTGCCGACACGACGCACTTCAATTTTTTTGATTTCACGATTATGTCTCCGCTCTACAAGCGCCTTGGCGTGCTGGGCTCCATCGATGGTGAAGAGATGATCACCGTACTGCGCGACCACCTTGGAGACTTCTTCGATGCTCACCTGAAGATGGAAGCCTCGGATTTGCTCCAGGGACGCGTTAGCCATGCGTCGGAGAATGTAACGCTTGATAAGCGCAGCGGGGCTGACTGAGAGATGCTTATGACTGTCAGTAAAGGCGCGGAGCGTCATGCGGAAGCATCACCGATATTCGCGAGTGACAGACTGGATACGCTGGATGTTCTCCGTGGCTTCGCGGTATTGGCGATCTTTATCGTCAACGTGAAGATGATGGCAAATGGCTTCAATCATTATCGAGATGCGTCTTTGTGGAATGGTGAAGTCGCGCAGCTCATTACCTTTCTGCACTCTCGCTTTGTGCACGGAAAGTTTGTAACCATTTTTACCGCGCTTTTTGGTGCTGGACTCGCGTTGCTATTGGCGAGATCAAGACCAGTACCGCTCTACATCGTTGTCAGAAGGCTGTTCTGGCTGGGGGTTTTTGGCACGCTGCATCTCGTGTTCCTGCGCGAGGGGGACATTCTCGTGTGGTACGCGATGGCTGGAGTCGTCGCCCTGCCATTTACCTGGCTCTCATCGAGGACATTGTTCCTGGCCGGATTTGTCTTCCAGGCTCTTGCCTTCTCCATCTACAACTTTGTGCCATCGCCGGAGGTCGATATTCCGACACTCTGGCAAACCACGCCTGATGCTCACAGAGACGTCGCTGTGATCATGCTGGGATCGTTGGGCGACCAAGTGGCTGCCCGCGCCGAGACAATGCCGTACTACTTGTTCTACCTTTTTATTCTCGAGGGAGTCTGGATCGATACGCTCAGTGTCATGTTGTTGGGCATGGCACTGTTAAAGACCGGCTTCTTGAGCGGTAGAAAAACGCCGAAGCAGTACCTGTTTATTGGGGTTCTTAGCCTCTGTGTCGCTTTTGGGCGAGATGTTCTCATTCCGCACCTGGATTCCGAAGACGGCTTCCAGGCCTTAATGATCAGCGCGATTGGCCAAGCGCACTACCTTGCCGCTGCTTTAACGTGGAGCTGCGCGATTATCGGTGCGGTGGTCATGGGGTGGCCCGCACGGCGCTTCGCTGCGGTTGGTCGAACCGCCTTTACGATCTATATCCTTGAGTCGGCGATTGGGCTGCTGCTTTTTTCAAGCCTAGGTCTGGGGCTCTTTGGCCAGTTATCGCTCGAGGTATTGATGGCGATTACCGCGGCTGTCTGGATCGTGTTCCTGGTGGCGGCTCCGTTGTGGTTGTCGCGCTATCAGTACGGGCCCCTTGAGTGGCTATGGCGGTCGTTGACCTACGGTCGACGGCAGCCGTGGAGGAGGGCTACTGAGTGACCGGGCTTGCGTTACCGATCACCAGGACGGGAACCAACGACCACAGCACAAGCAGTGCGAAATAAGCCGTTTCAGGCATCAGGTGAAAGAGGTTGGCGGCTAGCATTCCGCCGACCATCAGCAGGTGCGCGATAATCGCCCAGGCGATGCTTGCGATGATCGCGGGTTTTACGTTGAGGTGTGTCTTTGCCGAGTGATGGAAAAACAGCCCCGCCAAAGGAAGGAAAATAACGACTGAGGTCAGTAGCCCTGGGTTATAAGATCCCGTCGCCACGCTCGCGATGATGTGAGTAAGGCCGTTGACCAGCGTGATCGCTGCAAGGGCAAGCACACAGAATGGCCGCTTCTCGGCGAGTATCAACGCCATAGCCCCAACCAGCCACACCAGTGAAGTATTGATGATGAAAACCGCTTCGCGCGTCAGGGGCGCGATGCTCGGGTCCTGAGTGGCCAGCACCGCCCTCAGCATGTCGTTCACATAACTATAAAACGCGTAGTGATTGCCAAAGAGATCAACCCAGTGCTCTTCGAACTGATGGGCGATGTAGGCCGTCGTCAGAGCAGCGGCCATAAATCGCATGTTTGCGAAGGAGGGGCGATCAGACGCTGTCGCAAAGTAGGTGAGCAATATGAAAGGTGCCGCGAACGTTCCAAGCTTCATCCAGTGCACGAGCAGGAACGCCTGCTGGCCCGCCGGGACCCATAGCATGGCAAACAGCAGCATAGCCGACGCCAGGGCGAGACGATTGTTCGTGGTGGACAGACTCATGGTCGCGACCCGAAGGGACTAGGCTTGTTCGGTGAGTGTAAGCAAAACCCGTCGTCGGGCGCTAATGCCCGTCATGGTGACAGGGAACTAGCTGCGAAACATCTGCCATCCAGGATCGTTGAAGTTCGACAGCGCAGGCAATGCACTTTGAACTTCATCGTCCGTCAAGCCAAACCAGCGACCTAGCGGGTGCGCAAACTGTTCCACCGCGTACTGCGGGATTAGCCTGCCGCCACCAGAGTCAAGGGCGTGGTCATAGACCGGTGGGGGCACAGCGCCGAGGAGTTGGCCACCGTTGACTGCGCCACCAACAACGAACTGGTGCCCGCCCCAGCCGTGGTCTGTGCCATCACCATTCACCGCGAGGGTGCGTCCAAACTCTGATGCGCTGAATAGCGTCACCTGCTCGTTGACGGCCAGCTCTTTCATCGCTGAGTTGAAGGCACCGACCGCGCCATCGATTTGCGCCAGAAGTTGAGGTAGCGCCGTTGCCTGAGCAGAGTGGGTATCAAAGCCTCCCATGCCGACAAAGAACACCTGCCGCGAAACGCCAAGCTGATCTCGTATGGCAATGGTTTCTGCGACGGCACGCAGCTGCGAACCCAGCTCTGTTTCTGGGAAGGCCGTTGTGAGGGGCGCCGCGCCGGATTTCGCCGCGTTGTAGCTGTCATTCGCGCTGAAGGCGTTGCCGTGCGCCGACTTCATGTCGCGCCGGATGATATGGCTGTCCAGATAATTGCCGCCCTGTAGATGATTGCGAAGGGCGCTGCTCACTCCCCCGGGGAAGTCATTGAACTCTTCCAGAAGAAACACTTCCGCGGCGCCGCCAGGGTTGATCTGGTAGGGAAATGCCCGTCGTCCCGTGAGGAATGGGCCCCCGCCCGCGGATGTGATCGTCGAGAAGGCCAGGGCGTCACTGCTGCTGATACTGCCGGTGACAGCGTCGGCAAAGAGTCCGCCCCATCCAAACTGTGCACCTTCAGGGGCACTGGCCTGCCAGGTGGCCTGCTGATCGTTGTGGGAGAACAAGCGGGGAGGTAAGCGCACGGACTCATCAAGAAAACTCTGCCGGCTTACCGGTTCGATGAGTGGGCCAACATTGGCAACGAGATTGGCTTCGCCCGAATCAAATAACCCCTTTAGTAGCGGCATCTCCGGCGGCAGGGCCCAGCGGCTGTCTCCTGGAGTCGCGTTGACCGGGCTCAGGGGGAGCAGAGATTCGCGCGCCCTCGAAGCCCCCTGCGTCGCGAGTAGCGTTTGTCGCAACTGCGCGAACTGCTGGTAATCGCTGGCATCAAAAGGCAGAAGGAAATCATGGTTGTCCAGGCCGCCAAAGAGAAAGACGCAAACCAGTGCCTTATAGCCGCTCGTATCTGCGCCAAAGGCCGAGAGCGCCGTACCCCCAAGCCCCAGGGAACTGCCAGCGACAGAGGCCGCCATGATGTGCTTCAGAAAGTCACGTCGTTGCAATGGCATGGTCTTTTCTCCTAGCGTTGCACGAGATATTCGGGGGCGGTCATGGTCATGAGGATGGCAAGGCCTACGCGGAGAAAAGCGCCGTCAAAATCCTCGTTGTCATCCATGGGAATATTGGTAATCACCTCAGCGATGGCAGCTTCCGTAGCGGGACTCAGGTCGCCGTGCGCCAGGAGCAGATCGAGGCGTTGCACCAGCGCAGCCGTGTCACTGGCGAGCGCCAGTTCGCGCTCATAATTGGGCGCGAAGCTCCTCAGTGCAGCCTCTCGATCAAAGGCAAGAGCCCCATCCTCTTCGAAAACGGCCTGCACCTCTTCAACCTCGAAGTCTTCCGTGGGTCCCCCGAAAATGAAGAACGTCATGAAATTCATGTATCCCGGGATGCTCGATGCATTGACGATCTGAAGCTCTGGTACGGTCATGCCCTGGGTGCCGCTTTCGGTACCGGGCGCCACATACCCGGGTCTGTAGAAATTGAAAACCGAGCGTGAGCGAAAGGGATGCTGCGCGAGGGCGCCATTGTCGAGCGTATCGTAGAGCGCCAACATGTACTCCGGTGCGGAGGCATCCACATTGAAAGCCCGGGCCCACTGGGTAAAACGTAGCACTGGCTCTCGCGGCTTTCCAAAGTCCAGACTGTCCAAAACGATGGCCTGTTGCGCATGGTTTGAGAAAAGGACCGCGGCGATGGTGGCGGCCAAGTCGCCTTTACGTCCATCGCCGACGGCCGAGTTATCCGGAAGAACGTAGCGCCCGCTTTCAAAGGCCAGCGCCACTTCGCTGATGTAGGCGGCACTGGGATTGCTCGTGGTAAAGCGCTGAATCAACTGGCGGCCCACGAACGGCGCGACGTTGGGGTGCGCCATAATGTGATCAAGGGCACGCCGAATGCTCTCGCTTCCGCTGGTCCCGGCGGGAATGCTCGCGCCTAGAAAGCGTTTTTCGCGGGTGGAGTGCAAATCCTCGTACATGGTCAGTGGAAGTCCCAAAACGTCACTGATGCTGCCTTCTTCATCGCTAAACCCTGCGGGTTCTGTGAAGTCCAATCCCGTGAAGACTCGGGCCAGTCCCGTAATGTCGCTGTTGCTATAGGTCTCAATCGGTTGCCCATCGGTTCCCGTGCGGACACTGCCGTCACTGTTGAGTTCGAGAAGCCCGATGGAGAAGAGCTGAAGGATTTCCCGCGCGTAGTTTTCGTCGGGCATCCGTCCGGTCGCGTCATCGGCCGGTAGATTGCCGAGATAGGTGAGGTAGTGCGCCATTGCTGGGGTGTAGGTGACCGCCTCGAGTAGCTCGCGGTAGTTGCCCAGCGAGTGGGTCGCAAGCACGTCCAGGTAGTACCCGATTGCGGCCGGAAAGTCCGACAGGAATTCGCCGCCAAAGTCAGAGGCCACCATAATCTGCGAGAGTGCGAAGGCCATGCGCCATCGGAGCTGATCGGGGCCGTCGACGGCGATTAGCCAGAACGCCATCGTGTTGGGTGAGAACGGGAGAAACGAGTCTTGTTGGAGTCGAGCGTAGTACCCATCGGCGATGGGTTTCACCGTGCTCGCGGGCAGGGACAGCTGATTTAAGAACCAGACTGAGGCATCGCTGCCCGCAAGCCGGTCGATATCGTCCATGCGTGCGCCAAAGGTTGCGGTGCTCAGGAAGCGGGATGTGCTGGAAGCACTCTCGAAAAAGCTGGCGTTACCCGGCTCACCCGTTGGTGCGCCCGGATCGGGCGTGGGAGCGGGCGCCGGCGCGGGACTTGTGGGCGGTGTCGTAGGACCTTCGCTGATCGGGTTTAAAGCTTCAGCGCTTTCGCCGCCACCACCACCGCCCCCGCAGGCGCAGAGAACGCTGCTGAGCGTGAGCCCCGCGAGCGTAGTAGTAACTCGTCGCCTGATGGTTCCAGTCCCTGCCATGTTGGTTCTCCTTTCGGTCCAGCACCCGTATGGGGCATGGTCAGAGAATACCCGCGAATCAGGCCCCGGGAGCTTACAAACGGGGCCCCGAAGTCATACAGAACTGTAAGGTGAGCGACTGGACGGCAATCGAACCTCGAAAACGGCACCGCGAGTCCCGTCACGAAGGCTGACGCTGCCCTGATGGAGTTCGGCAATCGCCCTGACAATACTGAGTCCCAGACCGTTGCCCGATGATTGTCGTGCGCTATCGAGTTGCACAAAGCGCTCGAACAGTACGTCGCGAAGCCGCTCGGGTATCCCAGGGCCATCGTCCCCGACGACCAGCAAGATATCGTCGCCCGATCGCTGAAGCTGCAGCCAGGCCTTAGCGCCATCGCGGGCATGCTCGCCGACATTCTCCAGAAGGTTGATCACGAGTTGTGTCAGCAGGTCTGGGTCGCCAAAGACGAATATGCCGCTGGCAATTTCCCCTTCGAGACTTTTATCGAGATCAGCCAGCACCGGTGCAAAGCTCTCGACGAGGTCCGTGGACAAGGAAGAAAGGTCCACTAGCGTGAAAGCCGCGCGGCGAGCGCCTGCCTCGATCTCACCCAGGCGAAGCAGTGCATCCAGGGTCCGCTGAAGGGCGGCAATATGACTCCTGGAGCGCTGGAGATGCTCCGTGACCGCCTCCGGATCATGAAGATCGCGCTCGATGAGCTGCAGCCGTCCGTCGATATTCGATACGGGAGTCTTAAGGTCGTGCGCGACGCCCACGGACACGCTGCGCATATTCCGCGTCAGTAGCGTTATGCGCTCCAGCATCTCGTTGAAGGCCTCGGAAAGCCGATCGAACTCATCGCCGTTGCCCCGGAGCGGGGCGCGTGTCTCTAGCGTGCCATCGCCGACGGCGGCGGCCGTATCGGCCAGGGTCGACAGGCGTCGATACACGGAGTGACTCAGGAGATACCCGGTAACGACCGCCAGCGGAAGGATTGAGAAGGCCAGCACGACGCTCGCGAAGACCAGAAATTCATACCAACCGAAGAGTTCGTCCGGCATGAAGCGCGCGACGAGGAGGGAGTGCTCATCGTCGAGCCAGACCCGCTCTACCAATACCGGGTGTTCATCCAACTCCTCGTGCTCTAATTCCGCATAGTCCCAGTCGTAATCGGCGTAGAGATCGGGGTAGCCCGCGAGGGTTTCTTCCTCGCCCGCTATCAGACGCAGTACGAACTCTCCCTCTTCAAGAGTCTGATACAGCCAGTCAGGCTCCCAGATCTCTTCCTCTTCGATGGCGATGTCGTCGATCAGGCGCTCAATACCGCCGCGGGCGAAGCGGGCTTCCGCCGCTTCCGCCTCGTAGGCGATGAGATCCCTTTCCTGGTTGAGCAACTGGTTGCGGTAGTAGGCGTAGGCGCCCCAACCGAGGGCGAGCAGCACGCTCAAAGAGAGGAGGGCGCTGCCCACGGCAATGCGAAAGACCGATGAGCGGAGAATGCTATTGCGACGCATCGATAATGTAACCCGATCCGCGAACGGTCCGGATCAGCTCGTGCTCAAATGGTTTGTCGATTTTCGACCGAAGGCGGCTCACATGGGTTTGCACCAGTGAGGTTTTTGGGTCGAAGTTGTAGCCCCAGACTTTCTCTAGCAGCATAGTGCGTGTCACAAGCTGGCCGGGATGCTGCATCAGAAATTCGAGGATTCGATACTCCCGGGGCATCAGCTCCATACGCTCGCCGCCTCGGGTAACCTGCTGCGTGGTGCGGTCCAGCACTAAGTCAGAAATCTGCAGGCGCAGTTCCTCCTGCTGCATTGGTTGCCGACGTCCAAGGGCGCGGATGCGTGCGTAGAGCTCGGCGAAGGCAAAGGGCTTTACGAGGTAATCATCGGCGCCCGCTTCAAGACCATCGACACGGTCGTCGATCCCCGCAAGGGCCGTGAGCATGATAATCGGAGTTTCTATTTTCGATTGCCGTAGCACGCGTACCGCGTCGAGACCGTCCATGCCCGGCAGCATGCGGTCAAAGATAATCGTGTCGTACTCATGTTGCGTCGCCGCGACAATACCCTGCGGTGCATCGCTTACATGGGTGACGGCAGCCCCGGACTCGCGCAGCCCACGGCTGATAAACGTCGCGGT
Organism: Pseudomonadota bacterium; assembly: GCA_038750875.1. Taxonomy (GTDB): domain Bacteria; phylum Pseudomonadota; class Gammaproteobacteria; order Pseudomonadales; family Halieaceae; genus Congregibacter. The sequence continues at coordinate 301,750 of JBCDGU010000004.1, read as the reverse complement.
CTCCACATCGTCTTCAACGAGTAAGATGTTCATGGTGTGCTGATTCTCATGCTGGCTTTAAGCCTATCCCAGAGCGCAGCATTGTAGGTATACAGTTCTGTAAGACTCCGTCCGTTTCCATCGTGACTCTGAGCGTGCAAATTCTTGCCGTGCCTACCCGCAGAGCGGCCCGCTCGTTGTAAAATGTTGAAACTTTCTTCCTAACTATCCAATACGCCGCGCTCGAGCGCGGGGGCACCCGATCGGAGACTATGAACGCAAAACTCATTGATGGAAAAGCAACTGCGCAGGCTCTACGAGAGCGTGTGGGCGACGAGGTCTCTCGACTGAAAGAGGCCCACGATTTGGTCCCTGGGCTTGCGGTGGTGTTGGTCGGCGAGGATCCCGCAAGTCAGGTTTATGTGCGGAATAAGGGGCGCCAGACCAAGGAAGCGGGCATGGAGTCCTTCGAGCATCGCTTGTCCGCTGATGTGTCTGAGGCGGAGCTTTTGGGCCTGGTGAAGAGCCTCAATGCTGACGAGCGAGTAAACGGCATTCTGGTGCAGCTGCCATTACCCGATCACATGGACGCACAGCGGGTGATCGAAACGATTGAGCCAGCCAAAGATGTCGACGGTTTTCATCCTATGAATACCGGTGGGCTCTCCAATGGTGATCCCGCTGCTCTGGTTCCATGCACACCCTTGGGTTGCTTGATGATGCTTCGTGATCAGTTTCCAGACGGGCTTTCGGGTCAGAACGCAGTGGTCGTCGGTCGAAGCAACATCGTGGGCAAGCCCATGGCGCAGTTGCTGTTGCAGGAGAGCTGCACGGTCACCATTGCGCACTCGCGCACCCGCGATCTGCCTGCGCTATGTCGCAGCGCCGATATTCTCGTGGCCGCGGTAGGGCGCCCCCAGATGGTCAAAGGCGACTGGGTTAAGGCTGGCGCCGTGGTTATCGACGTGGGTATTAACCGCGTTGAGGTCCCGGGCCAGGAAAAGGCGAAACTCGTTGGCGACGTCGCCTTTGATGAAGCGGCTGAAATCGCCGGTGCTATCACGCCAGTCCCCGGTGGCGTAGGCCCTATGACCATTGCGTGCCTGCTGCGAAATACCGTCGTTGCGGCTTGTCGACAGAAGTCGGTGGATTGTCAGCTAGCTTAGCCTTCCGGGGCTCTCTGCTCCTCTATCTCTTTGCGTCTATCTCTGCTCGCCTAATCTCTGCGCGCCTAGTAGTTGTCTCGGCTAGAGTGACCCCGCGATCGAGCCAGGCGGTTTTTTTAGCCTGGCTCCCCAAAACGTTATTCGAGCGCAATGCCAAGCGACTTTCTACGTGCAATGGACCAGCTTTCGTAGCAACGGCTTTCAAGAGCTGGGAAACGCTTTCAGCACCTCACGTAAGAGATCCCAGCGGTTAAAGCCCTGATTGCCGTAGTCGAGACCCCGACGGACAATCACGAGATCGTGACTCGGGTCGATGATGACGTATTGGCCACGATTCCCCGCGGTGCTGTAGGCATCGCCAGGCACTTCTCCTTTTCGATCGTCCGGTACGAGCCAGAACTGTCCGCCGTAATCATGGCCGCGCACAGAAGAGGCCGGCGCTGGCGTGCGGACGAACTTGATCCAGTCGGAGGAGACGATGCGCTCACCTTCCCACACGCCATCCTGCAGGTAGAGCAGGCCAAAGCGCGCGAGGTCGCGGGCGTTGGTGTACACCTGGCTGCTGAGGATGAAGTCGCCAAAACGGTCAGTCGAGAGGAGCGTGTTACGCATCCCGAGGCGATCCAGTAGCGCTTTGCGTGGGTGGGCTAGATAGTTCTCAACGCCAACCACCTGCTTGAGTGCATACACCGCGAGCAGTGTGTCGTAGTTTTCGTAATCCCAATGGGTACCCGGTTCACGCATGAGGCCTCGATTGCGCATGCCATCCACGGAGCTTGCGCCCGCCCAATAAGCGAGACCGGAGCCGGTCGCGTATTCCCGGTTGAAGCTGTCTACCGGGTTCAGACCGCTCGACATGTTAAGGACGTGGCGGAGGGTGATTGCATCCCGCGGGTCTGCACTGCCACCTATGTCAGGCAGCCAAGCGATTCTTAGAGGCTTGTCGAGCTCTAAGCGCCCAACATCGACTTTCATCCCGATCAGCGTCGCGGCAATGCTCTTCGCCGTCGACCAGGTGCGGGTTCGGGTCGTCTGGTCGAAGCCGTCTGCATAGCGCTCATGAATGATTTTGCCCTTGTGCAGAACGATGAGGCTGATGGTGTCTTGTTCATCCGTGTCACGATCAAAGGCCCAGTCAGAGGCCGCCTGAAGGGCCGCCGCATCAATCTCGGAGGCGGCTTCGCCCGTGGCATCCGCGTCGCCCACAGGCCATGGCGTCCTAGCGGCCTCCCAGACGGGTGTCGGCAGCGTTAACTCCGGTAGGGAAGGAATGTCCGCAAGGCTCTGGTCCGGCGCCAGCACGACGCAGCCAATGCCCTCCCGGAACGCCGCTGTTATCGGCGTCGAAGAATCTTGTTCCCCTACAGTCACAGCCCGTTCGTCACCGTGAATCGTGTAGGCGCCGCCCTCGGCAGTGCCTACAACGCGCTCGCCCAGATAAGCCAGCTCCTGCTCAAAGACCTGTTCAAGGCTGCGCTCGGAAGTAAAGAGTCCATTACAGGTCAGTACCGCCTGAACACCGTTCCGGATGAAGTCACGATTGGCGCTGAAGTAGTCGAATCCATTCGCGCTCGCCGTGAAAGCAGCGCTGAAGGAGAGAAGCAGGGCGCTGCCCCGAAACATTTTGGTGGGACGGTTGGTAAGGGGCAGAGTGAGTGCGTTTTTGGCCTTCAGGAACATAAAACCTCATGAAATTCGGTGCTTAGGAAAGGGAGAATCTGGTGAATAAGCGTTTGTCTACCGCTTGGTGTTACAAACATTTCGAATGTTCATATTAACAATCCTCGACATCTAACGCGGATGTAACAATACTGTCACACAGCAGTCCTACGCTGCCCGCGTCTCACATGTCTTGACCCGAGGAGGGGTTCCGCTGTGAAGAAGTCTGTCTCTCAGAAATTTGCTCGAAAAGCGCTCGTGCGAGCCATCGCAGGAGCATCAATCATTGGTGGTATCGGCGTCACAGCGCCGGTCTACGCACAGGAAACTACGGCGGCCGTTCGCGGTGTTGTTACGGGCTCTAGCGGCTCGCCTGTTGCCGGCGCCACTGTCACCGTAACCAGCCTCGCCACGGGTCTTACCCGCACGGCGACCACTGACGACGTTGGTGGCTATTACATACGCCAGCTGCCAGCGGGTTCTAACTACCGTGTGTCAGTTGCCTCTGAACAAGGCGGAGCCTCCACGGAGAGCATCAACCTGACCGTTGGTCAGCAGGCGCAGCTGAACTACCGACTGAGCGCGGTGGAAGAGGTCATCGTAGTTGGTACGGCAGCCGTTGTTGCAGATACGGCGATTGGTCCGACCGCGGTCTTCGACCTGTCTGCCATCCAGGACTCCCCGGCGATTAATCGGAATATCAACGACATTATTGGCCAGGACCCCCGAATCTATATCGACCAGTCGAGCAGCCAGGACGCGATCCAGTGTAATGGTGCGAACCCTCGCTTCAACAGCCTGACCGTCGATGGTATTCGCCTGAACGACGGCTTCGGTCTGAACTCCAACGGGTACCCAACACAGCGGATGCCTTTCCCCTTCGACTCGATCTCGAGCGTCGCGGTGGAGATGGCGCCCATGAGCGTGGTCTACGGTGGATTCTCCGCCTGTAACATCAACGCGGTCACCAAGTCCGGCAGCAACGAGCTGTTTGGCTCCGTGTTCATGGACTACACCAGCGACTCCCTGCAGGGCGACTCTCTGGAAGGTGACGACATTGCCGTCACGGACTACGACGAAACCCGCTACGGCTTCGAGCTGGGCGGTGCACTGATCAAGGACAAGCTGTTCTTCTACGGCGCCTACGAGAAGTATGAAGGCGTTGATTTCAACAACCGTGGCGCAATTGGCAGCGGTGCAGTCAACGAAGTTCTGGTGACCCAGGCCGAGCTGGACGAAATCGCCGCGATTTCTCGCGATGTCTACGGCTTCGATCCCGGCACCAGTGCTCCCGGTAACTTCGACTTCGAAGACGAGAAGTACATTGCAAAACTGGATTGGTATGCCACAGACACGCAGCGTGTGGCTCTGACCTACATGTACAACGACTCGTTTAACGCAACGCCCTCGGATGGCGATCTCGTTGAATTCGAATTCTCTGATCACTTCTACAACCGTGGTGCAGAACTCACCTCGATGATCGGTAGTCTGTACTCAGACTGGACGGACAATTTCTCCACAGAGATCCGTATTGCCCGTACGGACGTGGACTTTCTCCAGCAGCCCCGTGCCGGCAATGAGTTTGGCGAGATTCGCGTAGAGCTGGATGACGTGGACGTTTACCTCGGTGGTGATGACAGCCGTCACGCCAACGAGTTGGACTACACCATCGACCAGTTTGTATTCCGTGGTCGTTACCAGTTGGGCTCGCACACCATCACCGGTGGGTACGAGCGTGAAGAGTACGACATCTTCAACCTGTTCTATCAGCACGTAGATACGGAAATCCGTTTCGATGGCATCGAGAACTTCCGCAACGGTCTGGCGGATCGCGTCTACTACGGTAACGCCCTGTCCAATAACCAGGACGACATTGCAGAGTCCTTCAGCTACGCGATCAACTACTTCTACCTGCAGGACGAGTGGCAGGTGAATGACAAGCTGACCGTGACCTACGGTATCCGTTACGACTACTACGAAACGGATGACGCGCCGAACCTGAACTCGGACTTTCAGGCCAGCTATGGCTTTGGGAACAACCAGACGCTAGACGGTCGCGACCTGATTCAGCCTCGCTTTGGCCTCACCTACGACTTCTCCGAGAATCTGAGCTTCCGCGGTGGCGTTGGCCTGTTCTCAGGCGGTAACCCCAACGTTTGGCTGTCCAACACCTACAGCAACACGAACACGACGGCTGTACAGGCCCGTATCGACGGCATGGATCTCTTTGCCCAGAACTACGTGAACTGTGAGTCTGGCGTTCCCGTGCAGGGCCCTGGCTACTGTGTGCCCCAGGACATTGCCGACGTGGTCGCAGCCGGTGACGGCAGCAACTTCGAGATGAACCACCTCGACCCCGACTTCGACATCCCTGGTGAGTGGAAGTACACGGCTGGCTTGACCTGGTACGCGCCGATGGACTGGACCATCACGGCGGACCTGCAGATCGGTCGCGGTGTTGATTCAGCGATCTGGAAGCGTGCTGACCTCGACCGTGTGGGCACGAATGATCTGGGCTACCCGATCTACGACAGCGTTCGCACGCCGTCTTTCGAACTCACGAACGCTAGCGATGGCAACGAATCTGAGTCCCTCGCCTTTGGCGCGTTCAAGAGCTGGGCAAACGGCTTTGATCTGCGCGTCGGCTACGCCTGGACGCAGGCTCAGGACGTGAACCCAATGACCTCGTCTATCGCCTTCTCTAACTATATCTTCCGGGCCTTCGAAGACCCGCAGGCTGAAACGTTGGGTGATTCAGACTGGGCCATCGAGCACCGCTTCACTACGGTACTGAACTACACCGCCGACTTCTTCGGTGGCTATGAGACCCGTATCTCGCTGTTCGGTCAGTACAACTCCGGCATCCCTTACAGCATCACGCTGAACGGCGCCGCTGGTACCATCGGAGCGTATGGCTTCACGCCGTTCCTCGACTTTGAGGAGAACGTACTGCCCATCGGTGGCAAGCGTAACGGCGAGGAAGGTTCATCCTTTGGCAAGATCGATATGCGCATCTCCCAGGAGATCCCTGGCTTTAGCAAGGATCATCGGGGCCAAGCGTTTTTCGTCGTGGATAACCTAACGAACCTCCTTAATGATGAGTGGGGTATCTTCCGCGAGCCAAACCGTCCGGGTGTCACTGCCGAAGACCAGGCCGCTGGCCAGGCGCTGCAGCGCGTGGGCGAGACCTCCCTATGGAGCGCTCGTATCGGCCTGAGCTACAACTTCTAAGGCGAACAGCGAAAGAACAAACCCCGGGTGGTCCGAGCCATCCGGGGTTTTTTTGGGGACTTACATACCTATTGCCCCTAAAGGGCATATAGTGTAATATTCCCAATATGAAAAAGCCTGCTAAGACCCTTTCAATTTACTCCTTCATGGAGAGGTTTCCAGACGAACAGTCTGCTCGTGAGTTTATCGAAAACCAAATGTGGGGAGAGACCCCGATCTGTCCCCATTGCGGCAGCATCAAAAACTATCCCAGAAAGAAACGTCACGGCCACCGTTGCGGTGATTGCAAGAAAGACTTTTCCGTTCGCACAGGAACGATCTTCGAGAACTCACGTCTCCCCCTGCACAAGTGGCTTTACGCGATCTACCTTGTCGTAACGTCCCGCAAAGGCGTATCTTCTCTCCAGCTATCCAAGGAACTTGACATCACCCAAAAATCCGCTTGGTTTCTCCTGCAACGGCTACGAGAGGCATGTAACAGCGATTCTGACTCCGCTTTGCTTCAAGGTGTGGTTGAGATTGACGAGACCTATATAGGTGGAAAGGAAACCAACAAACACGCGAGCAAGAAATTGAAAGCTGGTCGAGGAACAGTCGGAAAGACTCCTATCGTTGGGATGCGTGAACGAGATACAGGACGAGTCATGGCCTTTCCGATTAACGGGACATCAAAGGAATCTTTAGAAACTGCCGTAAAGGAGACGATAAATACCCGTGCGACCGTGTTTACGGACGAACATGCGGGCTATAAGGGCTTGTATAAATATGGATACAAGCACCAGAGTGTGAATCATTCGGCCAAACAGTTTGTGGATGGGATGGCCCATACGAACGGTATCGAATCAGTGTGGGCTGTATTGAAGCGCGGTTACTACGGCACCTATCACCAATTCAGCGTGAAGCACCTTGCACGATACGTGGATGAATTTACCTTCCGGTTGAACGAAGGGAATGTTCGCATCGATACCATTGATCGAATGAAATCCATGGTTCGTGGCGGCAAGGGAAAACAGATTTCTTACCGGCAACTGACCGCATAACGCACAGATAGAATAATTCTAAGGAACCTCCCTACGAATGGGTAATGAGCGAAAAACTGAACGCCTAGTACGAAATTTTTTGTCTGAGCAAGGATACGCCAATAACGATAATGTCATCATTGAAGAGCAGGCATCGGACAATCCCAGAATCGACAAACTGCTGAAGCAAGCATCTAAAACTGGGAAGGGTAAAGGCTACCCTGAGTTCATCATCACATTCAAAAATCAGCCGCAAAACATAATCGCGGTTGAGTGCAAGGCATCAGTCGCAAAACACGAGAGCAAAGAACGTAACGACTTTAAAAACTACGCAGTTGATGGCGCTTTATTGTATGCCAGCTATTTGAAGGATGGATTCAACGTAATAGCCATTGCAGTAAGTGGAGAAACAGAACGTGAAGTACGTGTTTCCCATTTCTTGTGGCTCCAAGGTAAACATACCTACAAAGATATATCGGATAAGAACTTTCTTGACCCGGCTTCGCTTTTTAAAATTGTCGAAAAGCAGTCTCAGCCACTTCGCGAAGAAGAACTCGTCAAAAAGGCAATCGAGTACAACGAATTACTTCACTCCTACTCAATCCCGGAAGTGGAAAGGTGTACAGTTATTAGCTCTATTCTAGTCGCCCTTCAAGATCAGGGTTTTGCTAACAGCTTCAACACATATCACGACGATAACAACCCAGAGGACTACAACCCGAATGACGATCTTATAAAGGCCCTTCTTAGCGCATGCGAAACAGTCCTTAAACGCAATAAGATCGACGCAGAAAAGCAGGAGGTTATTCTCCGCGAATACGGGAAGATTAAGTCAAATCATAAGTTGCAGAACCGCGTTATCACCGTAGCGCGTAAAGACGAAAGGAATACAGTATTACGTGATCTAATTCTCGATGTGATGACCAGTATAATGCCCTACATCGAAAATAATGTTTACGACATTCTCGGTAAGTTCTACACGCAGTTCATTCGCTATGCGGGCAGTGACAGTAAGACAGGTTTAGTGCTCACTCCGCCACATATCACCGATCTTTTTTGCGACCTTGCCGAAATCAACGAAAACGATATTGTTCTCGATCCATGCTGTGGAACGGGCGGCTTTTTGGTCTCTGCAATGAAGGTCATGATCGCTAAAGCCGGTAACGATCTACAGAAGCACAAAAGGATTAAGTCAGAACAGCTTGTGGGCATTGAGCAACGCCCCGATATGTTCTCTCACGCTTGCTCTAACATGATGATGCGCGGTGATGGCAAAAGCCACATTCATTTTGGTGATTGCTTTAGTAGCGAAAATATTGCAATCGCCAAGGCCGCTAAACCAACCAAGGCACTTTTGAACCCGCCATATGATGTTGGGGAAGTTGGGCAGCTCGAGTTCGTCGAAAACTCTCTGGAATGTCTTGAAAAAGGCGGCATATGCGTAGCGATATGCCAGATGTCGGTTGCAGTCTCTGCGAAATCCAATGTCGTTGACGTGCGGATGCGAATACTAGAAAAGCATCGGCTTGAAGCTGTACTAAGCGTACCTGACGATTTGTTTTATCCGGTCGGCGTCGTTACTTGTATTCTTGTCTTTAAAGCAAAGGAACCACACTCATCAAGCAAGAAAACCTTCTTTGGTTACTTTAGAGATGATGGATTTATCAAGCAGAAACACCAAGGACGCATCGATCCCAAAAACCAGTGGAATGAAATTCGTAGTGACTGGACTAGCGCTTATTGGAATAAGGAATCTATTCCCGGTTTAAGTGTCGTGAAGCATGTTTCGGGATCTGATGAATGGTGCGCGGAAGCCTATATGGACACTGATTATTCAATCGTGACTAAGCAAGTCTTCGAAAACACTGTGAAGGAGTTTGCCGTCTATCAAATTACAACGGGTCCAAAAGATGGTTGAGCTACAAGAGCTGTTTCATGTCCGCTACGGAGTAAATCTTGAACTCAACAAGCTTGAACAGGTCTCCAAGGGAATTAACTTTGTCTCGCGAACAGAGAAAAACAATGGTGTGAGTGCCGTTGTCGCGCCTATTGACGGCATAAAGGCCCTTCCAGCCGGAGCTATAACGGTCGCTGGCGGCGGGTCAGTTTTGGCGACATTTCTTCAACCCGAACCGTTTTACTCTGGTCGAGACCTATACTACCTAGTACCACGAGAAGATATGAACAGTATCGTGAAGCTTTATTACTGTGCGTGCATTCGTGCCAATAAATACCGTTTTAGTTACGGACGACAAGCAAACAAAACTCTGAAAAATCTGCTCGTTCCGAACCTAAAAGATATCCCGGATTGGGTTTCGAAAGACACAGTGACGAAACAGATCACGTTAATCAAAGATCGAAGTCAGTCGATACTTGATAGCGTCGTTGCATAGCCATGGCGGAGGCTCCCATTTCCAGTAAACATAGAAAAAAACTACAGAAAAAGATCAAAGAAAACTTTAAGGATAAAGAACTTACCTACAATGACTTCGTTGATCTAAATCCTGATCTGTATCTTCGAAAAACTAAAGAAGGCGAACCAGAACCAAGTTGGTGGCTGGAAATAAAAGCCGAAGTAGACTCGATCAAAAGACAGAAAACTTCGGAAGATAAGGCGTTGGAAGGTGCTGTAGGGGAAATCGTCAGATATTCACCAGATTCAGTCCCTACGAAACCTTCGAAGCAACCGAGTAAAGCTGAGATAGAAACAGTCTATCGGTTTGAGAACGGACGAATTGTCGAGGTTTAAGAGAATCTAGGGGCAATAGGTATGTAAGTCCCTTTTTTTGTGTCCCGAGCTCCCGTTCTCTTCCAGGCCACGATTTGGCTGCGATTCGCGTTGGAGATGGCGGCGGGGCGGTGCTCAACGTTCTTACAGGGGGAGCGGAGTATCCTGTTTGATCGTCTGTAGGGCGAAGCTCGACTCGATGTCTTTGACGCCCGGGAACTGAAGGATGCCGCGCATGGCGATCTCAGCGAAGTGATCCATGCTGCGAGCGACAACTTTAAGGAGATGATCGTAGGCGCCACTCATGGCGTGACACTCCACGATTGATTCTTCCAACGCGACGCGATCAAGGAAATCACGCACCTTTTCTTCGTCGTGTTTCTCGAGCTGCACTTGCACAAACGCCGTGACCTGAAGTCCGACCTTGCGCTGTTCAATACGCGCGCTGTAGCCGTCGATGACACCGCTCACTTCCAGGGACCGAACCCGCCTTAGGCAGGGGCTCTCCGAAAGGCCGACTGCTTGAGCGAGCTCGACGTTACTGATGCGCCCGTTTCGCTGAAGCTCCGAGAGGATCTTTCTGTCTGTTCTATCGAGTTCCATGGTGCTTTTCGGTAGTTACAATTGAATTTCCGCAATTATATGCCCTTGAAGGCAAAAAATAGGCAACAAAAGAGTGATTTCTGTCGCGAGAACAGCGCTAAGCTATTGTAGTAGCAACACTGTGCGGGAGACCGGTGATGGCAGATCTGTTTGAAAACCCCATGGGCCTTGATGGTTTTGAGTTCGTTGAGTTTGCGGCACCCGAGCGCGGTGTGCTGGAGCCTGTGTTTGACGTGATGGGTTTTACCCACGTTGCCCGGCATAAAACAAAGGATGTGGATCTCTGGCGTCAGGGTGATATCAACTTCATCGCCAACTATGAAGCCGGTTCGCCGGCGCAGTACTACGCCGATGAGCACGGCCCCAGCGCCTGCGGTATGGCATTCCGGGTCAAGAACGCCGCCGAGGCCTATGAGCGCGCCCTTGATCAGGGCGCCCAGCCCATCGACGTCCCCTGTGGTCCCATGGAACTCAAGATGCCAGCGATTCGTGGCATTGGTGGCGCAATTTTGTACCTCGTTGATCGCTACGAGGAGGGAACGTCCATCTATGACATCGACTTTGTTTACCTCGAGGGCGTTGATCGCCGTCCAGAAGGGTGTGGCTTCCGGTTGATTGATCACCTCACGCACAATGTTTACCGCGGCCGCATGGATTACTGGGCGGGCTACTACGAGCGTTTGTTCAATTTCCGCGAGATTCGCTTCTTTGACATCAAGGGTGAGTACACGGGGCTCAAAAGCCGTGCCATGACTGCGCCCGATGGCAAGATTCGCATTCCACTGAACGAGGAGGGCGGTACGGGCGGTCAGATCGAAGAATATCTCATGCAGTACAACGGCGAGGGTATTCAGCACATCGCGTTTGCCTGTGATGATTTGGTGGCCTGCTGGGATCGTCTGAAGGCGCGTGGCTTACCTTTTATGACGGCGCCGCCCGAGACCTACTATGAGATGCTCGAGGAGCGTCTGCCCGGGCACGGTGAGCCAACGGATGAGCTTCAGGCACGCGGCATATTGCTTGACGGCACCACGGAAGAGGGTCCGCGACTGCTGCTGCAGATTTTCTCCCAGACGGTCATCGGACCCATATTCTTTGAATTCATCCAACGCAAAGAAGATGAAGGCTTCGGTGAGGGCAATTTTCAGGCGCTCTTCGAGTCCATCGAACGCGATCAGCTCCAGCGCGGTGTCATCGGCGAAGAGACGGCCGCCTGAGTGCCTCAAACGCTGATGTGTTCCTCGAGCTGATCATCGCCGCCCCCATCGCGGCGATGAACGACGTCATGGAACCTAATGCATCTGTTCGTCAGCTGGCCGATAATGTTCGGGTCAGTTTCTTCACTGTTTATGACGAAGTCCAACTGGTCGCTCGCTACCGTGGAAACCTCGAGTGGGAGTCCGCCGGTAAGACTGCCCAGGAGGGCGTGACACAGGAGCAGCTGTGAAGCCATTCAGCGACATACTGGTTTATGCAGAAGTCGACGATTCGAATTGCCTTGAGCAGGTTGTAAAGGTTGCGGTGGCCCACGGGGCCGCCATTACCGTTTGTGAGGTGGTGCCATCCGCACCGCGGGATACGGATTCCCAGGGCATTGTCGAGCGCGTCAGCAAGCTTCGCTGGACCCAGGCCTTCCGGCGCCTGCGTCGCATCGTGGATCACTTCTCTGGGCACATGATCATTGATTACTCGGTGTTCACGGGAGAGCCCTTTGTTGCCATTACCGAGCAGGTTGTGGAGCAGGACTTCGATCTGGTGGTTCATATCAGTGATCCCGTGCAGGGCGAGTCTGAGCGGGGCCTAAACCCGACAGGTATGCACCTGATGCGAAAGTGTCCGTGTGCCGTTTGGGCTCTGCATCCCCAGGAGCATGTGACGCTTCCATCGCCGGTAATTCTGGCGGTGGATCGGGAGCCTGGTGACGATGCGGGAACCGCAGAGGCATTTGTGATGACTCTCGCAGAGCGGGCGCTGGCGATGGCATCCGCCATTGGCAGTGAGCTTTGGCTGATGCACGCCTGGAGCCCCTTTGGCGTCGAGCTTTTAGAAGACGATGAGCTGGGACTGGATGAAGATGACCGAGCCCGGTACCGACAGGAGCAGGCAGACAGCTCTGCTCAATGGTTTCGGCGCGTGTGCCAGGCGATCGATGGGATCGCTCCCGAGGACGTGAAGGTTCGCTCGCAGCTGATCGAGGGCGATCCCATCGCCATGGTGCGTGAAGGTGCACAAGAGCAGCGACCGTCCATGTTGGTGCTGGGAACCGTGGGCACGTCGGCCAATCCTGGTGTACTCATTGGCGAAACGACGGAGTCGATCCTTGCCCAGAGCGGGATGTCCGTGATGACACTTAAACCTCCGGGTTTCGTTTCGCCCCTCATCCGCAGTCAGTAGTCCACGGCGCCGAGTCCGGTTCCCGCAATCGCCCCTGCTAAACTCTCCATCAGTCGATGGGGAGGGTTGCAATGGAAATCCTGGTGGCGGCGAGCCGCATGGATGATTGGCGTTCAGCGCTTGAGGGGCAGAGTGTCGAAGACTGTCACTTCCACTTTCTTGAGGAGGGCGCGGCGCCAACGAAGGCGATGCTTCAGGCTGAAGTGGCCTTTGGCGCTCCAGATGTCCTCCCCCGTCTTATGGAACAAATGCCAGCGCTGCGCTGGGTGCAGTCCACCTGGGCGGGTGTCACACCGTTTCTGGCTTGCCCCCGACGCGACTATCAGCTCACCGGCATCAAAGGCATTTTTGGCGCCAGCATGAGTGAGTATGTTTTGGGGTGGGTGCTGGCACTTCGGCGTTCTGTGCTCAGGCACGCGTTAGCAACGCACTGGGACAGCAGCCCTGACCCTGGTCTGTCTGCGCTCAGGATTGGAATAGCGGGTACCGGTGATATTGGAACCACCGTCGCACAGCGCAGCGCTCCGTTCTTCCGCGAGGTTGTGGGCCTGAATAGCGTCGGTAGGCCGTCCGATGGATTTGCCCGATGCTTTGCCACGGACGACGTTGCATCCTTCGCCAAAGATCTCGATGTGCTCGTGATGCTGCTGCCGGACGTGACCTCAGCTCATGGCTTGATCAATACGACGGTGATTTCTGAGCTCGCGACGGGCGCGATACTTATCAATGGTGGAAGAGCGTCCTCCCTGGTCTTGCCGGACGCCATAAAAGCCCTTGAATCCCAGTTAAGCGCCTGCGTGCTTGATGTGCTGGATACGGAGCCGCTGGAGCCTGGCGATCCTCTCTGGTCCACTCCCGGTGTCCATATTACCTCGCACACGGCGGCGCCTTCTTATCCATCGCAGATCGTCGAGTTCTTTCAGAAGAATTTACGACGATTCAAAGCAGGCGAGGCCCTGGTGGGCCTCGTCGACTTTGAGCGGGGTTACTGAATCGCGCTGCCGTTCTTCATTGAGGCGACCTTCATTGAGACGACCAACTGAGCTCGGGGCTCTGAACGGTATGTGGCTCCGAAGCCGCGAAGCGCTGCGCTAGCGGTTGCGCCCGAGACGCTCGTGAGCGTCCACCCATTCGTTCTTGCGGGTTTCCTTGTCAACGCGCGTCGCCGCGCCCAGGGAAAGCTCACCGGCAACGACCAGTGCAGCGGCAATCTCAGCCAGCTTGAGCGCCTTGTCCTGGCCGTGACAGCCGAGAATTTCGAGGCACTCCTTTTGCGTAGGCAGGCTCGTGCCACCACCGTAGCTGGCGACGATAAGGGCAGGCAGAGTGACAGAGAACTCGTAGTCGCCGTCGCGAGTGACACGGTTGTACACGGTGCACTGATTCGACTCGCCAATGTTCGCAATATCCTGCCCCGTCGCCAGATAGAGAGCCGCGAGGCCATTCGCTGGATGCGCGGCGTTGTTTGATGAGTTTGTCAGGAAAGAGGCGAGGGTGGTGATGCCCTGCCCATAGTGCATGGCTTCCGGTGACACGCGCAGATGCGCATTCATCACGTCCTTGGGAATGGTGATTTCCGCGGTAACACGCTTGCCGCGGTTTTTGAGAAGGTTTACGGAGGAGGTGCGTTTCTCCGTATCAAAATTGCCAGACAGCAGATAGTGGCGCATATGCACATTCTGCTCGCGGATCCACTCGCAGGCCACAAAGGTGGCGCGGCTGGTCATGTTTTGCCCGGCGGCATCTCCCGTGCTGTAGTTGAAACGCGTATACACAAAGTTGTGCACGCAATAGTGTTCGATCTCATTGAGCTTACCCACGGACGTGGTGGATTCTGCGACCGCCTTTATCTGCTCGAAATTCGCCACCAGCCATAAATCGAAATCGCGCGCTTCTCGGGCATTTCGGAAAACGAAGCACGGTGCTCGCTGCATGGCCTGACCGATGACCGTTGTGGTTACCCCACCCGCTTCACGAATAACCTTCATGCCGCGGTTGTAGCTCGCGAGCATGGTGCCTTCAACGGTCGCCATGGGGACATAAAACTCTCCCTGGGCGTACTCACCGTTGACCAGCAGGGGGCCGGCAACACCAATGGGTACCTGAGCTACGCCAAAGATGCTCTCGATGTTCCCAGACATCTCTTCCGGGTTGAATGAAAACTGCTTGGTGTGGTTGAGCTTCGCGCCGGTCGTTTCTTCAATAAACGCCTGACGCTCCGCTATTACTTCTGGGCTGTAGTCGTTGCTGCTATCGCGGGGTATTTGTTTGCTCATAATCATTATTCTCGGGAAAAGGCCGCTAAACTACGCAAGCCGTTGCGGTAGGTCAATTTGACGGGCCGCGATTTTGGCGTCCCGTGAGCCTGACCCGGAGAACTCTGCATGTCCTTCTACCGCCCGTTCCTGTTTGCTGTTCTGCTGCTCTCGCCCTTTCGCGCTCTTGCTGATTTAGATGCGGCGATTGGAGAGGATCCGGTCTTTGATGCGGAGCACCCGGCAACCGTTGTTGAACTGGCCATACCATCCCATGGCGAGCGACTTCCAGGGCACATCTATCTGGCCTCCGGCGAAGGACCCCACCCGACGGTGGTTTTACTCCACGGCTTTCCTGGGAACGAGCGCAACCTCGATGTCGCACAGGCCCTGCGCCGCTTCGGGTATAACGTCCTTTATTTTCAGTATCGAGGCGCCTGGGGTGGCACGGGTTCGTATCGGATCGGTCATCTGGCCGAGGACGCACTATCGGTCCTCGAGTATCTTCGTAATCCGGCCAACGCCGAAGAACTTCGGGTCGATCGCTCAGCGCTCTCCTTGCTGGGGCACTCTCTGGGTGGATTCACAGCCCTTGCCACCGGAGCACAGGACGATGATTTACGGTGCGTCATGGCGCTCTCACCAGCGAATGTGGGTCTCTGGAAGCTCGGTGGTGCTGATGATGCCGAGGCCGCTCAAGGCCTAAAGGCTTACGCAGATTCTCTCTTCATGCTGGCGGATTTCTCCGGCGAGATCATGATGGATGAGCTGGCTGCTGCCGAGCTTGTCGATCTGGATACCCGCGGATTTGGGGAAGGTCTCAAAGGCAAAGCCGTGTTGCTGATGGTGGGGGACCGCGACGACGTCACACCTGCAGATACGATGCTGATCCCCGTCGCGGAAGCCTACCGCGAGTATGAAGGCATCGATCTGACGACCCGCATTATTGCTGGCGATCACTCGTTCTCAAGCACGCGCATTAGGTTGATTCGCGAGATTCTTGCCTTCGCGGGCGATCGCTGTCGCTAAGGCAACAGTGCGGCGCAGCGCTGGCGAAAGCGCGCTACCTTGCGTCCGGTTTTCTGGTCTGCAAAAAAGCCGGACCAACTGGCGAGAGGAATGAGCTCCGCATTTCCGATGCCGTCGACGAGCATGACCCGATAACCCTTGGGTTCCTTCACCGCGATAATGTTGTGGGGCAGAAGATCGCGGCTCAGTATCCGCATTTTCCGCACCGCACTTTCGAATTCGGCGATGCCTGCTGCAAGCTCGTCGGACTGGCCTCGGGGCAGTAGGGTTTGCAGGTTAGATGGCCAACTTCCGTCCTCATTACGCATCAGCTGCGTCACAATGCCGATCCCCATATCGGTAACCTCGGTGCCGTGATAGCGCGGTACGTGCCGCCAGAGGGCCTCGCTCGCCTGGGGCAGCAGCTCTCGGTACGCCTTAATCTCCTTGCGCTGGTCATCCAAAAATCGGGCGGGAAGAAAGCGCTTGAAGTCTTTTCTGAGCAGTTTCCGCGCTTCGCCCGTGCGGTCCGGCCGCAGCACTTTGATACACCGGTTCGCGTGCTGAGGATGTTGAAAGCAGTAGCGGGTGCCGCCCACAAAAAGTGGTCGCGTATGTCTGAGTTTGAGCATGGAGGTTTATGCGGTAGTGACCGAGGCTATTCTACCGCAGCGCGCCCATGGATGCCCTTTTGACTGCCGCAGGGTGCCATCGCATAGTAGCGCCGCCGTGACCATCAATTCCCTAAAAACCGATCTATCCCTCCTAGCCGCAGTAGTGCTGCTCGTGTGGGCTGTGGTCGTCATTCCCTTTGGCCGGGCCATCGAAATTCCCCTGGGTATTCTGTCCGTGTTTGGCGTGGTCGCCCTCTTGCGCTTCTATCGGGCGGACGCTGTCTCCCTCCCACCCCTTGTGCCCTGGCCTTCCCTCGTCGCGCTGTACGCTGCTTTCGTTCTGCCTATGCTCCTGTCATTGCCCGACGCCGTAGCGCTGGAGAAATCGACGATTACCACCGTGGGAACGCTGCGCTACTTGCTGTTGGCTGTTTCTTTGCTGTGGCTTGTGCAGTCGTCTGCATCGCCGGAGCATGCTCAGAGAGCGCTTCTAAATAGCGTCGCGTTAGCGGTCACCGTTTGCATTTTGGTTTGGTGCTGTGATGGTCTGGTGCAGTTCCTCACGGGACGGAATGCGCTGGGTTACGGTCTCGGCGAAGGTTACGTTAACGGTTTGTTTGGTGACGATGACAACATTAAATTTGGAGTCACGGTGGCGCTCCTATCACCGATTGCGCTCCTTTACGCGTTGCGAGAGTGGGGATTGAAAGTATTTCTGCCGCTCTTGATGCTTATCCTGCTGATGGTAATGCTCTCGGGGAAGCGGGCGGCATGGATAGCGCTGGCGGCGGAACTGTCCTGTCTTTTTGCCTACTACCTGTTCAGAGGCCGAATTTTCGCCGGAAGGCTTTTGATCGCGCTTTCGCTTGTTGCTGTCGTACTGGTGGGCGCGTATTTCAGCAGCGATTGGGTGCAACAAAGAAGCGACGTGCTGGTGGAGGCGCTAGATGCCCGAGACTATGCGTCCCTCAATCAGGCGACGGGAAAACGTCTGCCTATTTGGCAAACCGCTGTGCGCATGGGCCAGGACAATTGGGTCAATGGAGTGGGGCCGCGCGGTTTCCGCTTCGCCTACGCAGTCTATGCAGATGCCGATGATCACTGGGCGGCGCCCGGCGCGTACCACGTTGGCAGCCGCGCGTCTCACGCCCATCAATTGATCCTCGATCTCTGGGCTGAAACCGGTGTTGTGGGCATCCTCTCTTATGGCCTCATGTTGTGGGTGCTATGGCGCTGTTTTCACGGTGCGAGCCCAGCGGCGCGATCCCGCGCGTTGCCCTATGCGCTCGCCCTCGTGGGAACACTCTTTCCCATCAATACCCACACGAGTTGGTATTCTTCGGCCGCAGCGCTGCAACTCTGGTTACTCCTGGGCCTGTTCCTGTTTGCTATGGCGGAAACGATCCCGCCGGACACCGACGCGTGATCATTAGCCACAAACATCGTTTTATCTTTGTCAAAACGCACAAGACAGCGGGCAGTTCCCTTGAGGTCGCGCTAGCGAAGGAGTGCGGGGCGGATGATGTGGTGTCCCATATGGAAGACAACATCGCCAGCGGTGTACCCAGAAACTACGGGCCGACGTCGTTTGTCGGTGATCCCTATAACCGCATCAAACTGCTTCGAAAGGTAATCTCGCGGCATTCATCGTTACTGGGAGATTTTTACTACGAGCATATGCCAGCCTGGCGTATTCGAGACCTTGTGGGGCCCGATATCTGGTCCGATTATTTCACCTTCTGTTTTGAGCGAAATCCCTGGGACAAGGCCGTCTCTTACTACCTCTGGAAACGAGAAGGGCAGGGCAAACGTCTGCCGAGCTTCAGTGACTATGTGCGGACCAAGCCCCATCGCCTGCCCGTTGATCACGGACTGTACTGTGACGACGTGGGAGTGATGGTGGATAAAGTGTATGAGTTCCGCGAGCTTCCGGAGGCCTTGGCTGATCTGCGCCAGCGGCTTGGACTTGAAATTCCCGAGCCGCTGCCTCGGGAGAAGACAGGTGTAGCCAAGGATCGAAAGCCCTATACGGATTACTACGATGATGAAACGCGCGAGCGCGTGACGCGCGTGTTCGCAAGGGAGTTATCGCTTTTTTCTTATGAGTATGGTGCTTAGCGCCGAGCGCTCGGCACCCGGCATCCAGAGCCATCAACCTGTCGCGCGCACCCTTTGACAGCTGCGCGCCGGCCTATCGCAGTTGCCTTAAGTTGAACGCTAGGCGTTGTCGTTGGGTTTGCGGACAAAGTGCACATAGCCTGTTCTTTCGCCGTCGATCCCCAGCCGCTTTCGCTCTCCGGCATCGGGCACCAGTTCTTCCGGCGAAACGACTTCGACGGCGAAGCCCGCCTCTTTAAGACGCACTTCGTAGTCCAGGCCGTAACTTCTTACGTGCTCATCGGGACGCGCATCCCAGGACCTCCGCACATTGTCTGGCGTTTCGCTCTCAGCGGTTTTCTCTTCAAAGAGGGGAACATTCATAACTGCCCAACCGCCAGGCCGGAGCACCCGGAAGCACTCGGCGATGGCGCGTGTGTCGTCAGGAACATCCTGCAGAACGTGGGAGCAGTAAATGGCGTCCATGGTTTCATTGGGATACACCATGTCCTGTACATCAAGCGTCACCATCACGTCTTTGCGCATGAGGTCGGCGGTAATGTAGCCCTCGTCAATTGCATCAAAGAAGAAAACTCCCAGCCGTGGCTCCGGGGCGACATGGAGGAACTGCATGTGCCGGAAGACAAGCTCCTCTTTTCGCTGCTGTAGGAAGAGCCACGTCAGGCGGTCTCGCTCTCGCGATCGGCAACCCGGGCATACGGCGCCGGGTCGGGCGCGCTTGCCGGTGCCTGCGGGAAGAAACAGAGCAAAGTCCTGACTGCAAACGGGACAGTGCACCGCATCGCCGCGATACACCATTGGCGAGATCACACGATTGCGCCAATCGCGAACGCGGACCTCGAGGGATTTTAGAAACTGCATGGCTCCGTGCCTGCGTGGAGTCAGCACCCCGCAAGGACGCTGATATGGAGCGGATCAGCCAAACACAAAAAAAGCGATTTTGTTGCCGTCAGCGTCCCGCACGTATGCGCCGTAGAACATATCGGGGATGCGCTGGCCGGGTTCGCCGTCGCAGCTGGCACCCAAGTCGATGGCCTTGGTGTAGAGGGTGTCAACGGCTTCTTTGGTGCCCGCCGTGATGGCGACCATATTGCCGTTTCCCGGGTGATTGGGTTGTTCATCGTAGGGCGTGCACACGGCAACCATGGGTTCGGCCATGCTTTTTCCAATAAACGCGATACGGCCACCGTCGTATTGGACCGATGCGCCCATATCCTTGAGCAATTCTGAATAAAAGGTCTTTGCGCGCTCGATGTCGCTGACGCCAAGAGTGACATAACCAAGCATTTGCTTCTCCTAATCTTGCGGATGTTGCGCTTCCAACGGCGCGCTGCTTTGTGGCGCAATTGGACAGCCTTTTTGTGACGGCGTCGAGTGTATACGAACCCAAGGCACTGGCAACCGGAAACACGCTTGAGGGCGCCTAGGGCCAGCGCTTATGCTGCGCGTACCCCAATGCCACGCGCAGCGCATGATTGAACAACTCTTCATCACCCTGGTTTTTGCGGCGCTCTTCTACGGCCTCGTTTTTACTCACTATTCCCCCGCGTGGCTTTTTACCGGTGCTATGGGCGCTGCCTACTTCGGGGGGCTGGTGGGAACCGATGAATTACTTGAGAAGGCCACCAATACGGGGTTGATTACGCTGCTGCTCTTGCTGCTGGTTTCCATCGGGCTTGAAAAACTCAGTTGGCTACAGTCACTTTCGCGGAGCCTGGTGGTGAAAGGCTACCGCCGTACATTGCTGCGAATTTCCCTGGTGACCAGCATTTTTTCTGCTGTGGTGAACAACACGGCAGTCGTGGCGACGCTGGCTAATGCCCTGCGCGAGAACAACGTTCATCTACCCAGTCGTCTGTTGCTCCCGCTTTCCTATGCCGCGGTACTGGGCGGAACAGTCACGCTCATCGGTACCTCAACGAACCTGATTGTGAGCTCCTTCCTCGAGGATGCGACCGGAACGGGTCTCGCCTTCTTCGACTTTCTGCCGGTGGGTGCGCTGGCGACCGGTGCAGGTATCGTGACCATTGTGCTGTGCTCCCGTCTGCTGCCAAGCCACCAGAAGGAAGAAGTCGCCATTGCCGAGTACCTCGTGGAAGCCGAGGTCGATGAGAGCTCGAGTCTCGTTGGCAAGAGCATCGCGGATAACGGTCTCCGTGAATTGGATGCTCTGTTTCTGGTGGAGATCGTGCGTGGTCGGCACTTAGTTTCTCCCGTCTCACCCACGGAGTTGATCGAAGCCGGCGATCACCTGATTTTCTCGGGCGACATCGGTCAGGTGAGTCAGCTCGATCAGTTCGATGGACTCAGTACCTTTGCGGCCGACGCCGGCCTGCTGCAGGACAACCTGGTGCAGGTGGTGCTGCTGCCCGGTTCCACGGTAGAGGGTCGCACGGTCAAGGATTCGGGATTCCGATCTTTGTTTGACGCGGCTGTTGTCGGGTTGCGTCGCGGCGGCGAGCGTCTGTCGGGCAAGCTCGGGGGAATTACACTTCAGGCAGGCGACCGGCTTATGCTGGCAACGGGCCCAGATTTCTACGGTCGTCGCAATGTTGATAAGAACTTTCTCGTCGTGGGTCGCAGGGACATGCGCCCGTCGCTCAAACCTTGGAAAAGCAATGTGATCGGCATCGCAATGCTTGGGGTTATTGCGCTGGCTGCCATGGGGCTAATGCCGTTGATCAAGGGTCTGGCGGGCATGCTGGTGCTGATGCTTGGCCTGCGCGTGGTTCGGGCCGGCGAACTTCGGCGCCGCTTTCCCTTTGAATTGGGCATGATCATCGCGTCTGCACTGATCCTCTCTCAGGCGCTGTCCAACACGGGGGCCGTGGAAATCATTGCCTCTTTCCTCCACGAGCACCTCGCTTCTCAGGGGCCCTACCTGGCGCTGATCGGCATCTATTTCGCGACGCTGGCGCTGACGGAGCTTATGACCAACAACGCGGCGGCGGCGCTCGCGTTTCCCATCGCCTATGGCTTGGCGGAGAGTTTTGGGGTCAGCGTGATGCCATTTGTCATGGTGGTGGCCTTCGGGGCGAGCGCCAGCTTTATGACGCCCTATGGGTACACCACGAATCTCATGGTGCAAAACCTGGGTAACTACCGCTTTGCCGATTACTTACGCTTTGGCTTGCCCGTTTCCCTGGTTTACTCCGCCACGGTGCTTCTCGCGATTCCGGTGGTGTTTCCCTTCCGATAGTTCAGCGTTAGTTCAGCATTAGCTCAGCGCCCGGGCGGCCTTAGATCAGCCACCAACAACGTTCAAAACGTGACGTAAGAGGCCGGCGTGATCAAAGCTGATGTCCGCGTCGGCACCGCTTCCACCTCTCGTTCCATCTGCGCCCAGGGTTTCCAGGATGAACTGCGGCGTCGTTCTGCCGGCGAGCCCGCCTTCGTAACGGTAAGGGCGGTTCCAGGGATCAACGAGGTTGTCGTCCATCGCACCGTAGTCACCTGTGAGCAAGTCTTCCAGCACCCTAGGCAGACTAGCGTTGGCGTTGTAGTAGTTGAGGATAGCGTCATCGATGACCGCCAAATCCGCGCTGAGCTTCGTCAGAGCCGAATAGTCGCTCTCGGAAACGCCAATGCCTGTGAGTTCGCTAAATGTGCCGGCGGGGTCGCGGCTGCAGTAGACCTTCTTTTCCTCATCGCTGGGTCGGTTGAGGACAAAGTCCGGCCCCACTACAAAGCGGCGCGTGACTCTGGAAAACCCATCGGATCTGGTTGTCGTGTACGCGCCGCACATGATTTTTCCAGGGTAGATCACCTGATCGCCGAAGCTCACGTTGCGCTGATTGGGCAGCGTGCGAACAAGGCGATCTTCATAGTCGCTCTGGTAGCTGGCGCAGGCGGGGAGTAGGGCGGTGGCAAGGAGCATTAGCAGGCGTTTCACGAGCGGGTTCCGGTTCAGTGCAAATCGGACGCGGAGTATGCGGTGACGCCCGCTGCCGGATCAAGAGCGCTAAGGATTACAGACGGTTGTAGGGGATGTGTATGGACGGTGGTCTGAGTCGCATGCTGAACCCTCTGTGATTGTTCGGGATCTGGGCATGCCTCTTCCCCTTTTTTATCCGCTAATGCCGCGATTAACGATGGTGCCAAGAGCGCCATTAGCCGCTGTGGTGCTTCTTCTGCACCTGTCGTCCTTCGCGGCGCTCAATTCGGCGGCGCAGCCACTCACCATCGATCAGCTCGTTGTCGACGAGGAGCGTTGGCAACTTCAGGCGAGCGCCGGCTTTGCCTCCCAAACCAGCTTGCCAGGACTCCGTCGCGAGAGCTGGCAATTGAATACGGGAATGCGCTTTGGCCTGACCCCTCGCGTGGGGTTGCGCGTCGGTGCCCGGAACAATGGTGGACGAGTCATCGCCGGGGATGCGACCACCAGCGAAGGGGGTTCGAGCATTCTTCTAGGTGCAAGTTGGCAGATCTTGGGTGAAGCCGCTCTGCCTGCCGTGCTTTTCGAGTACGAACGGGCTGTGTCGTTGAACGCAAGTATCGGTGACGCGCCCTACCAGCGAGCCGCGCTAACGGCATACAAAACCCTCGATCCGATCGTACTCTCGGCGACCCTTTCATTGGTCGGTGCCGAGCAACGACTCGAGACAATGGCCGTTACGCAAAAACTGCGGGCGGTATCGATCGATACGACCGCAAACTTTGCTGTTAACCCGTGGGTGACGCTGATCGCTGGTTTAAGCATCAGGGAGTCTCGTCATCGGGGAAGGGAAGAGCCGTTTGGGGGCCCTCGCTTCCTGTCGCTTCGTGGAGGGCTGGCAACAGCGCTGGGCTCTCGCGATTCGGTGTTCATTGAGGGGGCATCCGGCTCAGATGGTGCAGTCTCACTGCAGGTGAGCTGGCTGCGACGTTTTTAGTTCAGTGGTAAGGGGTTTAACTTCTAAAAGGAGATAGTGATGCAGAAACTGAAAAGAGTAGCGCTGCTAATGGTGCTGGCGACAGGCGGTGGAACCGGTACCACCGCCCTCGCTGAGGACTTCGCGCCCATGGGCAGTAGTGAGTACACAACACTGAGCGCAGCGTTTGAAGGCGGCTTACCGGCCGATGCCAGCCTTCTTGATAATCGGGCGATGGAACAGACCCACGGCCAGCTTTGGCCCTTGGTTGGTGGTATCGCGGCCATCGTAGGGGTGGATCTTGCGCTGGCAGGTTATTTTTGGGGTGTGTATGTTCCCAGCATGGGCGGTGGTAGTTGTGCGACCTGCACCATACCGACGCCCTCTCATCGGTAGCCCCCGGTTCAATACCATTGCACCGAGGAGTTAAGGGTATTCAGGGAAGGCAGGGAGATCACCATGAAACATCCTTCGTGGGAGCGACGGGAACGGGACAGGGCATTTCAAAGTGCGGTCAACGATCGCATGAAGGCACCTGTGCTCATGCTCATCCCATTGCTGATTTTTGCCGGCTTTGTCTACGGCGAGTTGGGAGTCATACCCCCGCTGGCGGTGATCTTCGCCTCCCTGGCTTACTCCTTGGTGTTTTTTTGGTCGCTTCACCGCGCCCGACAGCTGGCACTAAAAACAATGGCTTTGGACGACGAACCTCCCGAGGGGTATCGGCCACCCGATGTCTAGCGCTAATCGCGAGTCTGTCAACGACCCTGTCTTTCAGCTCACTTACAGAGGCTCTGGAACACTGGCAGCAGCAGCGTTTTAAGGGCGTTGTACGGCAACAACATGATTTCAGCTGTGGTCTTGCGGCGCTGGCCACGATCCTGACGAGCCAAGCGGGCCGTCTGGTTAGAGAGGACGAGTTGCTCCGGCAGCTTGAGTCTTTGGTGGAATCTGCCGACACCATTTCCTCGGCTAAAAATCGCCTGTCCCGTGGAGTCTCGATGGCGGAACTCGGGTTACTTGCGAGCGCTCACGGGTTTCGGGCCATTGGTCTGGAGCTGCCGCACGACCAACTAATTCGTCTCCGGCAGCCTGTATTGGTTGCTTTGGACGCCGCAGCGACGGCGCATTTCTCTGTGTTGCGAACGGTCGACGAGGACTGGGCCTTTCATCTGGCTGACCCAAGTTGGGGTAATTTCAAACTGACGAAGCATCAGTTCGCGCAGCGTTTTGAGGGCGATCAGGGGAGGGGCCGCATCCTGGTGCTTCTGCCGCAGGATGCGCGGGTTTCTAAAGTTCCCGAGTCTCCAACTTCAGCGCGTCCAGATATGCCGCGTTATCGCTCTGGGGGCCAGCCCCGGTGATAACGGCAATGGAAGCTTTCTCCGGCACCAGATAGGTTGTCGCAACACGCTGCAAATCGTCCGTGCTGACTTCCAGAATTTTCTGGCGGAAGGCCATGCGTTGGTCGTAGTCGCGCCCAAAGCGGCGATTGTGGAAATCCTGCTTGGCTTCCCCAGCCGGTGAGCCCGGCTTGTCGAGGGTGCTGACGACACCAAGGATGGCTTCTTCAAGAGCGGCGTCTGAGGGCGTCTCCGTTGCCAGCCATTGCAAGGAAGCATCGAAATCCTCCAGCGTTCCTTCAATGCGAGGGTCACGATAGGAGTAGAAGCGGAAGGCCGCGACGCTGGCATCGTGGCTGGCACCACCGCCATAGGCACCGCCCTGCTCGCGAATAGCGCGATGAAGGAAGCCGTTGCGCAGGTAGCCGCCAAGCACCGTAAGTGCAGGCGCGTCTTCGTGGCCGCTGGGCACCGTAGCATAGGCCTTGGCGCAGAAGCTCACCTGGGAGTTAATCACCCAGCACTCGCGGCGCCGCTCTCGCAGAGACTCAAGGCCCATCGGCTCGCCTGCCTTTTGGCGCAGGGACTCCCACCGTTCGAGTACTCGCTGAGCCGTTTCCTGCGCACGTCGCGGCTCTGCAACCACTAAGGCTTCCCAGTCGCTCTCGCGAAGCCGTTGGTAGAGTGCGGCGAGGGAGGTGGCGAATTCGTCAAGCTCGCCCGTGTTTTCGAGTCGTTTATTCAACGCCCGAAGCCCGGCAATACCGGCGATGCCCGAAAGCTCATGATGCAGCTTTGCAAGGGGGCTCATACCCGCGCTCGCGGCCTGCATCGCCAGGCTATGGCCCTGGCCCGTAATGGATTGCTCGCGGCGTGCCAACTGTTGGGCGACGAGGTCTCTTATGCGATCCGTTTCGTCGAAGCGGAGTCTCTCCAGCGTATCCCGCATCAGGGCGGCCTGTTCATCGGCCTTACTCAACAGGGCCTTGGACGAAAGGACCAGGCTCGCCTGAACCGCCTGCTCATCGTCGACGCCCCCGCGCATGGAGGTAAATAGATTAATGGACCCGACCGTCGAGGACTGTCGATGCTGAGTCTGAAGGTAGTCGCTGTCACCGAGCCCTAACTCCGCAGCCATTCCCGTGAGCTGGGGCAGCAAACCCAGCTCTACGCTGCTCAGCTTGGGAATTGCGCAGCTCAGCTGTTGATAGACCAAACCGTTGGTTCCAGCCTCGTAGACGGTGAGCGGAATGCCATTCACCTCGCTCACGGTGAAAGACAGCTTGGGGAGACTGGTTGGTACATCGGCCAGGGTGACCTTGGGGAGGAGCTCCGGGTCGTCATGCTGGGCCTGGCGCTCCAGGAGCGCTTTGGTCCGCGAAACGATGGCGTCCGATTCGTCGTCCGTCAGCGTGGCCTTGATCGCGCGCAGTCGCTCGCGTTCACGCTCTCGGTCAACATCCGAAAGCTGCTGGTCGGGAGTCATGACCAGCGTAACTCGGTGGCCGTTATCCAGCAGCAGTTGCTGGGCAAGGCCTTTAATGTAGTCTGGATCCTTGATGGACTCCCGCAGTTCTGCGATGACCGGGTCAAGATCCAGAGCCGGAATCGGGTCGGCGTAATGAGTGGCCGGACCGAGGGCCTGAAGAATCAGGTTGAGTCCGTACGGCATGCCGTCGCCGCTTACCTCGCGCTGATGCAGCTCGAGCTGATGAAGCACGGCCTCGACCTGTTCATGGGGCACGCCTTCTGCGGCCACCTTGCCAATAACGTCCAGCACCATGGACTCAAAGGCGTCGCGATGCTCCGCCTCACTACCCTCAATACCGCAGACAAACACCATCTCGCGCAGCGAATCCTCAAGACCGCAAAGCGGCGAGGGGGCCGTGCCGAGCTCCGTCGTCTCAAGGGCCTGCTGAAGGGGTGACGCACTGTTCTCCATGAGAACGCTGCTCAGTAATTGAGCTTCCAACTGAGCCTTCAGGTCAGTGCTCTCCCCTAAGAGCCAGCCCAGCACGATGTGTGTGCGATGCTCTAAGCTGCCTTCCTCGTCAAAGGCGTAGGCTTCCTGAACGCGGATCGGGGCACTCAGTCGCTGCTCTTGATCGACGACAATACGTTTGTCGAGGCGCTTAAAGTGAGACAGCGCCTGATCGTGAAACACGGCCTGATGTTCGGCTGCCGGGATGTCGCCAAACGTCAGAAAAGTCGCGTTGGTGGGGTGGTAGTGGCTCTCATAGAAGGACTTCAGACCCTCGTAGGACAGATCAGGAATGTGCTTAGGATCACCACCCGAGTTGTAGTGGTAGGTGTTGGTGGGGAACAGGTGGTGACACAGCGTCTGCCACAGCGTCGACGCCACAGAGCTCATCGCGCCTTTCATTTCGTTAAACACGACGCCCTTGTAAACCAGGTCGCTGTCGGGATTATCGCTGTCCTCAAATTCGACGCGGTGGCCTTCCTGAGCAAAGTCGAGTTCGTCCAGCTTCGAAAAGAACACCGCATCCAGGTAGACATCCAGCAGGTTGCGGAAGTCTTTCCGGTTTTGGCTGGCAAAAGGATAGGCGGTCCAATCCGAGCTCGTGAAGGCGTTCATGAAGGTGTTCAGGGAACGCCTGAGCATCATGAAGAATGGATCGCGCACGGGATAGCGCTCGCTGCCACACAGGGCTGTGTGTTCCAAAATATGCGCCACGCCCGTCGAATCCTCCGGAACGGTACGCAGCGCTACCAGGAAGACGTTCTCGCTGTTATCCGCCGCCAGGTGGTAGTGGTGGGCGCCGGTTTCGCGGTGTTCAAAGTGCTCGATGCGCAGATTCAGAGCATCGATGCGCTCAGAGCGGAGGGGAATGAAGGCGTCGTGGGCCTGAGGCAGATTGCTGGGGCTATTCATAGTTTTCCGAGTGTGCGTGGGTGGTGCGTCAAGGGTGACCGCTAATCTGGATTTTAACGCCTTTCGGCTGTGTCTCGCTGCGTCGCGGCATTACTGGCCGGGGCATTACTAGTAGGCGCGTTGTTAATAGTGGGGGTCCATGGCTTAAGTTCAATACGGTAAAGCCATGGCCAGCGTTTTCCCGTAACCCACAGCTCACCGGTCTCGTCGTCGTAGGCGATGCCGTTGAGTACGTCCGTGCCGGCTTGTCGCTCAAGCATGGGGAGGAGGCCACGAAGATCGACAACAGCGGTCACCGCTCCAGTTGCTGGATCAATGGTCACAAGCTGATCGGTGCGCCAGACATTGGCCCAGATCTCTCCATCGATGAATTCCAGCTCATTGAGCTGTCCCACGGGTCGACCGTTCAATTGAACACTGAGTGTTGCGGTGCGCTCGAGGGAGTCGGGATCCAGAAAGTACAGCTTGTCGGAGCCATCGCTGTAGATCAGTGACTTGCCGTCGCTGGTGAGGCCCCAGCCCTGGGTTGGGATGGCGGCAGTGCGCTCCGTTTCAAGCGTTTGGGCGTTGTGAACTAGAATCTGTCCCGCGCGCCACGTCAGCTGAAAGAGCTTTCCATCGAGCAGGGTCACGCCTTCAGTAAACAGTGAATCGTCCAGCTTTTTCTTCTGCTGGAGCTCCATGGAGGGGAACGTATACGCCATAAGGCGGGACTGGCCGTACAGGCCAGTGCTCACGTACAGCGTCCCGTCGACTAACTGCAGCCCCTGCACAAAAAGATCCCGTCCGAAGGGCACCTGATCCTTCACGGTGTAGGAGTAGCGCTTAAGTTGGCCAAAGGCTGTTCCGCTGCCCAGGAGCAGCACCAGCAACCCCGCCACACTCATGAGTGATGCGCCACAACGGAATCTGGATTTTGCGGCCTGCGGCCTGCGCGGTTTCACCGGCTCAAGCGTCCTGATTGTTCTCGCCCCTAATGATATCGCGGATCAGGAAACGCGCGGGCGCGACCGCCCGCTGCAGCTCTCTGGAGACGGGTGGAATCTCATTCAATATCTGCGAGGCGATGAGCTCAGCACAAAGCGCTGCATAGGAAAGACCCCGAGATCCGTGCCCAGTACTCAGGTAAAGGCCGGGCTGGTAGTTACCTTTGTGCTCCACGACCTGCTTTGCATCGAAGCCGAGAGCCGCGAAGTCATCTCGAAACGTGCTGACGTCAGGAACTGGCCCTGCGAGAGGAAGGTAATCGGGCGAGACACAACGAAGTTCGGCGCGGCCCTCGAGCGCTGTCGGATCGAGAGACTCGAGGTACTCGCGCCAGTCGGGAACGGCTTCTGCCAGCGTTCTAAGATTCTCCTCATGATCTGAATTACGGAGCTCCGTACTGCTGTCATTGGGGCTGAACGTGGCTCCAATGCAATGAAAGCCCTGCCGCGCCGGAGCGATGTACCCACGATGGCAAAGCGATGCCGCGAGTGGTTCTCCCGGCGGTGTCGGAATCTCCGTCGTCTGGCCCCGCACTGATTTGGTGGGTAACCAACCTCCTTCCACGAGATCGGCGCTGGCAACCCCGGCGGCAATGATCACGTGACTGCTCTTGAACAACTCTCCGTCTTCGCCGCTGACTCGCCAATGATTGCTTTGATGCTCCGCAGCGCACGACAGCGTCAGACTTCCGAGGTCAGAGCGTACCTCGATCATATTGTGGTCCAGCAGCGCAGCGCAGACGGCTGGCGGTGAGAGCCATCCAGAGCCCGGTTGCCAGAATCCATCGCCGCTCGCATCAATACCCAGGTGTCTATGAGCTTCGGCCCCTGCCATGGGTATCGCGAGCGAAGCAAGATCCTGCAGTGATTCGGCTACCTTGGCGGCGTTACCGCGCGGCGGTTCCAGTTGCAGGCAGCCCGATAGGGCGCCATGTTCGGGTTTCAATCGTCTGTCGTGAAAGAGTTCCTGGTAGAGGCTTCGCGCATACAGAAATGCCGAAAGGGAAAAGTCAGCGAGGGATGAGCGCTGATGAGACAGGCGAGTGAACAGAACGCCCTGCGTGTTACCCGATCCGCGGCCGGCGACGGGGCCTGGATCCAACACTTGTGACCTGATCCCTCGTCGAGCCAATGCCGAAGCACAGTGCGCGCCCCCCAATCCTGCTCCTAGAACGATTACACGATGCGGTGGCGACAGTTGTGTATCAGGTAGATCCCAAGGCGTTAGGGCCGGTCGCAGCGATCTCGATGCTTCCTTTGCCTGTGTTGATTCCGAAGGCGAAGGCGAAGGCGATGACGAAGACGATGCCGTTGACGTTGATGTCGATTTTGTCGGTGCGGGTTGCGGCTCCTCGGAGGAAGCAGGCGCGGGCGGAGCTCCAGGAGCAGGCGTTTGTAGCGATGAAGATGAAGGTGAAGAAGCCGAGGGTAAGATTGCAGAAGAAGCTGTCAGTGAGGGCGATGTGCCCTCATGCCTTTCACGACTCCCCACAAACTCACCATAAATACTTTCCCGCTTGCGTCCATAACCTTCGCGCTCGGCTACGGAAAAACCTGCGGCCGCCAGTCCGCGGCGCACGTCGCCCGCCGCGGTGTACGTGGCGTAAGTGGAGCCCTCGAAACAGCTGGCAGCCATATTGGTAAAAACAGCGCTCGCCCACATCTGCGGATTGCGGCTGGGCGCGAAGCCATCGAGAAACCATGCGTCTACGCCTTTGACGGGCTGGCTGGCCAGATCCGCCAGCGCGACGCTGGCGTCCGCGAAGACGAGGTCCAGCATTGCTCGGCCGCTATCAAAGCTCAGGCGATGGATGCCGGGGACGGTCGGAGGGTAGGCGGCGACCAGTGCGTCGATCCCTGAAAGCTTTGATTTCCAGCGGTCCAGGGCTTTAGCCAGATCATCGTGGTCTAGAGGAAATCCTTCTACGCTCCAGAAATGGAGCCGTGCCGATGGCGGTGCCGCCTCGAGGAAAAGCTCTCGAGCGAGCAGGAAATTGAGGCCGGTGCCGAAACCTAACTCACCGATGGTGAAGGCCTCGTTCTTTAGATGAGAAAACCGGCGCTCCAGGTCATTGCCCTTGAGGAACACGTGCCGTGATTCCTCGAGCCCGTCCTCGGAAGAGTAATAGCCGTCTTCAAAGGCATCTGACACAGGATCACCGTCCACTGAGAAGTGGATGTCGGGCGACGGCATTCGGCCGAAGGGTCCCTGAGATCTGAGCACTTATTGTGGGTCCATTTTGCGATGATTGTTTTGTCTTAGCTCTGTGCGAGTTCTGTGCTTTTTCTGTGCTTGTGCTTGTGCTGTGACAGTGCGGTAGTGGCTGGCGCGTAAGCATACCAATCGGTAGACTCTGCGCCCGCAGTATTAGAGCGTCCTTTCCCCATGGAAGAAACCCAGACCAAGAGCCTGACCTCGGACAAATTCCTGACTGTTGCGGTAAACCTGCTGAACAAGGCTTTCCTTGAGGCGAGCCGTACGGAAGCCAAGCGCACCTTTAGAGACATCGAAGGTGGCAAAGTCGTGCCTCTGACTTATCTCGAGTTGGACGATAAGTCCCGCGTTCGCTTTGACCTTGAGCTCAACCACGAGAAGTATCAGGGCAAGCTCACATTCAGCAGTTTTCGCACGGGCCTGACGCTGCTCATCGCCAAGATTGCTGACACCCTGCGCGACGGGGAGAGCTTTCGCACGCTCCAGGATGAGAATAACCCGCGGTCTCTGCTGTTCATGATTCCTATCGCAACGGCGGAAGACGGCGTGCCGAGCGTGCTGATGCTGGGCGCAGAATCCCGTCAGGGCGAGGCATCGACACTCCTGCGGCTTTGCTACATCGACTACAGTCAGTTCGAACAGCAGCAGGGCGAGACAGCGTCCGCATAATCCCGGCGCCAGCCGAACCGGCGTCTCCTGCAGACCAAAATATCGTCGCGGCACCGCCGTGAAGTAAGCCCATGGCAGAACCCACCATCGAGAGAGAGATTCCGCCCCTTAACTACGCGGAAGATCTGCCCATCGCGCAGCGCCGCGATGACATCCTTGCGGCGCTCGCAGAGAATCAGGTCGTTATCGTCGCGGGTGAAACCGGATCGGGGAAAACCACTCAGCTTCCCAAGATGTGCCTCGAGCTCGGTCGTGGACGCACGTTGCGCATCGGTCATACACAGCCCCGAAGACTTGCTGCTCGAGCGGTAGCGCAGCGCATAGCAGAAGAACTCGGTGGTCAGACCGGCGGCCTGGTGGGCTATCAGGTGCGCTTTCAGGATCGGGTCTCCGACAATACTGCCGTGAAGCTTATGACCGACGGCATCCTGCTGGCGGAGCTGTCGCGGGACCGGACGCTGAGCCAGTACGACACGCTCATCATCGATGAGGCCCACGAGCGCAGCCTGAATATCGATTTTATCCTGGGCTACCTCAAGCAATTGTTGCCCCGTCGTCCCGATCTGAAATTGCTGGTGACCAGTGCCACCATCGATCTGGAGCGCTTCTCAGAGTTTTTCGATGACGCGCCCATCATCGAGGTATCCGGTCGCAGCTATCCCGTGGAGACTCACTACCTTGGCCGGCGCTCGAGCGATGGCAGCGATGTACTCGCACAGGTGGCCGACACGGTGCGCGATGTGCAGAAGGCTGCCTTCGGCGAACCCGGCGATATGCTGGTTTTCCTTCCCGGTGAGCGCGACATTCGTGATGTCGCCCGCATGTTGCGCGGCTCAGACGGACTCGATGTTCTACCCCTTTATGCCCGCTTGAGCCAGGCAGAGCAGGCGCGCGTCTTTGGACGCAGCCGCGGCAGAGGACTGCGAGTAGTGCTCGCGACCAATGTCGCTGAGACGTCCGTTACTGTGCCGGGTATTCGTTATGTAATCGATCCCGGTGACGCGCGCGTTAGTCGCTACTCCTATCGAACCCGTGTCCAGCGGCTGCCCATCGAGGCGGTATCGCAGGCGAGCGCCAACCAGCGGAAAGGTCGTTGCGGCCGCGTGGGCCCCGGTATTTGTCTGCGGCTGTATTCAGAGGACGACTTTCTCTCGCGGCCTGAATTTACGGATCCGGAAATTCGTCGTAGTAACCTTGCCGCAGTCGTGCTGCAAATGCTGCATCTCGGATTGGGAAATGTGGAGCGGTTTCCCTTCATCGAGCCGCCCGACAATCGGCTGATTCGCGATGGTTACCGCGTGCTATCGGAGTTGGGTGCGGTAGATGAGCAGGAAAAGCTCACCCGCCTTGGTAGACGGATGTCCGTGTTTCCTATTGATCCGACTCTTTCGCGCATGGTGCTCGCGGCTCAGCAGTTTGGCGTGTTGAACGAGCTGCTGATTCTTGCAGCGGGACTGTCTGTGCAGGATCCGCGGGAACGTCCTGCCGACAAAAAGGCGCAGGCCGATCAGGCCCACGCGCGCTTCACGCATCCGCGTTCGGATTTTCTCGCGCTCATCAATCTCTGGCGCTACTACGAAGAGCAACGGCAGGAGCTTTCGGAAAATAAGCTGCGGAAGCTGTGTAAGCGGGAGTATCTTTCCTGGCTGCGCATGCGCGAATGGCGCGACGTACACCGGCAGCTCACGATCGCGTGTCGCGGACAGGGGTTGAGACCCACTGCCGAGCTCGCCGCGGAGACGGACTATGCGGGCGTACATCGCGCACTGCTCACGGGGCTTCTGGGCAATGTCGCTCAACAGGAGGAGCGCCGGGAGTTCCTGGGGGCGAGGAATCGTCGTCTGCAGGTTTTCCCGGGATCGATCCTGTACAAAAAGCCACCGAAGTGGCTGGTGGCCTCAGAAATTGTCGAAACGCAAAAGGTTTATGCGCGCAGTGCGGCGGTCATTGAGCCTCAGTGGCTGATGCAGGCCAATCCAGCGCTTTTGCGTCATCACTACTATGAGCCCCGCTGGGAGCGCGAGCAGGGCAGGGTGACGGCGTGGCGCCGCACGGCGCTTTTCGGTTTAACCATCAGCGACCGGACGGCGGTTTCCTACGCCAAGATCGATCCGAGCGTGTCCCGCGAACTACTGATTCGCGAGGGTCTGGTAGCGGGGCGCTGGAATAAACCGCCGGCCTTCCTCAAGCACAATTTGCGCCTGCAGCGAGAAGTCGAGGATCTCGAGTCCCGTGCCCGTCGTCGCGATCTCCTGATCGACGAAGACAGTATCTATAGCTTTTACGATGAGCGTCTACCGGACTCTGCGACTTCCGCAGCAAGCCTCGCTGCCTGGCTGAAAGACGATGAAAAGCGATCGGACTCTCTGAAACTGACGCGGGAGCAATTGCTGACGCGGGACCCCGGTGCTCTCACGGAGCAGTACCCGGATCGACTCGTTTGGGAAGACACTCCGTATCGATTGAGCTACCAGTTTTCGCCGGGCAAAGAGGCAGACGGTGTGTCCATCACGGTGCCCACAGCCTTACTCAATCGCCTGCCCCGATTCCGTCTTGAGTGGCTGGTGCCAGGGCTCCTGAGGGAGAAATGCGTCTCCATGGTGAGGGCGCTGCCCAAGAGTGTGCGCAAACAGATGGTTCCTGTGCCCGACTGGGTGGATCGAGCGCTCTCGCACATGGAGCCTACCGATGAGCCACTGACCGATGCCTTAGCGCGTGGCATTCGAGCCGCCGGCGGTCCCCGTATCGACACCGCTGACTGGGATGACAGCGTAATCGATGATTTTTACCGCATGAACCTGCGCATCGTCGATGAGCGGGGCAAGCTCCTGGCGCAGGGGCGTGACATACCGGCACTTATCCTGGAGTTTGCCGAGGGTTCGGCGACGGTGATGGTCAGTGAAGACAAATCGTCCCCGGCCCGAGAGGGTCTTCAGCGATGGGACTTCGGGGCGTTGGCCCCTGAGTACCGACGACGTCAGGCGGGAATGAACGTCGTGGCCTATCCGGCGCTCCGCGACGACGGTGAGAGTGTCGCCGTTGCGCTCTTTGATTATCCGGGCGATGCGTTAGCCGCCCATAGAGCAGGCCTCGCCCGATTGCTGATGCTGGGTCAGAAGCCGCTCTTTCGCGAGTTGCGCAAACGGTTGCTGCGCAGCAATGAGATGTCACTGCGCCTCGCTACGCTGAAGCTCTCCCGCGACGAGCTGCTGGAGCAGCTGCTGCCAGAGGTTGCTATCGAATCTTCGGGTCTGGGCGTGGAGTGTCGATCGCCAGAACAGTTTGAGGCCGGTCTTTTGGCGGTCAGCAGAGGAGCTGTGTCTCTGGCGAATGAGGTGGAGGCTCATCTCCGGAATGCCCTGGATGCCATGGCCGATTCAGTGCAGCTTCTTCAAAAGTATGGAAACAACTACGGCGATGCGGTAACAGATCTGCGCAGGCAACGCGAGGAATTGCTGGGTAGCCCGGGTTTGCGGGGGCAGGGCAGTGAACGGATTCGGCACTATCCGAGGTACGCCAAAGCGATGGTGGTGCGGGCAGAGCGTCTGGGCGCCAACTACCGAAAAGACCAGGAATCTCAGGCCCTCATTCGCGCTTTGGCGGAGCCGCTGGAATCGGTGCTGGCCGATCACCCGGGCGCCATGCACCTGTCGTCGTCGGTCGCGCGGTTTCAGATGATGCTTCAGGAATTTAGGGTCTCGTTGTACGCGCAGCACCTGGGCACGTCATTGCCGGTCTCCGAGAAAAGACTCAAATCACAATGGCAAAGCGTTGAGGATTGGTATAAAACGACAGGGGGGAAACACGCCGAGTGAATGTAATTTTTTCGCATTAATCGGCGCGACAGGCTGAAACTATCCCGGCGGAGCCTAGTCATAGGTACCGAGTGCGCCGCGAACTGCATGAAGCATCGAAGGTAAGGCTACATAGATGTCCATGGCGCAACGGTAGTAGATACCCCAGTGGTACTTTTAACTAAAGCAAAACCAACGATTGACAAGGAATCCGATCATGGCGAACAAGAACCCTATTGCAGCAGCACTCGGCGCAGCTTTTCTGGCTACAGCTATTTCTCCTCTGGCGTCTGCAGAAGCTAACCCCTTCTCTGCTCAGTCTCTGAACGCAGGCTACGACCTCGCGTCTTACGACCGTCACGAAGGCAAGTGTGGCGAAGGTAAGTGCGGTGGCGAGAAATCTGAAGGCGAAGGCAAGTGCGGCGAAGGCAAGTGCGGCGGCGAAAAAGCTGAAGGCGAAGGCAAGTGCGGCGGCGACAAGGCTGAAGGTGAAGGCAAGTGCGGCGGCGACAAGGCCGAAGGCGAAGGCAAGTGCGGCGAAGGTAAGTGCGGCGGCGCCTAATGCCCAAAAAAATGCCAACGGACCCGCGTGGAGCGGGTCTAGGACTGCGACGGGCCCTCATGGGCCCGTTGTTGTCTTTGGACCCTGAGGCCATCGATTTTCTTGAGCTCGCGCCTGAGAACTGGATTGGCGTCGGTGGTCGTTATGGCGAAGGTCTCGACACGTTGGGTGAGCGTTTCCCCTTTGTGATGCATGGCCTGTCGCTGGATATCGGCGGACCTGATCCGCTGGACATGAATCTTCTCGACGGCGTTGCGGACTTGATGAACCGCTTCGACGTTCCTATCTACAGTGAACACCTCACCTATTGTGCCGCCGAGGGCCACCTCTACGATCTGCTGCCGATACCTTTCACCGAGGAAGCAGTGCATTACGTGAGCGATCGTATTCGTGTGGTGCAGGATCGGTTGGGCGTGCCGCTGATTCTGGAGAACGCCTCTTACTACGCTCAGGCCCATAAAGACATGGACGAGCCTGCGTTTATCAATGCCGTGGTGGAGGAAAGCGGCTGTCAGCTGCTACTGGATGTGAACAACGTGTACGTGAACAGCATCAATCATCGCTATGACCCGCTCGCATTCATGGACGCGCTACCGCTGCAAGCCGTGCGTTATCTCCACATTGCCGGGCACTACGACGAAGCCGACGACTTGAAGGTCGATACGCATGGTACGGACGTCATTGATCCCGTCTGGGAGCTGCTGGACAAGACGTACGATCGGCTGGGCGCCGTGCCCACGTTGCTCGAAAGAGACTTTAACTTTCCCAGCCTGGAATCATTGCTGGGCGAGGTCACTCGAATCCGAGACGCTCAGCTGCGCGTGACCGGCTCACCGCTGGAGAAAACCGCGTGACCGGTCTGCGGGACGCGCAGCTGGAGATGGCCCAGTTCCTTCGTGACCCCGTCGGGGAAAACCCGCCGGAGGGCATCGAGCAGCGTCGTCTACAGGTGTATCGCGATCTGGTCTTTCGGAATATTGAAGGCTTCATCAGCTCTGGCTTTCCCATACTCCGCAGCCTGTATGACGAGGCGTCATGGGACTCGCTGGTTCGCGAATTTATTCTCACTCATCGCTGCAAGACGCCGCTGTTTCTGCAGATCAGTGAAGAGTTTTTAGAGTTTCTCGCGGGAAGAGACACCCATCCCGAGCGGCCTTTCGAGGCTGAGCTTGCTCATTACGAATGGCTGGAGCTGGCCGTTGATGTCTCGGAAGGGCATGTGCCACCACGTCAAGACACGATCGATGCTGACGCTGTGAGAGCCATTGTCTCCCCCGTGAGCCGTTTAGGGAGCTACCAATACCCCGTTCACCGCATTGGCCCGTCTTTTCGGCCCACGGAAGCTTCGGAGCCCACCTTCCTGCTGGTATACCGTGATCGGGAGCAGCGCGTGCAGTTTATGGAACTAAGTGCGGGCTCTGCTCGTCTTATCTATGAGATAGGTCAAGGGAATGACGACAGCGTGACCGCTTTGTTCGCTCGTCTGGCCACGGCCTGGGAAATGCCACGGTCATCGTTGACGACTTTTGGGTCGCAGCAGCTCCATGAACTGAACGACGTTGGCGTCATCGGGTTCGAGAGCTCAAGGGTATAAACCCCGAAGAATGTAGGGTTATTGATCCGTTTTTGAGCCCTGTAGCCCTGGAATCCCCTTGAATTGAGCCGGTTAGGCCCCAAAATAGAAACTACTGGGTTTATGGGGCCTAGGCGATGGATCCTCGCGGCTGAGGGAGTTCGACGGAATGAAAGCTGGGCTTAACACACATTTGACATCGGCTCTCGCCATACGCGAGATGTCACGCTCGCCTACCCGAACACTGCCCTCACGCTTCTCGCGCTCCCGATCTACGCTTCTGATCGCGTCGTTCCTGCTACTGAGTTGTGTAGCGTTGGCGATGAGCCCCGCCACGCGTGCGACTGAGGGCGACCCCCTTGAGTTCATCAATCGGCCTGTCTTTGTCTTCAATGATGCGCTCGATAAGGTGGTGCTGCGGCCCCTGGCCAAAGGCTATGACTTCGTGGTCCCGGCGCCCGCGCAACGCGGTGTGGGAAATTTCTTCGCCAACCTTTATGACGTGACCAGCGCCCTCAATGCGGTGCTGCAGTTTCGCTGGGAAGGCGCTGCCCAAAGTGGTGGCCGCGTTGT
Organism: Pseudomonadota bacterium; assembly: GCA_038750875.1. GTDB lineage: Bacteria > Pseudomonadota > Gammaproteobacteria > Pseudomonadales > Halieaceae > Congregibacter. Next base: position 263,518 of record JBCDGU010000004.1, on the reverse strand, counting down.
CGTGAATACGACCCTCGGATTGGTGGGTATTTTTGACGTGGCGACGCAGATGGGGATTCGTCCTTATCGGACTGACTTTGGTCAAACCCTCGCTCTGTGGGGGGCGCCGGAAGGCCCTTACATGATGCTGCCACTCTTCGGCCCACGTACCGTGCGCAGCGGGGCAGGGACTCTGGTTGATACCTTCGCGCTCTCCGTTCCGCCGCAGATTGATGACAACAGCATTCGTAATACCATCTGGGGCGTGGAACTCGTCCACGGTCGTGCACGGCTTCTCGAATCGGATGTGTTGATTTCAGGCGATCGCTACATCTTCGTGCGCGACGCCTACCTGCAGCAGCGACAGGTTTTCGTCAACGACGGCGAAGTCATCGATGAGTTTTCCGACTTCGAAGAAGACAGCTGGGACGAAGAGTTCTAGCAGTTGATCGGTTTTTGGCTTCATCGGCCGTTGAAACCCTGCAAAAGTGTGAAATTCTCCTCATTCTCTCGGGGCGTTGTTGCCCGTCCATGGCCTCCGGCGTAGATTCTCGCTACTTGGGTAACACAGCGATCAGGCATGGCCTATAGCGGCAAGGTGCTGGTCATCGATGACAATCTTGATCGGGCGAGTCAACTCGCCGATCTCGCCTCCTCGGCCGGATTCACCACTTCGGTCGCCACGTCTATCGACTCCAACGGATCTTCTCTCGGTGATGGCAGCGACTTCGACGTCGTTCTCTGCGATGTGCATGCCACACCAGAAGCATGGTCGGAGGATGGTGTTAGCCTGAGGGAGCTCGACGTGCAGGTTCCCGTCATGATGTTCAGCAACGAATCGCGGTCTGCGGGCATGATGAGGGCACTGCGCCTGGGGGCTAACGATTTCTTTGCTACCCCAGTCGAAGATGCGGGGGCGTTGTTTGCGTCCATGGAGCGCTGCGTGCGGCTTCGATCAATGAGCCGCGAATTGAAGCGCTCGCGTGAGGCTCTGGAGGCGACGAACCGCGAGCTCCGAGATACCGTGCGCGTGTTGGAGAAGGACCAGCAGGCCGGACGGCAGGTGCAGATGCGTATGCTGCCTCATTCGCCCATGGTGGTGGATGACTACATGTTCAGCCACACCATCATTCCTTCTCTGTATCTGAGCGGCGACTTTACAGACTACTTTACCGTTGACGAACACTACGTCGTTTTTTTTATGGCCGACGTGTCGGGTCATGGCAGTTCCTCAGCCTTCGCTACGGTGCTGCTGAAGAACCTTTTTGCTCGCAAGCGTTCTGACTACCTGCGGCGCAATGACGACAGTATCCTTTCCCCCGTTGAGATGCTGCAGCTGGCGAATGTCGAGCTCCTCGATCTGGACGTGGGTAAGTACGCCACCATGGTGGTGGCGGTGATGGATATCAGCGCCAACCTTCTCCAGTACAGTGTTGCCGGGCATTTACCCCTTCCAGTGCTGGTTTCCGATGCAGGAGCCCGGTATCTCGAGGGGCAGGGCAATGCCGTCGGCATGCTCAAGGATGCCCAGTTCGAACAGTTTGAGATCGATCTGCCCGATGCTTTCATGCTCGCGCTGTTCTCTGATGGCATTCTGGAAATTCTTCCGCCCAAGAATCTTGTCGATAAAGAGGCCTACTTTCTCGATGTCTTCGCCCGCACCGCTGATTCGCCGGAAGATCTCGCCGAGCAATTGGGCCTTGAAAGCGCCGAAACGGCGCCAGACGATATTGCTGCGCTCTTTGTGAGCAAACGGGCCAGCTATGAGTGAGGGGCGCGTGCTCGCGGCCCACGAACGGGGTGCCTATGTGCTCCGCCTGGTAGGGGACGTGCGACTCACCTTGTGCGCATCAATCGAGGACTACATCGAGCACATGCTCGAAGACCCTGATTTCACCAGTGTATGGGTCGATCTGTGTGATGCGGAGGGCATCGACAGCACCACGCTCGGGCAGCTTGCGAAGCTGGCTCTTTCGGTACAGGAGCGCTACCGCTTCAAGCCCGCCATCTACTGCTGCGACGCAGGTATTAATCGACTGCTGACGAGCATGGGGCTGGACCGCCTGTTCGAGATGTATGAGCGAACCTGTTGCTCTACGGGCTTTTCCCAGAACATCCCCATGGTCCCGGGCAGCGAAGATGCAGTTCGTGAGAAAGTGCTCGAGGCACATAAAGTGCTGATGGATGTCTCTGATGAGAATCGCGAGCGGTTCAGCGATCTCGTGCAGACATTGGAGCGCGGGTAGCCCATGCTGTTGAGGCGCTAGTCAAAACGCGCCGAAAGCAGGCTCCAGAGCGGCTTATTGCATTGGGCCCTAAAAAGTACACGCGTCGTTCCACATACTTTTTCAGCACCCAGCACCCAGCACCCAGCACCCAGCACCCAGCACCCAGCACCCAGCACCCAGCACCCAGCACCCAGCACCCAGCACCCGGCACCCGCTATTGGATATCGAAGTTCGACGTTCAGCGAACTGCGTTATCCCGCGCGCGATGTTTAGTCTTGATGAAGTCTTCGTGATTCACGTAGATCAGGTCAGACACCCGGCGAATCAGATGTTCTTCATATTTGTCGATGGATCCATCGGCGTAGGCAACCAGCCACATGGATTCCACAAGCGCACATTTCTCTTCGTAGCTGTACTCGTCATTGATATCGCGTGTGAATTGATAGAGCGATGTCGCACTGTCGACCGCATCACCCGCCTCAGCGATCAAGGTCTGGATCACCGACGGTGAGAGCTCGAGTGTTTCTTCAAGCAGCTTCGCCATAGTCGCTTCTTCGTCGGCGGTCTGTTCAAAGTCTGCGCGGGCAACCTCAACCAACAGCGCAGCCGCCGCAATTTTGCGGGTGGTTTCGGAGTCTTCTTCGCCGACCTCGGTTTCAGCGAAGATCTTCTTCAGATAGCCAATCATCGTCCGGCAATCACCGCCTCAAGGCGCTCCTGATCGGCGATGAAGTTACGAATGCCTTCGGCGAGTTTCTCTGTAGCCATAGCATCGCCGTTGGTGGAGAGCCGAAAGGTCGCCTCATCGAGCAGCGTCTTGCGGTCTTCACTGGCGGTTCCCTCTGCTGACAACTGACGAGGCAAATCGCCCTGGTCTTCAGCAAGTTCGGATAACAAGGCGGGGCTGATGGTCAAACGGTCACAGCCGGCCAACGCTTCAATCTCGCCTGCGTTTCGGAAGCTCGCTCCCATAACCACCGTATTGTAACCGTGGGTCTTGTAGTAGGCGTAGATGCGGCGCACGGATTGGACGCCAGGATCGTCTTCTGCGCCGGTGACTTCGAGACCCTGTTTCTTGTGCCAGTCCAGGATACGACCAACAAAGGGCGAGATAAGAAACACTCCGGCATCGGCGCAGGCCTGAGCCTGGGCAAAGCCAAATAGCAGCGTTAGGTTGCATTGAATGCCCTCGCGCTGCAGCGCTTGCGCGGCACGGATCCCTTCCCAGGTGGAGGCCAGTTTTATGAGGATACGGTCTCGGTCGATGCCCCGATCCTCGTACAGCCCGATCAGTCTGCGGGCGCGCTCGGCGCTGGCGTTGCTGTCAAAGGACAGGCGCGCGTCGACTTCTGTTGAGACGCGGCCAGGCACTATGGTTAGGATTTCTTTTCCAACGGCGACGGCGAAGTGGTCACAACAGGCGGCCAGTTGCTCAGCGTCACTGCCGCCCGCGGCTTTCGCGGCGGCCGCGGCATCTTCAAGGAGGGATGCGTAGTGGGGCAGTTCTGCCGCCTTGAGCAGTAGTGACGGGTTGGTCGTTGCATCAAGGGGCGTGAAACGACGAATCGCTTCAATGTCCCCCGTATCGGCAACAACATCGGTCATGGTTTTGAGTTGATCGAGCTTACTCGACATGGGGTCCTCGTTTACGTGGGGGCGCCCTATGCGGCGCGTTGGGTAATTTCAAGCACTGCGGCTCTGAGCGTTTCCATACTCGCGCCGGGGCGATGGGCCTGCTCGCTCAGGAGGCGTCGGAAACGTCGGGCACCGGGTACCTGTTGATACAGTCCAAGCAGGTGCCGGGTGATCTGATTCAGGCGCACCCCCCGCTCCAGCTCAGTGTCTACATAGGCCGCCAGGGATTCGATGATGCCCTCCCGACTGTGATGATTTGCCGGGTCTCCAAACAGCACCGCATCGACATCGGCCAACAACCATGGATGGTCGTAAATGCTGCGGCCCAGCATCACGCCATCGATATGCTGCAAATGATCCTCGCACTCCTTTAAGCTTTCGACGCCGCCATTGATCACGATGGTCAGGTCAGGGAAGTCTTTCTTAAGGCGATACACCCACGGATAGTTTAGGGGCGGTACCTCGCGGTTCTCTTTGGGTGAGAGTCCCTGCAGCCAGGCCTTGCGCGCGTGCACGATAAAGACATCGCAACCGCCGTTCGCAACAATGCCTACGAAGTTCGTGAACTCTTCGTAGCTCTCCATATGATCGATGCCGATACGGTGTTTCACGGTTACTGGGATATCACAGGCATCGCGCATCGCTGCGACGCAGTCCCGTACACGCTCAGGCTCGCCCATCAAGCACGCGCCGAAGGCGCCATTCTGGACGCGATCAGAGGGGCAGCCGCAGTTCAGGTTGATCTCGTCAAAGCCGAATTCTTCGGCCCATCGGGCGCAGCGCGCCAGATCCCCGGGCTCAGAACCTCCAAGCTGTAGAGCGATGGGATGCTCCGCGTCGTCGTACTTCAGGAAACGTTCGCGATCGCCATGAATGAGGGCGCCGGTCGTGACCATCTCTGTGTAAAGGCGCGCGCGCTGACTCAACTGACGCCAGAAGTAGCGACAGTGCCGGTCAGACCAATCCATCATGGGGGCAGTGCAGAACCGCCAGGGATTGGGTATCTCTGCGTATGAGCTCAGGTTGTCCACGGAAGTGACGCTGAATTGGGCCAGCCCCTATTGTAAGCGGAACTCGGCGAGGCTTTCTTACCTATGACGACGGATTTGCTTGCCTATAATGGCCATCGCCGACATGCTGCTAGGAGTAGCGGCGGTGGGTCATGGCAGTACAGCGAGGCGGCGTTCCAGACCATCACGAGCACGATATGAACAGTCAACAAGAACAGCCAACAGGAATAGCCAGCATGAATAGCCAGCATGAATAGCCAGCGGCTGCTGCGCGCCCAGCGCTCCATTGAATAGGTTGAAGCGCATGAAACTCCGCAGCGTTTGGATGGCAATAGGGCTAGCGCATCTTCTGTGCTCACCGCTGGTCGGTCTCGCGCAGACGACGATGCCCGTGACCTTTGCCTCTGTGCTCGAGATACCGTCCCGCTCGCCCGATCGGGTTCATAAGTATGGTCAGGCTCCTTCACAATTTGCGCAGCTCTGGCTGCCCAGCGATAGCTCGGATCGAAAGAGTGTGGTCGTGCTCATACACGGCGGCTGCTGGCTCAGCGACTACAGCATCGACCACATCGGGCCCTTAGCAACTGCCCTGGCAGGCGAAGGTTTTGCTGTGTGGGCGCCGGAGTATCGACGCGTAGGCGAACGCGGGGGCGGATGGCCTGGGACGTTCGCAGACGCGCAGCGAGCCATTGACCATCTGATCCAGGTGCCCGAGCTCGAGCCCTATCTGTCCAATACGCTACTGGTTGGTCATTCGGCGGGGGGGCATATCGCGTTGTGGTTGGCCAGCCGGCCAAAGGAGCTCCGACCACAGGCTATTGTCGTTCGTGGAGCCGTCGGCCTCGCCGCAATCACGGACCTGGTGTCTTATGCCAATGGCTCAAACAGTTGCGAACTAGTGACACCGAAGCTCCTAGGAGGAACGCCAGAACAGTTTCCGAATCGTTACGAGAAGTACTCGCCGGCAAGGCTGCAGACGAACGTGTCCACCTCCCTTTTGAGAGGCGATCAGGATCGCATCGTGGGGGAGGGACAGGTGTCCGCGATGACCGCGACCCCGTCACAGACCCTTGATGGGGCGGGGCACTTCGACTGGATACATCCACAGACGCCAGCATTTGATGTGCTTGTAGCTGAGCTCCTCGCAGTCATTGGTTCATAGTTCAGAGACGTTCGTGACCGAATCTGCTCAGTCCTTGGACCTAAGCGATACGCTTGCCCCTATGCGCGAAGAGTTCCTCCTGCCCGAGGACGTTGTCTATCTGGATGGCAATAGTCTGGGGCCCCTGACTCGCGCGTCAAAAACCGCGATTGATCGTGTGGTTTCCAAGCAGTGGGGTGACGACCTCATTTCCAGCTGGAATCGTCACGGGTGGATCGATCTCCCCGAGCGCGTGGGCGAGAAGATCGCTCCGCTGATCGGAGCTGCCCCGGGGCAAGTTCTCTGTGTCGACAGCATTTCCATCAATCTTTTTAAGCTGTTGAGTGCTGCCCTAGCGCTCCGGCCCGGTCGCTCCACCATCCTTTTGACGGAAAACGACTTCCCGACAGATGGTTATGTTGCGGAAGGACTCGCATCACTCATCGGCGGGGATCGTTGTCGTTTGCGACGCGTCTCACCGGCGTCGCTGACTGATGCTCTCGACGAGGATGTCGCAGTATTGATGCTGACCCAGGTGAACTACCGCACCGGCGAACTCTATTCCATGGAAGCGCTGACCCGTGCGGCTCACGAGGCGGGCGCGCTGGTGCTGTGGGATCTGGCGCATTCCGCCGGGGCACTGCCGATAAGTCTCGATGCTTGCGCAGCGGATCTGGCCGTTGGCTGTGGCTACAAGTATCTAAATGGCGGGCCCGGTTCGCCGGCCTTTGTGTACGTGAATCAGAACCATCAGGCGGCGATTCGCCAGCCGCTCTCTGGATGGCTAGGCCATCGGTCACCCTTCGACTTTTCTCCGAGCTATGAGCCGGCAGCGGGCGTTCTTCAGTTTCAGGCGGGGACGCCACCCATTATCAGTCTGGCGAGTCTGGATGCGGCGCTCGATATGTTTGCGGCGGTGGATCTCGAATCGCTGCGCGAAAAGTCTTTGGCATTGACGTCGTACTTTATGGAGCGGCTCTCGTCGGTGGAATCACTGCGCGATTTGCGCGTGCTGACGCCTCAGGATGCAGGGAGCCGTGGAAGCCAGGTGAGCGTCGCGCATCCCCAGGCCTGGGGCATCAGTCAGGCGCTTATCGAAGCCGGTATCATCGTTGATTTTCGTGCACCCAATATCGTCCGCTTCGGCTTTGCGCCCCTTTACAATAGCTTCAGCGATGCACAAGCGGCTCTGAAAGAGCTGGCATCAATTTTTGAAAGCGGACGCCATGAAGATTCCAAGTTTCAGCAACGACCGAAAGTTACTTAAGGTGAACGAGGGTGACGTGATGGCCGGGGCATGGCGTGCTTTATCGCACGCATTCACTGCTTTTGCCTTTCTACTCAATACCGCCTCGCTGAGCTCTGCGGCGCTGTTTGCGACAAGCGCTTTGGCTGAGGAGCGTCCGGTTGCCATGCCATCGGCACCACTCGACACGCGCCAATCGATCCAGCGTGTGGCCTTTGGGTCCTGCTTCAAGATGGAACGGGGCGGATTTGAGATTTGGGATGAGATACGCGCAGCCGAACCCGATCTGCTGATTCTCGCTGGTGACAATGTTTATCCCGAGTCGGAAAATGAGGAAGCCGGTCTTCCCGAACTGCGTAGCGCGTATCACGAGCTATCCGCGCTCGAGTCTTTTAGAAGGCTCCGCGCCGATGTGCCGGTGCTCAGCACCTGGGATGATCACGATTACGGCATGAACGATGGCGGGGCCAGCTTTTCACGGCGTTCTGACGCGGAGGCTCTCTTTCTGGAGGCTTGGGCAGTCCCTGAGGACGATCCGCGCCGCCAGCGGGAAGGGATTTATCACAGCATTATCGTTGGCGAGGAAGAGGCGCGTCTGCAAGTGATAATGCTGGATACGCGTTCTTTCCGCTCGGAACTTCGGCGCACCGATAAACACGGTGCAAAGGGGAAAGAACGTTATCTGCCCGCGGTAGATACTGGGAAAACCCAGCTCGGAGACGATCAGTGGCAATGGCTTGAAGCGCAGTTCAAGCAGGCGGCGGATTTGCGTCTGCTGGTTTCATCGATTCAGCTCATTGCCGATGGACACGGCTGGGAGGCCTGGCGCATGCTCCCCCATGAGCGTGAGCGTCTTTATGGCTTGCTGCTAGCCCATGAGGACGTACCGACGTATGTGCTTTCCGGGGACCGCCATGTGGCTGGATTTTACGAGGAGGAAATTGGGCTCGACGTACCGCTTTTGGAGTTCACTTCCTCGGCTCTGAACAACACTATCCCTTTCCCCTGGCGGCGCTCAACGCTGAGCGAAGCGGGGCCCAAACGTCTTGGGGCTCTCTATGGAGAATCGAACTTCGGCACCGTCGATATCGACTGGAAGCTCGGGCGAATCACCTTCACCCTAAAAAACCGCGAGGGTGATGTGATTCGGGAGGAAACACGTGACTGGCGACGAGAGACCTGAGGATGTTCTACATGTTTGCCGTCCACATCACAGACCCGGAATACAGCGCAGAGCAGTACGCAGATGCCTGGATTCGAACCAGCGAGTTTATTCAACGGGCTCCCGGCGCGCTCGGGACACGCCTGCATCGAAAGATTGGTGATCCGAACACGCTCCTCGCCATCGCGAGCTGGGACTCTAAGGGCGCTCGCGATGCTATGGAGGCCAATCCACCCGAGGAGATTGCGGCCATCATTGCCACGCAGACGCCCCATGTTCGAATTGAGTTTCTGGGTGAGTTTGAGTCTCCTGAGTGGGAGGTTCTCCCCGAGCAGTAATACCACCGGTGCAGCGTGCGATCTGACGACGCAGCGACCTCGTTGGGCCCTCTTCCAGCCGATGTACAAACCATGAGTTTCGCGGGCTCAGGCTCTATAATCGGCGCCTTTCTCTATTGGCGAAGCTCTTTTCATGACTGTTCGTACCCGCGTTGCTCCTTCACCTACCGGCGATCCTCACGTTGGCACGGCCTATATCGCGCTGTTTAACCTGTGTTTCGCGAGAGCTCATGGCGGTCAATTCATTCTGCGCATTGAGGACACGGATCAGGCCCGATCAACGGCCGCTTCTGAGCAGGCCATTCTTGATTCATTGCGCTGGCTGGGACTGGACTGGGACGAAGGCCCTGATGTGGGCGGAGATCATGGCCCTTACCGCCAGAGCGAGCGTATGGCGCTGTATGACGACTACGCCCGACAGCTCGTCGATGCTGGCAAAGCCTTCGTTTGTTATCGACGTCCCGAAGAACTCGAGGCACTACGCGCTGCGCGCCGCGAGGCTGGAAACACCACGGCACTGAAGCCCTCGGATCTCATGCTGCCGGATGACGAGATCGCCCGTCGTCGCGAAGCGGGTGAACCGCACGTGATCCGCATGATCGTGCCAGAAGAGGAGGGTGCCTGTGTCGTGCAGGACCTCCTTCGCGGCGACATTGAGTTGGAATGGAGCATGGTGGATGCGCAAATCCTGCTGAAGTCCGACGGTATGCCGACCTACCATCTGGCCAATGTCGTGGATGATCATCTGATGGGTATTACCCACGTGCTCCGTGGGGAGGAATGGATTAACTCGGCGCCCAAGCACAAGCTGCTCTACGAATACTTCGGCTGGGACATGCCTGTGCTTTGCCATCTGCCGCTCCTTCGTAACCCCGACAAATCGAAGCTCAGCAAGCGCAAGAATCCGACGAGCATTTTTTATTACGAGCGCATGGGCTTTCTGCCCGAGGCACTCCTGAACTATCTCGGTCGCATGGGCTGGTCCATGCCGGACGAGCGCGAGAAGTTCAGCCTTGAAGACATGAAAGAGGCCTTTGATGTTCAGCGCGTCTCCCTGGGCGGCCCCATCTTTGATGTGGAGAAGTTGCGCTGGCTCAACGGCCTTTGGATCCGCGAGGAGTTAAGTCAGGATCAGCTGGCAGCGCGGTTGGTTCAATGGGCCTACAACGAAAACCGGCTGGCGCAGGTGCTTCCGCAGCTGCAGCCGCGCATGGAAACCTTGAGTGACTTTGCGCCCCAGGCTGCTTTCCTCGTCTCCGGTGAGCTGCCCGTTACCGCTGAACAGTTTGACGAATTGGGTCGTGAACGTGAGGCGTTGCTTCGGCAGCTTCAGTTCGCCCTTTGGACTCTTGAGGCGTTGCGCGACTGGGATCGCGACAGCGTGTGGAATGCAATGAAGACGCTGTCCGATACCCTGGAAGTCAAAGTGCGTGATTTTCTTGCGCCGCTGTTCATCGCGATTTCCGGTAACCGCGCGTCTTTTTCAGTGGTTGATGCGATGGCGATGCTGGGTCCGGATATGAGCCGTGCCCGCGTGCGGCAGGCCATCAGTGTTCTGGGCGGCGTGTCCAAGAAGGCCGCCAAGCGTTTGGAAAAGGAGTATCAGGCGCTCTCTTAGCGTGCTCCGGGTTCGCTATGACTCTTTACGAAAACCGCTGCCGTGTCCCACGAAGCTTACCGTCGGCGGTTGGCCCTCTCTAGATAAGCACTGAGCTTACGTTATAGTCCATGTCTGACGTCTGGAGCACCCAATATGAATAAGAAACTTTTCCGCACGGCTCTCTTCCTTCAGCTTCTCGCGATGATTGGCTGCGCTTCACCGCCCGAAACGACGCCTGACGGTCTGGTGTTAGTGAGGGATTCCAAGTTCCAGCAGGTGTATGCGAAGCCAGGCACTACACTCGATGGGTTTTCGTCGTACCTGTTAGAAACCTGCGACGTGTCCTTCCGCAGAAATTGGTTGCGTGACCAGAACAGCAAGCGCCTTGATCTCTCGAACAAGGTAACGCAGGAAGATATGGACCGTATCGAAGCCTCTCTCGAAGCTGAGTGCGATAAGGCCTTTGCGGCGGCGCTCCTGGAGGAGCCGGCGTATCCCATCGCTGACCCCGAGAGCAATGCCTCGGAAGTGCTTGTGCTGGCGCCCAGCATCATCAATCTCAACGTCAACGCTCCCGATACCCGCAGCACCACGATGCAGCGAACTTACACGACCTCGGCAGGCGAAATGACGCTTTACCTCGAACTGCTCGATGGAGCGACCGGTGAGGTCCTCGCAAAAGTGACGGACAAGCAGGACGCGCGTGACGTGGGCCGTATCCAGTGGTCAAACAGCATTACCAACAGGTTTGAAGCCGATCGTATCCTAAAACGGTGGGGATCAAGGTTGCGCGACGGCCTGGATCGCGCGACGGGGGCACCCGAGTAAGCGCCTGTTGGCGCTTCAATCAGAGCGAGCGGCGTTCTAGCTCCGTCACAAATTTCGGCTAAAAAAAGTGGCTAGCCCCCCGCGCAGAGGGCTAGCCACAGAGGGAGGCCTAGAGGAGCCTCGTTCTAAAACGCGTAGGAAGCGGTCAGTCGGTAGCGACGCGGTGCGCCGGGTTCAACCCAGACATCCGCAAAGGAGTTGGTGTAGAAGGTTTCATCAAACAGGTTGTCTACGTCAAAGCGGACGGAAACACCTTTCGCAGGCTCAATCTCACCGAATACGCGCGCTGTTGTGTAGTCGGGTAGGTAGAAATCGAAGCCCGTCCACCCTAGACGCTCATCGGTATAGAGTAGGCCAGCTCCCAGCTGAGCGGGCATGCCAGCCAGATTGAAGGATTGACTTACCTGTACGTTCAGCTGGTGCTCTGGGGCATTGATAAGAGGATCGCCTTTTTCAATCTGCGCGCCAAAGTCAGCGTCGGGGTTACTGTTGGTGAACTCAGCGTCGACGTAGGCGTAGGAGAACCACAGGCTCAGACCACTGTCGCTCGCAAGGCTAGCATCCACCTCGACACCGCGGCTGCGCGCTTCACCAGCAGCCCGTGAAAAGAAGCCTGCGGCAACGGCCTGGGGTCGGTCGTCGTTCACCAGGATATTGCTCTGATCCACCTGGAACAGGGTGATCGTCAACTCCCCGGATACCTTGTTGAACAGTGCTTCCAGATCCGCTTTGACGCCGATCTCAGCTGACTCCGTGATGTTCGGATCAAACTGATTGCCTTGGAAATCAGAGCCCGTCTGCTGGCGGAAGCCTTCGCCGTAGGATGCGTAGAGGCTAAGGCCCTCATTCAAAGCGTATACGGCGCCAAACTGGGCTGAGACTCTCGAATCGTCCGATGTGACTGTCGTCGCAGGATCGGCCCGCAGATTTGTAAGGTCCTGCGTAAAGTCGTCCCAGCGCAGGCCAAGGCGGATCTGCAGATTGTTTGTCAGGGAAATCTGATCCTGCATATAGACACCGGTGCCTTCAAGCTCTTCTTCGCGGTCGGTATTTGGCCCGGGGACCGGTTGGGGGAACTGCCCGTAAACCGGATTGAACACGTCGAGGAAGAGATACTCGGCTGGGTCGAGCGCGGCGATATCAGTTCCCGCCGGTATGAAGCCCGGACGGTACCGTAGAATGAACAGACTATTGTTGAACTGGTCATAGTCGGCACCCACCAGCAGCCGATGGTTCAGAGATCCCGTATCGAACTGACCGGCCAGCTCTGCGCGAAGCACTGTGTAGTCAGACTCGAAGTCGCGGTAGCGGAAGAAGCGAGAAAGCGTGCGATCGTCCAGAAACAGGGTCTGGCGACCACCAAAGTTGGTTTCGGAAGCGTTCCCTTCGAAGGAGGTATCTCGGTAGCCAAGGCCGGCCAGTAGGCTCCAATTGTCGGAAAAATTATGCTGAATCTCTAACTGGTGTCCGAGCACCTCCGTATCGATGGGCCCGTCTCCCGGTTCGCCGGCAAAGGTGTCCCGCGGCGTAAAGCCGATATCTTCGGAGAATGCTACGCCGCGATCGAAGGGGATTTCTTGACTGGTGTACTCCAGTTCGTAGGTCACACGGGTGGCGTCATTCATCTGCCAGGAGACCGATGGATATAAGCCGAGCCGCTCCGTTTCCACCGTGTCGCGGAAGCTCTCCGCATCCTCAAAGAAACCCACTAGCCGGAAGGCGACGTTCTCATTAGCGCCTACGGTCGATTGGTAGTCACCTTCAAGGCGTAGCTGGTTCCATCGACCGATGGTGGCCCGCAATTCACCATTGGTTTCAAACTGCGGCCGCTTAGTGATCAAATTTACGGTACCGCCCGGCTCGCCGCGTCCAAAGAGTGCGGAGCGCGGACCCTTCAGGACTTCGACGGATTCGATTCCTGCGATGTCGCGAGGACCGGCAAAACCCCGTCCGGCGTTAAAGCCGTTGACGAGGAATCCGCTGGGAAGGTTGATGTCACCGGAGAATCCGCGGATCGAAAAACTGTTCCATAGCCCCCCGAAATTGTTCTGGCGAGCGACCGATGCGGACAAATCCAAAGCATCATTGAGATTCAGTGCGCCCACGTCACGGAGCAATTCCAGATCCAGGGTCTGCACTGCCGACGGATTCTCCAGGTAGTCAAAGTTGCCCTGGTACGCCCGTCGTTCCCCGATGACGAATACCTCTTCGATCACAGTTGTAGCGGCATCTTGCGAAAACGCTGGGTTGGAAGAAATGCTCAGGCCTGTGAGGGCGGCGACAAGTACAGCCCCAGGAAGGCGTGGCTTGCGAAGGGAGGTCACTGGATAAGCTCTCTATTCAGGTTGGCGGCGATGAATCTATAAACGTTATAACATAACATTAATAGCAGCGACCCGATCCTTTATCGAAAAGTGCTGTCCGGTGTCTCGCGAGACGTGGTCATCTCGACTTCTGTCGGGTGGAGTGATTGGGTATCTGAGTAGAGGCCAGCCTCGACACACCGAGACGGCGAGGGCGCAGATTGAATTGCGCCTAGGGCGTCGCCGCTGCGTGACCAATGAACCCTTGCAGAGTTGTTTAGTCCCTCAGCGAATCCACAACATGACCGATGGACATGACGCTGTCGCCTGCACGTACGGGCGGACCAGCCAGACCATAGATGGGATAGCCGGAAACGGGAGCTCTGACGGTCTCCACTACAGCGCCCGTGTAGTCGCGGATGACGCCTAAGACTTCACCCTTCTCAACGGGGTTTCCCTTAAGGTACCGAGGATGCCAAACACCGCTGTGAGCGACGGGTACGGAGGTGGTGCTGTCCATCAGTCTCGGTGATGGATGAGTCTCATTGGCCGCTCCGCCCATCGTTACAGGGATTTCGATCATCGACAGTGCAGCCATCGCCGCGGTGATACCATCCACAATCTTGCTAACGTCTTCCGGGTTGCGACTTCCATTCTGTCCAATCTCGATAAGTACAGTCGGCAGTCCCTGGGCGACGGCTTGACGATTCAGTGACCGACCACGGTCGATCTGCTCCGGCGTATTCATGGAGTAGCGCACGATGTTGGGAAAGTTCATGGCTCGAGCGAAGGCGAGGGCAGTTTCATAGTCGGTCGATAGCGGGCCGCCGTAGACGCCGACAAAAGCATCGAGCCACTCGGCACCATCACCGCTGTGAACGTCGGCGACAAAGTCGGCTTTGGCAATCAACTCCGTCGAGAGAGCATGAGCAATACGCTCGGTCTGCGAGCCATCCGCGACTCCAGGAAACGATCGATTCAGGTTTTTGCGATCATAGGGATTGACGTATGGCGAGCGCTCCTCAAAGGCAGAGACATGCGCGGGCCGCGTCATAAGCAGCGTGCCTCGCAGATCTTCCGGTGACACCTCTTGTGCCAGTCTTTCAGCTGCGAGGATGGAAGCGAACTCGAAGCCATGTATGCCGGCAACCATAAGGAATACCGGTCCCGGCTTTGCGCCGCGAATTACAGAAACCGGTATGAATGTCGCTGCATCACTTTGTCCCGCAGGGACTTCCAGCCGGAGGTCCGTGCGCTTCCCTGCCGGAATCGAAACACCTTCGATTTCAAGGGCACTGGCCGGGCTGGCGAGTGAAAGGGCTAACGATGCGCCGGCTATGAAGCGCTCAAAATGCCGAAGTGGTCTCAAAATCACGATCCGCTGACGAAGTCTGGCAGTTTTTCGAGAGCCGCTGCCTCATAGGGCTCTTCCCGAAACAGCTTCGGATAATAGTAGTTGCGGAGTTCGCGATGAAAAGCGCGAATGCGTTGTTCGTAGGCGAGGTGTGCCGCCAGATCGGTACCTGCAAGCTTTTGCAGGTAGCGCTCGAGCAGCGCGGGGGGCGCGAACATCGCTAGGGTGCCTGCGGCGCGATCCCGCGCGACTCGACCCGCGCGATAAGCCTCTGAAATAGGCGCTACGCGCTGGTCCCCCACCTGCTGAAAGGCGTAGTACCACTTCCACTCGAAGGATTGTTCCGTCTCTGCGTAGTCGGACCACTCCGGGTGCTCTTTGACAAATGGGGTCATGGTCGCTTCTTTGGGCAGGTCCCAGGCGTCGTTAACGGCTTCCCGTTGGGTCAGCAGAATATCTGCACCTTCGGGTATGGGAACCAATCTGTCGACAGCCAGCTTACCTGCGGCGGGACCCACAATGCCCAATAAAACCCAGGTTCCCAGCAAGGACGCGAGAATCACCGGCGAAGTCCGCTCCCATCGGGCAGCGAGATACGCACCAACGCTCCACAGTGCCAGATAGGCCGCAATGCCTGCCACGGCTAGAAATAGAACGCTGGCCTCCGTGCGACTCGATAGGGCGCCGATCAGCAGTGGTAGAACTGCTGCGATTACGATTGCCAACGCACGAAGCAACGCTCGGGTTCGCCAGGGGCTCGATGTTGATCCGGAGGTGCTGAGTAGTAGCGCGTGACGCCCGGCACTCCGTTCGCTGGCCTGAAGATCATGCAGAATCACAATAAGAATGACCGGCAGTACAAACGCCGCAAAGAAAGCGAAGTCGAAGCGACCGATGAGCGCCAATTCCGGATTGCCTGCGTCTCGTTCATAGATCTGCCCCTCAAGGGCCAGCATTCGAACACGGTGCTTCCACGGCTCGGAGTCGCGAACGCCAAGAGCGGCAAAGGCAAAATCTGAGGGCTGATGGTAGGTGAGGTGAAATGAGTAATAGGCGGCCATGCCCCAGTCATCGTGCAGCGCGAGCGCCTCGAGACGATCCTCTCGATCGCTCTCCAGAAGACGCTCAATGGTCTCCTGTTGGGTTTGGACTTCTCTGAGGCCTCCGGCAACAGCGAGTGCCGAGAGCAGCAGCGTCAGCAGGACCCATCCGATAAACGCGCGGTCGCGGGACAGATGCAAAGCCTCGCGGACCAGTGATGACGTCGTCACACCGCAATCCTGCGGCCAGCTAAAAACGTCCAGAAGGCCAGGGCGAGAAACCAGAAGACGAGGGCGGATAGCGCAGGCGCGGCGTTGGCGACGCGTGTCGATACGCTATCGGGTGTGAATCTGAATTCGTTCAACACAGCCCAGTTTTCGGCAGAGATCCGAGCGCGGCGTGAGGACGCCTCGTCGGTGCCGCGGTTTACATCCGCCTGATAGTCGAGCTTCTCTGCATGGGCGCGGTTGAGGCCTTGTACAAATTCAAAGCGAATCGCTTCGGCCTCACGCAGGAATCGATGGTGGTTGCTCAGATCCGTCGCTGCGACGGCGCGTGATGCATCGGCGGTGGCCAGAAGCGGTGTTAGCCAGCCATGGAGAGAAAGGAGCTCTGCTTGTTGTTGTTCCGCACCCATGCGCTGCTCGGCATAGGCATTGAGCGTTTCCGTGAGCTCGGCCTCGGAGTATTCCGCCACCACGCCCCGAAGGTTAACTGGCAACTCCTCTATCGTTTCAACGTCGTACTGAGCGAGCAGGTCACGACGTAAGCGATCAAATGCGGGGTCGGCGGCGTTGTGCCCATCACCTAATTTTCTGAGGTCCTCGAGCATCCGTAGATCTGTCTCAATTTGTCCGGCAATGGGGAGCGTTCTTGCCGTATTACTCACGGCGAGGGAGGGCATCAGCAGTGTAAACGCGAGCCAAAGGGCCGTCAGCACAGCCAGTGCGGTGGCGCGCTTTTTGGCCAGAATCGAGACGAGGAGGGTCATCGCCCCCCACACGGACAGATAGAGCAGGTAGATTAGGTACATCATCATTCCTGCGCTTAGAGGCTCTCCAGACGCCGCCGCGATGACCGCGCTTGCCAGCAGCGGCAGCAGCATCACCTGAACTGCCATCATCAGAGCAGAGGATTTCCCGGCGACGATTCGAACTCCACCAACTCCCTGGGCCAGCAGGGTCGCCAGCGTCGATGACTCTCGCTCGCGAACCACCGCGCCATGTCCGAGAAGAATAATCAGCAATGGCGCAAACAGTTGGTAAACCAGCGCCGGCGTTAGCCAGGCAAAGCCCCCCAGATCGGCGCTGGCAGTGGATGCAGCAAACATCGCTGAATTTTGACGGTGGCCTTCAAGGAATATCGATTGGCCGGTGACAGAGTCGAGGCCTGGATCGAAGGCGGCAAGGGGGGAGGGGGAGCGGAACACATAGTGCCCATAATGGACCATGCGATGAGGGTGTCGGTCGGGCTGAGCAATAAACGTGGTCTCCGCCTCTTCCTGATGGTGCTCTCGCGTATGTCGCTCTTCCGTAATGCGCAACGCAGTCAGTGCGACAGTGGTCAGCAGCAATAGTAAAAACAGCAGTGCCGTCGCAAGAGCAAGGTTCGATCGAAGCCAGAAACGCCACTCTTCTCTTGCAAGAAGCATGGTGGCGTTCATGATTGCACTCCCCTCGAGAACGCTGCGTGGACTTCCTCCGTTTCTATGCGAGCACCCTCGGGTGCTGAGAACTGTCCGACGAGTCGCCGGTCTTTGAGAAGGCCGATGCGATCTGCAACCTGGCAGGCGCCATAAACGTCGTGAGTCACCATTAGCACCGCTTTGCCTGCATCGGCGAGGTCGCGCACCAGATCGTGAAATTCATCAATCGCTGTTGGGTCCAAGCCAGAGGTCGGTTCGTCGAGCAGCAATGTGTCCGTGTTACGAAGAATTGCAAGGGCGATAGCCACCTTTTGTCGCATGCCTTTGGAATAGTCACCGAGCTTTCGCTGGCGCGCATCTGTCGGCAGTGCGACGCGATCCAGGGCGGCTTCCATGGTGCTGTGTTCAGCTTTGGTTCCGGCCAGGCTCAGGAAGTAGCGGAGGTTTTCTTGGGCGTTGAGGTGCTCATACAGAGAAGACGACTCGGGTAAGTAGGCGATGGACTGTCGCGTGTCTCGAATGTTGTCGCCGACCTTCTGGCCATTCACTCGCACTTCACCACCGATGGGGTCGATGAAGCCAAGGAATGTAAGCAGTGTCGTAGACTTGCCCACGCCGTTCCCACAGAGCAGGCCGTAGACCTCACCGGCGGCGACGGAAAAGGAAATGCCATCCAGGATCGGTTTTCCGCCGCGCTGAACGGCCAGGTCAATGGCCTCTAGCTGATTCGAAGTCGTCGTCATCTGCCTTTTGTCTCTAGTCCTTGAACAGCTTGTGCTGCGTTGTGTCCGTGGGTTTGCCGTGCGGGCGTGCTCACCGATTGAGTGGATTCCCGGTTTGTGGTGCCTGGGCTGAGTGCCTCGTTAGCGTCTGGGAGAGCGACCACAGACCGCAGTAACGGGGTGGGTGCAGCTGCAGATGTTACAATGTTACCTTATGGATTACAGGCATTGAGCCCACGCTAGAGCGTGCGGCGTTAGCCTTTTGAATCTCGATCTTCCCAGCGTTTCAGGGCCACATCACAAGGGTTACTCCTACGCAGGAAGCGGCCATACAGCGGCTTTGCGATCACCGTCAGTCCGCCCGTGGCGACTGCAGCACCACCGGCTATGGCCGAATTGGTGATATCAAGGCCAAGACTTGGATTAGCGAGGGTGCCGGTAATCTGCACATAGGGATTGACCAGGCTCGCTGCAGACAGGCCAAAGCCCTTTCGGGCCTGGTTGTCGAAGCGAATCGCCATCGCTTCGGTTTCAAGATCGATTTCACCGCGGGCGGAGAGGTCCACTCGTTGGGTGCGGAACACGAAGCCCGGATTCAAGGCGACGATGCCATCATTAATCTCTGCCGCCAGTACCGTGCATTCGACTTTCATGTCAGGGGTTTCGCTTTTCAGCATGGGTAGCAGCGTATTGAACAGCTGTGCCGTGAAGGATTCCGTCGCAAAGCTAATGCTCATATCCTGCAGGGTGCCTGCGCCGCCACTCAGCAGAATTTCGCCGTCGAGCGAGGCGGCTACAGCGTGAGGCGTTTCTCCATGCCCGGAAAGCGTTGCGAGGACATCGTGCCGGGGGAGTGCGTCCAGGCTGGTGCCCGCAGATGTCACACCCACGGGGAAGTCTCGCCAGTTCAAATCGGCTTTGAAGCTCTGGGTGCCGGCTGAACGCTGGCCCGTAAGCGTGCCCCGAAGGGTGCCGCGGCTACCACTAATTTCTCCGATGGTCAGGTTCAGGTTGTTCTCGGTACTGCGGTAGTTGAGCGCGCTCTTGCGAATCACCGACTCTGCATCCAGCAGTGGATCCGGAACCCAGAGAACACCTGTCGTCAGCCGCACATCGGCGTCTACGGTGTACAGCGAATCCAGGGGTAGCGGCGTATCCGGAATCAGCCGAGCTGAGTTTTCGGTTTCCTGCTCTTTTTTCTGCGACTTAGTCCCCTCGCTATCGCCACTGCCCAGCCAGGGACTCAAATCGCCCTTCGGCACATGCACGTTGGCCTCGAGCCGGGGACGATCGCCTGCGTGATAAGTCACTTCGCCGACCATGGTTGTACCTGCGAGGGTGATGTCCTGCAGGGTTAGCGATGACTGGCCATTACCAAAGAATCCGCGGGCATCGGCGCGATAGGGCTGCTGTTTCCTCGGTTTGCCATCGAAGGTCCCGAGGTCGCGCAGATCGTCGCCTTCCCCGCGGATTGCCACGGAAATGCCGTCGCCGTCACGAGCCACGGTTGCTAAGAGAAGTTCGACGCCTGTGTTGGATCGTAGCGAGGCAGAAATAGTTCTTGCGCCAAGCCCACCCTCCGTCGTGGCTTGCACCCGCAGACCCGTGTCGGGAAGAGCATAGTCCCCCGCAGCATCCCCCAATAGTCCGATGTCGCTCACCCGCAGATCTGCTTCTAGGACAGTCTGTTCATCAACGCGGTAGCTCGGACCGAGGGAGAGCCTGGCAGTACCGCTCACGCCCGGCGCGTCTAATGCCGTGATGGTGAAGTCTAGCCCCGCATCATCGAAACGGGGCACGACTGTTGCGTTCAACGGCAGACTGGGGAGGTCCCTCGGGGCGTAAGCGCCGAGCGTTTCGGAAAGGTCCTCGATCTCCGCTCTCAGGGTGACGTCGCTGCTGAGCGCGCCATCGCGCCAGGACAGAGCGCCGTCAATGCTCTCAAGAACCGCGTCGCCGGCTTGGATTTCCAGGTTGCGCAGGGAAACGGAATCCCATGCGCCGGTCGCAGCCAGGGACAGCGTCGCCGGCCTATCAGGCAGCTTTTTCAGCCCCAGATGTTCACTCGTGCGCGCTGCCGAAGGCGTAGTAACTTCTAGATTGAGATCCAGCGCATTCAGATCCGGGTAGCCGTTCATCGTGCCGGTGACATTCGCAGACAAAGCGAGGGCGTCGAGCCGAAGACGCTCGATGGTGATCTGATTCTCGGATGACACGTGTACGCGACCGCGCAGATCAAAAGGCCCTTCGGGTAAGGTTGCACCAAAGTTGCTCGCGACCGCGGCCGTGTTGGGGCCCGCCAGCGAAAGCTCCAGTTCGCTGTCTTTGTATCCGGGGAACTCACCGAGACGGCCACGCAGGCTCATCACCGTATTGCCAATGCGCAGATCGGAACTCACCAGTTCCGCGCCCTGACTGTCGTCGATGAGATGGACCCGCATTTCATAGGGAGCCTCGAGACTGGTCGGCCGATCGAACAACCGCTGATACAGTGAGAAATCAGGGCCTGTCGCTATTAGGTCGAGAGCGGCGCGGTTGGTGCCCGGGAACTCGGGAACGTGAGTGGTACCGGTGATGCGGTGGTCTCCGGCAACGATACTGATGTCATCCAGCCGAATATCGCGACCCATGCGCGACAGCGTCGCGTTGGCAGAGAGCGGAACCGCGCTGACTTCACCCAATCCGAGGGCCGCTGCCACTGCCGGCAGGCTTGAGCTGTCGAGATCGACGTTCAGCGCCAATCCATCGCCAGTGCCTGGGTGGTCGAGCTTTCCCGTGAGATTGATCTGTAGCTTGCTCAGCAGCACGCGCAAGTCTAGGTTGATCCCAGGGTCAATGTCCTCAACATCCAAAGACACGGACAGGTGTTCACCCGCGACAAGGAGTGGCGAGAGATCAGAAAGTTCCCGTGGAACCGGACCTTCGAGGCGTGCTGTCATCGCAAGGTCTTGCGGCGCGTCGGTGTCAGCAAGGCGATAGCTGGCCTCAAGCCGTATATCGTCCATCTCTCCCGATAGCGCAGCGTAGAGATTCTTGCCCTCGCGCAGCGACGCCAGGTTGCTGCCGGTTCCGCTGAGGCGCCAGGCGCGGCTCTGTAGCGTGCCCGCACCGCGTAGCTCGATGCTCTCCTCATTGGCGACTTGCCGAGTGAGCGCGTCGATAAAGAAGTCGATGGTGCGGTTGGTCTTTGCATTCGCCTGGCGAATGCGAATGTCACCCAGGGTCAGATGCTGGAGGATAACGCGGGGAGTCTTTGATGCGTCATCCTGCGGCGCCTCGCTGTCGTCACCGCTGAGCCTGGGTAGATTACGCTTGCCTTCCGCACTGACCGCGAGATCAAGGGACACGCCATTTAATTGAAGGTCTTCAATGAGGATCTGTTGTGACAGGAGACTGCTTGTCTTAATACGGACGCGAGCCTGCTCGACGGTCAAGAAGCTAGCATTACCGGTCCACGCGGCATCGGCGATGTGCAGTCCGCCGACATCCAGCTCAATGCT
The DNA here is from genome assembly GCA_038750875.1 of Pseudomonadota bacterium. Taxonomy (GTDB): domain Bacteria; phylum Pseudomonadota; class Gammaproteobacteria; order Pseudomonadales; family Halieaceae; genus Congregibacter. The sequence continues at coordinate 241,786 of JBCDGU010000004.1, read as the reverse complement.
ACGAGTGACGCGTAGGTACGGCGGGCGTTTGAGGACAACATCTCTCCCCAGTATCTCCGTGAGCCTCTTTTCAATGTAGGGTGAACCAAAGGAAAGGCTGATACCGCTGGTCAGTGCAACAACGGCGACCAGGGCCGCTGCGGCCAGCAGCCCCAGAGCGAGAACGGTCGTACGCCTTACGGCCATCTAGCGCTTCGCGGTGAGCAGCGCAGCGGCAATCGCCGTGACCAGGGTTTCAAAGGCAAGAGCGGCCCAGCTGTAGCTCGTCACTATGTTGCTGGTAGTGAGTATGCCCACGGCGCGCATGGCTGCCAGCAGACCAATGCCCAGAAGCAGCAGCAACAGCGCCGGCTCGCGTAAGTTCGCTCGTGCGGCTGCAAGAAGTAGAAAGAGGCCAACACCGCTTTGCAGTCCGCCATACATGGCAGCTAATTCGGCGAGACCGTCTCCATTGATGATGCCAAGGCCTGCTAGTCGAGAGGGTAGCGTTGGGTCGGTGGCACAGGCGATGCCATATCCGAGAAAGATCAGACCAACGATGGCGAGAAAGAGTCGAGTCATAGCGTGATACCCCCGTGGTGTTTGCACACCTAACTGACGGAGCCCTCAAGGCGTGTGCCCACAAAACGTGTTGCCGCGTAGAAGACGCCGCCAGAAGCCACGATTCCTGCGCAGATAGTCGCTTCTACGGGTCTTTGGAGGACGATGTACAGCAAGGTCCATCCGGTGATCACCAAAAAAATGATGGGCGGTAGAGGATAGAGCCAAGTCTTGAAGGGGCGGGGGAGGTTGGGCTGCTGCCAGCGCAAGATGAATACGCCCATCACCGTAAAGAAGGTGTTCAGAGCCATGGTGGCGCCGGAGAAAACAAGGATGCGCTCGAAAGATGCGCTCCAAAGGAAAGCCAATGCCACGGCTGCCTGAACCAGCACGGCCGTGGCGGGGATTCCATCGCCATTGACGCGCCCCAAGGGACGGAAGACCGGGAAATCCTCGCCGATACGATGCAAAACACGCGGGCCCGCAAGGATCATCGCACTGACCGTAGACACCAGGAGCAAGGCCAGGAGCACGCCCATGATCGAGGCGCCAGCCTCACCGAATGCATAACTTGCGGCAACGTAGCCGACCTCAACCTTGCCTACCATGGCTTCCATGGGTGCAACCGCAAGAAAAACGTAGTTCAGCAACAGGTAAGCCGCACAGACGAGGGATGTGCTGACAATGAGCACTCTTGGAAGTGAGCGCTGCGGGTTCTCAAGCTCCCCGCTGATGTAGGTCGCAGCGTTCCAACCAGAATAGGCGTAGTTCACATAGATCAACGAAACGGCGAAGGCCCCTGACAGAAGCAGGGCGCCATCACCGGCAGCGGGAGCGAACCGTGCCTCCGAGGGGGTTTCGTTCCACAGGAGTGCGAGCGCAGCGAAGCCGATGATGAGAATGATCTTTAAGAGGGTAAAAAGACTTTGGGTAGACCCTGAGCTTTCATGGCTTCGGCTGTGCGCGACTGCGAGGACCACAATGAGACCCGTTGCGAGCCAAATCGCAGAGAGCTGAGGAAACACCGCCGACAGATAGCTGCCGAAGGTCATCGCAGCGAGGGCGGTCGGCGCCGCGAAGCCAACCGTCGCAGATACCCAGCCCGAGATGAAACCCGCGCTGGGGTGATAAATCTCTGACAGAAAGTTGTATTCACCGCCGGAGCGGGGGAGTGCTGCACCAAGTTCCGCGTAGGAAAGCGCGCCACAAAGTGCCGCAAGGCCACCCACGGCCCAAAGGGCCAGAAGCACCGGTGCGGATTGTATTTCAACGAGCTGGAATCCAAGGCTCGTGAAGACGCCGGTTCCGACCATGTTGGCAATGACAATGGCGGCGGCAACAGATGGTTTAAAGCGAGTCACAGTGCATTGTTCCCGGTTTTAACGGTGGGCCGCAAGGGTCGCTCTTCCGGTTCATCGCACCAACAGAGGGCCGACGTGCGTTTTATTAATGCGCACAATCCCGATTTTGTCATTGTGAGTGCGGTCCATGCTGGTGCACCCAAAGCTAGAGGCCGCATAAACCCTGGGGCCAGAAAAAGTTGGCAGGGTCTTTGCGTTACCAACGGCAGTCTATTGGTTCACGACTGACAATGGTGCGCGCACTTCTGACGTGCGTGCTACGGCAATGAAGCCCGTTACCTGCATCGCTGCGGCGAGAAAGGTCACGGGCTTTTTTTTGTTCTTTTGAGGGGGAACGAAATGAAAACTTGGGTATTGGCACCATTGGGTGCTGCGACGATTCTGGGTGCCAGCACACTCTATGCGCAGGAGTCGACAGATGATGATGCGTCCTCGCTCACCGAGATGATCACGGGTATCGACGCAAAGCTGAACTTCCGTCACCGCTTTGAGCATGTCGAGCGCGATGCGTTTGAGAAAAACGCAAACGCGTCGACCCTACGCTCAAGGCTGACCCTCGAAACGGCAAGCTATAACGGCTTTGTGGTCTTGGGCGAGGTCGATAACGTGACCGCCATTGGTCCCGACGACTACAACTCCACGGAAAACGGACAGACACAGTTTCCAGTAGTTGCAGACCCCGAAGGCACCGACCTCAATCAGCTTCTCGTGCGCTATACCCATAGTGATTCGGGCACCGTGGGAACCTTGGGCCGCCAAAGAATCAATCACAGCGATCAGCGCTTCATTGGTGGTGTTGCATGGCGGCAGAACGAGCAGACCTACGATGGCCTGAGGGGGCAGTGGAAAGGCGGCGACCTAAGCGTTGACTACGCTTACGTGGCCCAAATCAACCGGATCTTTGGTCCAGACGACGGCGTTCAGGCGGCACAGTGGGAAGGCCAGAATCACTTTCTCAAGGCCGACTACAAAGCCGGGGAAAAGCAGAAGTTCAGCGCGTTCCTCTACGAACTGCAGATCGATGAGGATCCGAATTATCCCGGCAATCGCTCGGTTAATAACTCCACCCGTACCGTAGGCGTTGAGTACAGCGGAAGCTTCGGTCCCTTTGGACTCGCGGCTGCGCTGGCTACACAGAGCGACACGGGCGACAGCCTGCAGAGCTACACGGCGCCTTACTACAAGCTTGAAGGGAGTTACAAATTCTCGGGGCTCAAGGCCAGTGTGCGCTACGAGGTCCTCGGTGGAGACAACGGTGTGGGCTTTAAAACACCGCTCGCGACGCTCCATAAGTTCCAGGGCTGGGCCGATAAGTTTCTTGTAACCCCTGGTGATGGCATCGAGGATCTGCAGCTGGGTCTGACGGGCAGTGTGGGTAAAGTTAAGCTTGGCGCTTTCTACCATGACTTCCAGGCGGAAGACAGTTCGGCTGACTTTGGCACAGAAATTGATTTGGTAGCTACGTGGCCGATCAGTAAGTCCTGGTCCCTGCAGGGTAAGTACGCGAACTTTTCGTCGGACAACCCCGATCGTTTCGACGATACGCAGGTCGCCTGGATGACGATCCAGTTCAAACTCTAAAGGCCGGGACAGCGCATTGGGCGTCGTCCCGATGCGTGGCACTTGGTAACTAGAGATTCTTCATCGCGAGATCTGCGCCTGCTTCTGGTCGATGACGATCAGGAGCGGGCGTCGGTTGTTGAGGCCGGCCTCGTTGAAAGTGGCTTCAAGGTGCTGGCTTGCATACCCACGGGTGGTGGTCTGCTGTTTCAGATGGAGAGGCTTTCTCCCGATATTGTTCTCATCTCTCTCGACTCGCCTGACCGTGATGTGCTGGAGAGTCTCGCCATTGTTTCCAGTGAAAGTCCTCGACCCGTGGTTATGTTCTCGGGCGCAGAAGATCAAGACTTTGTTGCCGATGCGATTCGCTCGGGCGTTACCGCTTATCAAGCGGAAGGTATAAACCCCAGTCGAGCGAGAGCGGCCATATCCGTCGCTTCCGCGCACTTCAGCACCTACCGCGGCCTCCAGGACGAGCTCGACAAAACCCGCCAACAGTTAAGTGACCGTCGACTCATCGATCGCGCGAGAGGTTTGATTATGCAGGCACAGGACGTCAGCGAGGAGGACGCCTTCAAGGCCCTGCGCAAGCTGGCCATGGATCGTCAGTGCTCCGTGGGCGAAGCCGCGAAAGACGTGATTGCGATCCTTGAACGTGGTCGCGCGAGGAGAACATGATGACGCGAAAGCCGCTGCCACCTGCCGAGAATCCCGAGCTCAACCTTGGGTTTTTGAAGTTGAGCGACAGTGCACCCATTATCGTGGCGTACGAGTTGGGGATTTACGAGCGCTATGGGCTCGATGTGCAGCTGAGACGCGAGGTTTCGTGGGCGAACGTCCGTGACAAGGTGGTGATGGGGGAACTGCAAGCCGCGCAAATGCTCGCTCCACTGCCTCTGTCAACGACCCTGGGTTTAGGGGGGCTGCGAGCCACGGTGATTACTGGTCTCAGCCTCAGCCTTAACGGCAATGCTATAACGCTGTCCTCTAGCTTGTCGGAGGAGCTCGCCGCCCTCGGAGCGGACCCGGTCAGGTCGGCCGCCAGCAGCGCGCTCGCGCTGCGGCAGTGGATCGATGAGAAGGGCCGTGGATCTCAGCTTACCCTCGCGGCGGCCCACGGGTTTTCCTGTCATTCCTTTCAGTTACGACGCTGGCTTAGAGCCGGCGGTATTGACCCGGATGCCGATGTTCGAATTATTGTTTTGCCGCCGCAGCAGATGGTGGACAGCCTCGCCCGTGGTGTTATCGACGGGTTCTGCGTGGGGGAGCCCTGGAACACCGTGGCAGTGCAACTGGGGGTTGGATGTGTGCAGGCAACGGGTTACCAGGTCTGGAACAACGCGCCGGAGAAAGTGTTAGGCGTATCGGAGGCGTGGCACGAGAGAAATCCTGCAACGCATCTTCGCCTGCGCTTGGCCTTGATGGAGGCCGCACGCTGGCTGGCACAGGAGGGCAATCGGGAAGCGGTAGTGGGCTTTCTTGAAGCGCCGCAGTATCTGGATTTGCCGACGATCCGACTCACGCCTTCGTTAACGGGCCAGTTTCAGTTTGAGAAAGATGGGCCAGCCATTCCCATGCGCGACTTTCACATTTTCAGTCGTTATCAGGCCGGCTTTCCCTGGCGCTCTGGCGCCACTCGTTTACTGAATCATATGGGTGCGCAGTTGGGCCGCACCTTTGGAGATGAGCAGGCGAAGGCGTTGGTGCAGCAGTGCTTCCGAACGGATCTCTACCGAGAGGCGGCCCGTTATCTCGGGGAGCCCAGTCCGGACTCAGATTACAAGCAGGACGACTGTCACGATGAGGAATGGGACTTCGCACAGGGAATCACCCTGGGTCCGGATCGGCTGCTGCCGCCTGCGGGGGATACATCCTGATCCGCAAAGATGCACCAAGGAATGGCGATACTGCCCCGACCGAGTGCACGACCGATAGTATTCCGTGTCCTGAAGAACAAAGAGTGCATCCTGTGGATGCCTAAATGATTGAAATAGAAAGAAATAAAGCTAGCTAGCACGACCTTTGTAAGAAGCAGTCCGCGCGGAGAAGATCCGCGCCACCAACAATTTGTCTCCCCAGGCAACGACGCCTTCACCCATCGCTCACGGTTCCGTGAGTCTGGGGAGGCGCCGATGAAATGTAAGCAGGGGAGAGTCCTGATGGAAAGACCACGAGTAACGCAATCGATTTTCGCGCAGGCGCAGCGCGCTAATGCTGCCATCCGCAAGACGTGCAAATTGGCGGGTCTGGCACTGTTCATCACCCCACTCTTCGCAGTCGCTGAAGTCGGCGAGCCCGAAAAGGACGAGCTCAAGTTCGGGTTCATCAAGCTGACAGATATGGCGCCTCTCGCGGTCGCCTACGAGAACGGGTACTTCGAAGACGAGGGCCTCTACGTCACCCTCGAAGCCCAGGCAAACTGGAAAGTGCTGCTGGACGGCGTCATCGACGGACAGCTTGATGGCGCGCATATGCTCGCCGGGCAGCCGCTGGCAGCGACCATTGGTTTTGGCACCAAGGCTCATATCGTCACGCCGTTCTCTATGGACCTCAATGGCAATGGGATCACGGTCTCTAACGAAGTCTGGGCGGCCATGAAGGAAAATGTGCCCCACGAAGGGGGTAAGCCTGTACATCCCATCAAGGCCGACGCGCTCAAGCCCGTGGTGGATGCCTATAGGGACGAGGGAAAGCCTTTCAATATGGGCATGGTGTTCCCCGTTTCCACCCACAACTATGAGCTTCGGTACTGGCTTGCGGCCGGCGGTATTCACCCTGGATTCTATGCGCCTCACAAAGGCGATACCTCGGGGCAACTGCAGGCGGACGCACTACTGTCGGTGACGCCACCACCGCAAATGCCGGCGACGCTCGAGGCGGGGACGATCTACGGGTATTGCGTGGGAGAGCCCTGGAATCAGCAGGCCGTATTCAAGGGTATTGGCGTACCCGTTATCACCGATTACGAGATTTGGAAGAACAACCCTGAGAAGGTGTTTGGCCTGACCAAGGAGTTCACGGAAACCTATCCCAACACAACGATCCGCGTCGTGAAGGCGCTGCTGCGCGCCGCTCAATGGCTTGACGAGAACGACAACGCAAACCGTCCCGAAGCGGTTGAGATTCTGTCCCGCTCTGAGTACGTGGGTGCCGACTATGACGTGATTGCGAACTCGATGACCGGCACCTTCGAGTACGAAAAGGGCGATAAGCGGGAAGTACCCGACTTCAACGTGTTCTTCCGCTACTTCGCCACCTACCCGTACTACTCCGATGCGGTCTGGTACCTCACGCAGATGCGCCGCTGGGGGCAGATCTCCGAGACCATGTCAGACGACTGGTACAAGGACGTCGCCGCGAGCGTCTACCGCCCTGATATCTACGCCGCCGCAGCTAGTGAGCTCATCGAAGAGGGTTACATGACGGCCGATGCGTTCCCGGCATTCGACGCCGAGTCTGGCTTCCGTCCGCCTCAAACTGAGTTTATCGATGGCATCACCTTCGACGGCTCAAAACCCAATGAGTACCTCGAGCAGTTTCCCATCGGTCTGAAACAGGGCGAAACGCTCTAATCATCAGGACTCCCAATCTATGAACCACACGGCCACCTCAGTCACTCCCGAAAATCCGCGCACCAGCCAATGGCTGGTGCAGCGGCTTTCCGAATTCGACCTTGCGACGCTGGGCCAAAGCCTGGTGCTTCCTCTGGTGGGTATCGCGGTTTTTCTGATGTTGTGGCAAGTCTCCGCAAACCGTATTGAGACCTCCCTCGGGCAGTTTCCCGGCCCGGTTCAGGTTTGGGAACAGGTGAAGGGCCTCGCCGAGGAGCATCGCCAGGTGCGAGAAAAAGAGGCGGCATTCTACGAACGCCAGGAGGCGAGAAATCAAAAGAAGCTCGAGAAGAATCCGGATGCAGTGATCAAGTGGAGGACCTACACGGGCAAACCCACATTCGTTGATCAGGTGCTCACGAGCTTATACACGGTGGCTGTCGGTTTCTTGCTGGCCAATCTCATCGCGATCCCTCTTGGAGTGATCTGCGGTTTGAGTCGATCGGCGTACCAGGCCATGAATCCTATCATTCAGATCTTCAAGCCGGTTTCACCGCTGGCCTGGTTGCCCCTGGTAACCATGGTGGTGAGCGCGACCTACACGGCCGACGATCCGCTGTTTGATAAGTCTTTTATCAACTCTGCATTCACCGTCGCTCTGTGTTGCCTATGGCCAACGCTCATCAATACGACGGTGGGTGTAGCCAGTATTGATCGCGATCTCGTGAATGTGAGTCGTGTGATCACCCTGCCGCCCCTGGTGCATGTGCGCAAGATCGTACTCCCCGCCGCGGTTCCAATGATCTTTACGGGTCTGCGCCTGTCACTCGCCACCGGTTGGATGGTGCTGATCGCGGCGGAGATGCTTGCCCAGAATCCGGGGTTGGGAAAGTTCGTCTGGGACGAGTTTCAGAACGGAAGCTCCAACTCACTGGGTCGCATCATGGTCGCTGTCCTCGTCATCGGGCTCGTTGGATACCTTCTGGACCGCTCCATGTTGATGCTCCAGCGCAAAGTCAGCTGGGACAAGAACGCCATACTTCGTTGATTCCACAATCCCTATTGAAGGCAGAGTACTTATGAGTAGACCCTACCTGGAACTATCCCGAGTTGGCATCGAGTTCCCCCAGAAGGGTGGCGCATTTCGTGCGTTGCAGAGCGTAGACCTTCAGATGCAGCGGGGCGAGTTTGTGTCGCTCATTGGCCACTCAGGCTGCGGCAAGTCGACGGTACTCAATATAGTGGCTGGGCTCTATGACGCCACAGAAGGGGGAGTGATTCTAGACGGTACCGAGGTGCGCGGCCCGGGGCCAGATCGGGCCGTGGTGTTCCAGAACCATTCTCTGATGCCATGGCTGTCGGTCTACGACAACGTGGCCCTTGCGGTGAACCAGGTTTTTCGCAAGACCAAAAGCAAAGCAGAACGGCGAGAGTGGATTGATCACAACCTCAATCTGGTGGGGATGTCCCACGCTGCCCACAAGCTTCCGAGTGAAATCTCCGGTGGCATGAAACAGCGAGTTGGTATTGCGCGCTGCCTTGCTATGGAGCCCAAGGTTGTCCTGATGGACGAGCCCTTTGGTGCCTTGGATGCATTGACGCGCTCCCGCCTGCAAGACTCGCTCATGGAGATTCAGGCGGACCTTGGCAATACCGTCATCCTGATTACCCATGACGTGGACGAGGCTGTACTTCTTTCCGATCGCATCGTGATGATGACGAACGGACCTGCGGCCACTATCGGGGATATTCTTGAGGTGAATCTACCTCGGCCCCGGGACCGGCTCGAGCTTGCAGAAGATCCAGAGTTTGTTCACCTGCGGCAGCAGGTACTCGCGTTCCTGTATGGCAACGAAGCGCAGCGTGATCCAAGCAGAAATGTCACGCCCTCAGACGAGGACACGAGCTCTGCCGACCCCGAGCCGACTTCAGAGAGTCCGGATTCAAAGCCCTCCCTGGCCGCAGTAACGGCAGAGCGCGAAGAGAGCGCGCTGGGCCACCAGGCTGCGTAATGGCGCGTGATCACTTAGTCATCGTGGGCGCCGGAATGGCGTGCGCGCTGCTCTTGGAATCTCTCGACAAAGGGGGATTTTCCGGGCCTATCACGGTGATTAGTGAAGAGTCGCACGCCTGCTACAACCGCGTGCTTCTTTCGAGCTGGTTGGCAGGCACGGTGAAGGAAGAAGATCTGCAGATGTTCGACCCGACCGCGACTTCTTTGAATATTGAATGGATCTACGAAACCGCCGTCGATAACCTCGATATGAGTGCAGGCAGCGTAGTTCTTTCCTCCGGAGAGCAACTCGACTTCGACCGGCTGGTGTTTGCTACCGGTGCCGAGCCAGCAGTACCGGCCAACGTGCCCTTGTCTCTGCAAGGCGTGGAAACCTTCAGGACTCGGGATGACGCCCGTCGACTCCTCGACCAACAGAGTCAATCCCTCAATGTCGCTGTTCTGGGCGGTGGTCTTCTGGGGCTCGAGGCTGCGGAGGGCATGCGCGCCATGGGCTGCGAGACAACCCTGATTCATCGGCACCATCGACTCATGAATCGCCAGCTCGACCTTGGCGGCAGTGAGGCCCTGGCGGCAGAACTCCGTTCCCGAGGAATGTGCCTTCGACTGGGGGCGACCGTTGACCGCGTTGAGTCCGTCGATGGACGGTGCGTGGCGCTGTGCCTTGACGACGGGTCACGAATCCAGACCGATCTACTGATCATTGCTACGGGTATTCGCCCCCGTGTTCATATCGCGCGAAGGGCGGGACTTCCTGTCAATCACGGCATCGTCGTGGACCCTAGCCTCTGTGTGAGTGGCAGGCCGGTGTATGCCCTTGGCGAGTGTTGTGAGGTCGATGGTGAAACCTTCGGTATGGTGACGCCGATCCGGAGTCAGGCGTTGGTGCTTGCCCGCGTGCTGTGTGGCGAGAAAGCGCGCTTTGAGCATGAATCGCCGCCCGTGCAGCTGAAGATCTCTGACATCGAATTGTTCGCGGTCGGTGAAAGCTCGAGTGCCGCCTCCATCGGCGTTTCTGATGAAGCCCAGGGTGTGTACCGTCGGCTGTACTTCGAAAACGGGCGACTGGCGGGCGCCGTGCTCTTAGGAGATGTGAGCGGCGGCGCCGTCTATGAAGCTCTGATCAGTGCTGCGGCATCGGTCGACCCCCACGATATGAAGATTCTCTTTGATCCCCAACCGATTGCGCCCCTGGTCGTTGGCGAGGCGCAGGCTGCCTAAGGCTTATTACAATGAAAAAAGAAATCCTGGTCATTGGTAACGGAATGGTGGGGCACCACCTGGTTAGCTCACTCATCGCGGGCGGCTGTGAGGATCACATCTGCGTGATCGGCGAAGAGCCACGCATGGCTTACGATCGAGTGCATCTGTCCGATGTTTTTGGCGGCGCTGAACCCGCTGATTTGGCCTTAACAACTCGAGAAGAATACGACGCCTGGGGCATCGAGCTTGTCGTGGGCGATGCGGTCAAGTCTATCGACCGCGAAGCCAAAACGGTTGTCACTCAGGGCGGTCGGGAGTTCGCCTACGATGTCATGGTCATGGCGACGGGCTCCTATCCCTTTGTGCCGCCCGTGCCGGGCCATGAGAACAAACGTTGTATGACCTATCGAACGATCGACGATCTGGGTCTTATTCGGGCAAATGCCGAAGGCGCCAAAGTCGGCGTCGTGGTCGGTGGCGGTTTGCTCGGGCTGGAGTGCGCAAACGCCCTCAAGAATCTGGGTCTCGAAACCCACGTGGTGGAATTCGCGCCCGGGCTTATGGGGGTGCAGCTTGATGAAGGCGGTTCCTCCATGCTTCGCCGCAAGATTGAAGCACTGGATGTGTCTGTTCATACGAGTAAAAACACCCAGCAAATCGTTGATGGAGATTCCCACAGCCTCCGTATGGAGTTTGCGGACGGTGAGTCGCTGGAAACGGACATGATTGTCTTCAGTGCGGGTATACGTCCGCGGGATGATCTGGCCCGCGAGTGCGGGTTAACGGTGGGCGAACGCGGTGGCATTGAAGTCGACTATCACTGCAGAACATCTGATCGCGACATCTATGCGATCGGTGAGTGCGCGCTCTTCGGCAGCCGCATATTCGGACTCGTTGCACCGGGATATCGCATGGCCGAGACCGTGGCTTCACGACTCCTCGGTGAGAGTGCTCAGTTCCAGGGAGCCGACATGAGCACCAAGCTCAAATTGCTCGGTGTAGACGTGGGTAGCATTGGTGACGCCCATGGACGGTCTGATGGTGCTCTGGCGTACGTCTACAGCAACCAGAAAGAAGAGATTTATAAGCGGCTCGTCACTAGCGCCGATGGCAAGAAACTGTTGGGCGCGGTACTTGTGGGTGACTGCGACGACTATGACAGTCTGCTTCAGTACTTCCTCAACGAGATTGATTTGCCGGACGAAGCAGAAGGCCTCATCGTGCCTTCGAGCGAGGCGCCTGCGCTTCTGGGTGTGGCGGCGTTGCCGGCCTCAGCAACCCTTTGTTCCTGCCACAACGTAACCAAGGGCGATATTGTTTGTGCCATGGACGAGGGTCACCTGAGTCTGGCGGACGTGAAAGGTGCGACGAAGGCGAGCACGGGTTGCGGCGGCTGCGCGGCAATGCTCAAAAACGTCGTCGACGATGAAATGGCCACTCGGGGGCTGACCGTCGATCGCAGTATCTGCGAACACTTCCCGTACACCCGACAGGAGCTCTTCCATCTCATCAAGGTTGGCGAAATCAAGACCTTTGATGACATGTTAGAGAAACACGGCCGTGGCCGGGGTTGCGATGTCTGCAAACCGGCGGTGGCATCAATCCTGGCTTCCCTCTGGAATGATTACATTCTGGCGAAGGACCATGCGCCGCTCCAAGATACGAACGATCGTTTCTTGGCCAACATGCAGAAAAACGGGACGTACTCTGTTGTTCCCCGTATCCCCGGTGGCGAGATCACGCCCGACGCCCTTTTAGCCATCGGGCAGGTCGCTAAGAAGTACGACCTCTATACCAAAATCACGGGCGGACAGCGTATTGACCTCTTTGGTGCTCGCGTTGAGGAACTGCCCGATATTTGGGCGGAGCTGATTGATGCAGGCCTGGAGACGGGGCACGCCTACGGTAAGGCGCTGAGAACCGTCAAGTCCTGCGTCGGTTCAACCTGGTGTCGCTATGGTGTTCAGGACAGTGTCTCCATGGCGATCTATATCGAGAGTCGCTACAAGGGCCTGCGCGCTCCCCACAAGATAAAGAGCGCCGTTTCGGGTTGTACGCGCGAGTGCGCCGAGGCCCAGTCAAAAGACTTCGGCGTTATAGCGACGGAAAATGGTTGGAATCTCTATCTGGGCGGCAATGGCGGTATGAAGCCCAGGCACGCGGATCTGTTTGCCACCGACCTCGATGACGAGACACTCATCCGATACATCGACCGCTATCTCATGTTCTACGTGCGAACCGCGGATCGTCTCCAGCGAACCTCCACCTGGCTCGACAATCTCGAAGGCGGACTCGCCTACCTGAAAGAAGTTGTGATTGATGATTCCTTGGGTATTGCCGATGAGCTGGAAGAGCAGATGGCCAATATCGTCGGGACTTACCAATGCGAGTGGAAGACCACCATCGAGGATCCCGAAAAGCTGAAGCAGTTCCGCCAGTACGTTAACTCTGACAAGAACGACAAAAACGTCGTATTTGTGCGCGAGCGTCAGCAAAAGCGGCCCGCGCGCGAAGACGAAAAAATCCGCCTCGTGAGTGGGAAGGCGAAGACGTCAGGAGAGGTCGCGTGATGGAGTCTGCGAAGATCATGAGTTGGGAAAGCGTCTGTAGTCTCAAGGACCTGATTCCGGGGGCGGGCGTTTGTGCCCTGCTCAACGGTGAAGGGGTCGCCTTGTTTTATCTTCCCGGCACAGAGCAGCGGGTGTTTGCCCTTGAGGACTGGGATCCCATAGGCAAGGCCAGCGTGATTTCTCGAGGAATCATCGGTGATGTCCGCAATCGACTCGTCGTGGCTTCCCCGCTGTACAAGCAGCACTTTGATCTAGCTACGGGTGAGTGCCTCGAGGACGACAGCGTTGCACTGGCGGTTTACCCCGTTCGCATCGAAGGTGAAGAGGTGCTCCTGGCGCCGACCAGCTAGCGTGAGCGTCTGCAAGACAACCTGTCCCTACTGCGGCGTAGGCTGCGGTGTTGATGTAAAGCGCGATGGCGACCTTATCGCGGTATCCGGTGATATTGATCATCCCGCTAATCGCGGCAAGCTCTGTGTGAAAGGCAGCGCGCTGGGCGAAACCCTGGTGCCCAACAACCGCTTAGTCCATCCATTCGTGGAGGGAGTGCGAGAATCCTGGGATAGCGCACTCGAAACACTCACGACTCGTCTGATGCAAACGATCGATCGCTTCGGGCCCGGTTCCGTCGGATTCTACTTGTCCGGTCAGCTACTAACCGAGGACTACTACGTTGCCAACAAGCTGATGAAGGGATTTATCGGCGGCGCAAATGTAGATACGAATTCTCGTCTCTGCATGGCTTCCGCGGTCGCGGCTTACAAGCGATCCCTGGGTGCGGATTACGTGCCATGCACTTACGATGATCTTGATGACGCCGAAATGATCGTGATGGTTGGATCCAATGCGGCGTGGACCCATCCCGTGCTCTACCAGCGCATCGAAGCGGCTAAGACCGAAAACCCGCACAAGCGCATTGTGTTGATCGATCCTCGAAGGACGGCTACGGCAGACTTGGCAGATCAGCACCTTGCCATTCAGCCTGGCAGTGATGGCTTTCTATTTGGTGGTCTTCTGCGCTACACCAATGCCCGTGACCTGATCGATAGTGAATGGGTGCAGGCACATACATCCGGGGCTCAAGAGGCCCTCGCTGCTGTCGCTGACCTATCACTTGAGGTTGTTAGTCGACACACGGGGCTCTCCATTGCGCAGCTCGAGCAGTTTTACGCGGCCTTTGCCAACACCGAGCGCGTGTTGACGTTTTATTCCCAGGGCATTAATCAAAGCGCATCGGGCACGGACGATTGCAATGCAATCATCAACTGCCACCTGGCTCTGGGACGCATTGGTCAGCCAGGCATGGGGCCTTTTTCCATTACCGGACAACCCAATGCCATGGGCGGCAGGGAAGTCGGGGGGCTGGCGACGCAACTGGCGGCCCACATGGACTTCACAGCCGAGGACGTGGATCGCGTCGGGCGTTTTTGGGGCTCTGACCGTCTGGCCCAAGCTCCAGGTTTAAAAGCCGTCGACCTCTTTCGTGCCGCTGCGGACGGCGACATAAAGTTTCTCTGGATCATGGCGACCAACCCGGCCGTGAGCCTTCCGGACAGCGCAGCGGTAAAAACAGCGCTTGAGCGATGCGAAACTGTTGTGGTCTCCGATTGCGTGCGCGATACGGAAACCAATCGCTACGCCCACATCCTATTGCCCGCTATGGGATGGGGGGAAAAGAGCGGCACCGTGACCAATTCGGAGCGAACGATTTCCCGGCAGCGGCAGTTTCTGCCGCCCGCAGGGGAGGCGCGAGCAGACTGGCACATCGTGACCGACGTGGCTCGCCGCATGGGATTCGCTGACGCTTTCCCCTTTGAGTCACCCGCTGATGTGTTTCGTGAGCACGCGGGCCTTTCAGCCTTTGAAAACAACGGCGCGCGGGACTTTGATATTGGTGCACTGGCCGACATCACTGATGCCGATTATGAAAACCTGCCGCCCACCCGTTGGCCGCTTCCAGCGGATGGCAGATCGGAGGAGCACTTGCCGGCTTTTTTTGCGGATCGAAGAATGCGTTTGGTCAGCGTTGTTCCGCGTTTGCCGGACGTCGACGAAGACTCTTCCCCAAGCACGCGAGAGTTTGTTGTGAACTCGGGGCGACTCCGTGACCAATGGCACACGATGACGCGAACGGGCCTCGCAGGTTCTCTTGCCCGTCACCGACGTTTTCTCAGTGCATCGATGAATCCGGTGGACTTGGAGCGAATCGGCGCAAAAGCGGGGGAGGTTATCCTCATCCAGAATGCGACCGGGCGTGTAACCGCGATTGCCGAGGCGGATGCAGGCACCAAGCAGGGAGAGGTGTTCTTACCCATTCACTGGAGCGATTGTTTCTCCAGCGAAGGTAAGGTATCTGGCCTGTTTCCAGGGGTGACCGACCCCATATCAGGCCAACCGCAATCGAAGTATGCGCGGGCATCGATCCGGCCACTCAAGACCTCGAACTGGACTTACATGGTAGTCGCTGATGACAGCGGTGTGTCCCCGGTGCTTGACAGTGCGGTCTACTGGTCTCAAGTGCGCATAGATGGCGGGCTGCTGATGATTGTTGCCGGTGGCGACCCCGAGGTCATCGCCTCAAGGATCCAGGACGACCTGGGTGAACAACGGCCTCTCTCGCTGTCCTCGCCCAAGGCAAACTATCGAATCTGGGCCGGTGACCGAGTTAACTGCGCGATGTTCAGTTGCACGCGCTGTGAAGATCTACCGGAACCCAGTTGGCTAGAGAGCTTGTTGACTCGAGAGCTTCCGCGACGTCGTTGGCAGCTTCTCGCCGGCTATGACCCCGGTGTCGAGGATCAGGGGCCTCTGGTGTGCAGCTGCTGGGAAGTCGGAGAGAAAGCTATTAGAGCAGCCATTCGCGATGGTGCCGACAGCGTTTCTGAGATCTCCGAGTCACTAAGATGCGGTACGCGCTGTGGCTCTTGTCTGCCGGAAGTGAGGTCCATTTTGACTTCCGAGACAGCAGCTCCGGCACCGGACGAGCAGACGGCGTGATCCTGTTCACGAGGCCATTCAAGAGCGATGCCGATTAGTTGTATTCGGCGCAATGCATCAGTAAAATCGCGCCTCCTTCGATGGGGCCATAGCTCAGCTGGGAGAGCGCAACACTGGCAGTGTTGAGGTCGGCGGTTCGATCCCGCCTGGCTCCACCAAATCCCCTTTTGTTTCTTGCATACAGCCCCATAGCCCTCGCACAGACGCGTTCGGTTTACTTCACTCGGTTCACAGCTCGCTTAGTCGGGTTTCTTCCTCAAGATATTCAGCTTTCTTTACGTTCCAAACGCACGCCAAAGCCGTGTGAATCTACAAGCATCCACAGCGATAAGACTCCCTCTGTCGTAAACGAATTCTACGGACTGAACACCCTGGGATTATCGAAAACCCCCTAAAAACATGAGCATACGAACGCTTTTTGCCCGCTGGTAAAGCGGGGAAAGATCGGGCACGTCCGTCAAGATCGTTTACAGAAGGCCTGGAAATAACGGGTCAAATTGAAACGTAAATCCCGCCAAATATCCGACTTTCGTGTACTGGCACGCTTGTTCCATTTCCTGGATCACATCAAACCGACAACGGAGATCGATCCATGAAACAAATCACAGGCTCCCAGGAGATTTACCAATGAGGTTTCGCAATGCAATGGCAGCCGTAGCCTTTGCGCTCGTCAGTGCGCAATCACACGCCGGGCTTTTGATCGACGGCTTCTTCTCGTTCATTTTCGTGCCTGCATCGCAGGGGCAGTTGGCCTTAAACGGTAACTATGCGCTCTCGTTCGACGATTCGGTGCTGACAGGTGTTGGAGCCGAGCAGATCAACAATGTTTCGTTATCCAGCTTTGGACTGACGACCGGGGCCGTAGGCGCCACAACATTTGACACGTCAAACACAGCTGCACGGCTCAATTTTGATTCAGGAATGCTGTCTAGCATTGTGCTCGGTGGTTTGACCAACGCATCATCGAGTCCAAACCCAGTGAGCTCGGTCCAATCAAGCTGGGATGATTTCAGTGTCAGCATCCAAAACAGCGCATTTGGATTTGTGTCCGCCGCTTATAGCGCTGCGAGCCAGAGCGGACTCGATTCGGTCAACTTCGGCTTTGCGAATGTCAACGTTCAACGCATGCAGGCCGATCCCCAGTCTGACGTGCCGACGCCTGGAACATTGCTCCTACTTACTAGCGGCGCACTTTCCTTGATTTCGGCCACATCGAGCCGCAGGCGTCTCAGGGAGATTTCCGTATGAACACTCGTAGTCTGATTGCAGCGATGATGCTGGCAGTAAGCAGTGCTAACTCCCAAGCCGGACTGCTTTTTCAGGGAACGTTTTCGGCAACATTTGTTAACCCATCGCAAAATCAGACGACGTTCGACGGCAACTTCAGCGCGACGTTTGATGATTCGGTGCTAGCGCCGAACTTTTCCGGTGAGATTCGCGATCTTACATTTGACTCGTTCAACGTCACATCCGGGCCGGTCGGGACAACGATGTTTGATACCAGCAATACACGCTTCAATCTCAGCTACAACGCGTTCGGACGACTGACGACGTTCGAGTTGGGCGGCATTCTAGACACTCAGCAGCCCCATCCATCCGGAACATTGAGCACTTCGTCTGACGATTTCTTGATGGCGATCAATGTGCCGACAGGATTCTGGCTGATGTCGTGGTACAGCGCTGGTAGCGCAACGGGATTTGATTTCTTCAGGCCCAATGGGACCTTCACAACGACCTCCATCACGATTGATCCTCCCTCGTCGGTTCCGGTGCCAGGAACACTGGCGCTGCTGGTCAGTGGAGCATTTCTCCTGCGTATGAGAAGGCGAAGGAAGTCCCGGCAACGATTCGGGTGCTGCTAGCAGTTTCCATTGCGCGCTCCGTGGCGGCGCACCGCTATACGCTGTGGCGAAAGCAGCTATGGGCTAGATCGTGGCGGGGCCCGGGCCCCGTATTTACGCTTATCGTGGTCTTAGTCTGGAAGAACTGCGCCCCAGACAAATAACAACCCCTTGGCTTAGAAAGCGATGATCTGGCGCCTGCGATTGACGTTCGTTTTCAGCGTCGTGATCTAAGGTGTGCGGTACTGTTCAAGTCGCGAGTTCGGGAATGACTTTGCGACTTTTGCGATCGGTGGTTATCTGTTGATGCTGCCTATTGGCACTGGCATTGGTATTCGCTTGGCTGAAGTCGACCTCGGGGCGCAGGCCATCCCACTTTGGCGCAACCCACCGTCCATCAGAAGCTACAGAGTTCACAGCCGCCTCAAGAGTCAATGCATTGAAATAAAAACTGCGCTGATCTTTCAAAATCTGCTATTCCTTTGATGAGCAGGCTCCTTGTATTCGCTAGTCCAACGGGAAACTGCTGCCTAAAGTACCCAAGGCTGCAAGTCTTAACGTTAGAGAAAACGCACGATCAATATGGTTTTGCTCCCCAAGCAACGGAAACCCATGGTTCAACGGATAGCGGGTTTATCGCTCGTCCTGTTGCTTCTCGTAGTCGGATCACCTGCGTACCCACAAGACTCCCCCAGTGCCCAAACAGCAGAAGAGAAAGCCGAAACCGAGCGGATCATCGCTGAGGCCCTCAAACAGGCCTACGACAGGGTCTTGGACCTCTCCGGCGCCCTCGGTTACTCGAATGGTTACTACAAGGTTTCAGATGAATACCTCAAGGAGGAGGTATTCAGGGGAGATTTGGCAACGGACCTTAGAAAGGCAACTGATGATTACAAAGCTACCGTTGCCTCGGCACTTCTATTTAGAACCAAAGATCTCACCAGCCACAAAGCCGTTGCCGATGCGCTAACCCGCTCTCTATTGGAGGCGGAGAGAGACGTCATCAACCTCCGTAGAGGCCTCGCAGGTGTCTACAAAGCTCAACTTGACGCACTAGAAGACAGGTTTCGCGATGACCCCGCCGCGCTGGCCAGGGTTCAAGCTCGGGTGCGCGGACAGCATGTGGCGCGGCTAAAGCTTGCATATCACAAACTCACGGCAATCCAAACGAAGTTTTCTTCCCACGCTGGCCTGGTGACGGTTTCTGAGCGGCCTGACTTAACGATCCATCCCCCTAACGCCATTTCGTCACCGCGGACCATTAACTGGATCACCTATTACATTGCGCAGCTCGTAGATCGGCTCGTGGAAGTGGGCTCAGAGTACCCTGATGAGGGTTTTGACGAGGATATCGTCGCCTATCTATACGACCAGGAGCGGGACTTTCTCATTCGTGAAGTTATGGCACTGGTCCATCACGCACCGCTTTTAAACGTTCAGACCGGGGTGCCCTTTACGGATTTCCAACGTCGCCAGGTCACGAATTACTTGCGCCGAAACATTGCAGACTATGTGCGCGTAAGACCGCTTCGAATGCCCATGAGGGATGACGAACTCGTCAAAATCGCCGAGCGACTGGACATCCAGGCCACGTCTGCGTCCTCCATCATGTCGCAATTTGTGCAGGGCGCAGACAACCCAAGCCCGAGACAGTTTTTCCTCGCTGCCAAAATAGCCATGTCTGAAATAAACAATCAGGCAGTCGAAGACTTTAGGACGCAGTACCTGCAATCGGACGAAGGATTTTGGACAACGGGGCTTGGCAGTGTTCTGCGCGCCAACGATATGGGAGCCACGCTGGACGGCCCCGAGGGAATCACGATCGTCCGGAATCGACTCCAGGAATTCGAACTGGAACTTGAGAACATCTCTCGCATATTTGACCAAGCCTACAGCACGGAAAATCCTGCCGACCTCAGTGAGGGAGCTCGCAATACGTTAAAAGACTTTGGCATGGTCGTTGAGTATCAAGACGATGAGACCGGAGAAACCAAATACCAGTACCACACGGTGAATGCGACGCAGGGTATTGGTGATTTCCTCGACAAGAAGAAAGTCGATCTCAATATTCCGGGGGCGACGGTGTGGAATGTCATTACCCCTAAAAACATCGCCATCACAGCTGCTTCAAGCTACATACCGGGGCTTGGTGCGCGTTGGATTACCACTGGACTAGAAGCTGCAGGCTATTCGAGTGGTGCGGTAATGCTAGGCAAATTCCTGATGGAGTCGACTATTTCAGCGGGAATGGCTGGAGCACAGGAAGCCGTCGAAAGCTACATGGCGGACGAAACCTTTACGGTCAATTACGAAAAAATCCTCTTGGAATCGTACGGCCTCGGCGCGATACAGGAAGTCGCTGGATTCGCCAACAACCATATTCTGGAGCATCTGGTACGCAACATCAGCGAGGATGCCAGCTATGCAGCTACCAGAGCCTTTTTTAAGCAGGCTCTGCAGGAAGACCCGTCTGTCGCGCGCAAGCTCTACGAGTTTGTGAATGCCAACACGGGTATTTTGCTGGACGCGTCCGTGGGCTATGCCTTTCAACCCATGATCGATGGGCAGCCCATGGACGCGGCCGCGTTCCAGTCAATGCTGATGCAAAACGCACTCGCACGCATCATAGACTCCACCGTCACAAGCGCTTCAGAACTCTCATCCAATCTGCGCCAAAAGGGCGCATCTGACGTCATCGTCAACATGGCGGAACAAAATCCGGAATTGGCGGCGGAAATTATTGCCAATCAGAAAAAGCGGATTGAAAAAGACAACGAAGCGAAACGCGCATTCGAAGCCTACACCACGGAGGAAGGATTCTCTGCGGGTACCTACTTCCACAAAATGCTTACGGGCGAGTTCGATTGGAACACCACGAAGAAACTGCTCACAGATCGCGATATCAGTATCGAGCGCATGGATCAGATTGCTGTTTATCGCTATGCCATGATCGAGGACGTCGTGGCAAAAGGCCGAGAGCGAAGCACCGAAGTTGTAAAAAGAAACCTCGATAGATTCTATGCCTATGAATTATCTAAAACTAACGACCCAGCGGTCGCCCGTCGAAGAACGATTGAGCGCGTGCAATGGGAGATGGATCTCATCAGTCAGAACCCTGAAATTCCCGGCTCTGGGGGCAGAGTCAGTGACGTAGATCGATCTTCCGCCAGTGTTTTTTTGCGCCGTGCAATGGTCGAAGTTGCAGAGATCAACGGTCGACTTGCGACCGGTGAGCTTGTCGTGACCACCGGTCAGGCCATTGATTCGAATGAATACTTCGATAGCTTGCCGATCATAAAAGAGAGCGCCCAGTATCAAGCAGAAATGCGCGGAAAAGACGGGTCTGATATCGGCTTAGCACGGATTGACCATGAAAACGCCATGCACGCTATCAGCATGTCGATGGCGCTGAAAGGTGCAAGCGCCGAACAAGCCGACATTTATTTTGCGGCGAAACAACGAGAATTAGTTGTTGATGTCCAAGCGGGCCGAAAAAGTGCCGACGAGATGGCGCTCTTCAACAAAAAGCTTGATTGGGCAAAGAAAAGCATCACTGATGCGCGTCAGCAACTCAAAGATCTTGCTATGGGACATGCTGAAAAAAGCGGTGTGGACATGACCACCGCTTATGCCCGGGCACAAGAGGATCTCTACAATCAACGGCTTTTGGAAATCAACAATGATGTTTGGGATCTTCACCTCGCAAACAGTGATCCCAATATCGGTCCAGATCATCCGGACTCCCTGATTATTCGAGCTCGACTCCTACGCAGGTTGGCCATTGCAAACCGGGATGGCATCAATACCTATTCCAGCCCTGTCACTATCGATCTCATCATCAATGGGATTCAGTTCCCGGTGAAGGAACGTTTGCCTGACGGCACTGAGATCGAAGTGGACTACACCTTCGACGACCGAATGGAAGATGAAACCTACACAATCGAGTCCAAACTAAAAGGCCTCTACACGGAAAAAGATATAGACGGAGCTCGAGCGGGTCAGGATATGTACTTGATGAAGTACATCAATTATTACCGAGCCGGGAAAGCCAATGAAGTCGCCGTGGCGCGTGCCATCGGCAAGTACATGGAGCGAGCCTTCTTTTTTGACGGCATCAACGGCAAGTTGATGAAAGACATCTTGTCACTACCCGAAACTGATCCGAAGCGCAGACTCTTTCTTGCCTCAAAGGAGCTTGTAAAAAACAAAGGCGATCTAGTCAAACTGGGGGGCATTCTCGCTGAAATGTCCCGCGGTCAGACAAAATCACAACAGGCAGGATTGGCCGAGCTTTTTTATCTGATGGAGCAGGCGTTTCCCCGGTTTCGTGGGTCCACGGGCGTGGTGACCAGCAGGCCGGTCGCAGCACCACTCCAGCTTTCCGTCATCGATGCAGAATCAATTCTGCTGGGCGGTGCTGCGCTGATCTTTGAAGCCCTGGTTGCAGAGAAACGCAAAAAAGAGGCCATGCGCTCGGTCGCCGGCGAAGAATTTGTGCTTGATCTGATCAATGATCAATTGGCGATGAACGAGAGGGAAACCAACTACGTTACCGCACGTCTGGACGAGCTTCGCGAGCTGGCCGAGCAATATAGCCTCAAGGACTGGGAGGCCATTCGCCGACAAGGCCGCGAGTGGGACTTTTATCGAGGCATCCAAGGCGCATTGATCTGGCCCCAGGGCATATTGATGCCCAGACCCGGACAGCAGGTAACCCAGAGTGCAGCCAGAGAAGTCCGTGATGGAGTCACGAAATCCCGCGATGCCTACCGAGATGCGCAACGAAGAACGTTGGCAGGGGATATCGACGAGATTTTAAGCGAGAGTCCCAAAGCCAGTACCTATCGACAACTCAAAAATCGGTTGGACCAGCTGAAGTCAGATCAGCAAAGACTGCAAAAAGAGCGGACAGAAGCCCTACGTCTGGTCGAGCGCCAAAAGCCCTACATTGGTCTTGATGTTAGCGGCCGCTGGAGCTGTCGAGCGATGGGAGAGTACGTGGGAGTGCTTGAAGTGGCGCACAACAAGAGCGACCCAAAACAACCCCTGTCTGGCGAGCTCTACAAAGCGTTTCTCGATCCAGAACCCTTCGTAAAATTTGACGCCAACTATCGCTTTGGGCGTGTTTCCGGGGTCTGGTACGCACCGGGGAAATCGAGCTCACCGCCGAGCACCGGTCTTCCCGCCATGGTTCCCGCCAGGCCACTCGAAATGACGGTGAACGCGCGGAATCAGCGCTTACGATTCTCTGGCACGCCGGTCCATGCAAGTATTCCTGTCGATTGGTCTAGTTTGACCTGCAAACGCGACAGTATGGGATTGGAGAACCCCGATGATGTCTGGGTAAACGTCCGCGCTCAGCCGCTTGATAATCGGTTAAAAGATGAGCAACCGGATGAGACCTTTGGGCTCTTTTCAGTCAGGGTTGATACACCCGAGGGCGAAGAGTTGATCAGCAGTGGAGAGCTCTACCGAAACGGCCGTCCCGTTAGAGGCCCGTGGTTCCGAGCGGGCCGCTACATGATGGTTGCCTGGCTGAGCAAAAAGCGGGTGCGCATGCCCGTTACCATCCATGCTAGCCAAAACAACGTTGTAAGACTTAAAGCCGGGGCACTTAAAATTAGGGAGACCGCACCGGGCGGTACGCTCCGTTCCAGGTATTCCGTGTTTGATGTTGACGATCTGAACACACCCGTAAAGAGCGGTGATTATCGAGAAGATGGCACCGTGATTCTGGCGCCTGGCACTTACACGCTTGTGCTCGAGAGAAACGGGTTGCTCACCAAGGAATACATCGAAGTTGATGCCAGGGATATGGTTCCTGTTGAGGTGGAATGGTCGGAGCTTGTCTTGGAAGCGCGCAATGGGTCTGATCTGAAAATTAGAAGCATCCAATCTGCTGGCCTGGGCCAGGAATCGGTCGAGCATCAGCTGCAGAGCTTTACGCACTCGCAAGAGAAACCCAGCCACAGCATGTTCCTGCTTCCAGGGCTGAAAGAAGTTGAGGTGGAAATGGACGGCAGCTTAATGCGCAAAGAAATTATGCTGATAGAGGGTCAGCGATCTGTAAGCCGTTTCTAGGCTGACAGGCTGCCTACTGCAGACTGCAACTAAGCTGCTGCTCCATGTTCGCCGCGTAGGTGCTTACGAAGCGTTCCGTTCCAATGAAGTGT
Source organism: Pseudomonadota bacterium (assembly GCA_038750875.1). GTDB lineage: Bacteria > Pseudomonadota > Gammaproteobacteria > Pseudomonadales > Halieaceae > Congregibacter. Next base: position 217,976 of record JBCDGU010000004.1, on the reverse strand, counting down.
GGGTACTGATCTATGGAGCGCTGTTGTTGCCTGACCCACTCGTCGATGAGATTTGCCTGATCTGCGTCTGCTCTTTCAGCGTTTTTTGAACGCTGCCTCATGGTCGCAAGCTGCACGGTCGCATCGTCCAAATCCGCTGTGCTTTGTGCTACCGATTCCTCGCGATTGATGTTGCGTATTGCCTGCTCAGCTTGCCCAATCAGTAGCGACGCAAAGTAGGTTGCAATCTGTTCATGGCCCCAATTGTTTCTGCAGGCAGTATCGAAATACCAGTGTTGACGCGCTCGTAGGGACGATGGCTGGTCGGTAGATGTGCTCCAATTGAACACAATTTCCTGATACGCCAGCTGATCGAGTTCGAATAACTCTTGTTCCTCAATTGGCTCCTCTGGATTTTTAAACGCTATACGTTCTACCAGCGCCTGCGCTTTGGCGTGGGTCGGTTCGATCCCGCTAAAGCTTTTTTGTGACTGCGCCATGTCAGACAGTGCTTCAATCAAGTCTGATGATTCAAAGTGACGCGCCGCCCCCGCGGACACCCGAAGCCCTTGCCCTGGGTCATCATCTATCTTCAGCTCGGGGAAACTTCTGAAAACATCTTCTTCAAGCATGACGTCCAGCGTCGCATGAAGAAGATCGTTGCCTTCCATGGGCATGATATGGCTTTCGGCGGATGCAAAAAGGCTGTCCTCCACCGCTAATCCATTCGAACGCCAATTCGCTGCAATCACGTAGTAACTGACTCTCTCCCGGCACACTTGACCCACCAGGGAGGCGCGTTCAGCGATAGCAATTTTCTCTCTATCGGCAAGATCTGGATTGGCCAGCGAAAACGTGCACAGTATGCCAAGGGTCTCCTTTGCCATCTCGCTAACGCGGCGGTCAAATGCGGGATATTTTTCGGCCGATGACGCCGCCTCTATCAACCCATCCACGTCCAGCAATGCTCTAACCTGATGGATGTCGAGGACGTCGCTCGTCGCTAAGTCAGCCCGAAGTTTCCTGGGGTCACTAAAATCGTGGATGGCGGTAACTTGACCAGCGGGGGCCGGCGATGGAAACCCGCCAAGGAGAAACTTGATGATGCGACCGTGGGTAACACTATCTACACGGTTTGTAGCAGCGCCGAGGGGCATGCCGGCATAACCATCGGGATCAATCAGGCGATAGATCATGGTTCTGTGTGCTTCCGAGCCGAAGGGCACACCTGCGACGATGTGATGGTCCGATAACAGCCACTCAAAGTCTTTGAATGTATCGATTTCGTGGGCCAGAACCTGCGCCCAAGCGCTTGAGACCAGAATTTCGTCGGCACCCTCTTGGCGACCATCGGGTCCGAGGAATCGCAGCACAATTCGATCAAGATCAGCTAAGTCTGCGTGATCCTGGCGGGCGCCGGGGATGTAGTCTATTAACTGCGCGTAGTAAAAGGGGAAAGGGAAGGGCATGAAAGGGTCATTGAAAACGGGTGGATTACCCATCTGTTTTCTCATGCTTGCATAGGGGGCAAGGAGTTCCCTGAGCTGAACGTCACTTGCCGAAGGATTCAGACTTTTAACGATTTGCTTGGCTCTGGTTTCGTCAGCGACATAAACCTTGTCGGCATGTGCGGTGGAAACGCAAGCGAGCATCAGAGCGAGTAGCCAGTAAAGCCCCCGAATCATGTCTTTCCTCCGACGTACCGTGAGTCTTTGCTTTAAAGAGCGCAGAGCATCGATTGAATTCGCTGCGGTCGCCGTCGCCAATCTGAAAAGCGCGTTCGCTTGCGCTGCTGTCAGCAGTTGCGTGTTTGAAATGCGCTAAAACCTGCTGGTATTTCGAGTCTTGAACTTAGCACAATCACCAAAGTATTCACGTTGTCTGCGTAAAAGCAGCGTCTAATTCAGTGACCACCAATTGCTTCACTTCTAGGGTTGAGGGCGCAGGAAAACCCCATTGTCAGAATCAGCAGCGCCTCTCGCCGCATACGAGCCAGTCAAAGTTCTTTGTCCTGGTGCCTGATGGGCTTCACTTCGGAGTCAAAGCGGCCCTTAGGAGCAGCGGTTACCGTGCTCCTCCAGGAAGCGAACGAACAGCAGCATGGCATTCTCGTCACCCTCATCGCTGGCATTAGAGCGCATGTAGCGAATAATGCGGCCGGTATCAAAGAAGTCCTTCGGGTCGGAGCAATAGATCTTGTCGAGGTAATCGGTTTCCTCATCGAGCATCGCGACCAGATCCATGGCGCCACCCACATAGGCCTGAAGGAAGGGACTGCTATCGCATTCCCCCTGGTAGCTTTCGCAGAACGTCACAATGTCGTTCATAGTCAACGCAACGCTCGTCGGTGATAGCAATGCAGCCAATAACACCAGAGCGATTCCTTGTAGCCTCGTTTTCATCTGCGGGTCCCTTGTAGAAATTAATGTTTTACGATAATTTATTACTAATTATCATTCATTGACTCAAGAGGTCAACATGAGCAGAAAAGTGTCTATGATGATTGCCTGGGCGTGTGCCTTGCTGCTCGCGGGCGTGCCTTTGACCGCTATTTACTACTTGGTCGATCTGGAAGGCTTCGCACAGCTTGCCCAGGAAAACATCGGGTTATCGATCCAATGGTGGACGGTCTCTAATGCCCAGTGGTACGCCGTCTGGCTGGTGACAATGCTGTACGTATCCCTGGGCTTGGTCGGTCTGTACTACCTGCGACGGGCATTCCAGAACTTTGCCCAAGGTGAGCTGTTCAATGACGAGAACAGTCGAGATCTTCGCCGCTTTTCGCTCTTCTTGATAGCGCAGGCTTTTGCCACGCCGCTTCACGTTTCCATTGCGAGTGTGTTGCTCTCCCTCAACCACCCTACGGGTGAGAAGCTTCTCGCCATATCCTTTGGTAGTAACGAAGTGAAGGCCATCGGCGTGGCACTGGTTCTCTGGGTTCTCAGTGATCTGCTGGTGGAGGGCGGCAAGTTGCAGTCTGAAAATCAGCAATTTGTGTAAGCCCGTCTGATGCCCATCATGGTCACCCTCGACGTCATGCTCGCGCGTCGCAAAATCAAGGGGAAGGATCTCGCCCAAACCATCGGAATCAGCGAGCAGAACCTGTCGATTCTGCGCACGGGGAAAGCCAAGGGTGTTCGTTTTGCGACCCTCGAGAAGATCTGTGAGGCACTGGATTGCCAGCCTGGCGATATTCTTGAGTACAACGAAGAAGAATAGAGAGTGTCCACGTGTCCTCGCGAATCTACGCGTACTTGCTGATCGCTTGCTGCTTGGCTTCTTCTTGGATACTTTTTTGGCACTATGAAGAGACGAAATCTGCCGCCTCTTAACGCCCTGAAGGCCTTCGAGGCAGCCGCACGACATGGCGGCTTTCGGGCGGCTGCAGAGGAACTCCACGTAACCCACAGTGTAGTAGGCCGGCACGTTCGCAACCTGGAGGCGCGGCTGGGAGTCCGGTTGTTCGAGCAGGACCGAAGGGGCGTCAGACTGACCGAAGCAGGTGCGGCCTACGCAAAGAGAATTGGGTCGGCGTTGGCCAAGATTTCCCATGCGACCGATGAGCTTTGCGTTCAGCATGGCCCCAACAGCATTCGTATCCTTGTGGTTCCCGGTTTCGGGAGCAAATGGCTTGCGCCGCGATTGGAGGCTCTTGCAGGAGAGTTTCCAGCATTGACCATCGTTGTCGAACCCACCATCGATTTTTCGGACGTGATCGGAGCGCGAGCCGACTTCGGCATTGGCTTTGGCGACCCAGAAGAATTGCCAGGCGATCTGGAGCTGCTTGCACGGCCAAAGGTTTTCCCCGTGTGCTCGGAAAAATATGCCGGAGAGTTTGGGCCCTTCGAGAAGCCCTCAGATCTTTTAAAGGCCACCTTAATCCACGAAGACTTTGGCGAGTGGTGGCAGGACTACTTCGATTTCTTGGAAATTAGTGCCACGAGCGAAACTCGGCTGGTTTACTCCACCGCAACCCAGGCCATTGATGCAGCCAAAGAGCATCGAGGTGTAGCCCTTGTTAATGAGTTTCTCGTCGGGACGGATGGCGCGATGGTGGATCTGATCCGATTGCCCCTGCCAGCCTTTGACGGCGGCGCCTATTGGCTCCTTTGGAAAGATGAGAACGAGCACTCGCACCGAGCTCGGCAGGTGGCCGATTGGTTGCAAAAGGCGCTGCGGGCTACATAGAGCACTTCCCTCACTGGATGCTTTTAAGCACCAGAGTGGATCACTTTTTCCGGCCTTTTGGTGCGCTGATCTCATTGCCGGCTGCTTCGTTTCTTGTTCTTCTGGTCGTGCTCGGAGGCACGACAGATATGCTGCATCTGTAGTAGAAGTCTGTCGCTCCGATGCCACTCTGAGACGTTCTTTGGCCAGGAGAAAAATATGCCCCCCGATTCAACGCCACCTTTCGAGTTGCCTGTAGAGTTGCCTGGCCGGCGCCGCTTTCTGAAGCAGGCCGCGTCTGTAGCAACCTTACTCTCTCCCTTTGCCTTGGCAGCGTGCGGCGGCAGCGGTGGGACCACGAGCAATTCTGGCAGCGCTCCGCCGGTTACGGGTCCGACGGGATTCGAAGGGGAAGTACTCATCATCGGTGCAGGGGCGGCGGGGATGAGCGCGGGCCACTTACTGTTCCAGCAGGGCATTCGGTTTCAGATTCTCGAGGCGCAAGCTCGGCCCGGCGGGCGTATGCGCCATGACACAACGTTTACAGACTTTCCTGTTTCTCTCGGTGCGGAGTGGCTTCACGTCCCTCGCGATGAGCTAAATAATATCGTCAACGATGACACGGTCAGCGTCGACATCGAGACCCGCGGTTACAGCACCAACGACTCCTACGGACGCTTCTCAGGCGGTGAGCTTTCGCTCGACACCCTTGGGCGATACGACGATCTGAAGTTTATTGCGTCGAGCTGGATGGACTTTTTCGAGCGCTTTGTGCTGCCCAATGTCAGCAATCAAATCACCTACGAAACGCCAATCACGTCCATTAACTATTCGGGGGAGCGACTCTACGCCGAAGATGCTTCCGGCAACCGCTGGGAGGCCGACAAGATCATCGTGACGGTACCGCTTGCCGTACTGCAAAACCGCGATGTCTCTTTTACTCCAGCGTTGCCAGCCACCCGAACTTCACTCATCGAAGATGCGTTGATTTGGGGTGGCTTCAAGGCGTTCTTCGAGTTTTCCGACGCTTTTTATCCAACATTTCTCGACTTCGATGACAGTGACACAAGCGACGGCCAGCGGACTTATTACGACGCGGCGTATGGGCAGTCTACGAGTACAAACTTGCTCGGGCTCTTTGCCGTTGGCCGTCAGGCCGAGCCTTATCAGGCTCTCGCCGGGGATGCGCAGCATGACTACATTTTGGCGGAGCTCGACGAAGTCTTCGACGGCGCAGCGACCGCGAGCTACCAACGGCACCTTGTGCAGGATTGGAATGCCGAGCCTTACGCACGAGGTGCTTACCTCGCCGATGTGTCATCGCTGAACATTACCCGCGAACTTGCAAGGAGTATCGATGGGCGACTCTACTTTGCAGGTGATGCCTACACTCAAGAAGACGATTGGGGTGCAGTGCACAACGCAGCTCGATCGGCGAGAGATGCGGTCACGGAGATTCTTGCGAGCGCATAGCTTTATCGTTTTGTAGGCCCGTCAGGGGCGCTGACGGGCCTCACCCCATATGGGGCACCGAGAAGCCTTCGCGTTTGGGTCATTTGCCGTTTTACTGGAGGTCTAGTAGCTAACCCTTCGTTCTTATTAAAGAAATAGCAATTGAAGAGGCGCGACAATGACCGCTCATGATCTCGTAAACCTGCTTGAAGACGCCGTGGAATCCGACCCCATGTTCTACCACCGCGTCAGCGGCCGCATCGCGGAAAACGAGCCCAAACTGCAATCTCTGCTCTGGATGTTGAGGGAAGGGGTCATGCCCCCCACGACCTTCCAGCAGGCCGTCGCAAACACAGTTAGGGACTGACACTGACCGACACTAACGTGCCGCCCAACGAGAGCGGCACACTTCACTGGGCTAGAACTGCGAGGCTGACAGTTCCACGTCGGCCTTCTGCCAAGCGATCGCAAAGTGATCTTTGATCTCTCTGGCGTCCTTGCCCTGCGCCTCGAGGCTTTCTATCAAGCCATACATGGACCAGCCATTGTGCGGGTATAGCTCCAGGTCGCGGCGATACACCGCCTCAGCCTCCGCAAGCTGATCGCTCTCGAGGAGAGCGCGCCCCAGTGCATGACGCGTGGGGTAGTACCAGAAAGGGGGCTCCGTGTACGGAAGTTCATCCTGAACGGCGACCGCGTGGCTGAACTGATCGATGGCTTCTTGCGACTTTCCTTCCGACAGCGCGATCTCACCGGCCGCCAGGGCCTCCGCAATTTCCAGAAGCATCGTTGCCGGGTAATAAAGAGTGTCGAGGAAGGTGACATCCGTCGCTGTTTTCAGCTCGCTAAGTAGCTCGCGCTCTTTTTTGGCGGCTTGCAGATTTCCTTGGCGCGTCAACGCGATCGCTCTCGCGTAATGCCAGATGCCGTTGGAGTATTCAAAGTCTTCGCGCGGTGCCGGACTCGCCAGAATCTCATCCCATTTGCCGAACTGGGTCAGCGATAGCAGGGGAATCGTATGGAAGAACTCCACCTGCGGGAATAGTTCGATCATTTCCATGGACACGTTGGCAGAAACCCGTCGCGCTGACTCAATGGCCAACTCGCTCCGTCCTTGCATCGATGATGCCGCCCACAAGAAATGGATGTTGTGGGGGTAATACATGGCCGGGTAAAAGCCTTGAGCATTGCAGGCGGCGATGTACGCCTCATCGACCGCGGCGGCTTTGATGTTCGCTTCGGACGCGTCGTCATAGCGGCCCAAACGCCAGTAGATGTGCGCGGGCATATGCACAAGATGGCCGGCTCCGGGGACCAGATCAGCAAGGCGATCGGCGGCGGCTTCAGCACGCTCAGGCTTGTTCGAGGCTTCCACGGCATGGATGTAAAGATGGAGGGCCAGGGGGTGCTCCGGTGCGCGTCCAAGAATCTCCTCAAGAATCGCGATTGCCTCAGCTGCTAGCGGCTTTGGTGTCGCTGCATCCAGCCAGTAATCCCAGGGCATCGTATTCATGATGGACTCGGCAAACAGGGCACCCGCATCATCATTGGCGGGATACGTCGCATAGAGCTTTCGCATGGCATCGAGGTAGGCCAGGTCCAAGGCCTCACGGGCCGTGGAAGGATCGCCGTTGTACCGCGTTGCGAGGGCGGCGATGAAATCCCGCTCTCTCGGGCTGGCGTTATCGCTTAACGCTGCTGCTTTCTGGATCGCGGCGTGCGCCGCTCTCCTGTCGTCGTCTCCCATAATGGCTTTTCCATTACTGGTGACGTTGATGTTCGGTCCGAGCGCCAAGGCTTCTCCCCAGAGGCACATGGCGCAATCGGGATCTAGCGTTTGGGCGGCGCGAAAAGAGCGCACAGATTCAGCGTGATTGAAGGCAAAAGACAAAACCATGCCTTGGTCGAAGTATCTCTGGGCATCGGTCTCGCCGGTGGAGATCGGGTGGTGATGCTCGCCCATGCCTTCAAAGAGCGGCGCCCCTGCGCGCATGGCCAGCTCGTTGATATCGGCTTGGGTCTCTGCTGCGGTAGCGCCGTGGAACTGGAGGGCAATGAATGCCGCGGTCAGTATGGGTTTAGTACACAAGGTCATACTCTCTTCCCTGAAAACTCTGTTATTCAACTGAGTATAGGTGAGCCTTGATCGGTTGCCGGAAATTCGCTGCGGCTGAATGACGGTGCGCCGCAGGAATTGCCCGTGCGCAGTACGTTGCTGCTAATGGCGGGCGCGGCTGGGCCTCAGGCACTCAAGCGAAAAGGGGGTTAAGCGCAGCGCTGTGATCGTAGGCTGATCAGTTGTCTGCGGTTGTCTAGTGCGCGCACTGCAGGTAACAAAGCGGCGGTCTCCTCCTCAAAGGGTTCCTGCTCACTGGGCCGTAGGAACCTGCTGTTGCATTCACTTCACGTGAATTACGCCGAGGGCAGTCTGTGAGTCCGCGTCAAAACCGGACTCTCCAACTTGTCGCTTTACGGAGAGCGGGTCGGGGCCGACAGTCATGGGAAACTCGCCGACCCGGATCGGTACAAAGGTAAATGATGCTTCGCCGGCCTCATCGAGTTCGATGGCGCGAAAACTCATGCTCTGGAGGTGCACCTCGATGTCGTTGATAGTGAGAATCCGGAGGTGCACATTGCTCAAGAACTCGGGTGCTTCAAAGCGTCGAGACTGAGTACCACCGCGGGGGCTTTTGCCAGCCCCATCACTCGAGATGGTCAGGCGGTAGTAGTCGCCCGTAGTGATTTCAAATCGCTGAGGATTGAGGATCGGCGCCCCGTTTTCACCGCTGGTGATCTCAAGGCGAAGCTCGTTCGGCGGATACTTTGTGAGGTTACCCCCAACTTGCGCACCAGAAGCTGCCGTGTACAGCAGCGCCAAATACGCCCCGAACCAAATCACGTAACGCCTCATTGTTCATCCTTCCCGTGGGTTGTCGCGGCGCGAGTATACGCTGAGGACGAAAGTCTAAGGCAGTGAGTACGATGACCGATCTCACGGTTCCTGGGGATGTCTGTCAACGATTGCCAGACTCGCGTTCGAGTTCCATGCCTTCCTTCAATGCAAATGATAATCATTGCTATATCAATAGATACTTTATAACATCCGCGACCTGTGTCTCGCGGACCTTTTTACAGGCAGCAAACACTTGCCGGTGGAAGACCGCTGAGGACGAGAATTAGTGATGCGCGAACTCCTGAAGTGCCGCGCCGAAAAAGAAAGGTTTGCACCGCATGAAAGTTTTAAGTTCTTTAAAGTCGGCAAAAAACCGACACCCCGATTGCCAGGTGGTGAAGCGGCGGGGCAGGGTGTATGTCATCTGTAAATCGAACCCTCGCTTCAAAGCGGTCCAGGGCAAAAAGAAAAAGAAGCGCTAGCTCTCTACCTCTGCCGGAAAAGCTGTCGGGCGTGTTGGTGGGGACGCAGGTCAGGGCAAAGGTCAGGGCATAGGTGAGGGCACTGGTGAGGGCAGAGGTGAGGCCATAGGTGAGGGCATAGGTGAGGCCATAGGCGAGCGCATCGGCCGAACTAGTGCGATAGTGCTTATCCCACTCAGTGAGCACGATCGCGTGGTTCAAACCTGGCCTTGGGCACGCGGTCGCACGGTACACTCATCACGTCACTTCATTTGGCCTCCCCGTATGGCTTCGGACGACAAGGATCTAACCCCCGCTTACATCGTTTACGACGGCCAGTGCCCGTTCTGCACCTCTTATGTTCGTTTGTTGCGGCTTAGAGAGACGGTTGGTCCCGTCGAACTCATAGATGCTCGGAGCAACCACCCGGTGGTAGCGGAAGTTACCGGGCAGAACCTTGACCTCAACGAGGGTATGGCGTTCCTGCATGAAGGACAGATCTTCTACGGGGATAAATGCGTCACGCAGCTTGCCCTTTTGTCGACTCCCGTTGGCCTCTTCAACCGGATTAATGCCGCCGTTTTCCGCAGAGGTTGGGCCGCACGCTTCCTTTACCCAGTTTTGAAAGCTGGCCGCAGGGTTGCACTCTTCGCGCTACGCAGAGGACCCATTCAACAGCCCTGAGGGAGCAACCCACAAACGGGTGCTTCGTAGCGCCGCCCGGTTCGCCCTGGGATGCGCCTCGGCGCGTTCGGCTGCTCCAAGCAGCTCACAAACCATTTACGTTTCGTTCCTCTAAGAGCACAGATTATTCCGCGGCTCAGGTACCTTTCTGCGCCGGCGAAGCCGCCCGTAGCGGGAGGTTGTTCGTAGTCAGCGCTAAATTTGTTCCTCACATTGATAATGAGAATGATTATTGATACCTTTCGCGTCCGGCGCCCGCGGCGATGCTCGACGCGCGTGACAGCGGAAGTCTCCAAAAAGCCAAAAGGAAACGAATCGATGCAGAAAAAATTACTGGTAAGCGCACTCATGGCGAGCGCCCTTGTACTCGCGGGCTGTGAGGGTGATGACGGCGCCGATGGCACGCCGGGGCCTGCAGGTCCTCAAGGCGCGCAGGGACCGGCGGGGCCTGAAGGTCCTGCGGGGTCGGATGGCGCAGATGGCGAATCGGGTTCTGGCGGTGTCACCGTCGCCGTGGATCAGGTTACGACTTCGGCAAATGATCTCCGTGGTTTGACCTATGCGCGAGTCGCGCCTCATGCCAATAAGATTTACGCATCGGGTCACGTAGGTACGACCGACGACACCCGCCAGGTTGTCGTTACGCGACTCTTCGCCGATGGCACGCCCGACACCAGCTTTGGTGGCGATGGCTTCGTTGAGCTTGAAGCCACGGCAACCGAGGGAAGCGGTGATGAATTTTCGTACGGTATTGCTGAGCTGCAGGGCGGCGACGTCATTGTCGTTGCGCACGCACTGGACGCTGACGGCGGACAGTCTGTTTATTTGTTCCGCCTGAACGCTGACGGCGAGCAGGTTGCAGGTTGGGGTGACGCCCAGGGCAAGGTCGAAGTTGTGTTCGGCTATGCGAATGCGGACAACGGTGATTTCCCCGGTGCACCGGCTGCTCAACCTGCTGATATCGCATGGGACGTCCTTGTGGACCGCAGCACCACAGACGACCGAGTGGTTGTGTTTGGCCAGGGTTCCGCCAGCGACGGCACGCGTACGGATCGAGACCGCTACATTGCACGCGTGAACATCACGGCGACAGGCGCAGAGGCCGACGCCGGCTTTAACGGGGGCACAGCACATACCTACAACGCCACTGGCGTGCTGAATGACAGCGAGCGTCGCGGCCTGATCCTGCCAGATGGCAAGATTGTCTCTTCAGGCTATACCGACCTCGGAGGCACGCTGGACAACCATATCTTCCTGATTCGTCTTAACGAAGATGGCAGCTTCGACACCAGCTTTGGTGGATTCAGCGATGAGCCTTCTATACCTGCGGAAGATGGCGTAGCGGTGTTTAATCCCTTCAAGGTTGATCTGGGCTACGCCGAGACTTACGGCGCCGTATTCCAGGAAGGCACTTCTTCCTATGTCGTTGTTGGCTACTGTGAGGCAACGTCACGGGATTCTATGACCGGTTCTTCGCTGGGCTACGAGATTTCCCAGGCACAGGATGCATGCGCATTCCGCGTGTCCAGCGGCAACTCTGAAAGCATCGACATGAGTTACGGAAACATGGGGACGGTGATCGTTCAGTCTGAAGGGCAAGGCTTCCCATCGAGTGAAGATCGCGGCCGTCACATCGTCATGCTTGCAGATGACCGTGTAGTGATCGGTGGCCGTTTCGGCGGTAACCCTGCGGCTTTTGTCCTCACAGCTGATGGTAACCTCGACACCCGGGTTGGCGGTGATGGCATTATCGAGCTTGGTGACTCTCCCGTAGGCAGCCAGTTCTTCGGTATCGCCTTGTCGCCCGATGGAACGCGGGTCGCGCTATCAACGAACACGAGTGATGCTGGCGCGCGGGTTGTGGTGTTGAAAGTAGGACTAGATCAGTAACGATCTAGCCATCGGGATCGCGCTGGTAGCAGCGCGATCCGCACAGATGGCGATGCAGCCAGTCCATAGTCCGCTTTTGCGGCTAGGTCGTAATACACATCAAAATCGCCGCGATTCTGTCTCGGCGATTTCCTTTTGATTGGGGGTGCTAAAAATGGCGCAAGGGTCTCTCGTGACAACTACTTTCTCAGCACGGCTTCGAGGCACGCGAGCCTTGATCTGTGCGGCAGTTTTGCTGTCTCTCGCTGCTTGCGGAGGCGGTGGAGGCGGCTCATCAACGCCGGATCCGGCGCCTGCACCCCCCACCACGAATCCGCCGCCCGCGCCGGCGCCGGACCCTGATCCGGACCCAGACCCGGAAGAGCCCCTCGAAGGTGATGATGCTCGCAGGGCCGTACTTGCGGATATCGCCGAGTTTATTATTTTGCCCGCGCTCCAGGATTTTGAAGGGGTGGCGGGAACGATGCAGTCTGCGCTGATCTCCCTCGAGGCGGCACCGACAGATGCTTCTGAGGTAGAGAGTGCGCGCAGTGCCTGGCGCGGCGCAATGCATAGCTGGCAACGAAATGAGGTGTTGCAGGTCGGCCCAGCAGGTCGCTCCACAAACCCCGACGCCGTTGCCGGGGGGCAGGACTTCCGTGATCTTATTTACTCATGGCCCTTCACCCTGGACGTCTGTGCCTTAGAGCAAGCCGCTGCCGACGGGGACGCAGTCAACGGTACGACACCGGTGAACATCACGGGGCTCGGAGCGTTGGAGCATATGCTGTTTACCGATGCGGCCCCTGCAGAATGTTCAGCGCAACCAAATGCTCAACTTCGCGCCGCTCATGCCGTGCGCCTGGCAGATCGAGTACTCGTTCTCGCTTCTGCGCTGGTTGAACGTTGGGACCCCGCCGCCGATAACTTCCTGGAACAGTGGAGCACCGCGGGTTTGGATACCAGCGTCGTTTATGCGCAGCCACAGGATGCACTGGATGCCCTATCCATTGCATTGTTCTACGTGGAGAAGTCCACCAAAGACCGTAAAACAGCCCTCCCAACGGGTATCCCGGTATCGGGACTCGAGTGCGCTGATGCGATTGCCTGCCCTGAGTTCCTGGAGTCGCCGCTGTCTGCTACATCGGGCGCTCACATGCTTGCCAACATGATGGTGTTTCGCGACGTATTCACTGGCGTCGGCGATGGCATGGGAATGAATGATCTTTTGGTTGGCATCGATCGTCAGGATCTCGCAGACGATCTTATTGTGGCATTGGACCTGGCGATCGCAGCGCTAGAAGACATTGAGGCCGGCATCGGGTTCGACGCCGAGGTGGCTGCGATCTCTGATGCAAACGACTGCGTCAATGCCTCTGCCAACGCCACGGGTTTGGCGCCATGCGCGTATCACGGACTCATAAAAAACGCGATGGACATCTTCAGGGCGCCCATTGTGTCGGCGCTCAACCTGGCCATTCCAACGGCGGCAGCCGGCGATAACGACTAAAGGGTCGATCGGTCATTGTCGCCCGTCCTCCTCGCAAAGCGATGATGGAAACTAATCAGGACGTTAAGGCCGACGCAACGGTCGGGTCTCTCCTCAACTGGGCGATGATGCCCCGTGATATCGCTGCGCTCGCGGTTTTTCGCATGCTGATTGGCGGTCTCATGTGCTTCGGCGCGTTGCGATTCATGTACAACGGCTGGATCGAGCGCATGTACATCGAGCCCGACTTTCATTTTAAGTTTTGGGGCTTCGAGTGGGTCGCGGTGCCCGGGCCTGGCGGCTTGTACGCGCTGTATTGGGGCATTGCTCTGTCGGCCTTCCTGGTGGCGGTCGGTGCGTTTTATCGCGTTGCGATCATCGCGTTCTGGTGCCTGTTTACCTATGCGGAACTGATGGATGTCACGACGTACCTGAATCACTACTACTTCATCAGTGTCGTCGCATTCATACTCTGTTTTCTGTCACCGCATCGAGCGTGGTCCATCGATGCTTGGAGAAATCCCGCCGTCCGAGCGAGCACCTTGCCAGCATGGCAAACCTATTGGTTGCGATTTCAGGTAGGGCTCCTCTACTTCTACGCAGGATTGGCAAAATTTGAACCGGACTGGTTGCTTCATGCGCAGCCTCTGAACGTTTGGTTGCCGTCCCACAGTGGGATACCGGTGTTAGGTCCCTTCCTCGAGCAGCCGTGGGTGCACTTCTTCTTCTCCTGGTTCGCGTTTCTTTTTGATACCACCATTATTTTCTTCATGCTGTGGAGGCACAGTCGTGCCCTGGCTTTCGTGGTGATTCTTGTCTTCCACTACTTCACGTATCTTTTTTTCAACATCGGGCTATTCCCGCTCATCATGGTTTTTTCGGTTCTTATTTTTTTTGATGCGGATTGGCCGAGAGCGTTTTGGCAAAGGCTTACATCCCGGGAGCGACGGTCTGCGCGGCCAACGCAGAGCGCGCCAGCGGCGAGAACATGGACCACAGGCCAGGTATTCGCTGGCGCTGCTATTGCCGGGTTCTGCCTTTTGCAGTTTGCGTTGCCCCTACGTCAGTGGGCCTACCCCGGTTCTGTGCTTTGGCACGAACAGGGCATGCGCTTTTCGTGGCGCGTGATGCTTCGGGAGAAGTCCGGAGCGCTGCAGTACCGCGTGGTCTTTGGCGAGGAGCGAGAAGTGGTACTCCTATCGCCGAACCAATATCTCACGGAGGACCAGTACCGCGAGATGGCCGGTCAGCCGGACATGATTCTGCAGTTAGCCCACTATATACGCGATGAATACGAGTCGCGGGGTCTCGGGCCGGTCGAGGTTTACGCTGACTCAAAGGTAGCGCTCAACGGGCGTCGCTCCCACGCGATGATCTATCCCGATGTGAATCTGTCCAACGTCGAGCAGGGTATCGCTCGCGCGAACTGGATCACCCCTGCGCCCACAGAGCCTCCACCCCTACAAAAACCCCTGCGATTGGTAGTGTCAAGATGATTGCTCAACGAGCCTCGAAAACCCTTTTCATTGGCGTGCTTACAGCCGCGGCGGCTGTGGTGTTCGCGCAGCCCGAATCGGGCGATGCCCTAAGCGAGAATGCGAATGCCATCGAAGAGGTCGTTGTTCACGGTATTTTCGACGACCCCAGTCGCGTTGCGGGCTCTGCCCATCGTCTCGATGAGGAAGCCCTCGAAGCGTTTCGACACACGGACATCAACAGAATCCTGAACTTTGTTCCCGGCGTGTATGTCCGAGAGGAAGACGGCGTGGGATTGCGCCCGAACATTGGCCTGCGCGGCGCGAGCGCAGAACGTAGCGTGAAGGTGATGTTGATGGAGGACGGCGTGCCCCTATCGCCGGCTCCGTACTCTGCGCCTGCGGCCTACTTTTTCCCGCTCAGTGCACGCATTACGGGAGTAGAAGTGTTCAAGGGGCCAGCGTCGATACAGCATGGGCCGCAAACCGTGGGCGGAGCCATCAATCTCCTCTCTGCCCCGATACCCGCCGGCCCAGCGGCGATGGCTGAACTCGCCGGTGGTAGCGATGGCTATCGACACTTTCACACTCGAGCGGGAACCCAGTACGAGGGTTTTGGGCTTTCCGGTGAGTTCGTTCACATGGGCAGCGACGGGTTCAAATCGATTGATGGTGGCGGCGATACTGGCTTTGAAAAGAATGAGTTAGTCCTCAAAGCCGCTCATGCCATCGGCCCCGGCGAACTCGAACTTCGATTTAGCTACGCCGACGAGGCGTCCGATGAAACCTATCTTGGTCTGACGGAGCAGGATCTGCGTGCCAATCCCTACCGCCGCTATCGCGCCAGTGTCCTGGATCGCATGGAGTGGGAGTGGCTGGCCGGTCGCGCTGACTGGTCGCAACCGCTCATGGGCGGTCGCCTCGAGTTGACGTCTTACGCCCAAGAGCTTGACCGAGCGTGGTTGAAATTTAACAACTTTGCTGGCGCTGATATCGGCGATGTCCTTGCCAATCCGGAGGGGCCCGTCAATCAGCTTTTCGTCGCGATACTTAATGGTCGTGACACGGACGGTGTGAGCGGTTCGCCAGATGATATTCGCATTGGAACGAATGATCGCTTAATCAACCAGTCAGGGGTTCAGGGCCGAATGCAGTGGCAATTTGGCGATGGAGTTACTCACTCCCTGGAGCTCGGTGCCCGCGTCCACACCGACAGGATTCGACGTTTGCACGATGAATTTGGGTATGAGCAACAAGATGGCGAAATTGTCTTGAACAGTCAGCCGAGGTCAATCACGGCGGATAACACGGGATGGACGCGAGCGATTTCCGTATGGGCCCAAGACGAAATTACCCTTGGGCGATGGCTGGTCGTGCCTGGCCTGCGCGTAGAGGCGATAGAAAACAGCTTCAATAATAGGCTCGTCCCAGCGAAGGAGGAAAATGATTACCTTGAGCTGATGCCGGGCGTAGGCGCTCTTTACAGTGCGACAGAGAGTCTGGATATCATCTTCGGAGTGCATCGCGGATTTTCTCCGGCATTGCCTTCGCTCACTGATGATCTCGATCCCGAGGAATCAATCAACTATGAGTTCGGCGCTCGATGGCAGAGTCCTGTTGGATTCATAGAGGCTATCGCGTTTTACAACGACTACAGCAACCTGACGGCAGTTTGCACCGTGTCCGCAGGGTGCGCCCCTGGAGACCTTGATACACAGACGAGCGCTGGTGAGGTGCTGACACAGGGATTGGAGCTTGGCTGGAACAACGTCTTTCTCTCTTCGTCGCGCGTGACAGTGCCCGTCAACCTTACCTATACCTACACGGATGCGGAGTTTGGCGATGCCTTTTCTTCTACAAATCCGCAGTACGGCGAGGTGGAGGAGGGCTTTGAGCTCCCGTATTTACCCCAGCATCGGGGTAATCTGACGCTCGGGCTGCAGTCGGAAAAGTGGGACGTCAATTTGTCGGTCACCTACACCGACCGAATGCGTGACGTAGCAGGAACAGGTAGCTTTGCGGCGGATGAAGGCTCCGACGAAAGCACGATCGTCGACGTTTCGGGATCCTATCGTTTCTCCGATCACTGGACCTTAACGGCGCGCGTCGACAATCTAACGGATGACGTCTACGTCGTCTCTCGACGGCCCTTCGGTGCAAGGCCCGGCCTTCCGAGAAGTGCCAGATTGATGGTGCGGTACACCTACTAATCTCTGGCGAGCTACAGCACGCTGTGTTGCTCCCTACCGGCTGAGTAGTACTGCCACTTAACTATCGTGATGATAACGATTATCATTTGTTGATTGGTGGACGCGTTTCGTCCCACTTCCCGGGGTTCACACATGAAATTCAACGCTTTGTCCGCCGATGCGGGCTCTTTCGTCATGTTCGGTGCTGGCAGATTCGCGCCGCGTCCATTGGTCGTGGCCATCGACGTGCGTCTTGCGAAGTGAAGTCTTGCTGACAGCGACGCTGACGTTTTAATCCCGTGTAGCTGACGATAAGAGACCTTTCGTGCATGGAGTTGACCGTGGCTGAGTCGAAACCCCGGAAAAAACGCGGCGAGATAGGGCGGTGGCATATCACCTCCCGCGTTTTTGCGGCGCTGATTCCGGCGTTTCTGCTGACGAACACCTTTGGGGTCTTTCTGGTGCTTCTCCTGCCCGGTGACCGCCTGGGAGCCATCGCGTTTTCGACGCTGGTTAGTTTTATCATTTACTGCTGCGTTATTATGTGGATATTCAGCGTGGAGCGGCTGCGAACTGTATGGCTCGGGCTCCTCGCCGGGCTCATCATCACCGGTGGTGGCGCCTGGGGACTGTACGTTCTGGAGAACTTCGTATGAAAGGTGCATTTCGTCAATCCATGACTTGGCTGCACACCTGGGCCGGCCTGGTTTTCTGTTGGATTCTGTACTTCATGTTTGTAACGGGCACCGTCGGTTACGGTGACTCGGAGCTCGATCGGTGGATGAAGCCTGAGCAGCCTGCACCCCAGCGCATTGGCATGGGCGATGCGGTGACTATGGCGGCCGCATTCCTGGAGCGCGAGGCACCGGGGGCAGACCGATGGTTCATTACGCCGTCCAGCGACCGGAATGAGCCTTTCTTGCGTGTGTTCTGGCAGTACCCGCAACCTGCGGAGGGCGAGGAACCGGTGGAGCCCGAAGACCTCCGCGGCTCGGCCGAAATCGATGCGACGACCGGTGACCGAATGGTAGAAGGCCGAGATACGGGCGGTGGGCAGGTCTTGTACCGCATGCACTACATTCTCCATTACATCGATAGGGATATTGCTTATCGCTTTATTGGTGTTGTCACAATGCTGATGTTTGTGGGCATCATCAGCGGCATCGTTGTGCATAAGAAGATTTTTAAGGACTTTTTTACCTTTCGCCCGAGCAAGGGACAGCGCTCGTGGCTGGACATGCACAACTTGATGAGCGTCTCATCGCTCCCTTTCCAATTGATGATCACCTACAGCGGCCTGATCTTTATGGTCACCACCTGGATGCCGGGTATCGCGCTGGGTAGCTATGGTTTCGATATCAAGCGTGCGCAGGACGAATTGTCGTCCATCGCTGGCATTGTCGAATTCGAACGCAGCGGCAACACTGCACAACTGACGGCGCTAGCACCGATTTTGGTCGATGCCGCGGAGCGCTGGGGCGACGACGCGGTTCGCAACATCGAGATTCGATACCCCGGCGATGAGGCATCGCAGGTCACTATTAATCGTCGTGAAGGTATCGAGCGAAGCGCCGCAGGTTTGATTTACAGCGGCACCACGGGCGAGTTTATGAAGGAACGCCCGCCCATCCCCAGTGCGTCTGCGTCAGTGGCGCTCACCATGCTCGGGTTGCATGAAGGGTTGTTCGCGGGCCCTGTTTTGCGCTGGCTCTATATCTTCTCCGGCGTCTTGGGTACCGCCATGGTGGCCACGGGAGCCATCTATTGGACAGCGAAGCGCAAGAAAACGGACGGTCAGCCTCAGGGCAGGGGCTATCGATTTGTGGAAGCGTTGAATGTGGGCACAATTATGGGCCTGCCCACGGCTATTGCCGCGTACTTTATCGCCAATCGCCTGCTTCCTGTTGAAATGGCATCGCGAGCCGACTGGGAGGTGCACATCATGTTCCTGGTCTGGGGTGCATTGTTACTGCACCCGGTGTTGCGGCCCATTCAAGCAGCTTGGCGCGAGCAGGCGTGGCTGGCGGCCGTTGCGTTCGCCGCAGTTCCATTGGTGAACGCTGCCACGACCAGTCTTCATCTCGTAAACACCGTGAGCTCGGGGGATTGGTCCCTCGCTGCCATCGACCTCAGTTGTATTGCACTTGCGGTTAGCTTTGCCGTGGTCGCTGCTGTACTGGGCAAATCGCCGGCCGAGACAAAAGTCGACGCTAAAGCGCCGATTGTAGACGCTTTGGACTCAGCGGTTAATGACGAGACGCCGGTAGCCGCATAATGGGATTTATCGTGACATGCCTGGGTGCCATTGCACTATCCGTTGGCATGAAGCGCCATTACCGGCAGCTGTTCCATTCCGCGGAATTCACTCCACGCAAAAAATGGGTTGCCAGATTCACCGGTTGCGCACTGCTTACTCTCGGAGCTTACGTCAGCATGGCGGAGTCTGGAACGGGCCTTGGCCTGACTCTGTATGTCGGTTACCTGAATGTCGCCGTTTTTGGTTGGGCGCTCTTTCTCGCATGGCGAGTATCTCGTATCAACAACCGCGCGGCGCCGTAAGCCGCGCTAAGCCGCAGCAAGCCGTAACCGTAAATAGCCCCGGGGTAACTCATGTTTCTGCTATTCCCGGGAGCGCTCCGGGGATAGCAGCACCGTTTCCCCTATCGCCTATGCCTCGGTGAGATCACCTCACGCGTAATGCCTCGGCGAAGACGGCTGTTGGTAGCGGTCACTCGGTCTCTTTGCTTCGGAAACCTTAAAGTTCATTCATGTGAGCTGCGCCTATGTCACCCGCAGCACTGATCGATGGCGCGGCTTTCAAGGCGATCAACTAGCGACAGATAAAATGAAAATCGGCTTGATTGCGCGCTACCGATCCTAGTGACAGTCAATGGAGAAATGAGGCTTTGCTGTGCAACACAGCTAATCGGAAATTACGCGTTGACCCGGTTCTCTCATGGCGCGGGGGAGCTCCACGGAGGGGCCGGGCAACGCGGTGTGCTGACGACTGGGAGGAACGTCAGAACTCGGCGTACAGACTCAAGGCAATCGCGTGGAAATTACCCGCGGTGCCAGAGCCGTCATTCTGTTTGCGCGATCGCCACTTCGCATGAAGCAGATTGCGCGCTATGGGGGTGTGCTGACCTGTTGCTATCGGGCTGATAGCCGATCCGAACGTTCACCGGTGTGAACCGTTCGTTGCACTCGCGCGCCACAGTCCCGTTTGCTGTGCAGGGTCTGCGGCTAGCAAGAATTTCCCCAGATGGTCTTTGTCCAACATTAGTTCTTGTTGCTGATGCATTACTCATCAGCTTTTGACGACACCTTAATGATAAAGATTATCATTTGCAAGCGATAATCAGTACTAAATGCGTCTTTTTTGGTGTTTCCTCAGCCGTTGGTATTGAGCCCGCTTCCTTCGTCTCTTTTGGGGCTCGAACATAAGGAGGCTCAGCCTCGCCACCCCGCACTCATTACTCGATCTTTGCTAGGGCGTTAGTTAGCCGGTCCGTATTCATCGCAAACTGACCTGAGGTTTGTGCGGCCGCGGCCTTCGCCGCCTCGAGGTTGACCGCTTCGCCGACTTGAATCACGCCAGCCATGCCAAGCACGATGTGAGGCTGGCACACGTAGACATAGACACCCTCGACGGTCATCTCAATGCTGATGGCGGTATCGTAGGCGCTTTTCCACGACTCGGCCCCTTCCGGCACGAGGGTCGATTGCGTGTTGTGGCCTCCTTTCTGTGTGGGCTCGAAGGTCACGGTGTCGCCCAACGCCACTTTCAGAAATGCAGGTTGGAACACCATGGTTCCATCATCCCCCTGATTACGCATCTCGATGATGTGCTCCTCGGCGTGTAACGCGGAAGCAAAGCAAGCGGCTACAACGGACATCATTAGGGGGGCAAGCTTGCCAAGGCGTGCCTTAGTGAATCCGGTGATCGAGGGTCTGCAGATCTTTAGCATTCGTAATTTCCTGTAGTGTTTGAGTGATATTGGTGCGTTGAAAGCGGCCGCAAAAAGGCAACGCAAAATGCAGCGGATTTCTACGATCCAACGCGCTGCTGAGGTCGGCTAGAGGCCGCCCTCAGTGAGTTTTCGGGGGTCGAGTAATTCTGTCAGCTGCTCCCGCTCCAGTTCGGTCTCAGCCTCGGCGACATCGATAATGGGTTGCCCCGATGCATACGCCTTTTTTGCGATGGCGGCCGCCGCGGCATAACCGATGATTGGGTTCAGGGCCGTGACGAGAATTGGATTTCGCGCAAGGCTTTCCTGAATGTTCTCCTCGATGAGTTCAAAGCCAGCAATTGCTTTGCCGTTTAGGATGTCCATGGCGTTTGCCAGGATTTCTACGCTTTCGAGGGCTGAGTCGGCGACCACGGGCATCATGACGTTGAGCTCAAAGCTGCCCGATTGACCCGCGATACCGATGGTCGCGTCGTTACCCATCACGCGAGCGCACACCATGGCAACGGATTCGCAAATCACGGGGTTGACCTTACCCGGCATGATGGACGACCCCGGCTGCAGTTCAGGTAAGCGAATTTCGCCAAGCCCCGCTAGAGGACCGGAGTTCATCCAGCGCAGGTCGTTGCTGATTTTCATCAGTGAGACAGAAAGGGAGCGCAGTTCCCCCGACAGGGAAACCACTTCGTCCACACTGCCCATGAGGGAAAATCGACGGGCGGTCTCAACGCTGCGAACCTCGATGCCACACCGCTCGCTCAGCTCGGCGGTGGCTCGCGCGGCAAAGTACGGATGCGTATTAATTCCCGTGCCAACGGCGGTGCCGCCCAGCGGGATTTCGGTCAGTCGCGACAGACTTTGGCCAAGCCTTGCCTGCACAGCCGTGAGCTGGGCGTGCCATCCACCGAGCACCTGATCAAAACGTACGGGCATGGCATCCATCAAATGTGTGCGCCCGGTCTTCGATACGCTGGCAAGTTCTTCACCGCGACGACTGATGGTTTCGCGTAGTGCGTTTAGGGCAGGAAGAAGGGCGAACTGCACGGTGCGGGCAATGCTCAGGCTGATGGCGCTGGGTACAACGTCGTTACTGCTCTGCCCAAAGTTCACGTGATCGTTGGGGTGAATCGCAGATTCTGCGTGTTCGCTCGCTCGATGGGCAATCACCTCATTAGCGTTCATATTGCTGCTGGTGCCTGATCCGGTCTGAAACACATCTACGGGGAAGTGGCGCATGAGTTCGGCGTCACCCAGGAGCGCATCCACGGCCGAGACGATGGCATCCGCTTTATCGCCGGGCAGGCAGTCCAGGGCTTGATTACTGATCGCCGCTGCTCTCTTGATTTCAAGAAGCGCTTCGATAAACGGCCGTGGCATCCGCTTGCCGCTGACGGGGAAGTTGTCGACGGCTCTTTGCGTTTGCGCACCCCACAGCGCATCGGCAGGCAGCGTTACGCTGCCCATGCTGTCGGATTCGGTACGTACATCGGTGTTCATGGAAATGTCCTGAAGTTGGGCGAGTAAGCGCAGGTTCCGGAAAGGCTCAGTCGCTGGTGTGTGCGAAAGTCTGTGCCACGCGAGTGTTCAGCATGTAGATCACCTGATTGAAGTCATGCTGGTGCTGTTTCGTGACGCGGAGTCTTCGCAATCCGCGAAGTGGACGATGAATGTGGTCGAGGCACAATCGCCGCCAATGCGGTGCGATGGTTTCATCTGCCGCTGTATCCAGCAGTAAAAATACCGCTTCTTCGTAGACTTCGCGGGCGTAGGAATCCGTGCTGCCATGAGCATCTTGCTCGCAGGCATTGAGATAGCGATTGAGGTAGCCGGGATTGTCTGGGCACGTACCAAACCTGATGCAGTGTGACAGGAGGGAACGGTTGAAACCGGCGTCAACACACATGCGAGCTCCATCAAAGCAAATGATAATCATTCGCAATATCTAGCATTTGAACGGTAGTGTCAATTGGAGGTGCTGATGCGCCTTTCCGTTTCGGCCGCCGCTTTGATGGGCGATGCGAGCATGAGTCGTGATGATGTTTAAGGGGGACACAAAACCGCTTTATCGCCAGAGCGCTCTTAGTCATGCTGACCGCCGTGACCAACACGCGCTATCCGTCGATGGCCCGGCGAAAGGATCAGAGACGAGAGGACCGCAAGTTTAATTTGCGCCACCAGTGCCTCTGGAACCGATGAGCGATTATAATGGGACGCATTCTCAATAGAGTTTTTTGCCGTGCTCATTTTCTGGGCCTTTGTGCTGTCGTTCGCGTCCTCGACATTCACTCACAGTGCCGTGCGCGGAGCTGCGGGGGGGCGTCGTCGTGCCTTCATCTCCTTAGCGTGTTTAAGCTTCGCGGGTGCCGTTGCGCTAGCGGAGTTGAGTCAGGGGTTTTGGGCCGCCCTATACAGTATGTTCGCGATCTACATCCTAGCTTCGACCATCAGCCCTTGGATCGTCTACCTGTGGGAGCAGCGCCATGCTCGCTAAGTCGATTCTCATTGTGCTCCTCTCATTCCCAGCATCCATAGCGATACTTGGGTCCGTGCTGGCGCTGACTCCTGTGGCAGAGGAGAAAACGTTACCCTCGTTATTGATGTTTTTTCCCCTGTGGATCGTGATCATGTCCGTGAGTTATCTCCTGCCGCGCAAGCAAACGATCGCGCTGGCACTGATCTCTACGGCGGCGGTCGGTGGCAGCGTTATTTTTCTAACCAAACACTACGGTGTGGCCGGAATATGAAAACGGAAACCCTGAAAACTTATCCTTGATGTTCATACCTGGACCGGCCTGGGCGCCGGCATGGCCCTGTTTATTGCCTTTTATGCCGGCGCGATTACGGTTTTCCATCATGAGCTTCATCATTGGGATGGCTACACGCCGGCGTCACAGGAAGAGCAGAGCCTGGACGACGCGCAGCAGTTGCTTGATCTTGCCATCGCTCGCGATCCCGCAGCGGCAGATTTTTTCAGATTGGAACTTGCCAGCGACGATGATCCCCAGCACACGGGGCGCTGGTTTGAGCGGCTAGAGTCAGGCGAGTTTGAGCGTCACGAATATCGACTGACAGCAGCGGGTGCACTAGATACGGGGGAGGATACCGCTCACGTTTCCAACTTCGTCTATCGGCTCCATTACACCGCGGGGCTGCCGAATCGGCTCGGCCTCTACACTCTGGGAGTCATCTGCGTCATTTATGGCCTTGCTCTGGTTTCGGGCATTCTTCTGTTTTTCCCCAATTTCCTGAAAGATCTGTTTGTTGTGCGCTCCGGATCCCGGAACAAGAAACGGTTTTGGCTTGATGCGCATAATGTGGTGGGTGTGATCTCTCTGCCGTGGCATGTGGTCTTTGCCTGGAGCAGTGCGGTACTGGCTATCGGTATCTTCTTTCTGGCTCCTTTTCAGTTTCTCGTCTTCGATGACGATCTGATTGAAACCGTTGGTCCTGAGTTGGGTGTGGTATCCAGGGCGGAGGCGTCGGGAGTCGCGCAACCACCTCTGAGCATCACTGAGCTCTTGCTGGCTGCTGAGACGGCGTTGCCCGGCTTCGACCCCATTCAGCTGCGCTTCGACCAATTGGGCGACGAAAACGGCCAGGTCACCATCTTTGGAACACTCGATTCCAAAACACTGGTGAGCAATGGCTCCATCACAATGGCCTTAACGACGGCCGAAGTGCTGAATGTTTTCGACCCCAGAGACGCGACTCCGGGGGGTACGTTTTATCGAGGCCTTATCGTTCTCCATTTCGTAGAGTTTGGCGGCGAGCTCACCAAGTGGGTTTACTTCGTACTTTCTATGGGTGGGGCGTTTCTGTTTTTCTCGGGCAACATTTTGTATGTGGAAACCCGCAGAAAACGGCGACAACAGGCGCAGCCATCGCGAACGGTGTTCATGGCGCGCCTTAACAGTGGTGTTTGCATCGGGTGCATGGCGGGCATTTCGGCGGCATTTCTCGCAACGCGGGGCTTTGCAGAGTTTTCGAATCGCGCAGACCTTACGGAGTGGACCTACTACGCCCTATTTTTTGCTGCGATTGCCTGGGCGTTTTGCAGGCCCGTGGCGGCCGGCACACGGGAGCTGCTTCAGACCTGCGGGGTGCTTACCGCGTTGATTCCTGTTGCCGACTGGCTATTCGTCGGTATGACGCCCTGGCGCAGCGTGGCTGCTGGCGAGTGGAGCTTCCTGGTTATCGATTTGCTGGCTATGGTGTTTGCCATTGTGTTTTTTACTTTGGCCGGCGCCATCCACCGACGCTCCATTCATGGAGATCCGAACAGCGTGTGGGCGCAACAATCGCGCGCAGACCAGAGGGTGGGGGAGACCGCAGTCGAGGGTGCGCCAGCGCCTGCATTGATCGCTACGGCTGACTAAGGTGCGTGATCACAAGTAGGCCCAGACCTAGAGCGTTGACTCCACGGTCTGCGTAAAAGCCTTCCGCTGTTTCCCTACCTACCCCATTGAATGAGGGCGTGATTCTCTAGTACGCCCTAAGCAAATCAATTGGTTAGCTCTCAAATAATAACAATTATCATTCGTGCTTTTATCCTTATTTTGCTATAAGGTCCGCGCCCAGATGCTCGTCTCTGCGAGTCACATCAAAGTTATCCAAACATCAACAGGGGAGTGCCGGTGTCTTCGGCAAGAAATGTATGAACCAGAATTCTGACGTGGTGAACTCACCGCTAAATCGCTCGCGACGCAACACATTGGCGCTGTCCGTGTGCTCGGCACTGACGGTTCTTTGCGCGCAGCCGATGGCATTTGCGCAAGAGCGGGATGTGGCCCTTGAACTGGAAGAGATCATCGTCACCGGCCAGAAAATCGACCGGTCCCTGCAAGACACGGCAACCTCGGTACAGATCTACAACGCTGAGCTGATCGATACGCAAAACTTTGTGACCATCGGCGACATCCTCAATCAGACCGCGAACGTGTCCGCTGCCTTCAATGACGCGGTGGTCACCATTCGCGGTGTACGGAACATCGGCGCATCGGGCGAAGTTACCAGCGATGTGACGGCCGTCTATGTCGACGGCGTGTTCCTGCCGCGCAATACCTTTACCGCTGGAGGGCTGAATCTCTGGGACGTGCAGAGCGCAGAGATTTTCCGAGGCCCTCAGTCTACCGTTCAGGGTCGGAATTCTCTGGCAGGTGCCGTCGTCATGACGACGAAAGATCCCAGTTTTGAGTGGGACGGTCAGGCTCAGGTGCAGTATGGCGACTACGGCACGTGGCGTGCGTCGGGCGCTGTGTCAGTGCCTATCATCGAGGACGAACTAGCAGTGCGTCTCGCTTTCGATGAATCCCGCACGGACGGCTTCATCGACAACGACACGCTTGGCACGGATACCTCGGATCAACGCGAGAGCACCAATATCAGGGCCAAAGCCTTGTGGGAGCCTTCTTTTGCACCGGGCCTTAGCGTGAAACTGAACTACACCAATATCGACGCTTTCCGCGGCGATGGTCGTGTGGACGAGGCACTCTTTCCCGACGATCGGGTCACCTTCGAAAACATCCAGTCACGCATCAGCAACGAGGCTGACATCGCCTCACTGGTGGTGGATTACGAACTCAATGACGTGTGGAACCTAACGTCGGTCACCGCATATCAGGATTCAACCTATACGTTCTTCGGCGATCCCACGAGGGACGAAACCGGCGGCCCCAGCACCAACGAATTCCAGTCGAAGGACGAGGTATTCAGCCAGGAACTGCGCGCTTCCTTCAATACGGAGCGTGCCCGAGGCCTTATAGGTGCCTTTACGTTCAATCAGACGGGTGTCACCACCCAGATGAGTACGTCCATAGTCGGAACGGACTTCGCGTTACCAGACCCCGTCACCTTTGCTCGCCTGTTGTTCGAAACGCCGAACCCTGCGCCAGAACAGATTGGCCAGGCGGCGTTTCTGCGTCAGGGAATCGTGCAAATCGTCCCCGAGTTCCCCGTCTTGTTCGAGCGCAACAGTGATCAGGAAATCGACAACTGGGCGCTCTTTGGCGAGTTCGACTACCAGATCTCCGATAAATGGAGCATGACCCTTGGACTGCGCTATGACCGCGAAAGCATCGAGCAGAGCATCTTCGACTCGACCATCGTTCCACCGATCCTGACCGGTGATCCACTCATCGATCAGGTGCTGGCGCTGCTGGCAAGTCAGTTCACCAATGCGGTAGAGATCGATGATATCGACAATGATTTCGATGCGTGGCTGCCGAAAGCGGTACTGACCTATGACTGGACGGACAATATTTCTACCAGTCTGAGTTACCAGCGAGGCTATCGCGCGGGTGGCCTGTCGATCAACGCTTTTCGCGGCGCGCTCTCGCCTCCCGATGCAGGCCAGGCAGAGCTGGAGGCCCTTGGCGTCGTGAACAGCTTTGAGCCTGAGTTCACCAATAACTACGAGCTTTCGTTCCGCTCGCAGTTTCTTGATGGCCGTCATACGCTGAACGCCAACCTGTTCTACATCGATTACACGGATCAGCAGGTGAGCGTGCAGCTCTCATCCAACCCGCTGGATACGCTGACGGAGAATGTTGGCGAGTCAGAGCTCTATGGCTTTGAGATCGATTACACGGCATTGCTCGCCGACGGGTTCCAGGTGGGTGCAAACCTCGGTTATGTGTCCACGGAGTTCACGGACGGCGGCGGCGTTCTCGATGATGTCATCGGAGGGGGTCTGGATCTGACCGGTCTCGAA
This sequence comes from Pseudomonadota bacterium, assembly GCA_038750875.1. Lineage (GTDB taxonomy): Bacteria > Pseudomonadota > Gammaproteobacteria > Pseudomonadales > Halieaceae > Congregibacter. Next base: position 190,641 of record JBCDGU010000004.1, on the reverse strand, counting down.
TTCACCTACGCTCCCGAGTGGACCGCGGGCGCCTTTGCTCGCTATGAGTGGGTGAACGGCTTCTACCTTAACGGCCGCGTGCGTCACCAGGGGGCGAGCTTCTCCCAGTTTGACAACAACCCCCTGGCGGAGAATGACAGCTTTACGGTCTTTGACTTTATCGGCGGTTACCAAGCCGATAGCTGGCGCATTGAAGGGTTTGTAAACAACGCTTTCGATGACGAATATCTAACCGCGTCTTTCGGCCCGGCACCCAATGCGATTGCTATCGCAGGCCCGCCGCGCACCGTCGGCGCCCGCGCGGTCTACACCTTCTGAAGCGTTTCACGAAACTGTGTCTAGTGTAGCGACGCGCTATGCTGGACCCACGAGGGCCCTTCCAATGCGGAGGGCCTTTTTCGTTTCGGGCTCAAGCCTATGAGCACAGTGGTTTCCTCAGCATCAACTCTGTTGCTCGACTGGGATTTGCGGTTAAAGATAGGCGCCGGAGTGCAGAACCAAAAAAGGCGGCTCGAGGAGCCGCCTTGTAGGTCCGGAGGGGAGTCCGGCAGGAGTCTTAACGGACGTTGTTGGCCACACGTTCGCCGCTGGCGGCTTCGCGTTCAGTACGCAGTTGTTCCAACAGATTAAGGTTGTGCCTGGCCGTTCCTTCATTTCGACTGATCGAAGCGGCTCGGGTGAATGCGTGCTCCGCAGCGTCGTAATTGCCTAAGGTGAGCTCGGCAACGCCCAGGTTGTTGAGGTAACGCCAGCTGTCCTGACCTCCATCAAGTGCTAAGGCGTCCGCACAGGCCTTGCGAGCATCCACCGGATTATCCATGGCCAAGTGGGCGCGACAGCTAATGCTGAGAGCTTCCGCTTGATGCTGGGATTTAAACTGCCGCTCGCTGTTATTACTGATGATGTCCAACGCTCGTGCTGGCTCGCCACGGCTTAAGGCGCGGTCTGCGTGGCGGAGGAAGCTGGGTTGATAAACGGTAAAACTGTCTGCAAATGCAGCCGCGGAAAATAGGCTGGTGCCCACCGCGGTTGCGCCCGCAAGTACGCAGGCGCTAAAGAGTTGGCTAAGTGAACGTTGCATGTCGAACCTCCTTTGGTGTGACTTGCATGTTCAGGTTAGATCGCACAATATCGAATAACAATGGAATATTGTGAAGGTTGACATTCATAAATGAATGATCTGGATCGAGGGAACGAACGAAGAGATGTGATCGCTCCGCCCGCCGACTGGTCGGACATCGCCGTGTTCCTGGCGGTATTTGATGCCGGAAGTCTGGTGGCTGCAGCGGATCTTCTGGACCTCTCCCAGCCAACCGTTGGTCGACGTCTTACGGCATTAGAAGAGCGCATGGGGGTCACGCTGTTTGCGCGTACGGGCCGCCGGATGGTGCCGACGGAAGTCGCTCTCCGTATCGAGGACAGCGCCCGCAAAATGTCACGGGAGATGCATGCCATCCAGCGTGGGGTGGCGGGTGCCGCAAAAGGGCTTCAGGGTCAGGTCACCATTTCTGCAAACGAAGGAACCGGCTCAGAATGGTTGGTTCCCGTGCTTGCGGACCTGCACTTAAAGCATCCCGAGATATTTGTGGAACTCAAAATTGAGTCTCGCGCCGCCGATCTTGTGCAGCGCGAAGCAGACATCGCCCTGCGCATGGGTCGGCCGACGCAACTCGATTTGATCACCCGCAAACTCGCGACCGTGGGCTTCGGCTTTTATGCCTCGGAAGAGTGGGTGGCGCGCCACGACCCCATTAGAGAGCTCGCAGACCTTGAGGGAAAGCCCTGGGTTCGCGGAACGTTCACCGCGCGCGGCAATGACATGCTGTCTGACTTTTTTCAGCAGCATGGTCTGAGAATGCAGACGACGATTAGTACCAACAGCCCCGCTGCACAGATCCTTGCCGTCCGTCACGGTGTTGGCTTGGGCGTACTTTCTCATCGATGGGCGACACGCGAGCCAGGGCTTGTTCGATTAATACCAGAGGTGGCCGCGGCAAACATTGAGCTATGGCTTGTCACCCACGAAGATTTACGTCACTCGGCACGTATTCAGGCTGTAGCCAGCCATATTGCGGAGGCCGCTCGTGCCGATGTTGAGCTTTTTGAGCGAGGTGTCTCCAAATAATTCTATTTATACGAAAGTAATTCGCTAATTATTGCGATTTTTTATCTACTAAGTAGAACTTAAGGTGCTCCTGCGTTTATCAATCACAGTTTGCCGAGGAGCACTTAACATGACGACAACAACACTGGATCAAAACCCAACGGGCGCATCTGAAAACAGCACGGCGGCGCTGCCCGCTTTGGCCGACCTCGTGGGCCGCGCGGGACTCGCCGCTATTTTCCTGCTTGCAGGCCTCAACAAAATTGGTGGGTACGAAGGCACTCAGGGCTATATGGCTTCCGTAGGTGTGCCTGGTGAGCTCCTCCCATTGGTCATCTTTCTAGAGGTGGTCGGCGCCATTTTTCTGATTGCCGGTTTCCAGACTCGTAGTACGGCGTTGGCATTGGCGGGCTTTAGCGTGCTCAGTGGACTGCTGTTCCACGCTAATCTGGCGGATCAGATGCAGTTTATTCTGTTCTTCAAGAATCTTGCGATGGCCGGTGGGTTCCTGGTTTTGGCGGCAAACGGTGCCGGTGCCTGGAGCCTCGACGCGAAGCGCGGAGGCTGAGAACTCAAGGTATCACTCGTTAAAGCTCATGCTAATAGATCATGGAAAAAGGCAGCCGAGGCTGCCTTTTTTGGTGGGTCCATGGGGCGAGGTTTGCTGGGGCGTAGAAGCGTCGAGTCCATACATCCCGTGATTGTTTTAAAAGTTGGCAAATGACAACCCAGCTTTCGCTCTGATCTGCCGTTGCAGCAACGCCGCAGGTCGTGGCCGGCTGCTGGCTCAGTCGCGGTGCAGCAGAATATGCAATAGGTCGTCGTGGAAGGTGACATTCCCAGGTAGCTGGCTGTGGTCTTCGCAAAACATCACCGCATAGTTTAGGGGGAAGTCGCTGAAGCGGCGGCGCGGAACGCTGAGTTCCAACGCCGCCCGACCCAAGAGTGAGGCCTTTGTTACGGCGCCATCACCGGGTCCGAGCATGCCTTTCTGGTCGTCCACATTGTCTCGCGGGGTGTTGATGTCGTGGGGCCAAAGGCGCCCGACGGGCGCCTTGTCGACGACTAAGGGTTGCCCGGGGGCGACGTCAGCTTTTCCATGACCTGATCGAGAGAGAAGCTTGCGGCTTTCTGGCGTGGCGGATAGTCCTTGAAGGTCATGAGGAACTGGCCCACGTAGTCCTGGGCTGGCACGATGAGGTACGCGCGATCCAGCAGCCAGTCGTAGTACGTGTTCGAGGTAAGCGGTGCTCGCTCATAGGGGTCGCGACGCAGGTTGAAGATCAGAGGCACCCGCAATTCTACGAAAGGCTCCATCCAGACGCGGAATCCGCCCTGAGTCTGCTGCTCCAGGAACACCATTTTCCAGTCGTTGAATCGAAGGGCCGTCAGATCGCCATCGTCTGAGAAATAGAAGATCTCGTTACGCGGTGACTCCTCGCTCTCGCCCGTCAGGAACGGGAGGAAGTTGTATCCGTCGAGATGCACTTCGTAGCGCCGCCCGATGGCCCGGTGTCCCTCGAGGAGCTTTTCCTTGACGTCGGCTTCTCCCGCTACCGCAAGGAATGTGGGCAGCCAGTCCATGTGGTGCATGATCTGATTCGACACGCTTCCTGCTTCGATCTTGCCGGGCCAGCGCACCGCTGCGGGAACGCGCCAACCGCCTTCCCAGTTGGTGTTCTTCTCACCACGAAACGGCGTCATGGCGGCATCGGGCCAGGTGTTCATGTGCGGACCGTTGTCCGTCGAGTAAAACACCAGGGTGTTGTCGGCGATCCCCAATTCGTCCAGTTTGGCGAGGAACTCACCGATGTGCATGTCGTGCTCGACCATGCCGCAGGTGTATTCGTCAGCGCGCGGATACTGGGCCTTGCACTGGGCCATCTTCTCGTCGGAGACATGGGTGCGAAAGTGCATGCGGGTGCCGCTCCACCACACAAAAAACGGCGTATCGCTCGCTACGGCCTTGTCGATGAACGCAAGGGCGGCGGCGACGGTTTCATCATCGACCGTTTCCATGCGCTTCTTCGTCAGGGGGCCGGTGTCTTCGATCTTGCCGTCGGCCGATGACTTGATGACGCCCCGGGGTCCGTACTTCTGGCGGAACGCTGGGTCTGATGGATAGTCCTCGTTTTCCGGTTCTTCCTCGGCGTTTAGGTGATACAGATTGCCAAAAAACTCATCGAACCCGTGATTACTGGGAAGGTGCTCGTCGCGATCGCCGAGGTGGTTCTTACCGAATTGGCCCGTTGCGTAGCCGTGGTTTTTGAGAAGACCGGCGATGGTCGGATCTTCTTCCTGCATGCCAAGTTCCGCGCCGGGCAGGCCGACTTTCGACAGTCCGGTGCGAAATACCGATTGGCCCATGATGAATGAGGACCTACCCGCTGTGCAGCTCTGCTCACCGTAGTAATCGGTAAAGAGCATTCCTTCGTCGGCGATGCGATCGATATTCGGTGTTTGAAAACCCATCATGCCGCGTGTGTACGCGCTGATGTTGGACTGGCCCACATCGTCGCCCCAGATCACCAGAATGTTGGGTTTGTCCGCGGCGCTAGTAAGTGCGGTAGCACTCATCGCCAGCACGGTCACTGCGCCTTGAAGCAATCTCTTCATTTGCTGTCCCCATAATTGTTTTCTGCGCTGCATCACGTGCAGCAAAGTCATTATGACTGGTTATTGTGGAAAAACCTGTTCCCAGTCGGATTTCATATCCACAACGATCCAGCCTCTGGCATCGGCTTCATTTAGACCACGATCCAAACCACCGATGCTGGAGTCACGGTCGTAGGCCCATTCGCGTTCGCTATCCGTATGGTGGATCAGTACGCCCAGGCTCGGGCCGAGGCTCGTCGTCCAGGAAAGCATTTCAAAGTCACCGTCAGAGTTGCCTATGGCCATGATGGGGCGTTGTCCAATCACCTGCTGAATACCCACAGGTTTTCCGGCGCCATCATTGATATGCGAGAGCGAGGCCTCTCGCATAAACATCGGGTCGCCATCATTGTCTTGGAAGCTGAGCGCGTTGCGACTGCCAATAACCTGTCGCTTTGGAATGCCGTAGGCCTCCTCAGCCCAAACACGCAAGAAAGAAACCCCGCCACCAGACACAATCCAGGTGCTAAAGCCGTTAGCCCTAAGGTAAGTCAGTAGTTCCAGCATCGGCTGATACACCATCGCTGTGTAAGGTTGGGCGGTGGTGGGGTGGCGCGCACTCTCAAGCCAATTTGCCACCGACGTCTGAAAGTCCCGGTTGCTAATGCCGGCGTGGCTAACCTGCAGCAACTCAAAGAGTGACGCGAGACCGCCACTTGCGACAGCACCCAGGCCGCCTTCGGCCAATTCCTTAAACGGTGATTCAGTCACTAGGGCGGGGTTAGCCTTCAGCTTTGCCGCGGCCATGTCCGCAGCAAACAGCACTTGAAAATAGGCCGGCTGTTCCGCCCAAAGGGTGCCGTCGTTGTCAAAGACGGCGATGCGGTCTGACGCCGGTACGAAATCCTCTGAAGCCTCGTTAGTCACGGTCTCGACAAACTCAACGATAGCCGCGCGCGCCTCGTAGTCAGCCCAAGAGCTTAGCGTTTCCGCGGCTTGCACAGAGGCGCAGAAATTTGCCGTCACTGCCGTAAGCATCAAAAGAAGTTTTGCGTTCATACGCGGGGTATTCCTATTTTTTACAATTAGATCTCGCAACGATAAACGGAAACTCCAACGGAGGACATCAATGGTTTAGGGCCTCAACATTGTCTCACCGTTTGCTTCACCGAGCCTATGCTAGGCTGCGGCTCTCTTCAAAAAAGGCTGCCGCTATGAATAAAACAGTCACGCACTTCCTCGCTGCAATTGCGGCCACGGCACTGTTCTCGGTCTCGCCGATCAGCGCAGAAGACGAGGGCTCAATCCTTGTCACGGGTGCAACGTCAGGCATCGGTCGTAACCTCGCAGAGACGTTGGCCCGCGAAGGCCACCATGTCTATGCAGGTGCACGTACCAATGCGGAGATGGCAGAGCTCGATGCCATCGAGAACATCACGGCCGTGCGTCTGGACGTCACCAAGCAGGACCAGATCGATGACGCCGTTGCCTTCATCGAGGAGCGTGGCACGGGGCTGTACGGCCTCGTTAACAATGCAGGGATCTACGATGGCGGACCCATTCTCCAGACGGACACAGATGTGATGAACCTCGTGTATGCGGTGAACGTGGAGGGTGTGCTTCGGGTTACCAAGGCCTTCGCGCCGATGATCATTGAATCCAAGGGCCGCATTGCGACCACCGGATCTATTGCGGGCACGATCTCTAGCCCGGGCATGGCCGCCTATAGTGGCAGCAAGCACTACATCGAGGCTTTTACCGATTCGCTGGCGGCTGAAGTCGAACCCATGGGGGTCTCTGTCAGTGTTGTCGAACCGGGCAACTACCAGACACATATCCGCCGCAATAGTATGAAGCGCGCCATGGCGCGGGTGGTTGCCGATGGCGGTGTGATTACCGGGGCCATGGAGAAGCAATACAAGGGGCTCGAGGAACGTGAGCTTTCCTACCCGCTTCCTGATGAAGTTACCGAGGCTTTCAAAGATGCGTTGCTGAGCGAAACGCCGCTCCGCCGGTACGTGGTTGTTTCCAACGAAGTCGAGCACACCATGACCCTAGAAACCAAGATCCGCGAATTGGTAGAGCTCAATGCCTGGGGACCCTACAGCGACAGCGATGAGGATCTCGTCGCTCGTTTGAAAGCGGCTCTTAATGAGTAAGCTGCCGGCCTCTGTATCAACAAGGCTTCAAACGCCGACGCACGACGACACGCCCGTCAGGTCGTCGAGATGGTGTGCTCCCGGATAGATCAACGGACTCCATGTCCCGCGGGGAGCAGCAGTGGCGCCTCAGGGAACTCAAAAACGTGGTCACTCGTTCTCGCGCTGCGCGTTTATCGTTCCGCCCCGCGAAGGCTTCGTGGGGCGATTCAAACCCTCGTCGCACGTTCACGGTACGAGAGCGGTTTTGCCGGTATCGTTTGCCGCGCCGCGCCGCGCCAAGCCGACTTGAAAAAGCATCGTTGAGCAAACGCTAGCTGATTCTTTTTCTAGGCTATGGCTGCACGAACCAAATAGCCCTGCCACCTCCATAGTTTTTGGCTAAAGAATCGATACGTTATGTTATAACGTCCGGGTTTTGATGCGACTGCGTCCCATTCCCACTGAACGAGATTAACGCCTCCGTGATCGATGACTCTTTTCCCAGGCAAACGCTGCTTGTGCGTTGCCCATTTGCTGAATCATTTGAAGCGCCACTCCCTGCCTCTGCAGCAAAAGACAGCACGGAGTTGTGACATGAGTGAGCCCTATTTTGACTACGATGTGCTCATCGTGGGTGCCGGTGCGGCCGGCGTCGGCGTGGCGATTGCACTGCAGGATGCGGGCATCGATCGCATACTCGTGGTCGATCGTTATGGCATTGGTGCTTCGTTCTCCGTATGGCCTGAAGAGACGCGCTTTATCACACCGTCTTTCCCGACAAATTCGGTCGGGATGCTTGACATCAACTCCATTGCCATTGGCGTTTCTGCCGCCCACAGCCTGCGCGTAGAGCATCCCACGGGGCTGCAGTTTGCCGCGCATCTCAACGCGGTGGCCAATTACTTCGCTCTCCCGGTGCGTGAAGGGTGCCACGTCACCGGGGTGCGAAAAGAAGGTGAGGGCTTCGTGGTGGAGACTGACGACGAGCCCTTGCGCGCAAACCATGTCATCTGGGCGGCGGGTGAGTTTCAGTACCCGCGTCATCTGGTTTTCCCTGGCAGCGAATACTGTCGTCACACTGCCACGATCGGGAGCTACGAAGATGTCGAGGGCAATGACGTCATCGTCATAGGGGGTTACGAGAGTGGCATTGATGCCGCTTACCACCTTGCTTACTACGACTGTCGAGTCCGCGTGTTTGATAGTGGCTGTCCCTGGGAAAGTACCTCCTCGGATCCGAGTGTTGCCCTTTCACCGTTTACCTTGGAGCGTATGCGCGAAGACTGGTTTGACGAGCAGGTTGAGTTGCATGCGCACACGAAGGTCGTTTCTGTCACCCACGATGGCGACCGCTACCACGTGGTAACCAGTGATGGGGTTACCCATGAAACTGACTCTCCCCCTTTGTTAGCGGCTGGTTTCGAGGGTGGCCACAGCCTCGTTGCTGATCTGTTCGAGCTCCGCCCCGATGGTTTTCCTGTGCTAACCGATGAGGATGAATCCACCACGACGCCAGGGCTATTTCTTTGTGGGCCTGCAGTCCGCCATGACGGCCACGTCTTCTGTTTTATCTATAAGTATCGGCAGCGTTTTGCGGTGGTGGCGCGAGCCATTGCTAACGCCCTGGATCGACCGTCTGACGGGCTGGAGATCTATCGGACCTGGGGTATGTTTCTGGACGATCTGTCGTGTTGCGGAGGGGAGTGCGTGTGCTGATGAGTCGCGATCGAGAAGCGGTGATGGATCGATGTGAATCGCGCTGGAGCCGCATGCTGCGGTTCGAGTGGTTTGGTCAGACTCTCGCAAGTGTCTGCTGGATCTGCAGCATGTTCTTCTATGGCTTTGATTCAGCGGGCGATTGGCTCCAACTTTGTGCTGCGTCTTCCTGGTTTCTCGCCAACGTATATGCCGCGCTAGTTCCTAAACAGGAGCGCTGACGACTATGGGAGCTTCGTCAGCTGTTTAATGATCCAGTCGCTGATGCGCGTGGGCAGCGTGTTCTTGAGGGCAATGAATAGGCTTCCTGGCAGAAGCGGCACCACTCGCCGCGGAGTCGGATCGGGCTTGGTGCAGGCATCGACAATGGCCCCGGCAACGGTCACCGGGTCTGCGCCCTTGCCGTGAAGGTCGTGGTGAAAGCGCTTGAGGATCTGTAGCTGGTCCGCGTAGGCCGCATGTGCGTCGATGTGTGCGTCCAGCTGTTCCTGCTCCAGTGATCCGAAGCGGGTTTTGACGGCTCCAGGCTCAATCACTATCACGGAAACGCCATGGGGTCTGAGTTCATGGCGCAGCGAATCAGAGATCGACTCCACCGCATGTTTGGTGGAATTGTAAGGCCCGAAGAAGGGCAGGGTGACGCGCCCTGCAACGGACGAGACGTTGACGATGCGGCCTTTGCGGCGTTCGCGCATGGGGCCGACAAAGGCCTTTGTGACCCTGATTAGGCCCAACACGTTTGTTTGAAACTGCCGCTCCCACTCTTCCATGCTCACCGCCTCAAGGGGCCCAACGACGGCAATTCCCGCGTTGTTTACGAGTACGTCAGGGGTCGCGCCATCCAGCGCTTCGGCGACCGCGAGGGCGCCATCAGACACGGACTGCGCATCGGTAACATCCATGGAGATGGGCGTGATGTTCTCGTGCCCCGCGTCCAGTTCAGAAAGCGCAGCCTCGTCTCGACCACAGGCAAAAACCTTGTGGCCCTTGCTCGCCAGCAATATGGCCGCAGCTCGACCGATACCTGCCGTGGCCCCGGTGATCACAATGGACTGCATGGTTTTGCTCCTGCTTCTGATGACGGTCTTTAAAGTATGGCTTCGATGAGGCAAGGCCCAGGCGTCTTCATGGCCTCACGGAACTGTGTTTCAAGCTCTGCGCTGGTGGTAGCTCGACTCGCGCGGATACCCAACCCTTCGGCGATCTGTGTGTAGCTCATATCAGGATTCGATAGATCGAGCATGGAAAGCGTTTTCGCGTTGGGCTCTCCCGCACCAACGCGGGCCAGTTCGATATTGAGGATGGCGTAGCTTCGGTTGTTCAGAAGAATCACCGTCACGTCAGTGTTCTCGCGCGCCATGCTCCAGAGCGCCTGAATGGTGTACATAGCTGAGCCATCGGCCTGTAGAGCGACGACTTTGCGGTCGGGACAAGCCAAAGACGCACCCAGCGCCAGGGGCAGGCCCTGACCAATGGCGCCTCCGGTGAGCGTTAGCCAGTCATGGGGCGCGGCATTCTCGGTGCACAGGTAAACCGCGAGTCCACAGGTCGCTCCTTCATCGGAGACAATGGCATTATCAGGTAGTTCGTTAGTGAGGACCTGCCCGATAGTCTGGGCATTTAAAGCCTCATCGGCGATCACCGTCGTAGCGCGCTCTACAACCTTCGTTGCGCCAGCAGAGATATCCAGCGCCTTGGCGAGCGCGGCCACGGTGCGGTCAGCGTCCTCGGAGGGTTCGGCGAGCATGTGTAGATCGCAATTATCCGGAGTCAGCCAGCTCTCTTTCTCGGGATAGGCGAAGAAGCTTACGGGCGCGGTTGCACCGAGAAGTATCAATTGCTCATAGCTTTCTAAGGCCTCGGCGGCCTGTTCTGCGAAATAGGGCAGTCGCTCAACTTTGACGCGTCCCGCGCCGCGCTGGAGACGGGTGGGAAAGGTACTGCACATGAGCGTGAGGTCATGGGCTTCGGCGATCGCACCAAGCGCACGGAGGTTTTCCTCACGGAGGGCTCGACCGTTCAGGAGTAGCGCCGTCTTTTTGTTAGCACGGATGACGTTCGCAATTCGCGAGATACGTGATTGGGCAACCTCAAGGGACTCTGGAGGTGGCAGCGCGGGCGCGCTTTCGCTCGCCTCGGTCCATGCTTGGTCGGCCGGAGCGATGAGCGTTGCGATCTGGCCATTCCCGCGCATGGAGGCTTGCACCGCTTTGGCGCCAGCAACAGATAGATCTTCGGGCGAGTGCGCGACCTCGGTCCAATGGGAGGCCCAGCGCGCAAGATTGGGAAGATCCGAGGTGAGTGGCGCGTCAAACTGCAGGTGGTAACTCGCGTGATCGCCTACGATGTTCACAATTGGCGAACCGGCGCGTCGCGCATTGTGCATGTTCGCCAAACTGTTTGAGAAGCCTGACCCTAGATGAAGAAGGGTGATCGCCGGTTTATCAGCCATGCGCGCATAGCCGTCGGCGGCGCCCGAGGCAACGCCCTCAAAGAGGCAAAGCACCGGTCGCACCGCATCGGTGTGTCCGATGGCCGTCACCAGCTGCATCTCAGAGGTGCCTGGATTGGCAAAACAGAGCTCGATGCCACTGTCGACGAGGGTTTTCAGAAGGGCGTCCGCACCATTCACTTCGACTGCTCCAGCATATTGGGGCGCTCATGATAGGCGATTAGGCCGTGTTCGTGTTTGTGGTCGCGGGGCCTGTCACCTAAAATCGCGCGTCTTCTTTTCACTGCCGCCGGATCCATACCCATGGCTATCAATCGACGTTCGAAAAACATCACGGAGGGTGTTCAGCGCGCACCGAACCGCTCCATGTATTACGGCATGGGCTATGAAGCTGACGACTTTGCCAAGCCCATGATTGGCATTGCCAATGCGCATTCCACCATCACGCCGTGCAATTCCGGCCTGCAGCCGTTGGCAGACGCCGCCGAGGCGGGCCTCAAGGAGGCCGAGGCAAATCCCCAGGTGTTCGGCACGCCCACCATCTCTGACGGCATGTCCATGGGCACGGAAGGCATGAAGTACTCCCTGGTTTCGCGGGAAGTTATCGCTGACTGCATTGAAACCTGCGTGGGCGGCCAATGGATGGACGGTGTTCTGGTGATAGGCGGCTGCGACAAGAATATGCCCGGCGGTGTCATGGGTATGCTGCGCGCGAATGTACCGTCGATCTTTGTCTACGGCGGCACGATCCTTCCCGGCAAGCTAAACGGCGAGGATCTCAACATCGTGAGCGTATTCGAGGCGGTGGGGCAGCACGCCGCGGGCAACATCAATGACGACGATCTCCTCGCCATCGAGCGCAACGCCATCCCCGGTACCGGGTCTTGCGGCGGGATGTATACGGCGAACACCATGAGCTCTGCCTTCGAAGCTCTGGGCCTCAGCCTTCCGTACTCCTCAACCATGGCCAACGTCGAAAGTGAGAAAGCGGAATCTGCGCGCGAGAGCGCAATTGCTTTGGTGGAAGCGGTGCGCCAGAACATTAAGCCCAAGGACATCGTGACGCGCGAAGCCATTGAGAACGCAGTTGCGGTGATCATGGCGACGGGCGGCTCTACCAATGCAGTGCTGCACTTCCTTGCGATCGCACACTGCGCCGAGGTCGAATGGACCATCGATGATTTTGAGCGCATGCGCCAGAAGATTCCGGTGATCTGCGATCTCAAACCCAGCGGTCAGTATCTGGCTATTGATCTGCATCGCGCGGGCGGTATTCCCCAGGTGATGAAGATTCTGCTCGATGGTGGTCTATTGCACGGGGATTGCATGACCATCACCGGCAAGACCGTGGCCGAGTCCCTGGCCCATGTCCCATCGCTTCCCGCGGCGGATCAAGGGGTCATTCGTACGCTGGATAACCCCCTTTACGAAAAAGGCCATCTGGCGATCTTGCGTGGCAACCTCGCGGAGGAGGGCGCCGTTGCGAAGATTACCGGTCTTAAGAACCCTGCGATTACAGGGCCCGCGAAAGTCTTCAACGATGAGCAGTCGGCGCTGGATGCCATTCTTGCAGGCAAGATCGTGGACGGCGATGTCATGGTGCTTCGCTACCTGGGCCCTCGTGGTGCGCCGGGAATGCCCGAGATGCTGGCGCCCACGGGTGCTCTCGTCGGTCAGGGCCTTGGCGAGTCGGTCGGTCTTATCACGGACGGTCGCTTCTCTGGCGGTACCTGGGGCATGGTCGTGGGTCATGTCGCGCCCGAAGCTCACGCCGGTGGCTTGATCGCGCTGGTAGAGGACGGTGACTCTATCACCATCGATGCGCACGCTCGCGCCCTACAGCTGAATGTAGATGACCATGAGATTGCCCGTCGCCGCCAAAGCTGGAACATGCCCGCACCGCGATACACGCGTGGTGTGCTTGCGAAGTTTGCAAACAACGCGGCCTCAGCAAGCAAGGGTGGCGTTTTGGATCTGTACGAAAGTTAGCGAAAGTTAGAGTAGGTTACGAAGGTGTCTCTTAGCGCCAGCATTGCGTTTCTGGATCTGCTGGCAGTTGCCGTCTTTGCGGCGTCCGGCGCTCTGGCGGCGGCAGCAAAGCGGCTCGATATCCTCGGTTTTATCCTGTTTGGCACCATTACCGGCGTCGGCGGAGGAACCCTTCGGGATTTGCTCCTTCAACTGCCTGTGTTCTGGATTAGTGACACGCGTTACCTCTGGATCTGCATGGTGGTATCTGCGGCCACGTGGTACGTCGCGCCGACTCTCACGGCGCGCCGTCGTTTTCTTCTCTGGGCTGATGCCCTTGGTTTATCGCTGTTCTGCGTGCTCGGCTGCGCCAAAGCATTGCAGTTCGATGCGCCCTGGATTGTCGCCATTGTGATGGGCGTGATGTCGGCAAGTTTTGGTGGACTTATCCGTGACACCTTGCTGGGTACGGAATCCGTCCTGGTGGGTCCGGAGATCTATGTTACGGCGGCCCTTGTAGGCGCCGGTTTCTATGTTTGCCTGGTATCGTTCACGCCGCTCTCGGCAGACATTGCGCTGCTGGTGGCTATGGTGCCTGCCTTCGTTTTACGAGCGGGTGCCCTCGCGGCCGGGTGGCGGCTTCCCCGTTACCGACGGCTGGGCGAGCGCTAGGGCGCGCCGTCAGGCTTACTCGATGGCTTTGGCCAAGACCTTATCGCGCAGCCCGTCCTTGTGCTGCTGGAGGCGTTCGCGGAGCGCGTCATCACCCGTGGCCAACATTTGCGCCGCGAGGATTCCCGCATTCGTTGCGTTATCGATCGCTACCGTGGCCACGGGAATGCCGGCGGGCATCTGAACGATGGACAATAGGCTGTCTTCGCCCGCAAGTTTAGTGGCGGCAACAGGTACGCCGATCACCGGTAGCACGCTGAGCGAAGCAACCATGCCGGGAAGATGCGCGGCACCGCCGGCACCGGCGATAATGACGCGTAAACCGCGTGCTTCGGCGCTGCGACTGTACTCGTAGAGCTTGTCGGGCGTGCGATGAGCAGAGACGATTTCCATTTCTGATGCGATGCCCAGCTCTTCAAGGGCGTCTTTTGCTTTTCGCATGACGGGCAGATCGGAGTCGCTGCCCATGATGATGCCAACTTTGATACTCATGCGTTTTGAGCCTCTTCCTGTATTTGAGTCCATGCCGCGTCGACTCGGTCGCGCGCTACGTCGGCGGAGTCTCCCAGCGCCGTCACATGCCCGAGTTTGCGCATCAATCGCGCGGGGCTCTTACCGTACCAGTAGGTCGTGGTTTCCTCTTCGCTCACCAGTTCCTGTGCGGGGCGATGGATGTCTTCGGCTTTTAAAGCCGGTGTGCATAACACGTTGCGCATGGCGCCCGGGCGGATCAGCGTCGTTTCTGCGAGGGGTAGGTCGGCAACGGCGCGCAGATGCTGGGAAAACTGCGACGTCGCGCAAGCCTCGAGCGTGTAGTGTCCTGCATTGTGCACCCGCGGAGAGATCTCATTGATCAGGACGTCGCGATCAGACAGCAGGAACATCTCCACGCCGAAGACGCCGATCCCATCCATGCACTCGATCGCATCCTTGGCCAGTTGCACCGCTGCGGCGGCGATGTCATCGGAGACAGCGGCGGGTGCCATTACCGTGTCCAACACGGAGTAGTCGGTTTCGAAGGTCATGTCCACGGGGCCGAAGTAGCGCATATCGCCGTCACTCGAACGAACCAGCAGCACCGCTAGCTCGCGAAACTCACCGGCATACTTTTCGAGGAGAGTCTCGCCGGGCCACGCTTTCTCGAAATCAGTTTCCGAGCGCAACAATTGTACGCCGCGGCCGTCGAAGCCCCCGCGCAGTGCTTTTTGCACGATGGGGAAGCCGAGCTCTTTGCCGGCCGCGGCGAGCGTTTCCGGCGAGGTTTCAGCGATTACAAAGGGCAGCGTAGCCAGTCCGTTCTCGGCGAACCAACGTTTCTGGTTGGCTTTGTCCTGAATCATCTCGATGACATCCAGGGAGGGGCGACAGACAACTCGACCCGCGTTTTCTGCCTCACGTAAAAGGGAAACGGCAGCAGGCGGCACGTCTTCACGCTCGTAGGTGATGACATCGCACTGCTGAATGAGTGCTTCGAGCGTGGCCGTATCGTCCATCGTGCCGACAACGCTTTTTGTGGCGCATCTGGCCGCCGGGCTGTCCGCATCGCTCGTCAGCAGAACGGTATCGAGATTCAATTCAGGCGCGGCCTGGCACAGCAGCATTCCGAGCTGCCCGTCGCCGATGATTCCTACGGTCTTCATGTGAACAGCGCTGCCATTAGCCCCGCGAAAAACCGCGCATTCTACTGATTTTGTATAGCAGTGTCCGCGTCTTTGTCATGGCACTCAACCGGGTGGGTGGATATGCTTCGGCGCTGAATGACGGAGGATTTTTCCCATGGACGCAGCTTTTGAATCTCTTGAACAGACGCTGTTAAGCCGCCGGTCCTGTCGCGCTTTTAAGGCAGATCCCGTGCCTCAGGAGACCCTCGAGCGCGTGCTGGCTCCCGCCATGCGTGCGCCGAGCAACTGTAATACGCAGCCGTGGCATCTCCATGTCGCCAGCGGCGCAGCGGTGGAACGCCTGAGAAAGCGTCTACCTGAGGATTTCATGGGGGGAAAGATCGCCCTCGATTTCCCCTACGACGGCAAGTACGACGGCGACTTTAAGGACCGACAGTATGCGTCGGCGCAGGCACTCTATGGCGCCATGGGTATCGAGCGGGAAGACAAGGCCGCCCGGAATGTTGCCTTCATGCGGAACTTCACCTTTTTCGACGCGCCACACTTGGGCATTTTCTGCCTGCCTCAGGGCTTCACCGAGCGAGAGGCCTGTGACCTGGGCATGTTCGCTCAGTCGGTCATGCTGCTGCTTGAATCAGCGGGTATTCATAGCTGTCCGCAAACCGCTCTGGGTTTTCTGTCAGACAGCCTTCGCGAGGAACTGCAGATTCCTGAAGACCAACGCGTGATGTTTGGGTTGTCCTTCGGCTACCCCATCGAGGATGCGCCGGCGAACACGTGTCGGACCGATCGCGAAGCGCTGGCTTCGCTCATTCATTTTCACGGCTAAATCGGCTTCCGCAGAGAAACGAACGCCCGGCTGATCGATCCATTGTCGAACGCAGCTATTTTAAAGGTGCTTTAGACACCCGCGCTGTGACGCAGGCCTCTGAAATTTCAGGGGCTCAGAAAGTCCACGACTTCCAGATGGAAGCCCGATAGCGCGTTGAAGTGCGTTGGCGAGGACATGAGTTTCATGCGGCCAATATTCAAACGCTGCAGTATCTGAGCACCCGTTCCAATGATGCGGTAGTTCTGGGGAACGCCGCTGGCGGACTGTGCCGCGTAGGGGTTGTGGCCCGGGAATGCTTCGATGTCCGCAAGAATCGCTTCCGCCTCCCGGCTTTGCCCGATCAGTACCAGTGCGCCGTATCCCTCCCTTGATATGTAATCCAATGCACGTGAAACGGACCAGCCCGCGGTGTCGTCAATGCGGGTCTGCAGAACATCCCGGAGGATTTCGACAGACTGCACCCGAACAGGCGTGTCTTTCTCAGGCGAGAGTTCACCTAGCGTAAGGGCGTGGTGGAGATGGCCGTCGATCAGGTCGTGAAAGCTATGAAGAGTGAATTCTCCAAACGCCGTATTGATGGGCTTGGAATTTACTAGCTCAACGGACTGCTCATGGAGAGAGCGGTATTCGATGAGATCGGCGATGGTGCCCAGAAGGAGGCTATGTTTCTGTGCGAAGGCCTCAAGCTGCGGGCGACGGGCCATGGTGCCATCTTCATTCATGATCTCGACGATGAGCGCTGCGGGTGCAAAGCCTGCCATGCGCGCAAGGTCGACACCGGCCTCCGTATGGCCTGCGCGCCGCAGTACGCCGCCAGCTTTGGCAACGAGGGGGAAGATGTGCCCGGGTTGGCGGATGTCGCCGGGGGTCACATCGGTCCTCGCAGCAATCTGCACGGTGTGCGAGCGCTGAATGGCACTAATGCCCGGTCCCTTTGTTTCCGTTGCATCGATGGACACGGTGAAATTTGTTTCGTGCTGTGAACGGTTATCTCGCACCATCAACGGCAGCTGCAACTGGCGCGCGCGCTCCTGTGTGATGGGCATGCAGATGAGTCCGCAGGCCTCGCTGGCGAAAAAGTTAATCACCTCTGGGGTAACTGCTTCTGCAGCAATGATGAGGTCGCCCTCATTTTCCCGATCCTCATCGTCCATAAGGATCACCATCTCGCCTTTGCGCATGGCTTCGAGAATTTCCGGAACTGAATTTAGGGCCATGGGATCGAGTGACTCCTGACTAGCAAAGCTCAATTGCGACGGCGGTGGCTTCGCCGCCGCCAATGCACAGCGCGGCGATTCCGCGCTGACCACCGGTATTCGCCAGGGCGTGCATGAGGGTGACGATGATACGGGATCCGGTGGATCCGATGGGGTGCCCAACGGCGCAGGCGCCGCCATAGATATTCACTTTTTCGTGGGGAATATCGTGGGCGCGCATGGCGAGCATTGTGACCATGGCAAAGGCCTCGTTGATCTCGAAAAGATCCACATCATCGGTGGCCCAGCCCGCATCCGCGAGCACCTTCTCAATGGCACCGATGGGAGCGATGGTGAACTCGCCGGGAGCCTGACTGTGGCGGGCGTGAGCCACTATTTTCGCTTTGCCAGCAACGCCCCGGTCAGCCGCTTCCCTGGCGGACATGAGCAGGAGGGCACTGCCCCCATCGGAGATGGAGCTCGCATTGGCCGCGGTAATGGTTCCGTTCTTAGCGAACGCGGGCCGCAGGTGCGGGATTCGTTCGAGATTGGCCTTTGGCGGCTGCTCGTCATCAGTCACCAGGGTGTCGCCCCGGCGGGTGCTGACGGTCACCGGTGCGATTTCAGCCTCAAGGCTGCCGTTCTCGATTGCCGCCTGTGCACGACGTAGGGATTCGATGGCGAAGTTGTCCATGTCTTCGCGAGTGATGCCTTCCGCATCGGCGGTAGCCTGCGCGTAGGCACCCATCGGGTGACCCTCGTAGGCGTCCTCGAGGCCATCCATCATCATGTGATCGTAGGCAATGGTGGAGCCGAGTTTGAATCCGCTGCGCGCACCGGGTAGCAGATGGGGGGCATTGCTCATGCTTTCCATTCCGCCACATAACACCACGCGGTTGGTTCCCGCACGGATGCTATCGAAACCAAAAATCGTCGCCTGCATGCCGCTGCCACAGGCTTTGTTGACGGTCACTGCGCCGGCACTTACCGGTACATCCGCCGCGATTGCGGTTTGGCGTGCGGGACACTGCTTGAGCCCTGCGGGCAAAACGCACCCCATGAAGACTTCGTCGACGGCATCGGCTGAGACGGCTGCTTTTTCGAGGGTTCTGCGGGCAGCGATCGCCGCGAGTTCAGGCGCAGGGACACTGGAGAGGGCGCCGCCGAGGCTGCCCATGGGAGTCCTCGCACCATCGATGATGAGAATGTCGTCCGCCATGGAAATTCCGGGTCGTGAATCGGTTGGGGGCGCGATTTAGCCACAGCGCCCAATCCCACTCAAGCGTGGCATCTGTATGCGACCTATGCAGGCATAGCGGTTTCGACGAAGCGCTTACCGCGCACAGCACCACGGAAGTCACGGGGCGGCATGCCCGTCGCTCGGCGAAACGACTGTGTGAAGTGACTGGGTGATGAGAATCCGCAGCGCCAGCTAACGTCAGCCACCGGCAGGTCCGAGTGCTGTAAGAGTGCTCGTGCCTCCTTGATTCTTAGCTGCAGCAGATGCTGCATGGGTGACGTGCCGGTGGCGGCCTGAAAGCGTCGGCTCAGACTTCGGGGCGACAGACCCACCTGCGCCGCCAAACTATCCAGTGTGTGCGGCGATGCGAACTCGCTCTGCAATGTGTCCTGAATCAGTCTCACGAGGCCATCGTGGTGAGCACCCGGGGATTCTTGAAGAAAGGCGGCCGTTTCAAAAGACTGGCGTGCCTCGGGGGAGAACTGCGCTTCCACGGCGCGCGCCACGCCCTGGTCATACCAGTCTTCCAGCAAATGGATCATAAAGTCTGCAATCGAGTTCACGCTGCCCACGCAGTAGAGCTTGTCGCTTTGAGTGATCAGATGGCGTCGTTTTAGCTGGACTGCCGGGTACTGCCGGGCGAAGCGTTCAAAGTCGTGCCAGTGTGTGGTTGCCGGACGTCCATCGAGTAATCCTGCTTCGGCCAAGACACTGCTTGAGGAGCCGACGGTACAAATTCTGGTTCCCGCGTTGCTCAACCGCTGCAGCAAGGGAAGCCAGGGCTTCATGCGAGCCAGCACCCGACGAGGATGTCGCCAGATCGCCGGAAGTATCAGTAGGTCGCACGCCGTCAGCGAATCCAGAGAGCCGTCGAGAGTCATCCTGATTCCGGAGTCGAGCTGCTGCGTATCGGCGTCGGTCAGTCCAAGGATGCTCACCTCGGAATGCCGTCCCCGGTGCCCCCGGGCGCGGGCCAATTGACTTGCGGCATGAAGTATCTCCGCTGGCAACGTGACGCTCGTTGCCAGGGCTTCGGGATAGAGGATGAAGGCGGCACGATAAATGGGGTTGGAGATCCGGTGGGCTCATAGACTGTCGAGGCTCTATGGCTATATTACTAAATTAAATGGCTGTAAAACTATAAAAAATTCCATCGTTGCTCACTAAACTGCTGCCTTGTTTATGCATTCAGCCTAGGAGTCATCGTGGGGCAGCCCCTTCCGGTCATCGTTAGTCTCGGCGGAATCAATAGCGCGGGACGCAGCTCCAATCACCATGGCACGGCTCGCATGGTTGAGTCTGTGATCGATCAAACCCGTCGCGATTCGATGCTCGCGTCTCTGGCTCAACTCATGGGTACTTCTGATGAGCAGGCTCTTCTTGATGGAACGCTGATCCGGCGTCTTGGCCCCGGGCATTTTGACCCGACGGAGGTCTCCTGGAATCAGCGTTTCCCCACACGCTCCAACGGCGCCCCCGTTAGCTTCGACGTCCATCGCAAGCACTTGCCCAAGCCGGCTCCCGATGACTGGCTGCTCAAGCCCGGCGAAGACAATGATCATGTGCATGTAGAGATTATCGGTGAGCAGCAGTTTCTCTTGCCTTCTCACCGTGATTTTGAGGTCAAGGTAGCCAGTCAGCTGCCTGAGGGCTTTGATCCCGCGGCTCTTTACCCGTCTCGTAACCACCCCCGCGGCCTGGCGATGTCCGTGTACGCCGCCAGCGATGCCCTTGGGGCACTGGGTATGGATTGGGATGCCCTGTCGTCGCGGCTCTCTCCCGACCAAATCAGTGTCTACGCAGGCAGCGCCATGGGGCAACTGGACGATGCCGGGGCCGGGGGTATGCTCAAGGCCCGCTATCGCGGGGGTCGGGTGACATCAAAGTTCTGCCCCCTGGGCTTGGCGGAAATGCCCGCGGATTTCGTAAACGCCTATGTGCTTGGGGCGGCCGGCTCGACGGGCGCGACACTCGGCGCCTGTGCTTCTTTTTTATACAACCTGCGCCACGCTATCAACGATATCCGCAGTGGCCGCGCCCGCATCGCCTTTGTCGGTTCGTCCGAGGCGCCCATCACGCCAGAAGTTATGGAAGGCTATGCGGCCATGGGTGCGCTGGCGACGGACAAGGGTTTACGTGCCCTCGATGGTCTCGACGCCGATGAGACACCTGATTACCGCCGCGCCTGCCGACCCTTCGGTGAGAACTGCGGGTTTACCATCGGGGAGTCGGCGCAGTTTATTGTGCTCTTTGACGACGCCTTGGCCCTCGAAACGGGAGCGACGGTTCTTGGGGCCGCCGCCGACGTGTTTGTGAATGCTGATGGCTATAAGAAATCGATCTCAGGTCCTGGCGTCGGCAACTACGTCACCATGGCTAAAGCAGCGGCCTGCGCCCGAGCGATCTTGGGGGACGAGGCCCTGCGCCGCGGAGGGATCGTCCACGCGCATGGAACAGGCACGCCGCAGAACCGCGTCACGGAATCCCAGATACTCAGTCGTGTCGCCAGCGCCTTTGGCATCGACGCGATGTCTGTCACTGGTGTGAAAAGCTATCTGGGCCATTCTCTGGGATCCGCATCGGGCGACCAGGTGGTCGCGACCCTCGGTACCTGGGCGCTGGGCTGGCTGCCAGGGATCACGACCACCGCGGCGCTAGCGGACGACGTCATCTCAGAGAACGTGGCGTTCCATCTCGAGCACCGTGAAGTTGATCCTGCGCAACAGAGCTATGCGCTTATCAATGCAAAAGGTTTTGGCGGCAATAACGCATCGGGCACGCTACTGAGCCCGGCGGCAACGCTGCGGATTCTCACGGCTCGCCATGGGCAGGGTGCGATCACCGAATGGCAGCGGGCTCAGGAGCCAGTCTTAGCCGCGCAGGACGCGCGCGAAAATGCCGTGCTCGCGGGGGAAGAGTCGCCCAGATACCGCTTCGATCACAACGTCATGCAAGATGCAGATGTGAACCTTACGGCGGAGTCTGTAAGTCTGGGTAAGCTCAGCGTTCCGTTAGACTACGCCAACCCTTTCTGATCCCCGCGAGGAGTCAGCCATGACCGGGGCGCTGGCTCCCACGGTAACACTGCGCCCGGTGCCCGGCCTCGCCCGCGCGCCCGTCTTCGAACTTCATGATCCAGAGACAGACCTTGTATCCCGTCGTATGGTCACCGATCAGATCTGGGAGCCCTTCGAGTCTGAGCTGTGGATGGCCTGTCTGCGTGATGGTGACGTGGTAGTCGATGTGGGTGCAAATCTTGGTTACTTCTCGCTGCTGGCTGCCTGTGCTGAAATTCCCGTGGGTGCGGTGCACGCCTTTGAACCCGCGGCCGGCAACGTGAGATTGCTGCGCAGGAACATGGGCCTTAATGACGCGCAATGCGTCGAAGTCCATCCCTGTGCCCTGGGTGACACCACGCAGTCCGCGGAGCTTCACCTGAGTGACGACAATCTCGGGGATCATCAACTCTATGGCACCGAGTGCAATCGCAAAACGGAGTCGGTGCTGGTAGTGCGAGGCGATGAGTATCTCGCCGACAAGATTTCGCACGTCGATTTGCTCAAGGTCGACACGCAGGGCACGGAGTGCGCTGTGATCCGCGGGCTGCTGCCGTTGTTGCAAGAGAGCGGGGCCCGGCTCCGTATTCTGCTGGAGCTGACGCCTTACTCGCTCCGCCGAGCGGGGCATTCTGGTCGGGAGCTCATGGAAACCCTGGGAACGTTGGGTCTACCCATGGCCATTGTTGATCACGTTGATAAGCGCGTAGTGCCGTCTACCGCAGAAGCGCTCGCGACCTGGTGCGACAACGTCGATGCAACCGAAGGCGATGAAGGGTTTATGAACATTTTTATCGGCGAGATACCTGAACGCCGCATGCGCTGAAGTCGCGGGCGCTAGACTTCGACTTCCAAGCTCTGCATCTCAAAGCTGGAAGCTCAGACAACGAGGACTAAGTTCCCAAGATCTGCGGGTCTCTGCATCAGGCAGGTTGCGCTGCTAAAATTCGGCGCCCTGCCCAAAGCTTACAGACCTCATGACCCCATCCAATGATCGCCTTCAGTTCCTTAAAGAACGAAACTCTGCGCCACGGCTGACCGAGCCAGGCCCGTCGGCTACAGAGCTGAATGAGATGCTGGCCTGTGCACTTCGCAGTCCTGACCATGCCTGGCTGCGCCCCTGGCGTTTTCTAAGTGTGACCGGCGAACGTCGGCAGGCTCTCGGCGAGTGCCTTGAGCGATCTCTCCTTCGGCGCAACCCTGAGGCCGAGGGTGCCGCACGGGAAAAAGCGCTGAAAGGGCCCCTTCGAGCGCCGACGGTCATCGTGGTATTGGCCAAGCTGCAGGAGCATCCGAAAGTACCGTATTGGGAGCAGCGTGTGTCCGCAGGCTGTGCAGCGTTTAGTCTGCTGTTGGCGGCAGAGGCGCTGGGCTATGGCGGTGTGTGGCGAACCGGAGACTATCCTCAAGACCCGGAGTTGGTCGCTGATCTCGGCTCCAACGCCGACGAGGAGATTGTCGGTTTCATCTATTTGGGGTCGCGTGATGGCGGGAGTAAAGCGTTGCCGCCGATGAACGTCGAGGACTTTCATCGAGCTTGGTAAAAGTCGACCAGATCGCGCTTGCGCGCCTTGCGCGGACGCTTTTTCTCAAAGCCCCACAGCTCAGCCGTTTCTGCGAGGGCTCAAGGATCGAGATGCTGGTACTGCTTTGCCAGCGCCGATTCGTCAGGTGCGCTTATGGATTACCGGGGTAGTTCTTCATCTCGATAAGGGGATGCATAGCGAGCTCGACACCTTCACGGAGGTAGCTTTCGTTCTCCAGGATGTTGCGGCGCCGTGTAAATCCACCGCGGCTTGAGCGCGTGTCCACCGCGTCGGTGGAGTCCAGGCCGCCACGGCTTACAAACACCCGCTGCAACTCCGTATCGAAAATCGTGACCTGAACGGAAGCAACGGACGCCAACTGTCCCCAGTCGAAATCTGCGCTGACGCTATTGCCTGGACCCTGAACAGAGGGGCGACGCAAAACCCCATCCCACCGGGCATTGTGTTTTAGGCCGCCATTAAATGCGGTCTCAAGCTCGACGACGTCTGTAAAGACAAAGGCATCCAGCTCAGAGTCTTCGGCAAATCGATCGCGGACACTCGTCATGATCTGCGAGAAGGTTTTCATGTTGACTTGACCGGTGTCATCAACAGGATCACCGAAGGCGCGCACCGCCGTATTCCAATGCTGACGGAATTCGCGCTGGGAGATCACCGTGTAGCCATTTTCCTTGAGGTAGGCCGACAGCTGGGCATCTACTCGCGGACCCGCCTCGACAAGGTATTTCCGCGAGGGAGCACCGAGATTGACGTGGGGAATAACCACGGTCTTTATGGGGTTTGCGGCGAGGCGCTCCTCATTGACCTCGAACGGAAACACTGTGGGGTTGTAGCTCGGCCCGCTGGCGCAGGCGGCAAGGACTAGCGTGAGGCTGGTAATGAGCAGCCAGGCGGAGTTCTTCGGTAACATGGGTCGTTTAGTTATTAGGAAAGCGCGCATGGTAGCAGAAGTCGACGAATGGGCGTCCCCGGATAGGGCTGGGCACACCGGGCTGGGGCACGGCCTGCATGCGAGTGTTCGTGGTTCGGGAGACCCCATCATTCTTCTGCATGGCTTGTTTGGCATGGGCAGCAATCTGGGTGGTATTGCCCGTCTCCTTGCCGAAACCCATGAGGTACATCAGATTGACCTGCCCAATCACGGTCGCTCCTCCTGGATCGACGCGATGTCTCTTTCGGATATGGCAGAGCAGTTACTGCTCTACCTGCGGGAGCATAAACTCGCATCCGCGGGGTTTGTGGGCCATTCTTTGGGCGGCAAAGTCGCCATGCAGATTGCCATGCTGGACGCCTCAGCCGTGTCATTCCTTGTTATTGCCGACATTGCACCCATTGAATACCCCGCATCCCACGATGCGGTTTTCGCCGGCATTGGGGCGGTGGAGCGCGCGAGGCCAACGAGTCGGCAGGAAGCCGCGAGTTACCTTGAAGCGCATATCGCCGAATCCGCTGTGGTGCAGTTTCTTCTTCTAAGCCTCAAAAAAGAGGGTGACGTCTACGTGTGGCGCTTTAACGATCGCGTGATTCGGGATCACTACGAAGAGCTTCGGAGCGTGCCCCAGGGTTCTCCGTATCCAGGGCCTGCGCTGTTTGTGAGTGGGGCACTCTCAGACTATTGGCCTGCGCACGCTCAAGAGGAAACCCTCCGCTTGTTTCCCGCGGCTGAGCTCTACTGTATCGACGGCACGGGGCACTGGCTTCACGCCGAGAAGCCCGATGAGTTCAACAGCGTTGTGGGCGCATTTCTCGCTGCTCAAGATCGAAGTTCAGCAGGGGCAGCATGACCCTCACTTTGGCAGATATTCTGTTTGTCGCTGTTTTGGGCGGTGCGGCCTGGTACTGGTTTAGTGGCACGCGAGTGCGTGAACTTGCGATCCAGGCCGCGCGACGCTCCACCGTGACGGCAGACCTTCAGCTACTGGATCAAACCGTGTCCCAGGCGAAGGTGTCCCTGAGCAAAGATAAGAACGGACGCTGGCGAGTCTGGCGTCAGTACCGCTTCGAATACAGTCGCGATGGAGTAAACCGGGAGATCGGTCAGATCATCATGCTCGGCAACATTCTGCAGGCTGTTGTGATCGCTGAAGCCCCTACGGTGCACTAGCTGTTCAGAGAAATGATGGCCTGACTAGCGATGTAAAGTGCCAGCGCCGCCAAAGCGATGGCGAAGGCGCGATCGACCCGCTGCGCGTTTCGCTTCAGTGCAGCGAGCCAACCATCGCGAGTGAAAAGCAGGGCGATCAGCGAATACCAGATCCCGTCAACAGCGAAGGCCGTGCCCACCAGCTGTGCGTTTACATCCAGGGGTGCCCCCGGCTGCACAAACTGGCTGAAGAGGGCAAGCATGAAGACCGCCAGCTTCGGGTTGAGAAACGCGACGGCAAAACCATCGCGCATTGCCGTCATCGAAGCGCCTGTATCTTCCTCATCTTCCTTAGTAGTTGCGGCAGCGAACCATAGCTTTGCCGCCATCCACAGAAGATAGGTCGCGCCAGCAAGCTGAATCACAATGAAGAGTGCAGGCAGTCGCGCCAGAAGGGCGCTAAACCCCAGCACCGTAAGACCCGCGTAAAGCCCAACCCCGACGGCGTGGGCCCAGGCGGCGAGCAATCCCGCGGAGCGTCCACCCTGACGACAGGCTGAAAGCACCACCGCCAGACTGGGGCCGGGCGATGCCGCGCCCGCCCAGCACAGGCCGGCAAGGGTTATCCATTCAAGCCAGGTCATGGTTTATTCGCTCTGTGCTGATGTTTCGGCCAAGTTTCAGTTTGGTTACAAGGAAGCGTCAACGCCCCATTCATCATAATCGGACCTGTTTTCCACAAAACCTGTGGATAAACCGGTGAATAATTTGTTCAGTTGCCGACCGAGGCCGCATAAACACACGATCTGTATCCACTGGCGAAAAATTAATCAATGGGTATAAAGATATATAAATCAATTAGATAAGTAACATTAACTAGAAGTAATATCTGAGTTGTCGCGTAACTTACAGTTTCCGGAAACCCGCTCCAACTTTGTGCATAAATTTCTGTAAACGCTACCTTATGTAACGGCGTGAGTCATAATTTCACACCGCGCATTCGTCCGGGCGTCATCGTGCTGTAACAATAGTCTCAGGCCGGCTGGCCGTCCCATCGATAAAAGATGATTGTCTAAGACAGAGAGTCTCCTGGCTTCAGGCACTCAACAGCGCACGCCGTTTCTACGCTGGATCCTCGTTGCCCCAAACTCAGCTCACATGTTCGCGGCTCTCGGATCAGAACAAAAGAACCCGGCAGAGACTTGGGAGCTTTTGTGCAAAATCCGCCGACAGATTGTGCAGTGTACGTCGTAGAGGTAACTGCAATCAGTCATCGTTGGAGATCACGCACATGAAAAAAGTCGTCTTAGCTGTTGTTCTTACAGGTCTTGCCTCAAGTCAGGTCTGGGCGGGCCCCGCGGAGCGATTGGGCCGCATCGACACCCGACTTTCTGCCGCCGAAGCCAACGGCGCTTGGGCTCAGGGAAGCCGCGCAGATCGCTGGGAGGATCGCGTCGATCGAGCTGAAGACGTCGTTGATCGCCGTGAGGATCGAAGGGACAGAGCAGTGACTCATGGGCCTCGCGACCTCGCCGAAGATCGCTTAGATCGCGCTGAAAACAAGCTGGATCGGCGGGAAAATCGCCGGGATCGGGCGAACACGACAAGCTCCTGATCTTCATCGGGAAACTCGTTGACAGGCAAGGCCACATCTCTATAATGCGCCCCTCCAACGCGGGTGGTTAGCTCAGCTGGGAGAGCATCTGCCTTACAAGCAGAGGGTCGGCGGTTCGATCCCGTCACCACCCACCACGTTGCCTCGGGCGTTTCAGCGCTCCACCAGATCGGCAACGTAGCGTCTACCTGGAGCGGTAGTTCAGTTGGTTAGAATACCGGCCTGTCACGCCGGGGGTCGCGGGTTCGAGTCCCGTCCGCTCCGCCACCTTTTTGTATTGTAGTGAAACATTGCGCAACACGCTGAAATAGCGCAATTACCTGCTAGTAAAGCCTCAAAACACGCGACATCTCACCTCGACTGTTTCATCCCGTTGCGCTACGCTTCGTTTGGAGTGGGGGGTAAATGGGGGGTAAGAGCGTGGCGCTGACACCGGCAGACTGTGACCGCATCACCCGTCGCGGGCGACATCTGGATGCTGAAGGACTGTACCTCCTGGTTGCCAGAGGCGGCAGCAAAAACTGGATCTATCGCTACCAACATGAAGGGCGTCGGCGAGAGCTTGGGTTAGGCGGCTATCCGGCGGTGAGTTTGGCCAAGGCGCGGATGCGCCGAGACGCAGCGCGGGATCAGCGCCAGCAAGGCCACGACCCGCTTGAGGTCCGCGATCGTCAGAGGGCCCAGCTACGCGCGCAGATGGCTGCTGAAACGGCAGAGCGAGAGCGTGCCGCCATGACCTTCCTGCGCGTCGCCGATGAGTTTATCGACAACAACGCGGCGGGTTGGACGAACCGGAAGCACGGGCAGCAGTGGCGCAATACGCTGAAGACGTATGCCTTTCCGATATTGGGTGTCGTGCCCGTAGGTGAAGTCACCACGGATCAGGTGCTGCAGGTGCTCACCCCCATCTGGACCGAGAAGACCGAAACCGCGAAACGGTTGCAGGGCCGCATCGAACGCGTTCTGGACTACGCGACGACAAAGGGCCATCGTGAGGGTGATAATCCTGCTCGCTGGCGGGGGCACCTCGACAACGTGCTGCCCAGGCCCGGCAAGGTTCACCGCGTGGAGCACCAGCGGGCGCTGCCATATCTAGAGGCCCCCGAGCTCGCGGCGAAACTCACGGATGTCGATACCGCCGCGGGTCGCGCTCTTCTGCTGACACTACTGTGTGCGACCCGGACCAGTGAAACCCTGGAAGCGACCTGGTCGGAAATCGACCTTGATCGGAAGGAATGGCGTATTCCCGCTGTGCGCATGAAAGCGGGCAAGGAGCACCGCATACCGCTCTGTGATGCAGCCGTTGCCGTGCTGAAGACCCAGTCAGTTCATCAGGGCGAGAGGGGAGACTGGGTCTTCCCCGGACAAAAGCGCGGTAAATGCCTGAGCAATATGGCCATGACGAATGTGCTGAAGCGTACGGACTGGCTGGAACGAACGAGTGTCCACGGCCTTCGAAGCACCTTTCGTGACTGGGTGGGTGAGAAGACACGCTACCCCGAACGCATGGCCGAGGTGGCGCTAGCGCATCAACTTACCGACAAAGTTCAGGCGGCCTATTTTCGCGCCGACCTTATGGAGCAGCGGCGAGAGATGATGAATGAGTGGGCCGCATTCCTCGGATGTGATTCAGTTGTTGCCTAGTGTCACGCCGTCAACCGACATGCTCGGCCTCTTTGGTTCTTTCGATGGTGACCGAGACGTGAGCTGCATGGCGCCGGCTACCGGATCGCGGTTGGGGCGGTAGCGATATGTCATCAGACATGGAGTCTCGGATCGAACAAGTGCCGGGCGTGTTGGTAGCAATGCGTCAGCGCGCGACCTAAGCGGCGTCATGTGAATACCTCAACTTAACTATTCGTGAGGTTCGCCCAGATCGGCTTGTCTCCCGCCGTTTTTGGACAAAGTTGCCCGATGACTTCCTCACCTGTCTAAAAGCCATTGCGTCGTCAAAAGCTGATCCGGATCTCACTGCATGATCTACAGCCCAGCCGAACATTGGCAGCCAAAAATGCGGAATACCTCAGGCGGCCCGTCACCGAGCCAGCGGCGGCAGGCGATACCAGAGCGCATAGAGCGCCGGCACGAACAGGAGGGTGATCGCCGTGCCCACGGCCAGACCGCCGATGAGCACATAGGCCATTGGACCCCAGAAGCCGTCGAGAGTCAGGGGGACGAAGGCGAAGACTGCTGCCAGTGCCGTCAGGATGACTGGCCGCGCCCGGCGCACCGTGGCCTCGATGACCGCCTCGGCGCCGTCCATGCCGTCGGCGCGGTTGTCTTCCACCTGCTGCGCCAGGATCAGCGTGTTGCGCATGAGGATCCCGGCGAGGCCGATGAGCCCGAGAAGCGCCACGAAG
This sequence comes from Pseudomonadota bacterium, assembly GCA_038750875.1. Classification (GTDB taxonomy): domain Bacteria; phylum Pseudomonadota; class Gammaproteobacteria; order Pseudomonadales; family Halieaceae; genus Congregibacter. Next base: position 161,442 of record JBCDGU010000004.1, on the reverse strand, counting down.
CCGAAGGGCTGGTTGAACAGGAGCAGTGCCGCGACGGCCCCGATCAGCCCCAGGGGCGCCGTTGCCACCACCATGAAGGTGCCGCGGAAGCTGCGCATCTGCAGCATCACGAAGATCAGCATGAGAGCGACCATCACCGGCTGGAGGGCCGATAGGGAGGCGTTCGCCTTGCCTGATTTCTCCACCGAGCCGCCGATATCTATCCGGTAGCCGGGAGGCAGCTCTTCGCGAAGTCCCGCGGCGGCCTCCCATACCTCGTCGGTGACGCTGTTCGGCTGCCCGCTGCGGATGTTCGCAACGACGGGCAGGAAGCGCTCGCGGTTATAACGCATGATCACTGGCTCCTCGTATTCCACTGCCAGCCGGCCGATCTGCGCAAGCGACACCTTGCCACCGTCTGCCGCACGTAACTCGTGCCGCGATGCGTCACCCGGTTCGAGCCCGCCGCGGTCTCGGCCGCGTAGCCAGATAGGGACCGTGCGGATTCCCTGGCGCAGCTCGCCGACAGCTTCACCGTGGAGGTTGACCTGAAGGGAGCGGGCCACTGAGGCCGGCGTAAGGCCGTAGCGGGCCAGTGCGTGCTCGTCGTAGATCAGCCGCTGTATCGGGATGCGTTCGTCCCACTCGAGGTGAGGGTCTTTGATGTGCGGGTTGGCGTTCATGAGGACCACCAGTTCACGGCCGATGTTCCGCAATACGACCGGGTCGGGGCCGACGATGCGGAAGGCCAGAGGCCACACCACCGGCGGTCCGTAAAGCAGCCGCGACACACGCACCCGCGCCTGTGCGAAGGCGCCGGCGGTCACCTGCTCGCGCACCGCAGCCATGATCGCGTCGCGGGCCCGCTTGTCACGGGCCACGGCAACCACTTTGCCGAAGGCCGGGGAGGGCTGCTCCGGATTGGAGGAGATGAAGAAGCGCGGCGCGCCGGCACCGACATAGCTGACTTGATTGACTACGCCCGGTTGCGCCTCGAGCAGAGCCTCGACGGCACGCACGGTTTCCCCGGTCTCAGCGATGGAGGTGCCTTGGGGGTGCCAAAGCGACACGATGACCTCGAGGCGGTCCGAACCTGGGAAGAACTGCTTCTGGACGAAGCCGTTCATGGCGACCCCGGCGAGCACCAGCAGGAGAACTGTGCCGGCCACCACAAGCACGCGATGACTGACGCAGGCGCGAACCAGGGCGCGCAGGCGTCGGTAGCGCGGTGTGTCATAGGGATCGCCCCCGTGCCCGGTACCGCCGGGCTCGCGCAGCAGACGCACGCCCAGGTAGGGTGTGAAGGTGACCGCAACCAGCCAGGAGATTATGAGGGCGTATGCCAGTACCCAGAAGATATTGCCGGCGTATTCGCCTACGCTGGAACGGGCGAAACCAATCGGCACGAACCCCGAGACTGTAACCAGCGTGCCGAAGAGCATCGGCGCGGCTGTGATGTGCCAGGCCTGGGCCGCAGCCTCGACCCGGGGCATTCCTGCCTCCATTTTCACCAGCATAATCTCGATCGCGATGATGGCGTCGTCCACTAGCAGCCCGAGGGCGATGATCAGGGCGCCGAGTGTGATACGGTCGAGGTTGATCCCCGACAGTTTCATGGCCAGGAAGGTGATTCCGAGGGTCAGCGGGATGCTGATGCCGACAACGATGCCGGCACGCAGACCGAGAGCGGCGAAGCTGACCAGCATCACGACGAGCACTGCCACCAGAAATTTGATCTGGAACAGGTTCACAGCGTCGGCGATGGCTTCCGCCTGATTGGTGTGGCGCAGGAGAGACATGCCAAGAGGCAGCCGTTCGCGTTCCTCGGCGAGGAAGGTGTCCAGCCGCTCGCCGAGGTCGAGGCCGTTGGCGCCCTGCGTCATGACCACGCCGAGCAGCAGAGCGTCTTCGCCCTGGGCGCGCACCACGTAGCCGGGCGGGTCCTCGTAGCCGGCGTAGACCTCGGCCAGCTGGTCCAGGCGCATCAGGTGGTTGCCAAGGCGTACGGGGATGGAGCGAAGGTTGTCGAGTTCCGCGTGGTTGTCGCCCACGCGCATGCGCAGCAACGGGCCGCTGGCCTGGCGCTCGCCGGCAGGCAGTAGGCGGACGTGCGTGTTTATGGCATCGATGAGTGCCTGGGAGGAGACCCCGAGGTTGTTCAGCAGAGCATTATCCACGTCAACGTAGATACGTTCCGGCCGCTCGCCCAGGATCAGCGCCTTGTGCACCCCGGGCACCAGCCGCAGCCGATCGCGGATCGCCTCGACCTCCCGGGTCAGGTCGCGCAGCGGCAGTCCCGGGGCGGTGAGGGCGAGCAGGCTGAAGAATACGTCCGAGTAATCGTCGTTGACGATCGGGCCGACCACGCCCTGCGGCAGCAGCGGCATCTCGTCAAGCATACGCTTGCGCACCTGATACTGCAGCTCGGGAATCTTCTCCGCCGGAGTGAAGTCCTCGAACTCGACGGTGATGTCGGCGCGCCCGGGGCGAGCCACCGTCTCCAGCCGGTACAGGTAGGCTACCTCCTGCAGGCGCTTTTCCAGCCGGTGCACCAGTTGCTGGTCCACCTCTTCAGCGCTGGCGCCGGGCCAGAGCACGGACACCACCAGGGAGCGGACCACAAAGGCCGGGTCTTCAGCGCGGCCCATGGACAGGAAGGCGCTAAGGCCGCCGAGGGCGGCCAGGATAATGAAAAATCGGGTGACGGAACGCTGTCTGACCGCCAGCGCAGACAGGTTGACGCCCATCATTGCCGCCGTTCCCTGACCCTCATGCCCGGGGACAGCAGATGCGTTCCCAAGGCTACGACGGCATCGCCCGCGCGGAGCTCCCCGCGTACCCGCGCCTGCTCCCGGTCCACGGCGACGACGGTTACCGGTGTCGGCTCGCTGCGGCCATCCACGACCCGCCAAAGCTGTGGCCCCTCGCCGCGTTCGTCGACGGCGGCCAAGGGCACGGTGAAGGTCGCGGCGTCGCCGGCGCCGGCGAAAGACAGGCTGGCGACGCTGCCCAGGGGCAGCTGCAGGTGTGGCGGCAAGCGGTAGCGCGTGCGCCAGCCGCGGCTTGTCGGATCAGCTACCCCGTCACGCTCGCCAAGCTCGACGGTGATGTCCTTACCGCCGTGCCACAGGGTCGCCATCGCCGGGGCCGCCGGGCTTCCGAGAAATACCTCCGCCTCCCGCGGGCCGTCCTCGGCGAAGAGCAGAGCCGGTGCCTCCTGACGCAGCACGGCGCCGACCTCGGTCTCGAGGCGCATGACGGTACCGGCGGTGGGGGCGCGTAGCTCCGTTTCCCCGAGGCCCAGGCGCGCAAGTCGCAGTTCGTTCTCGGCCACGGTGCGCCGCGCCGCGGTTGCCCTTTCCAGCAGCGCCGCCCTGTCCTGGGCCTGCCTGCTGGTCAACTCACGGGCCATGAGGTCACGCTGGCGCGCAAGCTCGGTCGCCGCATTCTCGGCCTCAGCGGTCGTCGCATCCAGCGCGGCCTCGGCGCGTGCCAGCTCAAGGCGTTCGCTGCGGTCATCGAGGCTGAACAGGAGCTGGTCTGCCGAGACAGTCTCGCCGGCGTCGACGTGCCGCGCGACGATGCGCCCTGCACGCGGGAAAGTGAGCGGTGCCTCGACCCGGGCGCGGATCACTGCCGAGAGGCGCAGCGCTTCCGGATCGTCTGGTGCCACGATTACTGTGCGTACCACCGGTGGTACCCGCGCGGGGGCCTGCTGGTCGCCTTTGGTGCAGCCGATCAGGCCCATCGTTATGGCAAAAAGCACCATAATGGATGAAAGAGAGAAACGGTCATTCCGACACGCGGAGCCATTGATGACATTGATCCAAAGTCTGCAAACCCCAACTTTGCGGGAGTGGCCAGGGTTTAGGCAGGGCGAGCGTACGTTTCCTGCCTTAATGATGAATACCAGGACGGCATAAATGACCGAATAGGCGGGTGTTGCTAACTCGACGGACGGCACCCACACCCCAGGACTACTCACTGCGATTCGCAGACTGTGATCGACATTTTTTGTCGCACGGTATCGCGAATCGCATCCGGGCGCTCCATAGGCAGGAAATGGGTTGTTCCGGCAACGACGGTTACTTCGGCGGCTGGTAGTAAGGCACTGAAACGCTCGCGCGCAGCTGGCGAGAAAGTTGACGCCTGTTCTGCGGCGAGCGCAACAACTTCACATTGCAACTGGCGAATACCGGACCAGGGTTTGTGTTCGGTATGGGCGAAGGTGGCGCTCTCCCACTCTGGCGAACAGGCCAGGCGCACATGATCCCCGTCAGATACAAAGGCGTGACGAACATAGGCTTCCAACCATGTTTCGGGCCAACTCTTGAAGCCACCGCGGCCGCGATAACTGTCCAGCGCATCGTCCCGTGAGTCGAATACCGCTCGCCGGCGCGCCGCGCCAGCGGCCAGAGGAATCCGGTGTGATTGGCGAAGCAACTTGCTCAGCCACAATTTCCGGCCCTGCCGGGGATCCATGATGACGGGCTCCGCCAGAATGAGACCCAGGACGTTGTCTGGCCGCCTGGCTGCGGCCATGACGCTGGTGGTAGCCCCAATGGAATGGCCGGCAAGCCAGACCGGCTCATCAAAGCTTTCCAGCAGGGCGGTCATGTCCCGATAGTAAGGTTCCCAGCCTCGTAATGCTGAGCTTTTCGCCGCACTGGCACTCGCCCCGTGACCCCGCATATCCCACGCCAGGACGTTGATATCGGTGGAAAGCGCGTCAAGAAGGGGTTGATACAGGCGGCCGTGGAATCCCGTGGCATGTGCCCAGTGAAGGGTGGGGCGGCCTTGCGCGTGCGGCCAGCGCCACAGTGCTATTTCCTGGCCGTCCGGGGCTTGAAATGTGTCGCGTTCGGGCATGTCGTACCCATCCTCAATGGCTGGATTGTCACGTGGCCACCGTGGCTGTGAACAGCAACTGAACACGTCCGCTGGTAACGGGTCGGTTCTTGTTCTCCTGCCAACAAGTGACCTCTATCAGGCTGGTACGCCCGCCTTGGCGAACAATACTCGCCTTGGCGAAGGTGGTTACTGCCCTCGCTGAACGAAGATAATTGATGTTGCTGTCGACAATGCGCGTGCAACGCGCATCTTCATCTGCGTTTTGCGCAGCCGCCCGCGCGGTGATCTCGATCACCGCGCCAAGAACGCCTCCATGCAGGGCTGGCAGCATAAAGTTGCCAATGAACGACTCGCGATAAGGCAAGGCAACCACCATGCCCTCATCGTGTTGCTGAGCCTGCAGTCCAAGGTGCCGGGCGTACGGAAAGCGGTCCAGAAGGGCCTGCCATGCGCAGCCTTTTCCCGGGTCTTCGCTCAAGTCGGGGCGTGATTGCACTGAATCGATCATATCGCTCATGTTTCCGGCCTTTTGCCTCCAGTTGCCTGGAACCGTGGGCCGTGGGTATTGCGCATGAAGGTGGCGCTTCCCGTTGCCACGGGCTCGCCCTCACCCTCGGAATGGATCTCGCATTCGATGAATGCGATGTCGTCCGTCAGATGGCGGCAGCTGGCAACCGCCAACAACGGCCGTTTGCCGTTGGCAGGCTGCAGGTAATCCAGACGCAAATCCAGCGTGGCGACAGGGCTCAATCTCTGTACCTCTGCGAAGACCGCCAGCCCACAGGTCGAATCTGCCAGCGAATACATGATGCTGGAACAGATTTCCTCTCCTCCGTCGTCGGCAAGCATCCACGGCTTTGGCGTCAGTCGCATACAAACACGCTTTCCCTTTACTGAGACGACCTCCATACCCAGATCCCGGCTATGGGGGACGTGTTCTATGAACTGCGACGCAGTCAACATGGCCAAACCGCCCTGCGACTTTGCGCGAGCGTAAGATTGAGCTGAACACCGGTGTTGCGCATAGGCGACTGCTAGGTTGTTGCACTTGATGTTCGCTATCCTATCGTATATTTGGTTGGTCGACCAACCAAATGAGTGTCGGTCACGTGAAAATGACGGCTATCGCTGTGATGGCGTACCATCAATGCCAGATAATCGGGTTATCGCCGAGGTGCTGAACAACGCACCGGCCATTGCGGGAGGTACTGAAAGGGTGGATCACAAGCAGGTTGTCCCCGGACGCAAGCTGGAAGACCGGGACAACGTTTTGTCCAACGCGGCGAGGCTTTTTCGTGAGAAGGGATTCGACAAGACTTCACTCAAGGAAATCGCCGAGGCTTGCGAAATGCTGCCCGGAAGTCTTCACTATCGATACAGCACGAAGGAAGCCCTCCTGGTTGAACTGATGCGACAGGGAGTCGGTCAGGTTACGGCAGAGGTCGAAACCGCGCGCGTGAGCTCGGACAATCCGGTAGAGCGGTTACGTCTGTGCATTGACGCGCATCTGCGCGCTCTGCTGGTTGATTCAGACACGGTTTACGTACTGCTGTTTGAATGGCGGGCTCTGACCCGCGAGGCGCGGGAGGAGATTATTGAGCTGCGTGATCGTTATGAGTCCCTTTGGGCCCATATACTCGCAGAGATGATTCAACAGGGTGTTATTCGGCGGGGTGTCGATGATCGTTTGCTTCGCCTGATCGGCCTGGGGGCGCTAAATTGGGTTGCAACGTGGTTTGATCCAGAGGGTGCCTATACACTCGACGACATCAGCGAATTTATCTGGCAGATCACTCTAGACGGCGTGATTGTTGAGGGGTGTGCAGGTTGAAGTTGAAATCCAGGTGCTCCAGCGCGGTAGACACCCTTTGCGATATCCCGAGAAAAACCGGCGCACTCTTCTCGGGGGCATTCTGACTCGCTGTCGGTGTCTCTCGTGTTGTGGCAAACCCAAGAGACATCACGCCCGGCCGGTGCACAAGTATCGTCGAACGTTTTACGTTCGAAGTCTCAGCACGCCGCGTGTCGACCTTGTGCGTAAACCGCCGGATCAGCGTGTCCCGGCCGGTCGGTCACGGACCACGGTGAGCACGCCATGGAGGAGTCTATTGGGCACGCTACTGGCGTGATTCGATCTGTGGGAGAGCAGGGAGACACGTTGACTATCGATCATGGGCCTTTCAAAGGCGGTATAGAGATGGCGGCGATGACCATGCGGTTTGGCGTGACCGGAGATGTCGATATCTCGGCGTTCACTGAGAACGCTGAAGTGTCGTTCTTAGTCAAGCACAGTAGGGATGGCTCGTACCGAATTCTGGCGATTTGTAATACCGCTACGGACGGCGGCGACTGCCTCGATGACAAAATTGAACCCTGAGGTTGATACATTGGGTCGGTGCCACCGTCGCCGCCAGGATTCTGCAGCGGCGCCAGACGGCTCTTGTGGCGTCGCCCAATTTCCATCGATACCGATGTCGCTATGAGAAAGAGTAAACATTTCTACGTGCGTAAAGCGCACCGATGGATAAGCGTTTTTGTCGGCGTCCAATTGCTGATGTGGACCGCAAGCGGGCTCTACTTCAGCTGGACAGATATCGACGACATACATGGTGATCAGTTCCTGTCGCCAGCATCACAAACCACGACGCTTCGGGCGTTGACGATGCTGGATTCTGAGCTTCAGGTATCGGAGCTTCAGGTATCGGAGCTTCAGGTATCGGAGCTGGCGGTCAGGTTCATCGACGAGCGCCCCTACCTGTGGGTGAACAGAAATACGCTTATCGATCCAGAAAGCGGTGATGTGAAGCCAGGGGTCTCAAGAGAAGAGGCCGAACGAATTGCTCGGCGACACATTAAGGATGAATATGACCTCACGGGGATTTCGCTCCTGACAGAGGTAGGTTCGCATCATGAATACAGGGGCCGGCCCCTTCCGGTGTGGGCTGTTACATTTGAGGGTCCTCAGGAGCTCACGGCGTATGTTGCGGAGCGCGATGGCAGCTTTCAGAGAGTGAGGCACCAGTCTTGGAGAATCTTTGATTTTCTGTGGATGCTCCACACGATGGACTACGAGAATCGCGACGACTTCAACAACGGCCTGCTGAGGGCGTTTTCGCTGTTTGCCCTTGTCGTTGTTCTATCAGGTTTCGTCCTTTTCTACCTCTCGCGCCGGCGAAGGTCTTAGGTGGTCTGAGCGATTCTCCGGTGGAATGGATCTGAGTCCATCTGCCGCGGGTTGGGCGGAGGGGCTCGTGTTGGTCTTTCCAGGAACGGGGGCTCATCGTCGCGACGATACCACCCATCTGTGCGGTTTGTGGGACAGAGTACGCGCTACGTTTTCACAACGGCGAATCATTATCGCTTTCACGCCAGTCGGACGAGACATATTACCTATCCAGCAAATATTTATGAGAACAACCCTTGACCCTATAGCCGCTGTAGATTTTATCCTAGAACCCTCGGTTATCGAACGAAAGCCTGATTTCCGCCAACACATCCACGAACCAGTTGATTAGAGAGTCACTTATGAGCAGAGGACATAATCACGTTGACCCGCAGGCTGGCGATGGACGCGTTCTCTTGGCTATCGTTATCAATTTGGTCCTGACCGTGGCGCAAGTGGTCGGCGGTGCGCTTTCGGTCAGCTTGGCACTTGTTGCCGATGCTCTTCACACTTTCTCTGACGCGATTGCACTGGTGATTGCATTTGGGGCACGCAAGATTGGACGACGGCCTCGTGACGAGAGCATGACGTTCGGATATGGTCGAATTGAGGTAGTCGCAGCGCTGATCAACTACACGTCACTGATCGTGATTGGCCTGTATCTGTTGTATGAAGCAGGTATGCGATTCTTGAATCCACAGCCAGTCGTGGGCTGGACGGTTATTGTCATAGCGGGGATAGCGCTAGTCGTGGACATGGCGACTGCGCTACTCACTTATGCCATGTCGCGCAACAGTGTGAACATCCGAGCTGCTTTTCTACATAACGTCGCCGATGCTCTTGGGTCCGTCGCCGTTATCGTGGCGGGTACGCTGATTCTGCTGTTCGACTGGTCTCTGGTTGACCCTATTGTGACGGCAATGATAGCTACTTATATCCTATGGCAATCCGCGCGTGAGATAGGCCGGTGGTACGTATTCTGATGCTTGGTAGCCCGCCTGACATCGAGACAGATTCAGTTCTCCAAGCCGTCCGCGTCGTTGATGGGGTCGAGGATATTCATCATGCGCACTTTTGGCTGATGGATGAGCATCGCGCGGCGCTGGATGCTCACGTTGTTGTGGAGGTGGGCCGCTGGGCAGATGCGGATGCTGTTAAGGCATCGGTTAAGGGGATGCTTCGAGAACGATTTGGAATTATCCATTCGACTCTGGAGCTTGAGTGCTCTCGACATTCATGCACAGAAGCGTCTAATTGCGCTAGCAAGCAAAAAGACTAAGGTTTACCGATGTGGAATTGCCGCTGAAAATTCGCACTCAGAGTGGAGCACCAAGCGACAGCAAACTGGTCTTCGTTCTGTGAAAGTCTTCGAAGCACACTATCTGTTGGGTGGTTCGGCGCAGAAAAAACGGTGGCCACGTTGTTCCCCAACAGACGCGCTATACTATAAATAAGATGCGATCCTTAATCAGCCATGTCATTGTTTTCGCCTTACTCTTGATGAGTCTTGAGGGAGCGACCGGCTCTCTCATAGAGGGTGTGCCGCATGGCGACGACGATGGGTTACATCAAATAGAATTTGGGCGCGGTCTCGTTGATCACGATGGCAACGTACCTGATTCAGAGTTAGATGATGATCACTGTAAGCACTGCTGTCACGGACATTGTTTTACGGGTCTGCCAATATCGGCCCAGATAACGGTGCCAGATGGTTCGCGTGACCGTATCAGTGTGAATAAGTGGCGCATATCGAACTTTGCCCAAGCTCCACCCACCCCGCCGCCAAACGCTTAAATCTTCTTTTCGATGTTAAATCGTGTCTGTCAATCACGGATTGGCAGCTACGTCGATGTGTACGCATTAGGAAGATGATTTATGCGAGAAATACTCTACCGCGCTACCTTTGCCCTAGGTGTCCTGCTACTCATTCCATCGCCGGCTGCAGTAGCTGACATCAGCGCGGTCGGCGCCACACATGCAGATTCCGAGCTCAGTCGGTTTATAAAAACGGTTGTCGAAAGTAACCCGCGCGTGCAAGCCGCCCGAAGTGCCCTAAATGCCAGTAGCTCTTTCAAGGATGCCGCCTCGCGGCCTTTGTATAACCCTCTGCTGACTCTAAATGCACAAAATTCTGATGTTGAAACAAGGAACTTGGTCATTGGTCAAACCATAGACTGGGCTGGGAAACGCGAGGCCCGAACAGCGGTGGCAGAGTCGGATCGGCTGGTCGTAGAGGCCGAATATTTGGCGACACGCTGGGCCGTGACGGTTGAGTTACTGGATGGTTTGGCCCAGCACCAAACCGGAGTTGACCGTGAGGCGCTGGCGGAGAGTCGCCGGAGATTGATGCAGGATTTTGCGAATCTAGCACAACGGCGTTTCGATGCTGGCGACCTGAATCAGGTGGAACTTTCATTGGCAAACTTAGCATCCTCGGCCGCGCGCATTCAAAAGGCCACCGCTGGTGCTGGCCTTGCTGAAGCGCGTCAGGCAGTGCGTAGTGTCATACCTCGCGTGCCTGCAGCGCAGTGGCCAGAACTACCCTTGAGAATGCCAGAGCTGCCCAAAACGGCTTCTGACCTCCAAACTCTCGTTCTCGAGCTGCCTGAGGTGGTTGCCGCGCGACGTCAAGTGGAGTCGGCCGATGCCGTGGTTGAGCTTCGCGAGCGGGAGCGACGCCCCGATCCGACTATTACGGTGTCGGGTGGTCGAGAAGGTGGCGAAGATCTGATCGGTTTGAATGTGACCGTGCCACTGTTTGTGCGCAATCGTTTCAATAATGAGGTGAGCGCTGCGATTGCCCAGCGCTCCCAAATGCAACAAGTCGCCGATGACCTGACACAGCGCGCTCACGCTCGACTTGTTAGCGCCGCTGAACGCTATCAATTGGCACGCGGCGCTTGGGGCGACTGGCAACTCACTGGGCAGGCAAGTTTGAACAATCAAACCGAGCAGCTGCAAAAACTGTGGGAGGCTGGCGAAGTCAGCACCACGGATTACCTCGTGCAACTCAGCCAAACACTGAATGTACAAGAGCAGGCGCTCGATCTACGCCAGGCCTTATGGCGCGCCTGGTTCGAGTGGCTCTGGGCCTCAGGCATGGTTGATGAGTGGCTGGGCCAGGGAGCCAACCGATGAATCTGATTGCGCCAAGTAGCCGCCACAATCCAACGGAGAAGCTTGCGATGAACACCTTGAAACTATTGGCCCTGAGCCTGTGTCTGGCGTTGGTCTCACCCCTGTACGCGGAGGGCGACGACCACGACGGCGAAGGAAGCGATGTGATCGTGCTAAGCGCCGGCGAGCAGCGTGGCGCAGGTATCGTGGTTGCACCAATCACCGAAAGATCCTTGAGTGAAATAGTTCGTGTTCCCGGCGAGGTCAGGATTAACGCGTATCGTTCAACACGAGTGACACCGCGCATCACTGCGCAGGTCGTTGCACGACATGTGCGGTTGGGCGAAGACGTAACGATTGGACTGCCACTCGTGACGCTTTCTAGCGTTGAGATGGCTGCCGCCCAAGGGGCTTTGATTGTTGCCGATAAAGAATGGGAGCGGGTCAAGAGCCTCGGCCGTCAAACGGTATCTGAGCGTCGCTTCTACGAAGCTCAGGTGGCCCAACAGCAGGCATTGGCTGCGGTTATCGCTTACGGCATGACAGCTGCGCAGGCCGCGTCATTGGTGAAGGCAGGTGATGCCAGCAAAGCCACGGGCGCGTTCGACTTGCTTGCTCCACAGGATGGCACTGTTTTACGGGACAGCTTTATCGTCGGTGAACTGATAGAACCCGGGCGAGTGCTCTTTGATATCAGTGATGAATCTGTCATTTGGGTCGAGGCGCAGATTGTGCAAAGCGCCGCGATGAACGTCGAGTATGGCAGCGAAGCTCGAGTGAGTCTGGACGGCAAGAGCTGGATAACCGGTAGGTTAATCCAGCGCAATCACCAGCTTGACGAAACAACACGCACGCGAGGCTTACGCATTGAGGTAGAAAACGCTGATGATCGTTTGCACCCAGGACAGTTTGTCGAAGTAGAACTGAGCACGGTCAAAAGTGCCCCCACGCTCGCGATACCGAGAGCTGCGGTCATCATGATTGAGGGCGCTACCACGGTGTTCAAACGCGACGGTGACGACCAATTTCATCCCGAGGCAATCGACATCGGTCCGACGGTGGGTGACTGGATCGAGGTGCGCAGTGGATTGGCGGTGGGCGATATCGTCGCAATCACGAATGTATTTCATTTGAAATCGTTGCTGTTGAAGTCTTCGCTTGGCGAAGGTCATGGGCACTAGGGGAATCGCATGCTAGTAAAACTCGTAGAGGCGTCATTACGCTACAAATTTCTAGTGCTGATTGCTTTTGGCGTCATCGCCGGACTTGGCTGGCGCGCTGTGGTGAGCGTGCCCATTGACGCATTCCCTGATGTCACGCCTGTTCAGGTGAATATCTACACCGAATCTCCCGGTCTCGCGGCAGAAGACGTTGAGGAACTGTTGACGTTCCCGATCGAGTCCGGAATGGCCGGGCTGCCGAATGTACAACAGATCCGATCGGTGAGTCTTTTCGGTTTATCGTATGTGTCGATCTACTTCGATGATGGAATGGATATCTATTTCGCTCGGCGCCTAGTTATGGAGCGGCTGCAGGAAGTCGGAGGCCGCCTACCAGAGGGCTACGGTACCCCGCAGATGGGGCCTAACTCATCGGGGCTTGGCCAAGTATTCTGGTACACGCTAGAGCGCGCCGATGAGCAGCTTAATGCCGCCGTGACCGACATGGATCTGCGCACACTCCAAGACTGGTCGGTACGTTTGATTCTTCGCACCGCGCCCGGTGTCGATGACGTGCTTTCCTGGGGTGGGCAGGAACGGCAATACCAAGTGATCATTGATCCGCTGAACCTAATTAAGTACGACCTTGCCCTCACGGAAGTGATTCGCCTAATTCCGTCTAACAACCGCCAAGTGGGTGGCCAGTACATCAATCTCGGCGCGGAGCAGCACCTCGTGCGCGGCTTGGGATTGGTGGAGAATGAAGACGATATCGGTGCCATGGTGGTGAAAGTCGAAGACGGAACGCCCGTTTTTCTGCGCGATATCGCAACCATAAAGCAGGCCCCGTCGCTGCGATCAGGTGCCGTAACGCGCGATGGCAAGGAAGTAGTATTGGGGATGGCGCTGTCGCGCATTGGTACTAACGCGGCGGACGTGGTCGAGGCAGTTAAACAAAAGGTTGAGATAGCGGAATCGACGTTGCCGGACGGCGTCGTTTTGAATCCGGTTTATGAGCGGACTGAGCTGGTAGACAAGGCTGTGTCTACGGCTACACAAGCTCTGACTCAAGGCGCGATCCTCGTCATTATTATCCTTTTTCTCTTCCTGGGTGAGCTTCGTTCTGCGATCGTCGTGGTCGCGGCATTGCCTGTATCGATGCTCATCGCCTTTATTTTTATGGAGCAGGCCGGCTTGTCGGCCAATCTGATGTCGTTAGCCGGTCTAGCGATTGCCGTGGGTATGCTGGCTGATGGTGCGGTCGTAATGGTAGAGAATGCCTTTCGTATCATGTCGGAGCGACAGGCCGAGGGCAGGGACGTCGATCGTGTATCGGCAGTGCTCGACGCGGCCCGAGATGTGGTGACGCCGATTGCGTTCGCGGTCATCATTATCGTCGTCGTGTTTATGCCGCTGTTTGCCCTGGAGGGGTTGGAGGCAAAGCTGTTCAAGCCGATGGCGCTCACCATCAGCTTTGCGATGGCCGGCGCATTAGTAACCACGCTAACGCTGACACCGGTACTTGCGGCGCTTGTTTTGAAACCTACAGAAGCGCGTGACACCTTCTTGATGCGATGGATCAAGCGTGGATATTTGCCATTGTTGACGTGGGCGCTCACGAGTAAGCGCCGGATCATTACTGGTGCTATTGGTCTTTTGGTCGCAAGTTTTGCGCTTTTTCCTTTTCTTGGGAAAGAGTTTATGCCGCAGCTCCAAGAGGGATCTATCATGTGGCGCGTAACGTCGATTCCATCGACGTCCTTGGAGCAGTCTATTGAGATCTCTAAAGGCATTGAGACCGCGTTGAGCGAGTTTCCAGAGGTCACGACCACGATTGCCATGATCGGACGTGCTGAAAAAGGAGAAACCGCCGACGTAAACTACATGGAGATCTATACCGGGCTTACGCCCAAGCAAGAGTGGACCCGCTCGATCGATGCGTTGGTGGAGGCTATGCGAGAGACTCTGGAGGAGGCGGCACCGACAGCCGTGGTCGCATACACGCAGCCGATTCAAATGCGTGTGGAGGAGCTCATTTCGGGGGTGCGGGCGACTCTCGCGGCAAAAATCTACGGACAGGAACTGAGCGAACTGGACCGCCTGAGCGCAGAAGTTCGAGATGTGATCGCTAATGTCGAGGGGGTTGCTGATCTTTCATTGGAAGCCAACGTGGGTAAACCGCAGATCCGAATCACGGTGAAGCGTGACCAATTGGCCCGATTTGGTCTTAACGCCGATGACGTTTTGTCGGTGGTGCGCACCGGTATCGGCAATGAGCCGGTCTCAACACTGATTGATGGCGTACGTCGTTTCGAGATTACCACGCGGCTTGATGATGCGGCAAAAGCCTCGGTGCAGTCGATTCAACGCATTCCGCTGAAAACGAGTGGCGGGGCTATTGTGCCCTTGTCAGCGGTCGCGGACGTCACTGTGAGTGAAGGTTATTCGTTTGTGCGCCGGGAGCAATTGCAGCGCTATGCCATTATTCAGATGGACGTACGCGGTCGTGATGTCGACGGATTTGTGCAGGATGCTGATGCGGCCATCGAGCAACAAATTGAGCTCCCACCAGGGTATTGGATTGAGTGGGGTGGCTCGTTTGAAAACCAACAGCGCGCGTTGAAGCGTTTGTCGATTATCGTACCGCTAACGATTTTCTTCATATTCGTGCTGCTGTATACCGCATTCAACTCGATCAAATACGCCACGATGATCATCGTCAATGTGCCCTTCGCGGCCGTCGGCGGTGTGGTATCGCTCTGGATGTCGGGTCAATACTTGTCCGTACCCTCTGCGATCGGGTTTATCGCCGTGTTTGGCATGGCGATGCTGAACGGCGTTGTGCTTGTGTCGTTCATCAACGAACTTCGTGAGCAAGGTCTGACGCTTCCCGATGCAGTTCGAAGGGGATGCGAACTCCGTCTTAGACCGGTCTTAATGACGGCATTTACGACGATTCTCGCCATCATTCCACTTCTGCTGTCCACAGGCGTTGGTGCCGAGACGCAGCGACCGCTCGCATCTGTAGTTATTGGTGGCTTATTTACGTCCACGCTGCTCACCTTGGTGTTGCTACCTGTGATCTACGAGTGGGTGGAATCTAGGCTAGCAGTGTAATGAGACGCGTTGGACGGACCGAGGAGCATGGTCGAGGAGTACGATGTAGGCGAGGAAAAATCGGTTTTCTTGAGATTGGGTTGCAGGGCCGCTGCGCTTGCGAGTAAGTGGGGGTCTCTGCGCCGGCTTACGTCCGGCGCTCATGCTGGGAAAGTGTAATAGTCGAGACCTGATCTGACAGTTATCGGCCCGATACCCGTCCGAGTGTCAGATCAGTTTAGACCACCAACATTAACATCGCACTGCTCACGCCCATCACGCAACGTCTGCATGGGAGTTCTTCCGCAGCACATCTTACCCTCGTGGCTGCGTTCATGATTGTAGCTCTCGACCCAGTCGTCCAGGTCAGCCTGTAGATCATCGAGTTTCGAGTATAGTTTCTTACGGAAGGCGATCTCGTGGAACTCTTCCTTGACCGTGCGGTGGAAGCGTTCGCAGATACCATTTGTCTGCGGTCTGTAGGCCTTGGTCCTCGTATGATCGATGTCGTTCACAGCCAGGAACAGCTGGTAATCGTGTCGCTCAGGACGGACACAGAACTCGGTGCCACGATCCGTAAGCACTCGTAGGAGGCCGACGTCTTCGTCTTCCAGCAACGGCAATAAGCAATCGTTCAGCAGATCTGCCGCTGTAATTGGCGTCTTCGTGGTGTACAGCTTGCACACGGCAACTTTGCTGTAGGTGTCCACAAACGTCTGCTGGTAGATGCGGCCAATGAGTCAATGACATCCAAACGGACTGCGTCATCGATGATCGATCCGAACACTGTCATTGTCGTTGCGAAACCGCCCGAGGAATATCCGACGTCGAACGAGAGCGTTTCTGCCGTCTCGGCCTCTAGCAGGCCCAGTGGCTCAAGTCGCGAAAGCCCAGAAGCTTCGGTTTCCGCAATAAATGGCGCCGGGGGGGGGGACCTTCCCCCCCTAGACCTCCTCAGTGACCAGTTTCCTGGGCGGTACAGTATCGATACTCTCGGGCTCAATTGGCCCCCGTACTCGCTGTGATCGTCCCATCGCACACTAGCAGCCGCACTCAAATCGTCACCCAAGTCTTGGTCCAGTTGGGCAAAAAGGGCAGGAGATTCGTACGTGTAGTCAAAGACTGGGAAAGCTTCTGATTCGTAGTCGTCACTTTGATAGGCAAGCCCAGTCATCCAAGAAGTTGTGGCCAGATCGCCCGCCAACGATACTTCCAGCAGACTCGTCTCCTGCCGGTCTTCCTCAATCAGGATTCCAAAGTGATGATCATGATCCTGCCGTGTTGAGGATGCTCGCAGCTGAGCCCCCACGGCCCCAGCGGTTGCTCGACACGTAATCCGACATCGAATCGCTGAGTATCCTGATTTTTGCTGAAACGGCTGGCCAACTGGAACCAATCCTTCAACAGTCGGTCCGCCGCGTCGGTCTTCACTCATCATCCCCAACGTCAGGAAAGCATGTCCTCCACCGGGTGCTTCATAAAGAAATCGGGGGCGGAGATTCACCCGCTCGTAACCTGACATGTCTATCCAACCATCGCCATTTAGACCCTGTGTCGACTGTTGGTTGTATGTCATCAGCAAAGAGCCGCTCCATCGATCTTTGAACGGAGTGGCGACGTAGGCCGAGGCATCTTGACCGTCTAGGGAGGTCGCATTGACTATCAGCTCGCCTTCGAGTTCTTCAGACGGGCGCTTAGATACCAGATTGATAACACCGCCCAGAGCCTGCCCACCATAGAGCGCTGAGGCCGCGCCTTTGATGACTTCGACCAGTCGCAGGTAGCTCGGAGGAAATTTCAACAACCCCGAAGACGCTGCCTGTCCCCCGTAGAGCGTCGGACCATCAGCCAGGATCTGGGTGTATGGGCTCGCATGCCGTAAGTTCGAACATTGGCAGAGCCCAGGGCTGGCGACGTCACTTGAACACGCAGGCCCCTAGTCTCATTGAGCATCGTCTATATGTTGCCAGGGCGCATCAGCAACTTCTCTTCGATCTCCTCCTGAGACAACATCTCGACGCGAATCGTTTGGTCCTGAAGACGGCCGCCCGAGCGCGTCGCTTGAACGAGTACTTTGTCGATTTCACCGTGAGAGTCGGCAATCGAGTAGGCGGCACTCACTCATTGAGGGTCGCCGCCATCAGTAGACAAAGCGCGAGCCATCGATGAAATGGATGTGGTCGAGTGCTTCGCGTAGTCATTGACTAAATCCACCGGGCTGTAGATTCACGATACGTCTCGAAGTCGTCCCCGAATTTCGCCGCCAATGCTCTTTCCTCTGGCAGTATCTGAAGGAAGGTGATGGAGAGTAAAAACAGCGGTACGGATACCAAGGCTGCATAGTTCTGCAGAAGTAGTGCGGCGCCGGTCAGCATTGCGGCCATCCCAACGTACATCGGGTTTCGTGACAGCTTGTAGAGCCCGGTCGTGATCAGTGCATTCGTCTTTTCAGGCGTGATGGGATTGACCGTCGTTTCTGTTCGGCGAAACGCACCCACTGCAGTGAGCGAAACAACAATCCCCGCTGCGACTAGCGCCCAACTAGCCGTTCGAACGAGACCTGAGTCGTAGGAGAGCGGTGGGAACGCTTCCGATAGGAGCCAGCCGAAACCTGTGGCTAGCGCTAGTTGTAGCAATGGCGGAATACGAAGAGTCATCCGCGAGCCTCCACTGTACTCGCGCAAACCTGTTCACTTAGCTCTGCTCGGGCTTGAGCCAAGATGGAGAAAGCAGATCTGAGAAATAGCACTGCAAGCAGTGCGCCGACAGCCAGATCAGGCCATCTGGACCCCGTTATCGATACCAGAAGGCCCGCTGCTATCACGCCAAGATTACCGATAGCATCGTTGCGGGAACACAGCCATACAGACCGTACGTTGCTATCACCATCACGCCAACGGAGTAGCAGTACGACGCTGAGGACATTGGCAAAAAAGGCAATGACGCCGATGATGCCCATGGTTTGAGCATCTGGAGCGCCACCCTCGAATAGCCGCACCAGAGTTAGCGCCAGGATGTAGATCGCTATTGCACCAAGGGAGAGTGCTTTAAAAACGGATGCGTAAGCCCTCTTTCTTAGCGATGCACCGATGACACTCAGGCTGATTGCATATGTCACCGTGTCACTCGCGAAGTCCAGAGCATCCGCCTTGAGCGCTTGCGAATCCGCCGTAAATCCCGCCGTGATTTCCACAGCGAACATGACGGCATTGATGCCGATGACCGCCCACAACGCGCGTTTGTATTGAATTGAGGCACCATCGAAGCGCGTCGGTTCGCAGCATCCGGACATGATCTTGCTCCATAGTTGACAGAGAGGGAGTACATCCTAAATGCTACAGCGACTATAGAATCAAGCCAAAATTAAGAGCGACCTTATGAATCAGATGTCGATAGGGCAGTTGTCCAAGCAAGCCGGTGTCAAAGTCACCACGATCCGGTACTACGAATCGATAGGTCTGCTCGCCGAACCTGAAAGGAGCCAGAGCGGACGCCGCCTCTACGGCCAAAAAGCGGTGCAAACGTTGTCATTTGTGAGGCACGGTCGAGACTTGGGATTCCCGATGAATGTCATCAAAAGGCTGCTAAACCTTCAGCAAGACCCCGATCAGAACTGTGAGAGCGTAAACAACATCGCGCAGGAGCAACTGGAAGAAGTGCAAAAGCGTCTCCGACAACTTCGTGCACTGGAGGAAGAGTTGCAGCGAATGATCCGAACTTGCAAAGGCGGCGCGGTGAGTGACTGCAAAATTATTTCAACGCTGAATGATCACGGCGAATGCTTATCTGACCGCCATGAGCGCGTGAGTCCGCTTTAGACTCCGCCGCTGGAGAACGCGATGGCGTTCTCAAAAATCTCCAGCTGAAGCGGCGATAGCCGCACATAGCCTTCCCGTCGCTCTTCAGTCTTACGACGCCGCTTCAGCCTTTCGGCCACCAATTCGCTGTAGGCGCGGAGCACGGGCTTTTGATTTCTTTTGCCCGCCCGTAGCTTTGCCCAGTAACCGCGGGGCGGGATCGGGACCTGAAGCAGTTTGCACCGTTTACTGATGGCGACGTCCGACACGCCCAGTTCTTCGGCAAGCTGCCGGACCGGTTGCTCCCACACCAACGAAAATAGTTCTTCACGTGTGAAGTGTTCAAGCATAGGTTGCCGTTCCTCCGAAGGTACCTGCGACTCGACGCTGCGACTTGCGATCGTATTCGCCTGATGCCGTGTTGGTCGCGCAGTGCTACCGTCGATGCGCGATTCTCGTCAACGGTGTCAAGGAAGAAACAAGATCAGGGTAGATCGCATTTCCTGAAGCCATGTCGCACCGTGATGCGTACCGTTAATTACTGGTGCACCGAAAGGCGGCCGAACCAGGAAGGTTCTGGCTGCGGCATTGGCAGCGTGAATCGGCCCGGCGGCCGCGACAGCCCAGAGCACCATCACTTAAAACCAACGGAGTAAACGAAAAAAACAGCCCCACGTTTTTAACGACAACCAGGAGATGCACGAGCATGGATGCGAACTGCACATCGGGAAAGGATTCCCACGAGAACACGGTCAGCGCACTGGTCAGTCTGGCGATCAGCCGTATACGACCCTTCGAACACTCACCCCGGCGACGCCCCCACGAGGCGCGCCTGCGGCTCAAACAGTCGATTCGCGAGCATGGGCTGGATCATGCGTTGGCTGTCACGCAGCCACCTGATTCGACGGATTATGTCCTGGCCGCCGGCGGCGCGACCCGCCTGTCGGTGCTCCAAGAGCTCGCCGCGGAAGCCGGCGGCTCCCGTTTCTCCAGGGTCCCTTGCGTCGTCGTCCGATGGCCTGGGCAGACCGAGCTGATACTGGCGCATCTTCGAGAGAACGATCTTCGCAGCGACCTTGCGTTCATCGAGCAGGCGCGTGCCGTCGCACAGTGCAAGCGCTTGCTGGAAATCGAGGCGGGGCGGTCGCTCTCCGACCATGAGCTCGCAGCGCAATTGCATCAGCGCGGCTATGGATTCAGCTTCGCCATGATTGCTCGGATGCTCTACGGGACCGAGCGATTACTCGAGGTCATGCCCACGGCGCTCGACAGTGGTCTGAGTGATGAAGCGGTTCAAGCCGTTCGCCAGTTGGATATTGCCGCAACACACCTGTGGATGACGTATGGGCTCGATCGGACGCAACCCTACGATGACACATTCCTCGCCCTGTGCCGGCGCTATGACGTTCGTGACTGGGCTTTCGACGATCTCGAAGAGGCCGTCGCCGTAGAGATCGCCGAGGCGGCCGATGTGAGTATCCAGGCGGTACGCCTGGCGCTGCGTGCACCCATGATCGACTACCCATGTGCTTCAGATTCTGAAGTGCCGGGCCCAGAATCTGCCTCTTCAGATTCTGAAGTGCAGACGTGCACTTCTAACGATGCTCCGCGTTCGGTCAGCCGTGGCTATTCCCGCGGCTTCAATCAGCCCGTCCCGGGAGAACGTCCGGACCCCGAGGTGCGCGAGCCGGATCCTCGCGACTACCAGACGAGACCGCCGGCGCCGGCCATACAACACCGAGACAACGCGCCCCTGAAGTCGGCGCGAGCGCGGTGCTGGACGCTGGCGCTGCGCCTCGCCACCCGCTTCGGCCTCCAGGAACTCGTCGTATCAACGCCAGGCGCTGGCCTGGGTTACCTGCTGATGGATTATCCAGACAGCGGCTTTCTGTCGGCGCTCTCGGTAAAGAAGGCCAGGGAGGTACGGCACATCTGGGACCATCTGGCGACCTGCTGCGAACTCCAGCGCGCCCCAACTGAACATCTTGCGCGCACGCTGACACCGGGGTCGGCGCTTTACACCGACCTGCTGTCCGATGATGGGAGGGCAGGGTGTGTCGGACCGCAAACCAGTGACTATCGGCCGCTGCGCTGCCCGTGGGCAGACCTCGAGGAGGCTGCTTGGCGTGACTACGTGGCCCTGATGGATGCGCGGCAAGCCACGCATGCCTACGCTGAGATGCATGGCGTCAGCCTCTGGGGTGCGCAATGAACGGGTCGAAGGAGGCGGATCTGATGATCGCCGTGATGCTCTATGCGGTGCGGTGTCTCGGCGAGGGCGACCAGCAATCCCTGCGCGAGATGGGGTTGGGGCCACGCGAGCTGGATGCACTGCGCGATCTCGAGATGGCCGACCTGTACCGGTTTGGTGCGCTGCGCGCGCATTGCGTGGCCATTACTATCGACCGCGATGTCTTCTGGCCCCTGCTGTCGCGATTGCAGGATGCACGCCAGAGCGAAGAACTGCAGCGCGACCTGGTCAAGCGAGACGCCCCGCTGGACATGATGCGGCGTCTGTTCGGCATGGGTTCACGGGAGTACACGCGTCTGCGACAGGCGTTGGCCGTCGAGCCCGCCGTCGGCCGGCCGCCGGAGCCGGACGAGGAGACGGCCCACCGGTTATGGCGAGCGATTGAAACTGTCATGGCCACTCGTGAGGGTATGGAACTACTGCCGGTCCATTATCTGCAGATCTGCGAGACCACGGGGGCATCGCTGCGCAGTGTCTGGCGCTCCGCGCAGCGCTGGGCCGACTACGCGCCGCCCGTGGACCGTCACAGCGCGGCGGCGAAGGCGTCAGGTGCCAGGTCGCCAGAGCCGGTGTCGTCGACGGCCTCTTCGCCCTGAGACGGTATGTCGACTCCAACGGGGAGCGTTCAGGCGCCCCGACCGGAGATCCGAGCGCTCGACGCCTGGATACAGGCGATCATGGCCTTGCAGGGTGTCGCGGGTGATGGTGCGGTCGGTGGCAGCCTGCTGATACTGGCGCCACGCCTGCAGTCGATCCCGGCGGCGGTCATCCACGAGGCCACGCTCAGTCCCGTCGATAGGCTGGCGTGGATGGTGATCTTCCAGGCCGGGGTCGAGGGTGGCGGCACGGCCGTGTTCCCCTCGTACCGAGCGCTCACGACAACCGCAAATCTCGGGTCGAGTGCCACGGTTTCACGCGCCCTGGCGTCTCTACGCATCCTTCGCTGGATGACGATCAACCGGCGGAAGGCGCCGGGGGAGGGCACCGGTGGTCTCTCTGTCCACACGCTTCACGGCCACGCGTTAACGTTGGCCGATACGCTGTTGCTGGATCCCGGGTACCTGGCTTACCTCGAAGGTGCCCGTACGCATCACCACGCGCGTGTCCGTGCGCTGGCAGAGACCGAATGGTCACGATCCCAAACGCAGAACATCGACGACACGGCGTTGCTGTCTGATCGCAGCCCGGCAGATACCAATCGCGCGTGTGACAGCCGTGTCTCGAGGTCAGCGACTTCAGCAACTGAAGCGCTTCAGAATTCAAAGCGTCGTAGTAGTAGTAATAAACAACTACGTAAACAATCTAACCAAAAAAAACAAAAAAACTACAACAACAACCAGAACCCCGCTCCGAACTCCGCTACGGAGCACGTCGCGCGTGAGGCGGTCGAGGACCAGGAGCTCGTGTTCCCAGCGCAACTGCCCCCGGAACTGCGCCGGGTGGCACAGGGCTACCTTGCCTCAGTGCCCGAAGATGCACGCCAGGCGGTCCTTGATGAACTCGCCGGCCGACTGGTCAACGCTCAAGGTGGCGATTCGCCCGTGCATGACCCGCTGAGGTATCTGCAAAGTCTCTGCGGACGTGCGCGCCGCGGCGAGTTCATACCCAACCTCGGCATCGCCGTGCGCGATCGCCGCGCGCGGTCGCCCACGGTGTCACCGCGCGCCGAGGGCCAGGCAGAGTCACCGGAGCGGCACGAACCGGCTGACCGGGAGGCGGCGCTGCGGGTCCTCGCGGAGATACGGGAGAACCTGGGCATGTCGTTTCGGGCGAGCACCGCTACGCCGCCGAGCGGCGACCGAAAGGCCCCCGATCGGTAGGTGCGGTAATAATCGGCGACAGGGTCGGATGGGGTTTCTCGTCGTCACTCCCGTCTCGATGTGGGTTCATGGGCGCTGACACCCCAGCGCTGGATCGGATCCATGGACACGCAACCGTACAGCCCATCGACCACACCACCGAGCACCTCAGCGAACTCGACCTCGCCCGAAAACCACGGCGCGAACTCGGCACCCCATCCCGCTGAGCCGGTCCCCGGCAAACTCTTCGGCACGGCGACCCTGACGTTGCAGACGCAGCAGGCGGCACGCCTGGTGCGGGGCCGCGCGAAAACGAGCGACAAGCCGGCGATCATCGGACTGCTCAGCTTCGCAGCGATGTGCCGGACGATCTGGCACGGAGTGCGGGCCGACGACCCCTACGCCGACTGGTGGCGCCTGAAGGTCGATGGCGCGATCCGCGAGGCCCGCGCGGTGCTCGATCGGGAGGGCTGCTCCCTGGATCCGCTCTTCGCCGGAGACAGCGCGGTTGCGGTACAGCCGGCGCGATCGGAAAAACCCGTGCGCATCGCCCTGAATTTCACCAACCCCGACGCCTTTCGTGTCGCCCAGGTCATCGGGCATTTCGACGGTGTGGTCTGCAGCCTGCTGGCGCTGGCTCACACGGGGACCCTCGACCGCGACGACGCCCGGCACCGTCTTGAGCGGAGCGGTCGCGCGGTCCGTCGGGTGCTGCAAAGTGCGGTCGGCTACCGTTACCTCGGTCTTGATCGGTCCGCGGTACGGCAGGGCACAGCCTTGGTGATACAGGCCCGAGAGTCGATGGGCGACTGCCCCCAGTCGCTGCTCGACAAGGCGTACCGGCACCCCGTACACAGACCACCCCAACCCGGCGCTGCGACCACCGGTAGTGACAGCGATAGCGATACCGTCGATCCAGACTGGGCACAGCCGATGGATGAACTCGCCGGGCCAGTCGGAATTCCTCGCGTCCCCGACGCGGACGCCCACAGCGAGGAAGACCATGAGCCGTGAGCCCGCCGATGCCGCAGCATATCCGGCGTCGCGTCACGCTCCGCCTAGATTCAGCCATTCAGACGGAACGTCGAATCCTCGAACAACTCGACGCACTGCCAGGACGCAGTGGGACCGACTGGCTGCGGGCCCTGCTGACGCTCGGGTACCTGACCGAGACGCTGGATCAATCGGCCGACAGGCCGCCAGGCACACAAACGTCCAAGCTCGTACCTGCAGCGGTGTCGCCGCTCGAAGCCACGCAGAACGCGCAACTCGCTGTCTCGCAAGCGGACGCATCCGCAACCCTGTCGATGGCGTCGACCGCCGCAAAGCCGTTTGCCCGACTTCGGGAGCTCGTCGGCTGATGTCTCGGCGCGGGCTTCTACGATGAGTGCCTTCTCGGATTGTTCGGCACTGGCGATCGGGATCGATGACGGCTATGCCGTGACGAAACTGGCACTTGCCGATGGAAGACTGCTCGCCGTGCCGTCTCGTGGGCGGCTGGGAGCAGCGGCGGTGACCTCGGTGAATGGCCAGGACTCCGGCGTCAGCGAGTATCGATCCGACGGCGACACGGTCTCGGTCGGCGGGCGCGAGGGCGATGCGACGGCCTCGGACGACTACCCGTTCTCGTCATTGAACCGCGCCATCGTCCAGCACGCGCTGCTGGCGGCGGGGCTGTCGGGTCGATCCCTCCAGGCGGTCTCGGGTCTGCCCGTCGCGCGCTTCTATCGCGCGGACGGTCGACACCGTGATGATCTGATCGGACGCAAGCGAGCCAGTCTGCAACAGCCCGTCGAGCCATTGGACGGCCGGGCGCCCGCGAGCATCGCTCACCATGACGTGATCCCCGAGGCACTCGCGGCCTGGTACGACCATGTCATCGTAGAGGACGAGATCGGCGCGCACCTGGATGACGAGCGGCTGCGAACGCCGCTGGCCATCGTCGACATCGGCGGGCGTACGACGGATTTCGTGCTTGTCGCCGATGAGAAGCTCTGGCACGCGTCCTCCGGATCTTTGACCTGTGGCTTGCTCGATCTGCGCGAGGACATCGCAGGCGCCATTTGCAGCGCGTTCGAGCTCGAGCAGCTGTCGGACAACGCGGTAGACCAGGTATTGGATACGGGCCGAGTTCGGCTCTTCGGCAAGGTGCATGACGTCTCCGCGATCGTATCCGATGCGCGCCGTCAGCTCGTCGCCCGCATCGAACAGGAGACGCGCCGCCGTCTCGGCCGAGGCGCCGAGCTCGAGCGCGTGCTCTTCGTCGGCGGCGGCAGTGTCGTGCTTGCCGAGGCTCTGCGGGACTGGTTTGCGAACCAGGTGATCGCTCCTCACGCGGCCTTCGCCAACGCCCGCGGTATGCTCAAGTACCAGCGTTATGTCGGCGGCGCCTGACCTCAACGGATTGATCCGTGGTCACTGCGGTTCAGTGGCGATTACCACAGCGTCGGGTCGTGAGACCGCTGTGGCACCGAAACCGAAAGGCTGCGGTGGCGACCCTGATGAGTGCCTGATCAGGCACTCCTTTCAACGCACCCGGTCGGGGACATGCATCCCCGCAGGACGGGCACGCATTCCGACGACTTCAATCTGACAGGAGACGTGTCATGTCAACGAGCGAGACGAAGTACTTCGATCTGTACACCACGGGCATCGGCTATCTAAGCCGCGTCCGGGAGATCACCAACACCAAAGGCAACCCTTTCCTGAGCATTACTCTCGCGGCCCTGCGTGGCAACGCGGACGATGCGCAGTACACGCACTTCGATTGTGTTGTGTCAGGGCAGCAAGCCAAGGACCTGGTCCGACAGCTTCAGCCTGCGGTGGACGGTGACTGCAAGGTCCTCGTCGGCTTCCTGCTGAACGACCTTTACGGTCAGCCGTTCGTGTTCCAGAACGGCGATAAGGCAGGCGAAGCCGGCGTCAATCTCAAAGCACGGCTGTTGCGCATCGAATGGGCCAAAGTGGACGGCAAGCCCGTCTACACCCGACGCGCTGCCTGACAGCCTTACCGGCGAGATCCTAGGATCTCGCCACTTTTTTTAATCCTTGCGGGAATCGACCCGCAGGGGCGATCTCCCGCTCAAAGCGCAAGGAGATTGCCATGAATCAAGACAGTGCCTCTCACGAGGTGGCATCGGACCGCTTTCACGGTCTCAAGCCCAGTGCCCTCTCGGCCAACGAGAAGGCGTCGGTCGTCCGGCTGGCCCTGTCGGTGCTCGCGCAGCGACACCGCCCGGGGCGATTGCTCAGTAGTCCACATCGAACACGGGACTACCTGCGCCTCAAGCTCGGCGGTCGTCAACGGGAAGTCTTCGGCACGGTGTATCTGGATGCTCAGCATCGGATCCTGCAGTACGCCGAACTCTTCGAGGGGACCATCGATGGTGCCGCGGTATATCCACGAGTGGTGGTGCAGCGTGCCCTGGAGGTCAACGCCGCTGCGGTGGTGTTGTTTCACAACCATCCCTCCGGGGTGGCCGAGCCCAGCGCCGCCGATCGAGCGATCACTCAGCGCTTGAAGGACTCGCTGGCACTCATCGACGTCCGCGTACTGGACCACCTCGTGGTCTGTGCCGGGGACGTGGTGTCTTTCGCAGAACGCGGTCTCGTCTGAGGCCGTTTTTTTCAATTCGCCCGACGCGTCCGTCGCTCACTGCACCAGCTGTGAGCACGGCGCTTGGGCATTCAATGGAGGGTCAGGCTATGACGCCCACGCACTCGACCGACCCGATCTTCGGTGAGGTCGTTTTTCAATACACGCGCGAGGAAGCGATCGCTGACGGCGTGCTCATCGATGCAACGGAGCTGGCGAGAGATGTCGGATTTCGCTATCCCGTCGCGCTCACCGCGGCAGTCTGGGAGGACTGCGTCGCCTGGGACGATACGGATAGCGAGCGGCAGATCCATCAGGACCTGATCGGGCGCCTGTGGGATGTGCTTTTCCTCGCAGGCCATGGCGCGCGATCCGCGAACGCTGGCAGTAAACGCGTGTCGTTCGAGATCGACCGGATACCGCGTGATGGCCAGTCCACCCGCGCCGAGACAACGGTATTAATCATGGTGATCGGCCCCGGCGATAACGGCGAGCCCGTCATCACAATTCTGCAACCCCATGAGGACTGAGCACCTGATGCTCCGCCTCACCCTGGCCACGTGGGATAACGTGGCGTCTTCCTGCCCCAACCCTATCGATCGTTCGCCCGCCTGAGGCAGCACCATAAGGCCTGGCGTTCGCATCGGCGGCAATGATGAAACCTAGGCCCGTCGATGCCTTCCGAAAGCAAATCCTTCACGCACCGGGTCTGGGAGCCAACGCCTGCGCAGCTTAGGCCGCTTTCCGCCCGCTTCGTACCGCCGGGGTGACCCGAGTGTCGATATCCGGGATGCAGCGGCGAGCGCTGACGCAGTCCTCGACCGATCGACCGATGATCCGCTACCGCGGTGGCCGATGCGCCGGGCGTTTCATCAATTTCCCGCACGAGCGAACATCGTCGACAGAGTGAAGGCGGTCCGTGTCCACGCGCCTGCAGGATTTGGCTGGGTCGGAACGTCGACGTTACCGGCCGAGACGATCAAGCGCCCAAGTTGCGCGGATCGGCGTTGTAGTGGTGAGCGAACGCCGCCGTCCGGCGACATCAGGCATACGCGAAGCCGATCGGTGTCCTGCCGGTACCGATCACGCGGCTATTGGCGCCCGGCGCGAGCGCCGTGGCGACAGACGCCTACGCGCCGCACGACAAGACAAGTTGACGGCAGGGGTGTGCCAGCCCTGAGGCTGGCGCCCACCCTGCCACGTTCGCTAGCCGCCCGTGTCACTAGCGAGCGAAGCGGGGTAGTGACACGGGCGGCAATCCCAATAATCGCAACGCACACGAGCGGGGTTTTGTCGTGACGGCGGCGTGATCCGGTCGTACGCTGCGTGTATTCGGTTGATCCGTGGCCACTGCGGTTCAGTGGCAGAGGGCGCCCACCCTCGACTTCGGTCAAAGCGGGCACGCGCGCAATCGGACCGCTTGCAGCGCGCCGACCGGAAGGTCGCCGGTCCACTTTCAAGATCGTCGATCCCGCTATCGATCAGCGCGGTGTACGTTGCCGCCTTCCCCGAACCTGCAGAGATTCCGTACTCGTTGCGCAATCCACTGCAGATCATTCAATCACCGAGACTCCGAGTCTCTTACTCAACCCGCGGTAGGCGATAGCGCCTACCTAACTCAAACCCATCAACCCATAAAAGGAGGTGATGTTTATGCACTTCGGCCCCCAGGGGCCTGTTGGTCTGCGCCGGACCGATCTCCCCCAGGAGAGAAACGGCGTTGCCTGCAACCAGGCATTTTCAGGTTGAACGGGAGTGGTGTCCCGTGATCCGCACCGGTTTACCGGACTCGACTGGCTGCGGCCTGTCGGATGGTCAGAAACACTTACCCAGATGAGAGCACTATGAAAGACCTGAACTACGAACTGAAGAAAATGTGCCAGCGCAACCGCGATGGCAGCTTCGCAACGCAGCGAGATCGAGAACGTGTCCTGACCCTGATCGCAGACCAACTTCATAGCCTCGGCTACCGGAACCTCAGCGCGGTGTCGTTGAAGCCGAAGCACGTCGAGGCGTTGATCGAAAAATGGCGCAGCGATGATTTGTCAGCCGGCACTGTGAAGAATCGCATGGCGGTGCTTCGCTGGTGGGCGGAGAAGGTTGGGAAGCAGAATGTGATCGCTAGGGACAACAGTCACTACGGGATTCCAGATCGGACCTTCGTCAGCTCGGGGTCGAAGGCAAAGTTCATTGACACAGACGCCTTGGGTAAGGTTAAAGATGTGCACGTTCGCATGAGCCTGGAGTTACAGCAGGCATTCGGCTTACGTCGGGAGGAAGCGATCAAGTTTCAGCCACGCTATGCTGATCAAGGCGACTACCTGATTCTGAAGGCGAGCTGGACGAAGGGCGGTAAAGCGCGGGAAATCCCAGTTCGTACGGAAGTTCAGCGCGCGGTCTTGGATCGTGCCCACCGCCTCGTCGGCAATGGTTCATTGATCCCATCGGCAAGAAACTATCGTCAGCAGGTTCGTGTGTATGAAAAGCATACAGCGAACGCGGGGCTGTCCAGGTTGCATGGCCTTCGTCATGCTTACGCGCAGAGGCGTTACGAAGAGCTGACCGGATGGGAGGCACCCGCGGCGGGCGGCCCGACGGCGCAGACGCTGACACCACAGCAGAGAGCGACGGATCGCGAGGCGCGACTGAGGATCAGCGCGGAGCTAGGGCACGAGCGAGGGCAGGTTACGGCTGTCTATTTATCGCGCTGATGCCCCATTGAAACAACCTTTGATGGGGTCAGGGGATCTTTTTCGGAGCTAATCATCGTGGCCTTCGCGAATTTGAATGGGCAATAGCGCCGTCGCCCAGCTCAGGTGCGTTCAGCTAGCAACGTGGTTGTGTCGCGGATTCCAGAACAACGCTGACGTGAACGCGCATACGGTTGTCCGTGGTTGGTCCCCCTGATGTGAAAGCACGCTGATGGCCCTTACGTGGTCAAAACTCTAACGCCCCTGGGAGACGTTTATCGTCGAGCCGCGATTCTCACTCCGGCAAGATTGTCGTCTTCTCAAGCTAGCGAGCGTTCGCAATGGGTAACTATCAGTCTATTCAGCCGATGGCAGTGTTGGCGACAGCGGTTGCGATTGGACTTTGCGCGACTGATGCCGGCGGTACCGATGCGCACATCGCACGCTACTCGGAAATCTCATTACATCCCTCTGACGCACAGCGTGACCCGCTGCTGTCTCAGGTGCAGTCGCGCGTTCCCGACGAGCTGACTCAAGTCGGCGAAGCGGTAGATTGGCTACTGGAGCCGTCTGGTTATCGACGCGCCACTGCGACGAATGCATCACCTGACCTTGCCTGGTTATGGGCGTTTCCGCTGCCAGAGGTTCACCGTTCACTAGAAGGTTTGCCGGTGCGTACGGCGCTGCAGACACTGGCTGGCCCCGCGTACTTGCTCGTAGAAGATCCCGTACATCGGCTCGTCTCTTTCCAATCGTGTCGAGATGCCGGGGAGGCCTATTGATGGAGGTCGTGGCTGCAATCCTGACGTTGATCGTTTTTCTGGCCAACAATGGAGTGGGTGGCAAACCCGCTTCGCCAATAAGTAATGAGCCGCTCAATGCGGAGCACAATTCGGCGCAAGTCGAAGGCCAATCCTTCCCAATGTGCCAGAACCTCAAAGTGCTCTATCGAGATCTCACAGTTCCGCACGCTCATGCGGTAGATACGCCTCAGCCCGACCTTCACAAGGCCTCCGAATGACCGGACGCGCTAGATTGCGGAACTCGCTGCTTTTCGCGTTGCTGGGTCTTCCAAGTTTGAGTGCCGGTAGCGTAGTCGACTCGCCGACCTCACCAGAGAGCGCAACCACGTCAGTAATCGTGCTGTCTGATCTCGAGCGAGCTAGGTCCCGGACGTGGAATCTATCGGTCGAGGAGTGGCAGCGTTATCGGTCCCTGATGGAGGGTGTCCGTGGAAGCGTAAGCCCTCCGACGCTGTCGCCTATCGAAGTACTGGGTATCCACGCCCGCGACGAGAGCGAACGTCGTCGCTACGCAGAGCGTTGGGCTCGCACGATGCGCGAAGACGCCGAGCGAATCCTGGCATTTCAGCGAGCCTACGATGAGGCCACTCGTCGACTGTATCCGGACGAGCCCCTTATCGATCTGACACAACTTCCGACTCGTTCCTCGCCGACCGAAAGCGTAAGCCGCACCGACCGGATACTGCTCTTCGTCGCGCCGGATTGCGTCGCCTGCGACGCCCTTGTGACGCAGGTTTTATCGCGGATCGAACGGTTCGCCGGTGTGGACCTCTTTCTGAGCGGGGTGCCCGGTGACGATGACGCGGTGGTACGCATCTGGGCCGCCGAACGCGGCATTCGACCGGAATGGGTGAGCTCCCAGAAAGTCACGCTCAATCATGACCGTGGGACGCTGGCGCGTGTTGCCCCCGGTGAGACATCACTGCCCGTCCTCTTGCGGCGTCGCGGCAATCAGATTTCTCCGATCACGCGAGCTGACCTTTGAAGGCGGTCATAGGGTATAAAGGCCTCGTCGTCTGCCTGCTGACCGTCGCTACGGGGGAGGTGTTCGGGTTTGATGCGTCCATCGCGACGCCTGCTGCCGTGCCGCCCGTGTACCGTGCTATTGCGAATGAGCACGATGTTCCCGCCGACGTACTTTACGCCGTGGCGCTGACGGAGAGCGGAACGCATGTCAAAGCCCTTAACGCGAGGTTGCCCTGGCCATGGACCCTGAACATCGCCGGGAAGGGGAGATACTACCCGACGCGTCGTCAGGCCTTGCGCGCTGCTCAGGATGCTTTCGACGCGGGTATTCGGTCGATCGATCTGGGTCTGATGCAGGTCAACTGGCGCTACCACGCTGATGCGCTGGGCTCTTTAGATTCCGCTATCGATCCCTTGCACAACCTGACGGTGGGTGCACGCATTCTGGCGACATGCCACGCCCGGCGCGGTGATTGGTTCGGCGCCCTCGAGTGCTACCACGCACCGAACCATCCGAGCCGGGCAAAGGCCTACCGGCAGCGTGTCGAGCGAGCCTTGCGTCAGCTGTCGGCAGCAGGGTAGCGCAGGGTGTTGCGCCTGATGTCTCTCAGAGTGGCAGTGTGTAGCCTGTGTCTTGTGCCGCTTGCGGCTTCGGCAGCGCTCACCGTGATCTACGATTCCGGAGACACCCGATCGATTGCACCGTATCTCGCGGTCTTTGACACGGGTGCGCTGAACCAGATGCAGCAACCATCGCCGTCGGCCGAGAATGAGCAATCGGCTCTGGTCCCCGAGCCTGCGTTACAGCTGCCGATCCGCACGCCTCAGGTCAGCCCTGGGCCCGTCGATCCGCGACCGCTTCCGCTGCCAGACGGTGTGGCGCTGCCGCAACCATTTTTTCTGGTCGGGGCCGATACGCTTTCCCGCGATTGGCTAGCGCTACATCGCAATCGACTGATCGAGATTCAGGCCATCGGAATGCTCGTCGATGCCGACACAGCCGAGGACGTGGCGGCAATCATGGCTACCGCCAACGGACTGCCCATCCTGGCAGCCTCTGCGTCGGACATTGTGGCGCCGCTCCAGATTACCCACATTCCTGTTCTCATCTCCGAGCGCGGCATTGAACAGTGAGCGCGCATCCCGTCGAGGCGCTGTTACGCCCACCAGTTGAGCTGTGGTCTGTCCTCGTGGCCATCACCACGGGCGTAATGGCCATCGTCGCGCCCTGGGCCCTGATGATGCCGCCGGGCCTCGCCTATGGGGCAGCAGGCGTGCTGTTTGTGCTTGCCGCGATACGTCTCCGCCAGGCGGCTCGTGTGTTGCGATACCAGCGCAATATGCGCCGGTTGCCCACCTACAAGCTGCGAGCCGACCGGATCCCCCTCAGCCGCCGCAAGCTGTTTCTCGGCAAGGGTTTTCGCTGGACCCAGCAACACACGCAGCGTCTCCGGGATACGCTTCGCCCCGACGTTCAGCATTACCTACAGCCCGGATGGGCCTATCGCTGGGCGAGGCGCCGAGAGACGACCTGGGAGTCGGTGCCCGGACTCAGTCACCTCGCACAGGTATTCCGACAGCCTGTCTGGTGGAATCCCGTGCGACCACTGCCTCCCGTGGGCGGTACGCCGGCACTCCACGCCGTCGAGCCGGACGAGGAGGATGTGTGGATGGATCTGGGCGAGCGGGTAGGGCACACGCTGGTGCTGGGCACGACGCGCGTGGGTAAGACGCGCCTAGCGGAGATCCTGATTACCCAGGATATACGGCGTGGCGATGTGGTGATCGTCTTCGACCCCAAAGGCGATACCGATCTGCTGCGGCGGATCTACGCAGAGGCCAAGCGGGCGGGTCGTGTCGATCAGTTCTACCTGTTTCATCTCGGATTTCCCGATGTGTCGGCGAGGTACAACGCGATCGGAAGCTTTTCTCGGATCACGGAAGTCGCGACGCGCATTGCCAACCAGCTGCCCAGCGAGGGCAACTCGGCCGCCTTCAAGGAGTTCGCCTGGCGCTTCGTCAACATCATCGCCCGTGCGCTGGTGGCGCTGGGGCGCCGCCCGGACTACCAGCAGATTCGGCGCTATATCAACGACATAGAGCCGCTATTCATCGAGTACGCCCACGATCACCTACGACGCGATGGCCCAGAGGATTGGAAAAGCCAGGTCGAAGAGGCCGCGGGCAAGATCAGCGAGCGGAACCTGTCCGCGGCGCTCCGAGGCCGAGACCGAGAGGCCATCGCCCTGATGCGCTTTTTTCAGACCCAGGACACTTACGATCCTGTTCTCGATGGTCTGCTGTCGGCCTTCAAGTACGACAAGACCTACTTCGACAAGATTGTGAGCTCCGTCGGCCCGCTCATGGAGAAACTCACCACCGGCAAGGTGGCCGAGCTCATCTCGCCGGACTATCTCAACAACGACGATCGCCGCCCGATCTTCGAGTGGCTGGAGGTCATCCGTGGAGGCGGCATTGTCTACGTGGGGCTGGATGCATTGACCGACACCACGGTCGCCAGCGCCGTGGGTAACTCGATGTTCGCCGACCTGGTGTCCGTCGCCGGACACCTGTACAAGCACGGCGCTGGAGGTACGTCGACCGAGAATTCCGGCTCTCTGACGATGCCCACGATCTCGATGCATGCCGACGAGTTCAACGAGTTGATCGGTGATGAGTTCGTGCCGTTGCTCAACAAGGCGGGTGGGGCAGGATTTCAGGTCACGGCGTATACGCAGACCTGGTCGGACGTAGAGGCACGCATCGGCAGCCGGGCCAAGGCCGGGCAAGTGGCGGGCAATTTCAACACGATGATCATGCTCCGCGTCAAAGAGCTGGCGACGGCTGAGATGCTCACCAACCAGCTGCCGAAGGTCGAAGTCTTCACATTGATGAGTGTATCCGGCGTTAGCGACTCCTCAGACCCGCTGTCGGGCGTCGATTTTCAGTCGCGCAACGAGGACCGCATCAGCGTGTCGGAGGTGCCGATGCTGACGCCAGCGGAACTGGTTCGCTTGCCCAAGGGGCAAGCTTTCGCCTTGCTCGAGGGCGGACGGCTCTGGAAGCTGCGAATGCCGCTACCGGACGATCGCAATGATCCGGCCATGCCTGAAAGCCTCGCGGCGATCACGCAGTCCATGGAGCGCTCTTACATCACCAACGATCACTGGTACCGAGACCGTGAGACCTGGTGGCACGGTGGCAGTGACGTGAGGAACGCACCGCCAGTGGATCACGACGAGCATGCCTGAACGCGCGGCGGAGCGTCGACCGGCTGATATCCGACAGGGACTGCTATCACGTCTGTTCACGCTCTTTGCGCAAGGCTTCAAATGGCTCGTGCTGTCGCTGATGTTCTCTATCCTGACGGAATGGGTCGGTATGGCGTTCTGGTGGCCGGATCAGGGAGTGACGCACAGTCGAGATATGTTAACGAAGGAGCTCGGTTTCCTCGGCGCTGATTTCTCGCAAAGCTTGATGACGGATAATCCGGAGCGGTTCGCCATCATGATCGCCAGCCAGGCCCATCACGGCCTGTTTGAGGTGACCCGAATTGATGAAGCCATCCAATGGGCCCGCGCTCCATTGGCACCACAGAAATCGAGAATCGCCTCTCGGCTTCATACGCTGCTTCACCCGCTCAGTGAGCATGCTCTGGCGGCGATGCAGATTACGCAGGTATTTGCCGTTCGCCTCGGTATCCTAGTGCTTGCACTGCCGTTGTTCGCGATGTTTGCGTTGATCGCGATCGTTGACGGCTTGGTACAGCGCGATCTCAGGCGCTGGGGTGGGGGACGGGAGAGCTCGTTTGTGTATCACTGGGCAAAGCGCGCCGCGCTCCCGCTCCTCGTCCTTACCTGGGTGGTATACCTGGCGCTTCCCTTCAGTCTCCACCCGAGCCTGGTGATCCTGCCCTTTGCGACACTGTTTGCACTGAGCATTGCCGTGACCGCCAGTCGTTTCAAGAAATACCTGTAGCTGTACTGATCTCAGTACTGCGCGAATGCGTCGCTCAGGTGGCTTTAGGAGTGGCGCGCGAGTTTGGTACAGCAGCAGTCTCCTGGTCCGAGTAGGCGGCGAAGACCGGTTTGATTTAGCCTACGTTGGTTCAATTTCTCTGGGGACGAGCTGGCCATGGCGTTTGCGAAACAGATTCAGCGGCTGTGCGAGACACAGTCTGGGCCGTATCGTAGACCGTTCACGCCGAACACGCAGTGGGAGAATGCGGACGTCTTTATCGTCGGCACCAATCCCGCTACGCCGATGCGGAGCGACTTTGACTCATTCGAACACTATTGGCGTGCGCTGACTGTGGATCCACAGATCTACTGGGAGCGATATCGTGACGCACATAGCGGCAGGACCTCGAAAAGCACAGCAAACGCGAATCTCTTGCTTGAGTTGCTTAAACCCTTGAACGTCTTGGTGACGAACGTAGTTTGGTATCCCGTAGAGAAGAAGAAATTCATACTGAAGCAGGAGTGGGAAATCGGCCTAAAGGCCCTGTCCGCACTTTACGAACACGTCAAGCCTAAGGTCGTTTTTTGCCATGGCGCCGATGCCCAGCGGTTCGCGCAACAGCTTTGTCCGAGCGCAGATCGGTACCGACCGTTGAGCGATCAACAGCTCAACACCGCCAACGGCACCTTGGTGTTCTGCTACCACCACTTCTCTGGCCAAGGTTTGAGGGCCGGGTCCAAGTTTCAGCCCCGAGAGGATTTCCCGATCGTGGCACAGATGATCCATGATCATGTTGCAGGCAGAGCGTGAGCGTCGGATCAGACATAGAAGACATTCTCAGTCGCTTTAGGGCTGTGGCGCCTCAGATGAGACTTGGAAATTCTGTCATCGGGCTGATCATACTCACGCTCCTCAGCGCTCAGGCGCTAGCCGACCTTCGTGGTCGCGTCGTATCGGTCACTGACGGCGACACGGTGCGCATACTCAGCGCCGACAAAACCGAGCATCGCGTGAGGCTGACTGGTATCGATGCGCCCGAGCGGGGCCAGGCGTTCGGCACGGCATCCCGCGATCATCTGTCGAGCTTGATTGCCGGTAAAGCGGTCTTCGTCGAATCGTCTAAAACGGACCGCTACGGCCGGATTCTGGGGAAGATTATCCTCGATGGGCGCGATATCAACCTTGAGCAGGTCGAGTCCGGCTACGCATGGTGGTATCGCTACTACGCTGATGAGCAGTCTCCGACCGATCGACGCCTCTATGGCGCCGCCGAAGCGGCGGCACAAGAAGCTAGGCGCGGGCTGTGGGCCGATCCGAATCCCGTCAATCCCTACGAATGGCGACGCAGCAAACGCGGTCGGTAGACGCCATGGCGCTCGATCTCTACGAGAAATTCCCAGTGGCGCGCCGCGTGGGTGACGCCCCCCGGAAACCACACCCCCGCTTGAGCTGATTTTCCGTATCGGACCGATGCATCGGACGCGATCATCGCGTGCATGCACACACGTCCTCACTCGATCCTCCGGATAGCGCGCGACGCTACGATCGCCACCACGATGCTTTGCATCGCCGGTCTCGCGCACGCCGATCCGGATGCTGAACGCGAGGCACTCGCGCGGCTCATCCACGAGATTCAGGCCCTCGAACCGCTGATCGCGACCGCCGAATCGCAGGCGCTGCCCGATGCGCGCATCCGCTTCCGCTACGACTGGTTGCGACGGGATCTGCGCCGCGTCCGTGAGGGCATCCAGGACCATATCGATACGCCGCGCAACGAGCCCCGTCTTTTCCCGCCGCTGCGCGGGGATTACCGGCAGTGAAGCTCCTCGATGACCCCCGCACAGCAGGCCGCATTCCAGGCAGGATCCGGTGTCACGCCAGGCACCCTGCTGCTTGCTATCGCAGGTTCCGTGCTGGTGCTGGTCATCGTGTGGGTGATCTGGGTCACCCTCGGAAGCTTTCGGGCCTGGCAGGACGGCCAGCTCGCGCTGTTCGACCTGATCTGGGCGGCGCTGCGCGCAAGCATCGTGCTCATGGTGCTGGGGTTTTATCTGCGGTGAGGCCATTGCCGCGTCTAGACCCGGGCTGTGCCCGGTCCATCACTTGGGAGTCGCTGCTCCCGTCGGAGAATCCATGATGTTTGCACGAAGCAAAAAGACCCTGATGCCCCTCGCGGGCGCCCTCGCTCTGTCGCCCGCCACGCCCACACTGGCCGTGCTACCCACGCCGGTAGCGCCCAGTACGGCACCGGCAGCCGGAGATTGGATCGGCCTGATCCAAGGC
This sequence comes from Pseudomonadota bacterium, assembly GCA_038750875.1. Classification (GTDB taxonomy): domain Bacteria; phylum Pseudomonadota; class Gammaproteobacteria; order Pseudomonadales; family Halieaceae; genus Congregibacter. The sequence goes on along the minus strand of JBCDGU010000004.1, from coordinate 123,932 downwards.
TATATCAAGGATGGTGGCCTGGTGCTGGGGCTGGCGATCGCCGTGCTCGGTTTCCTGTGGGTGGCGTACCTGGCCTTTGCCAAGTTCAACGAGGCTCGTCAGGGCAAGGCCGAGTGGGCCGAAGTCGGCGTGCTGGGGATTGTCGGCGCGGTGGTGCTGATCTTTGCGAGCTACCTGCTCACGGAAGCGGCCGGCGTTATTTGATCGCCGATGGGAGCGCGTGACGAGATCCTCGCTGACCGCTTGAACGTCGAGCCCGTCATCTTCAAAGGCTGCTCGGCATCAGAGCTCGGTGTCATCGTTGGGGTTGCGGCGGTCATCTGGCTGCCGCTCAGTCTCCTGATCGCCGGGCTTGCCGGTGCCATCACCATGGGTTTTGGGCTCGCAGGACTCGGCATCGTCGCGACTGTCCTGGCAACGGCCAGCGTCTTCCAACGCCTTAAGCGTAACCGGCCCGATGGGTACTACCAGCAGCGGCTGCTGATCTGGCTCGACGAGGTCGGCCTGCGCCGGGCGCCCTTCGTTCGGCGCAGCGGTGCCTGGGACATAGGCAGGAGCCAACGTGCGACGCTACCGTCTCGAAATCGATAACGTTAGGGCGCATGTGCGCTCGCTGTGGGTGGTCATCGCGATTCAAGTCGCGATCATCGCCGGTCTCTGGGTCGGATGGTCCCAGGCACCGGCGCAGCTCACGGTGCATATCCCACCGGATCTGCGTTCCGGGGCGGTGCTCTCCGTCGATGAGATCGCGCCGCCCAACGTTTACGCCTTCGCCTTCTACATCTTTCAGCAGCTAAACCGCTGGCCGGAAAACGGCGCTGACGACTACGGTCACGCGATTTTTCGGGTTGCGCCTTATCTCACGCCACAGTTTCGGGCCGATCTCATCAACGATCTTGAAATCAAGGCACGCCATGGCGAGCTGTCCTACCGCGTGCGCGGCGTACAGGAACTGCCAGGGCACGGCTACGAGGAGCGGCGCGTTGACCGCATTGCCGATGACGCCTGGACCGTCTGGCTGGACCTGGATCTACAGGAGTCTGTCAAAGGCATGACCGTCAAACACACGGCCATCCGCTACCCGCTGCGCGTTGTGCGCTACGCCGTCGACCTCGAGACCAATCCCTGGGGGCTGGCTCTCGATGGGTTCGTCGACGGTGGCCCCCATCGCTTAGCGGCCGAGGAACTGGAGGAGGGCGCATGAGGGAGATGCCATGCACACGAATCGAAGTGCTGCGAGGCTTACTCTTGGCCGTGTACCTGGGCGTCGGTTTTTCTCACAGCGTGGCCTCGGCGGCGCCCGTCGCCGAAGAGCCCGAACGGATCGTCTGGCGCAAGGTCCCGATCACGATTGCCTTGCCCGCGGGCGAAGAGCGGCTACTTCACTTTCCAGAGGCCGTGAAGGTCGGCCTGCCGCCCACGCTTCAGGGACAGCTGCGTATCCAGAGTATCGAGGGCACGCTGTATGCCCGCGCCGATTCCGCTTTTGAATCGACACGGGTGCTGGTGCAGGGACTGGACAGCGGCCAGATGTACGTGCTCGATCTGTCCGCCGTGAGTAGCGGCGGCAGCACGGCCGCGATCACGATTCATCGGCCTGACGAGGCCGGCCCTGTGCTGCCGACGCAGACCCCGACCGACAGTATTGATCCTGCTCGGTGGGCCAGTCCCTACGGCTACGCAACCTTGACGCGCTTCGCCGCGCAGCAACTCTACGCGCCCGCTCGCCTGATGGCGCCGCTGCCGGGCGTGGTGCGCGTGCCGGTCCACCGCGACCCGGTACCGCTGCTACGCGGCGGCATCGTGCAGGCCGAACCGCTCATTGCCTGGCGCAGCGGAACGCACTACCTCACGGCGGTGCAGCTGATCAACACGGGGGATGGCCCGGTGGTACTGGATCCCCGCCAGCTGCGGGGGCAGTGGTTGACCGCCACCTTCCAGCACAATCGGTTGCATGGCGCCGGGAGTGAGGCAGATCGTACTGTCGTCTATCTGATCGCCGACCGGCCCTTCGCTGAGGCCCTCTGAGGGACGCTCTATGCCTGCCTCTACGGCCAATCGCCTGCTGCCGATTTTGGGTGCCATCGTCCTACTGATGGCCGTCACCGTCCTGCTCAAGTCCTGCGGCACGGGTCCGCAGTCGGCGGCGGTCCTCGAGGCGGTGCCGACACCGCCGGCCCCGGACGCAGACACACCGGCTGACACGATCAAGACCCTGACCGCCAACGTGGCGGCCATGACCGCCGAGGTCGAAGGCTTACGGCAGGAGAACGCGCAACTGGCGCGCGAGAACCAGACGCTTATCGACAGCCGGGGGCAGATCGAGCAGAACGTGGCCACGCGGCTGCGCCGCGAGCTGCTTTCGCGGGAGAAAGACGCCGACAACCAGTCGCGCATCGATGCGGGCGTGCTGACCTCGCTGACTTCGCGCGTGGACCGCCTTGCCGAGTCCCTTGCCCAGGTACAGACCGACCGCCAGGAGTCCATGCCGATCGGACTCGGTTTCGACAGACTCCGAGGTACGACTGACACGGCGGCGGCGCTCGTATGGATCGAACCCCTTGACCGACCCACTGACAGTGAAGGGACGCCAACACGCCTCGGGCGCGCGGCGCAAACGGCTGGCGGGTATCTGCAACGTGCATCGACTCAGACGCGGGAAGCGGCCACGGGCGCCCGGGCTGCCGTTGCCGACCAGCAGCCGGAGCGGGCCTACACGGTCCCGCGCAATGCAACGCTGATGGGGTCGACGGCCATGACCGCGCTCATTGGCCGCGTGCCTGTTCAAGGCCAGGTTCGCGACCCCATGCCCTTCAAAGTCATCACGGGCGCGGAGAACCTCGCGGCCAACGGCCTCACTGTGCCGGGCGTGCGCGGCATGATCTGGAGCGGCACGGCCGTGGGTGATTGGACCTTGTCCTGTGTGACCGGCCAGCTGGAGTCGGTCACCTTCGTGTTCGATGACGGCACGATACGGACGGTGTCACGCGATGATCCCGCGCTGCAGGCCAACGGGCAGGGCGGACAAGGTGGGAGAGACGTGCCCCTTGGCTGGATTTCGGATGCGCAAGGGATGCCCTGCATCAGCGGCGAGCGCAAGACCAACGCTCCGGCCTTCCTGACCCAGCGTATCGGGGTGACAGCGATTCAGGCAGCAGCCGAGGCGGCTGCAGCCGCGGAGACCACCGCGGTCATCGGCAACGCGGGCGGGGTCACCGGCGCCGTCACGGGCGATGTCGGGCGCTATGTGCTGGGACGCACGGCGAGTGGCGGTAGCGAAGAGATCGCCCAGTGGCTGCTCGAGCGCCAATCCCAGAGCTTTGACGCGGTCTTCGTCCCGGCCGGCGCGCACGTTGCGATCCACGTCGATCGCGAGCTCACCATCGACTGGGACCCTCACGGCAGGAAACTGAATCATGGATTTATCCAGGCAGCAACCAACGCTTCGCAACACGTTCTGCGAAACCTTCCACCACACTTTCCAAAAAACCGCGCTCCTCTGGACTAGCCTGACGCTACTCGCAGCGGGGTGCGCCGGCACGAAGGAGACAACACTGCCCCAGGACGGCCCTTCGATGCAGGCGATCTACGAGGCGCACTTTGTTGATCTTGCGGAAGACACCGAAAGTCCGCGGCAAGCCGCAGCGTCGCGGCCCATTGAGGCCGGCGAGACCGCTCTGGCGGGGTTCAGTCGCTCGGCCTTTACAGAGCTCGATACGCTGTTTCCACGCCTGCCGAATCCGACCCTGGTGCTCTACGTCTTTCCTCACCTCGCCGGTCCCGAGGGACTTCCGGTGCCTGGCTATGCCACCACTTTCACACTCTACGAGCGCACGCACTACGCGTTTCCCGGTGAAGTAACGGGCCCGGGGCACTGACCGTGGCGCTGATGAAGCGGAAACCCGCCGGCTCTTCTAGCGAGGCTGAAGCAAGCACGGCACCCTCACCACGAGCACCGCTGCGCACGCAGGCGGTTGCGGCGCTATACGAGCGCCCACCGGCCTTCACAAACCATCTGCCCTGGATGGAGTATCTGCCAGAGAGTCGCAGTTTCCTGCTCGAAGACGGGGTCAGCCTCGGCGCGCTCTTCGAACTGACGCCCGTGGGCACCGAGGCGCGTACGGACGCGTTCATGAACAACCTGCGGGACGCAATTCAGACAGCGATCACCGAGGCTATCCCGGAATGCCTCGACGCCCCCTGGGTGCTGCAGTTGTACGTCCAGGATGAGCCCCATCTCGGCGATCTGCTTGATGATGTGTCGAAATACGTATCGGGAGCATCCGGCGAGAGCGAGTACACCAGTCAGTACATCGGCCTGCTTGACGCCCACTGCCAGCGAATCAGCCGACCCGGCGGGCTATTCGAAGACACCGCGCTGACCGGCACGACCTGGCAGGGTCAGATCCGGCGGGTCCGGGCAGTGCTCTACCGACGTCTGGCACCGCGGGGGCGTATCCCGAGTGCACTTGAGGTGGAAGCGGACCTTGCCGACGTCGTCACCAAATGGACGGCCGCGCTGGCAGCCGCAGGGGTTCGCTGTCGCCGTGGGGGCGGGGAGGACCTCTATCGGTGGCTGCTGCCCTGGTTCAACCCGAAGCCTGACTGTACGGGCGGTGATGCGACTGAACTGCTTAGGATGGCGCCCTATCCGGGCGATGAGGAGTTTCCCTTCGGCACCGACTTCGGCGAACGGCTAACGCTGAACTGCCCGATATCGGACAACCGCTCGGCGACCTGGTGGTTTGACGGACTGCCTCATACGATCGTGACCGTTCAGGGACTGCGCCGCGCACCGGATGTGGGCCACATGACCGCGGAGCGACCGTCCGGGGATCACGTGTTCTCGCTCTTCGACCGGGCGCCACCGCACACGGTGATGGCTCTTACTGTGACCGTGAAACCGCAGGATGTGGTTCGCAACCACATCGGTCTGGTCAAACGCGCGGCCGTTGGCGATTCCGCGGAAGCCGAGCTCACCCGCGAAGACGCGGGCATTGTCGAGCGTGAAATGGCCACCGGCAACAAACTCTACCCACTACAGATCGCGTTCTACGTGCGCGGCGAGGACCTGCCGTCGCTGCAGCGCCATGTCAATCAACTGAATGCGCTGCTATTGCCGAACGCTCTGCAACCCATCGCACGTGAGGCGGACCTGCTTGCGGTGGATGGGTACCTGCGTAATCTCCCGATGGCCTATGACCCGAAGCTGGACCGTACTAGCCGGCGTTCGCGCCTGGTGTTCTCTCGGCACATCGCCAATTTGCTCCCGGTCTACGGCCGCTCTCGCGGGACGGGGAATCCCGGCTTTGTGTTCTTCAACCGCGGTGCTGAACCGCTGGTGTTCGACCCGCTGCACCGCGCCGATCGCAAGAAGAATGCGCACATGTTGATACTGGGTCCAACGGGTGCCGGTAAGTCGGCGCTACTCGTTTATCTCCTGCAGCAGATGGTGGCGATTCATCGCCCGAGACTCTTCATTATAGAGGCCGGTGGTTCTTTCTCTCTGCTCGGGCAGCACTTCGCGCAGTACGGCCTTACTGTCAACCAGGTTACTCTCAACCCAGGCACCGGCGTCAGCCTGCCGCCCTTTGCCGACGCACTGCGCCTCGTTGATAAGGAGCAGCGCAGGACGCCCGTGACCGACGACCCGGCCTGGGATGAGAACGATGAGGAGGACGAAGACAGCCGATCGGGACGAGACATCCTCGGAGAAATCGAGATTGCCGCGCGCATCATGATCACCGGCGGCGACGAGCGCGAGGATGCTCGCATGACCCGAGCCGATCGTTTGCTGATCCGTAATGCCATTCTCTTGGCCGCACGGACCGTCTCGGATGCAGGCGGTGACCAGGTGCTTACCGGCGACGTCGTTGCCGCGCTGAATGGGATCGCGCAGGACACATCCCTGCCTGAACACCGTCGCAACCGCGCGTTGGAGATGGCCGATGGCATGGCCCTGTTCTGCTCGGGGCTGGCGGGTGAGTTCTTCGATCGTCCCGGAAAACCCTGGCCAGACGTTGACGTGACGATCCTGGAGATGGGGATCCTGGCCCGGGAAGGCTACGAGGACCAGCTGACCGTGGCCTACATCTCGATGATGAGCCATATCAATGCCCTGGTAGAGCGCCATCAGAACGACAGCCGACCGACGCTGGTGGTCACCGACGAGGGTCACATCATTACCACCAACCCTCTGCTTGCCCGCTACGTGGTCAAGATCACGAAGATGTGGCGCAAGCTCGGCGCGTGGTTCTGGATCGCAACGCAGAATCTGGAGGATTTTCCGGACGCGAGTCGCAAGATGCTCAACATGATGGAGTGGTGGCTGTGCCTTGTGATGCCGAAGGAAGAAGTCGAGCAGATCGCGCGCTTCAAGGACCTCACTGAGGAACAGCGTAGTCTCTTGCTTTCCGCCCGTAAGGAGCCGGGCAAGTACGTCGAAGGCGTCGTGCTCGCCGACCAGGTTGAGGCCCTTTTTCGGAGCGTTCCGCCGCCGCTGACCCTCACACTCGCCATGACGGAGAAACATGAGAAAGCCGAGCGTGCCCAGATCATGCGTGAGCAAGGCTGCACCGAACTCGAAGCGGTACAGGTCGTGGCCGAACGGATTGCGGCTCACCGAGGCGGGTAGTAACGCGCTTTAACCCTGACGCCCCTGCAAAAACGATGCACTGCTCGCGGTGGTTTCCGCTGTCTGCCGGGAGCCATAAACGCGAGCATGGTGAACCTTTTGCCTTCAGGTCGTCTCGCGCCAATCGTCACTATGTCTGTCTACGCACTACACGCCGCCGCCCTGAAAGCGCTCCTACCGCTGCTGTTCAGCACGCCGATCGCGCAGGCCGACTCAGGCGAACGCCCGACGATCGAGATCTTCACCACCTCAGATCGGCCAATGGCAATCACAGAGTCGGCGCGCCAGCGCCTTTCAGGGATCACAGTCTACGACCTTGATGGGCTCGAGCACTTCGAAGCCTACCTGTCGCAACAATTGCCGATCGAGCCCACAGCGGCCGAGGCGGAAGTGTTGCGTCGACTCCAACAAATTGATCGCCTACGGCTGCAATCCGCGAAGGACGCGGCGAGCGGCCTCACGCTCGCAAGCGAGTACGGCGTCGACCGCGTGCCTGCCGTTGTTTTCGATGGTCGGGCAGTTGTGTACGGCGTGACCGACGTCGAGATCGCCATCGCGCACTACCGACGCAGGCGCGAAGTGTCGTTTTGATGTTTCCGTGCCGACAATCAAGCCTGGCCCGCGTGCCTATTCCCCGGGCCATTGCGTGCATCGTTACGTTGATGACGGTCGCTCTGACCTTCTTCGTGCCCGATAGCCGAGCCGCCAGTATTTCTACCAGCCGTATCGTCGCGCATACCGGTGCTGCGGCTCTGGCCTGTACGCGTTGGATGCCCGTCGGCATGTGTTTCTGGTTGCGTTGCTCCTGGGCGGGTTGTTCGGTCGAGACTTCACTTAAGGTCGGTCATTACAACCCGGACCTGGTGGTCAGCGTGTATAACGACCTCGGTGCGAACCCCTGGGCCGAAATCCGCGCCGCCCTCGGCATTGCTCAGAGGACGGCCGCGCAGTCGCTCGTCGGCGGTGCATTCCGGGCGGGCAGTGCGGGCAACCGCACCGAGGGAACCGGCGACCGACGCGATCACCGCAACCTGATGTTTCGGGAAACGGATGCGATCGGTCATCCACTCAGTTCCATCGCCGGCTACGCGTCGGGGGCGGGCATGCTGTGCGCCTCGCAGACTTCGTCGTTGCTGCCGTATTTTCAGTCCGCTCTGGATGCCCTGGCGTGGCGCTACGAGGTTCCCGAGGTGTTCTATCCAGCGAGCTGGGTGCCGGGCATGCGGGAGATCGGCAGCTGGCCGCTGCAGACCTGGGGCAGTGTCCATCCTCGGACCGGTTGGACTACACAGACCGACGAGCCCAAGGCCGCGGCGGTCAACGCCCAACGTGCCGGGGATATCGTTACGCGCCGTAGCCAACCGCATGTGTATATCGGCCTCTCGGGTCAGCCCTACGGTAGCAACTACGGCATGACGATTATCGACAACTGGGTCGAAGACGAGGAGGGCGAGTGGGTCAACCAATGGGAGCCATCCTTCACCGGCCAGCGCGTCTGGCCCGCCGGTCCGCTCAGAGAAAAAGACCACCGCACCGGCACATGGCAAATGCTGACGCCGCGCGCAGAGCGCAGCTGCGGGGTATTCGGAGTTAATGACCTTGCGAGTGCCTCGAGCTGGGGTGGTGGCCGGGTCGATCCCGCGGGTGACTATGTCTGGAACCTCTGGCGTCCCTATCAGTGCTGCAGCCGACGGGGCCAGGTTTTTCTGCACAGCATCAACTGGACGAGCTACCCGCCATGAAACCGCAAAGTTCGCGCCTCAAGAAGCTCGGTCCGCGGTGTCTTCTCGCAGTAACCCTGGGCGTGCAGGCAGCACATGCGGCGCAGGGCCCGACCGAAGACAGTCTGTGGTACTACGAGATCGGTGGCGCACAGCCGGTATCCGTACCGCCAAATCCCGCAGTGGCCTCGTTGACTCTCGGCGGGTCTGCACAGCTGGGCCTGGGCTACAGCTGTGGAAAGTTCGATCCGGTGCTCGCTGTTACGCACACGCTGAATGACATCAAGACCGGGGTCGACAACATGATGAATGCCATGACGACCGCGGCCACGTCTGCAATCGCCGCGCTACCGGCGCTGATCCTGCAGCGAGCGAATCCTGGCCTCTACGACCTGTTCCAGAACGCGCTCCTCAAGGCGGAGGAGACCATGCAGTTGGCGACCAAGAGCTGTGAGCAGATGGAGGCCGAGATCGCTAAGGGCAAGAACCCCTACGCGGATCTGATCACCCTGTCCAAAGGCAATGACTGGAAGGTGCAGATGGGCATCGGCGGCAATGATGCCGTCACGGCGAAAGCATCCGTGGAAACCTCGAACGGTGACAGCGGCGTGCCCTGGGTCGGCGGGCAGGCCGGCGGGGCAGGGCAGCCGCCTCTGCGATTTACCGGTGACATCGTCCAGGCCGGTTACAACATCAACCTCAACCGTCCCATCACCTCGACGGCAGCGGCGTCTGGCACGCGACTCACCGAGGTCTGGCCAAACCCAACTGCCGCCCGGGACTGGGTCGTTGACGTGGTGGGGGAGAACATCGTCACCACCTGCGATACCTGCCGCAAGGACAGCATTCCAGGGACCGGTCTCCTCCCCAAGCTCTACAGCGAATCTGCGGCGGTGACCACCGAGCTCACGAATCTCGTCACCGGCGCGACAGCGCCAACGCTCACCAACCTTGCCCTAGTAACGGCGCCCGGGGTTGCCATCACGCGCCAGGTCATCGAGGCCATTCGGGAGATGCCTGCCACGGAGCAGGGGCTCATCATCGGTCGACTGGTCGCCGAGATCAGCACGGCCCGCACCGTGGAAAAGGCCCTGTATGCCCGCCGCCTGTTGCTGTCTGGACGTCAGGTCCCCGAGGTCTATGCCACCGAGGTGGCACGGGAACATGCCGATCGCTCGATTGCGGAGCTCGACAAGGAGATTGAAAGCCTCTTGTTCGAGACCCGCGTGCGCCGGGAGGTAGTCTCGGAAACCCTCACTGTCCTGCTCGAGCGAGCCGCCGCGCGCCGCCGGGCATCGCTCGACGTGCCGCAAGGCGAACCCATCGACCCCAGACCGCTCATCCATGGCCGTGTTCAGTAGTGGTGTGCTCGCGCGCCGCCGTTGGTTTATCACGCTGACGCTGCTGGCAGCCATTGGCACGATCGCTGCGGGCGCGACGCTGTGGCAAGCCATGAGTCTGACCTCCCTCGAAGGGGTCACAGAGCAGATCAGGAGGTCCGAACCCCTCGCGGGCGGGATCCGATTCGCACTAATCCTACTACTGGCTGTCGCCTGGCCATGGTTACAGCAAATCCGTTATGAAACCGGTGGCCAATACAAGCGCGCCGATGCGCGCTGGGTGCCACTTCGCTGGCGAGTCGTCGGTTGGCTGGTCGTCATCGAACTCGTGCTCGGCCAGAAGCTCATCGGACATTTCCTGGGCGCTATCGCAGGCAGCAATGCATGAGCGTTGACAGCTATCTCGAGCTGTTCACAACGTTGTTCGGATGGGCGTTCTACGGAGTGCTGTGGGACGTCCTCGTAGGCACGGGGATCGTCTACCTCCCGTTCCTCGGCATCCTGATCGACAACTGGCGGGACCCCGCTGAGGGTGGCGAATTCGGCACAGTGACGGGCCTTTCGCTGCGGCGCATGGAGATCGAGCTTTTTCTGGCGCTTCTGGTCGTCGTGCTGGCCGGGCAGCCTGCAGCGCTGACTCCGCTGAACTCGGGAACATTAAGCTACGACCCGCAGCCCACACTCACGGACCCAACGCCGACAACGGCGACGGTGGCTGCACCGCAAAGCACCTATGGCGCGGCCGGATTCAACGGCTCGCCTGCAACGGTAAACATCCCGGTGTGGTGGTACGCCGTGCTGGCAATGAGCTCAGGATTCAATCATGCCGTCGTCGAAGGGCTGCCCACGACCAGCGACCTGCGTACCTACGAGCAGCAGGCTCGGCTAGCGTCCATCGCGGACCCGAGGCTGCGTCAGGAGACGAGCGATTTCTTCAGCGAGTGCTACGTACCAGCACGCTCCAAGTACCAGGCGGAACGACCCGCGATGCCAGGAGTCACCGCTATCCTCGCGACGTACGGCGAGGAGGACCCCGATTGGATGGGGTCACACGTTTACCGCGACACCGCTGGTTACTACGATGCGATCCGCCCATCCAAGCAGATCCCGGGCTGGCCTTACGATCCGGCGAGGGACAGCGAGTACGAACCCGCGACACCGCCCGACTGGGGTAAGCCCACGTGCAAGGAGTGGTGGGAGGACAACATACGGGGCCTACGCGAAGAGTTGATCAACGAGGCAGATGCCACCTCCGCAGGATTTTCTGGCCTCGTCGTTGCTGTTGCCCCGACGCTGGCTAGCGAGCAGCAGCGAGACGCCGTCGCGCGCACCGTGCTGGCTAACACGCCTCCCGTATGGTCGAACAATGAACTCGTAGGACGTAATACGGCGAACACCGGCTGGCTCGGCACTGCGGAAAACCTGGTAAAGGGCGGCCTCGCCGGCGGCGGCATTGTCACCGCCTCAGCGTTATTTTCCGTAACCATGACCGCCGTATTGCAGGCGCTGCCCATGGTCCAGGCGCTGATGCTGCTCGGCATCTACGCGCTGCTGCCGATGATCGTCGTCCTGTCTCGCTACTCGCTGTCAATGATGGTGGTCGGCGCGATGGCCATCTTCACGGTCAAGTTCTGGAGCGTACTGTGGTACCTGGCCATGTGGGTGGACCAGAACCTGATTCTTTCCATGTACCCGGACGTGAACGTGTTCCTGCAGATCTTCGCCAATCCGGGTGAGCACGACGCCAAGCGCATGCTGCTCAACATGATCACGGCCAGCCTTTACTTGGGGCTGCCGCTGCTCTGGAGCGGGATGATGGCCTGGGCAGGCGCGAAGGTGGGGCGGACGATCAGCGACGCATCGTCACCACTCGCTCGTCGTGGTGAGGATGCTGGGCAGCAGGGCGGGGCGCTGGGCAAGAATGCTGCAGGGCGCATGGTGCGTCGCTAGCGCAACGGGTCAGTCTTCGTCGTACCAACCATAGGGGTCAGCGCCCGAATCGAGGCGACCGGTGCGGTAGTTCATTTCACCTGTCATATCGGCGTCTTGAACCCGGCGATCATCGTCAGACCGATCCTTAATCTCGGCAAACAATGTGATGAAAGTTGCAGCCATTCCAGCTGCGAACTCAATAAATGCCCGAGTAGCCTTGATGCAACTGTTGATCATGCTTGCCGTAGTCGAACTTCCCCTCACAGGACTCATTTGCTGAATCAAAAACCGCCTTGAGTCAAGACTTTGTTTCATCCACTATAGCCAAAAGAGCCATTAAGGGCGTTTTCATGAAACACATGTCCGCCAAGGACGCCAAGAACGGATTCGGCTTCCTGCTCGATACGGCCAGGGCCGAACCTGTGACCATCGAAAAGCACGGACGCGCTGTCGTCGTCGTGCTCTCGGTGGAGGAATACGAACGTCTCAGGGAGTTGGAGGATCCCTCAACGCCTCAAGGCCCGAACGCAAGAAGACAAGGAGCTTAACCAATGGCTCGTGGACGCCCACGCTCGAACGACAAGAAAGAAAGTGCGCAGAAGAGCGGCAATGGTGGGAACCTTGGCTTTGAAAGCATGCTTTGGGCAGCCGCCGACAAACTGCGCGGCAACATGGAACCCTCTGACTACAAGCACGTCGCCCTCGGGCTGATCTTTCTCAAATATATCTCCGATGCTTTCGAGGTCAAGCGCGAAGCGTTGCTTGCCGAAGACCTGGCTGACCCGGAAGACCCGGAGGAGTATCTTGCCGAGAATGTCTTCTGGGTACCCAAAGAGGCCCGTTGGTCACACCTTCAAGCGAACGCGAAGCAGGCAACCATCGGAAAGCTTGTCGATGACGCCATGCTGGCCATCGAAGCGAAGAACGCTTCGCTCAAAGGTGTCTTGCCAAAGGACTACGCGCGGCCAGCTCTGAACAAGGTCATGCTCGGTGAGCTGATTGACCTTATCAGCGGCATCGGGATGGGTGAAGATGCCGACCGCTCCAAAGACATCCTTGGTCGTGTCTATGAGTATTTTCTAGGTGGTTTTGCCGGAGCCGAAGGAAAACGCGGCGGTGAGTTTTACACGCCTCGCTCCGTTGTGCAGCTCCTCGTCGAAATACTGGAGCCGTACAAGGGTCGCGTCTATGACCCTTGTTGCGGTTCTGGTGGCATGTTCGTCCAGTCGGAGAGGTTCGTAGAGGAACACGGCGGACGGATTGGCGATATCGCCATCTACGGGCAGGAGAGCAACTACACCACTTGGCGGCTGTGCAAGATGAACCTGGCTGTACGAGGGATCGATGCCGATATTCGATGGAACAACGAAGGTAGCTTTCACAAGGACGAGTTAAAGGATCTGAGAGCCGATTACGTGCTCGCCAATCCGCCCTTCAATATCTCAGACTGGGGAGGCGAGCGTCTTCGTGAAGACGCTCGCTGGAAGTACGGCGTGCCGCCGGCTGGGAACGCCAACTATGCTTGGCTTCAACATATCTACCATCATCTCGCCCCGGACGGCTCGGCGGGGGTGGTGCTGGCTAAGGGCTCCATGTCCTCGACGCAGTCGGGTGAAGGTGACATACGTCGTTCCCTAGTTGAGGGAGACGTAGTCGACTGCATGATCGATCTCCCCGGCCAGCTATTCTATTCAGTCCAGATCCCGGCCTGCCTTTGGTTCTTGGCTCGCAATAAGAACCCCGGAAACCGGCGGCGCGATCGGCGCGGTGAGATCTTGTTCATCGACGCCCGCAAGCTAGGGCAAATGGTCGATCGGACCCGCAAGGAATTTTCCGACGAAGACATCGCCAAGATCGCGGGGAGCTACCACTCTTGGTGCGGAGCGGGACCTTATGAGGACGTGCCCGGCTTCTGTAAAGCTGTGACGCTGGATGAAATCAGGGAACATAGCCACATTCTGACGCCGGGGCGTTATGTCGGCGCCGCGGCGGAAGAGGCAGACAATTTGTCGTTCGAAGAGCGGTTCGCGGACCTAAAAGAAATCTTGGCTGAGCAGTTTGCTCATGCGGAGGAATTGAGCGCCCTTATTCAGCAGAAGCTTGGGGCAGTTCAAACATGAAGGTCACTGAAATAGTTGCATTCAATCCCACGACGCCGCTCGAGAAAGGTAAAGAATTTCCATTCATTGAAATGGCGGCCTTGCCAATTTCTGAGCGAGACATACCGACTTTCCAATATCGGGTCGCAGGGGGCTCTGGTAGCAAATTTCGAAACGGTGACACGCTCTTGGCAAGGATTACTCCCTGTCTTGAGAACGGAAAAGGCGGACAGGTCAGGGGCCTCCCCGGCGATGGCGTAGGACACGGCTCGACCGAGTTCATCGTGATGCGAGCTCGCGAAAGGTCCGACGAGCAGTTCGTGTATTACCTTTCTCGCCTTCCAGAATTTCGCAAATTTGCTATTCAACAAATGACGGGAACATCTGGTCGCCAACGTGTGAACTGGCAGTCCCTTACAAATTTCGATGTCGCAGATCTTGATGGTGGGCTTCGGGAGAGCATAGGAGCAACTCTCGGAGTGCTGGATGACAAGATTGAGCTGAACCGGCGGATGAACGAGACGCTGGAGGCGATGGCGCGGGCAATTTTCAAGGACTGGTTCATCGATTTCGGTCCTACACGCGCCAAAGCTGAAGGTCGCGCCCCCTATCTCGCTCCTGATGTCTGGGACCTGTTCGCGGGTACCCTGGACGGTGAACGTAAGCCAGCCAGATGGCTAGTTCGCCCAGCAAGCGACCTGTTCGAGTTCAATCGACGCGAATCGCTGAGGAAGGGCTCTGAAGCGCCATATCTGGACATGGCGGCCCTTCCGACGATCGGCCCGGTGCCGGACGCACATTCTATCCGAGAATACAAATCCGGTTCGAAGTTTAGGGACGGAGACACACTCTTTGCACGAATTACACCGTGTCTCGAAAACGGAAAGACAGCATATGTCTTCGGTCTCGGGGATGAAGTGATAGGCGCGGGATCGACAGAGTTCATCGTAATCCGGTCGCGCCCACCTCTGCCGCTGCCCGCCAGTTATGTTCTGGCCCGCGACCCGGGGTTCCGTGCTCATGCCGAACGGAGCATGACAGGAACCTCGGGCCGACAGCGCGTTAGTGCGGAGGCTTTGAGTCGGTACCCTATTGTTGCACCCAGCGACAGTCGCCTTTGGAAGGCTCTAGGTGACTTAATCGATCCGATGATGGGCGGCATAATTGCGAACGCCCTCGAGTCCCGCACCCTTGCACGGACTAGAGACCTCCTTCTTCCAAAGTTACTGACCGGCGAGATCCGCCTACGCGATGCTGAGAAAGCTGTGGAGGCCGTTGCATGACGGTCGCTCTGGGAGAGGAATGCTATAACCTTGGCGCGCCGCCCTGTAAAGGGGGAGGTCGCACTTGGACGGAAGGCGAGCTTGACGAGGCCATAGGTAGTCAGGTTTCTAGGCTCGTCTTTGACGATCAGGGCAAAGCGGACATTGAGGAGCTTCTCGCTGGTGTCGCGGAAACGGAGTTTGCGCAGGAGCAGCTCGCAGAAGCCCTCGCCGAGCCCGACGACATTGAGGACTGGCGTGTTGGCGAAGCCATTGCCGAAGCCTATCTGACTGAGCACAGGGATTGCGTGTTTCCCTGGCCGGATGGTCGTGACGAGCGCAAGAGCGGATCGAGTTTGCCCGGTGCCGATCTGGTAGGGATTCAACAAGATGCGAAAGGTGACCGCTTCGCCTTTGGCGAGGTTAAGACATCGGGAGAAGCCAAGCATCCACCTGGTGCTATGTATGGCCGGACCGGTTTGAAACAGCAGCTCGAAGACCTTCGGGACAAAGTCGAGATTAGGCGCGTCCTGTTCAAATACCTTGGCCATCGCGCCAAGAATTCGCCTTGGCTCGATCGCTTCAAGGCGGCAACTAAGCGCTATCTTGAGAACACATCCGATGTGCAGCTCTTCGGTGTTCTCGTGCGTGACGTTACTCCGCATGAGGACGACGTTCGTGTGCGGGTAGAGAAGCTCGGCGATAACTGCCCTGCGGGCACAGAGATAGAATTGCTCGCCCTTTATTTACCGGTAGGGGTTATCGGTAACCTGGCATCGAAGGCCTTGGCCACACGGGCGGGAGGCTGCGCATGACCCTCACCGCTACCGCTATTGAAATCCTCCAGTCCCACTGGGCGCTAAGTGCCATCGGTGAAGAAGAGCGCGTCCGCGCCTCAGAGTTGGTCAATGAACGGTTGGTACAGCGGGCCGTTGGTCGGCAGATTGATTTCGCGTTCGCTGAGGCTGAATCCGACGAGCCATTGCTCGACCGTGTCGCTCTTGCATATGAGATGGCTGCTATCGAAGGTCTCGACGCCCTGAGTCGTCCGGCTGGTGGTGACGACGCACTGAGGGACCAGGCGACTGCAGCTTCCCACCATGCCTTCGATATTCGTCGATTGGTGGAGATACCCGAAAGTACGCATGAACGTATCTTCCACGTCTTGCAGCTTTCGGCGCTTGCCTATTGTGGGGACCGCTGGTCCGACCTGCGGCGCTGGTTTAAGGAAAACACTGCTGGTGTTGCCGTGCCCACCGTCGCCGATGCGCCATGGGACCGACGGCTCCTGTACCGACTGTTCGATTGCTGGGTCCGTCTGTTCCGAAAAGATGGCTGGGACGATCTGGATCGCATCCGAGAGATCATTGCCGGATTGCGTGAGGACCAGAAGTCACATGAAGCGACGCGGCTGGCTAACGGGTCTGCCACCGAAGATCGCGCAATCGCGTTGCGCCTGATTGCTCTCTATCATTGGGCCAAAGGCACTGAGGTCCTCGCGGAGTACATGCTCCAAGGACAGTCACAGACCATCTTCGGTGATCTCGACAAGCATTTTGAGTCCGGCATTAAGGCGGCGACCGCATCAGGCGACGCTCAGCATGAAGTCATTCTTCGCTGGCTTCATGCCGCTGGCCGCATCATGGTTACGAATTCCCTGTGGTGGGGAACGCGAACCGTCAATTCCCGCGTGTCCGACTTCGTCAAGACACTAACCAAACGAGAGCATCAGGCCATGTTCGAGCTTTTGCCTCCGCAGCGCGCGGCGCTCCTAGAGCAAGGACTCCTCGATCAGGCCAAGACAGCAATCGTGATCGACATGCCGACATCCGGCGGCAAGACACTGCTGGCACAGTTTCGGATTCTTCAGGCCCTTAACCAGTTCGATGCCGACAAGGGTTGGGTTGCGTATGTCGCGCCTACAAGAGCGCTGACGGCTCAGATTACACGGCGCCTTCGCCGGGATTTCGAGCCCATCGGGTTAAGGGTCGAACAGCTCAGTGGCGCGATTGACGTGGACGCCTTTGAGGAAGAACTGCTGACCGATCAGGAACGGCCTTTCGATGTGCTCGTTGCAACACCCGAGAAGCTTTCCCTCGTCATTCGCAACAAGAATGTGCCGCGCCCGCTTGCTCTCGTCGTGATGGACGAAGCGCAAAATCTGGAAACCGAGGCCAGGGGCCTTCGTATCGAATTTCTCCTTGCGACGATCAAGCGTGATTGTCCGCAAGCCAACTTCCTGCTGCTGATGCCCTATGTCGATAGCAGCGAGACCGTGGCGCGCTGGCTTGCGCAGGACATAGATGCCGGTAAGGCGATCAGTTTCAGCACAACGGTCTGGAAACCGAACGAACGGATAGTCGGTCTCTACCGGGCTATTGCTGATGACAACGAGCGCGCCGGATGGCGGCTCGACTACGAGACCTTGACCGTCACCGAAAGAGCCATGAAATTGCGTGGCACGCATCGCGCGGGGGATTGCAGGCCTATCGACGTGCCGAAGAGCAAGGTGCTCGAAAAGGGGCAGCAGAAAGGCTTCGGTTTGCAGACAGCCGCCATGGCCTCCGTCATGTCCGCACGCGGTACGAGCATCGGTGTTGCCAATAACATCAACAGCGTCTGGACCATGGCTCGTCACGCGGCGCAGAGTGTGCCGGAGTTTGATGTTGTGCCCGGCGATGTACGGTTGGTTCAGGATTTTCTCAAAACAGAGGTTAGTCCGAGTTTCGAACTGATCGATATGCTCGATCATGGTGTCGGTGTCCACCATGCAGGTCTTTCCGATGAAATCCGAACGCTCATGGAATGGCTCGCGGAGTCCGGCCATCTTCGCGTCTTGTGCGCGACCTCGACTATTACGCAGGGAATTAACTTCCCCGTATCGTCGATATTTCTGGCCTCTCGCTTCGTGCCGCAGGGGCGGCGTTCGGTCGAAATGTCGGCTAGGGAATTTTGGAACCTTGCCGGACGCGCCGGACGCATTGGGCACGATAGCGTCGGTGTTGTGGGCCTGGCGGAAGGCAAAGACCGCGACGCAATTATTGACTTCGTTCGTCGTAATACCGGCGCTCTGGCATCCCGCCTTGTGGCGCTTTTGGACGAACTCGCTGCCCAGGGACAGCTCAACACTCTCGATGCTGTTCTCTGGCAGGACCAGTGGGAGGATTTCCGTTGCTATGTCGCCCACCTCTGGGCGGAGAAGAAGAACCTCGACGCGGTGCTTGCGGAATCCGAACAGCTTCTGCGCCAGACCTACGGATATACGACCCTCCGCAATGATCCGGCACAGCGGGACAAGGCCGACGCCCTGCTGAACGCGACGAAGAGCTACGCGCGAAGGTTGGCCGAAATGCCGGGAGCCGCAGAGCTGGCGGATTCGACCGGGTTTTCGCCGGAAGGCGTTCAGAAGGCCATGGCCGGAATGCGGAACCTGGAAGAGCAGTTGAGGCCGGACGACTGGGCGCCGGATAGCCTGTTTGGAGATGCCGGGCGCATGGCTGATCTGTTCGGCGTCATGCTCAAGGTTCCGCAATTAAAGCAGCAGCTTGAAGAGATTGGCGGCGATGGCTTCGACAACTCGCATCTTTCCAATATCACCCGAGATTGGGTCAACGGTGTGCGGCTGGATGACATCGCGAAAACCTATTTCTCGCACGATGCCGACCGGTCGGAAACCGAAGCCTTCACTGATGCGTGCAAGGCGATCTACCGGGCCATTGTCAACAACGGAACATGGGGAGTATCGGCTCTGAGCCGCGTCTCGGGGATAGACTTCGAAGGCATGAGTGAAGTCGAGCGCCGAAGGATCAACGCCTTGCCAGCGATGATCTATCACGGTGTACGCACAGAGGACGCCGTCCTGATGCGAATGAACGCCGCGCCGCGCAGTGCGGCAGAAGAGCTCGGATCGCTCTACAAAGAGGCCTTCGGTGATGATGAAAGCCGTTATTCCGTCGGCAAGGCGCGCAGCTTCTTGAAGGCGATGTCACCGAGAGACTGGAACCGTGCAAGGCCTGTCGACGCGCTCCTGAGCGGTGCGGGATACCGCAAAATTTGGGAAGTCCTGTCCGGGGAGGGAGTCTGACCTTGCCGAAATTCGCTGAAAGCCACGTTGAGGATGCCGCCCTTTCCTGGCTGGAAGAACTCGGCTACAGCGTTGGGTATGGCCCCGACATTGGCCCGGACGGGGCGAGCCCGGAGCGGGCCAGCTATGGTGACGTGGTTCTTGTGGATCGGCTTCGTTCGGCTCTTGAGTCGCTCAACCCGCACCTTCCGACGGATACACTTGATGAAGCCATCAAAAAGATACAGCAGACCGAAACGCCGTCTCTCGTGGAGGAGAACCGACGGCTGCATCGCGTCCTCGTGGACGGGCTTGATGTCGAGATCACGCGGGGAGACGGTACCGTTGGCGGTGATAAGGCCTGGCTGATCGACTTCGACAACCCGGAAAACAATGACTGGCTGGCGCTCAATCAGTACACGGTCATTGAGCACCAGAACAACCGCCGCCCGGATGTCGTGATCTTCGTGAATGGTCTACCGCTGGCCGTCGTCGAGCTCAAGAATCCCGGCGATGAGAACGCGACGTTGGAAGGCGCGTTCAACCAGCTCCAGACCTACAAGAGTCAGATATCTACGCTGTTTCGGACCAATGCATTGTTGGTCACGTCCGACGGGCTTCATGCCCGTGTCGGCTCCCTGACGGCGGATGTCGAGCGCTTCATGCCGTGGCGGACGGTCGATGGGTCGAAGATCGCTCCGAAAGGATCGCCCGAGTTAGGTACGGTCATAGAAGGAGTATTCGAGAAGGGCCGCTTTCTCTCAATGATTCGCGACTTCACGGTTTTTGGCGACACGGGGGCTGGTCTCGTCAAGATCATGGCCGGTTATCACCAGTTCCATGCGGTGCGCCGCGCCGTGGCGTCCACAGTACGCGCCATGCCGGTTGTGACTGGAGAAGTGGCCGAAGACCCGGCCGATTATGGACTGCCGTTGGTCGCATCGCAGGAAAGAAGGGATCGCCGTATCGGTGTCATCTGGCATACACAGGGCTCTGGCAAAAGCCTGCTCATGGCATTCTACGCCGGGCAGATCATCGCCCATCCGGCGATGGAAAACCCGACGATTGTGATCATCACCGACCGAAACGATCTCGACGACCAGCTCTTCGGCACGTTTAGCATGTGCAAAGATTTGCTGCGGCAGACGCCGCAGCAGGCAGAAAGCCGCGAAGACCTCCAGAAGGTTCTGACGCGCCCCTCCGGTGGTGTCGTCTTCACGACTATACAGAAGTTCTCGCCAACTTCAGGGGAGGCCGAGTACCAGGCGCTCAGCGACCGGCGGAACGTCATTGTCATTGCCGATGAGGCTCACCGGAGCCAGTACGGTTTTAAAGCCAAGGTCGAGCGCAAGACGGGAGAAATATCCTACGGCTTCGCCAAGTATCTGCGGGACGCCTTGCCGAACGCCTCGTTCATTGGCTTCACCGGTACGCCAATCGAGAAAGAGGACGTGAACACCCCGGCGATTTTCGGCGAGTACATCGACGTATATGACATTAATCGGGCCGTCGAGGATGGCGCGACTGTTCCGATCTATTACGAAAGCCGGTTGGCTCGCATCGAGCTGAACGACAAAGAGCGGGCGCTCATTGACGATGAAATTGCCGAGCTGACCGAAGACGAAGCGCAGGACGAGCAGGAAAAGCTCAAGCGCAAATGGAGCACCATCGAGGCGGTAGTCGGCTCCAAGGAGCGACTGCGCATGGTGGCCGAGGACCTGGTGCAGCATTTTGAGGACCGCGTTGCGGCCCTGGACGGTAAGGCAATGATCGTTTGCATGAGCCGCCGGATTTGCGTGGCACTCTATGATGAGATCGTCAAGCTCCGCCCGGACTGGCATAGCGATGATGACGAGAAAGGTATCGTCAAAATCGTTATGACGGGATCGGCGTCCGATCCGCAGCCATGGCAGCCGCATATTGGCGGCAAGGCCCGGCGCGACCTACTCGCCAAAAGGGCGAAGGCCCCTGGCGACGAGCTGAGGCTCGTCATAGTCCGAGATATGTGGCTCACTGGGTTCGATGCGCCCTGCATGCACACCATGTATATCGACAAGCCGATGCAGGGGCACGGGCTCATGCAGGCCATCGCGCGAGTCAACCGCGTATTCAGCGACAAGCCCGCCGGGCTCGTGGTCGATTACATCGGTATCGCCCAGAACCTCAAGAGCGCCTTGGGGCAGTATTCAAAGGACGACCGCAAGCATGCCGGTATCGACGAGGCCCAGGCCGTCGGCGTCATGCTCGAAAAGTACGAGATCGTGCGGGACATGTTCCATGGCTTCGATTACATGCGGGGCCTAACTGGCACGCCTCAGGAGCGTCTTGCTGTTATGGCCGAAGCCATCGAGTGGGTACTCGATATGCAGCAACAAGGCGCTGTCAAAGAAACTACCGAGGAAGGCAAGAAGCGCGCGAACCGGCGATTCAACGACGCCGTGTTGGCGCTTTCGAAAGCCTTCGCGCTGACCAGTGCTAGCGACGAAGCCCGTGAGATCCGCGACGAGGTCGGGTTCTTCCAGACCATCCGGGCAGCGCTTGCCAAGAGCGTTCCGGGCAAAGGGAAAAGCACGGCTGAACGCGATTTGGCCGTGCAGCAGATCGTCAGTCGCGCCGTGGTCTCGACTGAGATCATGGACATTCTCGAAGCAGCGGGCGTCAAGACGCCGGACATCTCGATCCTCTCGGACGAATTCCTTACCGAAGTGCAGGGCATGGAGAAAAAGAACCTCGCCATGGAAGCGCTGCGCAAGCTGCTCAACGGAGAAATCCGATCGCATGGCAAGACAAATGTGGTCCAGACACGTGCATTCTCCGAGCGTCTTGAGGACGCCATCGCCCGTTATCACAACAACGCCATTACCACGGCCCAGGTGATTCAGGAGCTGATCGATCTCGCCAAAGATATTCGCGCGGCGCGGCAGCGCGGGGAAGAAGAAGGGCTCTCACAAGAGGAGATTGCCTTCTATGATGCGCTAGCCGAAAACGAAAGCGCCGTTGAAGTCATGGGTGATGAGAAGCTGCGGGTGATTGCCCATGAGTTGCTTGCCAATGTTCGGGGAAATGTCTCCGTGGACTGGGCGCAACGTGATTCCGCGCGTGCCCGCATGCGCGTTCTGGTCAAGCGCATTCTTCGCAAATACGGTTATCCGCCCGATCTGCAAGAGGCTGCGGTGCAGACCGTTTTGCAGCAAGCGGAAGTTCTTTCGGAATTGTGGGCAGCATAGGGCGCTGTCATGAGCATTCTTGCGAAGGACCAGCATACGCAGCTCGCGTTTGCTCTTTACGAAAATCCGGGGGTCTTTGCTGTCCTGCTCGGTTCGGGCCTGTCTCGCTCGGCGGAGATTCCGACCGGCTGGGAGATCACGCTCGATCTCATCCGCCGGGTGGCGCTCGCCCAGGGCGTAGAGGCGCGGCCCGACTGGGCGAAGTGGTACCGGGAAGAGACTGGACACGAACCCAGCTATTCAGCCCTGCTCGAAGAGCTCGCCTCCTCACCCGGTGAGCGGCGCTCGATCTTGCACAGCTACATCGAGCCGACCGACCAGGACCGGGAGGAAGGTAAGAAGGTCCCCACCCCTGCCCATGAGGCGCTGGCCGATCTGGTGCGCGCAGGCTACGTCAGGGTGATTGTCACGACTAACTTCGATCGCCTGATGGAGAACGCCCTGCGCGAGCACGGCGTTGAGCCGACCATCGTCGCTTCGGTCGATGCCCTCAAAGGTGCGGAGCCTCTCGCGCATAGTGCCTGCTACATCCTGAAGCTACACGGCGACTACAAGGACGCGCGGATTCTCAACACCGACGAAGAGCTGAGCGGCTATAAGCCGGAGTACGACGCGTTGCTCGATCGCATCTTTGATGAATACGGCCTGGTTGTCTGCGGCTGGTCCGGCGAGTGGGATCATGCTTTGCGCGCTGCTTTCCTGCGCGCGCCCAACAGGCGCTATCCCATGTACTGGGGCGCGCGCGGCAAACCCGGCACCGGTGCAGGGGAGATTATCACCCACCGTGGAGCCAGGCTGGTCGAAATCACCGACGCGGACAGCTTCTTTACCGGGCTTTGGCAAAGAGTGCAGACGCTGGAACAAACCCACCGCCAGAATCCGCTTGGTGTTGACCTGCTGGTCAACAGTACGAAGCGGCATCTTGCCAAGCCCGAATACCGAATCCAGCTCGATGAGCTTTTCAGTCAGGAGACAGAACGTCTCATTGAGCAGATCGACTCATCCGCATTCGCGGCCCAGGGCGGATGGAGTAAGGATGATTTTTGCCGCCGTGTCGCGCTCTACGAGGCGGCGACCGAGCCGCTTGCCCGCATGGCGGGAGTGCTGGGACGCTGGGGTGACGGCAGCGAATTATCGCTGGTCGTGGATATTCTCAGCGCTATTCGCGTTCATGCTGATAAGGTCGGCGGTGGCCTCACCGTCTGGCTGAATATACGCACCTACCCGGCGGTGCTGATCTTCACGGCCTACGGCCTTGGCCTGGTCCGATCTCAACGCTGGCAGACGCTTCATCGCCTGCTATCGGCATCTATCTCCCGCGAGCACCATGATCCCAAGCGGATCGTCGAAGCCCTGTTTCTCTGGTCATGGGAAGGCGGTGACAAAGATTACTGGAAACATCTTGAAGGGCTTGAAAAGCGCAAGACACCGCTCAGCGATCATCTCGGCGCTCTGTTCGAGCAATGGAGTAAGAGCTTTGTGGGCATTAGCGCCCACTTCGAGCATCTGATAGAACTGCTCGAGATCTTGGCCTCGCTCGCTCATATTGAAAGCAGCGATATCACTGAATTGGAAAGTATGCTCGCAAGGCGAGACTCTCAATCCTGGGTATGGATGCCAGTCGGGCGTAGCGGTTGGCACACTGCCATGCGTGACCGGATTTTTTCCGAAATCCTCTCGCACGATTTGAAGTGCGCCTTGCTTGAGGCCGGCTTTGCAAGCGGTAATGCGAGCTTTCTGGAGAAGTCTATTGAGAACTATCGCCGCATTGCTGCGACGATGGTTTTTTAGTCCTCTTCTCCGGAATGCACCGGTCTTCCGCGTCGTACATGTATTGGGTTGTACTGGCGCTGACAGAGTTGGTCACATGTCCTCACTCAACAGAGCCACGCTTGGCAAATCAGATCAGCGCGTTGTTTCGGAAGAATGACTGATCCTGGTTGGACGAGTTTTGTTGTTCAACGCACTTTTTCGCGAGAGCCCGCAGTTCCTAGCCAAGCCGTTGTATGGCATTTAGTTCGGCGGTACGTATGGGGGAATTTATGGGAATAAGTACATAAGTATTTGATTAATATGAATACATGGTACCGGAGGCCGGGATTGTGCGTCCTGCTAGAACTGTTCCTTGCGATGTCCTAATGCTGTATCGCTTGAACCGTGGATCGTGCACCCCCTGGCTTTGCAGCGGCCGTCTTCAACTCGTCTAGCGCTATTCTTGGATAGTACTTGCGATTGTTGATGCGGTGAGCCCGAGGCAGCAGTCCGTCGCGCTCCCAGCGCCACAACGTTACGCGGGAGATGCCGAACTCTTGAGCGACTTCTGTCGCTCGCACAAGGTTATCTGCTCGCTTCTTCGGTTTCACTTGCCCAACGCGCCTCTACACAATGAAGTATGCTCCGGTGAGTTCAAACTGTTGCATACAGAAATGTATCGGGTCGTCACCAAATCGACACAGACGCTGTGGTGATTTGTGGGCAGCGAGTAGCGGCGAGACGTGCGGGTACCGCAGGCTAAAGGTTGGTTTTTGAATTGGGTGCCCATCGCCACGGAGGCCCGTAGCTACTCACTGAAGCACTCAAACATTAGTGTGGGGTAAATGGGGGGTAAAGTTTTAATGGTTGGCTGAAGGCCGCATAAAGCCTACGTTCTTAGATGACGTCCGCTCCGCCATTTCTTCTTTGCACGGATCCAAAAGCGGTCATGGCGTCCGCAAAACGAGGCTCTCCCCACTTAACGGGGGATGGACCGTTTCCCATTAGACCCTGTTAATCATGCCATCCCACCCGCAGTGGGTTAAGACGCGCAATCGATAGTTTTCAAAATTCCTGAACCCGTAAGCCCTGCGGGTCATCATCTCCATCTTGTTGTGGAAGCCCTCCGTGGGGCCATTGCTCTTGCTGAATCGCCACATCATGACGATGGGTTCCAGCCAGGATGTCAGCGTTTTTGCGAGCCGCCGCAGTGGCGTATGGCTCAATTGCTCGATGAGTTTTAGCAGCTGAGGCAGCTTCCTCTGGGCCGTTGTCTTTCTTAAGTTCTTGAGCAACAGCAGCTCGTTGAGACTCTGTTTGGCCCCGTAGAGTGCGGCGAGGCCTGGGTAGTCACTCAGGTAGCGTTGCAGGTTCTGGTGCTGTTCTGGCTTCAGGTTCCACGCATGGCGCCGCATAAGGCTCAGCAGACCTCGATTGCGACGACCCTCGGGATGGACCTCCTTCCAGGCGCTCAGGAAATGCTGGTTGACTAGGCGAATGACGTGGAAGCGATCCGCAACGATCCTGGCCTGAGGGAAGTACTGTCGGGCGATGCTGCGGTAGGTTTCCGATAGATCCATAACGACGAGCTTGACGTTGTCTTTGCCCGGCAATCGCTTCAAATAGCCTTCCAGACTGGCCTGAGAGCGCCCGAGGCGCACATCAAAGACCTTGTTGCGGCGCAGATCGACCAGCGTGGTTGCAAAGCCCCGCTTGCGCGTGAAGAAGTGCTCGTCAATGCCCAGAACCTTAGGGCAGGGCCGGTTCGACATCTCGGATAGACGCTGCTGACAGTGCCCGTGGTACCAGCGTTCCGTGGTCGCTGCGCTGATGCCATGGGTGCGTGTCAGTTTGGCCTGAGTGACGCCGCCATCGTGAGTCTCAAAGACCTCGTGGCGGAACGCTTCGGAGGCCCGGTAGCGCGGTCTGACGCCCTTGAATCGGTGGCGGAAGTAGCGGCCACAGTTAGGGCAGTGGTACTTCGGTGTTCGAAGAAACAGCGTGACCAGCTGATTGCCCTGACGGGTGTGCTTCAGGGTTAGCTGGTAGGTGGCTTTGATCCGCAGTTTGGGGTGCTGGCAGTGAATACAGCTGGGCCGCTGCCTGGGTTTCGCATAGACAGTGATCGCATCATTGCGATCAACGCGTTCGACCTCCAGCTCGGGAAGGCCTAGTATCAATCCTGCGTGGGGCATCGGGTGTTCTCCATTAAACCGTTTCCGCAAAAACAGTCTAATGAGCCCCGGTGTCCCCCGTTAATGATGAAGAGCCAATTCCTGAACCCGTGAGCTCTGCGGGTCATCATCTCCATCTTGTTGTGGAACCCCTCCGTGGGGCCATTGCTCTTGCTGAATCTCTGACCGTACCCCTGCATTAGAGCAGGGCTGAATGTGGGAAGTTGAAGATATCAGGCGGCCTCCTTGGCGAACACAGCCGGAGGTTTCTTGCCCGGTGACCGATGTGGTCTCTCGTGGTTGTAGTGGTAACGCCAGGCGTCGATCGTGTCGCGCGCGTCGGCCAAACTGACGAACCAATTGAGGTTCAGACAGTAGTCGCGGAACTTGCCGTTGAAAGATTCGACGAACGCGTTCTGAGTTGGCTTGCCAGGTTGAATGAAATGCAGAGTCACGCCGGTACGCTTCGACCAGAGGAACATCGCTTTGCTGGTCAGCTCGGGCCCGTTATCCATGACAATGCGTTTGGGCAACGGCCGACGCTCAGCCAGTTGATCAAGCTCACGTGCCAGCCTGGCTACGCTAATTGAAAAATCGACAATCTGGAGGATGACCTCACGGCTGAAGTCATCAACAACATTGAATACTCGGAAGCGACGGCCGCTGGCCAACTGATCGGAAACAAAGTCTACCGACCAGCGCTCATTGGGCGCATTCGGCACGACCATGGGCACTCGCGGTCTGACAAGCTTCTTGCGGGTCTTGGTCCGTACCTGAAGACCTTCCTCACAGTAAACCCGATACGTTCGTTTGTGATTCAGCAGGTGGTCTCCCGTCTTGAGCATGCCGTGCAGCGTCGGGCAGCCGTACCTGGGATACTTCTCAGCAAGAGACTTGAGCTCGCTGCGCAGAGAAACGTCATCGCGTCCGAGCAGCGTTCGCCACATCGCTGAACGGCTAAAGCCTATGATGCGACGGGCCCGACGCTCGCTGACCTCACGGCTCTTTAGTTGTTCCACAGCCCGTCGCCGCTGGCAGGCCGTCACCACTTTCCCTCGATGACCTCCTTCATTGCAGATTTATCCAGCTCGGCTTCGGCGAGTAGGCGCGTCAAGCGGGCGTTCTCCTGCTCCAGTTCGCGAAGGCGCTTGGCCTCCGAAACCTCCACGCCGCCGTACTTGGACTTACAGCGGGACAGCGTGTTCCCGGCGACGCCGTACTCGCGGGCCAAATCGGCCACGGTGCGGCCGGCTTCATGCTGCTTCAGGATCGAGATGATCTGTTCTTCGGTATAGCGCTTGCGCTTCATATCGGGATCTCCTTATCGATACGATAGATGGAAATCCCACATCCTGCATGGCTCGAATTACGGGGGTACGGTCAACCACAGTTGTTTATTCCCCTGGCTAGAACTGAGTCAAATGTAGGAACGCCAATAGTCGTTGCGTTGCCGTTTTCTGAGATTCTCTTGGAGGATGATGGTTGGCCCTCGTGTACTGCAATGGTTTGGGAATCGTTTAATCCAATGACAGT
This sequence comes from Pseudomonadota bacterium, assembly GCA_038750875.1. Classification (GTDB taxonomy): domain Bacteria; phylum Pseudomonadota; class Gammaproteobacteria; order Pseudomonadales; family Halieaceae; genus Congregibacter. Next base: position 96,195 of record JBCDGU010000004.1, on the reverse strand, counting down.
GGTCGTGTTTGTCCGCAATCGAGGGAAACTTGTCAGCGTTGTGTAGGCGCCTCCCGAAGAACGGATAACTACTTCACGACTTCCATCAGGAAGCGATCTCGTAAACGCTATCTCGCCATTGTTATTGAGCGTGTCTCCTGCGCTCACGCTGAAGCCACTAGGTACATCTGTTAGGAAGTCGATTTCTATCAACGCCGCTCGTGGCATAGAGCAAGTAAATAAAAATGTCGCCGCAGCCAGTGGGAGCCGCTGAATACTGCTTCCCCAACGTAACTTCATTAGATCACCTGTGTCTGTTGCCGGAACTAACTTGGCATGGTCGGCGGTCAATTGACCGTAAAAATAATCACAGCAAGGCTAAACACCGCCTCTCGCTGCAAGACTATATGGGAGGCAGCCGATCATGTCTGAACTTGTGCACCGAAAGCCAAGCAGGGGGAGCCTCGATGTCAGGATTACTCAATCTCAGACCGGGTTTCGTCGACTAGCAGATAGACCCAGTAGCCCTATGCCTATCAACGCTGCGGTAGTCGGCGCGGGAACGACGCCGATGTTCTCCTGTTCCGCAGCCATGTACGAGACCAAGAGGCTGGAATTCGATGGACTTAGAAACCTATTGTTTCGCTCAGGAACCGGTATGCCGAAGCGAGTTCCGAGCACGGTCGTGCTATTGGCCCCATCAACATCCTGCTGCAGTCTTTGGACCCCTTCAGTGTTGAAACTGATCGAAAGCACATCTCCCGCCGCCGTGTTCTGCGGATCTAACGAGGCTGATCCGAAATCGCCGACTGATAGGGTTGGGAAAATGGTTCGATTAAATGAGCAGCACGGAGAGAATGAGTTGAATGTATCGTTGTAAACATATGTTCCGTCATACCCGCCAACGGTAAGTGTTTCTGTTAGGTAGCTCGAAAAGGTGCCGACGGTAATTTGTAGAGTCGCGCTGATGATCTTCGCGCCAGCACTTACAAGCTCTGACGTATCGAAAACATGATGTGCACGAAACACATCCCCGTAAGTGCTAATGACGCCGGTAGAGATATTAGCGTTTGCTTGGACAATCCCCCCGCGGCTTGTGCGACCGATAAACGAGGATTCGATGGTGGTATCAATTAGCCCGGCGTGCGACGCACCTGGAAAGAGGGACAGAACAACGCCGGTGAGTAATAAGCCCTTAGAAATCATTTTTTTAAGCCTCAAGTACTTAAAGAAATAGCCAACCTAGCTGGCACTAAAACCGTTCGAAATCTTGTCCATTTGCCATACGCTGTAGCCCTAAGCTAAGCGTCTAACTACCGGTGATTAACCGTCGTGAGAGTCGCCGTCGGCACCTACATTCCCAAAGCGCTCAAGGTTTGCGCATCTAGCTTGCCTGTTGCGTAGATCTTGTTCGCCCTCTGAAATCGCTCTATCGCCGTTCTCGTTTTGGGACCAGCGACTCCGTCCGGTGCACCCGCGTCAAACCCCAGTTCGTTCAAGCGCCGCTGAGCACTCGCCGTGGTGGATTTGCTTACGGGCGTAGCGGCTCCTGCAGTGGTGGGCGCGACTGGAGTATTTGCTTGTTGGGGCATCGCTGACTGGTTGCTGTCGTAGCGAGTTGTCGACAGCTGGCCGTCCGCTCCAGTTTCTGTCCGCTCGATCAGGACCGCGGGAGCGATGGCGTTCTCGCGGTAGTATGTGTCTACGACTTCTTTCACCGCCAGTCTCGTCTCAAACTGAGTTGTTCTCGTGGGCCTGCCAGCGGGATCTACTGCAACCGGGACATCGTACAAAGCAAACTTCCATACGCCCGGCATCATTCGAGTGGCGGGTTTAAACGCGACCCAAAAGGTCGACGAGGTCCCAGGCACGATTTCGATGTTGCGATTAAAGATGGGATTTACCCTGAACAAATTCAGCGCTTGCTGTGTGGTTGAGCACGGACGTTTGCTGAGTAACTCAACCTGTAGGTCATCAGATGTAAGAGCGGGATATTGGTTAGCGGCGGGATCAAACAGGCGGATTACCACGCCGTTCAGCCTGATGACGTTTCCGGTGCCGTTAGTGACAGCTACCTTCTGCCACACTTGATCGTTTGTTCCGAGTGACACCGACTCCATTTTCGGATTTCCGTAGGCATCACTTTCAATCATTCCATACTCATTACACGCCGGCACCTGAGTGGAGAAAGACGGTGGTAGTTCCTCAACGAATGAGACATCTACCGTAACGTTCTCTTTCCTTTGCCTGGTCTCTGCTTCTTCATACGGCTCCCAAACAACAGTCTTCTGCTGATAGGTTACAGGTCCACATGCCTGTATCCCGAGAGCTAACGCCAGAATTACGAAAAGTCTGTGTTCCATGAATTGCATCCCTTGATATCTACTTTTTCATACAGATTGGCGTCTCGGTGACCATCCCGAATGTTCCAACCTGCTTCACCGCTGCGAATCCTCCGCTAGCCACCCTGCAGGCGTATGAGGTGTCAGAAGTTTGGGCGACGTAATACGTCCAGCTACCGTTTCTGCGTAATTCAAATATGCTTACATCCGACTCGGGATGGCCTATCGCACCGGCGGTAGCAGATAAGAGCGTAGAAGCCGTGGGATTGGCTGACTCCTGCACGGATGCGCAGCCGGCAGCCAGGGCAGCCATAAAGAACGTCACCAACTTACGCTTCACAATAAGCACTCCAATAATCTGAATTCGCCTCTGATTGCGACCTCGCACTCTCAGCTCTAGCTTTTGCACTGCGAGCCAGCTCGGTCATTTGGAGGGCAGTTCTCGGATTGGCACTCACGCACCGTAACTTCCGAGCCTCCATACCCTCGAAGCCGCTCTGAGGCTTCTATTGCTGCTAAAAGCTCGACAACAGCGGATAGTGCGAGGGTATTTGCATCGGGTGATGCGCCCGAGGCCACAGTCTTTGAAGCTACATCCGTGTATGGAAGATAGGAACTGCATCAGTAGCTCCGCAATAGTGAAACTGATTCCATCAAAAACATTCATTTGCTGAAAACATTTTCAGCAGTTCTTGGACGGCGAGTCTTGAGCGAGTACATCAGGTGGGTGCTCTTTGGACTACTACAAAAAGCGCTCTCTTTTGTTTGTCGTTTATTTGGTTTCACCGTTTCGGTTCACATGAGCGTGTTGATCCAATACTCTTCAAACTTCCCAGAAAATCCTTGCTTATGCCCGAAGAAACTCGCGCGGTACCCAACGGAGCGCTAATAAAGTCACTCCGAGGTCACCTTTCCGCACAGCAACTCGCTGCAAAAATAAGTGAGGTTCGTGAGGCAGGGTCAGTCTGGCCTGCAATTTCAGCGCAGACCATTTACAACACCGAGCGAACGCGAGGTGCTGTGCGGATTACTACTCTCATGGCTTTAGCCGCTGGACTTGGTGTCGATTGGAAGTATCTATGCCAGGTAGATGGCTTGGAAAAAACCACAAACGCGCAGATTGCTGGAAAGTGGAGAGGGTTCCTTGTGGAGCTGGCTTCGGCGGATGACTCTTTAGAGCTGGCCGACGTTATGGTGAGATTTTCACAGGCCGGAGCGACAATTAATCTTGATGAGTGTCTGATCGAAGACGGTTTTTCTGCGTATCGAGATGTATGCGTAGACGGCTGCATCGTCCACGATATCGCCTTGATTACCTCCTTTCCAGTGGGCCCACACTGGCAACAACCACATGGCCTGACGCATTGGATGCTTCGGATAGAGTCCCCGCATTTGATGATCGGAAGATTGAACTATGTTGCCCAGCACAACACTGATGTAGCGATGGGCCGGATCATACTGGTGCGTGAGGATAGCGAGCTGTTTGTCGAATTACTGGAGGCCGCAGAGTTCTCGCTCCAAGAAGACCCCATTTTTCCTAGATCTTTGAAGCATCCTCGCAGAGATTTGCCCCAGTTAACTAAGCGAAGCAAATGATCCCGGCTTCAGCTCTCTGTAGTGGAGTGGCTTCTTCCGTATTCTGGTTTTTATTGCCAGTAACGCTGTCTGGATACGCAAGTTCATATTCTCTTGATGAACAACAGATTGGACTCATCGCCAGCAGTTTTGGCGGCGGCTATTTTCTTGCATCTATTCTGGGGCTGTCGTGGGTCGGAAGGGTAAGTGTCTATCAAGTCTACCGTTGGGGTGCTTTAGGAGCCGCTCTCTGCCTGACTGCTTCAATGACCCAATCATCCGCCCAATACCTGGCGATTACACTTGTTTTTGCAGGTCTTTGCTTAGGCTCTGTTTATAGCGGTTCACTTGTTTCACTGGGCGTTTCGCCAAATCCCACAAGAGCGTATGCCCTTCTTTATTTGATTCAGACGGGTCTGGTTTTCTCAGCACTGCTTGGCCTCGCATCACTCGTGCCTGACAGCTTTCCCGTTCACTATGCGATTGAATTGGCGGCAGCCGTTTTGTTAGGGGCGCTATTCGTTGCGTCGCTCTTTGCTGCCCCAACAGATCATCGCAGAGCGCCAAGGACCTCAAATCGCGATCTTCGATTTATTCGTAGCAGCCTGCTTCCTTTGGTCGCGGTCACGCTTACCTTCGCAGGATTCACCGGTACATACGTTTTCCTAGATCTACAGTCAGAGCAATTCGGAGAAGGATTCGGGTTCATCGTTGTAGCTGCAAACCTTGGCGCTGGCGCTGTCGGGTCTCTCGCTGCACTCTTGATTGGTGCTCGTTATGGTCTGCGAGTACCCATGATTTTCGCCTCAATCATGGCGATGCTCTCCGCGGTACTCATGGGCAACAGTAGCTCCGAGCTAAGCTTTTTAGTGGGCGCAGTTCTGCATGGTTTTTCGTGGAATCTTGGTGCCCCTTATCGAGCATCTGTCGTGGCCCAAAGCACTGATAGTGGTCACGGATCTGTTCTCACATCTGGTATGCAGTCAGCGGGAGACGCCATCGGCCCTGCGTTGATTGGAGCCACTCTATTTGGCTTCGGTTGGGCATACAGCTTGCTCGTGGCGTCCGCTTTCTGGGTGATCGGACTTGGCTTCTACCTTTTTGCGCTGCGAGGGCTAGATGAAGGTAGTATCTGACTATCCATGCTTTCCAGTGAGCTTTCTGTGTCTGGTGAGTACCATTTGGTTGCGAGGACAGAGTATTGGCGCAAGGTCGTAAAGCAGTTGAATCGGTCCCGGTGAACGGGCCAGTGTTATGGGCAGACCGCTTGAAGGTTGCCTCTACGGAAGAGGCCTTTCTCGATCTGATGGGGGACAGAGCGGTTTCCCTGTCAACTTTGCAGAGAGCTGAGAGAAGCCAGCCGATACAGCTGGATAAGCTGGAATTGATTGCAGCTGTTTTGGGCGAGACTTGCGAAAAATACGTTCGCAAAAGCTCGAAGATAGATCCACGCACATCTTGCGATATCACTGGTTCTTGGGTCGGCATGTACGTCGAGCCCAATATTGATCACGAATTAGTGCTTGTTGAATCTGACGTAAAGATCCAGCAGCGCGAGTCCCTTCTTTCGATAAATATTTCAGAACGTGGCAGCGATGGCGAGTTACGCAGTGAGGTCATAGTGGAGGGATATGTCTACGACCACTTGGTCTACATTCTCAGTTACATAGAGGGTTGGCGCCTTCCTTGGGGAATGTCTTCCACAATGTTGAAGGTTGACGTCGGCGAAGAGGTATTGCGCGGACGATCAACCTGGTACGACAAAGACACAACTCAAGTTGAAACCTCGGAGAACATCTTTGTGCGCAAAGGGAGTCACATGTTCGATACGTATGTTGAGAGAGCGAGAGCTCGATTGTTAAACGGTGCGTCCACCTGAGGACAGTTTCAGCTGTCGCCCCTCGGGCGCAACCCTTGAGGGTTCCACTGGAGGAAATGCTGAGGAGTGCCGTATCACAGGCAAGATATCTGAAGCGTGTCTGAGGGTTAACGTGGATCAATTTGCGGCTGCAGTTCCTTTTTTTAAGCGAAGACCCACCCCCACAAAAAACTTGCTTAAATGGCTGAATGGAGAACTGGATAATCGCTCAGCAAACAGCAATATTCGATCCTTCGATGACGGTATGGGCTTGGTGTCTGGTGTCTGGTGCCGGGGGCGGCAGAGCTCTGAGAAATTGCGCCGGGGCTCGATTTAGATCTCTTGATTTTATGAACGTACCCGCGAGAGATAGGTCCGGGACCAAAAAAGACAAACGAAAGTCTTACGGTGTTCACATTGAACACGCGATTCCTGTCCGAGTAAAGATGAGGTGCCTGCGCGCGGCTTTCGTAGCCGGCAGAGTAACTTCCGATGTCGACATCGCCTTAATGCCTCGGAAACTTCAGGTTGGAGTTGCAATGACTCGCTTTGAAGAAGCAACTAGAGTGAAGCCCGGTTTCAAGTACGCGCACCCCGATTTTCCAGAAGAACTCGATGCGCGTGTAGACTGCTTTGACTCAATTAGGCCATTAGCTCGATATACAGAGGAGATCGCGATTTTCGATATGGTCAGCGGTGAATTTCTGGAACTATGGGCAGCGCTTTCATCATTACAACTATTAGAATGATTTGAGTAGGCCCCTCGATGGGGTCGCGGGCCGAAGCTCAGAAAGAAGAGGGGCCAGGTAGTCCGATAGCCATTCGGCGGTCGTTTGCATCCGCGGTGTTTTCATTGCTCTTCTTAGGTGTATTAGTCGCGACCTGATCTGACAGTTACCGGCTCTATAGCCGTCCGATTGACAGCTCATGTCGCGACTCATACACCTACTACATCTCGGATTTCAACGCTTAAAGATCGTCCACTTTAATCGTTTCATGCAAGTTCAGCCCAGCGACTTCGTAGCCACGCTTGAAGTCGTCTGTGTGCTTTAGCGTCCAGATGCGAACCTGCTCTGGATCGTGAGCACGCAGTCCTGCGTAGATCTGCCGGTGCGCTTCAAGCAGGCGATGATTGACGTTCAGCTGGGACATGAGCCTGTGTGCGGCGCGAAAAAACACCTGGGAAATTCCCAGCCTGCTCATCTGTAAAACCCGGTTGCAGCTTCCCTCCGCGATTAAGTCATGAAACTGAGCGTCCAGCTCTAATAGCGCCTCCCGGTTATTCATGTTGAGCTCCGTCTGCCGGAGGTTTTCTTCGAGCTGATCTAAAAGACGGTCAGAGATTTTTTCGGCCGCTGCCACTCCGATGCTGGTATCGATCACTCGAATACCTTCATACAACTCATTGAAAGAAACTTCTTCAAGAACGAACGCATTGGAAATTCGGGTGCCCAGCTTCCGGCGGTCAGGCTTTTGCACAAAGAGCTTTTTACCGCCCGGTCTGCGTGCGACAAGGCCGTTTTCTTCCAGGAGACGAAGGGCCTCGCGCACGGAAGAGCGATGTACCTGCAGGCCATCGGCAAGAGTCTGTTCCGCAGGCATTGAATCGCCCACTCGCAGCTCATTTTTGAGAATGCGAGACTCGAGGTCGGCATAGATTTGCCGGTAGAGCGGCGCGCGCTGCAGTGCCATGTCAAACATGCCCTTGACCATAACATAGGTTCCAATTATCGTAACTATGGTCGTACAGTCCGACCAAAAATACTGGTCACCGTTTTCGCAAAATCTGAATGGCGTGCGAAAGATCGGCGACATCTTTGTCTTTTAAGTTCCATAGCCTCTTTGTGGACGACCTGGAATCCGCATGTACTTCGCTACAACATTGTTGACCGCGAACCTCACGGAAAGGATGGCAGAAGTATGAAAGCACTCGTATTCAATGGTCCTAAAAACATTCGCTATGAGTCTTTTGACGATCCGATTGTTAGCAATGAGAACAGTGTGGTTATCGGCGTTGAGCGCTGCAGTATCTGCGGCTCCGACCTGCACATGTATCACGGTGGTGTAATTGCAAAGACGAACTATGCAACGCCCATGGAGCGGTTTTGCGTCGGTCACGAGACCATTGGCGAAGTCATGGAGGCCGGCTCCGGTGTAAAGAATCACAAAGTCGGTGACCGCGTGCTCGTCTCCGGAGGCACCGGTTGTGGCAAGTGTCGAAACTGTCTCGCCGGACATATCAACCTGTGCGAGGGCTATGGCCCCGCAGGTCGCGGCGGCACCGCCTATGGGATTTCTCCTAAGCTTCATGGAGGTCAGGCGGAATTCTTGGAGGTTGTAAACGCCGACACGGGCGCGACGAAAATTCCTGACGGCATCAGCGACGAGCAAGCGGTATTGCTGACCGACGCCCTCGCCACGGGTTACTACGGCGTCACGATGTCTCGCGTCGCCAAAGGCGATACGGTGGCCGTCATTGGTCAAGGACCCGTGGGCGTAATGGCGGCGGAAGCGTCCGTTGCCGTGGGCGCAGCTCGCGTTTACACCATCGATCCCCAGGAGGAGCGTCGCTCCTTATCGCTCACCTTCGGGGGCATACCGCTTCACCCCGATGGAGCGCGACAGCAAATCGCAGAGGACACCGGCGGCCTGGGTGTTGACGCCGTTATTGAGGCGGTGGGTGCCGGTCCGACCCTCAAGCAGGCGGTGAGCATCGTTCGTATGGGTGGGCGCCTGTCTATCCTCGGCATCCTGCAGAAGGACTCTGCCTTCCCTTTGCACATTGCTCAGGCAAAGAGTCTGGAGGTTCATATGGGAATCGCCGGCGTCGCCGACAGTTGGCCTGAGCTCCTGCCGTTGGTGCAGTCCGGTCAGATTAAAGGGGAGGGCATGTTCACACATCATTTTGATCTGTCCCAGGGGGAGGAAGCTTATCGGGTCTTCGATGCGCGGGAAGATGGCGTCATGAAGGTGCTGATGACGCCCGGCCGATAGCTTTTACGACCAATGGATTAAAACTATGAGTGATTTTGATGCGTTTGATTACCGTGATAAGCGGGTTCTTGTATGTGGCGCTTCCGATGGCATTGGCCACGGCATTGCCAAAGCATTTTTAGATGCGGGCGCAGACGTGTCGATAACGGGCACCCGAGAGCGCGATGCCTATGACTCAAACTTTGATGGCATGCACTTTTATTCTTTGAACGTACAGAGCCCAAGCTCTATCACAGCGCTCGCAGAAACGTTCGATTCACTGGACGTCTTGGTCAACAGTGTCGGCTCGGTTTTATGGAAGAAGGCGGAATTTGAGCGCGACGGTTTCGCGAAGATCCTGGACATTAACCTGGCTGGAGCAATGCAACTGTGTACGGAGTTTTTGCCGCTGCTGCGCGAGAGCGGTGGAAGTATCGTGAACATCGATTCCGTCGTATCCATTCGCCCCGCAGTCAATAACCCGGCTTACAGCGCGAGCAAAGCGGGCATGGTTCAGCTCACGAAGACCCTTGCCATGAAGTGGGGTCACTATGGCGTACGAGTGAATAGCGTTGCGCCGGGGATGGTACCTACGAAGCTCACGGCAAATCAGTCGAGTCCGGAGCAGGAAGAAGCGTTTGGAAAATCCAACCCAATCGCGCGCTTTGGCACGCCCGCCGATATCGCAGGCTCGGTGCTGTTTCTCGCCTCGCCGCTGGCATCGTACGTTACCGGGCATCAGCTCGTCGTCGATGGTGGCCTCACCCTATAAAAGGAAGAAGCAGAGCCTTGCAGACGGACCCCTGGAGCGCGATCGAGTCTTACCTTTCGAGTATCGGGCATGTGTTGGATCCCGATTTTGAAATCCAGGAGTTGTCTGGAGGCTCAGCAAATCACAATTTTCTAATTTCCATGGACGGTCAAAAGGCGGTCTTGCGACGGCCACCCCAGGGCCCGCTACCTCCTGGATCGAACGACGTGGCCAGAGAGTACAAGGTGCTTTCCCGGCTAGGCGACGCCTATCCTCTCGCGCCCAAGGGACTCTTGCTCTGCAAGGACCTGAGCGTCGTTGGTGTTCCATTTTGCGTCAGTGAATTCAGAGAGGGCGTTTGCATTGGTCGATCCTTGCCGGCGCCTTTGCAATCTAAGGCTGGCGTGGGAGCGACGCTGGCCAAAACGCTGATCGAGGCGCTAGTCAGCCTGCATAGGGTCGACGTCGACAGGGTTGGGCTTTCGGATCTTGGCCGTAGCGACGGGTTTCTGGAGCGGCAGATCGCCGGATGGTACAAGCGAGGTCTGCGCGTTTTGGCCATACCCCGGCAAAAGTTGCTGGCTGAAATCAGAGACTGGTTGACCGAAAAACTGCCGGAGTCTCGGGACACGTGCCTCGTGCACAATGACTTTAAGCTCGACAACATGCTCATCGATCCAGAGACCCTCGAAGCGCAAGGGGTCGTTGACTGGGATATGTGCACCCTCGGTGACCCAATTTATGAGCTCGCGATCTTGCTCAGCTATTGGGGCGCTAAGAACGACGATGATTTACTCAGCTACCAATGCCGAATGCCCTGCGAAGCACCGGGTTGGTGGGAGAGGCGACAAGTGGTCGATCACTACCTCCATCTTGCGGACCGTCGAGTGAGCAAAACAGACCTGACTTTCTACTGGACGCTCTCCCAGTATCGAGCGGCCGTCGTTTACGCGCAGCTGCGAACACTTCATGCCGATGGTGAGCGGCCGAGTGCCATAAGCAGCGAGCAATTCGATGCTATGGAGCCATTTGTGGATCAGCTGCTTCGATTCACTGCGACAACCCTCGGCAGCGCACCGGCCTGGATGGAATAGGGCGGCGCGCCGTCCAGCTAAGAGCGGGACAGTGTCTCGATCGCAGCAGCTTTTGCCACAAGTTGCTGGGCACGCTCCAGATGAAGTAGCTCCGTCATCTTCCCATCGACGACAATGACGCCTTTCCCAGCGTTGGCGGGCAATTCGAAGGCCGCGACAATGGCCTCGGCTTCGCGGACAGCGTCCTCCGTGGGTGAGAAAGTGCGGTTCGCGGATTCCGTTTGCTTTGGATGTATCAGCGACTTCCCATCGAATCCAAACTCGAGCCCTTGCGTGCACTCCAACGCAAAGCCCTCCGCGTCTGAGAGATCGTTAAACACACCATCGATTGCACTAACGCCATGGGCCTTGGCCGCCAACACTGTCAATGACAATGAGGTGATGAACGCCTGTCTGCCTGGAGTAATTGGAACTGACAGCTCCTTGGCCAAATCATTCGTACCCATGACAAAACAACTCAGGCGAGAAGAGGCGGCTGTGGCGGCAATGCTGTTGATGTTGAGTATCGCCTCAGGCACTTCGATCATCGCCCACAGTGCCAGCGTCGATGGTGCTTCCATGGACTTCAGCCTCGCATCCAGCATTAGGATGTCATCAGCGCGCATAACCTTGGGAACGAGAATCGCATCCGGTTCAGCGGAGACTGCTTGATGGAGATCATCTTCAAACCACTGGGTCTCACTGCCGTTGATGCGCAGAACCACCTCTCGGTTTCCGAAGACGTTCTGCGAAATCAGCTCGCAGGCTTGCTGTCTGGCCACCGCTTTGGCCTCGGGGGCTACTGCGTCCTCCAGATCAATGAGGATGCAATCGACGTCGAGCTGCGTTGCTTTTTCAAGGGCCCGACTGTTGCTGCCTGGAATGTACAGGCAGGATCGCCTAGGCCTGAAAGTTTTATTCATCGAAGTCGCCGTCCGCGTGTCTTGTGTTGAAGTGAAACCGAAATATCGAAACTGTCGGAGACCGTCCTGCGCCTATTCGAGCATTGAATGCTCTGCCGAGACCGGCGCTCTGGATGCCAATCGGTCCAGCGTGCGATGGTCTAAGAGGATTACATACCGATCAAGTCGGCCCGGTCTACCGTATTCTGAAAAATTCGGGCGGTGGCAGCGTCCACCATTTTTCCCTGGACGTTTACAGACCCGATACCTTGCGCTTCGGCTTCCCGGTAGGCGGAAATGAGTTCGCGCGCTTGCAGCACATCCTCTTGGTCAGGGGAAAAAATTCTCGTGGCAGGTTCGATCTGCGAGGGATGGATCGCCCATTTGCCGACCATGCCGAGAATCACCGATCGACGACACTCCTCGGCGTAACCCTCGGCATTGCTGAAATCTGCGTAAGGTCCATCAACGGCGTCGATGCCAGCCGCGCGCGCGGCGATGGTTAGTTGATAGCGCGGATAATGCCAGATATCCCCGGGATAGGTGGCTTCACCGATATCCTTTACGGACATTCCCTGGCTTGCCGAATAATCGCCCATGCCAAAGATCATGCACTCCAATCTGTCGCTTGCGTGTGCGATCTCCCACACGTTGTGCAGTGCTTCCACTTCTTCAATCAGGCATTCAAGACCGATGCGCTTTTTGAGTCCCAGGGATTTCTCCAACTGGGTCAGTAACTTGTCTGCAAACAGGATATCGCTTGCATCCAGGGGCTTAGTCAGCATGATCGTATCAAGATTTTCCCTCGCGCCCTCCACAATGCTGATGATGTCGCCGTAGCACCACTGCGTTGTTGCGTCATTGACTCTGACGCAACGGACGGTTTGTCCCCAATCCAGTTCATTCAGTGCAGCGACAATCGTTGCGCGAGCACCTTCTTTTGCAGAAGGTGCGACCGCATCTTCCAAGTCACAGAATACGTGGTCTACTCCAAGGCCAGCCGCTTTTGTCAGCATCTTCTCGCTGCTGCCCGGTACTGCCAGCTGTGAACGGCGCAACCGCTTCGGTCTGTTCGAAACATTCATTGGTGTTTCCTTTTGTTATCTCGGGGCTTTTCTGATGAGGGCCTTGCGATCGCCCTGAAACACGACCTGATCGCGGTGGTTAACGCCATAGTGGCGAAACATCACCATTCCGGAATCAGCATCAACATCCTCAGATTCAAGAACCTCGGTGTAGGAGTAGATCGTATCGCCATGCACGACCGGCGCTAGAAGCTTCATTTTGTCCATGCCGACTTCCCGGATCACCTGCTCTCCTGTGTCCTGGTAAGCCAGTCCGATGGTTACAGAAATGGTGACGCCGCCAAACACCAAAGACTTGTCCACCTGCATCAAACCCGCTGCGTGCGCCTTGGCCATCAGATCATCATTGAAGTGTCCCTCGGCGGTGTTAAGCACGAGGTGGCAGATGGTAACCGCCTCATTTTCCGTGATGGTTTTCCCTCGAGAATGACGATAGACGTCTCCGACAACAAAGTTCTCGAAGTAATTGTCGTTTCCTGTGAGATCTTGCTTATTCATCTGTTTAAACCCTTCCTAAGCACCGATACTGCTTCACTCAAAAAGCAGGTTGGAACGTACATAAGAAATCACACGTTCATCGCGCTGATTGAAGCCTTCCGTTTTCCAACTCACGATCGCTTGGCCCGGTCTGCTCTCGGACATGCGCTTCGACAAGCATTCACTGGATGCGCGCAGGGTGTCTCCCGCGTAAACCGGTCGGTGAAAGATCACATCGTCGATGCTCACAAACGGGCCACGAATACTGAGGTCTTCCACCGATAGACCAACGATGGTGTTAAAGACCAGTAGGGGAGCGACGACGATGGTCGGGTGGCCGCAGGACTTCGCGAATTCTTCGTTGAAGTAGAGCGGGTTATACATCTGAGTTAGCGATGCGTATAGCGTGCAGTCCCCGCTAAACAGCGTGCGGCCCCAGTGGTGAGCAAACTCTTTGCCTTCCTCAAAGTCGGAAATCTTGTTTCCTTTGTCCCACAGCACGGCCTTTTCCATGAACGCGGGTTTTTCCGACTTCGTATCAGCTGGCATGGTGAATTCCTATTATTCGAAGCTATGCACACCATGTAGTTTGAGCTACAGGAACCTCCAGTTTATAAACATACTTGATATCAAGCAAGTAATATGGCGATGCTGTCTCCCAAGTGCCGCGACTGGGCGCTGGTGCGCCGGTGAGACTCCAATAGAAGGTGTGTGCGTTGGAAAGTAGAGCGCCCGTGACCTAAGGCCCCTAAATGCAATGAAGCGTCACGAGCGCGCCGGGAAGGAGAACCCGAAGCGATGTATTAGGCCTGCAGCGCGATGCGCACGGACTTCAGCACGGCGGAGCGAATGCGGTCTACGTCGAGGTTATCGGGCTTTATCATGTTCATTGCGGCGATGCCGCGTAGCATTCCCACGAGTACATAGGCTGACGCTTCCAGGTCGATGTCGGTGCTAATAGACCCATCGGTCTGTCCCAGCTTGAGTGCGTCTTCCATCAGACCCCGCGCTACGGAGTCGGCAGCAGCCACTGGGGTCCCGTCCGTATCGGAGGCAAGGGCGGTGCCCCACATCACCAACAGCGCCGGATGCTCGATCGTACGTTGCAGATAAGCATCGACATACCAGCGCGCACGGGCGAGTAACGTTTCCAGACCATTCTCGCCCTTCTCTCGAGCGATGCCTCGTTGGTAGCGCCGCATTGATCGCTCAATGAGTCGTGAGAGCAGGGCATCCTTGGTACCAAAGTGATGATTAACTAGGCCACGACTGTACCCGGCGAGGCGACCAATCTCTGACAGAGAGGCGCCATGTATGCCTTTTTCCGTAATGAGTTGCGCCGCTGCATCCAGGAGGGCATTTTCGGCCTCATTGCGCCGTTCTTCTTGCGTGCGACGCGGTGCCAGCTGCGCTGTAGTTCCACTTGCCATGGCTTGGCGATCCTTCGGCTGAGTTTCCATGTTGTGCGGGAGCGACTTACCTTTCGAAAGCATAGTCTGACGATGTCTCGTCAGCCGGGCAAGCGTCTCCAGAGAAAGCCAAGGTAACCAAACCAGACGCTGCCTGCGATCAATGCGACAACGCCAAAGTGCATCGCGATACCCAGGGACTCGCCGGGCGTGCTGCCCAGCGACAAATCACTGATATAGCCAATAATCAACGGTCCTATGCCGAGGGCCAGGAGATTTGACATCAAGTACATCACCGCAGCCGCCTGCGCTCTCACATCCGAATCTACGGAGCTTTGGACGAGCGCAAGGCCAGGGCCGTGGGTGCATTGATAGAAGAAAAAAGCGATTCCCACTGCAATAGAAGCCACCATCAGTGATTCCGTATTGAGGGCAATCGCAAAAGCAGGGGCTGCGAGAATGAGGGAAATGGCGGATACCCATGCCTCCCAGCCCTTGTCGCGTAGCGCCATTTTTGCGGTCATCCAGCCGCCGGCGATGAGACCAAAAACACCACCGGTTACCAAAGTAATCCCGAAAATAACGCCCACTTCACTTTGGCTGATGTCCCAGTTACGCAGAAAAAACGCGGGTAACCAGGCCGAGCAAGAGTAGCCGAAGAAAACCGCAACGACGTGCGCGCTCACGGAATGTACGTAGCCGGGTGTGTTCCAAAACTGGGTGAGTACTTCGCGGAAGGAGCGTCTCTCGGCGTCCTGCGTATCCGCCGATTTTTTCGCCGCGGTTCGAAGCGGTTCTTTCACCGTGAACTTGAGCAGCATGGCCAAGGCGATGCCAGGAATTCCGAGGACAAGAAAGGCCATTCTCCAGCCGTAGTGTTCAGCGATGTAGCCACCCAGAACTGTACCCAGGATCGAGCCTAGAATGCTCCCCATGGCCCAGATCGACAGCGCCATCGGGCGCTCTTTTTGGGAGTAATAGTCCGAGATGATCGAGTGCGATGAAGGATTCGCGCCCGCCTCACCGACGCCGACCCCTACGCGAGCGAGCAGGAGTTGTCCAAAGGAGCCCGCGGCAGCCGACAAGGCCGTCATTCCGCTCCAGATAGTGACGGCAACAGCAATAATGTTGACCCTGTTAATGCGGTCGGCGAGTCGCGCAATAGGCACGCCAAGGGTCGCATAGAACAGAGCAAAAGCCAGACCAGACAACAGGCCAAGCTGCGTATCGTTGAGGAGAAACTCTGCCTTGAGATCCTCGAGCAATATCGATGTCAGCTGCCGATCCATAAACGATGATGCATAGATAAGCGCCAGCACTACGAGGGTGTAATGACGGTACCAACCGCGCGTTGGGGCCGCGTCAGAAACCGCGTGATCCGTCTCGTTGCTGCTCTGTGTGTTCATGGCTGAGTCACTGTTTCCTGTGTGGCGCCCTAAGGCACGAGTTGAGCTGCGATGAGCAATGCGTCGTTTCGGAGCATCGAATCGATGGTGGCTTTGCAGTGCGAAGAGCGTTCATGGGGCGAGGTACTGTTCCGAATGCTCGCCCACTTGAGGGGCCGGTCGATGTACGTGGAGTCGATGGTTTCTTAATGTGAAGGGGAAACCCTTGACGAGCGCGTCATGGGGGTCTTTCGCAAACACGCCGCACGACGCCACCAACGGGTTGGCGAACATTTCTGCCCCGGTGGCTGTGACCGCAGCTGATACGCCAGTAGGTTGGCACTCCTGGGCAGCTGAATTCGCCGATTTTGAGAGTGCCCAGGCCTGAAGGCCTTGCAGACTGAAGTCTGTGGCATAAGAGCCGATGTCCTTCAGTGATTCCCATCGGGGTACAGTAATCGCAAGGTGCCGACCATCGCCGCACCGTAAACAGCCTTCGTAGGCGGTGTCAGATGACTCTGAAACGATTTCGGCGGTGCGCTTCTGAGGTTGTTGGCTGGCCGCAGCGAGGAGATCGCTGATGATATGCATCGAAGTGTCGCGCTGCGCTGTGTCGATATGTAAGGCGGTATTCGACTCGCGAGCCGCTTTGACGGCCACGCTTATGGCGGCCGTTGCGTACAGGCAGACGATCTGATCCGGGTAATTGACGTTCCTGCCCGTGATATAGGGCTGATCATCTTCATAGGTGGTGAGGGCGGCAAAACCGCTACTGGCTTCCAGTGATGATCCGTAGGAACTCAGCTCTGAGCCCGGTCCAGAGACTCCCTGGCCGGACACGGAGGCGAGCACGATGGTGGGATTTGCCCTGCGGAGGACATCCAGTCCCAGCCCCATCCGGTCTAACACACCGCGCCGAAAGTTTTCGACAACCACATCCGACTCGGCGACCAGCTTTAGGAATTGCGCCTTGCCACGCTCGGTCTTCAAGTCGATAGCCAGGCCGAATTTGTTGCGGTTGTTGAACTTAAACAGTGGAGATTCACTGGCTCCCGCCCAGCGCCGGAACGGGTCTGGATAGGACTCGGATTCCACTTTCAGAACCTCGGCACCCATATCCGCCAGGAGCGCTCCCGTACCAGCACCGGCGGTGATAATGCCAAGATCCAGCACACGGACACCGGCGAGCGGTAGGCCGGCGGTCACCGATTCTCGGGGTTGTCGTTGGACGTGTTCCGCAGGGTTCTGCGCTGGAAATTCGCCCTCGATTCTGTGGGGCAGTGTCGCAATAGATGTATGCGTTGCAACGTCTTCCGAGAATGCGTCGCGATGCTTCAGCAGCGGGTCGTGTAGGAGATCTGTCAGATCCAGCACGGGTGCACCGGGTATTCTGTATTGGCCAAACAGGTCGTAGAGCTCTGCTTTGCTGCGAGATGCCATCCAGTTCTGGATGATGCGTTGATAGCCTTCGCGATTTTCCTTGCGCAGGGCAAATGTTGAGAAGCGATCTTCTGCGAGCGTCTCGTCACCAATCATTTCGACGATGCCACGCCAGTCCGTTTCCGCATATACGAGGGCGAAAAATCCGTCTTTACAGGTGAGCACTGGCCACTCCGCGGACTTGCCTTGACGCGTCATTTCCTGCCCAAACGCGGCGCCGGCTGCCGCTTTCCAGTTGACCCACGCCATGAGCCCTAAACAGTCGACGGTCGCTTGATCCTTCGTGCCTAACTCACTTTGGCCAAATGCGAGGGCGGCTAACGCCGAGAATGCGGCATAGCCAATGGAGCCTGCCGCCCATCCACCATGGGGAATCAGGGGGACCTTGTCGGCATCTCCAAGGAGCTCCGCCAAACCGGACTGTGCGAATAGCGTGGCTTCGCTGTCTGACGAGTCGCCCGCAATATCAACGCTACTGAGGGTTCCTATGAGAGGCGGCGCTTCTCTGGTGCTGGCGCGGACGATGATCAGCTCGGACTCCGGGTCGGAGACGAGCAATGGATTGTCGTCAGCGGCCATCACGCGCTTGCTACGGTTTGTCGATAAACCCGATGCCCGCAGAGGAAAATCTCGTTCTACGAGCACTTCGGCCCCCATTTGCGCAGCGAGATGCCCGGCGAAATTTGCTGCGGCAATAGCAACACCCGACGCCTCCGGCGTGCACATTTGCACTACGGTGACGCCCTTCAGCAGCTGCTTACTTAGGGACTGGTCCATAGAGCTAGCGCCCGACACGGGTGGTGTCTCCATACTCCTGAGACAAGTGGTTCTTGCTCAAAACGTAGTGTCTAATCGCTTCCGTTTCATCCTCATCCAGCAGCGGGGCAAATGCCGCCATCCCGGCGGATGCCAAGACGCCATCGCGAACCACGCTGGCCCAACCAGCAGTCGTCGCCAGAAATCCTGAAAACCGTAAGTCTGGTACGACACTATTGCTCACGGCGGAAATGCCATGACAAAACAAGCAATGTTTTTGATAGAGAATCGATCCTTCGGCGACTTGTTCTGGATCCGCCGATAGACTGCGAAGGTCAGCCATCTGGTTGATCCGATCGCTCGGGGAGGGGAGTTCCGCTTCCCCAGCGAGGGAGAACACGAGGAGCCGGCTTCGATTAATGATGTCTTTTGTGACGTCGCCGGTCGTGCGCCCACCGTACAGCTGACCTCCTCGACCCACCAGAACAGCCACATACTGTTCGCCGTTGATTCGGTAAGTAATCGGCGCAGCCTTGACACTCGTCTGCGCGTCGAAATTCCAGAGCTCCTCCCCGGTGTTTGCATTGATCGCCATAAAGCGACCATCAACTTCGCCTTGGAACAGGAGGTCGCCAGCTGTGGCAAGTAAGCCGCCTGCGTGAGGGAGCCTCTGCTTGAAACGCCATCTTGCTTCTCCCTTGATCGGGTCCCAGGCAACGAGGGCGCCGGTCACCGTCGATGCCAGGGCCGCAAGCTTTTGTGGATCCTTTGGAAAATCAAGAGATCCATAGGCCATCCCCGTGTTGCGTCCCATTGCCTCGAAGCTTTCGCTGTTGTTTGGGGTGTAAGCCCCTTGAAACTCCACGGTCGGTATATAGACCAGACCTGTTTTGCCGCTAAACGCCATCGGGTGCCAGTTGTGAGCGCCGCCAGCGGATGGGTACTGAATCGCGGTTTTCCCCGTCTGCCAGTATTTCGAGGATTCACGGATAACGGGCCGGCCGCTGTCCATGTCCACATGGCTAGCCCAGGTCACCTTGCTATATGGCTCCGCAGAGAGCAGTTCGCCCGTAATCCTGTCTATCACATAGAAAAAACCGTTCTTCGGCGCCTGAAGAAGCAGCTTTCTTTCCTCGCCTTGCCACGGCAGGTCCGCAAGGATCATGTGCTGCGTCGCGGTGTAGTCCCAGCCGTCACCCGGTGTGGTTTGGTAGTGCCAGGCGTACTCGCCCGTGTCTGCCCTCAGTGCGACAATGGATGAGACGAAGAGGTTGTCTCCTTTCCCATCGGAGCGAATGTTTGGGTTCCAGGGAGATGCATTTCCCACTCCAATGTAAAGTAGGTTTTCTTCGGGATCATAGGCCATGTGATCCCAGACCGTGCCGCCACCACCGACTTTCCACCACTCGCCATGCCAGGTCTTTGCGGCTTCTTCCAAAATCGGGTTTTCGAAGGGCTTGCTGGGGTCGCCAGGCACCGTGTAGAAGCGCCACGCAAGCTCGCCCGTCTCGATATCAAAGGCAGACACATATCCGCGCACACCGTATTCGGCACCACCATTGCCGATGACCACGTTGCCCCCAGCGATGCGTGGGGCGCCTGTGATGGTGTAACTGTTGTTGGGTGAATAGTTCACCGCACCCTCGAAGGTGTTCGCGCTCCAAAGTTCTGATCCACTCTTGAGATCCAAAGCGATCAAGCGTCCGTCGAAAGTAGCCACCAGGAGCCGGTCTTCATAAAACGCCAGACCCCGGCTCACGGGCCCACAGCAGCCTTTGATCTGCGTTACCTTGGGGACCTGCGGGTCGAAGGTCCAGATGACCTTTCCGCTAACGGCGTGTACGGCATAGACCCGGTTCCATGCAGTCGTGAAATAGAGATGCTCTCCCACCATCAGCGGCGTGGCTTCCTGGCCACCATCACGGGGCAGATCCAAGTACCAGGCGAGGCCGAGCGAACTGATGTTGCCGAGGTGGATGTCATCCAGGGGACTGAATCGCTGCTCCCCAAAATCTCGGCCCGTTAACCGCCACTCATTGGGGCGGTCATTTGCTCTCGTTCGTTGCTCCGTTGCATCGGAGCTTACAGGTGTAGGGAGCGGCTCCTGGGCACTCACGAGGGAAACCCACACGATCATCGTCACGATGAACGCCGCCATGCTGAGAATTGGGCACGCTATTGGATTTGGTTTGTACAGAAGACGACTATCGATCATTCTTTTCTCTTATAGGTCGATCGCTGTAGTTTTGAAGGGCGGCTGCTTGGTCCACCCATTTACCGCGCACGCAAATCAAGTCGATGCACGTGAGGAGAATAATTAGCAAATACTTGTTGAATGTCAAGCAACTTGCCTTATACTCTTTCCCAGGTTCGATGAGAAGTGGCTCGGGTAATTAGTGCGACTCGTGTTCCTGAAAACCTATCGCCACCGTCAACCAATAACAAAGAACACCACAGGACGGTCCCTATGAAAAAAACGCTAATGTCTGCCTCTACCATGATCGCGCCTCTAATTGCGGGTCTTGCGTTGCAAGGGCTAGTCATTGCGCCGCCGACCGAGGCGGCAACGAGCGACGGTACGTCCGCATCCGACAACCTGGGAAAGCTAGACCAGGTCATGGATAGCCGCCCCGACGCGTACAAAGCGCGCGATCAATATCGTCATCCAAAAGAAACGCTCCTGTTCTTTGGTTTGCGTCCCGGAATGCGGGTGGGAGAGATCGGGCCCGGCGAATCGGGTTGGTACACGCAAATACTGGCTCCGTACATCGGTAAACAGGGCGCAATCTTTGGGATCAACTATCGGGACGATATGTGGGCGATGTTCACGCGCCGCAATTATTCAGAGGAAGAGATCGCCGAGCGTGTCGCCAGAAGCGCAGAATTTCCCGAGTTGGTCGCAAGCATTGATGGCGCCAGCGAGATCGCTTCCGAGGGCTTTTCTCTGGATAAAGTTCCCGAAGATCTTTACGGAACACTGGACCTGGTATTGAGCATTCGAGAGTTGCACAACCCGGCAGAGCTTGAAGAGAGTGCTCAGATGCTCTCGATGTTTCTTGAGGAAATCTACCTGCTGCTAAAGCCTGGCGGCAGCTTGGGCATGGTACAGCACCGCGCGCCGGAAGATGCCGACGATGGGTGGGCGAATGGCCGGATGGGTTACATGAAGCAAAGCCAGGTCATCGCCGCGGTATCCGAGGCCGGCTTTGAGCTTATTGCGAGCTCTGAGATCAATGCAAACCCCAAAGATAAGCCGGTGCCTGGTGACTATGTTTGGCGGCTTCCCCCAGCGTCCATCTACATTAACGAAGAATTTGCCGGTCGGCAGGAAGACTACAAGGCCATCGGCGAGTCTGATCGCATGACCCTTCTGTTCGTGAAGCCCATGGAGGACTGATTTCGTGGTGCCAAACGACGCGACATCTTTCAGTTATCAACATATCGAGGTGACGGTAGAGGGCGCCGTCGCAACGGTCGTCCTGAACCGGCCGGCGCAGCGCAATGCCCTCAGCCAGGCATTGCGTGAGGAGCTCTCGGATTTCCTGACCGCCCATGCACCGCAGGTCAAGGTTGTCGTATTGACCGGCGCGGGCAAGGCGTTTTGCGCTGGGATGGACCTAAAGGAAAAGGTCGGATTTCGCGAGGGTGAGCAGCAGTGGAGTTTGTTCCGATCGCTGTTTAATGCAGACACGGTGTTTGTTGGCGCGGTTAACGGACCTGCCCGTGGTGCCGGGCTGACCCTGATTTCCGCTTGCGATATCGCGATCTCCGAACCCGATGCCGATTTTGGACTTCCACAGATTACCCACGGAATCTATGGCGGTGTCGCTACAACGATGCTGCAGCTTTCGTTGCCCAAGAAGGTCGTCGCCGAGCTGGTTTTGACGGGCATTCCCATGAACGCGTCCAGAGCTGTGGATGTGGGCTTGATCAATCATGTGTCGCCACCGGGTGAGGCCCTTGAAATGGCGCAGAGCATCGCGGCGAGAATCGCGAGCTTCGAAGGTCGTGTTCTGAAAATCGCAAAGCAGATGATCAAGAGCCTGCCGCACGATGATGCGATGAGGGAGTCCGCGATGCGTGCGACACGCCTTGCAACGCTGGAAAGCGCACCGATTGCTGAAGATCGGGTCATCGACACCCGCTTTGGTCCCAAAGAGACGAATACCTAGGTCCCACCGGCAAGACGCCAAAAAGGTAGAGCAATATGACGAGTTTCTCCTTGAATGGATTGAAGATCACCGCAGAGAGTTCACCGGACACGCCGCTGTTATGGGTCGTACGCGATGAGCTCAAGCTGAAGGGCTCGAAGTACGGGTGCGGCGCGGGTCTTTGTGGCGCATGCACGATGCTCATTGATGGCGTGGCGACCAGGACCTGTATTCTTCCGCTGGCGGCCGTCGAGGATAAAGAGGTCGTGACAATTGAAGGCCTGGGCACGCCCGCGAACCCGCACCCTCTCCAGAAAGCATGGGTTGAACACAATGTTCCTCAGTGTGGCTACTGCCAGTCTGGGCAAATCATGAGCGCTGCTGGCCTGCTGCAAGCAAACCCGAATCCAAGCGAAGCAGAAGTCACCAAAGCGATGGAAGGCAACATCTGTCGCTGCGGGTGTTACGGCAGGATTAAAGATGCGGTATTAACCGCTGCCTCATCAAGTACAGCACAGCCTATCGTCGTCGACCCTAAAGAGGTGGTTGCACCATGAGCGGAGTCAACTTATCGCGGCGGGAGTTCTTGAGGTCTAGCGGTGTCCTTGGCGGCGGCCTCGTTATTGGTTTTGGTGTTACGGGCTGCGGTTCTGATCCGATCTCGCCGGCCCTTGAACCCCTTTCGAACGCCCTAACGCCGAACGCGTTTTTGCAGCTCACCGCAGACAATGAGTTCATTTTTTACTGCCCACGGGGAGAAGTGGGTCAAGGGGTGACGACGGCATTGGCCACTCTTTTTGGAGAAGAACTTGATGTGCCGCCTAGCCATTTCGTAATTAGGGAAGCGGGTCCCCATCCCGACTATGGCAATCCCGAGTTTGGCGGCGTGCAAAGCGTCGGCGGTAGCACATCGGTTAAAGCCCATTACTTACCCATGCGACAGGTGGGTGCCGATGTACGTGCGCTCATCCTTGCGGCTGCGTCCAAAGACCTGGGCATTCCCGCAGCTGAACTCGATACCAGCGACGGCTTTGTGAGCGCAGCAGGGGAGGCCTACCCCTACGGTCGCTTTATCGAAACGGCGATGAATCTACCCATGCCGGTGGATACGCCGCTCACACCCAGTGCAGACTTCAAATACATCGGGAAGTCGTTTCCTCGTGTCGACGCGCTTAGCAAAGCGACGGGCACCGCTGTGTACGGCATCGATGTGGAAGTGGAGGGGATGGAGCACGCGGTGGTGGTACGGAGCCCTGTTGCTCGTGGAAGTCTCTTAGACTTCGACGAAACGGAGGCCTTAAAGGCCCCTGGAGTGCGCACGGTAGTTCGCATATCAAATGGCGTTGCCGTGGTTGCAGACAGTTTTTGGCACGCAAAAAATGCTGCGCCGTTGATCGTTGCCAACTGGGACTCTCCGGAATTGGCGGCGCTGGACGACGTGTCGCTGCGCGCTAAGTATCAGAATGCGCTTGATGAGGTCGACGGAGATTCCGTCCATCAATATGGAGAGCTAGACACGGCATGGAGTGAAACAGCACAACGGATCTCTCGCGAGTACTGGGCTCCTTACCTGGCACACGCGCCCTTGGAGCCGCTCAACGCGATCGTTCACGTAAAGAACAATTCGGCGGAAGTCTGGGCCGCGACGCAAGGGCCTCAGTTGGCGCGTCGCGTCGTCGCGCGCACCTTGGATCTCGAGGACAGCCAGGTGACGTTTCATTCCTTACAGGCCGGCGGTTCCTTCGGACGTCGCCTTGTATCTTCTCAGGTCAAAGAAGCGACGGAGATTTCTCGGCAAACCGGTACCCCCATCAAACTGCAGTGGAGTCGAGAAGACGATATTCGCAGCGGTTGGTTTCGGCCTGCATCACTTATGCGGATCGAAGCCGGCGCGGACGAGCAGGGCAATCTAACCGCGTGGATAGCAAAGCGGGTGGGGGGCAATGCCTTCGCAGCGCGATTTGAAACAGCGTTGCCCGGTGTACTTCCTAAGGGCGTGCCCGATAGCGTCATCGACTTCGTCTCTGGCACTGCGGAATGGGTGTTTGACGGGCTTCGGGTCGACGATACATCCATCGAAGGCCTGGGCGATGACTATGTGAAAGCGGCGCAAGATATCCAGCATGTCACAGTCGCTGATGGGCTACCGCTTCTCTTCTGGCGATCCGTCGGACACTCGTATACGGCCTTTGCGAAGGAGTCTGCCATCGACGAGTTAGCTCACGAGAGCGCTATAGATCCGGTGGAGTTTCGGCTGAAAAATGTTGGCGAAGACCATCGGATGCGGCGGGTCATCGAAGAGGCTGGTGAGCACTATCGATCGATGCAACAGGACGGCGCCAGCGTCGGATTGGCCGCCCATAGCTCGTTTCATACTCGAGTGGCCCAGGTCGCGGCGGTCTCTGTGGAAGATGGACGGATCAGGGTCAACCGGGTGGTCTGTGTTGTTGATTGCGGCCGGGCGGTGAATCCCGACGGTGTGCGAGCGCAGATGGAAGGAGGCATTGTCTTTGGCTTGGGCGCTGCGCTGTACAGTAACGCCACTCTGGCGAACGGAGAGATCAAAGAGAGCAATTTCCACGACTTTCAGGTCGCTCGTATGGGGGACGCGCCCGATATTGAGGTTATTATTATCGACAGTGACGAGCCGCCAACGGGCGCCGGCGAGCCCGGTGTACCGCCCATCGCGCCGGCGGTGGCGAATGCGATTTTTGCAGCAACAGGGGATCGTCTTCGCTCCTTGCCTCTTTCCACGGCGCTGCGGAATTCGAATGTCGCTCGCGCGTCAACGGATCCCTCACCAGGCGCCGTCGCTGAGCGTTTCGCATGAGCGAGCAGCTGTCTTCACAGCAAGAAGCCTCCACAGACGTTCTATTTGACGAGCGCGATGGCATTGCTCGCATCACGCTAAATCGACCGACGTCGATGAATGCCATTACCCAGTCCATGAGGGAAGGTGTTCGTGACGGGTTTTTGGCCGCCCAGGCTACAGATGATGTGAAAGTCGTGGTTCTCACGGGTTCGGGAGACGCGTTTTGCGGAGGCGGGGATCTTTCGGTCCTCAAGAGTAAGCTCGATCAACCCCCAGAAGCTCCCAGCACAGATTTTCAGATCACCCCGACGCAGAACGAGGCCATTGAGGCGATTGCCGCTTGTAGCAAGCCAGTGATAGCAGCGATTAACGGTCCCGTCGCTGGGGGTGGGCTGGGGATGGCGCTGGCTTGCGATATTCGAGTTGCTTGCGACGACGCGAAGTTTAGTCTCGCGTTCGCTCGCCTTGGGCTCTGTCCTGAATGGGGTATGTCCTACTTTTTGCCAAGACTCGTGGGTGAGCAAAAGGCCAAGGAGCTGTTTTGGCTTGCGCCTCGGTTGAGTGCCGAAGAGGCATTCGACCTCGGGCTCGTATCGGAGCTGGTTGCTCGTGACGCACTGGTGGAACGGGTGGATAAGTTGGCTTCGGAAATTGCATCGCGTCCACCCGTGGCGGTGACCCTGAGTAAGCGTGTTTTGAGTCGGTCTTTGGATTGCGATCTAAGTACGATGCTTAGCCTGGAATCCTGGGCACGAAACATCTGCACCTCGACGGAGGACTTTCGCGAGGCTGTCCGCGCGCTCGCAGAAAAGCGAAAACCTTTATTTAAAGGCCACTAGCGCTAGTAAAGGCCACTAGCTTTATCAAGGGCAGCTAGCTCTAGCAAACGCCGCTGGAAAACGTCGCGAGTAAAGACATCATTATTACGGCCAGAGTACGGCCAGAGTACGGCCAGAGTACGGCCAGCTAGCGACGCCTAACGTCCCAGTAACTGGTCAGAGATGATCCTCAGCTGAATCTCAGACGTTCCCTCGAAGATCTTGGTTAACCGTGCGTCCCTCCAGCATCGTTCCACTGGAAAGTGATGGGTATAACCAGCGCCACCAAGAATTTGTAAGGCATCTGACGTCACTTTCTCTGACATCTCAGCCGCGTAATATTTCACCATGGCTGCCTCTTTGTCACAGCGCCCACCCTGATCGATCTTGTCGCAAACGGAGTAGAGTAACTGTCGTGCCGCTTCGATGTCTGTCGCCATTTTGGCGAGTTTAAATCGGATGTCCTGAAATTTTCCGATGGGGCGACCAAACTGCGAGCGATCTTGCGAGTATTGCAATGCGACTTCAAAAGCACCTTGGGCGCATCCGATGGAGCGAGCCGCGGTGTGGGCACGCGGCAACTCAAGTCCACTGGTTAGGGTTTTGAAGGCCGCACCTTCTTGCCCCACGAGAAAGTCTTTGTGGACGCGTGTGCCATCGAAGGCGAGCTCGTAGGTGTTCCAGCCGTAGTAACCAATTTTCGGAATTGGCGACCCAGAGCATCCTTCGGGTAGCTCCCCTCTCGGTTTCTCGATGAGGAATCCGCTGATACCCAGATAAGGCTTGTCGGGATTCTCCTCGCGCGGCGTAGTACGGGCGAAAACCATGATCGCGTCGGATTCGTCCGCAAAGGTGACCCAGTACTTGGAGCCGCTCAGCACATAGTAGTCCCCGTCCCGATCGGCGCGACACTTAATTCCTGATAGATCCGAGCCGACATCGGGCTCAGACAAGGCGAAGGAGGTAAGGAAGTCACCGCTTACGGCGCGCGGAATGAGCCGATCGCGGTGTTCAGCCGGAAGTTCCAGTAATCCACCGATTGCGGATCTCGCGATGATGCTGCCGACACTCATCCACGCCCGGCTCAGCTCTTCGGCGATCAAGCAGTACTCGAAGCAACCCATCCCGGAACCACCGTGTTCTTCAGAGACTCGAATCCCAAAAAAACCAAGCTCGCCCATTTGTTCAATGAGGGATCGCGGAATCTTCCCCTTCACCGGATCCAGCTCGTTGGCGATGGGCATTACGACTTCGTTTGCGAAGTCAGCAGCCGTATCCCTGATCATTTCGCGTTCTTCAGTCATGTAGCTCATTTGGGTGTCCTCGGGTGGATGGTTACGGAAGTCACTGCGTGGGTCGCGCTTACAGCGTGCGTACGCGCGCCAGGGCAGCGTCGTACTGCTCAATAATCTCGTCGCAGACTTCCGATGCGGGTGCTCGAGTGGCGACGGCGCCAACGCCGTGCCCGGCAGACCAAATACTCTTGAAGCGCTCTTTAGCCTGATGCGCACCGATCTTTTCGCCAGGCTGAAGGCCCTTAAGGTCCTCGAGTGTCATGCCGGCGTTTTCGAGGCTAGGCACAAGAACCGTGATCGGGTATCCATCCAGCGCCTCCGTATAGAAAATGTCGCTGGCGCTGGATTGCACGAGCATCTCCCCATAGGCGTCCGGGGCCAGGCTTTCGGGGCAGGCGATGAAACGAGTCCCCATGTAGGCCATATCCGCTCCCATGGCCCGGGCGGTGACGATGTCTTGACCCGTCGACAGCCCACCCGCTAGCACGATCGGCTTATCGGTGATCTGTCGGATTTCGTTGACGAGCCCGAAGGGGTTCTGGCTGCCCGTGTGACCTCCGGCGCCGCTGCAGACAGCTATGATTCCATCGGCACCTGCTGCCAACGCTTTTTCGGCGTGTCGCCGGGAAGCGACATCGTGGAACGCGATACCCCCGTACTCGTGGATGCGGTCAAACACATCGGTGGGGGCGCCCTTTGAGGTAAGAACAACCTCCACTTCATTCTCGATACACAGCTCAAGATCGCCTTCAAAACGCGGGTTAGTTTCGTTCACCACGAGATTGACGGCGTAGGGGGCCGGTTCGATGCCGATGTTGCGAAGGTCCTCGAGCCCCGCCTCGGTCTGCTCCAACCATTTTGCAAAGTCGTCTCGCGTTCGCGTGGAGTGTGCTGGGAAGCTGCCCATCACCCCTTTGCCACAGGCGGCTATCGTGAGCTGTGGGGATGACACGAGAAACATCGGTGCGACAATGAGCGGGATTCGGAGTCGACCCCCAAAACCGATATCAACGCGGTCTTCTGTCACTCAACATTCCTTTTTAACTGTTGACGTCGAAAGCGGCCGCTGAACACCAAACGGCCGCGCTTCGTTAATACGATCTAAGCAGTAGCTTTGAAGAAGCTCTGGGAAGGTCTCGGTTTGAGGCCGCGAGCAGCGGTAAAACTGATCGCGACCGTAAGCAAGAGCAGCTAACCCAGCATTAGAACCGGTAGCTAATCTGCCCGATGATCTCCCGAGGCTTATTCCGATCGTAGGCTGTGGCCTGAGGGATGCCTGGTAGATTGGATCGGCTTAAATCAAAGGCATCGATCGCGACGGCTTCGTCGGTGATGTTTCGCACGATCAGATCGAAGGCCCAACCGGAGCTCTCGGAGTAGAGGCCTACAAAGCCGTTAAAAATCCAATAGTCTTCCTCACGGGCCCAAGGATTGTTCTCTTGATCGAGCTGAGAATCGTCCGTGTACGTGGCCTGAAGGTTTAGGCGAAGCCACCAGGCGTCCGATATCGCGGTCTCGTAGGTCGCCGCGAGGGATCCCGATAGCTCAGGCGCTCTGCGCAGCGGATTTCCCGCGCGATCTTGCGCATCGAAGCCCGTCCCCGCAAGCAGTCCGCCGGCGTCGGTACTGAGGTCGTTGTCGACGTCGACGTCGCAACCGGCTGGGTCAACGAAAATCTGAAATTCGTTGCACTGGGAGATATAGTCGTCGAACTCCGAGTCGTTGAACGCAGCGTTTCCAGTGAAGGTGAGACCTTCGATGGGGGAGCTCCATGCGAAATCGACTTCGATGCCCTGCGTGTTAGCTTCGCCTGCATTCTGAGTCCGCAGAATAATACCGCCCTCTGGTGACTCGAAAATCGCGACCTGCTGCAGGTCCTGGTAGTTGTAGGAGTACACGGTCGTGTTGATACGAAGCGTGTTGTCCAAGAGCTCCATTTTCGCGCCCAGCTCAAAGCCTAGAACCGTTTCTTCGTCAAAACCGTTGTCGAGCGGTTGCTGCGTAAGGGTCGTGGGTGCGCCGTCGAGAAGCGCCAAGTTGTAGCCGCCGGACTTAAACCCTTCCTTGACCGATGCGAAAAACATCATGTTGTCGGTGGGGCGGTAGCTCAGCACAAACTCCGGTGACAGATTGGTGTAGTTGATATCTGGTTCAGCAAGTACCCAGGGACCCTCGGGAACGACGACTCCTCCAAGGCTCAGCGGCGCGAATGACTCAAGGTTTCTGCCGCTTACGGAACGGTTTTCGTCGGTGTACCGTGCGCCCAATGAAACGGTCCAGAGGTCGTTAAGGTCGTATTCCACCTGACCGTAAACTGACCATGAGTCGCCTTCTACCGTGCCTTCAGCATCTGGTATTAGCTTAAAAAATGGGGCGATCCAGGCTTGTCCGCCCTGAACAGTCTCGCGCTCGTCGAAAAACAGCCCGGTGCTCACTCGCCAATTGTCATAGTCACCGGTAAACCGGAATTCTTGAGAAAACGATTCGACAGCGATATCCGTGCCTTGTATGAGCGCACCCGCAATGTTCTCCACCGGCCTTGCGCCGACATTCCCGAACAGATAGTTGGATAGGTCGATCCAGCCGGTGATGCTGTTTACGTTCCAGTTGTCGTTGAACTGGTAGTTGATATCCATGCTGAGCTGCGTGAGCTCATATTCGAAGGCGGGGCCATCGGCCGCGAATACAGAGTCGCCCGGCGGCACGGCGAACGCATCGGCGGCGGCAATGTTGTCGCTGACTTTACAGTCGCTGAAGGGATTCAGGAAGGGTGTGGCCTCATTACACACCTTGATGCCCACGGCGTTGTACTGGCCACCTTCGCGGTTTGCGTCCAGGACCTTGAAGGTGATGTCAAAGTTCTCCCATTCACCGCGGAGCGTACCGGTGAACATGAAGTCTTCGTACTGCGGACCCGTGGGGTCCACGGGCTGAGTGGCCGTTGGATCGCCGTCACCCCAGATGTTGTTGTACAGGCCTTCACTTTCTTCGTAGCGGAGGCCAACTCTAGCGCCCCAGTTATCCGTCAGGGGGCCGGAGAGAATGGCGTGGCCAAAATATCGTTCGCCGTTCGCCTCGTAACCACCTAAAAAGTCACCGGAAAATTCTTCCGTGGGGTTTTTTGTGCGAATCGCGATGATTCCACCCGGGCTGTTTTTACCGAAGAACAAGGCCTGCGGGCCCTTCAGGACTTCCACGCTTTGTACGTCGAACAAACCAAATCGAAAAAGCTGAGCAGAACTGTGAGAGACCCCATCGAGGTTGACGGAGACCGGCTCGTCATTAGCGGCATTCACCGCATCGCCCTGAATTCCCCGGAGGTTCACAGACGGCTGCGTAGGACCGAGGGAGTAGATATTCAACGACGAGACCTGATTGTTCATGTCGCTGAAATCGAAAATGTTGTAGTCGCGGATGTTTTCCGACGATAGCGCTTGGACGGTTACGGGAACATCTTGAAGGTTCTCCACCATGCGACGAGCGGTGACGGTGACTTCCTCCAGTTGCGCGAAAGCACTAGGAGCATTGCAGAGGATCGTGGCAATGCCGACGGCCGTTGTCAGGGCAGACTTCGTAAATGGAAGACTTCGGATAGTCATGTGTGGTTCCCCATAGTGTCTTATCAGTTATTTGTTTTGAGAAGCCGATTGACGCTCAGTGCCAATAAGAGCGATCCAGCTAGGGACAAATTAAGCAAATTACTTGATAGCTGTCAAGCAAGTATTATACTGAGCGAGTACTTAGCGGTTGGGCAGGGCCTGAGCTCTTGGGATCAACGGGTGCGTAGGGCGCTTACCGCCAGCGGGCGCCACGTTAAGAAAACGGTGTTCTTTTGCCGGTCGCTGCACCAAACAAAGGGATGCTGATCGCCGACCAGTCCCCAGGTTCGCTGCGGTGTATACCGGAGTCGCTTGCGTGCTCAGAAAGTGCCCGCCGAGCGCGAGGCGCCTTCAATGAAAGCAGTACTTTCTGCTGACGTTAGATGAAGCTAGTTCTGCATGCGTTTCATGCGGGACGGATTTGCTCGCGACAGTTCGCAGAAAACCCCTTAGCTTTACTGGGGATAGCCCTCATGAAAATCTTCTCAGAGCGTTCAGTGCCTTTGGCTATGACATTTGCTGTAACGCTGGCAGTTGTTCGGCCTTCGATGATCGTTCTAATGTCCATTGTGGAATGTCCGCAAGTCTCGGAGGGTGACGAGAATTCTCCTTAGCCGTCCAATCCTTCAGTAGGCCCCCACCTATAAAAAAACGTCACCAGCCCACCGCAGAGCCATCCTTCCGATGATCAGAACCGGCGCGGTACACGCCGTTAACAGGAAGATCGTTTTCGATACTTTCGGGGGTGAACTCCGGCGCAGATAGCGCTGGATCTTTTTGGAAAAGGATTCCCTGGTAGCCGCCCACAGCGCCGCCGCTCACGGCCCTGACGTTGTGACCCTTTGCCCGTAGCGCGGGTCCGACGATGGCTTCAAGTGGACCTTCCATAGCCAACACGTTGGAGCGCTGCCGGTGCGTAAAACGCGCGGCGTCCGTCGTCATTTGAACGTTCATGCCGTGATCGATGAGATTCACCACGTGTTGCGCGTGGGTCTCCGGTTGCACGGCGCCACCCATGTTCCCGAAGGCCATTAGCGGATCACCATCCTTCATGATGAAGCCGGCAATGATGGAGTGGAACGGGCGTTTCCTCGGTGCGACCACATTCGGGTGGTCTGCATCCAGGCTGAAGGGGTTCCCGCGGTTGTGAAGAATCATCCCGTAAGGCGGGATGGTGACCGCCGAGCCGTAGACGTCGTATACGCTGTGCACGAAGCTGACCATATTTCCCCAGCGATCGGCTGCTGTGAGATAGACCGTTCCCCCCTTTAAGCCACCTTCGACGGATGGCTCCGAGGCGTTGTTCAAATCGATGCGATCACATAGGCCTGCGGCATACTCCTTGGAAAGGAGCGTATCCAGGGGTACGTCAGAGAACTTAGGATCCGCGTTGTAGGCATAGAGGTCCGAGTAAGCGAGCTTCTTGGCTTCAACCACAAAGTGCCAGTAATCGGGGTTCAGTGGGCCCATGGTCGCGAGGTCTATCTCATGCTTTGACGCGCAGACCTCAAGAATGTTGAGCATCTCTAGCGCAGCCCAACCCTGGCCCGGAGGCGGCAGTTGGTATACGTCGTATCCGTGGTAGTTGGTAGTGACCGGCTCAATCCACTCGGACTCAAACTCAGCGAGATCTTCATGGGTCATCACACCGCCACCGGCCTGCACTTTCGCCACGATGGCATCGGCGATAGCTCCCTTATAGAACGCATCGCGACCTTCGGCCTGCATGAGCCGGATAGCTTTGGCGAGTCCCGGATTGCGAATGATGCTGTAGAGCGGTGGTACTTCACCGCCGGGCAAAAATGTTGCAACGGTATCGGGGTCGTCACGAAGCCGCTCCTGCACGCGCATCAGGTCTGCGTGGCGGCGCTCAGCCTGGCCCCAGCCTTCCTCCGCAAGGCGTGCAGCGCGCTCGAAGGTTTCCTTGAAGCCCATGGTGCCGAAGCGGCTAAGCAGGGCGTCATAACCTGACACAGCCCCGGGTACCGTCGCTGCGTTAACGCCAAAATCCGGCATACGCTCGAGCCCAAGCTCCTCCGTGAAGAACTCTCGAGTCCAGCCCTTGGGTGCCCAGCCCGCGGAGTTCAGGGCATAGCGTTGCTTGTCCTTTGCACTCCAAACCAGCGCGAAGAGATCGCCGGCCATGCCCGTGTCGTTCTGAGACGTCACATCCAGTACCGCTGAAGCCGCAACGATGGCATCGATCGCATTGCCGCCGGCGCGAAGAATCTCGAGTCCGGCTTCGGAGGCAAGAGGGTCACTGCTGGCGACCACACCATGTCGTGCGAGCAGTTCCGAGCGACCCTGCGCTGCCCATCCCTGAGCGCGAGTGCCAGGGGCGGCAGCGATGCCCGCGGAGGGTTGCGGGACGGCTGCCGTTGGAAGGCCGAAGGCATTGTCAGACTGCGCCAGTGATGGTGTGGCGCTCAGAAGCAGTAGCGTTGCGGTGATCGTTTTATTCATGAATCTCCCCATACGGCAGCCAAGCAGGCAATTGCCAGTTAGTCTTAGATCGGTAGGCGATGCGATGCCTGAAGGTCGTGTCAGGTTGCTTACACGTCTGTGTGCTATGAGTACAGTTTACGCAAGGTTCTGGTGACTGGCTTGGTTCGTTCTGCATGCCGTTTTCTCGCTGCATCCCTTGCGGGATTACCCGTTCTCTGCCGCAGGAGAACTGGACACAGGACCCTCACTATGGCGAAGTGCGCGGGAGCTAGAATCACCGTTTAAGCTGAGGGAGATGCGAGCGGAGATGCGCAAAGCACTCAAATATATTGGTATAGGCCTGCTCGTGCTGAGTATTGTCAGTCTGCCCTTTGCGTGGCCGTTCATCCGAATGATCTGGGTATTCATGCCGAGGATCCCTGCGCCGGCGTATGCAGAGCCCGCGACGGTCGCTGAAGCGCGGCTGCAGGACATCGACTACCTCTCGACGCTCACTCAGTACGATCGCAGCTTCAGTGAGAGCGCGCGTGATAATTTCGCCGAGGCGCTCGCTTCGCTTACGGAGCGAGCTGCGTCACTGAGCGATGCCGAGTTTTACCTCGCCATCGCCGAAGCCATTGCGCTTGCCGACAACGGCCATACGGGCGTCACCTCAATGCCGCAGTACACCAAGTTCGCGACCATTGGCGCGCGGCTCTATAATTTCGCGGATGGCCTGTTCGTTGTGGCCGCAAACGCGGAGACGGCGGACACGGTCGGGCGTAAGGTGATTGCGGTTAACGGTATGGAGACTCAAGCGCTTCAAGACAAAATTGGCCGATTCCGAGGTGGTAGCGCGGTATGGAGAAAGCTTCACACCAGTTATCTCATAGAGTCGCCCGAGCTCCTGGCTGCTGCGGGATTTGGAGACTCCTCGAAGTGGGTAGATCTCACCCTCGAAGACGCAGCGGGCAATAGTAGGGTGGTCCGCTTCGATGCGCTGGAGCGCGACGTGAGCGAGGAGCATTCCTGGCGTTCGGCGTTCTACACCATTATTCCCGGGCTCTCGACCGGCGAGTCGCCGGATTGGACCCACGCTCTAGACGGCGAGGACCCTCCTTTACCAACGTATATGACCAGCATGTCGGAGGCGCTGCACTACGACCTGGAAAACAACGGCCTCTACATTAGAGCGCTCCCTGGCTTCGCCGTGGGTGAAGACTCTATCGAACGCGCCTACGAGTCGATTCTCGACAGTTATCCAGCGGGAGGTCTCGACTATCTTGTGGTGGACTTTCGCCTCCACGATGGTGGTGATTACACCAAGTCCATGGATTTTTCTGAGGCCGCACCGGGCCTGGTTAAGGATGATGGCGCGATTTACATCGTCACTGGACCGAATACCTTCTCAGCGGCGATTGTAACGGTCGCCATGCTGAAATATTACTCCGGTGATCGCGCGATGATCGTTGGCGAGCGTCTCGGTGATCGCGAACAGTTCTGGGCCGAGCGGGGCACCAGATTTGAACTTCCGAATTCGGGTTACTACATCGGCTACGCAACGGGTTATCACGACTGGGAGAAGGGCTGTAAGGGGAAGCCTTACTGCTACACCATGAACGAAATGTACGAGGTGCCGGCGGGTTCCCTCGATCCGGTGGTGAATTTGCCGCAATCGTTCTCCAGCTATGCCGCTGGTGAGGATGTGGTGATGGAGTGGGTTGATAGCCGACATTAAGTTCAAAACTTTGTGCCGGTACTTTTGCCACCTGCGCGCCACACCTACTCCCATCTAATTCCGCTAACATCCTACCGGTTGGCGCTGTCTGCCGACGTTTTTCCGTTTGTATCCAGCATTTGAACGAGGAGTTCGCTATCAACTTTCGCCTTTCGCTGTCTGCGCTTCTCTTTGGTTCTTCGCTCGTCGCCTGCGGTGGCGGTGGCGGTGGCGGCGGGGGCAGTACCGTCAGCACGCCAGTAGCCCCGCCCGTCTCGTCGGCGAGCTGCGATGTCGCTGCTCAACAGGAGTTCGTGCTGGCTGTCGCTGAGGACTGGTACCTGTGGTACGACGAGATGGCCGATGTATCGCCGTCTGACTACGACACGGCGGAGGCCTACCTGGCTGCGCTGACGGCGCCTTTGGCTGCTGACTCCCGTGATCCCGGTTTCTCTTACCTGACGACGCAAGCTGAGGACGAAGCAAATTTCACGAGCGGCGCCTTCGTGGGCTTTGGCTTTCGCTTCGCGATCGATGACGAGGGTCGGTACCTCATAAGCGACGCGTTCGAGGGTGGCCCAGCCTTTGAGGCGGGTTTTGTGCGCGGCGCTGAACTTGTTGCTGTCGATACGGGCAGCGGGTTCACCACCATGCGCGAGTTCGAGGAACAGGGAACCGGCCTCGACGTTATCTTTGGCGGTAATGTCGACGGTCTGGAGCGAAGCTTCCGTCTGCGAATCGATGGCGAACTGATCGATGTCACGGCGGCGAAGACAGAGGTGGACGTGCCGCCGCTGGCAGCCGCGCCGCGGACCATCGCCCGGGAAGGCCATTCTCCCGCTGGTTACATTCACCTGCGAAGCTTTACCTTGACGGCCAATGCAGAACTGGAGTCGGCTTTCGAAGAACTGAGAGAGGCGGGCGTCACAGACTTCATCATTGACCTGCGCTACAACGGCGGTGGTTTGGTGGATGTCGCAGAGCGCTTTATCGATCTTCTTGGCGGCGAGATCGCCGACGGCGAAACTGGCTATCGTCTTAGTCACAACGCGAAGCGCGCCGCTGAGAATTTCGACTACACCATTGGTGCGCGAACGAATTCCGTATCGCCATTACGCATCGCTTTCATCACCAGTGAAGCCACAGCATCAGCCAGTGAACTGCTAATCAACAGCCTGTCTCCCTTTGTCGAGGTCGCATTGATTGGCAGCGACACCTCCGGGAAAGCTGTGGGCCAGTACGCCTTTGACCAGACTGGCTGTGATACTCGGCTCCGGCTGGTGTCATTCGAAACCGTGAACGGCGAAGGCTTTGGTGGTTTCTACACCGGGTTGGTAGATACCGGGCGATTCACCCTCTGCGCGAATGAGGATACCTTCACGGGAGCTTTCGGAGCGCCCGAGGAACAACTGACGTCGGGTGCCTTGGCTTGGCTGGGGGAGGGAGTCTGTCCCTCGGCTGTTGCGCCAACCACTCTTTCCTCGCGAGCGTTAAGAAGAGGGCCGCCCCCCATTGCCGCAGAGCACCGCGCCGATCGGCGTTCCGACTGGGTTCAGTAGCCCTCTCAAAGAAAGATGCCGCTTCGAGCGCGCTGACCGTCGTGTGCGAGTAAATCGGACTGTCTTGTGGCACGAAGAACCACCTCAACACAGCGCAGCCAAGGTCGCAGAGCACTCGGACGATGCGGGATACACACGGTCTCATCAAAGTGCTCACCATGACGCACACCACATCCTTGGTGTGGTTTTCGCGAGGAAGTTCTAGGTCGCCGTTCTCTCAGGTGCGTTAGTGCTGTGTCTCCGGCGGGAGGCTGTCGTGCAATACGCTTTCGATGAGTACCTCAACGACAGCTTTTGTGTCACTAAGAGCGATGTCGTAACGATCAGCGGCAACAAATAGAGCCCCACACAACAGGTAATCGGCCGCTGTTTTTGCGTCCAGCTCATCACGGCCTTGCAGGTGATCGCAGATACGCTGCAGTTTCACGTACACGCTCCTGCCAATTTCCGTGTCGTGCTCAGCGGTCACGACCGTGCGCTCGTTGTCAGTGTTCATTTCAGTCATCCACAAAAAAGCCCGCGGCCCGATCGGGCCGCGGGCTTTGATCGATCAAACCGTTACGGCATTTCCGCGGAAGATACGCGCAAGGTAGCGGCTCTCTGTTGGGCTTGGCGCTGGCACCGCACATTGCAGTACGGCGTACACCAGGCGTTCCATTTCTTCCTCCAACTCGCTCTCGCTGGCGGGCTCTTCGGCCCGGGCTCTGCGCGTCAGCTGAACCTGATTCACCGCCGGTACCGTCGGGAGACGCTCAGACTCAACTCCCAGTGTTACGGTGAACGCGTGGAGTGAGTTCTTCACGAACAGGGCCAATGCAAACTCTTCCCGCGACGACACAAACGATGTATCGGGGGTGAGGAGCACGATCTGGCATCCCGGCACCAATGCGGCGCGGCGTGCCACCCGGAAATGGTGAGTGAGCTGGTTGTCTATGAGTTGCGCGAAGTCATCGTTTGACAGCACTCTTTCCCAGGACGCTTCCCGCTCAGCCGCGAGAGGATTGTAGGGGAGGCGAGCAAAGGGAGCACTGACCACCACGTCGAAACCACCGCGGTTATTGAGCTGATCATCGAGAGCGTCCTCGAGATCGTCACCGATCGCTCGCACGTCGAAGGAAATCCCCTTCGTGGTGTCGATGGAATGCTTAAGCTCTTCCTCGGCTTCACGGGTCTTGGTCAGAATCGTCAGGGCAGAGATGCCGTGATCGATGAAGCCCTTAGCAACCGCCGTGAGTTCTTCGCGCATGGCGTCACCGATAAGGACAACGCGCTTGCCTGCCAGCTCCGCCAGGCACTCCCGGTCGGGTCGCAGCAACAGTTCACCTTCCGTAACTGAGCGATCAAACTTCAGACCGCCAGAGGGGTGGAAGGTCTCGCCGCTGGCAATGTCATCGGCGAGGTGGAAAACCGTAGACAGGCCGATCTGCTCATCGGTTGGCATCTTATGCAGATGCAGTCTGTTAAGTATGCCCGCCTCGATGCCGGAGGCGGCCTTTTGGATGGCCTTCTCCGCGAAGAAGCCATCTGGCACATCAACAAACGCATCCATGAAGCGATCGCCATCCTCCATGGAGATGAGGCCGCCCGTGACCAGTCGGTTGATGAGCTTTTCGGCCATGCCACGGTTGAGGAGGTATGCGGTGGAGTGTCCGCCCTCCGTGCTGTCTTCGACCTGCGCAAACAGCTTGGAAAGCGGTTTGTTCAAATGAACACGACGACGCACATCTTCGACGGCATTGACCGCTAGTGCCATGACATCGTCCACGCCGGCTCCACCCGTCAGGGCATCGAGTACCGCTTTGTGCACCCGGTTCAGGCGCTTGTTCTCAAGCACCAGTCTACCGCGACGCTCGAACAGACCTGGTGCGCCACCAAGTCCGCGCAGACGGGCACCGTCGACGGGCCCAGGAGCGAGGGCGTTGATACGGATCTCAGGCCCCAGGTGGCGAGATAGGATTTCCGCGAGCACGCGCTGACCCGCCTTCGATACGGCGTAGTCCGCCCGGTTCGGGTAGGCCACCGCGACGTACTTCTCGCCACCGAAGTAACTCGACACGTTCAGCACCACGCCGTAGCCATTGGCTTTCATCTTCGGTGCGTACTTGCGGATCAGTGAGTAATTCGAGGTCAAGTTCGCAAACATTGTGCGATTCCAGGCCTCGAGGGTCATATCGACGACCATTTCCTCGGCGCCAGATATCCCCGCGTTGTTGATGAGGAAGTCCACATGGCCGAAGAGGTCGATGGAATGTTCATAGAGACGATCGAGGCACTCTTCACTGCCAACGTCGATGTCGGGAAGGATGTGGACACGTTTTTCAGCGTTGGGGTAACCCACGCCTTTGAGTTCTTCCACGATGGAACTTCGTGCTTCTTCCAGCTTGCTCTCACTCCGCGCTGAGAGAAGTACTCGCGCTCCTGCGATGGCCAGGAATCGGCCCAACTGCAGACCAATACCGAGGCTGCCGCCGGTGATTACCGCCGTGCGGCCTTTATGCAGGCCAGGCAGTACACGCTGGATCGATCCGGGCATGCCTGATTTCCCGGTTGCCCGCTTAATAGATTCCGGAACCCACAGGTTGATGGCATCCATGCGACGCACACGATTGGTGAGTGTTGCGGCCCAGTCTGCGGTAAAGGTGAGGTTGTCCTCCTCCTCGTTGTCGTAGCGTACGAGCTGGTTTGCCAGGATGGCCCAGTCCCGCTCGCCTTTCTTGCGCATCTGCCGGTCTTCATGGCGCCAGATACGGATCATGGCCTCGATGGCAGCCCGCTTTACCTCATTCAGGTAATTGCCGTGTCTATCGGAAGGATTCGTGACGTAGGTGATTGCCGGAGCATCCTCGAGGAAGCCCCAGCGGTCCAGGTTGATCGCAAGGGTCGCAGCGAAGGCGACGGGAGAGACGATCTCGTCCTGCACGAAGGTGGAAACTTCTTCGTCACTGGCGGTGCTCAGGGAGTAGCCATGCTGTCCATTACCGGACCGCGGCAAAACGATAATGCCGTCCAGCGTGCCGAAGTGATCGCGTATGTAGTCGAAGGTGCGATCGGCAGATTCCCTCCGCAGCGGCTCAAGGTGCAAAAGATGGATGCTATCCAGGCCCTGCGCTGCACAGAGTGAGCGCGCTTTGCCGAGCGCTTCGAGGGTCCGGAATGCCAGCACAACCTTGGCGCCACTGGTCTGGTGACGCTCAGCGAAGGCGATGGCGTCTTCGTAATCAGTGCCACCGAGGATCATCACAACCTGTCCCGTGAGGTCTTCGAGACGTTTATCGGGCCAGGACACCAGCTTTGAGCGGCTTTGGGCGGGCACCTGCATGCCGTTGGTCACTTCAATGTGGTGACCGGACATAGCAGCCGACTCATCGGCAGCGAGGTACGTCACCGTGGAGGCAACATCGACAGGCGTGGGGTACTTGTATTCGTAGTCCCCGGACTCGCCTTCACGCCGGGAGATCATTAGGCCGCGGAATTCCTTGGACGTCGTGCCTGGCTCGGCGCTCTGCAGTGCGTCCATGTTGCTGAATACGGTGTCGATACGCTCTGACTCGATAGGTCCAGGGAACAGCGTGTTCACGCGAATGCCGTATTCATCGCCCAACTCTTTAGCGAGACCGATCGACAGGGCATTCAGTCCCGACTTGGGCACGACATAGGGTATGCGCCCGTAGTAGTGCGTGCGCGAGAAAATAGTCGAGACATTCACAATCGAGCCGCCGCGGCTCATGTGGGGCACCGCGGCACGGACCATATTCCAGGGTCCGGCCAAGAGGTTCATGGCGGCGTCATACATAGTCTCGTCATCGCCACGCGCCTTGCGTTCAGAGTCCGAGAACGGGATGTCACGCAGCGTCCGCCGTGGGCCTGCGCCGCCGGCGTTATTCACTAAGACATCGATGCGCCCGTAGCGCTCGACCGCAGCAGCAACGATTTCTCGGCAAACGTCGGCTTTGGCACTATCGCCGATGGCGACCAGCATGTGATCGGGCTCAAAGCCTTCAGCGGTGAGTTCGTCGACGAAAAGGCGGAGCTTTTCTTCATTGCGGCCGGTCATAATCACCTTCGCACCCTCGCGCAACAGCGCGCGGCTCACGTAGGTACCAATGTTTCCGGCTGCACCCGTTAGGATGACGATTTTATTTTTCAGTCGCGCACCACTGGTGGTGGCGACCGGGTTTATGGCGGGTTGATTCATCGCAGTGCTCCTGCAGATCCGGTGTCGATTTGGGCGAGGGTTTCCCCGCGCCGTTCGGCTTCGCGGATGGCCCAGGCGCGATAGAGTTCATTTCGCGTCTTGAGCCCCGAGCGGGGGAGGTTATGGGTGGCGACGTAATTCGCCCCCGCATGACGGTTCTCCCACATGGCCTGATGGGCCTGGGCTATCTCGGTCAGGGGTACTTCAACCGGCGGCATGACATCAATCATTCCGGCGGCGATGCGTTCCTGCATCTCTGCAAACTCCCGTGCCGTATTCAGGTGGGTACCCCGAATCTCGGCGCTGGGCATCAATATGCGTCGTTGGCGCATCCACACCTGCGGCGCATAAAAACTCAGACGTCGTCCGCGCAGATCCTCTGCGAATACGACTTTTCCGACGTTGGGTTTGACCAGCGAGGTCGCGAGGGCGAGGCCATCGCGATCTGCGCGCTCAAACACGACATCAGGAAGCCCACGCTTATCCAGCGTATTGCGGAGTAGCGGGGCAATGGCGGAACCGATGGGCTTGAGGGTGCGATCAGAGAAGCGACGCACGGCCTCCTTGAACTCATCGGATTCCGTGAAGGGGTCGGGCATGACGGGAAAGGGGCCAGGTGGATCGAAGTCATCACCCAGCTTGCGGGCAATGGATTCCACACTGACAACACCGCTCAGGCGTGCACCAAAGCCAAGGGACGTTACGAACTCGCGCTGCGCGGCATTGTCGGCGAGCACGGCGACCTGGGCGCCGAGACTACACCCCACTTCAATGGCTTGAATTGCCACGGGGTCAACGACGCCGTCCTCTGCGCCCGGTCCGTAGATCACGAGCAGCGATTGGCCGGCTCGAAGTTCTGCGCGCTCAAACATTTCGGCTGGTGTTGTGGATCCGCTCTTGCCCATGAATGAGAAGCGGTAGCCGGACGAGGCGCCGTAGAAGGTGAGTACACCTCCGTCGCCAAGAAGCTGGAAGGAGCGGGGGAAGGCATTCTCACCCGCATGGGACACTACGTAATCGATGTCTCCGCCTGCCTGCTCCGTCGCAAAACGAACGAACTCTTCGCCCCGAGCTTCCCAGGCATCCCATTGATCCTGCTCATCGGGCACAGGGGTGAAGATGTCGGCCCAGCGCGGGTCCTTGCGATTGATGGGTGCGCCACCAAGGCTTTTTACGCGCTCGCCGCGTTTCTCGCTGGAGACCATGCCTACGGCTGCGAGATTCGATTGGAGCGCCGTGCGAAGGCAGTCAAGGCCGGTACCTGTTGCGGCACCTTCAACGAAGAGGCGACGGTTGGGTCGGATGCCAAGGGTGGTGAACAAGGCACGGTGAATCGTGCCGAGAGTCAGTCCATAAGAACCCGCTTCTTCGATGGTCAGGCTCGGCAGCTTTGGATGGAGTTGCGGGCCTTGAACCACCAGGAACTGGGCGTGACTGCCATCGTTTCGCTCATACCCCTGGATGCGGAAATCGGCGGCCATGGGGTCGAGGCCCTGATCGGGCGAGAGCAACTCGCTTTGGCCCGAGTAAATAGTGACCAGCTGCCCAACGGAAAGGCGGCCTTCTTTCGTGAGCTCCGTTCCCAGTTGGGCGATCATGGCGACGCCGCCGGATCCCGTGACCTGAGTGTCGCTATCCCGCGCATCGAAGGGCGAGACAGGAATACCTGTGATGGCCCAGATGTCGTTAAAGTTCATCTCCGACGCGAGCACGTAGACCAGGGCTTCGTTGGGTCCGGGCTTTGGCGTTTCAAAAACCAGCAGTTTTTCGGCAACGACGGGATCATCGTGGGCCGGAGCGCCATTTTCATCGCGCTTGTGGACGCCCATACCGTATTGGTAGGCGGGAACCGGGGTGACGCCCGCATAAAAAGGCGAGTCCAGGGGGAGGAGGTCACCGGACGCTTCCAGTGCTTCGCGCGTTGCCGCATCCGCGTCCGCCGGGACGGCCGTTTTCTTGACGGGCAACGGTGCGCTTCTACGCTCAAGGAAGGCTTCGATTCCTACGGGACCGGCTTTGGGGTCGCAGACCGCTTCGGCAAATATCTTTGCCTCATGCTTCAAGCCGGCGGCCTGTCCATTTGCAGCGCCAAAGCGGACCGCATCCATAACCCGGTCGAGGCAGTGCGCACGGCCACCAGCGATCAGCTGCCGGTAGGTCCTCGCGAGCGGCTCAGCATTCAGTGTTTCATCATCGAGATCGATGGTTTGCTCGCGAATAGCAAGGAGTTCTTCCCGTCCATCCAGATGCGATTGAAGAGCATCTCCGCCAGCAAGGTGATCGCGCAGCAAAGCCATGGCTGCTTCGACGGCGCTGTCACTCCCGGCGGGTACCAGATGGTCCACCAGGCCCATGGCCTGAGCCTCGTGGGCATCAATGTTCCTTCCCGAGGCGATTAGCTGGATGGCATCAATTACACCGTCGCTACCACGGCGGTGCGCCAGGCGTCGGACAAGGCGCTGTGTGCCGCCGTAGCCGGGAAGCAGATTCAGATTGATCTCGGGCTGTCCGAAAATCGCACGCTGATCGGCCACAATAGTCCCGCAGGCCAGTGCGAGTTCGCAGCCGCCGCCCAGGGCAGGGCCATTCACCGCGGCGATCACCGGCTTTCCAAGGTTCTCAATAGCCGAGAAAGCCGTGTGCGCAGCGTTCGGTGGTGTCTGCGCTGATTCCAGATCGCCGGCTTCGCCGATTTCCAGCAGCTCCTTGACGTCTGCGCCTGCCACGAAAGCGTTGCGCGCGCCGCTAACCACCAGCGCTTCAATCCGATCCTGCTGGCTGATGTGCTGCATGACCGTATTCAGCTCATCGAGGCATCGCTCGTTGAGGGAGTTAACGGGCGGGGAATCGATGTAGAGCAGCGCCACGTGATGACCCGGTAGCAGCTCGTGGGTTTCCAGTCGCAGAGAGCGGTAGGTCTGAACGATCTCGCGCGCCTGCGTAAGCTGTCCGAAAGACTTCCAGTTCGCTACGATCGATTGGATTTCTGGCACGACCTCTGGGTTTCTCAGTGTTGAGAGGTCTCCCAGCGGCTCATCCAGAAGAATGGCGCGCAGGGTTCGGCGCATGTACTTGCCAGAGCGGGTTTCGGGGAAGGCAGGCACTACGAGGAAGTCCGACGGAACGGCTGTCGCCCCTTTCTCCGAGCGAACGAGCGCCTGCAGGCGAGCAAAGTCGTCATCGCCCAAGCGTGATCCTGGCGCAGCGATGAGGAAGGCAACGGGTGTTTCGCCTTTCTCATCATGGGGAGCGCCTACGACGACAACGTTTCCCAGAGAAGAGTCTTTGCGCAGTGTTTTGTCGCGAAGAATTGCGCCCTCGATTTCTTCCGTGCCGATGCGGTGACCCGATACGTTGATGACATCGTCGGAGCGACCATGCAGCGTAAAGGCACCGTCATCGTGCTGGCGGGCGTAGTCGCCTTGCGTGTAGGCGAATCCTCCGGACCAGCGTGTGAAGTAAACCTTTGAGAATCGGTCCAGGTCGCCGCGCCATTCGTCGGTCCCGAGTTTGTCGGCATCGCCCCAGATCGTGCGAGCCAGATACGGGTAAGGCTGGGTGATAACGAGCTCGCCTTTTTCGCCGGTCTGAGCGAGACGCCAGTCGGTTTCCTGTCCTTCAGCACCGCCACCAACAGCAACACGTACTTCAGCCTGAATCCAGGGAAGAGGCCATGTTTTGGCGTTGGGTTGCAGGTCTTTGTAGTCACCCCAGGGACAGGAGAACACCATGCCGCCATGTTCCGTCGCCCAGTAGGAGTTGATGTAGTGCTCGCAGATGCTGTTCATGCCGAACTGCTGCACCGCTGGAGACACGGGCTCTGCGCAGAAGGTCGCGACCTTGACGGAGTCCATGGAAAACGCCGCCATGTCTTCGGTGGAGGCCGGGTCGGTCATCACCGCTTTGAGGAACGTTGAGCCGGCTTTGAAGATCGTTGCGTTGTGGCGCTCGATGATCGAGGAGAAACGTCCCGCATGGGGGAAGAGGGGAGAGCCCTCTGCAATCACCGTGCTGATACCCAGCGCCAGCGGTGCGGCAATCAAGTAGGCCTGCC
This sequence comes from Pseudomonadota bacterium, assembly GCA_038750875.1. Lineage (GTDB taxonomy): Bacteria > Pseudomonadota > Gammaproteobacteria > Pseudomonadales > Halieaceae > Congregibacter. Next base: position 51,566 of record JBCDGU010000004.1, on the reverse strand, counting down.
CGGTGATCCAACCGGGATCACCGACGACGTAGATCCGGTCATCATCAGCCGCATCGAACACCATGCGCATGCTATGGGCGATGCCCGACAGCCAGCCGCCATGGGTGTGCACGACGCCTTTTGGCTTACCGGTAGAGCCCGAGGTGTAGATGATGAACAGCGGCCAGTCGGCATCCACCGGTTGCGCTGGGTGGGCTGCATGCATGGCATGGAACAGATCTCTATCGGACAGCGTCAAGAGCTCATCGACGTTAGCCACTACGAAACCTGCTTCTGCCGCCATGGCGAGGACGTTATCGGTGGCGTCGCTGACCAATTCGTGGGACCAGCGGTCCCTTTGCTGTCGAACAATGTCCTGGCCGGTATAGCGAACTACGACCACCTGCTCGACGGTGTGGGTCACGGCCGCCAACTCGCGAGCAACAGTGGTACGGACCTCGGCGGATAGCTCTGCTGCGAGTTGATGCTCTTGAGCGAGAGCTTTGCCCAACTCGCGCATCAGATCGCTGCGCTCGATGGTGATTTCGCCTGCAAGGCCGGAGCTAACGCCGCGGGTCAGTCGCTCCGTAGCGTCACCGAGTTCGAAGCCGGCCAGAACGCGCTCGAGACAGGCGAGAGCTGAGGGCAGGGGAACAAAGTTATCCAATGCCTGATCGGTGTAGATTTCTTTGTAGGGAACGGTCTCCGCGTTGCGGTAGCCGCCGTCCGCGGTGACGACAACCTGAGCGCCCGCATCGTAGATGCGGTCTGAAAGAGTCTTCGCCGAAAACCCACCAAACACCGGGGTGTAGATAATGCCCAGGCGCTTTGCGGCTTCCGTGTAGTAAATCTGCTCGAGAATGTTTGGCAGGTTGAATGCGATGCGATCGCCTTTACCAAGGCCCAGGGATTTCAGAACCTCTGCACGGCGAACGGTTTCCACGAGGAGCTCGCGAAAGCTAACCTTTGATTCCTGAACGGGGCCCCCGCGACCTTCGTTCCGCGAAGGATCCCAGCGATCGCCTTCGAAGATGATGGCGGTGTCGCCGCCTCTGCCAGCTAGGACGTGACGATCGACTTCGTTAAAACAGGCGTTGGTTTGGCCGTCGGTAAACCAGCGGTAGAATGGAGCGGCGCTCTCGTCGAAGGCGGCGGTCCATGGCATCCAGTTGTCTGGGTGGGCTTCACTGACCTCGGATCCTTGACCGAGCCCAAGCCCGTCCCATTGTCCATCGATGTTGACACTGACCCAATCGGTGCCGTCGAACCAATGAAGTTCGCGACTCGCGATTTTCCCATGATAGGCTCCGGGATCCGCAACGGCAGCCGCGCGATGCTCATTTTCGTCGCTGGCACCAGCAAGGTGCCCCCAGCGATGGGTTTCGTCGAGCACAGTGTGTCCTCTTTGTTCTTATATAGAGTGAGAGGCGATCGTTTGATCTGCATCGGGTTAGCTACGACACCTTAAGACCATTAGATCAGCAGGGGCTTTCTGGACAAAAGCTTGTCATCTTCTGCCACTCCCGCTGTCACCTGAGGTCACTGCGTCTGTTTCCGCAGCTGATTACTATCGCTGCGTACCAGTTTCCAGCGGAGAAATTCCATGAGCGATGCAGTGCTGTTTGAGAAGCGCGGTTCCGTGGCCGTCATCACTTTGAATCAACCCAACTCGATGAATTCCCTGAGCTCCGCATTATGGAGCGGATGGGTCGATGGCATCGAAAAGGCGAATGCCGATGACGAAATCGGTGCCATGGTGTTTACGGCTAACGGGAAAGCTTTCTGTGCCGGTGGTGACATGAGCGAGGGCTTCCTCCCGAAGCTTCGGGGTGATGAGCTTTACGAAGGAACAGACCATCGATTGGGCGGTTTGGGTATGCCTTGGGACTGGCTTCGTTTGCTTCGGGATTCCAAGCCGACGGTCGCAGCCGTGAACGGTCTAGCAATTGGTGGAGGCGCAACGTCCATACTTCCCTGCGACATCATCGTGGCCGCCGAGGAAGCGAGTTTCCACTTCATGTTCGTGAAGTTGGGCATCGTTCCCGAACTCGGGTCATCCCATTACCTTGCCAAGCGTGTTGGCTTCACAAAGGCGTCGGAGATTATGCTGACTGCAAACCCTGTCTCGGCTTGCGATGCGCTCGAGATTGGATTGGTCAATGCGGTCGCACCGCGGGAAAGTCTGCTGGACAAGGCTCTTGAGTATGCAAATGCCATGGCGGCGAATCCCACGCCGATGGTGAGGCTTACGAAAAAGCTGCTCACGGAAAACACCGCTGAGACCGATGTCGACATGATCTGGCGGCGAGAGTCCGACGCTCTCCGAGAGTGTTTCACCCTGCCCGAGCACCGGGAAGCGGTAACTGCATTCCTTGAAAAGCGAGCCCCGAATTTTGCTGCAGCGCGCGCCGCCGCGGCCGCCAAAGAATCCTAAGGAGAAGACCATGATTCCAAGAACGGTTTATGACGCCGAGCACGAAATGTTCCGCGAAAGTGTTCGTCGCTTTCTTCAGGACGAGGTTCTGCCTCACCACTCTGAATGGGAGAAGGCAGGGCAGGTTGATCGCGACCTTTGGCGCAAGGCAGGTGCTCAGGGCTACCTCGTTCCCCAGGCGCCCGAGGCCTATGGCGGCGCTGAAGCCGACTTTCGCTACAACGCTGTGATCGATGAAGAAGTGGCCCGTATTGGCGCCACCGGTCTGGGTTGGGGGGTCCATAGCGACATCGTGGTTCCCTACATCATGAACTATGGATCGGAGGCTCAAAAAGAGAAGTACATCGCCCAGTGTGTGGCGGGTGACATCGTCACAGCTATCGCCATGACAGAGCCGGGCACCGGCTCTGATCTTCAGGGCATCCGTACAACAGCTATCGCCGATGGCGATGAATATGTCATCAACGGATCGAAAACATTCATCACAAACGGTCAGCATGCCGATCTGATCGTGGTGGTTTGCAAGACAGACCCTGAGGCCGGCGCTGCCGGCACCAGCCTGATTTTCGTCGAGGGCGATCGTGCGGGCTTTGAACGTGGACGAAATCTGGACAAAGTTGGTCTGAAGGCCCAGGACACCTCCGAACTATTCTTCAACGACGTGCGTGTGCCGAAGGAAAACATTCTTGGCGAAGAGGGCAAAGGGTTCATCTACCTTATGCAGGAGCTTCCTCAGGAACGCCTCTCCATCGGGATTATGGCCATGGCAGCGACGCGGGCCGTACTAAGGCAAACCATCGACTATGTGAAGGAACGGAAGGCCTTTGGGCGGCCCATCGCCTCGCTGCAAAACACCCAGTTCAAGCTGGCAGAGATGGATACGGAGCTCACTAGCGCAGAGGTCTTTATGGATCGCTGCCTCGAGCTGCTGGTGGATGGCAAGCTCGATACGGTCACCGCCTCAAAGGCAAAACTGCTCGGGTCTGAGGTGCAGTGCCGCATTATCGATGAATGCGTACAGCTCCACGGTGGTTACGGCTACATGTGGGAATACCCAGTGGCGCGTGCCTATGCCGATGCTCGCGTGCAACGCATCTACGGCGGCACCAGCGAGGTGATGAAACTCATCATCGGCCGAAGCCTCACAGCGGACTAACGTTCTTTAACCATACGCCGCAAGGCAATCGCATGGGGGAATGCAGCCGAGGCCGGTGAGTGCAAGGCTGGCAAGCAGGCTACTTTTGGCGCGACTGTTGACGCGACCACCGTCGATGAGGCTGAGTTCGCCGCCGTGAAAATGCGACCCTGTGCATTGACTAATCGGATACCGGGCCAGCGCGCGTTATAATCATTTTTTACATCGCTGACTTGCGCCCGTGAACGACTCCCAAAAAATCCCGTTGCTGGATGTTTCAAGCGGCCAGAAGTTCGTCAACGATCGCGGCATGACCGTGATCAAGGACGGCATCAAGGCAAGCGCCGGAGGCAGTGCCCGGCTACCCAAACCCAAATGGCTGCGCGCGCGCATCCACGGTGGCGAGACCTTCGAGCGCGTGAAGTCGATTGTTCACGAGCATCGTCTTGCGACCGTGTGCGAAGAGGCCAAGTGCCCGAACATGAGCGAATGCTGGAGCGCCGGTACGGCGACCATCATGTTAATGGGCGATGTTTGTACGCGAGCCTGCCGCTTCTGCGCGGTGAATACGGGGAACCCCAAGGGCTGGCTCGATTCAGAAGAGCCTGAGAATACAGCGCGTTCCGTGCAACTCATGGATCTGAAGTACGTGGTGCTCACCTCAGTGAATCGTGACGATCTTCCCGATGGGGGCGCCGGACACTACGCCGCTTGCGTTCAGCGCATCAAAGAGGTCAATCACGAAACCGCCGTAGAGGCCCTGACCCCTGATTTTCTCGGCGTGCTTGCCGATGTCGAGACTGTGGTGGATAGCGGTATTGAAGTCTTTGCCCAGAATGTGGAGACGGTCAAACGGCTCACGCATCCAGTGCGGGACCCGCGGGCCAGCTATGAGCAGACCCTGGAAGTGCTGGCTCACGCGAAGGCGTACCGCCCCGCTGTGCTCACCAAGACATCATTGATGCTTGGGCTGGGTGAAAGCGACGAGGAGATTCGCGAGGCGCTGGAAGATCTCCGGGCAGCTAACGTTGATATCGTGACTTTTGGTCAGTACCTGCAGCCAACCGCGCATCACCAACCCATCGACCGATACGTGACCCCAGAAGAGTTCGACATGTATCGGGAATGGGGATTGGCAATGGGTTTCCTTGAGGTTGTGTCCGGGGTGCTCGTTCGCTCTAGTTATCGTGCGGAGCAGGTGCTCGAAAAGAACAACGTGGGCCTGGGGTGAGACCTGCCTGTTGTTAATAAGGACACAAGCTCAAGCCCAAGCAGAAGCAGAAGCAGAAGGCGCGTCGAAGTCCGCGCCCCTGAACTTAAATGCAGTTTCTCTACTGGTTCTCCGCCAGTGCTCGAAGACCGACCAGACCTCGATGAATCTGCGCTGACCAGGCGTTAAAGTTTCGCCGTACTTCGGCCAGATTGCTCACGGAATTGTTAATCCCCCAGTTGGCGTTGTTGCTGTTGCGTGTGTCTTTGATCACCGCCAACACTTCGCCGCTATCACCATCCGCCAACATGATGGCAATGGCCATGGCACCAGCGCCTTCCGTAATGACCACGCTGCGCCCAATACCGCGCGAGGCCCCATCGTCTTTGGGTCCTGAGGGGGCAATCGCGGTAATCATGGCCTCTACTTTGATGACGTCATCACCGGGGCCATCGGCGACTGCAAAATCACCATTCGAAGTGAGCTCCTTGGCCATGGAGTCGTTGAACTCCTTTTGGAGTCTTTCTTTGTCGGCATCCGTCAGTTCCCACTCCCGATTGAAGCGATTCACCATGGAAGCGTTGTCCCGGGGCTGAATGATCTCGATGTTGTCAACGTCGAGGGGCGCGATCCATACACGGTCGTATCGATCGTAGTTTCCGGCGGGATCGACGTAGGCCAGATCAACCGCGGTGTTATCCACCTTTGCGAGCGTGCCGCCCATGATAGTTTCGGCATCCTCGCCGGTCTGAATCGTGGGCTCCGTTGAGCAGGCGGCGAGCAGGGTAGCCGCGACGAGCGTCGGGAACAGGGCATTGCGGATCGACATTGCTTTTCTCCGTAGTGGTTTGGATTGCCGAACGGCTAGTGTGACAGCAGTTGCGGAGGGGTCAAACTCGGTCGTAGTCACAGACCGTCGGCTGGGTATACTGGCGTTTTATTGTGGAGGCCCGCTATGAGCGGTGAGTTCGCTAAGGTCGGCGTCATAGGTCGCAGTCGCCAGGATGGCATCGAGGCTGTGCTGGCGGATCTCCTGAATGCCGTCAATGGCGCCGGTTCCGAGGTGCTGCTGGAAGACCGTTTTGGCGACCTTACGGGGCAGGGCTATGAGTTGCTTGATCGAGAAACCATCGGTCGGGATGCAGACCTCATCATTGTCCTGGGTGGCGATGGCTCCATGCTCAGTGCGGCGCGCACGCTCCTTAAATACGGTAAGCCGATGCTCGGTGTGAACCGGGGACGACTTGGGTTTCTGACGGACATCAGCCCCGACCGGATTCAGGAGCACATTGGGGCCGTACTTTCCGGGGCGTACACCAGCGAAGAGCGGTTCCTCCTAGACGTCTGCGTGATGCGCAGTGACAAGGCCGTCGCCGAGGGCGATGCGCTGAACGATGTGGTGGTGAATTCAGGGACTTCCGCCCAGATGATTGAGGTCGAACTCTACATCGACGGCGAGTTTGTGAATCGCCAGCGCGCTGATGGGTTGATCGTGTCTACGCCGACGGGCTCCACAGCTTACTCGCTGTCCGGTGGTGGCCCGATCATGCATCCATCCCTCGATGCACTGTTGGTTTTGCCGATGTTTCCTCACGCCCTTTCCAGTCGTCCCATCGTTATCCGCGGAGACAGTGAAATCCGCATTGATGTGCTGACACGCAACAGCATTCATCCTCCGGTCACCTGCGACGGACAAGTTACGATGACGGCTCGTCCTGGTGATAGTGTGACGCTCCGTCGCAACCCATCAACGCTGACTCTCCTGCACCCCACGGACCACAGTTTTTATGCGAGCTGCCGTGACAAACTTCAGTGGAGCGGTGCGCTGGTCAACTGAATGAGTGATCTACTCCGGGCGCCGCTGGATGCTGACCTGCGGCCACTCAGTGCACTGCTGTATCAACAGCGTATTCTCCACCGCGTTGTAGAAGAGGGTGGGGAGCAGGTTGTGCGGCTCGCGCAGCCCGCCGATCTTGAGCGCGCTGCGGAGTTGATGACGCGATGGCAGGATGGCGAGATCGAGCTGCGAAGGACAACACCATCTCCGTCCGCGACAGCCCGTGCGTCTTCGGGGATCAACCTCGCGGCGTATCCCGTCACGCTCGCGCTGATCGCGCTGAGCATGCTTGGCTTCTTTCTGGTGTATCTCTCGGGTTCAGTGGAGCTGGTTGGTCTGCTCACCTACAACCCCTTCGAATGGGTTGGAGGTCGACCCGCCTTCGTTGAGGGTGATGGCCAGCCCTGGCGTTTGATCACGCCCGTATTCCTGCATTTTGGATGGACGCACATTGTGTTCAATAGTCTCTGGTGCTGGGATCTGGGTAAGCGCATTGAGGGGACCCTTGGAAGTCTCAATATGTTGGGTCTATTTTTGGTGACGGCAATAGTGTCGAACACGGCTCAGGACTGGGTGACGGGGCCAGTTCTTTTCGGTGGTCTCTCTGGAGTCGTTTACGGGCTGCTCGGCTTTGCCTTTGTCGCAGGTCGCCTGAATTCGCGCTGGAGTCCCATTGCGCCTGCCGTACCCGTTATGCTTTTTATGGTGGGATGGCTGGTGTTCTGTATGTCAGGGCTGGTGGATGTCCTTGGCTTTTCTGTCGCCAATACGGCTCATCTCTCGGGCCTTCTGTGTGGCGCTGCCATGGGTGCTGTTTTTGCGCTGCGATACCGGAGCAGCGCCTAAGGGCTCTATAATCCGGCCCCCCGCGCGAGAGAACCTTCATGGATTATCAGCAGTTTGTCGATTCCCTGTCGCCCGATGTCGTCGATCGCCTGCGAAAAGGCGTGGAAACTGGTCGCTGGCCCGATGGAACAGCCCTCACACCGGAGCAGCGTGAACACAGTCTCCAGGCGGTCATCGCCTGGGAGGAAAAACACGTCCCTCCCGAGCAGCGCGTGGGATTTATCGACAAGGGCGCTAAGGCAAACAAAGGGGACGCAACCAGCACCCTAACCTGGGTCGATCAGCCGTCCGGAGCAACGCAGAGCGACAAGGATGAGTGAGGCCCTCGGCGAAGGCAATCTGCGCAAAATGCGTGGGACCCTTGAGGGTGACGCGGTGTCTTACGGGCTTCCCCTGGACGATACGGTGCTCCCCCTCAATGACCTTATCGGCCACTCTCTGACGCTGGCCTCCTTGGGCGAAATCAATTGCGTCAACTGCGGGCGGAAAACCAAAAAAAGCTTCAACCAGGGCTACTGCTACCCCTGTTTCCAAAAGCTGGCGCAATGCGATAGCTGTATCGTCAGTCCTCAGAAGTGCCATTACCACGAGGGAACCTGTCGGGAGCCGGAGTGGGGCGACGCCAACTGCATGGTCGACCACTTCGTATATCTGGCGAATACCTCAGGATTGAAAGTAGGAATAACCCGGGGCACGCAGATTCCCACGCGCTGGATCGATCAGGGCGCGGTGCAGGCCTTGCCGATTTTTCGCGTCGAAACCCGACTGGATTCGGGTTTGGTAGAAGTCATTTTTAAAGACCATGTGGCGGACAAGACGGCTTGGCAAGCTATGTTGAAGGGCATCACCATGGAACTCGATCTGACCGAAGAGCGAGAGCGACTGGCCGAGCTGGTCTCGACGGAGCTAGAGGCCCTTCAAGATACCCGTGGTTTGACGGCCATTACCCCCGTCAATGAATTTGACGTGCAGGCGATTCGCTACCCTGTGCTGGAATACCCCACCAAAGTGAAGTCTATGACCTTCGACAAGCTGCCGGAGGTATCGGGCCGACTCATGGGAATCAAGGGGCAATACCTGATCCTTGACACTGGGGTCATCAATATGCGACGGCACACGGGTTATCGCATTGCCGTGTCAGCGTCCAAGGAGGTTTAGTATGCGTGACGCGCAACCCAAGCTTATTCATCTCAGCGACTATCGCCCGCCGGATTTCAACATCAGTGATGTCGAGCTTCACTTTGAATTGTTCGACGATCACGCTCTCGTTCACAGCTCCCTCACCTTTACCCGCGCGGACTCGGGGGAGGCCAACGCGCCGCTGGTTCTCAATGGCGACGAACTTGAGACGGTCAGCATCGCCATCAATGGTGACGCGATCTCCGAGGACCGGTATACGGTTAGCGATGAATCGCTGAGTATTTCCGAGGCTCCCGATAGCGGTAAGTTCCAGAGCACCGTGCGGATCTTTCCGCAGGAAAACACGTCTCTCGAGGGTCTATACCGATCCCGCGGGTTGTTCTGTACCCAATGTGAGGCGGAGGGCTTTCGCAAAATCACGTGGTTCCCTGACCGTCCTGATGTGATGGCGACTTATCGGGTGATCATTGATGCCGATAAGGCTCAGTGCCCGGAGTTACTGAGCAACGGCAACCTGGTGGGCTCCGAGGATTTGGGGGAAGGGCGGCATCGCGCTGTTTGGGAGGATCCGTTTCCCAAGCCGAGCTACCTCTTTGCGCTTGTCGCGGGCGATCTGAAGCGCGTCCAGGATACCTTCGAGACCTGTGGCGGCCGCAGGGTGAATCTGGTCATCCTCGTCGAAGAGAAAGATTTGGATAAGTGCGATCACGCCATGGAATCCCTCAAGCGCTCCATGCGCTGGGACGAGGAGCGCTTCGGCCGAGAGTATGATCTGGATGTTTTCCATATCGTCGCCGTTGACGACTTCAACATGGGCGCCATGGAGAACAAGAGCCTTAACGTATTCAACACGAGCTGCGTGCTGGCCAGTCCCGAAACCACGACGGATATGGGTTATCAGCGCGTCGAAAGCATCGTGGGGCATGAATACTTCCATAACTGGTCTGGGAACCGAGTGACTTGCCGGGACTGGTTTCAGCTTTCATTGAAAGAAGGCTTTACGGTATTTCGCGATGCGGAGTTCTCGGCGGACATGGGCTCTCGTGCCCTTAAGCGCATCGAAGACGCCGTGGTGATGCGAACCATGCAGTTCGCCGAAGACGCCGGACCGATGGCCCATCCGGTACGACCCGCATCGTTTATAGAGATTTCCAACTTCTACACGCTGACGGTGTATGAGAAGGGCGCGGAAGTCGTGCGCATGATCCACACGCTGCTGGGGGAGGAGAAGTTCCGCGCTGGCAGCGACTTATATTTTGACCGCCACGATGGGCAGGCCGTGACCTGTGACGATTTTGTCGCCGCTATGGAAGATGCCTCCGGCGTGGATCTGAGTGACTTCCGTCGCTGGTATGCCCAGGCTGGAACGCCCGAGCTCACGGTGCGCGATGACTGGAATGACGAGAAAGGTGAATACACGCTGACGATTAAGCAACAGACACCACCCACGCCAGGGCAAGCTGATAAGCAGCCGCTGGTGATCCCCCTGGCCATGGGATTATTGGGAGACGCGGGCAACCTGCGATTACAAATTGCGGGAGAAGCGCCAGATACGGAAACTTCCGATAACACGCACCGCGTCCTCATTGTCGATAGCCCAGAGCAGGCGTTCGTATTTACGAATCTGCCAGAGCGACCGATCCCGTCCTTGCTCCGAGGATTCTCAGCGCCTGTGCGCGTCGATTACCCCTATACACGCGAGCAGCTGCTGGCGTTGGTAAGCCGAGACGATGATGGCTTCGTGCGCTGGGATGCCATGCAGCAGCTCATGGTAGCGAGCCTCGAGGCGCTGCAGGCGCCGGAGGAGCCTGACATGCTCGATCCGATCTTGCGCGAGGCGGTGGCGGCCATCATTAGCCAGGAAAGCGACCCCGCGGTGCGCGCAGATATGTTGCGGCTTCCCAGCGAGAGCTCCCTGACAGAGCTGGCCAGTCATCGCGGGGGGGCTGATCCTCATGCCATCTACGGTGCGCGGGAAGGTTTGCGGCGCATGTTGGGCGAGGCGCTGAGTCAGCAGTGGCGTGACTTGTACGAGGCGGTTCGCGTTACCGGTCCTTACGCAACGGAGGGAGAGCAGATCGGACGGCGCGCACTCGCAAACGTCGCACTGGATTACCTCTCGACGACCGGGGTAGATGCCCTAGAGGTCGTCGAGGCACATTATCGCAATGCCGATAATCTCACCGACCGATTGGTCGCGCTGCGTGCGCTGCAGCGAGAGGACGATGGCTCTCGCGCTGCGGTATTGCTGGAGGACTTCTACGAACGCTTTGGTGATGAGGCACTTGCCGTAAACCATTGGCTGCAGCTGCAGGCGGAAAATCCGCGGGACGATGCCATCGCGCGGGTGAAGGCGCTCATGGAGCATCCAGCCTACGACCGTCGTAATCCCAATAAGATTCGGGCGGTGGTTGGGGGCTTCAGCAATCTGAATGCCAGCAACTTCCATCGCAAGGATGGCGCGGGTTACGCCTTGCTGGGCAGTGTCATTGAAGAGCTCAATGAGCGAAATCCGCAGATCGCTTCGCGGTTGCTGACGCCACTGACTCGCTGGCGAAACTTTCCGAGCCGTGGCGATGCGATGCGAGCTGAGCTGTCCCGCCTGGCAGCCCTGCCGAATCTGAGTCCTGACGTCTTCGAGGTGGTGTCTAAATCGCTAGCTGAGTAACGCGTTGACCTAAGCCTCGGGCGACGCAAGCGCCGGCTTATTGACTGAGATAAAGCGCGGGCAGGTCGCCGCGTCCACGGTCGGTTCGTGAATTGGAGCGCGATAGTGCTTTCAATGCACTCGCTAGGGCGGATCCATCCCACGGTTTATCAGTACCTTGTCCATAGAGGGCCAGGTCGAGTTCTCCGACCTCTTTGCTAAGGGCATCAGACGCCTGATCTATGAGCCACTTGCCAAGGTGCTGACCGGGAAACTCGCTGGAAACCCATCGGCCAAGGGCCTGACGAGCTGCGGGAGCGTCATTCTTCCCGCACGCATTGAGCACGGCTTTCAAGGTCGCAGAGGTCTCGACAGGCTCTTTTGGTCCTGGAGCACCAGGGTTAACGCGCCGTTTTTCTCGCCAGAGCAGTGAGCCGGTCAGCAGCCAGCCGAGGCCGCAGGCAAATGCAATGATTGGCCAGGCGACGGATGTGCTGGTGACCACAGTGGTCTCCACTGGGGGCGCTGCATCAACGCGGGTTGCGACTTCTGGGGCTGCATTAATTGCTGGAAGCACGGTCAGGCGGCGCGCCGGCAGCCGGGCAATTTGCAGGGAATCTGTTTCAGTGTCCCACCAGGGAATCTCGACGGCGGGTACTTCATACTCACCCTCGGCGACGGCGACCAGCGCAACGCTGTCCGTCCGAATGCCCGTAACCCCTCGCTCTCCGTTGACACTGTTGATGACCGGTTGGTCGGGATAAGCGCGCAGCGCGCCCAGGTCACCACCCTCAAAGGGTGGGAGCTGTGCACCCATCAGGCCGTCTCCGGTAACGGTGACAGTGCGGGTGACGGAATCCCCGATGCGCAGCTCCTGAAGGGGTGCAGACCACTGTTCCTCGATGGTAAGGCGCGAAGCGGGCAACCAGGTTCCCTTTGGGTAGTTCGTCGGCCGCGGCAATACGGCCACATCGATGGCATCGCTTTCACGACGGATGAGTCGTCCTGCCGGTCGGGTATCGAAAAGGGATCGACGGCCCGAAGCAAGGCGTCCCGAGAATAGCTGTTTCGGGACGCTTAGGGTGCCGCTGGATTCCGGAAAAATCGCGTACCGTATTTCGTGCACCAACCAGGGTCGGCCATCGATGGTTCGCTGAAAGGAGTTCTGACCAAGAGTTTCTACATAAGCGTTTTCGAGCTGCAGCTCTGTAATGCTGCGCGAATCGAGATTTACCGCCTGCTGAACCCGCAAGGTTAGGAGAATCTGCCCCTGCACGTAGACGGAGGTTGCATCGACCTCTGCTTCGAAGATCACCACTTCCTCGGCGGCTAGCGGTTCAGGTTCGGGGCCCACATCGACGGCGAGAGCTTCGCTTCGTTTCCCGGCCACTACGAACGGCGGGATGACGAGGGAGCCTTCCCGACGGGGTGTAATTTCCAACAGCAGCTCGCGGGTTTGCTTGCGCTGGCCGTACACGATTCGAGAGCTGACACTGGAGGAGCGTTGCAGTACCTCGAAATCTCGCTGTAGGGCGCTGAGATCTGCATCGCCAGGATCACTTTCGTCGTCGGACTTTAGGGTCAGTCGCACCGTATCGCCCATGGCAATGCGGTAGCGATCAAGGGCAGCCGTGAGCGCCGCCTGCGCAGGCACCGCCTGCCCCAGCATGAGGGTTAGTGTCAGACACACCAGAGCCATCGATACGTGGTTACCAGATTTCGCTCGGGTCACGGTTTCGATCCTGTTGTCGCTGGTTACTTTCATAGCGGAATTTCTCTCTCAACAAGCCTGAGGGATCATCGGGGATTCTTCGTAGCCACTGCTGCATGGCCTGATCCTTTTCGAGATCTTCCTGCATCGCTGAGTTGTCGATTTGAGGTTGGGGCATGTCCAGAGATTTGGCGCCTTCGCCTTTCTGTGCATCGCCTTGGCTGCCATTCTCATCGGGCTCACCGTTGGATGCGTTGTCTCCCGTGGCCTGCTCCTGTTGGTCATCGGCCGGAGGCTCGGGAGCCAATTGCTGCTCCGCCTGATTCTGCTGATCTTTCTGCTCGCCGTTCTGATTCTGCTGTCCCGATTGATCCCGCTGGGAATCATTCTGGTTCTGACTGTTCTGGGGATCGCCATCGTCTTGAGACTGCTCCTGCTGAGACTCCTGGTCATCTTGCAGTTGCTTCAGCGTCTCGATGTTCTTGATGGCGTCGGGTTGCTCCGGCTCGAGCGAGAGAGATTCTTCATAAGCGCTGATGGCTTCATCCAGTCGCCCTTGCGCGGCGAGGGCATTGCCCAAGTTGTAAAGACCGTCGGCGTCAGCGCTGCTGCGAAACGCCTCTGATGCCGCTGCATAGTCTTCGCCGGTATACGCGGCAACGCCGCGCCAGTCGTTTCGCTCAAAGAGTGCGGCGGCTTCGCTGGCTTCTCCGCGTTCGAGAGCGCGCTGCCCCTGTTGATCGGGTCGCAGCCAAAGGTCTTTCCACTCGAATGCCTGCGCTCGCTCGCTCGGCGAGAACAAGATGAAGAGTGGAAGCACGTATACCCAACCTCTGCGGAAGCTCCCGAGGGCGATGAGCAGCAAGGGAAGGATCAACCAGTGCGCCATGTCCTGCCACTGGTCTGCCTCGCGATCAAGAGAGATGGTGTTGTGCTCGTCCGACAGGTCCGTGTCAGCAAGTAGCCGTTGAACGTCACTGTCATCGACGGTCATGGGCTCGTAGCGACCGCCGCCGGTACTTGCCAGCGAACGAAGGGGTGCCTCATCGAGTGCAGGCACCACGATTTCACCATTGCCATCCTTTAGGAAACCACCCCCGGGCAGGGCAATGGGGGCTCCGACCTCGGTTCCGACGCCCAGTACCGCGAGACTCCGTGATTGTCCTTCGAGCAGCCGTGAAATCTCAGTCACGTCCGAGTCGCGCACACCGTCAGTAACCAGCAGCAATCGGCCCTGACGAACACCCGCAGAGTCCAGTAGCTCCAGCGCTAGCGCTATGGCCTCCACGGGGTTGGAGCCTGGCAAGGGCATCATCTGTGGGCTGAGGGCCGGCAGCAGGTTGGCGATGGTGGGATTATCGTCCGTGAGGGGCGCCACGATATGCGCGTCTCCGGCGTAGGCAATGAGGGACGTCAGTCCTTCTTCACGGTCGCGGAGTAGGTCGAGTAACTTGCGGCGCACTCGATCCTGCCTTGAGGGTTGAAGGTCCGTAGACAGCATGGAGTAGGAGAGGTCCAGAATCAGCACTAGGGCGTCCTGCTTCTGTAGAACCGGTTGGGGCAACTGCTGCCAGCTTGGTCCCGCTGCAGCGAGAGTTGCGATCACCCAGCCTGCGATGAGTGGGGGTATGCCGCTGCGGCTGCGTGTCACGGAATCCACGCTGATGAGATGGCTGAGCAATTCCGGTGCAATCACGCGCGACCAATTCGCTTCGCGGGCACGGCTACGCCAGAGCAACAGGCCCACCAGTACCGATGGCACCAATAGCATTAACCACGCGGGCCTTAGAAAATGGAAGTTGCTGACAATCTCGTTCACGAGGCACCCGACACGGACAGGGAGGGGCGTTGGCGCCACAAACGTAGGGTGACCAGCAGAAAGCTCGCAAGCAGTGCGATTGCCAGGGGTATGGCGGCGAGGGATTGCTGCGGCCGGTATTTGGCCGTATCCACTTCGAGAGGTTCCAGTTGGTCCAGGAGCTGGTAAATGGAGGCCAGCTCCTGAGGGTCGCGAGCACGGAAGTATTGCCCACCCGTATAGCGCGCGATTTCCAGCAGACTTTCTTCATCAAGATCTGCCGAAGGATTCACCGTGCGCGAACCCAGAGGTGAACCCAATAAGCCGGGAAGGGTTAAGGAATCCGCGCCGATGCCAATGGTGTAAATGCGCACGTCAAGTTGCGCAGCGAGCTGCGCTGCCTCAAGCGGATCGACGGTACTGGCCGTGTCCTGGCCATCGGTGAGCAACACCAGCACGCGGTTGCTTGCGGGCCTCTCCTGAAGGCGCTTTACCGCCAGGCCAATCGCGTCGCCGATCGCCGTTTCCTGACCCGCAAAGCCGATCTGCGCTTCTTCCAAAAACCGCTGCACCGTTTGAATATCGAAGCTGAGCGGAGACTGAAGGTAGGCGCGGCTGCCGAAGAGAATCAGGCCGAGGCGATCGCCACTGCGTCGCGACATGAAGTCACTGCCAAGGAGTTTGACCGCGTCGATGCGCCGCGCCATGCGATTGCTGAGTTGCATGTCTTCAACGCGCATACTGCCGGAGATATCAACGGCCAGCATCAAATCGCGTCCGCTGTTGGGCAGCTCAATGGCCTCTCCAATCCACATGGGTCTCGCGGCACCCACCAGCAGACATAGCCAGATTAGCCACAGGGCGATGGGAGTGATGCGGTGCGCAGCTACCGCGGCAGAATCTTCACCGGCGACAAGGGTCTGCCAGCGATTAAAGAATGGTGCCTTAAGCGCCGCGCGCTGGGATTTGTGTGGCGGTAACAACCAGCGCGCGATGAACGGCAGCGGAAGCAGCATCAGTGCAAGCGGCCACAGCAGGGTGATCATAACGCTGGCCTCAATGCGTGAAGCCAGCGACGCGTTGAGGCAACAGCCAGTTCCCGAGCTTCGTCGCTGACGGTAGGCGCATAGTGCAGCGCTACGACCTCTTCGGAAAAATAACTGCTGTCATCCGAGGCTAGCTTGTTGAGCGCGTCCGCCCAGTCGCGTCCAACCATGGAGGCCATCACACGGCGTTCTCCGAGATGAAGCGCCACCCGTCGTTGCAATGCAGCGACTTCGCTGCAGCAACGCTCCGTTGTCATGGAGCTCGCGGCTATGCGCTCGATCTCCGCCCGTGCCTCTCTCAAGGCGGCGCCACGTTGGTGGCGTTGCCACAATCGGAAGAGTGCGTAAGTCAGAAGCGCTAGCCACAAGGCTCCGAGCACCCACCAGCCGGGAGCCGGTGGCCAGAAGGGCACTGCGTCCGGGCTACGCAGCGGTTCGAGAAGACCGACAATCGCTTCCGGATTCATGCGCTTCCGTCACCGTAAACCTGACGCAGGAGCGTAAGGGGGGCATCCGCCGTACTTGCCCTCAGCATCGGTATTCCGAGGCGCTGGAACTGTCCCTTGTAAGCCGCGACCCGACGCCGGAATTCCAGGGCGTAGTCACTCTGGTAAACCGCGCCGCGCGTGTCGAGCTCGACGGTGTGAGTGCCGTCCGTGACGCTATAGGCACCGGGTGGTGGTAATTGAGCTTCCAATGGATCGCTGCAGTGGATTGCTGTCATTTCCGTATGGCGCGCGAGTTGGAACAGCTCCTCTTTCGCCTCATCGCCG
Organism: Pseudomonadota bacterium; assembly: GCA_038750875.1. GTDB lineage: Bacteria > Pseudomonadota > Gammaproteobacteria > Pseudomonadales > Halieaceae > Congregibacter. The sequence continues at coordinate 35,010 of JBCDGU010000004.1, read as the reverse complement.
GCGGCGCCGTCAAAATCGCTAATCAGAAAGATACTGGAGCCAGGACGGGCTACCCGTCTTGCACTGCGCAACAGGCTGGCGAATTGCTCCGCGGGGGGTGTGGTGCTCACAGGTGGCTGCGGCTCTGCCAGCGCTGAAAGCAGCGACAGGACATTTCGACGACTGTTGCGCGGGCGCATTTCCCAGTGGTCTTCGTCGCGGAGGAGCAGGCCGCCCACGCGCTCGTTGCCTGCCAGGGCGCTCCAGGCGAGGAGAGCGCCGAGTTCCGCAGCCAATACCGACTTAAAGCAGTGCCTCGAGCCAAACTGCATGGCGGGGCGCTGATCCACAATAAGCATTACGGGGCGCTCCCGTTCTTCGTGGAAGAGCTTTGTGTGTGGTTTGCCCGTGCGCGCGGTCACGCGCCAATCGATAGCTCGAATGTCGTCGCCGGCCTGGTAGCCTCGCACTTCCTCAAACTCGATCCCGCGGCCCCGGAAGTTCGACCGCTGGCCACCGGAAAGCTGCGCAAGCGCCCGCCTTCGGCGACGGATGTCCAGCTGGCGCGCGCTGAAGCGCAGCGACAACAGTCGATTTAAGTCTACAGCGGCTCCCTTGGCCGGCAGTGACGCGTCCATCATGCAGCTCTTCAGCTTACGGGAACCAGGCGCAGCAGCTCGTCGATGACGTTGTCGCTCTGAATGCCCGCGGCTTCGGCTTCGAAGCTAAGGAGCAGTCGATGTCTGAGGACATCGGCCGCCACCGCCTGAACGTCATCAGGGGAGACAAAATCACGTCCGCGGAGCCACGCGTGTGCACGAGCACAGCGATCCAGAGCAATAGTGGCTCGTGGACTGCCGCCGTAGTCCAGCCAGTGCGCGAGATCATCGCTGTATAGCGCAGGGTTTCGGGTCGCGATCACCAGCTGGACGATGTACTCCTCAACGGCTTCTGCCATATGCAGCTGCAGGGCAGCCCGGCGTGCCTCAAACACGGATTCCTGAGTGACGGTAGGAACTGCTGTATCGCCGCTCGCCGTGGCTTCAGAGCGCGTAAGTCTGAGAATTTTTCGCTCGGCCTCTGTGTCGGGATAGTCCACTTTTACATGCAGAAGAAAGCGATCTAGCTGTGCCTCCGGTAACGGGTAGGTGCCTTCTTGCTCAATAGGATTTTGCGTGGCCATCACTAGGAACAGGTCCGGGAGAGCGTAGCTCTCGCTGCCTACACTCACCTGTCGTTCGGCCATCGCTTCCAGAAGCGCTGACTGCACTTTGGCCGGTGCTCTATTGATCTCATCGGCGAGCACCAGGTTGCTGAAGACCGGTCCCTGTTGGAAATGGAAGCTCGCCTGCTGCGGGCGATAGATTTCCGTACCGGTTACGTCTCCGGGCAGAAGGTCTGGCGTAAACTGGATGCGATGGAAGTTACCCTCGAGGGCATCGCCCAGACTTTTGATAGCGCGGGTTTTGGCGAGGCCAGGTGCGCCTTCTACCAGCAGATGACCGTCGGCGATAAGGGCAACCAGCAGTCGCTCCACCAAATGTGCCTGACCGACAATCTGCTGGTCTAGCCACTGCTCTAATTCTCTGAGTGTACTCGCGGTCAAGGTTCCTCCCACCACTTTCACTGATGTTCCCAACAAAGCCGCCAATTCTAGCGGAGAGCCCTTCTTTCGGTAAGCTCAGTTTCCTTCTCATCGACGCAGAACCGCCTTGAAAGTTCCCCGCTGATCGGGCCTTGTCCAGGGCTTTGCGATACACTGCGGTCACCGCAAGAAAATCCACCCAAAGAGGGGGAATCGGTCTATGGCGTGGGAGACTCTGAAGCAGTCATTGCTAGAAGAGGTTGCGTCAATCATCGATCGTCGTGCCGATACGGCACATCGGCAAGACCTGCACCAGCTCGCTAGGGTTTTTCTGGGGCGCTTTGCCGCCGAAGACCTGAGAGAGCGCTCGCCGGCTGACGTCTACGGCATGCTCTATGGCCTGCTCCGTTTCCTGCGTGAGTGGCCCGACGAAACCGCGAAAATGCGCCTTGTTAATCCCAGTATTGCCAGTCACGGCTGGGAAAGCTCCGCGACGGTGATTGCTATTCTCTGTCGTGACATGCCTTTCTGTACCGCCAGCGTACGCGGCGAACTCAATCAACGGGGGCTGGAGATCCACTGCCTGGCGAGCTGCAACCTCAGCGTATCCCGGGGGAGCGATGGGACCCTTGAGTCGGTGCATCCGGCGTCGGCCGGCGAGGAGGGGGCCTCGGCCGAGAGTCTGCTTTACTTCGAGATCACTCGTCACAGCGATCTCTCGGAACTCGATGATCTACAGCGCTGCCTGGACGAGATTCTCAGGGATGTGCACGCGGTGGTCAGTGATTTTCCTGCCATGCGCGGCCAACTTGATGTTGCCAAGAGTACCATCGGTGAAAGTACAGCGCTCGACAAAGGCTTTCGGGACGAAGCGATCGCTTTTGTGGAGTGGCTGCGCACCGATCACATGACCTTCCTGGGATACGAATATCTCGAGGCCGACAACGGCGCTGTCCGCGTTGTGCCCGACCGAAGCCTGGGTGTGCTTCGAAATCGCGATACGCGCGGCGCTGAAGATCTTACTGCCGATCTGGAGGCAATGAGCCACGAAGAACTCCTTGGACGGCAACTCAGTTTCGGTAAATCGCGGCGACGCGCTCGGGTGCACCGCCAAGCCTATCCCGACTATGTCGAGATCAAAGTCTATGACGCGAATGGGCTCGTCGTCGGTCAGCATCGCTTCCTAGGCCACTACACCGCCGAGGTGTACAGCATGGACCCGGCTCGCGTGCCGATACTGCGCAGGAAGGTTGTGCAAGTGCTTGAACGCTCTCGTCTGGATATGCACGAGCACGATGGACGCGAGTTGAAGCGTGTCCTCGAGTTGATGCCTCGCGATGAGCTTTTTCAAAGCTCAACCCATGAGCTTTATGCCACTGCCGATGCCGTCAACCGGATTCAGGAACGCCGACGCACACGACTCTTCGTGCGCCGTGACGCGCATCGAAAGTTTGTGAGCTGCCTGCTCTACATGCCCCGAGACCGCTACACCACGGCGCGGCGTGAACGCATTCAGCACATTCTGAGCCGCGCTGTGCACGCGGAGGAAGCCGAATTCAATACGCAGTTCACCGAGTCGGTGCTGGTTCGTGTGTACTTTGTTTTGCGGGTCGATCCCGCACGCCCTCTGGAGCTGGACGTCATGGAAATGGAAGAGCAGATCGTGCAGGCCACGCTGGCATGGAAGGATCGACTGCGTCTGCGGCTTCTCGACGAGTTCGGCGATGAGCGGGGCGAACAGCTGATGCGTGAACTGGGTGAGGGCTTTGCCCCCGGTTATCGCGACGACTTTGATCCCCGCGTCGCGGCCCTTGATATCCAGTACATTCTTGAATTGAAGAGCGAGGATTCGTTGGGGCTCAATCTTTACCGGCAACTAGAGGAGAAGGATGATCATCTGAAGCTGCGCCTCTATCGGGCCGGCTCTGCGCTGCCCCTGTCGGATGTTCTCCCTATCCTTGAAAACCTCGGTTTGCGCGTGGTCGCTGAGCGGGCTTACCCCGTTCGCGCGGCGGATGATCAGCGGTACTGGATCCAGGAGTTCAGTCTCATCTACTCCCTGGCCAGCGATATCGATCTGGATCAGGTCAAGGAAGAGTTTGAGGACGCATTCCGGCGTATCTGGAATGGGGAAGCGGAGAGTGACTCCTTTAACCGCCTCCTTCTTGGCAGTCGCCTCAGCTGGCGCGAAATTGCGTTGCTGCGCGCCTACGCCTGCTATCTGGGGCAGATCAACTTTCCTTATTCGAGGGCCTACATCGCCGAGACTATGGCCGATCATCTGGCCATTTCGTCCTCCATTGTCGAGCTTTTTCTTACACGCTTTTCGCCGGCCTTTGACGGCGATGATAGCTGGCGCGAGAAGCGAGAGGCCGACAAGCGAGATCGTATTCTTGCGGCGCTCGATGAGGTCGAAAACCTTGGGCAGGATCGCATCATCCGCCAGTACGTGGCGTTGATCGAGGCGACGGTACGCACTAACTTTTTTCAGCAGGGTGAGCGGGGCGACAGCAAGGGCTATTTCTCCTTCAAGCTACAGCCCGGCGATATTCCAGACATTCCTCGCCCGGTGCCGCTCTTCGAAATCTATGTCTACTCACCGAAGGTCGAGGGCGTCCACCTCCGCGGCGGCAAGGTGGCTCGCGGCGGGTTGCGGTGGTCCGACCGCATGGAAGATTTCCGGACGGAAGTCCTCGGTCTCGTGAAAGCACAGCAGGTGAAAAATGCGGTGATCGTGCCCGTAGGCGCGAAGGGCGGATTCGTTGCCAAGAGGCTGCGGGCAGATATGACCCGGGATGAGGTCCAGGAAGAGGGTGTGTCCTGCTACCAGACTTTCATTCGTGGTCTCCTCGATATCAGTGACAACCGTGTCGATGACCGCATCGTTCGACCTCATCTAACCGTCTGCAAGGATGATGAAGATCCCTACCTTGTTGTTGCCGCGGACAAGGGCACAGCGACCTTTTCGGATATCGCCAACGCGCTTGCCGAGGAATACAACTTCTGGCTCGGTGACGCCTTTGCCTCGGGTGGCTCTGTGGGCTATGACCACAAGAAAATGGGTATCACGGCCCGCGGTGCCTGGGTGTCTGTGGAGCGCCATTTTCGCGAGATGGGCGTAAACGTCGCGACGGACGAGTTTACGGTGGTTGGTATCGGCGACATGTCGGGAGATGTCTTTGGCAACGGCATGCTCCTGTCACAGTCTCTTCGCCTTGTTGCGGCGTTTAATCATCTGCACATCTTTGTCGACCCCGATCCGGATGCCGCAGTGAGCTACAAGGAACGAGAGCGACTGTTCGCCCTGCCGCGGTCGAACTGGGCGGATTACGATCAGTCGCTAATTTCCGACGGTGGTGGTGTTTTCAGTCGCAGCGCAAAGTCTGTCGCTATCTCTCCGCAGATGCAGCAGCGTTTTGGGATCACCACCGCGCAGCTCACACCGACTGAGCTCATTAGCGTGATCCTCAAGTCTGAGTTTGATCTGCTGTGGAACGGCGGTATCGGCACCTACGTGAAGTGCTCATCGGAGGCGCACACGGACGTCGGCGACAAGGGAAATGATGCTCTGCGCGTTGATGCCCGCGATCTAAGCTGCAAGGTCCTGGGGGAGGGCGGCAATCTCGGCATGACCCAGCTCGCGCGCGTGGAATTTGGTCTCGGCGGCGGGCGCTCCAATACGGACTTTATTGATAATGCCGGCGGTGTTGATTGCTCGGATCATGAGGTCAATATCAAGATCCTGCTGAATGCCATCGTGGCTCGAGGTGATCTCACGAGCAAACACCGCAACCAGTTGTTGGAAGAGATGACGGACTCGGTTGCTGAACTTGTCCTGGCGAACAACTACCGTCAGGTGCAGGCCATTAGTATTGCCGAGCGGGAAGCTCGCAATCGCGGCGGCGAATACCGCCGTCTTATAACATCCCTGGAGGACGCTGGCCGACTTGATCGCAGCCTTGAGTTTTTACCGGGCGATGAATCGCTGGCAGAGCGGGCGGCACAGGGGCAGGGGCTCTCCCGTCCTGAGCTTTCGATTCTGATCTCCTATAGCAAGGCGATTCTCAAAGAAGAACTGATTGCCTCTGATCTGGGCATCGATCCGCACCTTGCCCGCGCAACAGCAACGGCATTTCCCGCCTCGCTGGTGGAGCGCTATCCCGACGAACTGCAGGAACACCGGCTTCAGCGGGAGATCATGTGTACGCAGGTCGCTAACGATATCGTGAACCACATGGGTCTCAACTTCGTGCTGCGGCAACAGAAAGCCACGGGAGCGCCGGTGGCGGACGTGGCCCGGGCCTATACCGCTGTAATGGCGATCTTCCGATTGAACGAGCTTTGGGAAAACATTGAGGCGCGGGATTACCACATCGATTCCGATATTCAGTTGGAGATGATGCTCGACGTGATTCGCCTCGTTAAGCGGGCAACGCGGTGGTTGCTACGGAACCGCCGACACCAGATTGCACCCACGGCGACCATCGGCGAGTTCGCAGAGGGTGTTGCGAGGCTTCACGGCGAGCTACCAGGTTTGCTTCGGGGACGGGCCGCGGAACAGTTTCAGGCTCGTAGGGAACACTATATGGGTGCCGGGGTAGAAGAAGAGATGGCCACGGATGTCGCTCTCTGTCTTCACTCCTTCACAAGTTTTGCCATGGTCGACGTGGCTGCGCATACGGATTGCGATTTGCTCGAGGTCGCTACGCTCTACTACCACCTGGGCGAGCGATTGGAGCTTGACTGGTTTGGTGCGCAGATTTTGGGCACGAAGGTGGACAACGAGTGGCAGGCCATGGCGCGGGAAGCCTATATGGAGGATCTACAATGGCAACAGTGCACTCTGGCCCAGGGTGTACTGCGGCTTCGCCAGAACAATGTGGATATCGTGGGTTGTCTGAGTGCGTGGGAGGAGTCGGAGCAGGCCCTGCTTCAGCGCTGGCGCGATATGATCAGCGACCTTCAGGCGACCACATCGGCCGACTTTGCCATGTTTGCCGTCGCCAATCGTGAGCTTCTCGATCTGGCGCAGAGTAGCCGACGCGTGGATTCGCTTTCGGCCCAGGGGTAAACAAGTAACGCTTTTTAACCGCTAGTAAGCGAGACCCACGATTAGGGGCAACCGCATGTCGCCCGGTGAGCTGTCAACGGAGGTCCGCGGGTGCGACCGCTGGGGGCGGCGCTGAGCTGGCGCCAAGGTGTGCAGGGCTTACTGCATCCTCATGCGATGCACGCCGGATACGCCCGTCAGGCCATCCAACTGGTCGGCCCGACCTTCTCTCCATCCTGTAATCCAATTGACGCGCTGTTGCTCGCTACTGTGAGGGCAACTTTCACTACTGCGACCGGTAACACCTGCCTGATATCCACGTTCGTAAGCCCGTGCATTCATGTCGCGTTTTTGTCTGCGCATCATTTGCCCTCTCTGCGGGTCGGTGGAGTGTCCTCTTATCTAAACAGAGAGGTTTCGGCTTCGCTACTACTTATTCGTTACATGCACAAGCGGCTGTATGTCCGAATGATCTAAAAAAAGTCACAAAACAGCCTTCTAGCGGCTGGTTTCCGATGTTTTAGGGGTGGGCGGGCACCGTTTCCAGTATCAGTTCAAGCCAGTGGCGCACGGGCGTATCGCCGCCCGCAGCAAGGTGCAACTGGCATCCGACGTTAGCGGTCACTATGACATCGGCATGCTCCGCATCCAAAGCATGAAGCTTACGCTCGCGCAACCGCTGGGCCATTTCCGGTTCCAGAATCGAGTAGGAACCGGCCGAGCCGCAGCAAAGGTGGTCCTCTTCGGTGCTGAGAAGAAAATATCCCCGGGAGCGAAGGAGGTCCTTCACCGTATCGGGGTCACCCAGGGCGTGGCTCTGCGAGCAGGGCGTATGTACAGATAGTCTAGGGAGCTTGTCGGGCCGCAGGCTGGGGATAGCTTCCATACGCTCGCCGGCGAAATAGGCGGCGACATCCGTTGTCAGATCTGAGACCTGTTGTGCCTTGCTTGCATACTGCTCGTCATAGGCGAGGAGCTTTCCATAGTCCACGAGAAGCGTACCGCAGCCTGTCGCCGTGCTTATGATGGCGTCGACCCCTTCTTCAATGGCGGGCCACCACGTATCGATGTTTCGCCGAAGGTCATTAAGTCCTTCTTCTCGGGCGCCCAAGTGCGTATTAAGGGCACCGCAGCAACCCTGGGCGGGGGACTCAATAACTGTGATGTTCAGGTAGCTCAGCAAGTGGCGAAGGGCGAGATTGGTGTTGGGCGTGGCCGCTCTTTGTACGCAGCCTTCGAGGAGCAGCACCCGTCCTGTGTCTTTATCACCGACGTCGACATTAGTCGATGCGGGCAGGACCTTTTGCGTCGGCGGAATCTGCTGCTTCAAAGTGGTCGGCAAAATGCCCTTGAAGAGTCGACCCACGGCCAACAGCTTTTTGAAGAGTGCGGGCCTTGAAACTACGCCGCGCAGTAGCTTGCGCTGAAACCGGCTGGCCACGGGCCGTTGCACCGATCGTTCGAGAAGCTCCCGACCGCCATCGACTATGTCGCCATAGACAACACCGCTCGGGCACGTGCTTTCACAGCTGCGGCAGGTGAGGCATCGATCGATATGGTGTTGGGCCACGGAATCACTTTCACCGGTCTGAAGAAAGTCGCGGATTAGGTAGATGCGTCCACGGGGACTATCTCTTTCATCCCTGGCTTCGAGATAGGTGGGGCAGGTTGCCAGGCAAAAACCACAGTGCACGCAGGCCTCGATGGCATTCGCTGTTTCTTGGGCAATCAGGTTATCGGCAAACTTGGGGTGTAGGGTGACGTCCATGGTGATCGATCAGCGTGTCTGCACTCAGAGCCAGCGGTAGAGGCGGCCGGGCGTGAAAATTCCCGCTGGATCCATCGCTTGCTTTACCCGCTCCAAAATAGTTTTGAGGGGCCCAGCTGGTGTGGAAACGACGTCCTGCAGCGTATCGCCGCGACCATAGAGCGTTGCGTGTCCACAGCCTGCAGATGCCATCGACTGCGCTTCGACGAGGGAGAGTGGCTGCGTGAGAACGCGGCGTGCGCCGGCCCAGTCAATGAGCGCAGGCTTGCTGCCCGCCTTGTTCCCACCGAGGTTGCTCGCCGGGGCAACATCGAGATTCCAGATCCAGGGCGCCGTCAAAGCAGCAATCTTCCAGTCTCGAAGCGCATCCCAGAAAGATCCGTCGTGGGGCTGAAAGTCTACCAGCGTCTCGGCAGCCGCATCGATTGCGTCTGGTTCGCCTGCAAAGCGCACGTAAAGCATGTTGTCGTGCCAGCTAGCGCCGGTGAGCGGTACGGGGTGGCGGTAGAGTTCACGCAACCAACTGAAACCAAGATCGTGGAAGCAGGGCAAAGCGAATGAGCGTGAGTCTGTTGCTGCGGGGCGAAGCCTAAGGCTGACTTCCGTGATGATACCGAGGGAGCCCATTGCGCCGGCCTGTAGTCTGGAAACGTCATAGCCGGCGACGTTCTTCATTACCTGCCCACCGAAGCTGAGGTGTTCACCTTTTCCACTGATAAGGCGCATCCCGAGTACCGCGTCTCTTACGCTGCCGCGCCATGGCCGTGAGGGGCCTGACAGCCCACTGGCAAGGGTGCCGCCCAGGGTAGAACGTCCGTTGAACAGCGGTCCCTCAAAACCCAGGGTCTGATTCTTTTCCTGCACGACGGCTTCAAGTTCGGCAAGGGGTGTTCCCGCACGCGCCGTGATGACAAGTTCATCGGGTCGATAGTCGACGATACCGCGATGCTCCGAGACGCTCAGGACGTCGGCTTCGCACAGGCGTCCAATAAGCTGACGTTTGCTGTCGTTGCCAATGATTCGTACCGGACGCCCGCTCTTGCTTGCAGCAGTGACTGCTTCGATCAACACGGGTGCAATATCGCGATCCACGTAATGGCCTTAGCAGGAGTGGCGGTGGTCGTGGCGTTCGGGGAGCGTCTTGTACTCCTGGCAGCGCTTCAGCACTGGAATTCCCTTGCCGGGGTTCATGCGCAGTTCGGGATCGAAGGCGGCTTTGAGTTCTTCGAACTGGAGCAGGGCCTCGCGCTCAAACTGAACCTCCATTTGCGGGAGTTTCTCAAGGCCGACGCCGTGCTCACCGGTGATGGATCCGCCCATTTCGACGGAGAGCTCGAGGATGGCAGCACCGAGGGCCTCAGCACGCCTCACCTCATCGCTATTTTTCGCATCGAACAGGATTAAGGGGTGAAGGTTGCCATCGCCCGCGTGGAATACGTTGGCAACGCGCAAATCGTACTGGGTGGCTAACGTAGCGATAGCCTCGAGTACTTCAGCGATGCGCCCTCGGGGGATGGTTCCGTCCATGCAGTAGTAGTCGGGTGAAAGCCGACCGACCGCAGGAAACGCCGACTTCCGTCCGCGCCAGACGCGTTCGCGTTCTTCCTCCGTGCGGGCAATGTTTACCGTGTAGGCACCGGCGCTTCGCAGGTATTCCTCGGAGCGTAGCGCCAGCGCAGTCACTTCCTCTTCCGTGCCGTCCAGTTCACACAGCAGCAGGGCCGCCGCGTCGCGCGGATAACCGGCGTGCGCAAAATCTTCGGCGGCGCGAATGGCCAGCGCATCCATCATCTCAAGGCCTGCCGGTAGCACGCCTTGAGCGATTAGGCTGCTGACGGCATCGCCTGCTTCTCTCACGGTTTGGAAGCCGGCAACCAGCACAGCGGTATCCGTGGGCACGGGAAGCAAACGAACGACAACTTCCACCACCACACCAAGAAGACCTTCAGACCCAGTCATCAGTGCAACGAGATCTGGCCCTGGCGCATCGAGTCCACAGCCGCCGAGCGTGACGAGATCGCCGTCTGGGGTCACCACGGTCAGTTCGAGGACGTTGTGTACCGTCAACCCGTACTTCAGGCAGTGAACGCCACCGGAGTTCTCGGCGACGTTTCCGCCGACGCTGCAGATGATTTGAGATGATGGGTCGGGCGCATAAAAAAGTCCGTGCTCTCGTGCCGCCGCAGAAATACTGAGGTTGCTGACTCCCGGTTGCACCCGCGCTAAACAGCTGGCGCGATCGAGTTCAAGGATGCGGTCGAAGGCCGTCATGTTGAGAAGAATGCCTTCGGGGTGCGGCATGGCGCCGGCGCTGAGTCCGGTGCCAGCGCCGCGAGGCACAATGGGTACCTGCATGCGCTGGCTCAGGCGCATGATCTCCTGAACTTGCTCGACCGTTTCGGGAATGACTGCGGCCAGGGGGATGTCGCGATAGAGAAGAAGGCCATCGCACTCGTAGGCGCGCAGCGTTCGCTCATCGGCGATGATGCGACGTGGCGGCAGTATTTGCTCCAGTTCCTTTAGGAGCTTCGGAGATACGCGACGGGCGGAGCTGTCCGGGGCTGATGCGGTCATGGGTCCTGCGTCTCCAGAATTTTGGGGGCAGCGCAGTGATGTTAGTTGTCGATAGCTGCAGTTTAAGTGTAATGCTTTGTCAGACGATCATCAGTATCGACTGGCCTACGCGCATCCCACTGGGTAGGCTCACGAAAATCATTGGGGATGATGTTTAAGAGAAGGGGAGCGGGGCGCCCCGACGTGCGCCAAAGCACTCAGGAACGCGAAGCCGCATTGCGCCGGTCTAGCTCAATCCTGGTGAGCCGGTTCTCTAAGGCGCCCTGATGCAACCTGGCGGCAAAGCCGGTGAGAGTCTAAGCGTCGACCCCCACGGGAGCAGCCGCTACGCCGCTTCGGCAAACACCACTTCCATCGGCTTGGCGGGATGATGAATGCCGCGGATGAGCCGCAGCTGGCCGCTGAAATCCTCCACCAGCGCCGTGCAGTTCTCCACCCAGTCTCCATCGTTGCAGTAGGTGACAGCGCCGAACTGTTGGATCGTTGGGTAGTGGAGGTGTCCGCAGATGATTCCGTCCAGACCCTGATCTTCCACGAGGTTAACCGCGGCGCGCTGATAGGCGTGAATAGCGGCTTCTGCCTGTGACACATTCGCCTTGACCCATTGCGCCAGCGACCAGTAAGGCTTACCCAACAGCTCTCTAAGCTGATTGAACTTACGGTTCACCCACATGAGCGCCTCGTAGCCGACATCACCGATAAAGCGGTTCAGGCGGCCATAGCGCACCGCGAAGTCGAGCTCATCACCGTGAGTAACGAGCATGCGCTGACCCGGGCCCGTTTCGTGAATCACGGTTTTGCGAATCCTGATATTGCCGAAGTCGCTGTTACAGAACTCCCGGAAGTTCGCGTCGTGGTTGCCCGGAATGTAGACGACCTCGGTCATGCCACGGGAAATCTTCAGGATCTTCCGCAGGACCTTGGTGTGCGATTCGGGCCAGTGGACCCGCTTGCTCATGGCCCATACATCCACAATGTCGCCAACTAGGTAGAGCTTCTTGCAGTCGACGCGATCGAGAAGATTGAGTAGTTGTTCCGCCTTACAGTGAACGCTGCCAAGATGGACATCGGAGATCCACAGCGTCTGGCAGCTGAATCGTCCGTCCGGGGGTAGAGCCTGCATCGCGATTACTCCTTACGAGAAATAACGTTGCCGCTTGCGCGGGGTCAGTTTTTGAAGATCGGCGATGACGAAGCTGTCAACGCAGTCACCGAAGTCCCTATCCACGTTAAACGCCGTAAAAGCGACTCCATCCGGGCTCGTAGCCTGCGAGTAGTGCTTATATAGCGTCGGTAGTGGGAGGCCCGCTGCTGCGAGGCTCTCTCTGAGGGACTTCATGTCTTCTCCCGCATCCACGCCGGTAAACTCAGCGCTCAGTGCGGCCTCGATGTCCGAGGGAATCTCGAAAGGAGTCCTGGGCGTGACGTCCAGGTGGGCACCGCTAAAGTGCGTGCCGTAGTAGTAGGCCAGCCGCGACGTCGCCTCTTTACCGTAGAAACGACTGATGGAGGCGGGTCCGAACAAATATCGAATGTGAGGACGCCTCTTGATGTACGCGCCGATGCCATACCAGCGGTAATCGAGGCTGTGCTTCGTTTGATAGCGCGTCTGTACGAAGGAGCGGCCCATTTCCAGACCCTCGCTCAGATACTCCTGCACGTGTGGTCCGTATTCGAACAGCGAGCTTGATTAGAGTCCATTAGTCCAGCAACGGCGATACGTCGTTGTTGCCGTGCCAGGTGCTGCCGCGGTGATGGTTTTCGGCGGAGGAGGGGGTGTCGACAACGGTGATGTTGCCGCCGCCTTCGAGGAAGCGTTTGACCTGGTCAGCGATGCTGTCGCGCAGTCGTTGCTTCTCTACAACGTTAATGCCGGATTCTCTGTCCATGTGCACGTCTCCGTTGGTTGCGCGCATGTTGGCCAGATTTCGTTGCAGAAAAGCGATGATTTGTTGAAATTTTTATGACTGGGTCGAACCTTAGATATGTAACAAAACCGTCATATAGCCTCAACAAATGTGTCATATCTCGGGCCTAGCATGCGCGGATCGAGTTGCGGGCCGCTAGCCGGTGATTTCGTATGCAACTCTCTTACTTCGAGGTCGTAATGACACAGCTGCCTGGCGTCCGCCGTACCCTGCCTGTACTGATATCTGCACTCGTTGCCCAGACAGCTGTCGCAGCGGAGGAACTCCTCCTCTACGTCTTTGATGAGGGCGCCGCGGTCCAGGGTGCAACGGTTGCCATCGACGGCGAGACGGTCGGGCAGACCCGCAGAGATGGTTCTCTGTTTATCGATCTTGATGGAACCGCTCAGCGAGTCATCACGATCACGGGACCGAGCGGAGAAACCCAGCGTGAGCTTTTCGCTGCTGGTTCGGGCCAGCTTGTCGACGTCATTGCCGACCTAGCGAACGATGACAACGAAGCTGTCGTTGACGTCTACTCGCGCACGGAGTCAGCTGCGGATCGCCGCGAGGCGCCTACCGGCAACCTGCAGGTCACGGTACGCAGAGGCTCCGATCCCGCGCCAAACCAGCTGGTGGTAATTTCAAACGGCCAGGGTGGGGTGAACACCAATGCGCAGGGGACCGCTTCCAAGTCAGTGCCCCGAGGCATCTACCGAGTTACCACCGGTGGCCAGTCTGCGGAAGTTCGCGTCGTTGGTGGTCTTGCGCGTGGAGCGCAGATTCGCCTTCCAGATGAGGGCACGGGCATCTCCATTGCTGCCCCGCAGCTTGAAGAAGTCTTCGTGCTGGGCTCCTTCGATCCCAGTGGCTTCGAACTTTCCGAGCGCGACACCAGCAACATCGTAGATACCCTTGGCTTCGAAGACCTCGCCCGTTTTGGTGACTCAGATGTCGCCGCATCGGTGGTACGTGTTCCCGGTGTAGCGATTCAGGATGACAAGTACGTGTTTATCCGCGGTCTGGGCGGTCGCTACGTGTCGTCGACGCTCAACAACGCGACGATGCCGTCCACGAACCCATCGAAGCGGACCGTTCCTCTCGACCTGTTCCCCTCGAACTTCGTTAATCAGCTCGACATCAAAAAGACTTTCCTACCGTTCATGCCCGGTGAATCAACGGGCGGGAACCTCGTTATCAACACCAAGACGTTCCCCGACGAGCGCGCGGGAAGCTTTAACGTTTCTCTGGGTGGCGTAACGGGCCTTACGGGCGAGCGTGTCGCAGTTGACCCCGCCGATGGTGATTTCGATTGGCTGGGCTGGGACGACGGTGCCCGGGAAGAGGACATTACCGTCTCCACCATCGGTGACATCGTTCAGAACGGCGGCCTTTTTACGGATTCCGAGACCGGTGAGACATTCCAGCTGAACCAGGAAGGCCTGCGTGAGCTCCAGCGGGTTGCTGGCGTAATCATCGCGCCAGACTGGGATTTGGATTTCGAAGACGCGAAGCCCAATGCCAGCATGGGCGTGAACTACGGCGATCTGTTCTACCTTGGGGACGGAGAGCTGGGCTTCTACGCCGCGGTTAACTACTCCAATGACTGGTCAAACCGCGCTAACGGTATTCGCCGATCTTACAGCGCCAGCGGCATCGTTGCTGACGATCAGGTGTACGAGTCGTACTCCAACAACATCGACATCTCCGGCCTCGTGTCGGTGGGGTACAACATTGGCAACAACACCTTCGAGTGGAACACTGTTGTTTCTCGCTCTACGGAGAGTTTTGTTGAGCGTTCCGTTGGCCGTGAAGGTGACGAATTCCGGGCCGTCTACCAGCACACGAGTCAGTGGGAAGAACGTCAATTCATCTCTTCCCAGATTCTGGGATCTCACTTCCTGAATGAAGATGGCTCGCTGTTTGGCGAGTGGCAGTTCACCGCTAGCCAGGCCTATCGCTACGTGCCCGGACGTACGGACGTCCGCTTCAACGCTGAGGCCAACCTGACTGATCCTGCAGAACTCCGGGAAGTCTATGACTTCTCTCTGCCCAACGATCAGCAGGCTGACAATCTCAACGGCTTCTTCTTCTCCAACGGTGGCTCCACCAAGCGCTGGGATGAACTGACCGACGACAATTTTGACCTGTCGGCCGATTTTACCTGGGATCTTTTCGATAACGGTGCGAGCTACGGTCAGGCCCGTTTCGGCGCCCAGGCCATCTACCGCGAGCGTGATGCGGACAGCGCAACTTACGGCTACTTCAACAACGGCGCCAATGCCGTGCTGAGCGCATCGCCGAATGTGCTGGTCTCTGACAACATTTTCGTTTGCGGCGAAGGTACAGGCACGGTTCAGTGCGACGACAACTCCCTCGGTGGGGTACAGGACAATCCAACGGACGGCTTCCTGTTCCAGGTGCGTACGCAGGTGTCCGATGAGTATGAGGCGGAGCTTAATTACAACAGCATTTACGCCATGTACGACCATACATTCGACGGCACGCTGCAAATCGTCGCCGGTGCACGCTACGAGATGTACGACCAGGTGACAGACACCTTTGATTTGACCACCGGAAATCCGGTTCAGGGTGTCGTCGACGAAGGCAGCTTGCTGCCAGCTCTAAGCGTCAACTGGTTCTATTCAGAAACACAGCAGCTTCGCCTGGCATTATCCCAGACGGTGGCGCGACCCGACTTCAAGGAAGCATCCAATGCGGTCTTCTTTGATAACGAATTTAACGTTCGTGTTCGTGGTAATCCGAATCTCGGTATCTCCGACATCGTCAACGCCGACCTTCGCTGGGAGTGGTACTTCGGCGATAACGATCAGGACAACCTCTCCGCAGCTCTGTTCTACAAAGACATGACAGACCCCATTGAGCGGGTCGTGCAGGCGGCATCCGGCACCGCGAGTAACTCGCGGACCTTCCAGAACTCTGAGTCGGCAGAGCTCTACGGTATCGAAATCGAGGGCCGCAAAGAGTTCGCCCTGACCAGCGACTACAACAACACGCTCTTTGTCACCTTCAACGCGGCCTATATCGAGTCTGAAGTCACGCTGTTGAACGGCGACACCCGCGCTCTGCAGGGCCAGCCCGAGTACACGGCGAACTTCGTGATCGGTTACGACAATATTCCAGGTGGCCATCAGGTCACGCTTCTCTACAACCACAACGGCTCATCCGTTGCGGACGTGGGCATCCTCGGTCTCCCCAATGTGGAGCTGGAGGCGCGGGGCGAGCTGAACCTCGTTTATCAGTACGAAATCTCTGAATCAGCCACGATCAAGGCTCGGGTGGAAAACCTGTTCGACGCGGAAGTTGAGTACACGCAGGGTGATCAGCTTTTCCAGGTTTATGACAAAGGCACAGCGTTCCAGGTCGGATTCGACTGGGCATTTTAAGTAGTACGAGCACGGCCCACTCGGGTCTTTAATCTCTTAGGGAGTAAAGTGATGAAGAAGCAGTTAGTGTTGGCTCTCGCAGCCGCCGGGGCCCTTGGCCTCGCGGGGTGCTCCGAGGGCGATCGCGCGAACATCACCATCGATGCTTCCACTGTTGTTAACCCCGGTAACGGTGGCGGCAATGGTGGTGGTAACGGCGGCGGCAACGGCGGCGGTAACGGTGGCGGCGCTGCCTGTCCTGCTGGTACCGAGGAAGTATCTGCGGGTACTTGCCGTCTTAGCGGCACCTACACCGAAGACCTGACGCTTGCCGCGGGTAACGTCTACGAACTCGATGGTCGGGTGAACATCGGTAACGGCAACTGCCTGCTGTCCAGCGCCACGACCTGTGACAACGGTGATGCCCTGGTTAACGCGACGCTGACCATCGAAGCAGGCGTCAACGTTCGCGGTCTTCCTTCCGATGACCCCCTGAACGCCGCTGTTCTTCATATCACGCGCGGTAGCCAGATCAATGCTATTGGTACTGCTGCTGCTCCCATCATCTTCTCTTCGTCAGACCCTGACTTCGCTACTCCCGGTGAGTGGGGTGGCGTACAGATCTCAGGCTTCGCGCCGCACAACGCATGCGACACGGATCCCTGTAACGTAGACGGTGAAGGTGAAGCCGGATTTATCGGTGGCGACGATCCCGCCGATAACAGCGGTGTAATGCGCTACGTCGTTCTCGCGGAGAACGGTGTTGCCATTAACTCCGACGGTGACGAAATCAATGGCCTGAGCCTCAACGCAGTTGGCTCTGGTACCGAATTCGATTTCATCCAGATTCACGAAACATCTGACGATGGCGTTGAGTTCTATGGCGGTACCGCCAACGTTAAGCACCTTGTTGTGTCTAACGCGAACGATGACTCCGTTGACTGGGACGAAGGCTTCCAGGGCAACCTCCAGTATGTGCTGGTTTCCCAGAGCGGAGAAGGTTCAGGTGAGGCATTTGAGATGGACACGGAAGGTTCTCTCGATTGGCTATCCAAGCCCACGCTGGTGAACGTCACGGTGATTGCTGATAAGCAGGCGGATGACTCTCCCTTCATCATGCGCTTCAAGGACAGCACCGGTGGTTTCTTCCACAACACCGTTGTGACGGTTAACGCGAATGCGACGGGCACCTTCGACACCTGTGCGCAGATCGAAGACGGCGCTGAGAACAACATCAACGCTTCGCTGGTGTTCAACAACTGGGTACAGGACTGTTCAAACACGCCCGGTGCTGGTGGCACGCTGTCTAACGAGCCCTCTGTGGGTAACAGCACGGTTGTGATCGAAGCGGCAGCGCTTGATGACATCCTGGCTTCCCAGGCTGTAGCGGCCTCTGGCCTGACTGCCATCGACTTCGATGCGATTGCTGCAAACTTCGACGTGCCCAGCACGGCGAACGGCGATCCTCAGGACTTTGATCCGAGCTTCTTTGATGCCACGACCTTCGCGGGCGCGGTAAACCCCGACGGTTCTGATCCCTGGTGGGCGGGCTGGACCCTGGACTTCGGCGCCGGTAACGCGCTGCCTCCGGTGTCTGAAGGCTGCCCCGCAGGCACCGAAGAAGTTGAAGCAAATGTATGTCGTCTGAGCGGCACCTACCTGGAAGATCTCACGCTGACCGCTGGCAACACGTACCAACTCGACGGCCGCGTCAATATCGGTAACGGTAACTGCCTGCTGACCGACATGAGCAGCTGCCAAGGCGGTGGTTCTCTCGTGAAAGCGGTTCTGACGATTCAGCCTGGTGTTGAAATCCAGGGTCTGCCTTCAGACGATCCTCTGAGCGCAGCCGTTCTGCATATCACGCGTTACAGCGAGATCAATGCAATCGGCACGGCTCAGTCGCCCATCGTGTTCTCTTCCGTTGACTCCGATCTCGTCGGTCCCGGTGAGTGGGGTGGTGTACAGATATCTGGTTTCGCACCGCACAATGCCTGTGACACAGAGCCCTGCAACGTTGACGGAGAAGGTGAAGCTGGCTTCATCGGCGGCGACAACCCTGCTGACTCCAGCGGCATCATGCGCTACGTGATCCTGGCTGAGAACGGCGTTGCTATTAACTCAGACGGTGACGAAATCAACGCACTTAGCCTGAACGCTGTTGGCTCTGGCACGGAGTTCGACTTCATCCAGATCTACGAAACGTCTGACGACGGTGTCGAATTCTACGGTGGCACTGCGAACATGAAGCACCTTGTAGTTGCCAACGCTAACGACGACTCTGTTGATTGGGACGAAGGCTACCAGGGCAACCTGCAGTACGTGATCGTTCGTCAGAGCGGTAACGGTTCTGGTGAAGCGTTCGAAATGGATACGGAAGGTTCACTGGCATGGCTGTCCAAGCCCACGCTGGTCAACGTCACCGTAGTGGCTGACAAGCAGGCGGATGACTCTCCCTTCATCATGCGCTTCAAAGACACCACCGGTGGCTTCTTCCACAACACGGTTGTGACGGTGGCTGATGATGCAACGGGCGTGTTCACGACCTGTGCGGAAATCCAGGATGGCGCCGAGAACAACATCGGTATGGCTCTGGCCTTCAACAACTGGATTCAGGATTGCGCTAACGACGGTAGCGGTGGCGACCTCGCCAGCAACACTGACGGCGTTGATGTATCCGCAGTGGGCAACTCAACGATCATCGTTGAAGACGCCGCTCTGGATGACATCCTGGCATCTCAGGCTGCTGGCGCGACGGGTCTTGATCCGATCGACTTCGACGCTCTCGGCGGCGTTCTCTCTCTGCCTTCAACGGCAGGCGGCGATCCCCAGGACTTCGACGCGAGCTTCTTCGACGACACTACCTTCATGGGTGCTGTTAACCCCGATGGCACTGACCCCTGGTGGGCAGGCTGGACGGTCGACGGTTCACTGTAAGGGTCGAGCTTCAATGACGTAGAAAGGCGGCCTCCGGGCCGCCTTTTTTTTGCCTGCGATTTGAACCTTGCGGTTGAGAAGCTCTCCCAGCTCCCGTTGACACATAACGGTCATCGAAAGGTCACGAGAACGAAAGCTTAGCGTCAAAGAGCGCTGTTAGTTTGCTGGGAGCGGTGGAGGCCGCTACCCATTCAGACACCCAGGGAAACTTACAATGAACAAACCCGTAGATTTTTCTTCGATTGAGTTGGACGACTCGGAAAACATCCCGAGCAATACCAGCGGCAATCGTCCATTTAGGGATGTACTTGCCGCCGATATGGAGCGTCGGGCCATCATGAAAGGCAGCCTTGCAGCGGCTGCAACCTCGTTTTTCGCACCTGGCTTCGCCCAGGCCCAGTCGTTTGCGACGCAGGATTTGTCGACGAAAGAGGGACCCTACGGCCAGAACATTACCTTTCAGCCCGTGACCCTCGCAGACGCCGCCGCAGGTGACGGTCGCATGCCACTAATTTCACCGGATTATGAGTACACGGTTCTGAATCCCTGGGGTGATCCCATTGAGCCCAGCGGCCCTGCATATGTTGAGCGTGGAAATACAAGCTCCGATCAGGCGCGCCAGACGGGGATTGGTCACGATGGCATGTACTACTTTCCGCTGAAAGGAGACCTGGAGCCCAAGCTGCGTCCCGTGTTCGTGAACCGTCGCGGTGTTCTCGTGACCAACCACGAGTTCGGCAGAAATTCTCACGTGCTGGGCAAAGATTTTCCAGAGACGCTGGAAGACGTTCGTATGTCTCAGCACGCGCATGGGGTTTCCGTTGTGCACGTGGCATTGAATGACGCGACGGATACCTGGGAAGTGGTCGAGGGTGATCTGGGTCGACGTATCCACGTGAATACACCCATGGAGTTTAGCGGTCCTGCGGCTGATAGCCCCTTACTTCAGACCCCTGCCGGGAATGTTCCTCTGGGTACGGTAAACAACTGTGGGAACGGAACCACCCCGTGGGGCACGTATCTGACCTGTGAAGAGAACACCAACGGCTATTTTGGCGCAACGAATATCGAGGAGACCTGGGCGCCGACGGCAGAACAAGCGCGTTTCGGCTACAGCGAGGATGGCTTCGGCTACGGCTGGCACCTTTTCGATGCCCGCTTCGATCTTTCAAACCCCGACTACCGAAATGAAGAGCATCGTTTCGGCTGGATGGTAGAAATCGATCCCTATGAACCAGCAAAGGCCCCGATCAAGCGCACTGCCATGGGCCGGTTCAAACACGAGGGCTCCGCCTACAGGGAGGCCGACGATGGACGAATCGCGTTCTACATGGGCGATGACCAGCGTTTTGATTACATCTACAAGTATCTGTCGGCTCGCCCCTGGGCGGACATGATTGCGGAGGGCATCAGCCCTCTGGACGAAGGCACGCTCTACGTGGCGCAGTTCCGGGAAGGCGGTAGCGGCGAGTGGCTTGAGCTAAGCCCCAATAACCCCAATATCACCTCTTACAGCACTCTTGAAGAGATTCTGGTGCACGCTCGGAATGCCGCAGACGAGGCCGGCGCGACTCCGATGGATCGTCCTGAGTGGACTGCAACCGCTCCCGATGGAACGATCTACTGCACCCTGACGAACAACAGCCAACGTGAGGAGGCCAATGCCGCCAACCCACTGGTGCCGAATGCGGATGGGTCAATTATTCGCTGGAAAGATGATGATGTGAACAACACGTCCTTGCAGTGGGAGATTTTCCTCGTTGCGCAGGACACCCACGGCACGGAAGAGTCCTTCTCTGATCCCGACGGGCTTGCCGTTGACAACCGTGGCCGTGTATTTATCCAGACCGATGGCGGCCAGCAAGATGGTCTCCAGGATCAGATGCTCGTTGGGAACACGTTTAACGGTCAGGTCCGTCGACTGTTTATGGGCGTTAATAGTGACGAGATCACCGGCTTCGCATACACGCCGAACCGCCGCACGGTGTTTATTAACATCCAGCACCCAGGCAATGGTGATCCTTCGGAAACCAATTTCCCGCTTGACGACGGAGTATCCATCCCCCGCGATTCCACCGTGGCGATTCGCCGCAAAGATCGCAAGCAAGTGGGTGTCTAAAGCTAGAGCGATGCGATAAAGCATTACTTTAACGTTGCAGAGCTACGAAGGCCGGTGCAGGAATGCAGCGGCCTTTTCGTTTCTGCGGGAAGGCTATAGCGCTCTGAGAGACGTATCTTGCCGTTTCAGCTAGGTCAGTGTTTTACGACCGCCAGTGAGTTCGAACTTAGCAGCGGCAGATTCGCCGGGGAGTGCATGAGAAGATTACGGGAGGTGTCGGTCAGCTCGACATCGGCTGTTGAACGTTTGGCTTTCGATCCATCATTGCGGCGAAAAAAATCCCAGTCTCAAAGAGTGCCCACATGGGCAATGCGAGAAGAGTCTGTGATATGACATCTGGAGGCGTGAGCAGCATTCCTACGATAAAGCACACAAGCACCACGTAGGCGCGACGCTTGCGGAGCATCTCTGTTGTAGTGAACCCAGACCAAACCAATAAGAGGGTGACGATTGGAATTTCGAATGCAATTCCAAAAGCGAAGAAAAGTTTAATGATGAAGCCCAGATACTGACTAATGTCGGTCATGACCGTTACGTCATCGGGGCCAACGCCAGTAAAAAATGCGAACACCAAGGGGAATACAACGAAGTATGCGAACACGACGCCCAGATAGAACAGCAGAACACTAGTAATCAGAAGCGGTACAGCGAAACCTTGTTCCCTGTTGTAAAGACCACGAGAGATGAAGCACCAAGCCTGATGAAGGAACACGGGCATAGCGAGGAACACCGACAGGACGAGCACCATCTTGAAAGGCGTTAGAAACGGAGATGCCACGTCAGTGGCGATCATCGTCGCGCCGTCCGGGAGATGACGTCGTAATGGCTCTGAAAGAAAACTGTAAATGGGGTTCGCGAACCAGATGAGGCAGAGAAAAATACCGAGAACCGCGTAGATTGTTTTGAGAAGTCGGGTGCGAAGCTCGCGCAAGTGCGCAATTAGCGGTATCTCAGCGCGCCAGTCATCTTCTGCTTTAGGGCGTATCAAGAGTTTGTGGTTCCCGGAGTTTCTCGGGTCTGTGTGTCGATCACCCTGGTTGTGTCACCAGAAATCGATTGCCGGAGATCCCGCTGGACATCATCCAGGAGCTTCCTGCCATCACGCAGGTTTTCGAGCGCGGCGTAGTTCTCCAGGTCATCGACCTGCTCTTCAAAGTCGCGGCGCACATCGCTCGCATAACGACGGAATTGATTGACCCACGCGCTGGCCTCTCGTAAAGCGCCGGGAAGACGCTCCGGGCCGAGGATCAATAATCCGATAATGCCGACGAGAAGGAGTTCGAAGAATCCAATGCTGAACATGGGTGAGAAATCTGTCCGGCCTACGTCGGCCGACCCTGCTCCGTTGACTGAGTCGGCGCTACATCGGTGCTTCCTGAATCGGCCGCTGCGTCGTCTACGTCTCTCTCAGCATCACTCTCTTTGATTGCAGAGCGAAATCCCTTGATCGCTGAGCCCAAGTCGCCACCGATGGTTTTCAAACGCGAGGTGCCGAAAAGCATTACGACGATTGCCAGAACAATTAGCAACTGCCAGACACCAATTCCGCCTAGTCCCATGATTTGTCTCCTAGAAGTAATTAGAGGTGTCGCTGCGCTTTCCTCATGCAGCACGATCAGCCTCCGCTTCACGCATTTGTCGCGTCCGCCGATGGCGTACGAGCAGCACTGCGGCGAATGCATGAAACCACACGGACTGCGTACCTTTTGTGACAACGTGTTACAGAGCGCGAGACAATCTCGTTTGTTTCTAGGCGCCGGGTGTGGACGGCTGTTCTTGTTGCTTTCTAAAACCGGTGAGCGAGATGCATCATGCTAGAGCCGAAGCGGTCTTCTGGCCGGCTCTGTTTAAGCCCGCTGCGTACATCAGGTAGAGTCCGGCGGAGAGTACGCTAGGTCTAAAAGTTAGAGAGACATTCCATGGGCGCCAAAATCACCATTCGATACTGCACGGGTTGCCGCTGGCTCCTGAGATCGGCCTGGATGGCTCAGGAGTTACTTTCCACCTTTGAGGGGGATATTCAGTCGCTGTCCCTGGAGCCCGCTGACGGGGGTGTGTTTCAAATCACGGTGAATGACAAAGAAGTTTGGTGTCGAAAGAAAGCGGGTGGGTTTCCAGCGATCACGGAGCTCAAGCAACGCGTACGTGATGTGATCGCGCCTGAACGGCAGCTGGGGCACACAGACAACCCGCACAGTTGAGTCGCCCCGTAGTCTTTGACACCGCATGTTCCTTTGTGGGCTCCTTGCAGTGATGAATCCAGAAGCGATCTCCTGCCTCAGTTGAGAATTAATCTCATTTGCTTTAGCGTCCAGATCACGTAATTGCTGGAGCAGTATCTCCATGACGCAAACACTGACGGATCTCGACGCGGTGCAGGAGCGGGTCGGTAAGTTACCAGCGCCCCGGGATCTGAAAGTCATTACTTACCTGGATGCTCATGCCAAGCGATGGCTGAGTCTCTCGACGTTGGGCGTTGTTGCTACAGGCCGCGGGGCGTCGCTCGAGAGCACACTGTGTGGTGGTGATTCGGGTTTCGTGAGGGTTAATCACGACCGCCAATTTGCTGTGAGTCAGTCGCAGTTCGACGAAAGCGCTCTCGATCCAGGTTCCTTCAGCGCTGGTGATGCGTTCGCGTCACTCTTTTTTGTGCCAGGTATGACAGAGACGCTCCGCGTGAATGGCGTAGTTGAGGAGGATGCTGCTGGCGACGTGCGCTTCACGGTCAGAGAGTGCTACCTGCACTGTGGCAAAGCGCTGCTTCGGTCGGAGTTCTGGCGCGCAGAGCCGGCAAGCGTCGTACCGGCTGAAGATGACGAGCTACTGGCCAGCGCGCGCCTTCTCATGCTCGGCTCCATGAGCGCCGATGGGGAGGCCGATGTCAGTCCCAAGGGCGACCCTGCGGGATCACTCCTCATAAGAGATGGCGATTTCGTCAGCTTCCCGGATCGTCCCGGAAATCGCCGAATCGACAGTTTTCGAAATATCCTCACTCAGCCATACGTGAGTCTGCTCGTCTTAACGCCAGGTATCTCCCAGGTGATGCGCATCACAGGCAAAGCGCAGATTAGTGGCGCTGAGGAGTTTAGAGCGGCCTTCGCCGTCAAAGATAAGGTGCCCAAGCTGGTGACTCGCGTGAAGATAGAGCGGCTGGACCGTTGGGAGAGTGACGTCATTGAACGCGCAAAACCTTGGCCGCCTGCAGCTCCACCGGAGGATTTGCGTGCCGCTGAAATCTTCAAGGATCACATCAAGCTCAGCGGGGAGCGTGGTGTTGGCGCTTCCGTCGCGCGGGCCGCCGTGTCAGTGCCTGGAGTGATGAAGCGGGGCCTGGAGTCTGATTACTACAAAAACCTGTACTGAGGAGTGAGTCGCGCGTTGCGCGGCCCAAGATCACTAAGGAGAGAATTTGTGCCCCAGATAACGCTTTTTTTTGCAGCGCTGCTAATCGTTCTTGGAGTTGCCTCTTGGCTGCTTGCGGGACAAACCAGCATGACCGCACTCATTCCCGCGTTTTTTGGCGCGGCATTGGCTCTGGCGGGCGCCATTGCACTGAAGGACGGGCTTCGGAAGCTTGCGATGCACATTGCCGCTACCGTCGCCCTGCTCGGCGCAGCGGGGGCTTTTGTGCGTGGAGTGCCGGGTCTGTTGTCCGGTGATTCTCTGAGGCTGGCGACGCTGTCTCAGCTCACCATGGGGGTGCTGATGCTGGTTTTCTTGGTGCTGTGCATCCGCTCATTTATTCAGGCCCGAAAAACGATGTGAGCCCGGCTCGAACCTGCGCGTCGCTCCCCTTAAAGGGAGCGAAGTCGTGGGCCAGCGACGCCGGGTTCAGGACGCCTTCGGATGCAGGATGACCTGCATGTCCTTGTAGCCCTTCACAAACACAGATCGTGTTCGCGTGGGCTCGCTAATCACTTCGATCCTGCCGAAGCGATTGAAGATTTCTTCCCACAGCGTGTGCAGCTGTAGTTCCGCGAGACGATTACCCATGCAGCGGTGGATGCCGAAGCCGAAGGATAAGTGCTTTCGCAGATCTTCGCGATTGAAGTCATAGTCGTTTGGATTGTCGAACATGCGCTCGTCGCGATTGCCCGATACGTACCACATCACCACCTTGTCGCCTTTCTTGATGGTTTTGCCACCAAGCTCTGTGTCCTCAAGGGCCGTGCGGCGCATGTGGGCAAGGGGCGTCTGCCAGCGAATGGTTTCTGACACCATATCCGGGATGCGGCTCTGGTCAGCCTTGAGCTGCTCGAACAGCGCTGGGTTGCGATCCAGGCAGAGCACGCTGGAGGTCATGGTGCTGCGGGTGGTGTCGTTGCCGCCGACGATTAGGAGCATAAGGTTGCCCAGGTATTCCATGGGCTCCATGTCCTTGGTGGACTCGCCGTGGATAAGGCGCGAAATGAAATCGCTCTTGGGAGGTTCGTTCGCCCGCTCATTCCAGAGACCGATGAAGTACTCCAGGCAGCCGAGCATCTCGGCCTTCCACTCCTCTTCCGTATCGACCATTTCACCGGGCTGACTGGTCACCATGTCAGACCAGTAAGTCAGCTTGCGCCGGTCTTCGAAGGGGAAGTCAAAGAGGGTGGCGAGCATGCGCGTCGTCAACTCGATGGACACCTCCTCAACCCAATTGAATGGTTTACCAACCGGCAAATTGTCGAGCACGTCGCAGGTGCGCTCGCGGATGATAGGCGCGAACTCCTGCAGTGCCTGCGGACCCACCGTGGGATTCACGGTGCGGCGCTGAACATCGTGCTTGGGCCGATCCATGGCGATGAACATGGGCAGCGGAAAGTCCTCCAGCTGATCCTGGATCGTGATGTTGGGCTCGGAGGAAAAGATGTGGTGCGACGTGTCGACGGTCATGATGTGGTCGTAGCGGGTTACGGACCAGTAGTTACCGAATTCGCTGCCTACCGTGTAGTGAACGGGGTCTTCATCGCGCAAACGTTTAAACCACTTCCAGTGCACGTTCTCTTCAAACAAGTAAGGGTTGGCAACGTCATAGGACTCGTCCATGGGGATGGAGTAGGGGTCCACTTTGATCTGTTCGGGGTCGTGTTCGGCGTAAAACTGGCCGGAACTTGCTTTGGGCTCTTCCACCGGAGCATTCATAAGGCAAACCTCTATTTTTATGTGTGCGCAATTTAGTGCGTAGGTTCAGTGTCAACATTGTATGCAAACTGACAAAACCCTACCAATGTCTGTTTTCGGGGGTGGGATATCCATTTTTGGACACCTTTGAGGTGCTGTGGGAAGGTATAGGACCCCCGCGCATTCGAAAGAGCCTTTGCGTAGGGTTGGATAGCGGACTATGCCGTTCTTTCGGTGACAAAGGAGACAAACGCAATGGCGCCTAGGATGAAAGAAGACGCCTGGGCTCAGGTTCAGAGCGCGCACGACGCTCTTGAGGGCATCTCTACCCTGAGTCTCTTCGAGGAGGACGTTCATCGTGCAAGTGACTTCGCCTGCGAAGGCGCCGGGCTGTACCTCGATTTCTCCAAAAACCGCATTTCTCGCGAAGGTCTGAGTGCGCTGTTGAATCTGGCCACTGCCTCAGGGCTGACTGTTAAACGCGACGCGATGTTCCGCGGCGAGCGAATCAATATCACAGAGGATCGCGCCGTTTTGCATACGGCGCTTCGTGACCGCTCCGGTCGCGTGGTGCCTGCGGGCAATGAGGATGCCTGCGAACTGGCCGGCCGAGAGAGAGCGCGGATACTTAACTTCGCGGAAGCGGTCATCAACGGCGATAGTCTTGGTTATACCGGGAAGCCACTGACCACCGTTGTGAACATCGGCATCGGCGGCTCCGATCTGGGTCCCCTGATGGTCGTCGAGGCGCTGCGAAGCTACTGGATTGATGGGCGGCGCAGCTTTTTTGTCTCCAACGTCGACGGCCAGCATCTGAGGGACACGCTATCGCAGTGTGACCCCGAGTCGACCCTGTTCATCGTCGCATCCAAAACCTTTACCACACAGGAAACCATGACAAACGCGCAGAGCGCTTTGGCGTGGTTCAGAGAGCAGGGCGGTGACAGCGCCGCGATCTCGAAGCATTTCGTTGCGCTGTCGACAAACCCTGAGGCCGTTTCAGACTTTGGCATCGTGCCGGATTCAACCTTTGGCTTCTGGGATTGGGTGGGTGGTCGCTATTCCCTGTGGTCCGCCATAGGTCTCTCCATCGCGCTACAGGTTGGTCCGCAGCGGTTCCTCGAGCTGTTGGATGGCGCCCATGCCATGGATGTGCATTTTGCCGAAGAGCCGCCGGTGACCAATATGCCGATGCTCCTGGCCCTTGCGGGCATCTGGAACCGCAACTTTGAGGGCATGGGGGTTCACGCGGTGCTTCCCTACGATCAACACCTTCATCGCCTGCCCGCTTATCTCCAGCAGGCAGACATGGAATCCAATGGCAAGTCAGTGACCCTGGACGGAAGACGCGCAGCGGTCGGAACAGGGCCGATCATTTTTGGGGAGCCAGGTACCAATGGGCAGCACGCCTTCTACCAGTTGCTGCACCAGGGTACGGATCCCCTGTCCTCGGACTTCATTGTGGCGGCGCGCCTGGATTCGGAGCTAGGTGATCATCACGCAAAGCTCCTGGCCAACGTTTTAGCGCAGCCGCGGGCGCTCATGTGTGGCCAGAGCGAGGATGTGGTGCGGGCAGACCTCGCCGCCGATGGCCTCACAGATGACGCCATTGATCTGTTGGCACCCCATAAAGTATTCGATGGTGATCGGCCATCGAACGTCATCCTGATGGATCGGTTGACGCCTCAAACTCTCGGCGCTCTGATTGCCCTTTATGAACACAAGATTTTTTGTCAGGGCGTGATATGGGATGTGAATTCCTTTGACCAATGGGGCGTGGAACTTGGGAAAGTGCTGGCGAAGGAAATCCTGCCGACCCTCGAAACAGGTCATATGGAAGAGAGCCTCGATATTGATCCGTCGACACGACGGTTATTGGAGTGGATTCTGGCCCGGCGATCGTCGCAGTGATTCCCGATCATTGTTTTAGCCCTTCGTCGCATGGCACGGGTTGCTATGCACATCTAGGCTAGCGTGTGATGACAGGGAGAGGCTGAGCATGGATAAGCGTATCGACTGGATGGCGCAGGCAAAGCACGTGCATTGGGATGAGTCCCCGAAGACACTCATCGACGACGGGAATCCGCCGTTTTATCGCTGGTTCCCCGATGGCGTTACCAATGCCTGTTACAACGCCCTGGATCTTCACGTCGCGGATGGGCGGGGCGATCAAACGGCATTGATTGTCGATAGCCCCGTCACCGGTGCACAGTCGAGTTATAGCTATGCCGAGCTCACGGTCGCCGTCGCAAAGTGTGCCGGCGCGCTGGTATCCCGTGGTGTGGTCATGGGTGATCGTGTGCTCATCTATATGCCGATGGTTGCCGAAGCGGTCATTGCGATGCTGGCCTGTGCTCGTATTGGGGCGATTCACTCCGTGGTGTTCGGCGGATTTGCCAGCAATGAACTGGCGGTACGTGTCAATGATGCGCAGCCGAAGCTGATTCTCGCCGCTTCATGCGGCATCGAGCCCGGGCGCGTAGTGCCTTACAAGCCATTGCTGGACGAAGCTTTGTCGCTCGCCGCCCACAAGCCTGCCGGTTGCCTGATTCTTCAGCGCGACTCTTTGCGCGCAGAGCTGGTCGCTGGTCGTGACGAGGACTGGTCGGAAGCGGTAGGCACAGCTGAACCTGCGGAGTGTGTGCCGGTTTCTTCCAATCATCCGCTCTACATTCTTTACACCTCTGGCACGACAGGACAACCCAAAGGTGTGGTCAGAGATACCGGTGGCAGCATCGTCTCCCTCAAGTGGACCATGAAAGCGATTTACAACGTCGACCCGGGAGATGTTTTCTGGGCAGCTTCTGATGTGGGTTGGGTCGTCGGCCACAGCTATATCGTGTATGGGCCTTTGTTCTATGGTTGTACGACGGTGCTCTACGAGGGTAAGCCCGTGGGCACACCAGACGCCGGCGCGTTCTGGCGAATGATTGAAGAGCACAAGGTGCGCGTCCTCTTTACCGCACCCACCGCTTTCAGAGCGATTCGCAAGGCCGATCCGGGCGGCGACTTGATCAGTAGTTACGACATCTCGAGCCTTAAAGCTCTTTTTCTTGCCGGTGAACGCTGTGACCCTGATACCTTGCTTTGGGCACAGGCCAAGCTACATGTGCCCGTGGTAGATCACTGGTGGCAAACGGAAACTGGGTGGCCCATCTGCGCGAATTGCCTGGGCATTGAAGAGCTCCCTATCGTGCCAGGATCTCCGACGCGGGCCGTGCCCGGCTACGAGGTCGTCGTGCTGGACGATCATGGCGACGAGGTTGTCGACGACGCAATCGGGGCACTGGCCGTGAAGATGCCGCTACCGCCCGGCACTTTCATCACCCTGTGGAATGCCGATGAGCGGTATCGCAATACCTACTTCAGGCGCTTTGACGGTTACTACGAGACCGGTGACGCGGGATACATCGACGATGATCGCTATGTGTTTGTCATGGCGCGCACTGACGACGTGATTAATGTAGCCGGTCACCGTCTTAGCACGGGCGCTATTGAGGAGGTGCTTGCTTCCCATGCCGATGTTGCCGAATGCGCGGTGATTGGCGTGCACGATGATCTAAAAGGTCAGCTGCCGCTGGGATTACTGGTGCTTTCTGACGGGGTCGACCGGGACACCCGTGAGATCGCAGCGGAAGCCGTGCAGCTCGTTAGAGATATCATTGGTCCCGTGGCGGCCTTCAAGCGATGCTATGTGGTGGCGCGACTACCAAAAACACGGTCGGGAAAGATTCTGCGTTCCACCATGCGATCTATCGCCGATGGCACGCATTACAACGTGCCCGCGACCATCGATGATCCCGCGATCCTGGGCGAGATTGCTGCGCTTCTGTCTCCCTAGGTGTGTTTTCTTCTAGGTATCGGTCTGTTCGGATATGGACGCGTGTGATCTCGGGTTGCATAGGGCCCCTGAGTGGCCACTTTTGACCTGTGTGGGGCCGTCACAATTCGTTCATTTTTGTCATTTTGGTGACATCTAACTGTCACATTTCAGTCGTACAGTGCGCGCACCTGTATCGTGAAAGGCCAAGAGGCCATTGTCGTCATGAAACTGTCTAGTTTTAAAGTCGTTGTAGCTGCCGCAGTCTGTAACGCGGTGGTGTCATTTCCAGCGTCTGCACTGACCTTGTCCTCCGCGGAGCTAGCTGCTTCCCAGCTGTTGGGATGTGTCCTCGCCGATGACGCCCTGGGCTATCTGACAGAAGACCAGTTTAATGACCGCTTCGACGAAACTGTTGAAGAATTCAGCGACGAGCAGGTCGATGTGATCTACGCCAAGGCTCTGGGCTACATCGATGGTCTCCTGTCTGGCGTGTCATCGGGCGATGCGCCGGAAGCTTCTCGCCGGCTACTGACTTACTCCAGCAGCGAAACCTGCGCCGCGGGCGCCCGCTACGCGAACCACACGGTCTCTTTGTAAGGATATTTCCAGACCTTCGATGCAACTCGGCTCGGGTTAGCCCCGGGCTGTCGCCGCTCTCTGATTTTTTCTATGTGCCACCGGTCTCCAGCTCGGGGAGATCGCGTTCATCCCTGTTTCGAAGTAACTCCTAACAACCCACAGCGCTGAATCAGGAAGTTCGTGTGATCCAACCCGAAAACGGGGTCGTATCAGGGGTGTAGTGCAATGCACTGCAGCACACAACCCATCTCTCCCCCAGATGGTTGTTATTCTGACCCGGCTGAGAGGCCGGGTTTTTTTTGCCCATCGGTTCTTAGAGAGCGTCTCGTTCCTGTCCGTCCAGCTGCTCCTAGCGCCTCCGGGCGGTTTGCATGTTGCTTGGTGTTTCTAGGCGCGCACACAGTTTTTTGGGGCCATGATTCGCCAAGTGATCCTCGCGGCCACGCGCGGCGTAACCCGAGCATCTTGGGAAAAGGATCGGTTTTATGAGCCACCTGCTTAGAGTGCTCGCATTGACTACCTTCGTGGTGGTGTCTGGCTGCAGTTCCGTTGCCGTCGAAGACTACGCCAGCGATACACCGCGCCTCATCGCGGAGGAGTTCTTCGATGGTCAGTTGATCGCCTCGGGCGTCCTCAAGGATCGCAGCGGAAAGGTCATCCGTCGCTTTACCGCCGATATCAAGGCCTATTGGATCGACGGCGTAGGCACGCTCGAAGAAGATTTCATTTTCGATGATGGGGAGGAGAGCCGCCGGGTCTGGACGCTATCCCCGAACGGAGACGGAACCTATGGGGCGACCGCGGGCGATGTCGTCGGCGATGGTCTCGCGAGTGTTTCAGGCAATGCCATGTTCCTGGATTACGTCTTGCGTGTTCCTTATGGGGACAGCACGATTGATCTGCGCATCGATGACCGGATGTACCTTGTGAGCCCAACGGTGCTTATCAATGAGTCCGTGATGTCGAAGTTTGGTTTTCGTGTGGGCGAGATTCTTCTGAGCATCGAGCGGCAGGAGCCCCTGTCTTGAGTCCACCGGTTTTGATGCGTTTGCTGGGGGTCGCCGGACTAGTTCCCTTTGTCGCGACGGCACTGGGAACGATGTTCCTGAGTGACCTGCTGCTCGCGGTGTCTGTTCGGGGCTTTCTCGTTTACTCTGCAGCAATCCTCTGCTTTCTGGCAGGCACCCTCTGGGGTGAAACCCTTCCCGAGCCCTCCCCGGGGGATCGGGCCCCAATCCTCATTAGCAACGGCGTGGTGTTATTTGTCGTGTTTGCCACAATGACAGCGCAGCCGCTGGTTGCTGGAATCCTCCTCATGCTCGGTCATGGAACACAGATGTGGTACGAACAGCGGCTTTCGGCGCGGGGAGCGTGGTATACACGGCTGCGAACTTGGCTGACGATCATCGCGGTCATCTGTCACGTGCTGTTTGTCGTCGCTCTCATGTGGCGACCAGAATTTTAAGGGCGGTGACACCGATCCAGGTGACAGCGCGAGCTTCCTGATCGGGTGTACTAAGGCGCCTGATAGGTACCCCAAAGCAATAAGGATAATCCATGCAGCAGATTCAATTAGGCTCCAAAGCCGGCCTCGATCACCTCACGCTCTCGGAGCTTGATCCCCGAGATCCTGGTCCTGGCGAAGTGCAGGTGCGAGTGCACGCCAGCTCCCTAAACTTTCATGACTATCTGGTGTGTGTGGGCATGCTGCCGACGGGAGACGGCCGCGTTCCCATGTCGGATGGTGCGGGAGAGATCGTCAAGATCGGTGAGGGTGTCTCCGCCTATCAGGTAGGGGATAGGGTGATGAGTCACTTCTTCCCAAACTGGTCTACGGGAACACCGGAAATGGCGCACTTGCTGGGCGTGCCTGGTGACCATGCTGATGGTTTTGCCGCGCAATTGGTGACCATGGGTGAGGCTGCCTTCTCGGCGATGCCCGCCAACATGAGCTACGAAGAGGCAGCGACGCTACCGTGTGCGGGGCTGACGGCGTGGCGGGCTTGCGTAGAGGAGGCCTCTTTGTCCCCCGGTGACTGGGTTTTGGTGCAGGGTACGGGAGGCGTCAGCGTTTTTGCGCTTCAGATCGCCAAAGCTCTGGGCTGTAAAGTGATTGCCACATCGTCCAGCGAAGAGAAACTGGAGCGCCTGAAAGCGCTGGGCGCCGACGAAGTGCTCAATTACCGCGAGAATGCGGAATGGGGCCGCACAGCCGCTGAAATCAGCGACGGCGGCGTGAGTTTGGTGATTGAAGTCGGTGGTCCGGGAACCGTGACCCAATCGGTTCGCGCGCTGAAAATTGGTGGAACCATCAGCATGATTGGCGTGCTGACAGGCATCGCCGGTGAAGTGCCCCTTGCGGAGTTCTTTCAGCGAAATGCCACCATGTCGGGTATTACCGTTGGCTCCCACGAGCATCAGGCAAGAATGGTAAAAGCCTTCGAGGAGTGGGACCTGAAACCCGTCATCGACCGCAGCTACCCGCTGGCGGAACTCGGCGCTGCCTTTAAGCATCAAGAGAGTCAGCAACACTTTGGCAAGATTGTGGTCGACCTGAGCTGATTCCAGAGGGTCAGTGGTGCGCCTTTTTTTCAGCGTCCGTCTGCGGCCTACGAGCTATGGTGTGCTTCGCGCGAAGAGGAGCGCTACCAACCGTGCGGCATGATCGGGCGCGGGTATAGGCCGGGGCGCCGCGCGTTTAGCGACGCTCGATTTCGTCCAGTTCCAGACTGACGTTGTCGAAGGACTCCCCGCTGTTGAGGCGGATGTGCAGAGATACGTTGTTCTTTGAGTCGGCGTACTCGATGGCCGTGTCGGCGCTGATGCGGCCTGCGTCAAAGAGCTCGATCAACGCCTGATCAAAGGTGCGCATCTGATATTTGCTGCCTTGCTCGATCGTGCTGCGCAATTCCGACAGATCCTGTTTAACGATCAAATCCTGGATGCGGGGTGTGTTGATCATGATCTCAATGGCGGCGCATTTGCCACCATCGAGCGTTGGAATCAGGCGCTGCGATACCACGCCGCGAAGATTCTGGGCGATACGGGTGACTTCGTTTTCCTGCTCTTCCGGTGGGAAGAACGTCATCATGCGCTCGAGAGCCGAGACGGCATTGTTCGCGTGCAGGGTCGTCAGGCACAGGTGGCCGGTGTTCGCGAATTTAAGGGCTGACTCCATGGTGTCGGTGTCCCGGATCTCTCCGAGCAGAATCACGTTGGGCGCGGAGCGCATGGCGGAGCGGATGCCCGAGGAGAAGCTATCCGTATCGACACCGATCTCCCGCTGTGCAACGACCGATCGCTTGTGAGAATGGAGATACTCGATAGGGTCTTCCAGGGTCAGGATGTGACCCGCAGCGTTGCTGTTGCGATGGTCGATCATGGCAGCCAGTGATGTAGACTTACCAGAGCCCGTCGCACCGACGACGACGACCAGGCCGTTCTTTTCCATGACCAGGTCGTTGAGAACCGTGGGCAGGCCCAGTTCTTCGACGGTCGGGATTTCTGAGCGCACGTAACGGAAGACGAGAGATGTCTCGCCGCGCTGCTTGAAGGCAGAGCCTCTGAAGCGCCCAAGCTTTGGCACGCCAAGGCTGAAATCGACTTCGCCGTGCTCTTCAAATTCCATGATTTTGCGGTCGGAGGCAACGGAGCGAAAGATACGATCGACCTGCCCCGGAATGAGCTTCTCGCCAATCCAGGCGAAGCCAAAGGGCCCCTTGATTAAAATCTTGGCGCCTGAATGGAAATAGATGTCCTCGCCTTCCTTGTTCACCATCAAGGCAAGGTAAGGTGCAATCTCCAGATCCGTGTCGCTCATCAGCGATTCCCCCGGTTAGATGGCATTAGTATCGCATTGCTGGAAATTCTCAGAAAGAGGGTGAAAGTGCGCCATTTCACAATTGATTACACTCGAAATTTTACGGAGTCGCTGCCTTCTACGGCTTAAGGCAGTAGAATCGCCCCAGCCTCACACCCGCCTGTAGCTCAGCAGGATAGAGCAGCCGCCTCCTAAGCGGCAGGTCGCAGGTTCGACTCCTGCCAGGCGGACCAAATCATAGGTGTCCTTTCCGGGCGCATGGTACCCATTTTATTCCGAGCGCATGGGTAACACTTTTGGAGCGAAGGGGTTGTCCCCGACGGGCTCTACTCGGTTCACTGTTCGATCGAAGAAGCCTAGGTCATAGCGCATAAAGCTGA